>SBEG01000021.1 GCA_009668975.1 Deltaproteobacteria bacterium | reverse complement strand
TTGCCCAAAAAAGCGGCGAAATATGGACCGTCCAGACGGATTTGCAGCAGATTTACCCTGAGTCCGACAGGCTCCTAGGCATTCAAGCTGACACCTTACCACCCCTAACCCCTCCTACCAGAAGTAGGCGCTTTTAAGCGGATTGGGAGGGGGACTTTAATCTCCCATACTTACAAAAGAGGACCCAAAGGGCCTAAAGGAGCTTGGGGGTGGTTGGGGTACTGCTGTGTTCTGCTTCAGCGGTCGATTTCGGGGATGACCAGGTCAAGACTCCCCAAAAGCGCCAATGCATCCGGCAACAGGGTGCCGCGAGAGCACTCGCGGAACAGGCTGAGATTGGAAAAACTGGGTGATCTCAGCTTGAGACGATAGGGAGTGGCCGTGCCATCGCTTACCAGTCGCACCCCAAAGCTGCCCCGGGCCGATTCAACATTGAAATAACAGTCACCCGGTGCCGGCTTCAGCATCCGCGGAACTTTCTCGGCCATGACCGGTCCTTCCGGCAGAAGGTCAAGAGCCTGTTCGATAATCCGCATGCTCTCGACAATTTCATCCATGCGCACCAGGTGGCGGGCCATGCAGTCGCCTTCCGGGTACACCGGCACATTAAAGTCGAAGAGTGGATAGACCGAATATGGTTCCGCCTTGCGCACGTCGTAGGAAATGCCGGAACCGCGCAGCACCGGACCGGTTGCGCCGTATCTCCGGCAGGTTTCGGCGGAGATTTCTCCGATCCCTTCGCAGCGGCCGCGAAAAATGATATTGCGGGTGATCAGCGCATGGTACATGGGCATGCGAGACCGCATCCTGGTGATGAAACTTCTCGTGCCCCTGATAAAATCTTCATCGATATCATTACAGACACCGCCGAAGCGGAAATAGCAAAAAGTCAGTCGCGCTCCGGTGACCGCTTCGAGCAAATCGAGGATCGCCTCGCGATCGTCAAAGGTATAGAGTAACGGGGTGAAACCGCCCAGATCCACCAGGAAAGCTCCGACCCAGAGCAGGTGACTGGCAATGCGGTTTAATTCGGTCGTAATGACCCGGATAAATTCGGCCCGCTCCGGCACGGATATGCCGGCAAGCCGTTCAACAGCACAGACGTAGCCATGACTGTAGGACATGGCGCAGGCATAATCGATGCGGCCGGTATTGGGGAGGAATTTCGCGTATGGCCTGTTTTCGCCCATTTTCTCCTGCATGCGATGACCGTAGCCGATCACCGGTTCAGCGTCCACGATATACTCGCCATCCATGGTCAGCTTGATGCGGAGCACACCGTGGGTAGCCGGGTGTTGCGGCCCCAGGTTGATGATGAAGGTTTCGCGGTGCATGTTCGCGGCTTCGATGGTCACCCGGTAAAATCCTTTCGCAAGGGATGAAAGTCGGCATCTTCCGGCAACAGCAGGGGCGTCAAGTCCGGATGCCCGCTGAAGAGAATGCCGAAGAAGTCGTGTGTTTCACGTTCGTGCCATTCGGCGCAGGGATAGATTGTTGCCAGACTGGGGAGTTCCGCCTGCTCTCGCTGAAGGAAAGTGCGGACGACCACCCGAGACCCGGAGGTAAAGTGGGTAAAGTCATAGACAACCTCCATCTGCCCCCGCTCCAGCCAGTCGATTCCGGTGATGGCTTCCAGGGCAAACAGTGCTTGATCGAGGATGCGGCCGGCAGCGGCAATTACATCTGCCGGGACCGTAACTTCAAGATCGGTGCCTCTTACCGTGTGCTCGGTGCAGGAAATCAAGGGCGCAGCCGATTCCTGAACGGCAATTGCTGCTAGCGCTTGAGAAAGTTCATCAAATGACATGAGTGAGTGTCACCTCAACGGGAAACAAAGGAAAACAAATTCAAACCGAAACACCTCACGGTGCAACCACTGGCCATCTTCTCTTCCCGGTAATTTTCTCTTCCAGCAGAAGGAAACCCTCCAGAAGCGCTTCGGGCCGGGGCGGACAGCCGGGTATATAGATGTCAACCGGAAACAGTTTATCAACACCCTCCACAACCGCATACTGGCCGGGAAAGACGAACGGCCCGCCCGAGATGGCGCAGTTCCCCATGGCAATGATCCATTTGGGTTCCGGCATCTGGTCATACAGGGTAATAATCGCCGGGGCCATTTTCCTGTTCACGGTCCCGCAGACGATCATTACATCACATTGCCGGGGCGACGGACGGAACACCTCGCAGCCAAAGCGCGCCATATCGAAGCGGGAGGCTCCGGTGGCCATCATCTCGAGGGCACAGCAGGCCAGTCCGAAGGTCATTGGCCAGAGCGAGTTCGCCCGGGCCAGGCCAAGGATCTTGTCAAGCTGCGCGAAATGGATCAGTCCTTCGGGAATAGTTGTTTCCGTTCCCACAGGAATACCCCCTTTTTCCAGGCGTAGATGATGATAAGCGCCAAAATCCCGATAAACAGCAACACTTCGCCCAAGTCGAGCCAGCCCGATTGCTCGTTATATACCGTTGCAACCGGAAAAAGAAAGAGAACGTCAACCGAAAAAGCCACGAAGATCAGCGAATAGAGATAATAGACAACCCCGTAACGGATCGAAGTGGGGCCGATCGGGTCCATGCCGCACTCAATTACCTGAAGAGACTTATCACGGATCGCGCGGGTGCGACGCGGGGCAATCAGATGGGATATTACCAGGGGGATCACGGCCAAGGCGATACCGCCCAGACTAAAAGTCAGTACATAGACCAAATCAGTCAGCGCAGTGGCATCCATATCCTGAAAGCTCCTTCCCGATAATTTTACTCACAAAATTTTTTGTTTCGAAAGAGTACCATCTAATTAGCGTAGAAGCAAGCCAGCTCCCTCTTAAATGATATTTCATCAAATCCAGAGGCACTTTGCAGAAATTTTACAGGAGACAGGAAGAACAGGAACAAGCGGAAACCTGAGGGATTTCTTGACCGGGTGAATTTATAATCTCCAGCAGAGTTGTACAGTATGTTTTATTCGTACGTCGCGTAGCGACAGTTAGATGGTAGCCGCGGAGTTCATTCCCCGGAAATCACAGGCAGATTTCGCCTCGTCACGAACGTGACGAATAAATAAATTGATGTTTTTCACCCGTGGGATAAATCCCACGGCTACCATCAAACGCCCCTACAGGGCTAGTACAATGACCTAACCGGACAACACTGAATTTCCAGATGAATAATTGCCAGCGTCAGGTTGAATAAACCTATTTGATTGATAAAATGAATGCATTCGGCCACAAGTATTCATCAAGCCGATATCAGCGAAAGGAGAATGCACATGGGATGTGACAAGCTGAAAAGTCTTCTTGCCGGCATCGGTCTTGCCGGCCTGATGGCAGGAGTGGCTCTGACGTCTCCGGGCGTCACCCATGGAGCCAGTGGTTGAGGCGGCTCTTCCGGCGCAGGTGGCGCCGCGGAAAAAGCCAAGAGTGGTTGAGGCGGGTCAACGGGTGCCGGCGGCACCCTTAATGATGGAAAAGCCGTAAATGCTGCTCCCGTTCAGAAAGCCGTTTCGTCAGCAACGAACAAAGCAGTACAGAAGAAAAAAATACTCAAAAAAAAGAAAATAAGTCCACCTCCAGCATCTGGCAATTAATCTTCAAATAACGGCCTGTTCGATATGTGAACGGGCCGTTAGGTAAATTCAAAGCACAAAAAATGGCCAAGACCCGAAAATCAGCTTTTCAGTATGACCTTGACCAATTACGCAAAGTCAGGGCACGGGTATGTTCCTCGCAACTGCCGTCGCATTCTGATTTTGAGCGGCTCTGCGTGAATCCTACGCTGGAAATCGTTTCCAGCGCCTGGCGCGGACTTGCCGGATTACTTGACCGGAAAGCCTGCACCGGGCAGCAACTGGAACCGGGACCCGAGCTGGTACTGGTCTGGAAATCTCCCCATGACCACCAGACGTATACCGAAGCAGCCCGCCCTGCTGATCTTGCGGCGATCAAGATTATTCTGGAAGAACGGGATCGTCATGCTGCCGCCCGCGAAGCCGACGTGCCTGTCGGAGCTATCGACACTGCCATTCGACAGGCTGTCTCCCGGGGTCTGCTGCTTTCGCCCCCTTCACGGATCCGCCGGCCGGACTCTTTTTCCAACGCCGCGATCAACGAGAGATATCTGACGGCAACGGTATTTACCCTGCAGTGGCATATCACCCGGGAATGCGACCTGAACTGTCTCCATTGCTATGACCGCAGCGCCCGCAGCCGGGTTTTGCTGGCTGATGGGCTGAAAATCCTCGATCAGATGCGGGCTTTTTGTCTCAGTCATTACGTCCAGGGGCAGGTCTCCTTGTCCGGCGGCAACCCCCTGCTCCACCCGGATTTCATGACTCTTTACCGGGCCGCAGCCGAACGGGGTCTTGCCACGGCATTACTGGCCAATCCCACCTCTTCCCGGCAGGTAGCGGAAATCGTCGCTGTGCAGATGCCGGCCTATTTCCAGGTCAGTCTTGAAGGTCTCGAAAAACATAATGACCGGATTCGCGGTGCAGGACACTTTCAGCGGACCTTAGAATTTCTCGATATCTTGGCTGATTTGAAAGTCCCCAGCGAGGTGATGCTCACCCTTACCCGGGAAAACCTCGATCAGATTCTGCCCTTGGGAGAACTGCTCCGGAATCGGACCAGCTCTTTGACCTTCAACAGGCTGGCGCTTTTTGGTAGGGGTGCTGCACTGGCGCTTCCGGAAAAAGATGACTATGTGGCGTTTCTCTCCGATTATCGGGCGGCGATGCGCGACAACCCGGTTCTGGCCCTGAAAGACAGCCTCTTCAATTGTGCTTTGGAAAGGGAAAATCAGGAATTGTTCGCTGGCTGTGCGGGTTACGGCTGTGGAGCGGCATTTAATTTTCTGGCACTACTTCCAGACGGCGAGGTGCATGCCTGCAGAAAATTCCCCTCAGCCATCGGTACTGTCGTCACGGAAAGTTTGTCTGAAATCTATCACTCTAAGACCGCGGCTGCTTACCGCGAAGGAAGTTCAGCCTGTCAAGGATGCGCCCAGCGAGCTGTCTGCCGGGGCTGTCCGGCTGTTACCGCAAGTTTTGGCGGCGATCCGTTCAGCGATCGCGACCCCTTCTGTTTTCGTCAACAGTAATCCTTCGCAGCGACAATTCCTCCAGTAGTACCAGACCCTCCCGAGCGGCTCGCTGCTCAGCCTCCTTGCGTGTTTTACCGGCTCCACGGGCAAAACACTCATTTCCCATCATCACTGTCACACTGAAGCAAAGATTGTGATCGGGGCCGGTAATTTTGTCGAGGAAGTAAACAGGCGGCATACCACCTAGGGCATGGGCAAGTTCCTGCAGTTTTGTCTTATAGTCTCTAGTGTCATCCCGGTTTGTCTCACCGGCCAGTAATGGCTGGTAGAGCTTTTTCAGGAAGGTCTCTGCGCAGCTACTCCCGCCGTCCAGGTAGATAGCGCCAAGGAGTGCTTCAAATGCTGCTGCCAGGACCGTCTTTTTTGATCGGCCGCCGGTCTTTTCCTCACCATAGCTCAACAGGAGGTATCGGCCCAGGTCCAGTTTCCGGGCGAGACCGGCCAGAGTTGCCGTATCGATGAGACTGGCCTTCCGGCGTGACAACTCTCCTTCGCTGCTTTCCTGGAGCAGTTCCAGCAGCCAGCCGCTGATGAAAAAGCCCAGTACCGAGTCGCCGAAGAATTCCAAACGCAGATTATCGGGAATCCCGCGTCTGCTTGCTACTGCGGCATAGGAACGATGGATAAAAGCTTCGGACAGCAGACGCCGATTTGTAAATCGATAGCCGATCGCCTCTTCAAGCTGTGAAAGCAGCTCTGATCTTGTCAGACGAGACTGAGTGTTTTTCCGTGTTGTTCCGTGCATGTGGAAGAAATAGTACGGGCTGTCCGGCGAATTTGTCAATCCTGTTTCTTGCAACAGGGTTGTTGAGCTGTGTCGTCCCTCACTTTTTGCTGTAGCTGATTCGATAGATGATGCCGGCCTTGTCATCAGAAACTAGCAGAGCGCCGTCAGGCATGACCAGCAGGTCCACAGGCCGGCCCCATACCTGCCGCTTTCCCTGTAACCAGCCCTCGGCAAAGACCTCATATCTTTTTGATTGCTGATTTTCAAGACTGACCATTGCTATCCGATAGCCGTCGGGAGTAGTGCGATTCCACGAGCCGTGCTCGGCGATGAAAATCCGGTTCCGGTACTGCTCCGGGAACATATTTCCGGTATAAAAGCGGATGCCGAGCGCTGCGACATGCGCGCCGAGCTTTTGTGACGGGGGCACTGCATTTCTACACTTATCCTTATCGGCAAATTTCGGATCAGGGATATTATCCCCGTAGCAATAGGGAAATCCGAAATGCAGACCTTTCTTTGGGGCGTGGTTCAATTCGTCGGGGGGGAGATTATCGCCCAGCCAGTCGCGGCCATTGTCAGAAAACCAGAGCTCTTTCGTCCGCGGGTCCCAATCGAAACCGACGGTATTCCGGACTCCGTGGGCAAAAATTTCCAGATTCGATCCATCCGCTTTCATCCGCATGATCGAAGAATAGCGCGGGTCTTTCATTTCGCAGATATTACAGGGCGCTCCGACTGGAACATAGAGCAAGCCGTCCGGTCCAAAACGGATAAACTTCCAGCCATGATGCCGGTCTTTCGGAAACGAAGCGGAAACCACAACCGGTTTCGGCGGGTTTTTCAGTAGTGACCCGATAGCGTCATAGCGCAGAATCCGGCTCACCTCAGCCACATAGAGGGAGCCTTCACGAAAGGCAACTCCATTCGGCATATTCAGACCAGTGGCAATGGTAATCACCGCTTCGGCGGTTTTTCCCCTGCTGCGATTGGGCAGCGCATAGACTCTGCCTTCGTCGCGAGATCCGACATACACTGTTCCATCAGGCCCCAGGGCGAGTGAGCGGGCTCCGGGTACCGGGGATGCATAAATATCGATGGAAAAACCGGGCGGCAGCTTTACCTGGTCAAGTTCAAGGCTGTGACTGGTGCAGGAGACTGCCGTGAAAAACAGCGCTGCGACACATATACACACTTTCATCGGTACCCCCCCTCAATCAGGCAGAGTGTTCAATTGCCCTTTCTTCGACGCTCAACAACTTGTCTGTCAGCAGTGTTGTCCGGTTAGTTCTTTGCACCAGCCCTGTAGGGGCGTTTGATAGTAGCCGTGGGATTTATCCCACGGGTGAAAAACATCCATTTATTCATTCGTCACGTACGTGACGAGGTGAAATCTGCCGCTCGTTTCCGGGGAATGAATTCCCCGGCTACCATCTAACTGTCGCTACGCGACGAAAAGCAAAAATCTTACCGGACAAAGCTGGCCTGTCAGCTGCTATTTAATAGTGCGGTGGCGGTTCTTCGTCTTCGGAAGCTCTGATATCAGAAGTGGTCAGACTCTGCAGATGTTTCGTTATAAGCATGATATCCCTCTGCATTTTATCAATATCCAGTTGCTGACGGGTAATCACGTCGTTAAGTTGCTGGATGGTGTTTTCGTGATGCATCAACTGGATTTCAATAGTGGTAATCCGTTCGTTCATCGATGCTTCCCTCCTCGGGCGAGTACTATTGCAACAGTGGATCTGCAGTTGGTTGTAATCAACAATTCTGCCAGGAAAATAGTTGGCTGAATAAGGTATCATGGAAAATCAAATGTGTTAAATAATTTACTCTAAGTGAATTACCGGCAAAATATTTATTGCAACTAAATGTCGAATTTGGTAAAAGAAATATAATAGTCCGACAAAACAATAGGATACGTCGAATTTTTCACAATGAGCACGAAACTTATCGATATCAGCAAACAATTGAAAACATTTCTGGCATCCGACGCCTCCAGTATTCTCCTCAAAGAAACAAACGGAATTTCCGGCATATCCATCATTGAAGCGCACATCCAGAAACGCCGCCTCGAAAGCGACAGGTCAGGTAAAATAATTTTGACGGAATGTTCCGGCAACAGCAGCAATTGCCTCAATATCGTAAATGTTGCCGTTGCGGAACGAAGTCGCCGCAAGGGACTCTTCACTGATTTTCTGGAACTGCTGGAAAGATTTGACTACAGCAACTTCTTTGATTCTACCTCAGCATGGTGTATTCGGATCGACAATGTCATGAACCCTGTCCTCGACGATTGCTTGCCAAGAAAAGGCTATGACCGGGTAAAAACCGGTGATGTGACACATTTTTCCTATCAGAAAATCATTCGCCAGCAGAAAAAATATGGACTTGAACAGCCAGATGTGGCCGCTGATGGCATCGAAACGGCAGCAATTCAGCCGCCCTTACTCCGGGAGGAAATCTTCACCGGCCGTTAAATACCGCGAGAATTATTTCTTCAGCTTTTCCTGAAAGGCCTTCCGGAGTTTTGCAACTTTCGGCTCGATGACGACTTGGCAATATGCTTCCTCCGGGTGGGAGCGGAAATAATTCTGATGCCGTCCATCTGCCGGGTAAAAAGCAGTGTACGGAACAATTTCCGTTACGATCGGCCCTGACCAGGCGCCGGAGGCCTCCGCATCCTGCAAGGAACTCTCTGCAACCCTTCGCTGCTCTTCACTATGATAGAAAATTATCGACCGATACTGCGTTCCCGAGTCATGTCCCTGGCGGTTGCGGGTAGTCGGGTTGTGAATACACCAGAAAACGGAGAGGATATCTTCGTAGGTGATTACCGCGGGATCAAAGGTAATCTGCACCACTTCTGCGTGTCCGGTTGTGCCCATGCACACCTGCTCATAAAGGGGGTAGGCCAAAGTTCCGCCGGCATATCCGGAAATCACGGAATCAACTCCCTTCAGACACTGATAGGCAGCCTCCAAGCACCAGAAGCAGCCGCCACCAAGCGTCGCCTTTTCTTGCATGTCCGTCACGGATTCTCCTTGTTACTCTTCTGAAATATGAGATTATTCGGAACGCTCCCCCACCCTTCAGAATGACTACTATACCCTTTTCTTTCGTACATTCAAGAATGATGAACTCGCAAAAAGTCCGGAAAAGCGTTTTCCGTCATACTGACGAAAGCCGGGATCCAGCTGTCTTCGCGGGAGCCTATTTCAATTCATACCAGAATTGATTGGCCCGTACTTTGCCGTCCTTGAGCTGAAATTTCGTCATGATGCCGTATTTGCCTTTTACGGGCATAGTGACGTCTGAACCGAATCCGCCGTTCATCCCCATCAGGGTTTTAATCTGTGAAGACTTGCCCGGTCCGGATATTTTGACTTTCACCTGCCCTTCGCTGAGCATTTTACCGGTCTTGTTGTCCTTAAACATGATCATGAGGTGATGGGTATCCTTCATGCCCGCGGGCATCTCCATCCCTTTCATCTGTTCCTTCATGTCGATCAGGGTAAAAGTCGCCTTGACCCCATCTACGATTTCCGTATGGATCGTTTTACCCATTGTCTGCATGCCGCCGTGGTCCATTTCTTTATGCATGGACCCGTGCTCTGCCGCCGAAACGATCAGCGGTGCGCTCAAGGCGAACATTGCCGCCATTAGTACTGCTGCTGTTCTTTTCATTGTTGTTTCTCCTTTTCGTGTTGTGCAGCCCCTTGATACAGGGGGATTTAATGTTTCATTCCCGAATACTTCAGTTTCCCTTTTTTCAGATCACGTTTCTTCATCAGGACAAAGATTACCGGGGTCATGATCAGTACGTGGATTGCCGAGGAAACCATTCCGCCGATCATCGGCGCCGCGATCGGTTTCATCACGTCTGCGCCGGTGCCTGAAGACCACATGATCGGCACCAACCCGATCAACGACACGGCCACGGTCATCAGTTTCGGCCTGAGCCGCAGCACAGCACCCTCGAAGGTGGCATCGTAGATGTCCTGTTCGGTTACCGGACCCTGGAGCAGGCGCTTGTCCAGAGCCTCGTGCAGATAAATCACCATCACCACGCCGGTCTCCACCGCCACTCCGTAGAGGGCGATGAAGCCGACCCAGACCGCTACCGACATATTATACCCGAGGGCATAGACCAGGAAAACCCCGCCCACCAGGGCGAAGGGTACCGAGAGCATGACCATGCTCGCCTCAAGTACCGAGTGGAAGGTGAAATAGAGCAGGATGAAAATTACCAGAATTCCCAGTGGCACCAGGATCTGCAGTCGTTTTTTTGCTCGAATCTGGTTTTCCCACTGGCCGGACCAGGCAACGTAATAGCCGGTCGGAAGTTTCAGCTGTTTTTCCAGTACCTGTTTTGCTTCGGTTACGAAGCCGCCCATGTCACGGCCCCGCACATTGAGAAACACGATGGAGCGCAGCAAACCGCCTTCGCTGGCGATCTCCGGCGCACCGGTAGAGAGTTTGATATTGGTCACCATGGCCAGGGGAATATGGGCGCCATTCTTGGTCGGCACCAGAATCTGCCGGATCTGATCGATATCGCCCCTCATCTCTCTCAGATAACGGACCGCAATGGGAAAGCGGGTCCGGCCGATTACCGAGGTTGTGATGGCGCTGCCGCCGAGTGCGGTCTCAATGACCTCATGGCAGTCATCAACCTGGACACCATAGCGGGCCGCTGCCTCACGATCGATGTCGATGTCGATGTAATTGCCTCCGGTTACCCGCTCGGCAACCACGTCCGCCGCTCCTGGGACGGTTTTGAGAATGCCCTCGGCCTGTACTGCCAGATCCTTGAGGATGTTCAGGTCATTCCCGAATATTTTTACGCCAAGGTCGGTTCTTACCCCGGTGGAAAGCATATTGATCCGATTGATGATCGGCTGGGTCCAGCCGTTTCTCACTCCGGGGATCTGCAGTTTCTGGTCAAGTTCGGCGACGATATCATTCTTGGTCAGGCCCGGACGCCACTCTTTCTTCGGCTTGAGGATGATAATGCTTTCAAACATGGAAACCGGTGCCGGATCGGTGGCGGTCTCGGCCCGTCCGACCTTGCCAAGGACACTCTCTACCTCGGGAACACTCTTGATGATCTTGTCCTGCACCTGCAACAAGCGCTTTGCCTCGTTCACCGAAACATTCGGCAGTGTTACCGGCATATAGAGCAGGGAACCCTCGTCCAAGGGTGGCATGAACTCGCTGCCGATGGAGGTGAACATCGGTATGGCAATCACCAGCGCCACGACATTGAGGGCGATGGTGGTCTTTTTCCACTTCAGTACCCAACGGATTACCGGCGAATAGAGCCTGATGAAGAAAGTGGAAACAGGGTTTTTACTTTCAGGCGGCATCTTGCCACGCATCAGGAAGTACATCAGCACCGGCACCAGGGTGATGGCGATGATCGCAGCGCCGACCATGGAGAAGGTTTTGGTGAAGGCCAGCGGGTGAAAGAGTTTCCCTTCCTGCCCTTCCAGGAGAAAGACCGGCACGAAAGAAAGGACAATGATTGCCAGGGAAAAGAAGATTGCCCTGCCCACCTGTTTGGCGGATGCGATTACCAGCTCAAGCCGTCTTTTTTCCCGCTCATCGGGCGGGATTTCCGAGAGATGCCGGTAGCAGTTCTCCACCATGATGATCCCGGCATCCACCAGCACGCCGATGGCGATGGCGATCCCGCCGAGGGACATGATATTGGAGGTTACTCCCATCAGCTTCATGGTGATGAAGGCAATGAGCACCGCAACCGGCAGCGTGATCACAATGACCAGGGCACTGCGAAAGTGCAGGAGAAAGAGCAGCACCACCAGCGACACGACAATGGCTTCTTCCGTGAGCGCCCGTTTCAAGGTGTCGATTGCCCGGGAAATCAGGTCGGAACGGTCATAGACCGCGACAATCTTCACCCCGGGAGGCAGCCCCGACTGTAAAGCAGAAATTTTTTCCTTGACGCGGTCAATGACATCCTTGGCATTCTCTCCGTAGCGCATGACGATGATGCCGCCGACCGCTTCCCCCTCGCCATTCAGGTCGAGCAGTCCGCGGCGAATGGCGCCACCCAGCTGCACGGTCCCGAGATTCTTGATATAGACAGGAACGCCCCGACGGTCGACGCCGACCACGATCTCTTCCAGGTCTTTCACATCTTTTATGTAGCCTTTGCCGCGAATCAGAAATTCCGCGTCCGACTGGTTGATCAGTCCGCCGCCGACATCATTGTTTGAGCGCTTGACTGCCTCCACAACTTCATTAATTTTAATATTGTACGAGAAAAGACGGTTCGGATCGATATTGACCTGATATTCACGGACGAAGCCGCCGATAGAAGCGACCTCGGCCACCCCGGGGACGGTATTCAACTGGTAGCGGACAAACCAGTCCTGCAGAGTTCGCAATTGTTCGAGATCATAGCCCTTGCCTTCAATCACGTACCAGAAAACGTGACCGACTCCGGTACCGTCGGGGCCCAGCGTCGGCCTGACGTTGGGCGGCAGGAGTGACGCTGCGTAGTTGAGCCGTTCCAGCACTCGGGTTCGCGCCCAGTAGATATCTGCCTGGTCCTCAAAGATAACGTAGATCATCGAAAAGCCGAAGGCTGAAGAGGCGCGAACCGCCTTGACCATCGGCAATCCTTGAAGATTTACCGCCAACGGATAGGTAATCTGGTCCTCCACCACCTGGGGTGAGCGGCCGGGGTAGTCGGTAAAGACGATCACCTGGTTATCGGACAGATCCGGGATGGCATCCACCGGCGTCCGGTAGACGGCCCAGACCCCGGCGGCGATGATCAAGGCAAAGATCAGCAGGATGATGACGCGGTTTCTTGCGGAATATTCAATAATTTTTTCGATCATTTCGGTAGCCTTGGGATTGGGGACAGGAGACTGGTTTTTTAGTAATGCAAAGTCGGCCCCGGTCGCGGTTTTACATATTCATATCATCCATATCCAGTGAAGGTGTCTTCTTCGCTGGTGCCGTAGTCCCATGTCCCTCGTGTCCGGTTGCCGGAGCAGGTGCGGGTTTCCCCTCTGGCGTGCCTTCGGCCGTTCCGGCATGCCCCTCGTGACCTCCGCCGGCTCCGCTCTTCAGCTGTGCCTCTGAATCGATGAGATAGCCACCCGAGACCGCCACCTTTTCTCCTGCCTTGAGCCCCGAAAGAATCCTGATTCGGCCGCCGGATTGATCAGCGGTTGTCACATCGCGTGGCACGTAGCTGCCCGGCTCCTTTTCAACCCAGACCACCTTACGTTTTCCGGTATCCAGCACCGCGGTAACCGGTACGGAAAGCCCCATCCCCTGCGGAACCTTGATCACGCCGCGCATGTACATCTCCGGTTTCAGTTTTCCGCCCGGATTCGGCAGTTCGACCCGAACCTTGATGGTTCTGGTATTCGGGTCCAGAAAGGGATAGATAAAGGAAACTTTCCCGGTAAAAATGGTGCCGGGATATGACAGGGAAGAGAACTCAACCTTTTGCCCGATTTTGACAAAAGGAAACTCGTTTTCGTAGACCTCCACATCCACCCAGACCGTTGAAAGATCGGCAATAGCAAAGAGCGGATCGCCGACGTTCACATATTGCCCGGCAAGAACCAGCTTCTCGATCACCACACCACTGAGCGGCGTGTAGATCGGCAAACGGATGTTTGGCTCTCCGGAGCGCTCCAGGGATGCTATCTGATGATCTTTCACTCCCATCAGTTTCAACTTTTGCCGCGCGGAGGCGACCAGCCCCTCCCCTCCCTGGGAGATCGAGGCAATCGGGGAGTCTTTCAAAGTAGCGCGGCTCTTCAGGGCCAGGAGATATTCCTGTTGGGCGGAGACCAGGTCCGGTGAATACAATTCCGCCACCGGTTTCGACCGGGAGACCCAATCGCCGACCCTGGTTACATAGAGCCGGTCGATACGTCCGGCAATCCAGGCGGTAACTTTGGCCTGGCGTGCCTGATCATAGGCAACGATGCCAACGGCGGTAATCTCTTTGGCCAAGGGTTCGTTCCGCGCCTCTTCCGTTTCAACATTCGCCATCAGTTGCTGGGTTGGCGAGAGAGTAATTTCAGAGAGCATGCCGTCATCGGCCTTTGCCCCCTTCTCGCCGTCACCCTTCTGAACCGGAACCAGACTCATTCCGCAAATGGGGCAGGCACCTGGCTTGTCTTTGATAATAAAAGGATGCATCGGGCAGGTATACTGGGTCGCCGCCTTTTCGGCCTGATCCGCATGCTCATGGCCAGCATGGCGTTCAAACCAGAGATATGCCCCTCCGGCGACAATGGCCAGAATAACTGCCAGACCCAGCATGATTCCCGTTCTTTTCGATATTTTCATAGAGATCCCCGCTGCATCAGTTCACATTTATTGACTGCTGTACACCTCAACACAAAAAACCTAACACTTAAAACCAAAAACCTAAAACCTAATAGCCATTTAGGGCAGCTCTTTGCCAACCAAAGCTTCCAACTGAGCCCTCTTCATCTGATGATCGGCAATAGAATCATAATATTCACGCTCATAGGAAAACAGGGTTATCGTATTGTCCAGCAAAGTGAGAAAATCCACCTTGCTGACCCGGTAGCCGATGACGGATGACTCCAGAGATTGCCGTGCCTGGGGAAGTATCCCGGTTTTATAGAGTTCCGCCAGGTTGCGTCTGCGCTCCATCTGTGCCAAGAGATCAGCGACTCCGGCCTGAATAGTATTTTTTATGCCGTTGAGCTCTTCGGTTGCCATCGTGATCTCGGCATTCGATTCCGCCACTGCCGCTTGACGGCGCGCGGTATGTACCGGGAGATTGAAGGTCAATCCGAGACCATACATATCCAGGCCATCGCTGCCCATTGCCGGGTCCCGCTGCATATATTCCAGAGAGACGTTGAAATCGGGATAATATTCTTTTTTTGCCAGACGCAATCCGGCTCCGGCCTTTTCGATGGTGGAACGGGCACTCTGCAGGAGCGGACGCTTCTCAGCGGCAATGGCTTCCAACTGTTCGGTATTCAACGACAGCGGCTGCATCTCCAGATCCGCGATACTGCCCACCGCTGTCGTGGCAGGGCGTGCCAGCAGCGCGTTGAGATTTGCCTCACCGGTTTTGCGCTGCTGCTGCAGCGAGATGCGCATGTCTAACATTTTAGAACGCTCCACCTGGGCCTTGAAAACATCCTGCTGGAGACCCTGGCCCACGGAATACCTGGTTTGGGCAAGGGTGATGAAGTCATCAAGAATCCGGATATTCCGGTCCACAATTGCCAGCGACCGGTCGATATAATACAACTGGTAGTATGTTTCCTTGACCATTCGGGTCAGTTCCAGCTTTCTTTCCGCAACCAGCCATTTATAGGATTCCGCTTCTTTCTCCGCAATCTCGCCTTTCAATGCCCTTTTGCCCCAAAACGGCAGTTGCTGGGAAATGCCAATTACTTTGGCAGTCATTTGTTCTTTGCGGAAATTGAGTGGCGCTCGCACCAGCCCGTTCTGAATCTTCAGCATGAGCATCGGGTCTTCAAGGGAGCGCGCCTGCTCACTGCGGTTCTTGAATGCTTGCCAGCGAGCCTCCGAAGCCTTAACTTCCGGATTATTCGCCAGGGCGGTTGCGACCAGGGACGGTAACTCCTCATCAGGCTTGAGTTCCTCGGCAGGAAGATTGGCAGGCAGGATAAGCATACCAAGCAGTGTTATCAGTAGTGGCAGCGTCCCCGCTAGCGCCCGTGTACCAGGTAGCATATGTACATTTGTTACGTTCATGGCCTGTCTCCGCTGTTTCCCGTTACTCGATCCGTATCCTGCCGGGGGTAATATTCAACTACCTCAATAGTTCCCGTTTCCTAGTATATCTCAGAAAAATCTGCCTGTTAGTCAATCTGTTTACAAACTGCATGCCAACACATACCATCCTCTAACTATCAGATATGAAGGGTAATATTCGGTGGGGTGAAATGAAGAACGAAGAATATAAAGAATATTCTACACCACAGGGAAGAATATGCCGCACGTCTCACCTTTTAAAGACGTTCATTTTTTAATCGCAATGCATTGGTAATTACCGATATGGAACTGAAACTCATGGCAGCCGCGGCAATGATCGGGCTGAGCAAAATGCCGAACCAGGGGTAGAGAATACCGGCGGCAACCGGGACTCCCAGGGTGTTGTAGATAAAGGCGAAAAACAGGTTTTGCTTGATATTCCTCAGTGTCACACGGCTCAAGCGCCGGGCCCGGACAATACCTCGCAGGTCTCCCTTGACCAGGGTAACTCCGGCGCTTTCCATGGCCACATCCGTGCCGGTGCCCATGGCTATGCCGACCTGGGCCAGGGCCAGTGCGGGGGCATCGTTGATTCCGTCACCGGCCATGGCGACAATCCGGCCTTGTTCCTGAAGTTTCCTGACCGCATCGGCTTTCTGGTCGGGAAGCACCTCGGGAACAACCTCGTCAATGCCTAACGTGCGGGCCACGGCCTCGGCGGTGGTGCGGTTGTCGCCGGTGAGCATGACGATGCGGATCCCCTCACGGTGAAGCTGCCTGATGGCGTCCGGCGTGGTGGCTTTAATGGGGTCGGCAACCCCCAGGAGACCCGCGGCTTTTCCATCGATGGCCACGAACATGACTGTCTGACCTTCCTTGCGCAAAGCCTCCGCCTTGGCCTCGATTGATCCTGTTGCAATACCCATTTCTTCCAGCAGTCGACTACTTCCCAACGCAACCTTGTGCCCGTCCACCTCACCGGTGACCCCTTTACCGGTCAAGTACTCAAAAGACCGGGCAGTGGCAAGTTTCACACCCCGCTCTTCCGCACCCTTGACGATGGACGCAGCCAGCGGATGTTCACTTCCCCGCTCCAGGCTTCCCGCCAGCAGAAGCAGAGAGTGTTCTTCAACTCCCTCTACCGGATCAACGGTGATCAGCTTCGGCTTGCCCTCGGTCAGGGTACCGGTTTTATCAACCACCAGGGTATCCACCTGGCGCAGCACCTCGATGGCTTCCGCGTCCTTGAACAGCACGCCGAACGAGGCCCCTTTGCCGGTGGCCACCATGATCGAAACCGGCGTGGCCAGCCCCAAGGCGCAGGGACAGGCAATGATCAGGACCGCCACGGCATTGACGACGGCATAGGCCATGCGGGGTTCAGGTCCCACAAGTGCCCAGATGACAAAGGTCACAATCGAGGCGGCAACCACGACCGGGACAAACCAGCCGGCCACCAGGTCAGCAAGCTTCTGGATCGGCGCGCGGCTGCGCTGCGCCTCGGCGACCATGCGCACGATCCGGGCCAGGAGGGTGTCCGCCCCTACCCGCTCGGCACGCATCACCAGGGAACCGCTGCCGTTGATGGTGGCGCCGATAACCCGGTCTCCCGGTGCTTTTTCCACCGGAATCGATTCACCGGTAATCATGGATTCGTCAACCGGGCTGGTTCCTTCCAGTACCGTACCGTCCACCGGCACTTTTTCACCGGGTCTCACACGGAGGACATTTTCCGGTTGAACCTCGCTGAGAGGGATATCTTCCTCACCGCCATCCTCCCTGATACGTCGGGCAGTATTCGGCGCCAATCCAAGCAGCATTTTGATAGCGGCACCGGTTCGGCTGCGGGCCTTTATCTCCAGCACCTGCCCGAGCAAGACCAGGGTGGTAATCATGGCCGCTGCCTCGAAGTACACGGCAACCTCCCCGGTATGCGAACGGAACGAAGAGGGAAAAATCTCCGGGAAGAGCTTGGCGACGACGCTGTAGAGGTAGGCAACGCCGACCCCGAGGCCGATGAGGGTAAACATATTCAGGCTGCGATGAACGAGCGAAGCCCAGAATCGTTGAAAGAACGGCCAGCCGGCCCAGAACACTACCGGCGTGGCAAAAGCCAACTCGATCCATCCCCAGAGGTTTGCGGACATCAGCCGTTCCAGGGGGCGGCCGGGGATATGCATGCCCATGGCGCTCACCATCACAGGGATCGAGAACGCCAAAGCAATCCAGAAGCGCCTTCTCATGTCCAACAGTTCCGGATTCTCCTCGTCAGCCACAACCACCGTCCGTGACTCCAGGGCCATGCCGCACTTCGGGCAGTCCCCCGGCGCGTCCTGAACTACTTCGGGGTGCATCGGACAGGTCCATTCGGTTCGCTGGAGTGGTGCCGATTCTCCGGCAAATTCCAGTGCCATGCCGCACTTTGGACAAGGGGCCGGTTTAGTGGAGTGCACTTCCGGACACATGGGGCAGAAATATTCGCCCTCTCTGGCCTCTTCCTGCACAGTTGAAGGGTACGCTGCCGGGTTGAGAAATTTGTCGGGATTCTCTCTGAATTTTTTCAGGCAATATTCACTGCAGAAATAGTATCTTTCTCCGCCAAGTTCATGGCTGTACGGTGCAGATTCTGGATTTACATCCATGTTGCAAACAGGATCTTTCATTATTTCTCCTAGACACGCCAAGCCGCCTAACGCTCATCAAAAGGGTTGACATAATGCGGCAGGAATTTTTCGATTGAGTGTAATTATTACATGATAACGATGAATTACAAGAATATCAGCTGTCAGGTTGATAGGTTTCCTGTCGCATAACCTGTGGTTGTTATTTGAGTAATGAATATACTTCACTAACACTCTGAAATCGAAGAATATTCTACATACATCACTTCCCGCAACTGAGCGAAAATACGTTTACAACAAAAATTACATAATATTATCAGTAGGTTTGTTTGGTATCTTCAGCTTGGTACACTACTTGAATTGAAGTGTAAACACTATTGGAATGGCCTGCAATCGTAACGGTATCCTGATTTTGCAGAAAATGAGTCGACACTTGTGTAGTCGCCAGGGAAATTATTCGGAGGTTTGTCGTGAACGTAAAAAGGATCTCCACCTTGCTTTTTGTGATAGCGGCCGTCACCGTTTTGGTGGTTTTTGCCCTTCGTGTCGGCAGCGGGGCAACCGCCGATTCCATTGCGGTTTTGCAGACGAAGGATATGACCTGTGGCAGTTGCTCAAGCAAAATTACCAGAGCTCTGGAGTCTTTGAGTGGTGTTGTGAGTACCGAAGTGGATGTGAATGGCGGCTGGGTTCTCGTCGGCTATGACACGAAAGCTGTCAAACCTGAGTTGCTGGCCGAAAAGGTCATGAGTGCCGGTTTCCGCAGTACTGTGCACCTGGTGCTGACACCGGAGCAGTTCAAACAGATTAGCGGCAGGGATATTGGAGCAAAAGCTGCCCAGCTTTCTGGATGCTGCGGTGGAAATGGCGGCTGTGGCACTAAAAAGCAAGGTTAAACAAAGGAGAGATTGGAATGGCAAGAATTCGCACGAAACAGGCTGTAATGGCAGGCATTGTGATGGTGGCACTTTTGATTGGCACAATCAGCGTCTTTGCCTTCTCGTTCGGCAAGTACGAAAAGGTGAAGGCAACCAACGGTACTATTACGCTGCCGGTCGCAAAATTGGCTGACGGCAAGGCCCGCTACTACAAATTCTTGGATGGCGGCAAGGAAATCACCTTCTTCGCGGTCAAGGCAGTCGATGGCAGCATAAAAACCGCATTCGATGCCTGCGATGCCTGCTATCGCGACAAGAAGGGCTATGAGCAGCAAGGCGAGAAAATGAATTGCAAGAACTGCAACCAGAAGTTCGCCATCAAGCGCCTTGGCCCCAACGCTACCGGCGGCTGCAATCCCGGTTATCTGCCACACAAACAGAACGGTAAATCCATTTCAATTTCAGTAACCGACCTCAAAGGCGGAGCGAGATACTTCTGATGAAACTGCACACCATTTCCATCAATAACCTGAAGCGCCGCAAGGCCAAAATGGCCTTCCTGACGATCGGACTGATGGTGGGAATTGCCACCATCGTTACCCTGGTGACTCTGACCCGCTCCATGTCGAGCGATATTGAGCGCAAGATGGACGAGTTCGGCGCCAATATCCTGATAACTCCCCAAAGTAACGGCCTGGCCATGAACTACGGCGGCATCAGCCTGGGGGGGGTGACCTTTGATCAACGTGAGATCCGTGAAGAGGATCTGGCAAAAATCAAGACCATCAGCAACAGCAAAAACATCTCGGCCATTGCGCCAAAAGTGCTCGGCGGTATCAAGGTGGGATCCCGCGATGTTCTGCTGGTAGGGGTCAACTTTGACAGTGAGCTGAAGATGAAACAGTGGTGGCAGATCTTTGGTGACGTACCCAAAAGCGACAACGAGGTATTACTGGGCAGCGATGCATCAAAAGTGCTCAATGCCGGTCCCGATGACAGCATCACCATAAATGAGCAAAACTTTAAAGTGGCTGGAGTACTTGACCAGACCGGCTCCCAGGATGACGCACTAGTTTTCGCTAACTTGTCCAAGGCCCAGCAACTGCTCGGCAAGGAAGGCAAGATTACCCTGGCTGAGGTTGCGGCACTCTGCTCAGGATGCCCCATCAGCGACATGGTGACCCAGATTGCCGAGAAGATCCCGGACGCCAAGGTGTCGGCCATTCAGCAGGTGGTGGAGGGACGTCTCCAGGCCCTGGATCAGTTCAAACGCTTCTCCTATGCCATGGCCGGCGTGGTGGTTTTCATCGGCTCACTGATTGTCTTCGTCACCATGATGGGCAGTGTCAATGAGCGGACCACCGAAATCGGGGTCTTTCGAGCCATCGGTTTCAGAAAAAGTCATATCATGCGGATCATCCTGCTGGAAGCCGCCCTGGTCAGTCTGCTGGCCGGGTTTCTCGGTTATGCCGTCGGCATGGGGGGTGCCAAGCTGGCTCTGCCGTTCATGGCCGAAAGCAAGGATGCCCAATTGATCTGGGACACGACCGTGGCCTTTGGCTCCATCGGGCTGGCTCTGACGCTGGGGCTTTTGGCGAGCCTCTACCCTGCGCTGCACGCAGCGAAAATGGACCCGACCGAAGCGCTGCGGTCACTATAAACAGAGGACACTATGGCACTCATTGAAATTAAAAACGTAAAGAAACAGTACACCAGCGGTGATGACACAGTCGAAGCACTGCGGGGCGTGGACATAAGTATTGAAGCAGGGGAATTCATCACCATCATGGGACAGTCCGGTTCAGGCAAGAGTACGTTGCTGTCCGTTCTGGGCGGGATGAATCATCCCTCAACCGGCGAAGTCGAAATGGCCGGGGTAAAGATCTATCAACTTCCCGGCGAAAAGCTGGCCGACTTCCGGGCACAGAATCTGGGCTTTGTCTTTCAGTCATTCCATCTGATTTCCTATCTGACCGCCATAGAGAATGTCATGCTGCCGCTGGCCATCGTAAAGATGAGCACACCGGCAAAAAAGAGCGCCGCCCGGCAGGCCCTCCAACGGGTTGGCCTCGGCGGCAAGCTGGAACGTCTGCCTAATCAACTCTCCGGCGGCGAACAGGAACGGGTTGCCATTGCCCGGGCAATCGTCAACAATCCCCATATCCTCCTTGCGGACGAGCCGACCGGGAACCTGGATTCAAAGACCAGTGAGGAGGTCATGGCGCTTTTCCGTGAACTGAACGACGCCGGCCAGACGGTTGTCATGGTAACTCACAACCCGGAGAATGGCACCTACTCGGATCGGACCATCAACTTGAAGGACGGAATGGTGGTTTGAGATCAAAGGAGAATCATACAATGAAAAAAATGGCCATACTAATCGTAGCACTCTTTGCCCTCGCCGCCCCGATGGTTTCTTTCGCAGCCACGAACCATGGGGACCATCAGGGCGACATTGCTCACCAGGAAGTAACCGATGGAGTAAAGGCGACCTTCAAGGTCATGAGCATGAAAGAGCATTTAAAAGCCTTGAACATGAAAATGCCGAAGGGAATGAAGGAAACTCATCACCTTGCAGTCGAATTCAGGGATGTGAAAAGTGGCAAGGCCCTCACAGCGGGTGAAGTAAAGGTTAAAGTGCAAAACCCTGACAAAAGCAGCCAGACAAAAGACCTGATGGGGATGCAGGGTCACTTCGGCGCCGACTTTGATCTATCCAAGAAGGGAAAATATGGCGTGATGTGCAAGTTTCTACTGAAAGACGGAAAGGTTCGCAATGCCAAATTCTGGTACACGGTGAAGTAGTCAACGTAAGTAAATTTCAGCCGGTTTTCCCCGGCGGGACAATCTCGTATTTCTCCATGCGATAAATGAGCACGTGGCGGGGGATTTTCAGGAAGCGAGATGCCGCTGTCTGATTCCATTCGTTGCGTTCCAGGGCCTCCAGAACAATTTCCCGCTCCAACTGCTCCAGCGAATACCCTTCGGCGGGGAGATTGACGATCGACCCGGAGGCAACGGTTTTGTTAGTTGTATGGAACTTCTCCGGCAAGTCCCCCAGTTCGATGGCATCCCCCTCGCGCAGAATGAGAAGCCGCTCCACCGTGTTTTCCAGCTCCCGCACGTTGCCTGGCCAATGATAGGAGACCAGGGTTTTTACGGCTTCAGGTGAAAATTTGACGGCATCCGCTCCCTGCCTGGCGGCAAAGTGTTTCAACAGCAGCGGGATGTCATCCTTCCGCTCCCGCAACGGCGGAATGTGCAGGGGAATTACCGAAAGACGGTAATAGAGGTCTTCACGAAAAACGCCATCGCGCATCGCCTGTTCCATGTCCAGATTGGTGGCCGCCACGACCCGCACGTCGAGTTGCTGGGCTTGCGTCCCGCCAACCGGTTCCACGATCTTTTCCTGCAGGGCCCGCAACAGTTTTGGTTGCAGGTCGAGCGGCAGTTCTCCCACCTCGTCGAGAAAGAGCGTGCCACCGTCCGCCTGTGTGAATTTGCCCATCTTATCCCGAACGGCTCCGGTAAAAGCTCCTTTGACATGACCGAAAAGTTCGCTTTCAAGGAGATCCCGGGGTATTGCCGCACAGTTTATGGGAACGAAAGGTGCGGCTTTCCGCGAGCTCAGGGTGTGAAGCGCCTTTGCTACCAATTCCTTGCCGGTGCCGGACTCGCCGGTAATGAGGACCGTTGCGTCGGTATTCGCAACCTTGCGCACCACCTGAAAAACCTTTTCCATCTCGCGGGAAATACCGACGATATTTCTGAAATCAATCTTCTCCGTCAGCTCCTCACGGAGCTGTTTGTTTTCCCGGGACAGGCTGGTGACCTGCAGCGCCTTGCGCACCACCAGTTTCAGTTCGTCCCGGTTGAAGGGCTTGGTGATATAATCATAGGCCCCAAGTTTCATTGCCTCAACCGCCGTTTCCACCGCCCCGAAGGCGGTAATGATCATGACGAGTGTTTCGGGGGACCGCACCTTTATCTCACGCAAGACCTGGAAACCGTCGATCCCGGGCATTTTCAGGTCAGTTATCACCAGAGCCGGTCCGAGTTCATCAAAAACCTGCAGACCTTCGCTTCCCGAAGCGGCAACCGTCACCTCGTAACCGTCTTCCACGAGATTGTATTCCAGCACGCGGCGGAGTGAAGCATCGTCATCAATTACCAGAATTTTCGGTTTCATTTCTCTCCTTGGCTGCAGCCGTTTTCAGCGGCAGACGGACATGGAATACCGCGCCGCTGCCCGGTTTGCTTTCCACTGATATGCTGCCGCCGTGTCCTTCAATGATTTTGCGGGTTATGGCCAGTCCGAGCCCGGTGCCGCCTTCTTTCGTGGTAAAGAACGGCTCGAAAATTTTCTCTTTCTCCGCCGGAGGGATACCCGGCCCGGAATCCGCAAACAGCAATTCAACCCAAGCTTGTTCTCTCATCTCCGGTTCGGCGTACTGCGTACTGATAATAACCGAACCGCCTGACTCCGCGGCCTGCAAGCCATTCAGGATAATGTTCAGGATAGCCTGCCGCAACTTCTCCGGATCCCCTTCGATGGCAGGCAGAGAATCAACCCGGCACTCCAAGGTAATCGAGCGCCGTCTCGCTTCCGATGAAACCAGCGAAATTACGTTGTTCAACTCCTGGAGGAGATCACACTCTTGCATCAGGACCGGTTGCGGCCGTGCCAGTCGAAGAAAATCTTCAACCACGTTATTGAGGCGTTTCGATTCCTTTACCATGATTTCCAGGAATTCATATTTCCTGTCACCAGGCTGAAAATCATCTTTCAAAATCTCGGCCGTGCCCTGAATCGAACCAAGCGGGTTGCGGATCTCGTGGGCCAGAACAGCGGCAAGCTCACCGATCGTCGAAAGACGCTCGGCCTTGCGCAACTGACCTTCCATCTCGGTGATCAGCTCCGATTGGCGACGCAACTGCTCATAGGACTGTTCTAGACCCAGGGCGGTCTGCTGCAACTGTTCTGTTTTCAGTTGCTCCCGCTGGGAAAGCAGCCCGGTTATGCCGCCGACCACGTTGTAGAGGATCATTTCCAGATATTTTTCCAGTTCCAGGTGAATGTGCTCGCCCCACTGAAAAAGCACATGGGGTGCATAGGCGATGCTCACGATCAGTGCGCAACCGAGACCTCCCCGCAGACCGAACCAGAACGCGGCCAGGATAATCGGGATATAGTAGAGTCTCTGGTAGATATCATGGAGCATCGGCAAATTGAGTGGCGTGAAGTAGTGGAGCACACTGATGCCGGTGACAAATATCACCAGGAAAATGATCCGCAGCACAAAGGTCTTTTTGTTCGTTTCCATGGGAGGTATTCCCCGGCTGTTAATTTCTATTTGTACAGCATCTGACAGTATTTTTATTCAATAGCAATGTCTACAAGGAGCATACCAAATTCCGATGCAGCGAATTCCTCAGTAATGAAGCTGTGCATAGAGACATTTTAGCAAAGGATAGAGTAATGTCTGTAGAATATTCTTCACTACAATAGAATATTCCACAAGCACTTCCTTCACTTCACCCCCCTGCTCCTGGCCCGGCACTTCTACATGTCGTTTAAAGAAAAAGGCCATGTCCCTTAATGGATATGGCCTTCTTCTTTTCGTTCTTGCGCAGAATAGGCGCAGGCAACTGCAAAAAAAGCAGTGTCAGATGTTACGTCCCCAATACCGGAGTCCGACGAAGCAACAGCTTGAAAACATTCATCAGTTTCAAACGCTGCCCGATCACCGGCCATTCCATCTCGTGCCGGTCACACAGGGATTCGATGGGGTTCATCCTGAATATTTCCTGTCTGAGGGAATCATCCATAACCGTTGACTCTTCCATTCTCTTGATCAGGTCTTTCGCCCGGCGGATATGGCGGATGATTTCTTCTGCCTTGCTGCGCTCAGTAAGACCGAATGCGGCTTTCAACTCGACCAGCTTCAAAGCTCCGTCATAAGTCGCATTAACGATATCATCCCGAGTCATCCACTCTGTCTCGTAATTCAGCCGTTGCTTCCAGTTCGAGGTGAGCAGGGCCTGTCGATGCTCTTTCAGTGTTTTGTAAAAAAGCCGATAGCCGTACTTCTCCGGTTCTTCGAAAAATCGGCTGCTGGGATCAACAAAAGGCGCCAACGGGGCGATAAAGGGCAGAATTTTTCCGGAACCGCCGT
Organism: Deltaproteobacteria bacterium; assembly: GCA_009668975.1. GTDB lineage: Bacteria > Desulfobacterota > Desulfuromonadia > Geobacterales > Geobacteraceae > RPRC01. The sequence continues at coordinate 52,893 of SBEG01000021.1, read as the reverse complement.
ATTTGCTCATCAGTTCGCCGCAATACTCGACGGTATCCATCACGGACTGATATGTTTGATACGGCAACCCGACCATGAAAAAAAGATCTATCCTTTTGCAATTGCTGCGCTCAAAGGCAGCAATGGACTCTTCCAGTCGGGCATTATCGTAGGTTTTGCCGAACGCCTTCCTCACCTGCACGTCATGGGACTCGGGCGATATTTCCACATTGAAATTCGTCAGCGAAGCGGAAACTTTTTGAACGAAATCGCCGGTGGGCGGGTTGAAAAATTCAATGGCAATTTCATTTCGGACCCGCTGCTTTTTGATGGCGACCAAGAAATCCTCTGCATATTTTCTGCCAGCCTGGAGAAGATCGCCGATGACCATGATCGGAGCGCCGGTATAGCGGGAGATATTCTTGATGTCCTTTGCCAGAAGCTCCGGGGCGCGAAATGCCGGGTGCTCCCGGACGCACATCTTTTCAAAGGCGGAGGAAGAGCCTCCGCAGGAGGCACAGTCGTGATGACAGCCCCTGCTGGAAAATACCCCCATGACCGGATTCTTCAGCCAATCGCGGAAGGGCAGATACCCGGACAGATCACGGTATTTCACTGCCATCTTGAAAAGATGGGCATAATCAAAGTTCACGTAATCGAGATTCTGCGGCTGGCAGGTAAGACCATTCACCACCGTCTCACCGGCGGCGTTGCGCCATACCAGATTCGGAATAGCAGCGAAATCACCGCCGTTTTTGATGGCTTCCAGAAGTTGTTTCATCGGCTCTTCCGTCGAATCGCCACACATGACGAAATCGACGAAAGGATAATCACGCATGATTTCCAGGTGGTAATGGGTTGAGGAAAGGCCGCCGAAGATAATCGGTGTGTCAGGATGCTGCTTTTTCAATATTTCGGCGAGGCTGAGACTGCCATCGGCGTGCGGCAGCCAGTGCAGATCGATGCCGAAGGCGGCCGGCTTGAGTCGGGAGACAAATGCTTCCGGATCAAACTTTGCCTCCTTGAGCATCTTGTTGGCCAGATTTACGATCCTGACTGATATGCCGTGCCTGGTGAGATACTCAGAAAGGGTCAGAAAGCCGATCGGGTAATTCTCAAAAATCGACGTGGAAGGAATTACCTCGCTGACCGGACCATAAAAGATGGGAAGTTCTCGAAACTTATAGACACTCGGGGGATGTATGAGAACAAGATCGGCTTGCTTCATGCTGAATAAGGCTCCTTAACCTAGGAATACTTGCAAAATTCGCAAAAAAACCTCAGCAGCTGTCCCGCGATCGAAGAAACAGACCACGAAATTACCGCATTTCCGGTGAATCAAATTTTCGAAATCATCTCACTGGATGAATTGGTTGGGAAATATCACAATCCTTACCTACGCGGCAGTCACTTTATATTTTTCTATCGGAATATTCAAGTTATATAGGAAGGAAGGCTGCCCATTTACGGGCAGCCGTGAGAAGAAGATACGAGATGAAAAATCTACTCAAGGCAAACTTTGGATTGTTGTATTACTGCTTCGGTGCGAAAATTTCCGCAAAAAAACTTTTCATTGCCGACCAGGACCGCCGATCTGCATTCTCGTTATAGGCATTCCCCCTCGCAGGATCATTTCCCGAATCGGGGTTAGTGAAACTGTGCACGGCGCCACCGTAGGACACCATGTACCAATCCACCCCACCGTTCCGCATCTCTTCGTGAAAAGCAGACACCTGCTGAGGCGGTACGTGGGGATCTTCTGCCCCATGAAGGACCAGCACCTTGGCCCTGATATTTTTCCCGTCTGAGGGCTTCTCACTGCTCAATCCGCCATGAAAGCTCACTACACCATACAGTTCTGCACCACTTCTTGCCAATTCCAGCACAGTCGTCCCGCCGAAGCAGTAGCCGATGGCGGCAACCCTCGGGGGATCAACCTGCGGCTGTTTGAGCAGTTCTTCCAAGCCGGCAATTGCCCGTAATCTCAGCAGCTTTCGATCTGATAGATATTTCCCTGCTTCTTTTCCCGCCTCCGCAGGCGAATTCGGCCTGATCCCTTTGCCATAAATGTCCGCGGCAAAGGCCACGTAGCCCAAAGATGCCAACTGAGCAGCACGGTTCCGGGCGTATTTACCAAGCCCGGTCCATTCATGCACCACTAAAATCCCCGGGCGCTGCCCGGTAACTGCATCGTCGTATACTAAATATCCTTCCAGAACGGTATTTCCCTGGCGGTACTCAACAGTTTTTGTTACAAGTTTTGCTTCGGCCACGCCGGTCAATGCCGCTATCATTACAGCAAGTACATACGTTAAGATCTTCATGCTCTGACTCCTTTCTGCGAAATACAAAGAATGCAAGTCGTTACCTGTTCTCAGCCGAAACGAAAGTATGCACTGGATTCAGCTTCATTTAGGAAAAGTATACACTATTACTTTGGCGTAGCAGCTGAAGGCGGGGAATTGCTGACTGGAAACGAAAAAAGGGTTAGCGTTCAACGCTAACCCTTGATTAGTTATTGGTGCCGGAGGTCGGAATCGAACCGACACGGAGTTGCCCCCGCGGGATTTTGAGTCCCGTGCGTCTACCAATTTCACCACTCCGGCAAATGTGTCGGGATTATAGCGAAAGCCTCCAACGCCGTCAAGGAAGAAAAACACAAAATATGACATCAAAAATGTTGCACTCTCGGAAGAGAAATTTTATTGACACGCCATTTCGTATTTGTTATAAAAGGTCTCCTTGAATGGGGCTGTAGCTCAATTGGGAGAGCGCTTGACTGGCAGTCAAGAGGTAGTCGGTTCGATCCCGTCCAGCTCCACCAAACATTCAGAAAGGGTTCGGCGATTACGCCGGACCCTTTTTTGCTTTAGATTTGGCACTTGAGAATACGCTAGGCCAGTACTGATTGCACTACGAAATCCGCTCTCTCCTCGAAAATCTCACAACTGGTACAAACCTGTTATTTTCTTACGGAAAATTCTGGCAGGATGACGCATTTGTGTGCTATAAGAACTGCTTAAAGAAGCAGGGTATCTTTTTGTTCTGAGGTTAGCAGGGCTGATCCTGAATTGAAACATGCCGAGGAAATCCTGGATTCCGATTTTACCTGAGGTTTTAAAAATATGAAAATTTGTGTTATCGGCACCGGCTATGTCGGTCTGGTTGTTGGAACCTGTTTTGCCGAAAGCGGTAATACGGTTACTTGCGTTGATATTGATGAAGCAAAGATCGAAGGTTTGAAAAACGGTATTATCCCCATTTACGAACCGGGACTGAAGGAACTGATCCTCAAAAACACTGAAGAAGGCCGTCTCAGCTTCAGCACCGACCTGCCTGGCTCGGTAAAGAATTCCCTTCTCCAATTTATCGCTGTCGGTACCCCTCCGGGAGAGGACGGGTCCGCGGACCTCATGCATGTCACCACCGTGGCCAGAGAGATCGGCCGCGCCATGGATACCTTTAAGATTATTGTCAACAAGTCCACGGTTCCGGTCGGCACAGCCGACCTGGTGCGTGCTGCTATTCGCGAAGAGCTGGAAGCCCGCAACGTGGCTATCGAATTTGACGTGGTTTCCAATCCCGAGTTCCTGAAAGAAGGAGCGGCCATCGATGATTTCATGAAACCGGACCGGGTGGTGATCGGCGTGGACGATGTGCGTACCGCCGAGATCATGAAGGAGCTCTATGCCCCGTTCATGCGCCGGACCAATCGCATCATCGTAATGGACGTGCGCAGTTCGGAGATGACCAAGTATGCAGCCAATGCCATGCTCGCCACCAAGATCTCTTTCATGAACCAGGTGGCAAATCTTTGTGAGGCCCTGGGTGCGGATGTAACCGCGGTACGAGAAGGGATCGGTTCGGACTCCCGCATCGGCTACGACTTCCTCTTTCCCGGAGTCGGCTACGGCGGTTCCTGTTTTCCCAAGGATGTGAAGGCCCTGGTGATGACCGCGGAAGAAAACCACTATGACTTCCTGTTGCTGAAAGCGGTTGAAGAGGTCAACGAACGGCAGAAGCAGATCCTGCCCCGCAAGGTAATTGCCTATTTCGGCGATCCTGCGGCGGCAAAGCCTCTGGAAGGAAAGTCCATTGCCCTCTGGGGCCTGGCCTTCAAACCCCGTACCGATGATATGCGCGAAGCTCCGTCGATTGTCATTATTAACAAACTCCTGGAAGCGGGAGCCAAGGTACGTGTTCACGACCCGGTGGCGCTGAAGGAAGCGGAAAAGGTTTTTGGTAACCGTATTGAATATAATACCAACGAATACGAGATACTTTCGGGTGCCGATGCACTGGTGATCGTTACGGAATGGAACGAGTACCGCAACCCCGATTTCGAGCGGATCAATGAGCTGCTTACCAAGCCGGTTATCTTTGACGGCCGTAACCTGTATGAGCCGAGAAGAATGAAGCATATCGGCTTTGAATATTTCGCCATCGGCCGCAATGGCAGGCAGTTCAGCTCGGAAAGGGGCTAGAAAATGAGGATACTGGTTACCGGCGGCGCTGGTTTTATCGGCTCGCATCTCTGTGACAGGCTCGTCAGGGAGGGTCATGATGTCCTCTGCCTCGATAATTTTTTTACCGGCAGCAAGAAAAACATCGATCACCTTCTGGACAGTCACCGCTTCGAGCTGATTCGGCACGATGTCACGGAACCGATCCTTCTGGAAATTGACCGGATCTTCAATTTAGCCTGCCCCGCATCACCGGTCCATTACCAGTACAATCCGGTAAAAACCATCAAGACCAGCGTAATGGGAATGATCAATATGCTGGGACTGGCGAAGCGCGTAAAAGCACGCATTCTTCAGGCATCAACATCCGAAGTGTACGGCGACCCGCTGGTTCATCCTCAGTCGGAAGAGTATTGGGGGAATGTCAATCCAATCGGCCTGAGAAGCTGCTATGACGAGGGTAAAAGAGTCGCTGAAACTCTGATGATGGATTACCATCGACAGAACTCGGTGGACATCAGGATTATCCGGATCTTCAATACCTATGGACCACGCATGGCCCTCAACGACGGCCGCGTAGTATCCAATTTCATTGTCCAGGCCCTGCGCAATGAAGATATCACTGTCTACGGTGACGGCAGCCAGACCCGTTCTTTCTGTTTCGTCGATGATCTGGTAGAAGGTATGCTGAAATTGATGAATTGCGAAGGTATTACGGGCCCCATGAATATCGGTAATCCAACCGAGACATCGATCCTTGAATTTGCCACACGCATTATCAATCTGACCGGCTCATCATCCAAAATTGTTTTCAAGACGCTCCCATCCGACGATCCCAAACAGCGGCAGCCGGACATCACTTTTGCCAGAAATACATTGGGCTGGGAACCAATTACAGATATTGACGCCGGACTGAAAAAGACTATAGACTATTTTTCTCGTATACTTGCATGTAAACCATAAGAGCGGAGCCTATGAAAAAGCGGATGTACTTCATCCCTGCCGGGTTTATCCTCATTTTTCTCTCTTTCACCGTATTTGGCGAACGTGGCCTTCTGCGCATCCACCACCTGAAGCATGAAAAAGATGAGCTTCAGGAACGTACGGCGCTCGTAAAACTGGAGAATGACCAGCTCAAGAGAGAAATTGAAGCTCTGAAGACTGATCGCCGGTACCTCGAAAGCCTTGCCCGAAAAGATTTCGGCTACGTTCGCAAGAATGAGATCATCTATCAGTTCCCCATAAAAAAGTAAAACAAGTATCGCAGTACAATTAGCGTAAAGAGGTTATCGGGATCTCTGGCTTCAAAGCGAATCCCCCCACTCTTCACATGTGTTGCACCGGAATAGATGTCCGGTCCCTGACCCGATGCGGCCTGTTCTGCGCCTGACATGGCGGAGTATGGATGAAATAGGAAACGTAGTACACTTGGAGGAATAATGAAGAAAGCCTTGCTCGAGCACGTCCGAAAGTGTCTCGAAAACTGTTATGCGAACGGAACCCTTTCATCTGGCCTCATGCCGGAAATCGTCATAGAAGTACCTGCCCACACGGAGCATGGAGACTTTGCAACCAATGTCGCTATGCAATTGGCAAAGCCGGAGAAAAAGGCACCCCGCCAAATTGCGGAAATCCTTGTTAAAGATTTGGCCGTCAACAAAGAGTTGCTTGAAAAAGTCGAAATTGCCGGCCCCGGTTTCATCAATTTTTTCATCAGGAAAGACCTTTGGCAGCAATCCCTCAAATCAATTGTTGTCGCAGGAGACAACTACGGCAAGGGAACCGCGGGCAATGGCAAAAAGGTACAGGTCGAGTTCGTCAGCGCGAACCCTACCGGCCCTCTTCACATCGGTCATGGACGTGGCGCAGCCACCGGCGATGCCGTAGCCTCGATACTTTCCGCGGCAGGCTTCGAAGTCATCCGCGAGTACTACATAAACGATGCCGGAAACCAGATGGATACCTTGGGCAGATCCGTATACCTTCGCTACTGCGAATTGCTCGGCAAAGCTGTTGAGTTCCCGGAAAATTGCTATCAGGGTGATTATATCAAGGATATCGCCCGTGATCTGGTGACGAAATACGGATCCCGCTATCTCGACGCTCCGGAGGAAGAGTCGATTCCAGTTTTTTCCCGGCTTGGCGGAGACATCATCCTGCAAGGGATCAGACAAGATCTCGAGGATTTCGGGGTCGTTCATAATACCTGGTTCTCGGAACAGACGCTTTTTGATAGCGGAAAAGTAGCGGAAGCTGTTTCTTCAATGCAGCAGAGCGGCTACATATATGAAAACGAAGGAGCTCTCTGGTTCCGCACCACCGATTTTGGTGATGACAAAGATCGCGTGGTTGTACGCGGGAATGGGGTAACCACCTACTTTGCTTCAGACATCGCCTACCACAAAGAGAAGTTTGAACGCGGCTTTGATTGGGTAATCGATGTGTGGGGTGCAGACCATCACGGCTATGTTCCGCGCCTGAAAGGGATCGTCCAGGGTCTTGGCCGTAGCGCAGATGATCTTAAAATCATCCTGGTGCAGCTCGTTTCGCTGCTGCGTGATGGAGTGCCGGTTGCCATGTCCACCCGAAGTGGTGAATTTGTCACCCTCAAAGAAGTGGTGGACGAAGTGGGTCGTGACGCTGCCAGATATTTTTTCCTCATGCGGCGCTCGGACAGTCAACTGGATTTTGACCTGGAACTCGCGAAACGCCAAAGCACCGAAAACCCGGTCTATTATGTCCAATATGCCCATGCCCGTATCTGCAGTATCTTTGAGACGGTGACTGAACGGGGACTCTTACCGGAAGATTTTACGAAGATTCCTTTGGAAAAACTTGAAAGTTCCGAAGAGATGTCCCTGATCAAACTGTTGGGTCAATTCCCCGAAGTAGTGGAAGGAAGCGCGCTCAATTTCGAGCCTCACCGGATCACCTACTATTTGCAAGATCTTGCCGGGCTCTTCCACAGTTTTTACAATAAACACAGGGTAATCGGGGAAGACCCGGAATTGTCGGCGGCTCGCCTGTTGCTTCTTAAATGCACCGCCCAGACCCTGAAAAACGGTCTGACCCTGCTTGGTGTATCTGCTCCAGAACGAATGTAACGGAAAGTTCCGGAAATTATGGCTCTCGATTACAATCAAAAAAAACAGGTCAATAAAAATAGGCCGCGTAAACGTCCCGTCAAACTTTTGTTGCTTCTGATCCTTGGCGGCATCGTTTTTCTCTACGGTTTTGGGCTTGCAACCGGGTGGTTGATCTTTAAATACCTCCCTCAGAAAAAGCTCCTCTCACAAACCGGTTCAGCAAATACGGGGGGGGTAGCGCAAGCGCCACCCGTTCCTGCGCAAAACGCGAAAAAAAACGATACGTCAGCACAGGTCAAGGAACCCGACCTGACCTTTTACTACACCTTGCCCAAAGGTGATAAAGGGGTTATCGGTAGCGGATTAAACAACCTGCCACCACAAACAGTCCCCAACAGTGCACCACCAAAAGCTGATCCCGTGCAGCGACAGCACCGCAGTGGGGAAAATGCACAGACAGCAACCCCTGCGAGACATAACAGCGATAAAACAACCTATACCGTGCAGGTCGCCGCCTACAATGAAAAGTCAGATGCTCTGGTATTAAAAGCGAAATTACAGAAAATCGGCATATCTTCCCGGATTGAAGAATATACCGTCCCTGGGAAAGGTACCTGGTACCGAGTGAGATCAGGCAGTAAACTCGACAAGGCAAACGCAAACAAGATTGCAGCAAAATTAGGCAATAATGCCATTCTGGTTGCGGAGCAAACGGAAAACCACTCTCAGTGAAATTTTGCAAAAATAAATATTGACAGCATTCGGAGCACTGTGATATAAAGTTTGAGTTACGCACATGACGCGGGGTGGAGCAGTCTGGTAGCTCGTCGGGCTCATAACCCGAAGGTCGAAGGTTCAAATCCTTCCCCCGCAACCAAATAATTTCAGGGACTTGCGAATAAACACGCAAGTCCCTTTTTTATTGCCTGCTTTGCCTTCTGTGCCCAACCCCTGTTACACTTTATCCAGTAATTACAGAACAGGCTCAATGGCACAGGGGGATTCTATGCCCGATTGAGCTTGCAACGTAGCCTGCCAGCGAGATCCCACCTTCCGAACCAGCTGAAGAAAAAAACATGAAATATGGACTTAACGTAGTTACATGTCCGAAAATAGCCAGATTTTTAGAACGAGATGGTGTACTTTTCTAAGAAGAGGTGGCGAGTATGTTTCAAGCTGAAGAACGGATATGGTATGCGGCATTAAAGGCAAAGGACGCCCGTTTTGATGGTCGCTTTTTCGTGGGAGTATTGTCCACGAAAATTTATTGCCGGCCGGTATGCAGGGCGAAGCTGCCAAAGGCAGAAAATTGCACCTTTCATGCCACGGCAGCTGCTGCGGAAAAAGCGGGTTTCCGCCCCTGCCTTTTATGCCGGCCGGAACTTGCCCCTGGAACCGCGATTGTCGATGCTACCGCCGCTCTGGTTCTCCGGGCAGCAAGATTGCTGGAGGAAAACTGTGGAAGCGGTCAGAGTATTGAAGAGCTAGCCATCCAACTTGGCTGCACAGGCCGTCACCTGCGCCGGGCATTTACCGCGGAATTCAACGTCTCTCCTGTGCAGTATCTGCAAACATGCAGACTGTTGCTTGGCAAACAGCTGCTTACAGAAACCGACCTTTCAGTACTTGAAGTGGCGATGGCAGCTGGATTCGGCAGCTTGCGGCGCTTCAATGACCTTTTTAAAAAACGGTACCGTCTTGCACCCAGCGCTTTACGCAGGCAACCGCCCGGTGAAACAAGGCATAACAGCACCATCACTTTGGCCTTGGGCTATCGGCCTCCTTATCAGTGGCAGCAGATGTTGGACTTTCTCGCTCTCCGTGCCATTCCCGGCGTGGAGATAATCAGGAAGGGGGAATATCTGCGCACCGTGAACCTTGTCACCGGGGAGCAGCGACATGTGTCCGGTTGGATACGGGTAGGTCATCGGCCGCTAGGTAACGTATTAACCGTTACGGTGGACTCCGCTCTTCTGCCGGTAGTGCCGCAGTTGTTGGCCAGGATTCGTCACCTGTTTGATTTGTACTGCGATCCCTATGCGGTGTATGAAGTTCTCGCGCCAATGAACTCTATTCGTCCCGACTTGTGCACTCCGGGCACTCGTTTGCCCGGTTGTTTCGATACTTTCGAGATGGTGGTACGGGCAGTGTTGGGCCAGCAGATTACGGTGAAAGCAGCCAGTACGCTGGCCGCAAGACTCGTGGAAGCTTATGGCGCCCCGATTCGAACCGAAATTGACGGACTGACCCATGCCTTTCCATCGCCGGAAGATATCCTTGCCCTGGATGGCCCCATTGACAAACATCTTGGCCCACTGGGAATTATCAAAGTCCGGGCACGCACAATTTTTGAGCTGGCTCGAGCATTTGTGCGGGAGGAGATCAAATTCAACTTCTGCACCGAGCCGGAGATCGAAACGAAAAAGCTGATGGCCATTCCTGGCATTGGGCCCTGGACAGCGCAGTACATCGCTCTGCGAGCCATGGGATGGACTGATGCGTTTCCACACACGGATTATGGCGTTAAAAAAGCACTCGCGCCCCGCACTGCAAACGAAATACTGTCTCTAGCGGAAACGTGGCGTCCTTGGCGCAGTTATGCAACAGTCAATTTGTGGAACTCTTTGTAATCATTCACTGTGAATGGGGGAGACATGGTATATTCTACTCGTTATGCCTCACCAATTGGTTCACTTATGCTCGCGAGCGATGGCGGCAACCTTGTCGGATTGTGGATCGAGGGACAAAAATATTTTGCCGGGGCCGTGGCGGAAGAGATAACGGAACAACCTGATGTGCCCGTATTTACTGCTGCACAAAACTGGCTGGATGCGTATTTCACATGGCAAAAACCGGCCCTTTCCGGTTTACCTCTGGCGCCAAAAGGCGGAGCGTTCCGTAGGGCCGTATGGGATATTCTGTGTGAAATTCCATACGGTGAGGTCACAACGTACGGCGAGATTGCCAGGAAGATGGCCGCGCGAATGAACAAAGTAAATATGTCGGCACAAGCGATCGGTGGGGCCGTGGCCCATAATCCCATCTCCATTATTATCCCTTGCCATCGGGTCGTAGGGGCACATGGCAGTCTGACAGGTTATGCCGGCGGCATCAGCAAAAAAATCAAACTTCTTGAACATGAAGGTGTAGATATGTCCTGTTTGTTCGTACCTGCCCAGGGCACAGCCCTTTAACCTGCAGGAGTTGAGTGCTGCACACAAAATTTTCTGAGCCGGGCATTCTGCTCAGCGTATTCTCACCATCAAAATTCTTTCACGAGCAATTCCGGCATCATTTTCCGAGTCGAGACCTGATCGTTCCGGTCAGGATATCCAACAGCCAGGACTGCCATCAATTCGAGATGCTCCGAAAGTTCAAGTACGTCTCTCACCGCGCCGGCGTTTTTCAGGATTTCGCCAAGCCATACCGCACCAAGTCCCAATGCATGAGCAGCAAGAAGCATGTTTTGAATACAGGCACCAATTGCCTGTTGGTCCTTGGTGTCATTGTACATGGCTGAGTGGTCGGCAAAAACCGCAATCGCCACGGGAGCCTGCAGCAGGATTCTGCTGTAACGGGTCAGTCCTGCCAGTTCGGCTCTTTTTTCCGAGCCGGAGACAACGGCAAAACGCCACGGCTGATTATTCAGCCCGGAAGGCGCCCAGGAACCTGCTTTCAGTATCTCCTGCAGCTTTTCCTTTTCCACCGGCATGCCGCTGAAGTCTCTGACACTGCGCCGGGTGTAAATTCCTTCGAAAACATCCATGACTGATCCCCCTTTTCTGCTGACCGCAGGAACTTGTCAAATCTTGCAAAGCCTGCGATTCATAGTAGTATTTGTATACTATACAAAAGCCTCCATGACTGGTGCTCCATGCAGGATTTCATTCCAATAATTGCCAAGGTTGCAAGTTTCCGACAAAAATTAATGTCTCGGGAATTTGAGCGTACCACGGAAAGTCGACAATGAAAATAGTCCTCGTGTTCCCCCCTTTTTACCTCCCTTCCCTCTACAACCTGCCGCCGCTGGGGCTCCTCAATCTCGCCACCATACTGCGGGAGGCGGGCCATGAGGTCACTGTTCTCGACCTGGTGCTGGCAATCCGAAGAAACTCCCTGCCCTTGGGCGCCTCGATCTACCATGAATCCGTGCAGATGATTCTCCAGGACGACCCGAACCTGGTCGGTTTCTCGGTACAGTGCACCACCTTTCCGGCGGTGATCGGGATTACGGAACTCCTGCGGCTGCATAAACCCGATGTCAAAATCGTCCTGGGAGGCCATGATGTCTCATTTGCCGACCAGAGGACCCTGGAGAAATTTCCCTGGATCGATGCCGTGATTCGCGGCGAAGGAGAAATTACCTTCAGGGAATTGGCCGCGGCTTACGCCGAAGGGAAAAGCCCCGCGGGGATTGCCGGGGTAACATGGCGGGGGGATGCGTCGGTTTGCCGCAACGAAGATCGGGAGCTCATCACCCGTCTCGATGAGCTGCCAATCCCCGATTACTCTTTCGTCCCGCCTCTTGCGACCTACCGTGATGCCTGCGCCATTCCGCGCAGCATTGCCATCCTTGAAGTCGGCAGAGGCTGCCCGCACCAGTGCGTCTATTGCTCGGAATCCGTCATGTGGCGGCGCCGAATCCGGACCTTTTCTGTCTCCCGCATCATCGCCGAAATGCACCATCTGCGAGAAAACTTTGGCGCGGAATGTTTTCTGCTCGCCTATGACCAGTTCACGGCAGACCGGCATTTCGTCGAAGAATTCTGCACCAGAGTGCTGGATGAAGGACTGAACAGCACCCCCTGGTACTGCATTTCGCGGCTCGATTCGATGAATCCGCCCCTGCTCCGCCTGATGCGTGAGGCCGGCTGCGAGTCGATGTGCTACGGCATCGATTCCGGCTCCGAACGGACCCTCGCCTTCATCCGGAAAAGCATCGACGAATCGATACTTTTTCAACGGGTCAAGGAAACGACCGATGAGGGATTGGTGCCCACTTTGAGTTATATCATCGGTTTCCCGGAAGAAGAACGGGAGGACATCGACAAGACTCTTTTGCTCGCACTGAAAACGGGTATCCAGGGTAACAATAACCCGCTTCTGCAGATGCCGACCGTACTTGCCGGCACCGAATTACATCGTCGCTACCGTGACCGGCTTGTCAGGGAAAAGGACACCTACTTTTCTCTCGGACTTGAATTTGACAACGGCCAGCGACTCAAAGAAGACACCCGACTGATCGATTCGAACCCTCTGCTCTTCAGCAGTTTCTACAACCTCCCCTGTGCGGGTATGCCCTTGGACGAATTACACAGTCTAGCCACCTACTTCCCGCTCATTGTCAATCTCTACCCGAAATCATTCCTGCTTATATCCCTTGCCGTGAAAGAATCGGCCAGCGTTCTTTTCGGATGTTTTTTAACAGAGGTGCAACTGATTGAGAAACTCGCCACACCTAAACTGACTCCGGCTGAATGTCGAAAACACCTCCCGTCTTTTGTTGAGAAGTCCCTCCGGGAAATGAAGGTCTCATCTTGGGCACACCTGCCCGATATTGTCAGCTACGAAAACCTGTTTCTGGACGTGGGAAGACCTCCCAGCAATATTACGCCTGCCACTGCGGATCTCTGCCGCCTCGACGAACAGCTGCCTTTGCGGAATGATGCCTGTCAGATCTGCACATTCAGCTGGAATGTTGCAGACATCATCGACGACCTGAAGCATGGTGTATACCGGGAAAGCTACGAAATGGAAACGATCATTATCGTCGCATTTCTGAAAGATGGCAGTATCGAACTTTCGGAAATAAACGAGTTTGGTCGCGATTTAATTCAGCTGACGAATGGTTCGAGGCCATTCGAGGAGATTGTGGAAATTCTAGCGCAGAGATACGGGCAAGGCATGGAACGTCAGGACTTTACTATTGAATGCAGGGATGCCCTTGCACAACTGATTGAAATGGGTACAATTATCACTTATCCAGAATAGTAGTGGATCATGGGTGAAAAGCCCATCATAACCTGTACCGAAAGGAGGTGAGATCATGCTGAAGACCAGAAAAGTAGAGAGTAAGGTATCATACAATGCCGGGTGCCACGGTCCTGCTTGCCATGCGCCAACCTGCCATGCCCCTTCCTGTCACGCACCGGCATGCCATGCACCTGCATAGCTGCCGGGTAAAGCAGCGGCGGATTACCTTGCTTGGGTAATCCGCCGTTTTGTCTGTTTCCGAATTACAGGCCGTTGTCACCTCTGTCTTGCGGATTGACGCAAATAATCGCTTGAAAAAATCCGGTCTATTCAGACAGCGCATAACCGGAATCAATCGGAGCGCCATCATTGGCGTGAGAGCCAGTTGACAGTATGAGCACTACAGCCCAGATAACTAAAAATAGTGACAGCAGAACATTTCCTGAAAAAAATCCTTGTCGCACAACACTTCTCCTTACTTGCTGCAATAATAGATCTACCTGGATGGAATAATAACCTGTTTCTTCTTTTCTTTAAAAAATACAACAAACGCACCGCTTCCGCCCATGTTTCGCGGTGCCGGAGCAAATTCCGCCACCATACTCTTGCCCGCTTCACGAAGCCAGGACGCAACCGCACCATGAAGTACCGGCTCTGCAGGCGAGTTATTTCCTTTACCCGTAATGACTAGGATGGCTTTTTGCCCGCGATTATACGCGCTGGATACAAATTGAGCAAGGCTCGTCAATGCCTCATCCCGCGTAAGTCCGTGCAGGTCCAGTTCCAGGTCAATGCGAAGCGTGCCATTCTTAACCTGGCGCATCCGGTTTGTGGCAACCGGGCGCAACGGCTCCACATCGGGGAATTCATCACGGAATGTCACATCCATGCCTGCAAGTGAAGAAAGGAAGAGTTGACTGTCTTCGTCCTTCAAGCTCCCGGAATCTTCTTTCTTTCTTGCCGGCGCGGTTTTTTTCTGGACCGGTCCGTTCAGCCGGGTTACACCTTCCACATACCTCAGAAAAAGGTCCGTTCCATCGCTTTCATCGGCAGTTCTTACTGATGGCAGCGCAGTCATGGCCTCTTTCACGGGTGTGTGTCCCTCCTTTTCCACGGCAAAAGCCTTCAGCCCCCTGAAAGGAGACGTGGCGAATTCCTTTGCTGTTTCCTTTTTCTTCTCTGCTTTTTTACAGCGTTTCTTCATAGGGAATATCCACTATTCCTTCACCGATATTAAAAGTGCAATTCCATTAGCAAAGGTCCTATCAGCCACTATCCCGGCATTTGACTCAAGCTCGAATTGGCCTCGAGTCGTCGTACTCAAAGCTGCGGTACCGATTCCAACTTTCAGCAGGTAGCGGGCTGCTGATAAAGACCGTAACAGTGGAATCCGCCAACTTGCTGGCTGCTTGCCGGAGTCATCTGGTCGGGTAGCGGAAATTTCATACCGTGACTCAATGGAGGCATTAACATCATTATTCTCCATCAGAAGTTCAGCTACTTTTTGCAGCAGAGTGAATCCGTGGGCTGAGAGTTCGGTCTTGGTTCCGTCAAAAAAAGCCTCATCAAGCAAATCAAGCCGTATTGTTCCTCTCAGTTCGGTTAGACGCACCTGGCCCGAGGCAATTTCATTTTTCATTCTTTCCAGAAAATGCTCATAAATCCGGCTACTGGTGCGTACCCGATCATCCTGGGTCCGAAGCAGTTTTGCCAAATCCTCACGTAATCGGCCCTTCTCTCTTTCAAGTTCCGCGACAAATTGATAGGGAGTTTGTTCTCCTGAGGAGATCGTCTGCTCCAGCCTATTTCGCGTTGTTTCAAGTTCATCAACTTTTGCGCGAAGCCCGGCAAGATCTGCACGCAATGCTTCATTGTCTCGGACAAGATCGCTATTTCGACGTTGCATTTCTGCAAGTTCTTTGGACAAACTGGTTGCCTCAACAGCCTTTTTTTCAAACGTTGATTGACCCACACACCCGACGACCCCCAGTAAGGGAAGACAGCAGATAAGAACAGCAATACATTTCACCATTAGTAGTGTTCCTTTAGCATGATTCAAAGAGTTGCGGCCTCTTTTGCATGATTAAAGACATCAGAACTGGTGCAAACACCTGTTCCCCACCCCGGCATCATCATAAAAATACAAAGGGTATCACTGCCGCTAACAGAACCAGAAAAATTGGCAGCAAGAGCATCCGGTAAACCCTGCTGAAATCCGCATTAAAATACTCCCTTGTCAACACCAGACAGAGATGAAGCGGCGACAACATTACTCCGGCAAAACCGCTGCCGAAGGCAAGTGCAAGTAGCCCGGAAAAGTGCGAGCCATTGTGCATAAGCGGCAGTAGAAGTGGAAAGCTTATGCCGACATACGCGATAGTCATCCCGGTCATAAAGCCGGTCAAAAATGGCAGAGAAACAACGATTAGAATTATCGGCAGCCCGCTTGCCGTAAAAAATTCCGAGATCCCGGTTAACGCTTCGGTACAACGCAAGGTTTCCTGAAATACCAGGATACTGGCGACCATGAAAAGCATGCGCGGCGAAACACTTTCACGAAGCGTGTGCCAAATACGATCCGGCGAAAATTTGTGAAGCAGAAAAAGTGCTAGTACAACGCCGCCGAGGGCTAACACCGGGCTTAACCCGGCAACGATTACCAGAAGCATAATCAGCGCTATCGGTGAAAATGCCCGGCAAAAAATTACTAATGCCCTTCCTTTCGCCGCCGGCAGTATCCTATTTGTCCCGGTTAATTTTGTCATGCCGTTAAAACAAAACAACCCGCCCCAGGCGATGACGGAAAGCGCAAACGGTGCATTTATAATGGCTAGATCCCGGCAGGAAATCCCTGCGACTCCCGCAGCGAGGATTACTCCCGGATACAGCGGCGAGATATATTCCCAGATGTGGCGAAACCAATAATTTATAAATGCTTTTCGTTCAGGACGTACCCTGAAAGCAACTGAGGCCTCATTCACCATCGGCGCAGAAAACACCGCACCACCCGGTGAAGGAAGAAGGCCGATCACCGCGGGCATTGCCGCCAATACCAGACGATAGTCAGGAAGAAAGCGGGAAAGGCTGATTACCATCCTTTTCAAGGTTTCCGTTTTACGAAGAACGTTCTCCAAGATCATAGTCAGAACAATGGTGCCGGTCATTTCGAGTGAAACGGGCGACAGTATCGCGGTTCGTAGCCCTGAAAGAAAATCAATTGGATGTGTAGGATACAGAAAGGCAAGGCAGAGAGAACCCAGCAACATTACCGTGCCGAGGAAAATCTTCCTACGCAGCAGGACAGCGAAAATTACCAAAACAACAAGAATTTTGAGAACATCGGACATGCCGCCACCAAATTTTTACATAGTAGCCATGAGCATCAAAAATGTCAACGAACGACTTGCGTTCAATACTGATTTGTTACCCGTTACTGGGCGTTATTTTGCCCTACGGTAGGACTAAACCAGACAAGTTTTCTGGGAGTCTGTCGGACTTAGGGTAAATCCGCTGCAAATCCGTCTGGACGGTCCATATTTCGCCGATTTTTTGGGCAATAGAACAACTATTACCCTGCAAAATCGACAAAATCTGTCCTCGACCAGCCGAACTTTCGCTTCGATTTCCTAAGTCCACCAGACTCTTAGGATAACGACAACGTATTATCCCGCAGATTATGTGGTAACCATTGTCTGTTGCTCAATAATTTACCGATCAATTATGAGATATGATGACTGACTCAAGAAATCAACACAGGTTCTTCCGGCAGTTTCTGACCGAAAACTGAGAGTTGATTTTAATGCGACCACAGGCAATTAATTAAATTTAAACTTAAGTTATGGTTTTTATTGCCGATTATTTCATAGACAGAGAAATCTCATTCAGTTGATGCTGCCCCAGCCCTACCCTTCAGGTTTTTTTCAGCTGACCAAGTTCAGGTGTGGATGCAAGGTTTTTATCAAATCGTCTGCAGGTTTTCGAGGTTCTCTCTTTCAGTTTTTGGAAAGGTCCCTAAATAAAAAGTAGTACTTCTTCCTTTATTCGAAGTACTGCAGAAGAATCAGATATCTTGATTTCAGACCGTTTAAAGCAATTTTATCTTGAAAGGAAACACACATGGATATACGGGAAATTGAGAGCCGCCAATATTTAACTTTCCGACTCGCCAAGGAAACATTCGCGGTCGATGTGGCAAAAGTAAGGGAAATTCTTGATTTTGTGGCAATTACCAAAGTCCCGCAGACTCCGGATTTTATGCGTGGTGTCATAAATTTGCGTGGCAGTGTTGTGCCGGTTGTGGATATGAAGCTGAAGTTCGGCATGGAACCGACCGAAAAGACGGTAAACACCTGCATTATCGTGCTGGAAGTAACCATAGAAAATGAAACAACAATCGTTGGCGCCTTGGCGGATTCAGTGCAGGAAGTGGTCGAATTGGATCCTTCGCAGATTGAACCACCGCCACGGATCGGCATGAAGTTGAGTATTGATTTTATCAAAGGGATGGGAAAGCTGAACGATGATTTCGTCATAATACTTGACACAGATAAAATCTTTTCCTTTGACGAAGGTACCGTGCTGGCTGAAATGACTGACTCTAACGCAGCCTGAAAACGAATAAACGCAAGCTTGTTTTAATTTCAATTCCATATCTAGGCCCTCTCTCGTCTTCTGCTGCCTTGAGATCATCCTTGATCTGGAATTGGTATATCAAGTTAAACACAGAGGGGTTGAAATATCCCGAGAGAGGAAAGACATGAGTGGAAACGAATTTTTCAAGGGAATGAGTCTCAAATCAAAAATTTTCTTCGCTTTCTTTTTGGCGGCCGCTATCGCTGGTCTGATCGGCGGCTATGGAATCAAGCAGATGAAAAACATTGAGGCATTCTACACTGCCGTCCCGGAGCAGGACGCATTACCAAATGCCGCTCTGGGAAGGATTGTCGCTACGTTGGCTGAGGAAAGAACTGCTTTGAACGAGTTGCTCTCCGCGAAAAATCAGACGGAAACGCAACTGCTCACCAGCAAATTGCAAAAAACGGGTCAGTCAATTTCGACTGATATTTCTCTCGTGGAAAAAGCGGCCCTGAGAAAGGAAGATGCGTCGCAAATAGTATTGCTGAAAGATAAACTCGCAGCATATTCCGCCGAGAAAAGTAAAACCATCCAATGGGCACTGCAGAATAATCGGGAAACTGAAGCAGGTAAGCTTCGTTCCGTTCAAACCGAAAAATCAGCAGCCTCTTTGTCCGGAGTGATTCAAAAGCTCGTGGCTGCAAATACCGTTCGCCCTGAAATGGCATCCGCTGCAAGTGCTACCGCAATCGAATCCGCCCAGAAGAGTTCCCTGATCGTTTTACTGTTCGGAATGCTGCTTACCATCAGCCTCGGCTTCATCATCAACAGGATTATCCAGAAGCAACTCGGTGATGACCCGAAACAGGTTGCCGAAATTGCCAGAAGTGTTGCCGCAGGCGACCTTTCCATCGAAATCGACATGGAAGGCAAGGAAGCTGACAGTATCCTCGGTTCGATGAATGAAATGGTCCGCGCTATCAAGAGCTTGATGGGAGATACCCATCTGCTCGCTCAGGCTGCCATAGCAGGCAACCTCAAGGCGCGGGCGGATGAAACAAAACATACCGGCGAATACCGGCGGATCATTGTTGAAGTGAATGGTATGCTCGATGCTACCCTGGAACCGGTTCACCATGCTGCCGAGCGGATCAGCCAGCTCAGCCGCGGTGATATCTTTGATGAGATAACCGATGGCTATAATGGTGATTTTGCCGAGTTGAAGGAAAGTCTCAATCGCATGAGAAATGCTCTTGAAGCATTGCGCATGGATGTCCGGGAAGTCTGCATCGCCTCCTATGAAGGCTACCTTGACGTGCGGGTCGACACCAGCAAACACGAAGGGTTCTTTGCCAAGGTTGCCGGCGGTATGAACAACATCTTCGAAAACATGACCGCTCCGGTCAAGGTAACCATGGATTACACCGGGAAGATCAGCAAAGGAGAGCTGCCCGAAAAAATCAGCGATGAATACCGCGGTGACTACAACAATATTAAAACAAACATCAATGCTCTGGTTGATACCATGAGCGGACTTCGCGGCGAACTGGGAAACCTGATCCAGGCGAGCAAAAACGGCGACCTGAGTGTCAAAGGTGATGTCAGCAAGTTCAACGGCGAATGGGCCGACATCGTCAAAGGACTCAATGATCTGATCTACGGTTTCGGCGCACCGCTCCGGGTCATTTCCTCCTACCTTGCCAAGATCAGCAAGGGAGAAATTCCGCCACGCATAGTGAACAACTACAACGGTGCCTTCGATCAGATCAAAAATAACCTGAATACCTCCATTGATGCCGTACACGCCCTTGTCGCCGATGTGAACTCACTGGTACAGGCCGCGACCCACGGAGATTTCGATCTGCGCGCCGATGTCACTAAGCACAGCGGAGAATACCGTACTATTGTTGAAGGCATCAATAAAACTCTCGATACCGTAGTGGAGAAAAATATCTGGTACGAGGCCATTATCGATGCCGTCCCTTTCCCGATCCATGTTACCGACATGGACATGAACTGGACCTTCCTCAATAAACCTTTTGAAAAATTGCTGGTGGAAGCCGGCCAGATCAAGGATCGAGTTTCAGCACTCGGTCTTCCCTGCAGCAACGCTGCCGCCAATATCTGCAATAACGAAGGCTGCGGGATCAGACAGCTGAACAAAGGTGTCACGGAGAGTTTCTTCGACTGGCACGGTTCCAAGTGCAAACAGGACACCTCCTACCTCCTCAACAAACGTGGCGAAAAGATCGGTTATGTGGAGGTTGTCCAGGATCTGACCGCAATGATTTCCGTCAAGGATTACACCCAGGAGGAAGTTGACCGGCTGGCCAATAACCTGCTCCTGCTGGCCGACGGCAATCTAGCTTTCGACCTGAACATCAAACCGGCGGACAAATTTACCAAAGAGGCGCACGAAAACTTCAGCAAGATCAACAGCAGCCTGAGTGTCGTCAAGGAAGCTGTCGGCGGCATGATCAAGGATACCGAGAATCTTGTTGAAGCGGCTCTCCACGGTGATTTTGAAAAACGCGCCGATGCCGCGAAACACAACGGCGAGTACCGGACGATCGTAGAGGGGATCAACAAGACCTTGGATACGGTGGTCGAGAAAAACGTCTGGTATGAGGCAATCATCGATGCCGTTCCCTTCCCGATCCATGTCACCGACATGGACATGAACTGGACGTTCCTCAACAAGCCTTTCGAGAAGCTCCTGGTGGAAGCCGGCCAGATCAAGGATCGTGTTTCGGCTGTTGGTCTCCCCTGCAGCAACGCGGCCGCCAACATCTGCAACAATGAAGGCTGCGGCATCAGGCAACTCAACAAAGGCGTTACGGAAAGTTACTTCGACTGGCACGGCTCCAAGTGCAAGCAGGACACCTCCTACCTGCTCAATAAACGTGGTGAAAAGCTCGGCTATGTCGAGGTTGTCCAGGATCTTACCGCCATGATTTCGGCGAAGGATTATACGCAGGAGGAAGTTGATCGGTTGGCCAATAACCTGCTGCTTCTCGCCAAAGGTGATCTGGGCTTTGATCTGGAAATAAAAGCCGCCGATAAATACACCAAAGAGGCGCACGAAAACTTCAGTAAGATCAACGACAGCCTGAGAGAGGTTAAATCGGCAATGGGCGACATCGAAGATATCGCCAAGGAGATCGCTGACGGGAATCTCATGGTCACCGTCACTCCCCGCTCGCCGCAGGATGAACTGATGATTGCCCTCGCTGCCATGGTGGAGAAACTGAGCACGGTTGTAAACGATGTGAAGTGTGCGGCGGACAATGTTGCAGCCGGCAGCAGGGAGATGAGTACCAGCGCAGAACAGATGTCCCAGGGTGCCTCGGAACAGGCTGCCGCCGCCGAGGAAGCATCTTCCTCCATGGAGCAGATGTCGGCTAATATCCGCCAGAACGCCGACAATTCCATTCAGACCGAAAAAATCGCCGTAAAATCCTCGGAAGAGGCAAACGAAGGCGGCAAGGCTGTTGCTCAAACCGTTTCAGCAATGAAAGAAATTGCCGATAAGATCAATATTGTCGAAGAGATTGCCCGTCAAACCAACATGTTGGCGCTGAACGCCGCCATTGAAGCCGCCCGTGCCGGTGAGCACGGCAAAGGCTTCGCCGTAGTTGCCGCTGAAGTTCGCAAACTTGCCGAACGGAGCCAGGCCGCTGCCGGCGAAATCAGTGAGCTTTCTGCAAGCAGTGTTGAAGTCGCCGAGAGAGCCGGGACTCTCCTGGCCAACATACTGCCGAGTATCGAAAAAACTGCCGACCTGGTAAAGGAAATTACTGCGGCAAGCCGCGAACAGGATACCGGCGCGGAGCAGATCAACAAGGCAATACAGCAACTGGACCAGGTAATTCAAAAGAATGCCAGCACCGCCGAGGAGATGTCGTCAACCTCGGAAGAGCTGTCGGCCCAGGCTACCCAACTCCAAGGGGCAGTTGCCTTTTTCCGCACCGAGGAAACGTCCAGTGTTTCACCGAACCGGGCCGCAATTTCGAAAAAGCAGCCCAGACGTAGTAGCGAAAAGATTGCTCCAACAGCGAAGGCCAATGGCTACCACAGCAAAAAAGCAATAAATGACACGGGCTTTGCTTTTGACCTGGATGGCGACAACCTTGATGACGAATTCGAAAAGTTCTAATTCCAATCAGCGTGAACCCCTTGAATATTCAAGGGGTTCACGTCCCCTGCCCTTCAACGATGAACACAGGGGCAAACCTCATAAATTCCCAGGATTCCTTCTTATGATTTCTCAGAAAACGAAACAGCTAGTTGCAATCAACACCTTAATCCTGCTGGCGGCGGCACCGTGCCTCATCATCAATCCAAGTATCCGTTTCATTGTTGCCGGCGGTGCCGTATTGCTCCTAGGCAGCACCATATCCCTGCTTTTTTTGCGCGTAGCTGTCAAAGCAACTCAAGCTGGCGCTGAAGAGATGACGGAATTTGTGGTGGCGCCTGAGCCTGGCAAGGACATATCGCTGAAGCACCTGACCTCACATAGTCAGATTTTTCCGGTGCTTATCAAACAACTTGAAACAGTGATTCAGGATACCGAGAATGCCGTGCTTGAAATCGGTGAAGGTTTTATGGAAATCGTTTCCCGCGCTCGGGGTCAGGCCTCCCGTTCCGCAAATACCTTCAACGAGTTTTCCGGCAGCGGGGGGGAGAATGGCGCTACCCTCATTGAGCAAAGCAAAACAGCACTTTCCTCGGTAATCGGCAATTTGCGAAGTGTCAGCGATGTTGCCGGACATACGCTGGTGAATATGCGTAACGCAACTGATACCATGGAAAACATCCGTCAGGTTATCTCGGAAATTGAGTATATTGCCGACCAGACCAACCTGCTGGCACTCAATGCCTCTATCGAAGCTGCCCGAGCCGGTGATCACGGCAGGGGATTTGCCGTGGTAGCCGATGAAGTGCGGAAACTTTCCGGCCGTTCGACAACAGCGGCAGCACAGATAGGTAAGCTTATCAAGACCGTCGAATCAGATCTGCAGGGTATATATGAAGAAACGGCAGGAAATGTCAGTCAGACGGAGCAGCTTTCCCGGGATTCG
Organism: Deltaproteobacteria bacterium; assembly: GCA_009668975.1. GTDB lineage: Bacteria > Desulfobacterota > Desulfuromonadia > Geobacterales > Geobacteraceae > RPRC01. The sequence goes on along the minus strand of SBEG01000021.1, from coordinate 29,736 downwards.
GAACTGATCATCAATGAAACGATGGATAAACTCAATGAGTCAATGAAACATGCCAAAGAAGAACTGGATGGTCTTTCCGCTGAAACGGATTCCCTCGCCCGGGATATCAGCAGCATCGTTATTTCCATGCAGTTCCAGGACATAACCCGTCAGAAAATCGAGCATGTTATTGAGCCACTGCGCAACATCAGCGGCAACAGCGAAAAAATCATTGCTCATCTGAGAGGCGAGGCGAGCGATAGCGATGATACTGATCCGTCGGGCACTATCAGCTGGATGGAAGACATGTACACCATGGAATCGGAAAGACAAGTGATGAAGGAAGCTCTAGCCAGCCCGGAACCCGAACTCTGGTAAAGCATCGAACCCACTATGTTGTATGAATAACGAAGGAGAATGACACGATGGCTCACACCCTATTGATTGTAGATGATTCAGCCTCGATGAGGCAGATGGTTTCCTTTACCCTGAAGGATGCCGGATACGATGTGATTGCGGCAAATAACGGTAAGGATGCCCTCACAAAAGTTGGCGGCGAAAAAATTTCGATGGTGATTACTGACTTGAATATGCCCGAAATGGATGGGATTGAACTGATTCGCCAATTGAGAGGCCTGCCCGGTTTCAAATTCACTCCCATTCTGATGCTTACAACCGAATCGCAGGATGCGAAAAAAATGGCGGGAAAGCAGGCCGGCGCCAGTGGTTGGATCGTGAAACCCTTCAAGCCGGAGCAATTGCTCGATACAATTAAAAAGTTTGTCAAATAGCTTCAGCCATCCCTACATTTCAGCGTTCACTACCCCACGAAGCTTTTCTGATCTTACGAGGAGACTCCATGAACTGCAGCCTTGAACAGTCGGAAGAGACGGCAAAATTTTTCATTTCCGGTTCAATGACCATTGAAGATGCCGCGAACCTGAAAACCACCATTGCCGGACTATTAGCCGATTCGGCTTTCATTGAAATTGATCTGAGCGCGACCGGGACAACTGACCTTTCCTGCCTGCAGGTACTCTGTGCCGCGCACCGGGCGGCAGTAGTGGCAGGTAAGACATTATCCCTGCGGAATGCCCCAGACTCCCTGCGCACCTGCCTTGAAGATGCAGGATTTCCGCGGCAAACCGGTTGTCTTCACCATGAGGGCGAAACATGTCTTTGGCAGGAAGAGAAACAGACTCGATAGCAGCAGGTGCGCGACATTCTGCAAGGCAGCATCAATCGGAAAGGGTTTATCATGGATATGGCACAAATACATCGCGACGCGTTTAAGGAGGAAGCGATCGAACTGCTCGCGGACCTTGAGACATCGCTCCTGGAGCTGGAAGAAAATCCGGACGATGCTGAACTGATCGGCTGCGCGTTCCGCTCCATGCATACCATCAAGGGCTCAGGGGCCATGTTCGGTTTCAGCGATATTTCGGAACTCACCCATGAGATTGAAACCGTTTTCGACCAGATTCGCAGCGGCAGTGCGCGAGTCAGCAAAGTACTGATCGACAAAACGCTCAAGGCCGGAGATCTTATTCGCGCCATGCTTTCGGGAACTGAGCAGGTTGATGAGATCGAGCGTCAGAGTCTCATTGCCGATTTTCGCGCCTTGTCAGTATCCGTCCATGGTGGACAGCCGCATAGAACAGCTGAAACTTCCATGTCGTCACTCGGCGAGAAAAACATAGAAGAAAAACTGTATCGCATCAGATTCAAGCCCTCCCCCGATATTTTTCTTACCGGAGCAGACCCGCTATTGTTGCTGAAGGAGCTGCGTGAACTGGGTACCTGCCGTATTATTGCCCATCTCACTGATATTCCTTCTTTCGACATCATGGATCCGGAACGTTGCTACACCTATTGGGACATAATCCTATCCACCTCCAGGGGAGTAAACGGAATCAAGGATGTCTTTATCTTCGTAGAGGACGATTGCGAGCTGCGCATCGATCTGATCGACGACTCTGGCGCTGCCATTGACAAGCCGACGTACAAAAAACTTGGCGAAATTCTGGTGGAGCGCGGTGATCTGACACTGGAAGACATGGAACAGGTACTGCGAAACCAAAAGCGCTTTGGTGAAATTCTGGTGGAATCTGGTTTGGCGGCACCGTCGAAAGTGGAAGCAGCTCTCGTGGAGCAGCAGCAAATTCGCGAGGCTCAGCAAAAGCGTCAGAATTCCGAAAGCTCGGCAAGTATCCGCGTGCCGTCGGATAAACTGGATACGCTGGTGAATTTGGTTGGAGAACTGGTCACCGTCCAGGCACGCCTCAGTCAGACCGCGGCGCAGCGTGGCGATCAGCACTTGGCTCATATTGCGGAAGAAGTCGAGCGTCTCACCGCGGAATTGCGCGATAGCACTCTCAATATCCGCATGATGCCGATCGGCAGCACCTTCAGCAAGTTTCGTCGTTTGGTTCGAGACCTTTCCCAGCAACTGGGCAAAGAAGTTGAAATTCACACCGAAGGCGCCAACACCGAACTGGACAAGACAGTCATCGAACGCCTCAATGACCCGCTGGTCCACATTATCAGAAACAGTGTCGACCACGGGATAGAGGATCCCGATTCCCGAGTCGCTTCAGGAAAACCGCGACAGGGAACCGTGTTTCTCACGGCCGAACACTCCGGAGACAGCGTCATTATTACCATCAAGGACGACGGCAAAGGACTGGACAAGGAAGCAATCCGCGCCAAGGCCATTGAAAAGAAACTCATTCCGGAAACGGCGGAATTGAGCGAGCGCGAATTGTTTGCGCTGATCTTCGCGCCCGGATTTTCCACCGCGCAGAAAATCACCGGTATTTCCGGACGTGGAGTCGGCATGGATGTGGTGAAACAATCCATCGAGGCACTGCGCGGTTTCATTGATATCACCAGTCAAAAGGGCAAAGGAACCACCATCACCATAAAACTGCCCCTTACCCTGGCAATTATTGAAAGTCTGATGGTGAAAATCGGCCGGGAATATTTCGTCATGCCGTTATCCTTGGTGGAAGAGTGTGTGGAACTGACCCAGGCAGACATCGAGCAGACACATGGCAGGAATCTGGCTAAAGTACGTGGTGCCCTGATCCCCTATATTCCACTTCGTGAGCGATTCCGGTTGGGGGAAAAGAACCTTGGTATCCAGCATGTTGTGGTTACCGAAATTGCCGGAGAACGTATCGGTCTTCTCGTTGATTCGGTCATTGGCGAACACCAGACGGTAATAAAATCCCTGGGCAAAATGTATCGGGATGTCCAGGGAATATCGGGAGCGACAATACTGGGGGATGGCTCCGTTGCCCTGATCCTAGATGTGCCGCAGCTTGTCCAGTGGGGTTAAGGAACCAACAAAAACCATGCATGAGACTCTAAAGAAAATAATGCCCCCTCCGGCAAAATCCTCGGGCATGACCAACCGTGAATTCAGCCTGTTCAGCCAGTTTATCGAGAGCACCTGCGGCATACGGATGCCCGATTCCAAGAAATTGATGCTTGAATCGCGGTTGCAGAAGCGCCTGAAGCATCTCGGCATCGGCACATTCCAGGAGTATTACGACTACCTCGTCAGTAAGCAAGGCCTGCGGGATGAACTGGTCAGCATGATTGACGTCGTAACGACCAACAAGACCGACTTTTTCCGCGAAGCAGCACATTTTACCTACCTGACGGAATCGGTTCTGCCCAGGATTCCAAAAATTGAACAACAGAATGGCATCAAAGTCTGGAGTGCCGGATGCTCCAGCGGTGAGGAACCTTACACACTGGCCATGACTCTGAGTGAGTTTGCCAGGAATAACCTCGGTTTCAGATATTCCATCCTCGCTACGGACATTTGCACCGAAGTCCTGAAAAGTGCGCATCGCGGCATTTATGATGAAGAAAAAATTGCTCCGATTCCCCAATTGCTAAAAAAAAGATACCTGCTCCGCAGCAAGGACAGAAGCCGATGCATTGTCAGAGTTTGTCCTGAACTCCGTTCGAAAGTTACCTTTCGCCGTCTGAATTTCATGGATGAGACGTTCGATGTTGAGAGTCCGTTTCGCATAATATTCTGCCGGAACGTCATCATTTACTTTGACAGGGAAACCCAGGAGGTCCTCCTGAATAAGTTCTGCCGCCACCTGCTTCCCGGCGGCTACCTGTTTCTCGGCCACTCGGAGACACTGAACGGACTAAATGTGCCGCTCGTACAGGTAAACTCGACTGTCTACCGAAAGCTCGCATGATTCCCACAGCAGGCACTATTCCCACAATCTACCTGAAACCGGGGGAACAGTACTTTGCCGTCTCTCCGGCAATAGTTTCAACCGTACTTGGTTCGTGCGTCTCCATAACCATGCATAGCCCTGAACATGGAAAAAGCGCCATATGTCACGCAGTACTCCCGGAAGAGATTGCTCCTGGAGAACCATTCCGCTATGTCGATTCATCCATTGCAGCCATGTTGCGACAGTTCGACCGCCATGGAATCAGGAAAAATGCTCTGGAGGTCAAGCTGTTTGGCGGAGCAGACATACTCGCTCCCGGCAAAAACGGCTTTCGGGAAATGACTGTCGGAAAACAGAACTTTCTCCGGGCAAAACAGATTATCAACAGGGAGCAACTAAATTTGCTGGCGTACGACGTTGGCGGAACTCGCGGCAGAAAAATCTTTTTTCACACGCAATCGGGACTGGTCTATCTGAAACGGCTCCGCGAAGTAACGAGGTAAGTTTATGCCGGAAAAAAAAATCAAGGTACTAATCGTGGATGATTCCGCGGTCGTTCGCCAGACCCTCACCGAGATACTTTCTTCAGACCCGAGATTTGAGGTTATGGCCGCAGCGGCCGATCCCTACATTGCTGCGGAAAGGATACGCTGCGAACTTCCGGACGTCATTACTCTGGATGTGGAAATGCCGAGAATGGATGGTATTACCTTTCTGCAGAAGATCATGACCCAGCACCCTATCCCGGTTGTCATGTGCTCGAGTCTGACGGAAGATCGATCGGAAACCGCGCTGAAGGCATTGGAATATGGGGCAGTGGAGATAATCCAGAAACCACGCCTGGGTGTCAAACAATTCCTCGAAGAATCAAAAGTTCTCTTCTGTGATGTTGTGAAGGCCGCTTCCCTGGCACGTTTGAGGCCGTTCAGAGCCCCGAAGCAGGTGGCTCCTAAATTGACGGCGGATGCGATGCTTGCCAAGCCAACCGCCAGAGCAATGATTCGCACCACGGAAAAGGTGGTCGTGGTAGGCGCTTCAACCGGCGGCACGGAAGCACTGCGGGTTTTTCTCGAAGAAATGCCCCTCGATTCACCGGGCATTGTGATTGTCCAGCATATGCCGGAAAACTTCACACGATCGTTTGCCGCCCGTCTGGACAGCCTTTGCCGGATTTCCGTCAAGGAAGCGGAAAACAATGATACCGTCATCCCGGGCCGGGCACTCATTGCCCCCGGAAATCGGCATATGCTTCTAAAAAGTAGTGGTGCCCGCTATTTCGTTGAAATCAAGGATGGTCCGCTCGTGAGCAGACATCGCCCTTCCGTGGACGTGCTGTTCCGCTCCGCGGCTCGTTATGCGGGTAAAAATGCGGTTGGTGTAATTATGACCGGAATGGGAGACGATGGGGCGAAGGGTATGCTCGAAATGAAAGATGCCGGAGCCGCTACCATTGCCCAGGATGAAGGGACGTGCGTGGTATTCGGTATGCCCAAGGAAGCGATCAAGCTTGGGGCGGTTGACAGGGTTCTGCCCCTGGATGACATTGCTCCGATGGTAATCAAGGAGGCGGTCTGAGCCTCAGGGATTCAGCCTGTCATCAAATTCAGATGGTTTGAAAAATGTAAACCGCCCTCTCCCGGTACTTAGAGTGAGGACGGTTTACTTTTCTGCAGATTTACTTATTTCAACAACAGTACCGGACACTTGGCCCCAAGAAGCACGTGTCTGGTTACACTTCCCATGATATATTTCGCCAGACCTGTCGCCCCGAGTGGCGAAATCACAAGCAGGTCAACGTTCTTTTCCGCAGCTTCATTGATGATTTCATCGTAGGGAACGCCGGTTCTGACATCAGTGGTAATTTTCAGACCATCAACCCCCCCCACTTTCGCAAGCTGATCGGCAATATTTTTTCGTGCGGCATCCGTCAACTCGCGGTTTAATTGTTCCAGCAATCCCTCACTGATACAATAATCAACGGTACACTGTTGTACTGGTTCTTTGATTACATGAAGCAAGATTACTTCTGAATTGTACTGTTTGGCAATGTCAAGGGCTTCGCGGATTGCTTTGTTTGAATGTTCAGACATGTCAGTAGGCACAAGAATCCGTCCGGGTTTAAACATAACGTACCTCCTTTTTCGCAGCGCGCTGCAAGATGGATTTTAGGAGTATTTCTTGTTTTATTGTGACATAAAACAAACAAATGACAACACACGGAATAATGAAAACTTGCAGCCTGAGTAACTTCAATCTTCCGCGGTGAGGGAACTGCGTAAAACCATAGCGGAAGATTGACACTGATAAGGTTCATCTTTTTGATTTGTACCGCAATTCAGCAGCGATACAGAGACACTTACAGGCTTATACGAAAAAAAGCCGATACCGCGGGTTACTGTTCACGGTATCGGCTTTCAATGTAATCTGGAATTTTCGCAGCACTATGCTCAAAAGTTTTCAAACATACGAAGATAGTAACGGCACGCAACGGCATTTCGCTCACTAGTGCCTTGCCTCTCGACCTTCCCTTAAAGTTTTTCAAAAGGCTAAAGCATGGATCGACTTACAAAAGGGAATTCGTTGTACTCTTCCGCCACCTCCATGACGCCAATCAGCTCTTTCAGGGTCCGGGAGTCATTGGGAAGCTGATAAAAGCGATGATAATCACCCGGATTGGTGCTTGGCGATGTCAGAAGAATATATTCGTCGTTGCCATGGGTGACTGAGTCGAATCCTGTCATAAAAACAGCAAGCTGCATTTCTTTTACCATGGCCGGAATGACCAAACTCAGGTACGGGGACGTTGTATCGTGCATTAGACCTCCATGTTATGGTTGTTACTGATTTCACCCCGGGACGCTCAGATTGCAGCATGGAGAGCCTTTCCCGGTAGTGCAACGTCTTCTCCTATCTGGTATACATCTTATCGACATTTTGCTTATAAAATAAAGTAAAAATTGCTTAACGGTTCTTGTTGTGAACGCAGTAAAGCTTCGCATGTACTAGTCTGCCCGTAACGTAACGAAAATCACCCGGTATTTAAGTTGTCGCAACGGATTCATTGTGCCTGCAGGAATGGCTTCTCATTCCGGCCGGTGCCAGAAAAATTCGGCAAATCATTGTTTCACATGTTCATGCTTGAATATATGCTCAGTACAATAGCAATACTGACCGTTACAATCGGGACAGTAGCGGAAATCCATGTTCGGGTGAGTCTTGTCGGTAATTCCACATACACTGCAACAGTGATACGGTTGATCATTCCTGCGCACCGCACCTGTTGCCCGTTTCGCCAGCTTTCTTCGGCCATGCCTGATAGTGAGCATGATATCCCGGGCAAAAAACAACAGGAAATTTCCTACCGAGGACAGAACCATCATGCGGGTCGACCAGTCGCCTACCAGCAACAGATAGCCGTAACCCAGCCAGGTTAAGAGCGCCAACCACTTGACCCGGACCGGAAGAACAAAAAACAGCATTAACTGGAAATCAGGGAAGAGATGGGCAAAAGCCAGGAATACCGAACCAGCGATAAAGGCATTACTGAGCGGATACGCCGGAGTGACAAATGCCGCTGCTATCATCAGACAAAAACCGATCAGCAGAAACAGATTGTAGCGAAACGCGCCCCACATCTCCTCCAAAGCAGATCCCATCAGATAAAAAAGGTACCAGGCGAAAAATGCGAACAGGGGATTCCACGACGGTGGATTAAAGAGGAAAGTTGCCAAACGCCACCATTCCCCCTGCAATAATCTGTCGGCGGAGAACCAGAGTTGACTCGGATCCAATTTCCCCATCATGATCAGCACATAGAAAAGCGTCTGGGCGGCAATCAGGTAGAGAGTTATATTTGTCACGGCATACCGGCCGAATTTTCTTTCCAGCCTGTCAATCAGGGTCATCTACGCAAACTCCTTCCGCTGTCCGCTCGGGACGTATTTCTGCAGGCATCATAACAGGATGCCTGCAAAGTGGCAATATTGTCCAAACAGTGGTTGAATTCCACGATTTACTCACATAATGATCAAAACATGGGATCTCGTCCTCCCCGCGAAAACAGAAGGACGAGATTTTGTGAGAGCATCATTCCATATCAAATAAAAAACCACAGGGGGCAAACCCTGTGGTTCATGGGTACGTTGTATAGCGCATTTCTATAATCACGGCAATACTAATCTATCTGCTGCCCCGCAGAGTCAGTTAGTTTTAGTACTGTGTAAACCCGGGTGTCTCTTTTTCTGGCTGTAGATAGTTTCTTTTTCCGAAAAAACAAAATATCTTCTGTCTCCCCGCTCATGAGATCCGATCAGACGGTAATTTTTCTCTGAAGTTTTCTGCAAAATAACCATCACCCCTTCGTCCGCCTGAAAAGAGATCTGGCCGAGATTTACCGGAATTTCTTCATGGTGTGCGATGTAGTTGTCCACGGCTTTTTTTGCACGTGAAACATTTAGCAGGGCTTTTTCATTGGAGAAATCGGTGCGACTGCAGAGAGTCTGTTGAATTGCATTGGCACTCATGATACCAAGGAGCGTGATGCATAGAAAGCCGAGCAGCGCAAACACAATAATGACGGTAGTGAAGTATGGTTTTTTATCTGGATGCTGACGACTGCTGCACAGGGGGCATATCTCCATATCCATTTGAATACCTCCCCCGCAGACCCGGCAACATTTCGACGAAAACTCTTCAATCACCACGTGTTACCTCACAAAAATGGATCCAGCGATTCTGAGATAGAGACTACCCCCCCTCGCTCAAGCCGAATGATGTATTTGCAATATCGTGAGAAAGTGTACATGCAGTACGAAGATAGTTCAAGTTTTCTAATAATTAGTTTTGTGCGAGATTGTAAGCGGCACATCGGGGACCCGGCGCCCTTTCGATCCTTTATGGCGAAAGATTGCCGGGTTATGAGGACTGCATGGGAGTATTGGGTCAGGACTCAAGCGACCCGCCTTCTGTGACGAGTTTTGCTTGCTGTTTGGCATGATCGGTAGCAATGAGCATGTACATGGCAGGAACAACAAACAGGGTAAAAAGTGTCCCAATGGAAATCCCGGTCATGATTACCAGGCCCATATTATAGCGTCCCACGGCACCCGCACCGGAGGCTGTTACCAGCGGAAGAACGCCGAAGACCATTGCAGCGGTGGTCATGAGGATGGGACGCAAACGAATCCCTGCTGCAATTTCAATTGCTTCGCGCTTGCTTTTTCCTTCGCGCTGCTGATCGTTGGCAAATTGGACGATCAGAATTCCGTGCTTGCTGATCAGGCCAATAAGCGTAACCAGGCCTACCTCGGTATAAATATTCAAGGTGGCGCCGCCTACGCCGAGGGCGATAAAGATCATTGCGCCGCAAATGGACATCGGGACACTCACCAGCACGATGAAGGGATCCCGAAAACTTTCAAACTGTGCGGCGAGAGCGAGAAAAATGATAATAAGGGCGAAAAAGAACGTCACAACCAGAGCGCTTGATTCCTGGACATACTGGCGTGACTGTCCGGCATAATCGACACTGTACCCTTGGGGAAGAATTTCCTTCGACAGGGACTTCAATTGATCGAGCGCCTGGCCGAGGGTGACTCCCGGCATCGGTACAGCGGAGATAGTCGCTGAATTAAGCTGTTGAAAGTGATTGAGCGATTCCGGCACAACATTGGTTTTCAGGTTGCCGATGGTGGAGATGGGGATGGGTGTTCCGCTTTTATTTTTGACGTAATAATTACGCAACTGCTCGGCATTGAGACGTTCCTGTTGCATGACCTGGGGGATGACTTTGTAGGAACGGCCGGAGATGCTGAAATAGTTAACGTAGCCGCCACCCAGCATCCAGCCGAGCGAAGACCCCACATCCGCCATGGAAAGACCAAGCTGGGCAGTCTTGTCACGGTCGATTTCCAGGGTCGTTTGCGGCTTGTCCAATTTCAGGTCGTTATCCATATAGGCAAAGAGTCCTGTTGCCAAGGCCTTTTCCATGAGTGTTTCGGACAGCTCATACAGTTTGTCGAATGATTCCGTGGTACCAACGACAAATTCGACCGGCAGACCACCCCCGCCACCCGGCAAAGGAGAAGGCAGGAAAGAAACGCCCCGGCCACCGGCAATACCGGCTAGCTTCATCTGGATATCGGGATTCAGCGCCATGGATGTTCTGGTGCGTTCATCCCAGGGTTTCAAAACCATGCCGCCGATACTGGAGTTAGGACCGCTGATTCCATCCAATTGGAAAACATGGTCGGTTTCCGGATATGACGCAAAGATATTATACACTTCCCGGGTATAGAGTTGTGTCTGCTGCAGGCTCGCATTGGGAGCCGTGGTGAGCATGGAAATGACGATTCCCTTATCCTCCTGAGGCGCAAGTTCGCTCTGGGAGGTGGCGTAAAGAAAGTAGATGCTGGTCAGGACGATGAGCGAAAATACCGCAGTAACCGCCAGTGTGTTGAGTGAACCATGCAATAACCGCACATAGACACAGCGGATTTTTTCGAATTGCGTGTCGATGAAATGCACAAAGCGATGCTTTCCGCTCTGGTCATAAGGTTTTAGAAAACGCGAACACATCATCGGAGACAGGGTTAAAGCAACAATCGCTGAAATCCCCACTGCCCCGGCCAGAGTAAAGGCAAATTCGGTAAACAGGGCGCCGGTGAGCCCTCCCATGAAGCCGATCGGCACATACACGGCAATGAGAACAACCGATATGGCTATGATCGGCATGGCGAGTTCTCTTGCTCCCTGGATCGCCGCCTGAAAAGGCGTCAGCCCCTCTTCCATGTGCCGGTGGATGTTTTCCACCACGATAATGGCATCATCGACCACAAGGCCAATGGCCAGAACCAGGGCAAGCAGTGTCAGGAGGTTGATGGTATAGCCGAAGGCAAGCATGAGAAAAAAGCCGCCGATCAGCGAAAGAGGCATGGCGATGGCGGGGATAATCACCGAACGGAAAGAGCCGAGAAACAGGAAAATAACCAGGGTGACAATCAGCAGAGCCTCCACCAAAGTCTTCACGACTTCGTCGATGGAGCTGTTGACGAACTTGGTGGCGTCATAGACGATGCGGCCGTTGAGCCCTTCCGGCAACTGCGCCTCGATGCCGGGGAAGGTCTGGCGTACCCCTTCGATGACCGAAAGCAGGTTGGCGGTCGGCGCTACCTTGATACCGATGTAGACCGCGGTTGCATTATCGAAAGACACGGAGGAATCGTAGTTTTCCGAACCAAGGCTGATAGTGGCGACGTCTCCCAATCGCACGATGGCGCCATTTTGCGATTTGATGACAAGATTCCGGAATTCCTCGGTAGAATGCAATGATGTATCGGCAACAAGGTCAACAGTGACCATTTGGCCCTTTGTCTGACCGATAGCGGAAATAAAGTCGTTTGTTGCCAGGGCATTGCTCACTTCCGTACCAGTAATTCCGTAAGCTGCCATCTTTTCAGGATCAAGCCAGGCTCGCATGGCAAACTGCCGGCTGCCGAGAATCTCGGCGGTCTGGACACCCTCGACCGCCTGCAGTTTCGGCTGCACCACCCGAATCAGATAATCGGTTATCTTGTTGGTGGGAAGGTCTTTACTATAAAAACCTATATACATGGAGTCAATGGACTCCCCAATCTGCACGTCGATAACCGGTTGCTGGGTGTCCTTGGGCAACTGGTTGAGAACGGCATTGACCTTTGTGGTGATCTCGGTCAGAGCTTTGTTCGGATCGTAATTCAGGCGCAGGTTCGCGGTGATGATGCTCACACCCTGGGTACTTTTTGAGGTCAGATAATCAATGCCGTTTGCCTGGGCAATGGAATTTTCCAGCGGCGTGGTGATAAATCCGGAGACCAGGTCCGGATCAGCTCCGAAATAGGTGGTTGAGATGGTAACGACGGCATTCTGGGTTTCCGGATACTCTCTCACCAGCAGTTGATCCATGGAGCGCAGACCAAGCACGAGAATCAGGAGACTGATAACGGTAGCAAGAACCGGGCGGCGAACAAAGATATCGGTAAAGTTCATCGTATGCCTTCCACTTGTTGGAATACTGTTTCAGAAGATCACAGCAGAGCATGGATCATCAACAAAAATACCGGAATACCTACTCGTCAACCGGTTTTGGCGCTTTATCGTTCGTTGGGAGAATTGTATTGTTGATGACGACCGGACTGCCATTTTTCAGCTTCAACTGACCGGCCGACACAACAGTATCACCCTCTTTGATACCCTTGAGAATGGCAACCTGATCGCCGCGTTTTGCGCCTGTGGTAACAAAGACCTGTTTGGCGATCAGGCCGGGCTTGCCATCCGGACCCTTCTCTCCCTCTTGAACGATAAAAATAGTTTCACCATAGGGGTTGAAGGCAACTGCCGTCTGTGGGACGGTAAGGTATTTTTTCACCTCACCGGCCTGAACCTGTACCGAGGCAAACATGCCCGGTAACAACAGTTGACCGGGATTGGCTATGCTTGCCTCAATTTGAAAGTTCCGTGTTTCCGGGTCGACCTTCGGATTGATCGAGGTGATTTTTCCGGTAAAAGTCCGGCCTGGATAACTGTCCGAGGTAAGGATAACCTTTTGTCCAAGGGAAAGATTTGCCAGTTCCTGCTGGGGAAGGAAGAAATCGGCGTAGAGATTATCCAGGCACTGGAGGGTAACGATTTTGTCCCCCGGATTCAGATAGTGCCCGGGATTGACGGTCGTGATTCCGAGGCGCCCGGCAAAAGGAGCGCGGATACTTTTCTTGGCCACGTTTGCCGCCTGCTCGGCAACAATCGCCCGTTTGCTTTTCAGGTCCGCCTGATCCGCATCAAGCACTGCCTGACTTACCGCCTTTACCGCAAACTGCTTCTTGTCCCGTTCGAAGATCGTCCCGGCCAATTCCGCTGCTGCCTCGCTGGCGTGCAATTGGGCAATATCCGAATCGGCATTGAGCTGTACCAGAAGCTGTCCGGCCTTGACAGTATCCCCGGACTTGAAATGAATCGACCGGACCAGCCCGGTAATTTCGCTGGTAACATCAACCCCACGGACTGCCCGCAACGTGCCGACAGCCTTTAATTCCGGCTGCCAGGGTTGAACGGTCGCCAGAATTGTCGACACTGTTGACGGGGGTATCTGCTGCGATGCCATGGATTTTTTGATCATCTGCATTTTGAAGATCTGAAATCCGAAAATACCGCCAAAGAGCAGGCCAACAATGGCCAGCATAATGAGCATGCGTTTTTTCATGGGATGTTTCTCCCTCAGAGTAGGAACGTTATCGTTGAATTGCATCATGGTTTATCAAGTTTTGCAGCAGAATCAATCCGCTGGTCCCGGTTCCACCAGCCCCCGCCTAAAGCCTGAAAAAGCGCGGCCGTATCGGCAAAACGCGCTGCCCGGGCCTGGATAAGGTTGCTTTGTGCCTGTTGAAAATCCCGCTCGGCATTGAGCAGTATAAGATAATTGATCGCACCGAGACGAAATTGTTCCTGCGCCATTTCCAGTGATTCACGTGCCGCCAGTTCCGCATCCGCCTGGGCCCGGAGCGTTCTGGCATCAAAATCCAGTGCCCGCAGAGTATCGGCCACATTCTGAAAAGCCTGGAGAACGGTCTCACGATACTGGGCAATTGCCTGATCATGCGCAGCGATCGCGGCACGGCGTTTTGCGCTGAGCTCACCGCCATGGAAAATCGGCTGAAGCAGACCGGCGCCGAGGCTCCAGATGGAAGAGCCGGTTGAAAAGAGATCTTCTATCTTTACGGCATTTGTACCGATGCTGCCGTTGAGAGTGATTTTTGGATAGAGATTGGCTGTTGCCACGCCAACCTGGGCGCAGGCGGCATGGAGGAGTTCTTCTGCGGCCCTTATGTCAGGCCGCTGGCGGACAAGCGACGAAGGAAGGCTTACGGGAAGTTCAGCCGGCAGCTCGATATTTTCCAGCTCAAATTCAGGAAGCCCGCCCTCCCCCGGCAGTTTCCCCGTCAATACCGACAGTTGATGGCGTGTCTGGGCCAGTTCCTTTTCGAGCGGCGGCAGTGTCGCTCGAACCTGGGCTAGCTGCGTACGTTGCGCAAGCACTTCGGAACGCGATAGTGCGCCAACGAGATACTGCTGATCGACTATTTCCAGATGCTTTTCCAGCAAAGAAACGGTTTCTGCGGCAGCGCGCAGCTGACCGCGCAGGGAGGCTTCTTTCACCGCCGCAGTTGCAATATTCGCGGTGAGCGACAGATATGCCCCTTCCAGGAGAAACCGCTGGTAATCGACCTGTGCCCGCAGCGCTTCCAATTCCCGGCGATTCCCGCCGAAAATATCGAGAGTATACGATACGTTGACCGTGGCGTTGAAGAGAGTGAAACTGCTGGAATCAGACGAAGGTTGACCAAAGGAAGCGCCCGTTGATTTGCGCCGCACCACGGAAAAGTCACCGTCAACACTCGGGTAATACACGGTTCCGCCCCTGGCACGAAGATTTTCTTCTGCTTCGCGAAGCCGGGCCTGCGCAGCGGCAAGCGACGGGCTGTCTGCAAGGGCCTGGCGCATCAAGGCATTCAGTGACTCGGAGTGAAACAGTGTCCACCAATCAGCTGCAATCTCGCTGCCGGAGATAAAACGTTGAGCGGCGCCGGCAACACCGGGTGCTGAAGCGGTTTCAACCGGCAGCGGTTCAGGGGTATACTGTTTGACGGCAGGCCTCTCCGGCGAGCGGAAATCCGGTCCGACCGCACAACCCGTCACTATCACACAGACAGTAACGATACTGATTGCCCTGGCCTTTTGGAAATATTCTTTGAGCATAATTCTCCCGATCAGAACGTGCTGGCAGTACCCATGACGACAAGAATTTCGCATCTCAAATGGCAAATTACTACGATAATTTCAAGCGGTCTGCCCTGCTTCGAGTCCCGTGAGCAACCCCGTAACCATCACCTCGACCAGGACGGCCGGATCTGCCAAAGGGAAATCTCTCGTATGCAGGGCAGCGGCAACTACCCCATGAACTCCTGCCCAGAGAACCTGGGCCAAAGTGTCCATATCCATGCCAATCAATATCCCGGCAGTACAGCATGCCGCAACCAGATCGCGATAGTGAAAGTAGGCGCGACGGCTCATGGTATCGTTTTCCAGGTACGCCGCGGGGGAACCATATACGGATGGATTCGTAAAAAATGCCACCCGGTACTGTTCCGGATTTGCCAGACCAAATGACACGTAGGCAAGCAGAACCTTGCGCAACGTTGTCAACAAGTCGAAATTCTCAGCCTCTATTTTCAGAATTGTCTGATACAGGTCATCGTAAAATTCTTCACAGAGACAGAAGAGAATTTCGTCTTTATCCTTAAAGTAAAGGTAGATGGTCGTTGGCGAATAGCCAATGCGGCGTGCCAGTTTCCGCATGGAAAAATTCCCATAACCATCCAAGGAAAAAATCTCACGAGCTGCCTCGAGAATGTCACGTCGAAACTCTTCTTTTTTTGGGAGACATTTATCAATCATGTGACCAGCTTAACGGCGTTAAGTAATGCGTTCACAAACTACTAAAACAACGTGTAAGAGTCAATGATTTATTAAACAGCGCATAGTATGACAAAAATTTATTAGAGAGCAGCAGAAAAATGCCGGCAAATAGTAAGGTCTTGCAAAAAATGACAAATACCAAGTTGTTACATGGATTGTTCAAAGTGAGAAGACGGGAAAACCTTCCATGCCAGATAAAACAAAGGAGCACCCGCTAGTGCAAGGTGCTCCTACTATTTTCCGCATCATTTGGATATATTATTGTCAGTAGGCATAAAGGACAGAAATATTGGCCTTTTCCTGCGGGTTTGTCTCCCTTTCGGCCCGCACCTCGATCCGGTAGGTGGTGGGAATGGTCAAGCCGCCACCCTCGATATCAGCGGATTCGACGACATTTTCACCTTTGCGCAGGTTCGGCATATCAGCCTTGTCGGTATTTCCTTTGATGGGTGTGCCAACGATTTTCGTGTAGACCTTGTAACCGGTCGGTTGGATAAATTTGCTCGTATCTAGTGTCGATTTGAGCACGAAGGTCATGTCGGGATGGTCTCGGGGATCAAGGGTTTTGCTGCAGCCGGATCCCCAGTTATTCGTGGAATTGTCAAGCTTCTGCTGCAAACAGGACAGGTTTCCCAAGGTCAGACTAAGGTTACTGTTCGAAGCGTAACTTGTCAGGAGTTCCTTAACGCCGGATGTATAGTTGCCGAATATGGCGCTGTTGAGTTTCGGGATAAACTCGTTCACCGAAAAGGATGTGCCGCCATAGGCTGCCTCAAGGACGGTTTTATAGCGTTTTTGCGAGGCCGACATTTGCAGACCGGTTGTCACGTAATATAACAAAAGCATGATAATGGCCAACGAAATCAAGGTCAGCATCAGCGCGGTAATGAGAGCCGCACCCTTTTCGTTTCTTAGTGATGAATTCATGGTTAGCACCTGTAGAGAATTTGTTCGGCAAGTCACGCTGAAAATCTTTATCCTCATGACTTCGGACGGACAGTTCAGCTTGCGTCGGAGAAAAAGCTACAGTGTCGAAGCAAGGTTTGCCGGGTTAACGCTGAAGCGATAAACCTTCCAGCGATAGCGCTCCCAGCCGGTTTTGATAGTCTCTTTCAGATCAAAGCTTCGACCGGCTCCTGTATTCACTCCGTCAGCTGACGGACCTACGGCAATTTTCTCCTTCGGGTAGGTATAGAATGAATCCTTGCCGCCTTCATGGGAGAGAATATAGACCTGGATCGACTTCAACTGATCCCGGATTTCCTTGGCGGACAAACCGGCAAGACTGTCTGTTTCGGTTGTCTGGCCGTTGCTGGAGGAATCAAGGATATAGACCACCTGCATGTCGGCAACGCAGTCAAGCAAGGGGAATTCCGAATTGCCCGACACGGTGCCATTGGAATGTTTCACCAGGGCTTTGTAAAGAATCCCGGTGTTGGGCGCACAGCGTTGCGGCAGGCGGTTTCCATCGGTGTCCGCAGGTATCCGCACGTAGTAATCGGCACGATTGAACGGCATGCGCGGCTCCTCAGTGCTGCTGACGCCATAGATATAATTTGTGACTTTCGACTGATCCGGCGCATAATAATTCAGATTTGCGGCAGTATACTGCGTGGTAAAAGCCCCGGAGTTCGTTGAGTTTGTTACCAGTTCTTTACTGAATGAGCTGGTCAGCCCTACTTTAACCACTACCACCCAGTCACTTGACGTGAGATTATCCTGGGTCCATGATTGCGGTGTCAGGGTAGCCGGCTTGCTCATGCCGGTATAATTCATGAAACTCCAGCGCTGCGCCGCGGATGAAGCTCCGATACTGGTGGATCTGATGACAAGATAGTCGGACCCTTCGATCAACTTGGTGGCGTCACCGAGTAGTACATTGTTCCCCCCGGAAACCGCCAAGGGAACCAGCGTCTGATTTTCGGTGCCGGGTGTGGCATTGTAGGCAGCGGCAATTGTTTCCCTGCTGTCAGCATCACCCGGTTTAACTTCTTTGTAGGTGATGGGCGCATCAAAAGCCCAGGGGATACCGAACCCCGCTGAGCCCAGGTCCTTTCGCATCATTTCCAGACTTACGATGCCCTCAATATTGCTGACCGCCAATTTCGATTGTAAAGACGACTGGGACATGATCCGGCTGAACGTTTCACCGGTAACGGCAATGATGATGACAAACATGGCCATTACCACCAGAAGTTCAACCAAGCTGAAGCCCCGCTTGTTACATAACTGTATGCGTTTCATGTTTCTGTCCTTGTTCTTCACTGACATTTGCCTTGCTCAATGGGCGCGCGGGTCCGTCACGACGGAAGAGACCACATAGTCCTGATGGTTTCCTCGATGTGTCCAGCTGACGCCGACATTTATCCTTCTCGTAGTTGATGAGACGTTGTCGATTTTTTTTGTCACCGTATAATCGATGATCGCACTGCGCATATTTACCGGAACAGAAAGAGATCTTTCCGTCGCCCCGGTGATATTATCAAAGGGCAGACTCTTGATCTTTGCCATTTGGGCCTCGCCGATCATCGACCCTTGGGTGCGCATTTCGTTCTGCAGATTGGTCTGAATGGCAAGATTCAGGGCCTGCATCACACCGAGAAGCCCGACCATGAGAATAACCACCGCCACCAGAACCTCGATCAGGGTAAAACCGGAATTATTTGATTTCGATATTTGCTTTCGTACATGCGGCCGCATCTTTACTCCCCTGATTTTTTATTCGTCCCACACTGACCCGTGTCTGAGTTATTACCAATGCATCCACGGCTGGATTGGCGTCGGTAAAAACGCAAAGAATCTTGTCATTTGCATCCTCCATCACGCCGCGGTCGTTAAATGTAATCGGGTCGGCAGAGCTGAGCGTGACCGGATAGCGGAGACTTTTTGTCTGAGCCACGCTGCCGGCGGCGTCCGCCGAAGATGAGAATCTCCTGAAAACCAGCGTTGAGGTGTCGGGAAATTGAACGGCATAATTCTGGCCGGTGACCAGGGCACGCTGCTTCGCGGCCATGATCTCGGCGTGCATCTCCTTCACCTCGCGGTCGATATTCTGCCTGGTTACCCAACTGTTGAAGTTGAGGGTGGCGATGGCAAGAAGTATTCCGATGATCGCAATCACCACCACCAGCTCTACCAGGGTAAATCCGTTTCGGGTCATCTTAGCGCTCCTGGATGTGAAGTATCTTTTTCACCGGCTTGCGCAGGGCATCTGCGGGAGGCGCCGGAAGCGGCGGTTTGCCCGTTCCCACATCAATCTGCCGTCCGTTCCGCCCGAAGGAAGAGATGTCGGAAAGGTCCACCACGACGATCGCTCCGGTTGAAAGCTGAATCATGATTTTCCCTTTCAAGGTTCCCGGTGCGGGCGCCCCGCCGGTGCCATAGTTCACGAGCCAGAACATGGTTTCGCCGCCGAATCCGCAGATATCGGAAGTGGGTTTGAAGGTGGTGAACTGGAGGAGACCGTTTGTTTTGGCACTGGGCGAGGTCACGACCCGCTCTGCCTTGAAAGGTTTTCCGCCATAGGTTCCGGTGGCATCCAGGTTGATGAACCAGCCGTTGGTCTTGCCGGCAGCGAGTGAAGCTGGTGTGATCTCTGATATGATCGATTGATTTGTCAGCGTGTCTATATTGAGGGCCGTGGTGCAGGTATCATGAATATCCTTGATGGGACCGGTCGCGGTTGAATAGCAAGGCTCCTTGATTCCGTAAAGGGCCATTTGATTGTCAGCTGCGTCGATGCCGTCCGTGTTGTTCTTGTAATAATATCTCCCGGTCCCGAAGTAGAGCCAAAGCACCGGCTTCAGGTCGATTTTGTCGGCATCGTCGTAGAGTTTTTCAATGGAGGCCGTGACCGGTCCAACACCGTCGATGACTTTGCTCAACACCCACTCTCCAGGATTGGTACTTTCTTTCGTAACCAGGCGGAGCAGCCCGCCATCAGTCCAGCTTTCAACCCCGCTTTTCTTCTGTACATAGCCCACATACACCACATCGGTGCTGTAGTAGCCGAGCGAGAAGCGGTTGTTCTTGTCGGTGTCGATAGCGTTGGTAGCGAGAGAACCGCCAAAGGCATTGGCTATTTGCGAGTTATCATGCAGCTTGTCGATAATCCAGTAGTTGCTGTTCTGCACAAATGGCGGCGTTGCATTCAGATCCACGACAAACAGTTTCAGCGGCTTGTCCGATTTCGCGTAAAACTGGTGGGAAACGGGATCGATCGGGCCGGTTGGGCCGGAGGCGAACACCACGAACCATCTGCCGTTTTTGCTCGGATCTTTAATGTTACTGGCGTTTTCGCCGTTTATGCGCACGATCGCCGGTTCCGAGGTCGTATAGCCAAGGTCAGGATGGCTGAATTCCCATTTCAGCGTCGGATTTTCCGGGTCGGTGACATCAAGTGCAAAGACGGAGGAAAGGCCATGATTCTTGAAATTAACTACGTTCATCGGTGTTTTGACACAATCGGTACAGGTGGCATCAGCTTCGCGGCTGGCCCCGCCCAGACCCATCTGTCCGATGAGAATCGAACGCCAACTGGTGTTTGCCAGATTCAATTCGTTGAGCGAGTTTTTCCCGGTAGCTCTGGTGCAGTCCCAGTAATCACCGGAACAACCTGACGGTATGTTGAGGCTGGCATCCACCAGCAGGGTACTGTTATCCACATAATAGAGATGCGTATAGTTCGGATCGGTAAAGTATTTGAGATACGGCAGGGCATTCTGCGGGATAAAAGCCCACTTTTCGCTGCCGGTATCATCCCCGGTCAGTCTTGCCTGATTGTAACCGCCGGAAAGTTTCGAGACCTTGCCTAGAGAAATCGCATGGAGCGCCCCATCATTGGCCCCCACATAGACCATGCCGCGATTTCCGTAATCTTTCGAAGTTACGTAGGACTCATAGGTGGCGTCGCCGTAATCAAGATGGTAGCCGTTCTGTGACCTGTCCGACTGGACCCGTGGCGTTGAGGTAATTACATCCCCCAGTTTCCACACGCCCAGCCCTGTTGCCGGGTTGGCGGTCGGCACCGACGGCGTATAGCCGTTTACGCTCCGCTTGCGGAATCCGCTGATGTCGTAACCGTAAATGTATTTCATCACATCTGTAGCGGTAGCGTCATCCGCCACGTTCAGGTAATTCTTGAGAGTACTCCAGTGGGTCGAGGTGAGTGCCGCAAATTTGTCGTTCGTGAGCTGAAATAGCGAGGCAGTGGTAGCGTCTGCGGCAGTATCGTTAATCAGGAACTTCCGGTACGGGGCAGTGGTAAGAGTTCGCTCGTAGAGCTTGCGACCCGCTTTCCAGAGCGCTTTCAAGGCATCGGGATCTTTCGTGTCGACAAAGGTGTAATTCCCCTTGCCATCATCTGCATATCTCCTGGCAACCGTCTTGTTTGTTGCGTCATCAAAAACGAAATCAATCCGGTAGTCATCCTGCAGGTTCAGATCATTGGTGCTGCTTGTGTCTTCACGTATGGTACTGTTGGTAATGAAGGGGTCGAAATAGTACCAGTAGTTCTGCAGGTCACCGATCCAGGAAACACTCTGATCGCCGCCGAAATCTTTTTCCGGGTAGAAAATTGCTGAAATGAGATTGGCGCCGCTTTGGCCGCGGTTGCTGACGATGGAGGCGGCGGTGCCGGAAGCGGAACCGGAAACGATTTCATCCAAAGCAGATTTGATCTTGGGCGCCAGTTCGGCAGGGTTTTCCACGGCATAATACTGCCCCCCGCCCCGCGTCGCCGTATTGTTCATGAGCGTCTGCGAGTTGCAATCGCCGGTTCCGCCATTGTCAGTGCCGTTAAATACGACAAATGTTTTGATATGTTCATTTTTCTTCAGCGAACTGAGAACCGGCTTTGCGGTTGTTGAACTGGTGCTGAAGTTATTGATGTTGTAATTGTACGCAAGATAGGCCAGGTCATCCAGATTTTTGCTTCCCGCGTAATAGTCACAGTTCCCGGTCTCGCCCGACGGATAACTGTAACGGCTCGCCAGGTTGCTGACTTCGGTCCGGCGGTCCGCGGTCGACATGCCGTCCGATATGATCAGGATGTTGTTGGACTGGCAGTAATATTGGGAGGGATTCCAGGTGCTGGTGAAGTCCAAGTTATTGAGACGCAGAGCCGTACGGCTGGTTTTGCCGCTGGCGTCGGTGGTGTCTTTGGCAAAATAGCCAATCGAGTTATAAAAAGCCTCGGCAAAGGGCGTCCAGGTTGCACCTTTGAGATCGTTGATTTTACGGACCAGTCCGGCGGTATTGTTGCCGACACCCGCACTTTCGCATTTCTCCCCAGTCGGACAGTTGGCATCAGTGGTGCATTCCGTAGAAGTGGTGGAGGAACATTTGCCAAGCCCGATATGATGAAAGACCTTTCCGCCATCAAGGTTGGATGCTGCAACGCATGCCGTTCCGTTGGGGCAGTCATTTGAGGAGGCAGCAATAGCCGAACAGGGCTGTGTCGGCTTGTTCAAGCAGACTTTTGCGCTGGGCAGGAATGCGCCCTCTGCCGCCGAGCCGTAATCATTGAATTGCATCCCGCCAAAGCGGATCCTGTTGCCGTACTGCTGAAGCAGGCCGTCGGTCGGTTCACTCGCCAGGGCAAGCCGCACGGTTAATTTATCTTCAGTTTCGTTGTTCAGCAGTTTGAGCGCTTTGCCCAATTGAGCTTCAATACCGATATCGCTGATAATGGCAGGCAGGTTGTCGTAACTGGATGTATCAGACGGGTCATCGGTCGGGTCGGTTACCGGGACAGCTTGAAACATACCGCAAAAATCGTTGTATTTTTGCTCTACGCAGTTTTTCGTGGGATTGCCGAAAGTGGGCCAGGTGGGGCCGGCTCCATCATAGCAAGCGCCGACGTAGGATTCACTGCATAGCAGGTCCGCGTCCCCGGCCAGGATGCTGGCAGGGCCGGCGCCACGGGATTTGTAGATGTCCGGGCAGGAGTTTTTGATGTTCGAGAAGGCATCGTTGCCGACCGTGTGGGGGATTACCCTGCTGTATTGCCAGCATTCCTGGATCGACTCGTTATAGAGTACTTTCTGCTTTGTCGCCAGGGGTAACTCGCCTCCCGCCTGACTGGTCAGGCAGGCTAAAACAGCGGTGCGGATAACCTGTTGCCCTGCTCCCGATGTGAATGCATCTACGGCGGCCTGGCAATTGCTCTGGTTGTAATTGCCCAGGTAAATGTAGAGGTACGTCTGTCCGCCGGGTGAGGGTGCCGAAAAGTTGTCTTCGTTTGGGGCACCGCGAACGGAAAAGCTGACGCCTAAAGAGGTATTTGTTCCCCCTTCCACATAATCAGCGGTCAAGGCTTCCTTGACAAAGCCGCGTCCGACACAACCCCTCGATTCTGCAATCAACTTGCCGCCCAGGTACTTGCCGCCGGTGAGGATCTTTTTCTCGACATCAAATTTTGATGCGGTGAGCCAGTTCAGGTAATTTCCCTTGGCAACAAATCCGCTGACCTTTTTGGGCGAGGAAGCGTCCAGGTTGATGCAGAGGTTTCCGCTGCCGCTTGCCGGCGTCCTGAGCGTACAGGAGGCGGGGAAGGCGTTGGTTGCCTCGAAATAACCATTTGCTATGTTGTACTGATAGTATGTGTCACTGTCAAAATTGCCTACATAGGTAACGGTACTTTTGAAAGTCTGGTCATAGCAATAGTAGGGTTTGCGGAACGGCGTGGCGCTGCCAAGATCAGGATAGGCCAGATCGTACATACTCGCGGAGTTGTCGATCATCAGAAGCAGGTTCGGATTGATGGTTTCCTGAATAAAAGGCGGAGTAATTGAATAATTACTCATGGTGGCGGCCGGAGCAACCATGACGTTTAAACCCGTAATGAATATGGCTGCCAGTCCAACCTTCATTGTCTTTGTAAAAGATTTCATAGCGTACCTCTCCATTCTTGCGCACTCTGACGGAGTGTTGCCAATCTACCAACCTGCGCTTGCATGTAAGCATAACAAATATTAATAATTGACTCAGACAATGCCAAGACTGTCTTAATTAAATGAATTGAATTCTTTTCGTGGCGCCATCTTGCGCTCCAGTCAATAAAATTGATAGCATAATTTATTCCAAACACAATGACATGGCTGCCGTTAACAGTTGCTTTAATTATCAGGCGCACACCTTAAATAGTATTGAAGTATAAGGTATTAATAAGCATAATTACACTTGTATCTCTTTGTGATACGGTATATATATAGTGATAAATTTCCCGCGTCAGCTTTGTGGTGTGGCCGCAGAATATCGCATACCAATGCTTGGAAAATTTTTCTAAGTAACAGCAAACAGACTTTTTTCGGTTATTTTAATTTAATGACAGGGCTTCTCTATACCGTTGTGAGACAAGAACCACCAATACCAGTTACTAAAGTGGAATCAATGCACTATTTGCACGGCACAAGTGACCAGCTACGCATTTTTTGCAGAGATAAGCTTATTGAAAGGAACTATATGCCACTGTCAGTTTAAATCCGATCATCAGTTTGTGGTCGATGCCGGCGCCCTCAGGTTGGAATTGGGTTTGTAACTTTTCTTTAGACAATAACCAGCGCAAAGAATGATCTTAATAAATATTATTTATAGAGATATACAAATGAGCTATTGATTTTTTCGCAAAAATGTTTAGATTTGCCTTGGAGAACTAGGCAGCCAGGAACATAGCAGTTCGGTTTTGCAGGGTTAATCAGCGGAGCAGCATGCAAGTCAGAAGCTTTCGATTCATCTACGCCTTGGAAGGAAAAGAAAAATTTCATGAAATGTCCAAGTCCGCTCCAGTTCTTCGATCTGGATGAATTAAAAAAACTGCTCGAAGCCCATTTCAAACTGACGGGAATCATCTCGACAATTCTGGACCCTGACGGCAATGTCATCATTGCCGTGGGATGGCAGGAAACCTGTGCCCGGTTACATTGCGTCAGGCCGCCTCCCAGCGCCTGTTGCCTGGAAAACGGTGTGTCCATAAAAACACAGTTATTTGAATGCAGAGATGATTATCTGGAATACAAATGCAAAAGCGGACTCTGGCATGCCGCCCTGCCAATTTTTCTTGACGGGAAACTTATCGCTTTTTTTTCCACCGGCCAGTTTTACTTTCAGGACATGTTATCTGAACGAGATTTTTTCCGCTCCCAGGCGCGAGAACCCGGTTTCGAGGAGAATTACTACCGTGCCGCTCTTGACCGGGTTCCTGTTTTCAACCGCCTACAAATCAAAACCGCCATTGACTATTACCGGAGCCTGGTCACACTGATGGCCAGTGCCAGCAGGAAAAACCTGAGATTTACACCGGACGGTCAGGAAAGCCCGGGTAGTAAAGGGTCGGTTTGCGAAGGCGAGGCAACTCTCCGCACTATTACTGCTGCGGCCCGTGACGCAATCATCATGATTGATCAAAGAGGGAAGATTATCTTCTGGAATCCGGCGGCAGAGGCTATTTTCGGTTGGCGGGAAGCAGAAATAATGGGCCAGGATCTGCACCTGGTACTGGCCCCGGATTGTTATCGCACTGACTATCAGAGAGGAATGAACCATTTCAGAGAAACCGGCCAAGGGGCTGCCATCGGAAAAAATATCGAATTAAGCGCCCGCAGAAAAGACGGATCCCAGATTCCGATCGATCTCTCCCTTTCCTGTGTTCAGCGTGAAAACCAGTGGCATGCGATAGGCTTTATCCGCGATATCAGCAAGCGCAAGGCCTATGAACAGAAACGGCAGCTGGCGAGTTTCGTCTTTGACATCATTTCGGATTGCCTGGAATGGATATCCCCTGAAGGGCGTTTTCTTGGCGTCAATGAGGCAAGTTGCATTGCACTCGGTTATTCCCGTGAAGAGTTGCTTGCCCTGTCTATTTTCGATATTGACCCGAACATTTCCGAAGCTGCATGGCCCGCTGTCTGGGAAAAAACTAAAAAAGCCAAGCAACATCGCCTCGAATCGATCCATAAAGACAAAAACGGCAAAGTTTTTCCGGTAGACATAAATGCCAACTACATAAGATACGACGATAGCGAGTTTATCTGCGCCATCGTCCGTGACATCTCCGAACACAAAGAGGCTGAAGAGGCACTTCAAGCCAGTGAGGACCGTTACCGGATTTTTACTGCCATCACCTCTGACTATGTCTTCAAGTGCACCAGAAACGGAGCAGACCCCTACCGGATTCAGTGGATGGCAGGACCGGTCAAAGCAATTACCGGCTACTCTGAAGAGGAAATCTTTACCATGGGATGTTGGCGGCACATTATTCATCCCGATGATGCGACGAGAGTCGTTTCTGAATTGATGCATCTCACTCCGTCCCAGAGAATCACCCATACCTTCAAGATCAGAACAAAACAGGGCGAGACACGCTGGATCAGGGAGTCCTCTTACTGCGACGCGGGAAAAGAACCGGGTGAGCTTATCCTCTACGGTTGCTCTCAGGACGTGACAAAACAGGAGTTGCTGCAGGAACAGGTGCTTAAAAACCAGAAATTGGAATCGCTGGGGGTTTTAGCCGGGGGAATCGCCCATGATTTCAACAATGTTCTGACCGGAATCATGGGAAACATATCTTTTGCCCGCATGTTTCTCGATAAATCGCACCGGGCCTGTCAACCGCTTGAGTCGGCGGAAAAAGCTTCGCTACGCGCTGCCGAACTTGCCCGGCAACTTCTTACCTTCGCGAAAGGAGGCGCGCCGGTCAAGAAAAAGATTTCGCTCCGGCCCTTGCTGGAAGAGTGCCTGTCGCTGGTCCTGCGCGGAACAAAAGTCATTGGAGCAATCGAAATAGCTGAAATACTTCATTCAATTGAAGCCGATGAAAATCAGCTGGGCCAGGTTTTCAACAATATCATTATCAATTCCGTGCAGGCAATGCCAGCAGGCGGGAAGTTAACGGTGCGTGTACGAAATTTCCTCGAAAAGCCGGAGAACAGCCGGGGACTTCCAGCCGGCCATTACCTGAAATTGACTTTTTCCGATGAGGGTTGTGGAATCAGGAATGAGGATCTGCACAAGGTATTCGACCCCTATTACACCACAAAAGCCAGCGGTACGGGGTTGGGTCTCGCTTCAGCCCACTCGATCATAAGCAGGCACGCTGGTTGTATGGAAATCACTTCCCAATTGAACACAGGCACCACCGTCACCCTTTACATTCCTGCCCTGGATGCCAGGGATACGGAAGCTTTACTGGAAGTGCAGCGGAAAAAAGAAGCCTGCGGAACTGGCGGTCACGTACTTGTCATGGATGATGAAGAGCTGATCAGGGATCTGACAAAGGAAATGCTTGAGCACCTGGGCTACCGGGTCACCACCTGCGGCACGGGTGAGCAGGCCATCGCCTTATATAATTCCGCTCTTCAATCTGACAACGCATTTTGCGCAGCGATACTCGATCTGACGATTCGGTGCGGGATGGGGGGAATGGAAGCGGCACAATTGATTCTGGAGGAGAATCCTTCAGCCAGACTGATCGTTTCCAGCGGGTATTCCAACGATCCGGTCATGGCGGAGCACAGCAGATACGGCATCCATAGCGCTTTGATTAAACCGTACAATGTCGAAGAGTTGACAAAAGTGCTGACAGCTTAAACAACCGGATCCATACTGCTGCAAGTATTTACTTCCGTAGCGGTATTACTTCGGCAATTAAATATGATGTAGGGGCACGGCGTGCCCCTACTCTTGATATGTGTAATTACCCTCGTAACATTCACTTGCCCTGCAGGGACTTCTTTTCTAGTTTGTTGCGATACATTTCCCTGTCTGCCGCTTCAAGCAACTCCTCAACACTACAGGGCGATGTGACTTCGTAGCGAGCCGTACCGATGCTGAAGGAAAGCCTGAAGGGCCGGATCCTCAGAAGGTTGTGTGCATTCAAATTTTCCTGAACCCTTGCCAAGACCGCCAACTCGGTCTCCCCCCCAGACTCAAGGATCAGGCCGACGAACTCATCACCACCAAGTCGGGCAAGAATATCCGATGCCCGCAACGAGGTTTTCAGTATCGCAGCGGCATCGATCAAGGCCTGATCCCCGGCAAGGTGTCCGTAGGTATCATTGATGCCTTTCAAATCATCCAGATCCGCATAAAGAAGCGTCATTCCTTGTGCCAGCCGGTCAGCTATTTTTATCTGCTGCAGGGCAAGGGTCATGAAACCTCGCCGGTTGTGCAGTCCTGTCAATTCATCTGTCAAGGATATTTCGCGCAGTTTTTGTTCCACATATTTTTTTTCAGTGATATCACGCAAGTGTATAAGCTGAACCCTGATTCCTTTGATGGAGATTATTGCTATGGACAGGTCGACTATGATGAGTGAACCGTCCTGGTGCCGGAAAGCCCATTCACTGAGTGCGGTTCCTTCGGCCAAAGCAAGTTGCCTGACGCCGGTTTCCTTCTCCGAGGACAATTCACCATCCGGCTGGTATTCAGGGGAAAAGTAGGCAAGACTGCGATGCAGGACATTACCCCGGGAAGCCACCCCGAACAGTTGAACCGCGGCGCTGTTACAATCAATGCAGCGGCCGGAATCATCCATGAGAAGAATCGGATCCGGTGCTGCCTCAAACAGGAGCCGGAATTTTTCCTCACTGTCACGAAGATCCGACTCGGCTTTTTTCAGTCCGGAGATATCTTGAATCAAGACCAGAGAACCGGCAAATTTCCGCCAGCGTCCCCGGATAGGGGTTACGGTGACCTGCGCAGTGAGCCGGCTGCTGACAGGTGCCGGACCTCTGTCATCCACAAAACCTCCGCCGGCAATAACTGCCTCGAGCAGCTTCGGGTAACTGGCAAACACCTGGTCGCGTAATTCTCCGATGGCATCTTGCTGCGAAATGTCAAGCAGTGAGGACATGGCTCGGTTCAGATCGAGAACACGACCAGCCTGATTAAACACCAGCGCCCCGTCCTTCAGGTTCTCCACGAGCGTATTGCGCAGCAGCGGGGCCAGGTTAACAAAACGATACCGGAATAGCCCGAAAGTATAAAAAAGCCCTGCAGCCGCAAAGGCGAAGGGGAATGGATTGAAGTCCAGGGAAAGCAGTCCGCCAAGTTCCAGGTAAAGTACACCCCAGGGAAGCAGCGAGCCAAGAAACATGCCCGCCGCCTGAAGCCGGCGATGACGCGGTGAACTGAATAGCATGAACAGGAAGAGAAAGTTTCCGGCAAGAAACGCAAAGAGTACCGAGGCGGTTGAAATCCAAGAGAGATGACCCTGAGTGAAAGCAAATGAAGCTTTGGAGCAGACGGAAGTAACGGAGAGAAGCTGTTTTTGATCTGAAACGGGCAGCAAAGAGCCACCGGCGATGACAGTAAATGTCAGCACGGGAAGGAGATACAGCAACCGCGAAACTCGCGTTGTCACTCCGCTGCAGTAGAGTGCCAGAAGCAACCATAAGGCGGAAAGAAGAGCAATCCCGAAACACTCAATGCGCGGCGCGATTAGATCACTGAGAGGCGGCGCGCTGGACATCCTGACAGCAAAAGCTCCGCAATAAATCGCCACAGCCAGCATATAGGCAGAAAAAAAACGCGCGGCTGGAACTGTTTTATGTCGTTTCCAACCGAACAGAGCAAGCAGAAACATTCCTGCTGATGAGGCTGTCAGAAGAATACTCAGGATCATTCAGTTCTTTCCTGGAAAAATTTCTGGGATTGTAGCATAAATCGTGGCGGGAAACACAACAAAACTCGCAGAGAGAGGGCCCTCGTCTATATTTACCCGACCGTTTTTTTATCCCACGATACGAAGTGCCAGATAGGGCACAAGGTTGAAAAGTAGAATGCCGCACTTG
Organism: Deltaproteobacteria bacterium; assembly: GCA_009668975.1. Taxonomy (GTDB): domain Bacteria; phylum Desulfobacterota; class Desulfuromonadia; order Geobacterales; family Geobacteraceae; genus RPRC01. The sequence continues at coordinate 251 of SBEG01000021.1, read as the reverse complement.
AAAACCGCCATTGCCGTATAGTGAATTGCATTGAACTTTTCAACCGGCATGACAAACCATTTGCCGTGAAAGCGGTAGATCCAGTCGTGGGCCAAGGCAAATAACAGGAACCAGAACAGAATGATTCCGAAGTTTATAACTGTGCACCAGCCTACTACTGCTTGAATAATCTCCAGGTTCATACGACCTCCCTTGAAGGGGGTGTAAAATCGTTTGTGTAAATGGCCAATAACGGTTAAAAACTCATCTTA
>SBEG01000020.1 GCA_009668975.1 Deltaproteobacteria bacterium | reverse complement strand
AATTTTGGACGCCGATTACCCCCAAAAGTGGGTCATTATTGCATGCCGATTCACATACAGGAACTCTCCCCGTCACGGGGATGAAGGCAATGAAAAGCACAAAGCCAGCAGTTCACGATGTGTTTGCCCTGCCGGAACATCTTTTCTATTTTTTCAACAAAAGCTTTATCGTCAATCCCTGATCTATAATCTAGGTCAATTTCTTCGGCAATTATTCCCTTTGCAGATAGCTGATTGAACACGTAAGGAGATATTTGTGAGACATCACAGTTGCCTAAGGGGTAAAGAACGAAGCAATGTAGTCGCTTTTGGCATTGTTCAGGATCATTTTGGGGAATAGGGGAAGGTTGGAAGTTATGTGTTAATACCCTTGGGTCTTGCTGAGAAATACGGCAAGAGGAAATTAGATCAATGTCACTTTCATCAGATACGACAATTTCTATAATTCTTGTACCTGATTGTTCTTTATTCTCAGTAGTAAAATGCGTTACAACTATTTCAATATAAATTTTTGTGTCTTTCCCTTTAAGAAGTATGTCTGGGACAAAACTCTCGTCAGCTGTTTCTAGGAATATTCCCTGGAAATGGCGTGTCAGGTCGATTTCTTGCAACACATAGCCAATGGTGCATGGACCTGTTTTGCAGGCCTCGCATACATGAGGTGCTTTGTATTCGAAAAAAAATGGACGGCCTTCTGAAAGGCAGTCGGAATAGGTTTGGAAAAACATCAATTTGGCGAGATTGTGAAGATAGCTTTCAAACGAACAAATAACCTGAGCCTTGTGTCTAAAATGGTTTTTGCGAATTTTACCTTTAACTGGTCGAAGTGTTTTACCGCATGAAAGGCAGACGTAATCTATGCCCCTGATAACAAGATTTGAACTAATTTCAATGATCTGGTTGTTGTGATCGAGAGCATACCGGTATTTCACATCATCCCGCAGTTGAGGTTTCTGAAAGCCAGTAAGATTTTGGTAGTCATCACGAACCATCAGTCGCCTCAAAATTGTAATCTGTCGCGCGATCACCGCAGTGGCGATGGTCGAATTGGAAAGTTGAGAAACCGCGACCCAAACAGAAGGTATGATGTTGAAGGCGATTCAAACCCACCCGCCTGGCATTTTATTTTGACAGGAATCTACTATCTAAGATGATCAGGTCTCTTTCAGGATATATCCGGTTCCGGGTACTGTGTGGATAAGGTTCCTGCCTGTAATTTTGTCTATTTTCTTGCGAAGAAAACTGGCGTATACACTTACAATATTGGTGAACTTAACAGCTTCCATTTTTGGCCAGACATTCTCAACGATTGTGCTGCGGCTCAATACCTCGTTCGGATTTCGTACAAAGAATTCGAGAAGGGCATATTCTTTCGAAGTTAGGTTTATTTCCTCTTCATTACTCCAAGCCTTGCGGGTAATAGGGTCTAGTAGTAATTCGGCAAACCGGATTTCGACGCCTCGCTCACATTGGGATCTACGTATCAGAGCTTGGACTCTCGCAAGCAGTTCAGCGAATGCAAAGGGTTTTGTCAGATAGCCGTCCGCTCCGGCATCAAGGCCGGTGACGATGTCCTCAACGGTATTTTTTGTCGATAGAATGAGTACCGGCGTGGTTATGCCTGCAATCCGAAGATCCTTGACAATCGCTAGGCCATCTTTTTTTGGAAGAATCAGGTCGAGGATTATAAGGTTGTAGGACTCCTCAAGTGCCTTCCTAAAACCTTTCACTCCGTCATGTGCAACTTCTACCTCATAACCATCTACTTCAAGCCCTCGCCTTATAAAGTCGGCAGTCTTATTTTCTCTCTCAATAATCAGAATTTGCATTGAAAAAACCTTCTTAGCGCACGAAAAGTACCTGCTTTTTGGTTAATTGGAGAGGTAGTTTCAATCACTTGACGTCTACTTTCCGTATTCCTTCAGGTCGCCAGGCGGGAGATATCACAGTCGAGCCTTCAAGCCTTCTCTCTTGGCAATCCTCCCCTTTTTCCATCAAAGATCCAAACGTGACCGCAAACTCCCCAAACCGGTCGTTGACTTCATCCATGGCGTTGGTAAGGAATAGCTTCTTCCTGTCCTCCTGGAACAGTGGCAACTGTTCACTGCTATGCTGCAGGTTCGTGAGTCTCACGCCCAGCATTCTCACCGGTTGTGGGTGCACTGCTGAATCGTAGAGCTGCACTGCAGCCCGGTATATCTCATCACTTTGATTCACATACCCGGAAAGGGTCATCTGCTTGCCAAAACTGGAGAAAAAGTCAGCGTATCTGACATAGAAATGCACCGTTTTTCCTGCGACCCGGTACCTTCTAGCCCTCCTCCCAACCATCTCAGACAGCTTGAGGAGGTATTTCAGCACGTCCTTCCTATCCTCAATGTCCCGATCGAGAGTGCTGGAGTGTCCCACGGACTTTACCGGGTCTGACTCTGCCATGGGCACTACAGGTGAATCGTCGATGCCAAGTCCCATCTGGATGAGTCTGTCGCCAATAATGCCGAACTTCTTGCGCAAGACATCAACCGGGAATCTACCCAATTCGCCGCAAGTGTTGATGCCAAGAAGCTTTAGTTGTCGCTCCGTCTTTTTTCCGATACCGCACATATCGGAGACCGGTGTTCTCTCGAGGAGAGTAGAGACTTCGTCGGGATGGACTACAACCAGACCATCAGGTTTTTTCAGGTCGCTGGCCAGTTTGGCCAGGAGCTTGTTGGGGGCAATGCCGATGGAGCAGGTGAGGTTGAAGCGATGCTTAATCCTTGCTTTAAGGCGCATGGCAATATTTTCGGCCAACCCGTAAAGCTTGCAGGATCCGGTAACGTCCATGAATGCTTCGTCAATCGAGAAGGGTTCTAAGAGATCTGAGTATTCTCCCATCATTTTCATGATTTCTGAGGAGGTATGAGTGTACCGGCGGTTGTTGCCGACAACGAGTATCAAATCTGGACAGTAACGACGTCCCTCATATACTGACATACCGGTTTTGACACCGAAAGCACGTGCCTCGTAAGAAGCTGTAGTAATGACCGTCCTGTGCGATGCGCCGATTACAGCGATAGGCTTGCCGCGCAGAGCCGGATTCAGAGCCTGTTCTACGGAGGCGAAATATGAATTGAGGTCCAAATGCAATATTTGTCTATGCATGGGTTCCATGTCTATTTACTTTTAGGGAATTGATTCTATTTTTACCCACAGCATATCCGGATCCGGCACAAAATGAAAAATAAAACAGGCCCGTTAATATCATGCCGTCCCCTCAGACCATATAGGAAACGGTACGTCCAACATGCGTCGCGACCTGGTTACAGCAACGTATAAGAGATTGATTTCCTCGAGGGTTGCATCACGATCTGGCGCATTTGCCGGATTACCCTTAGCCGCAGCCAGCAGTTTAAGTATCTTTTCGCCATTAATGAAGTCCTTTACCAAGGCGACATCATCAAACTCAGCGCCTTTCGATTTGTGACAGGTTGAGAGAATAAGCTGTGACTGCTCCTTCTTGACCGCTTTCTCCCGGATCTCCCTGATGAAACCAAAGAGTCCGGAACCATAGGTAGAAATGAGTTCCATGACCATGCCCAGTTCGCAGTCGTCAACCTCTTTCTGGTATTCCGTCAGATCCGCATACGACTTAAACCTCCGGATAAAATCATCCCTGATCCTTTCGTGTTTCCCGATGTAAAGATTCAAAATATCATAAAGGCTCGTTCCTGACACGAAAGTATAATTTTCAATATCTCCTTCATAGGCAACCTTCAACCCTTTTTTGCAAACGGCTTCAATCGCATGGCTGATAAGGCCCAAATTACTCCGGGCAAGCACGGCACGCTCCGACTTTCCACCATGAGACTTTCCAGGTCCGAGCCCCTTTATTTTGAAGTCATCAACAGAGACCCCCAGCAGTGTTTTAAGCCGAATTACTTCCATCGCTATCTCTGCGATCGAGTTGCCAAAACGGAAGCTTCCCGACAAGGTAAACCGCGGGAAGCCAACCATACTCAGGCTATCAATAGCACCACGGTAGCCGTAAATGGATTGATGGGAATCACCGACAATAACCCTGGTAGCAGGCTGTCGCAAGAACACGTCCAGCCAACAGGGATTGGAATCCTGACCCTCATCGGTCAAAACATGGGAATACGGAAGAACAGGGGCTTGCAGCTGGAACTTCTTCAGGTAGGCATCGTGCGTAAAAGGGAGACTTCCGTCCCACATTCGCTCCAGGATCGACTCCGTAGCGTCACCTATCTGCTCGATGAAGCGATTGGCAAAATATTTAGCGGATACTTCCTTCACTGATTTTACGTAGTCGATATGGTGAACCCGCCGCTCACGGCTGTTGCAGAAGCGGTTTGTCAGGCTGACAACATGCCGGGCAAAGATCAGCTTGTCCAAATCGTTCGAGAACTTTGGTAGTGGACTATACCATTCCAGGATGTCGTGAGGCTTGAGATTCCCACTCGCATGAAGCTCAAACCCTTTACCTGATATCATTTCCCGGTAGGCCAGACTGTGTGCTGTTTCCACCTTTACATGGGTAAGGCCCTGGCGTTTAAACTTGGCCGTCGCCTCGATCCGTGCGCTCCTGTTGTATACGATATAGAGAATGCGTGCGTCCGTTCTGGCCTTCGCATAATCAATCAGGGTGTGGGTCTTTCCTGCGCCTGCGCAAGCAATAACACATGCGTCACTTGGATGATCGACAATGGCTTGCTGCTCTTCAGTGGGACGAACCAATATTTATTCCCCTCCCCTACAGGCCCTGGACTATCGACATTTTGCTGCTGAACCTGTTTAGCCAGGTCTCCGAGCGAAAATTTGATTTCATGGCTAGTTCATGCCCACTTTTTGCCGGTTCTTATGTCTGTTCTCCAGATAAACAACAAACGAACTATGGTTGCATAATAGATGACGGATAATGCTAGATAAAGCAGCCATGTATACCAAGGTAAATTGAGAGTTAATGGCTCAGGGGCAACTGTCATAGACTGTTTAAAGACACCAATTTTATCGATAACCCAACCAACGAAAGAAAATAACGCACCCATAAAAACAAAAGCTCCAGGAAGATTTAATATGAGTGGTATATTAAATAGAGTTTTCATCGTATGGAAGATAAATATACCTCCGCAAAATGACAAGATTATTAATGGGAAAGCAAGCACACCTAACATATTCTCATCCTTTCTAATGAATCACCATGTCGTTTATTTGTTTTCACTGTGGCCGCGGCGCTTTATTCTCGCAGCAGCCGCTGACTTTGCATCTTCATCGGTATCAATATAAAAATCCACCGTCGTAGTTATTTTCTTATGTCTCAGCAACTGCTTCACGATCTCGATGTCTTCTCCCTGGCGTAAGAGTGAACGTGCGTAGGTGTGCCGGAAAATATGCACACCCTGCTTTGCCATGCCGGCGGCCTTGGTGATCCTGGAAATATTGTGGTTAATCTGGACCGGCCCCAGGGGCTTGCCATTGAGCGATACGGCGATAAGCCCTTTAGCAGAAAACCTGTTCCGCATGATCTCCAATTCATCCTCTAAATGCTCACGGATTATATAGACGTATTCCCAGGTGCCACCCTTCCCCAGTACTTCAACCCGGTACATGGGGGTCTTGCTTTTCGGGTCAGTGTAGGGCTCAAGATCCTCATAGCGCACTTTCGCCATTTCGTCGGCTCGAATTCCCGAGAAAAGAACAAATTTCGTGAGCAAGAAATTTCTTGTCGAGGTGAAGGCACGTGTTTCATGCGATTCGGTCTTTTTTCGGATTTGCTCTATGGTGAGAATGATCTTTTCAACTTGTTCGTCGCTATAGGCCGGTTTTTTCTTACCCTGTCCGTTTTGGTTCTTTACTGTCAAATTTCGCAGATTATAGAGTATCCCGAAACCTTCCAGGTTATTTCCATCGATAAACTTGAAAAAAGCCTTGAATACCTTGATGTAATGCGATCTTGTCGAATCTGATATGCCTTTTTTGGATCTTTTGTCCTTATAATCAAGAAAACGTGTGATAAAGAAGGTTCCTATGTCAGAAATTGCCACTTCATCCTGGAATTGGCGAGAATACTCGATAAGCTCGTCAATAACCTCAGAATATATGGTCAAAGTCCTAGGCGAACATCTCCTGGCCAGCAATAAATCAATATAGATGCCCTTCCACCGTTCAAGATCTCTGACAATATTCCCTTCCGACAGTGGCCATACATCCGTTTCAATCGCCATTTCACCACCTAACCATAAAACAACATTGTGTTGTTTTATGGTTATAACATATATTTGGGCATGCACCGAGGCTGTTAAAGCCATCCTGCGGCGTTCCAGTTGTTTTATGGTTATCATATTGTAATAATACATGCAAGACATGTATACGCATTTTATATTATATTACTTGATTATGAGTAGTTTGCATGGTAATTATTATCAATATCACCAATATGTCCGGAGGTTACCATGACAAATGCAACAGATCAACTTGATGACCAAGTTAATGACCCTAAAGAAGCTAAAAAAGAAGTAATTCGTAAAATATCTGTCGATCCAGAACTCATATTAAAAATGAAACGCCTTTCATCGCTCTACGCTGATGAAATCCCTGATGGAGCAAAGGAAATCGATATTATCTCATTTTTCTTCAATAAGTCGTTTAATCTGTTTCTTAAATCTGGTGAAATAGATCGTAAGGTCGAGGAAATCAAAACAATGTAACAACTATCCTTGCTAACTTCCGATTGCGAGGCCGATGGTGAAAATAATGAAAAATTCTGACAACGAACTGGAGTCACGACAGAATTGTCCGAGTAACCAGCTTTTTCAGTCGGCCGGCAGTTTTTTCTTGCTGATTGAAGGGGAGAGGGTAGGGCCTTTTGTTCAAACTAGCAGTAATGAGCGTCTGCTTCAGGACCTGCGCGATCGAGGCCTTGAAGTTGAAATGGTTAAACTGAGATCCCGATAACGAAACTGCAAGATGCAGTGTTTGGAGCAATAGAGAGTATTTGGGGTTACCACAGAAAACGGATCATAGAGTACAATAAGAAATAAATATCTCCTTAAGTTCAGCCAGTTAACATATTGCCAGATTATGCATCGGCGTTCCAATAGAGCGGTTACTTAACATAATGATTCGATTGAATATTAATAACAATAACGTGCTTTAATATCCAAATTCTGCGTTGACCCCAAACCGACCAAAAAACTGATGTGATGGCGACCGGCGTTCCGGCGAAAGCGACCATGGCTTATTGTAGTCGCAAGGTATGTAAACGTCAGCCATGATGCACGCTGTTAAGCGTCGCAATTAGGCACTGCGCGAACCAAATATGATGATTGCCATGCCAAGCAGACTTACAATAACACCAACCCAATCTGTGAGGGTGGGTCGGATGGAATCAACAGCCCACAGCCAAAGGATGGCGACACTGATATAAACGCCGCCATATGCAGCGTAAACACGACCTGCAGCTGTGGGATGGAGTGACAAAAGCCAAGCGAAGGCAGCTAGGCTGACTGTCGCCGGTAAAAGCAGCCAAGCCGAGCGTCCCTGTTTAAGCCATAGATAAGGCAGATAGCAGCCTACTATTTCTGCAATGGCGGTAAGGACATAAAGACCAAGTGTTTTTATGAATTCCATAGATGCACTTAACAAGTGATTTTATGAGGATTATTAATATAGCATTTGAATCTGTGCCCATTTGCTTTATACCACATTATTTTGAATAATCTGTCACAGATTGCGTTTTCTGGTCAAGAACTGTCCGTTTTTTTCTCGTGGATTCACCCTTCAGTTCAACCTTATATGCAATAAGGCTGCATGCAAAAAGTGCCGGAAAGTGACATTGATGGTTAAAATCAGGAAGGAGCAGATATGCTCACTAGTGCTGGTAAATGAGAAGGTAGTTTTAAAACTGAGAAACATTGTGTTTGAAGGAATAAATATCAGGGTTATAAGTGACCCTTCAGCGCAGTGGTGAATTACTGCACCAGAAAAGCGATAATCTGCTTGGCTAGAGGGTGGATGACACTGTAGTGTACTTCGGTGCCATCACGTTTTCCTGAAACGATCCCCGTGTTCTTGAGAAGGGCGAGATGCTGGGAAACCGTTGCCTGAGGAAGACCGAGGCATTCCCAGATATGCTTTACATTGCACTCTTGGGAGTATAGTCCGGCAACAATCTTCAGACGCACAGGATGACCAAGCATTTTGCAGACTAGAGCCTCGCTGTCAAAATTTCTATTCTTATCAAATTCCATAGAGGCTCCATTGATTCAAGCATATCCAGATGTTTCAATATACTTGGTGTGATTTTTTGTCAACTAAACAATAATCATTTTCTACATGAGCACAAAATAGGGTAGAGCAAGGTTGCCTTTGTCCTCTTCTCTGCCCGGATACAATACGCATAAATCTGCGCAATTTAGTTCATACTTGATCTGTTAAGCAGTCGTAAGCTGTTAAAAACCACCAAGAGCGTAACTCCGGTGTCAGCTGCAATTGCCATCCAAAGCGACGCAAGGCCAAATAGGGTCAATACTATAAACACCAGCTTGAGCCCAAGAGCAAAGGTGATATTTTGCTGTATGTTACGCAGCGTTCTGCGGGAGTGGCTGATCAGCCACGGCAGTTTTGAGAGATCGTCAGACATCAGTGCCACGTCGGCAGTTTCAAGGGCTGCATCGGTACCCATCGCGCCCATGGCGATGCCTAAAGTCGCCGTTGCCATCGCTGGCGCATCGTTGACGCCGTCGCCAACCATGGCTACATACTTGTGTTCGCGAACGAGGCGTCCGATTGCCTCGACCTTATCTTCGGGTAGAAGTTCACATCGATACTCATCGATACCGGCCTCCGCCGCGATGGCCCTTGCGGTGCCTTCGTTGTCACCGGTGAGCATGATAACTCGCTTCACTCCAGCCTTTTTAATCTCAGCTATGATATGTTGGACGTTCTCGCGCAGGCTGTCAGCAATACTGATAATCCCGCAGACATGTTTGTCGTTGCCGATAGCGATAACGGTGTGGCCGGCATCCTCCAATTCTTCCGCTTTGGCATGAATTTCCGGGGTTTCCTGGCCTTTTTCGTGCATCATCCGGTGGCTGCCAATCCAGAATATCCTGCCGCCGATGTTGCCCTCACCACCCTTCCCACGTATGGCCTGAAAATTCCCGGCAGGAATGACATCGATGCCCGATTCGCGAGCTTTCCGCAGAATTGCGCGTGCCAGGGGATGTTCGCTCGCAAACTCCAGAGCCGCGGCACGTTCCAGAAGCTCCCGTTCGCTATGGCCGTTTAAAGGTACTATACGCTGTACCTCAGGTTGACCTTGGGTGAGTGTCCCCGTCTTATCCAAGGCAAGAACCTGGAGACGTCCCGCTATTTCAAGATAGAGGCCGCCCTTTATCAGCAAACCGTTACGGGCCGATGCAGTAAGGGCGGAAACGATGCTTACCGGTGTGGAGATTACCAAAGCGCACGGACAGGCGATCACCAGTATAACGAGGCCGCGATAGACACCCTCCGACCATGATGCGTCCATAAGCATCGGGACCAGGATGGCGACGCTAATGGCGAGTAAAATCATAATCGGGGTGTAATAAGCAGAAAAGCGATCAACCCACTGCTGGCTACGGGCTCTCCGGGACTGGGCACTTTCGACCATATGAATGATCCTTGCCAGCGTAGTATCGTTGGCAAGCTTGGTGGTTCGGAACTCCAGAGCACCATCTTGGTTGATGGTTCCGGCGTAGACCGTATCACCAGGCTGCTTGGAAACCGGCATGGACTCTCCGGTGATCGGAGCTTGGTTCACCGAGGATTCACCCTTGACGACCTCACCGTCCAAAGGAATCCTCTCCCCTGGACGGACCAGAACAACCGAACCAAGGGGCACTTCCTCCACAGGCTTTTCGTGGATCCCTCCATGATCCCCGCAGTAATAACGGGCCGTGGATGGTGAAAGGTGCAGAAGCGCACCGATGGCATTTCGCGCCCGCTCGACGCTCCAATGCTCCAACAACAACGAAACAGCGAACAGGCAAGAGACCGTGGCCGCCTCAAACAACTCACCAATGACAATCGCACCGATAACAGCAGAGAACATTAGAAAGTTCATGTCCGGTCGGAAACGACGAGCGGCCTGAAGGGCCTTGGGGACAACATACCAAGCGCCACTAACTACTGCGCCGAGGTACAGCAAAATCACAGGCAGCGGAAATATATGTTGCTTTTGGTGGCCGCCGGCAAATGCATCGAGCAAGCTTCCGTGCAGGACCCAGTGCGTGATGAACGCAGACAGCAAAAGCGTCCCGCTCGCGGTGGTCATAACCAGTCGTCCGTGCCGCATCCAGAAAGGTCCCTCCTCGTGTGCAGAGCGCCGTTCCCAAGGTGTTGCCTTCATACCGGTCGAGCCCACAGCAGATACGATCTCGTCGGAAGATATTGCGTCGGGGTCAAATTCTATCGACATCCGGGCATTGACAACGTCGAACTCCAGATCGACAATCCCTGGCCTCCCCCCCACTTCGCGCCGAAGGATCGCTATCTCTTCCGAACAATCCAACCCCTCGACTCTGTAATCAATGCGTCGTGACATATATATCCTCCTTTTTTTGCGGGGGTTACGTCAACCGGTAGATGAATATCCTAAAATTATCAGCCACCGAGCTAGGTTAACAAAGAGCCACTCCCCATTGGCGAACTGCCGGAAGGGTTAGGGTAGTGGTTGGGGCCTCTCCGTCTTTAATATCCCAGCGGGCTTGCCGTCGAGAGCAACTTAAAATCTGTAGCGGTCGTATTTGGACAGCAATGGCTTGTCGATTGCTCCATCAGCCCCTTGCAGCACATACCTAGATGCGCCGGCCATTAAACGTTAACCTGATATCTCTGATTCCACCCATAAAGCTGGTAGTGTTACCAACCCGTGGACGCCTCATTCCCGGAGTCGTTTTGTATATCGGCTCAAGGAGCAAGTCGTTACTGCTCCCTTCACTTAGTGATATATTTTTTTCAACAACAATTCCGTCATCCGGAATTGCAACAACAATCCTGTGAATGCCGGCCTTCAGGCGCAGGCTTTTGCTGAAGCGATATCTGATTCCATCACCGGCCTCCGGGTCTGCCAGTTTTCTCGGTTCACTGATTTCTTTCTGTAAACTCCCTCGCAACAAGACCGCCTGCCCATCGATATTCAGCAGCAATTTAAAATCCGGTGTACCGTGAATGTCCTTTGTGGAATAGGCTCCGGGCCTGTGGGTCTTCAAGGAAGAGAATATACGCAGGTCAGCGTAACCGGGTACCGGTGAAACATTTTCGTCTATTTCCTGAAAAACATTCTGAGTTGTGCTGAGGCTCATTTCTTTAACTAATCTATTATTGCCCTCGCAGCCTGCCATAATTCCCAGCGACATTACTATGGCAATACCCAAAAATATCGTTTTGCTCATGTCGTATCTCCTTTCTACAAATAGCATTAATTGTAAACAGGAACTTTTCCAAGAAATGCGGATAAATTACCACGGAGACATAAACACCATTATTGCTCCGGCAGCTAAACATGTTACGTGGGAGCGGCTTTAGCCGCGATTATCGCGCCTGAAGCCGCTCCTGCACAGAGCTATTTAATCGCCGCCGCAATACCGACAGAACTTAATTCACCATCACTTTCAAAGTCTTTACTCCGGCAGTGAAGTTCTGACCCTTGTATGGTCGAAGCATCTTTTTTTTGTAGATCGGAATAACCGTGACAGTGTTGACGCCGGCACGCAACGTTATCTCTTGTTTCACAATCACATCATCAACAGGAATCGCAATGGTTAGTTCATGTTTACCTGGCGCAAGGGCAATTCGTTTACTAAACTTATATTTCCAACCAGTTCCGCTTTCGGGTACGTTTGAATCTGCTGACGACACTTGTTCCATGACCGGCTCTGCCTCAATAATTGTAGTCTGACCGTCGATAGTTACATGAACACGATAGGGAGGATCACTGTGTTTGATGTTCATTTCCGCAAAGCGCGATGAGTTGCTTTTCACGCTAAACATGATGTCAGCTATTGCTTTTCCGGACTGATTTTCCGAACCTGAAACCTCCGAAAAGACATCATTTCTTGAGGTAAGAGATGAACTTACAATTAATTCACGGTTGTTAGCACATCCGCTGATTACAAAACCTGCAAGCAAGGCAACTCCGACGAGTATAGATTTATTCATTATTTGTACTACCTCCATATAGGACATTGATCCTGCAAGTAACCCTAGATCGCATCTTTTCCTCGTTCATTCGTTCGTATCTTTATTACATCATCAATAGTTGACACAAATATCTTTCCATCGCCAGAATTGCCGGTATGAGAATATTTCTGTATTACCTTGACGACTTCATCAACCATCTCGTCTTCGATAACAACTTCCAATTTGAGATATGCAACAAATTCGACCAGTTCATAAACGCTTTTATCTTTTGCGTTCTTGGCCCTTCTCTTGCCGAATCCCTTGATTTCTGAAATAGTTACTCCCGGCAGCCCTTCAATTTCATGAAGCTCCTCGGTTACTTCCAATAATTTTGACGGTCGTATTATTGCCTTTACCTCTTTCATATGTTTTTTTCCTTTCCGAATATTTTTCAGATTATCAATATTTGCACTACTACCCAGATAATTTACATTTCTGCTTCGACTTTTCTCTTTTCAAACCAGCTATACACTGTCGGAATAATCAACAGCGTTAGCAGGGTTGAAGTAATCAAGCCTCCCACAACAACCGTAGCAAGCGGTTTCTGGATTTCAGAACCGGCACCGCCGGCAAGCAGCATCGGTATCAAACTGAAAATCGCGATGGATGCGGTCATTAAAACGGGCCGCAAGCGGTCAAGAGTTCCCTTTCTGATTGCCTCCTGCAGTTCAAGCCCTTCATCGCGCAGTTGCGCGATGCGCGACACTAGAACAAGTCCATTTAAGACGGCAACGCCGAACAGGACGACGAATCCGACCGAAGCCGGAACTGAGAGGTATTGCCCGGAGATGAAGAGAGCGAAAACTCCGCCGATCAGGGCAAAAGGCAGGTTGGAAATGACCAGCAGTGCCAGGCGGATCGATCTGAAGGTGACGTACAACAGCAAGAGGATCAAACCGATGGCAATCGGTCCGATAATCATCAGCTTTTTCATCGCCCGCTGCTGGTTCTCGAACTGTCCACCCCAGGTGAGGTAATAGCCCGGCGGCAGCTTGACCTGCTCCTTAATCTTCTGCTTTGCCTCGGCCACAAAACCGCCGATATCCCGGCCGGTGATGTTCATTTCAATGCCGATCCTTCGCTCGCCATCCTGTCGGCTAATCTGTGCCGGCCCTTCGATCATTTTCACCTCGGCCAGCTGTTCGAGCGGAACATTGATCCCGGTTTTGGTAGTGATCATCAGATTTTTGATCGCTTCCAGGGAATTCCGTTTTTCTTCCGGCAGACGCACGGTGATGTCGAAGCTGCGGTTTTCTTCGTACAGCTGCGATGCGGCTTTACCGGCTACGGCAATTTCAATCACCTTCTGTACATCACTGATATTCAGGCCATAGCGGGCAATCTTCGACCGGTCAATATTGACGGTCAGGTACGGCTGCCCTGAAACCTTTTCCGCCGCCAGATCGGTGCCCCCGCGAACAGTGGAGAGAACTCGCGCAATTTCCGCCGATTTTTCACTGAGCACATTTATATCTTCACCAAACAGCTTGAGAATCAGCTGGGCCCGGGTCCCGGCCACCAGTTCATCAATGCGGCATTGGATCGGCTGGCTGAAACCGACTTGAATTCCCGCAACCGACTCCAGAGCCTTACGCATCTCGTTGGTAACTTCTTCCTTGGTAATATCCCGTTTCCATTCGCTTTTTGGCTTAAAAACACCGACATAGCCGGTTTTATCCGAGCCCCTGGTGTCCATGGCGACGCCGGTCTGCCCGGTCCGTCCCACAATAGTATCCAATTCTTGAAACTGCTTCAGCTTTGCAGCGGCCATCTGGTTTACTTCCATCGCCTTAGCCAAGGAAACTCCGGGAAGCATGGAGACATCCATGTCAAAGGAGCCTTCATCCATGGTCGGGATGAATTCCGTTCCCAACCGTGTCACCAGAAAGAGCGAAGCAACCAGCAACACTCCTGCAACACTCAACACCACCCGCTTCTTGTTCATGGCATAATTGAGCATGGGCAGATACAGCCTGTTTGCATGCTTCATAATGAAACTCTCTTTTTCCGGCTGAGGTTTCAGAAACAGGATGCAGAGAACTGGGATAACGAACACGGAGAGAAATAGTGATGCAAGCAGCGCAATGGCAACCGTTATGGCCAGCGGACCGAACATCTTTCCTTCAATCCCTTCCAGGGCTAGAATCGGGATAAAGGTGAGGGCGATGATCAGTTCGCCAAAGATACTCGGCTTTCTGACTTCCATTACCGCCTTGAGTACCGTCAGTAATTTCGGATGCTGCCCTCCTTCTTCGCTCAGATGACGCTGGACGTTTTCCACCTGGATAATTGTTGTGTCGATGATCATACCGATGGAAATGGCAAGTCCACCAAGGGACATCAGGTTCGCGCTGATCCCCGCCAGCTTCATCACGATGAACGTGGCAAGAAGCGACAGCGGCAACGCGATGAGCACCACGACACTGCCCCGGATACTGTTCAGCAGCAGGTACAGCACGATCAGGACCAGGATTGAGCCCTCGATCAGCGCCTTGTTGACGGTGCTGACGCTCGCCTTCACAATGTCGCTTCGATCGTAATAGGGAACAAGCTTCACCCCTTCAGGAAGGACATTATTTTCATTCATTTCCTTGACTTTTTCCGCGACCCGGCGGACAACGTCACGGCTGTTTTCGCCGCGCAGCATCATGACGATGCCGCCGACTGCCTCATCTTTACCGTCCTTCATGGCGGCACCCATCCGGACAGCCTCGCCGACCTTCACCTGCGCCACATCCCGGATATAGGTCGGCGTGCCACCCTGGGATTTCAGGACAATGGTTTCTATGTCACTGACATCTTTTATCAGGCCGACCCCGCGGACAATGTATTGATCCGTACCCCGTTCGAGGAGGTTGCCGCCGACGTTTTCATTGTTGCTGCCGATGGCGGAATAGACATCATCCACGGTTATGGCGTATTTCAGCAGTTTTTCCGGCGACACGATTACCTGGTATTGTTTGAAGTAGCCGCCGAAAGAATTTATCTCGTTCACCCCGGCAACGCTTTTCAATTGGGGGGTGACAATCCATTCCTGAATTGTTCTCAGATTTGTCAGATAGGCAATCTTCTGCTGCGGGTCAGCCGGCATCTTCCCTTCGAGCGTATACTGGTAGATCTCGCCCATGGCGGTACCGATCGGCCCCATGGCAACCTCAACACCCTTCGGGACCTTCTCGCGGGCCTCCGCCAACCGCTCGAACACCAGCTGCCGGGCAAAATAGATGTCCACATTGTCCTTGAAGACGATGGTGACAATCGACAGCCCGAATTTTGTCACCGAACGCATCTGTTCGATATCGGGCAGGCCACGCATGGACATTTCAATCGGATAGGTTACGTTCCTCTCAATCTCTATCGCCGAGAGGCCATCCGCATGACTTACAACTTCAACCTGAATATTGGTTACATCCGGAAAAGCATCAATCGGCAGTTTAAGATATGAGTAAACCCCAAAGACAATAATCAGCAGTGACAGGAAAATGACCATCCCTTTCTGCCGCAACGTATATGCAATCAGTTTTTCCAGCATAAGAACCTCTCTGCGCTAATCGTGATTAGTGACTATCATTCGCCGTGGCCATGTTCGTCAGTCATTTCGCCCTTCTTCACTTCCGATTTGAGAATGAATGACCCCTTGATCGCGTAGCGCTCACCTTCTTTGAGGCCGGAGACAATTTCGACCATCCCGCCTGTCATACGCCCCGGCTGGACCTCTCGCGCTGCGAATTCAGTTTCATTTTCCGCGACGAAGACCACCTTCTTGCCGTCCAGATCCTGCAGGGCATCTTCAGGAACAGCAAGGACCGGAGCAGCGTCAGCCGCCAGCGCCAGTTCAACGGTGGCAAACATCTCCGGCTTCAGCTTTCGACCCGGATTGGCAACCTCGATCCGCGCCTTGACCGTGCGGGTTGCCTCATCAACCAGGTCGGCAATATAGGTGATGCGTCCTTTCAGTTTCGAGTCGGGGAAAGCGCCGACGGTGACGATTGCCGCCTGCCCCCTGTGTACCTTGGCCAGGTCCTTTTCGTTGATATCCACCATGACCCAGACCGAAGAGAGGTCGGCCACAGTGTAGAGGCTCTTTGACGGATCGGAGAGTTCGCCCACTATGGCGTGTTTTTCGGTGATAACGCCATTGATAGGTGAACGGACCGGCAGAAGTGGCTTTCTATGGGCACTCCCTTTAAGCCCGGAGGATGATACGCCATACAGAGACAATCGTTCTTCGTCGGTATGCAGCTCAGTCTGAGAGATTTTGAAGTCGGTTTCCGCTTGGAGGATATCCTTGCGGGCAGCGATCTTCTTTTCCACCAGGGCCTTGATTCGTTCCATGTTGGACCGGGCAAGAGCATGCTTGGTCCACGACTGGTGATAACGATTGAGTGCTTCACCAAGTTCGACGCTATCCAACGTTACCAGCGCTTGACCGGCTGTGACGCTGTCACCCAGCGAGGCTCTTACAGCAACTATTTTGCCGCTGATGCGAGGCGATACGTGGGCAATACGATCGGCATTAGCCTCCACCTTGCCGGTGACACTGATTACACCGGCCAACTGCTGCTTATGCACCGGGGCAACGACCACACCGTTTTGCTTCTGCATTTCGGCACTCATACGGACACTGCCCGGCTCTCCATGTTCGTCATGACCCTCATGGCCGTCTTTATCTCCCTCACGGCCTTCCGCCGTTTCTTCCTTGTGTCCAGCCTCCTTCTGTCCGGCATGCTCTCCTTCGCTGTTTTTGACGTTGGTGAACCAATAGAGAAAGCCGCCCCCCAAAGCAACGGCCAGGATTACACCGATCAGGATTCCCTTCTTTTTCACTTTTCACCTCCGGTAATTTCTATAGTCAAATCAACCCCCACCACACTCTCCAGCTTTACCAACGCTCCCTGGCGATTGTAGAGGGCCGTGAGATAACCGTCGTTAACTTCGAAAAACTTCTTCTGCTCTTCGATGACCGTAAGAATTCCCACCTCGCCGAGACGGTACGCCTCCTGGACCAGTTTCAGGTTTTCCTCCAGTTGGGGGATTATGTCTTTTTCGTAAATAGTAAGAGATTTATCCGCTGCCGTAAGCTTTGCATAGGCTGATTCCACATCACGTTCTACAACATTCCTCACATAGAGGGCACGATATTCAGCGCTAGCTTTGCGAGCCTTGGCTTCCATGATTCCCGGCTGATTCCTGTCGAAGAGTGGGATAGGGATGGAGATTTTCAAGCCGAGAAGGTTATCGCGGGTCTTGATCTCTTCTCCGGAAAAGTCGATAGCGGAGTTTTCCCGCTGGTAGCCCAGCCCGAGCGTGACGTTTGGAATCCGTTCGGCCAGCGCCAGGGTTACTTCAGCTTCTCCTTTTGCCTTTTCCGCCTCAAGCGCCTTGAGGTCGGGCCGTTTTTTCAAGGCGAGTACCTTCAAGTCCTCAAGGTTTTTTGCAAACGTAGCCATTTCCAGAGTCCCGCTGAAGGTCGCCGAGTCATCTGAAGAAAGGCCCAGGAGAGCGAGGAGCCGCGCCTTTGCCGGGGAGAGCTCGCGCTCAGCCTCGACTTTTCTTCCCTGACTTCTTGACACTTCAACTCGGGCAAGATTGACTTCCAACTCCGGGATGTCTCCCACCTCGAACCGTTGTTTCGTGACATCGAAAAGCTGATTGTTGAGGGTTATGGAGCGCTCCGCCAGTTCTACTTTCTTTTCCGCCAGCAGCAGGTCATAGAATGTGGTCTTTACTTCCTCACGGAGAATTCTCACTGAGTTATCGACCTGACGGTCGAAACTTTCGATATCTTTCTCAGCTACTTTCAGGCGTTTTCCCCGTTTCCCCGCAGTCAGAAGCTCTTGTGAAATACCGACCGACACGGTATTTTCGAATCTGCTGCCGGTGATCTCTCCCGTCGTTCCATCCATCTCCAGGACAGGATTGGGGAAAAGCCCGGCTTTAATTTTGCCGGCCTCGCGTATTCCTTTTTCCTCACGCAGAGCTTTCAGTTCGCCGTTATTTTGCAAAGCAAATTCCACGGCTTGTAGCGCGTTGAAATTTCTTTCTTCGGCTGAAACCGAGGAAACGTTGGCTAAAGCGCCAGCTGCCAGGAACAGACAGACCGCCCCCGCCGTAGTAATAGTTCGTTTCAAGACGATTACCTCCTTGAAGTGTCGTTCTTATACTTATTGAACATGTTGTCTAATGAAATAGGGACCTGCCATTGCGGAGCAAATCGGCCAATATCTATATATTTCAACAGATTGTGCAAGTTACAGTGTAACACGGCACTAAAATTCCTCTAGCTGGAATTGAGTTACCGCAGACCGTAGACATGAAAAATACTGGGTTGGGACACACTAGTGCCGAAAAGGCTTCGAGATGAAGCGCCAGCTTCGGATTTTAGGCGAAGATTTGTGGTGGAATAAACTTGGAAAGGTAAACTTCGGGAATGGCTTTGAATGGCTCAAAAGATGAAAGTGGGTCTATTGACGGGGAATAACACAAGCGCTCCGACTGAAGAGTAAGCGGTGCATGGCAGGAGCAATAGCAGGAAGAGTTACAATGGTCGGGGTGAGCGGATTTGTTAACGGGTGACTCTGGAGACTGCGTATCGTTTGAGGATATATCTGTGACTTTCTGGATGTTCTTGGCGGCGACTGGAAACTTAACGGTGTCCGAGCTTTGGCAAAATCCGTTCACTGCAATCGACAAGATGACGATTACCATGAGAAACGAGATATATTTTTGAAAAAGCTGGAGGTTCATTTGTAGTCTACGTCCATCCGTCGTATTTTTCATTTACTAGTAACATGCCAGAAGATGAAAGGGGAAGTCAAGGTTTTTGAAAGCAAGATCTGACTACACACGGCGCTCCCCAGCGCCGAACGAAACAACGCTGGGGAGCAGGCACAGCTAAAACAGTGAATGTTCGATTGAAAGATAAGCCAGGACGCCGTACTCTCCCTTGGAAGGGCCTACGCCTATCGGGAAAGATATGCCTGGCACAATTTGCAGTACGTCCATGCCCTTGACTTTGCAATCGACGGCGTAGCGAAGACCGGGGTTGATGAAGAGCGAATTTTCGTTGTCCGTTCGACCGGAACCCACCACGATCTGGTCCGAGGAACCGGCCGCCTCAAGCATCAGGTTGAGATTCTTGGAAGCAAGATAGATAACACTGGCCCCGTAGTTGGTCGAGAAGGTGTCGGCCTTACCGCCGACTTGGTCCTTGCTGTTCGGAGTGAAGGTCATTCCGAGGTTGTAATGAGTAACGAACCGGTCGGAGAGTTTAACGCTGAGGGGGAGATTTATCTGGTACCCGACGGTGCCGCTCCCCAGCCCCTTTTTATAGCCGCCGGTGGGGAGAAGCACTGAAAAGCGCGGAGCGAAGGCGATATTGTCCTTCAGCACCGCCTGATAGCGGTAGTTAAGCGCCACGTCGCCGATGCCCGTCTTACCCCTTCCATCCTCTACTGTCCTGTCGACGGGGATGGTGTATGAAAGCTGGTGAGTCTGGCCGGGTACCGGCCATTCCTGAGTAAATGTATATGCCCAGCTGCCCCCTTTGTGCAAACTAAACGCCTGAATGTGCTGAATCACCCCGTCTTCCTGATTGTATGCCTCTTCAATGAGAAACGAGTTATCCTGTATCTCGCGAGGGCCTTCATCAGCAACTGCAGTTGCGGCATAAACTATGGTTGCCCAGCAAAAAATCACAGCAAATCTTTTCTTTAACACGCCTGCCTCCCTTTGACCTATTGATTAATATTTGAAACAATGTTGTCAAAAACTTGGTTTCCTAATCTGCGTTGTCCCATACCCCATCACCTTTCTTGACTTTCTGCAGCTCAATCTTGAAAACACTGGTTTTCTGCGCTATAGGGAGCGCAACAACAAACATCTCATGCTTGAATCAGCTGCCTCGGCAAAGTAGACCCCGGATTAAAACGCAAAACCGACTATATGCGAAATTGAATATCATGTTCAATATCATCAGATTGATTCACTTGTCAATGGGAAAAAATCGATTCAACAAACGTATGCTTACAGGGTTACCACAGAAAACGAATCATAGAGTACGATAAGAAACAAATATCCCCATAAGTTCAGCCAGTTAACATATTGCCAGATTATGCATCGGCGTTCCAATAGAGAGGTTACTTAACATAATGATTCGATTGAATATTAATAACACTAACGCGCTTTAATATTCAAATTCTGCGTTGACCCCATCTTGATTTTGGCTCCCCGTCGTGGACGGAACTTCGAACTATTGACAGCTTTTCAGACAAATGCAAAACCTGACTTGGGGAATAAAAAAGGCCATACCCTTTCGGTTATGGCCTCGTTTCACGTCATGGTGATTTGCAGAACAAAGTAAAGCCAATGGCGACAAGAGCCGAGCTTAGGCCCTTGGGACATAGGCCCAATTAATCAGCATCATGGTGAATTGGAGAAAGTTTGATAAGTTATCCAAGAAATATATTTAAGTAGGTCTTTTGCAAAGCACAACTGAAGACATTCTAGCGCTGCATTGGCCTCAAGATCAAGCATGAAACAGAGATTAGATTTGCCTTCAGCATGAACTAGCTCTTGACCTGGCAAGGGCGCAGGCAACAGAAATGAAGCGGGATATACCTTGGGGACTTAAGGATGAAATTTAAATGTCATAGCTGAAACGGAGATCATAGTCCTTTTGGATTCCCATGGACTCGGCCCTTTCACACAATGCTTTTAAAGTAGTTTCTGAAAAAAATCCACTGAGTGTTTCCGTTGCATCATGCCAGACCGTTTGCGTAACGCATTTGGACTCAAATTTACAGGGAGCCTTGTGACCATTTCTTTTGTCAAGGCAGTCAACAAGGAGCGTATCGCCTTCGGCAGCTTCCAGTATTTCCCTGACTGTTATTTGCTCCGGCATTCTGGCAAGGTAGTATCCCCCATGGGGACCCCTTTTGCTTTTCAGTATTCCCGCCTTCTTGAGACTCTGAAATATCTGTTCCAGGTAACGGGGTGAAATTTCCTGACGGCGTGATATGTCCATGATCTTGACCGGGGAAATTCCGGAATTATAGGCCATATCAAAAAGTGCACGCACTCCGTAACGGCTTTTGGTAGATAGTCTCATGCAGGTCCTCCCCTGATTCTTTCCAATCAGACGTTATCGCAAATAAAATTTTGGGCGCCCGGTGGTAATACACAAGAATTTTCACCGGGAGCGGTTGCTCAGTGTACGGTGAATGCCGGAGTCTCTGAATAAACTATGCTCGGTTTTTCCTTCCCGTAGATGGCAGCTTCATTCACAATAACCTTACCTGCAGACTTTTTCGAGGGAATTTCGAACATGGTATCGAGCATGGTCTTTTCCAGAAGCGTACGCAGGCCGCGGGAGCCGGTCCGGCGCCGAAGCGCTTCTCTGGCTACCGCGGACAGGGCGCTTTCCGTGAAGTTCAAGGTAACATTCTCCAGGGAAAACAACCGTTGGTATTGTTTGATAATAGAATTCTTGGGTTCCCGAAGAATCCTGACAAGCGCTTCCTCGTCAAGCTCATGAAGCACCGCCATTACAGGAAGCCTCCCGATGAATTCTGGTATCAGGCCGAATTGGAGCAGGTCATAATTGGAAATCTCCTCAAGAGAGTCACTTCCTTCGGGCGCATCATCAGCTGGCGACGATTCCAAATTGAAACCGACGGTCTTCACCTTTGTTCTCCTCTGGGTGATGATTTTTTCCAGACCGGCGAATGCTCCGCCGCAGATGAAGAGGATTTTACTGGTATCAACCTGGAGGTATTCCTGTTCGGGATGCTTCCTGCCACCCTTAGGCGGTACGTTCACTACAGTCCCCTCTATGACCTTGAGATGGGCCTGCTGAACCCCTTCGCCTGAGACATCCCTCACCACGGATGTGGATGCGGATTTTCTGGCTATTTTGTCAATCTCATCTATGTAGATGATACCATTCTGCGCTTTTTCAACATCAAAATCAGAAGCCTGCTGAAGGCTCAATACCCTTCTTGTGGATCATGTCGATAATAACGGTATCCTCGGCGGAAAAGGAGCAAGCCAGCTTCACTTGGCCTCCATCCGTCTCAATTCCGGACTTCAGTATTTACGCGGGTGCTACCCCATCAAGGAGTTTCGGAATGTTTCTACTCATGTTGTGTTCTCTTTCGTTCATGTAAGTTCTCAGTTCCGAGGCTCCGCTTGGCAGCAGACATGCCGGACCCTCCCTGTTCAGCAGTAACTGTCAAACCTTTTCCACGGTGAGGACATAGTAGTCGTCGACCTTCTTCAGCCCAAGCAGCTTATTCCCTTCATCTTTCAGACTCCGGGGAACGTTCTGTACCGGTTCACCCTCGTCCAGGTAGAATTCCAGCACGTCACCGGAATCGGCCATCTCCAAAGCCAGCTTAGCCTTTACAAAGTTTGTCGGGCAGCAGACTCCCCGGAGATCAATTGTTTCCATCGGCAGCACTCCTTGTTCTTCGGATATTGGCAATCTTTGCAGTCGGAATAGCATCCAGCACCGACTTTACGAAGAGATTCAGCAACAGCTGTTTCATCCGAAATCTGAATCTGATAACAGCTGACCGGGTAGATTTCCTCGCAACCGGGTGTCAATAGCCGTGGGTGCAACGAAATCGGTCACGACATAGTGCGGAAATTTTGTCCTGAGATGATCGAGAAACGCGTTGATCCCCTTTTCCAGGATTACATGGCCGAGACGCACACGTCCCTTCCCATCGGCTGCGGTACCATACCAGTCAAGAATCTCGGCGATGAACGCAACGACTTCTTCGCCAGGGAGAAACAACGCAACCAAGGTCCCGACCACCGGTTTTCTCCCCCATTTACCACCCGCATAGACCGCATAACCCCTCTGCCGCACCGTCCAGGCATCCGCCGGGCAGACCTTGACGCAGTCACCGCACAAGAGGCAGTTATGCCGATGATAAACCGGTTTCCGGCTCTCTCCTTCGGTTATCGCAAGCTCTCTGCATGTTTCAAAACAAAGCCCGCAGCCAAGGCACGCGGCGCTATCCAACTCCGGCTCAACAATGCCCACGAAACCGACGTCATTGATGGCCGCCTTCGGGCAGTCATGGGGACAACCGGAAAAACCTACCTTGAACTTGTGATGGCCGGTTGCCGTTCCAAACAGCTGGAGATCAACGTCCAGTGCCGATTGCTGGGTGTCCATGAGCCCATTAGGATTGTATTCACAGCCACCGCAAGCTACCGGAACCCTGACCCGCGCTCCGCAGGAGGCGACCTGCTGCCCGGCCTCCCCCAGTTCGGTGACAACCGCGTCGAAGTCGCGGAAATTGATATTGATCAGTTCGATGGATTGCCGAACGGAGAGATGAACGAACTCTCCCCCATACCTCTCGGCCACTTGAGCAATTTTTTTCAGGCGCTTAACGGACAACCTGCCGCCCGGCACACGAAGCCGCACGGTGAAGAGATCCCTACCACGCTCCTTGATGAAACCGCCGGCCTTAAGATTTTTCAGATCGACGGTCGTTTGCTTGTTGCGTTCTGTCATTGTCGTCTCCTGTATTTTCCGTGAACAGGGAATATTCGTTCCAGGCAAACCGTTCACATGTCATTACTGTTTAATTTATGCTCCCCTCCTCAGTCTTTGAGCACCTGTATCTCGATTGCCTCAGATAGACCATCCCTTATGAAAAAGGCTTGTGCCAGGGGACGACCCTGCTCATGAAGCGAAACAATGACGGTAATGACATCAGGATAAAACGCCAAACGGACATCCTCCGCGGAAGGGTGTGGTGGGCCCGCTGGATGGGAGTGGTAAAAGGCGACCATCTCCAATCCCCTCCGCCGGAGTTCTTCCATTACGTTCGCATGCTCACGCGGGTCCATTCTGAAATGTTTGGCGCTTGCGTCAGTATTGGTCATCCGATAGATGGCAGATATGGCGTTGTTTAACCCGCCGAGTATGCCGCACACCTCCAAAGGGGATCCTTCCAGAGAATGGTCAAGCATTTGTCGGTAAATCATCAGGGGCATCTTCAGCATATATGTCACTGGGAAGATGATCTTCCGGACTCGATATCACACGCGTTCATCGCCCCGATCTCATCCTTCAACTCAAGAATCGTGGGATGGTCGCCACAGAGGGGACAGCGGGGATTTTTCCTGATTGGTACGTTACTGAAATCCATTCCTTCCGCATCGTAAATAAGTAACCTGCCGCTCAGCAGTTTACCAACACCGATAAGGAATTTCACAGCCTCAGTGGCCTGAATTGAACCGATGACTCCTGGAAGTACGCCAATGACGCCGGCCTGGGCACAGGTTGGAATAGCCCCCGGCGGTGGCGGCGCGGGGGAAAGACAGCGATAGCAGGCTGATTCTCCCGGCAGGACAGTAGTGGTTTGACCGATGAAATGGAGAATCCCGCCGTGAGAAAAGGGTTTTCTCGCCATGACGCAGGCATCGTTGATGAGGAATTTTGCGGCAAAGTTGTCAGTGCCATCGATTACGAAATCGTAGTCACGGATGATATCGAAAATATTTCCCGCGTTAATCCATTCCTGGTAGGTAGTTACCCGCACGTCGGGATTGATGGCGTTCATCTTTTCCCTGGCCGAGGCAACCTTTGGCTTGCCGATATCAGACGTATGGTGGATCACCTGTCGCTGGAGGTTTGACAGATCAACCACATCAGCATCCGCAATTCCGATTACACCTACTCCGGCCGCCGCAAGATAGAGGGCCACCGGCGAACCGAGACCACCGGCTCCGATAATGAGCACCTTGCTATCAAACAGCTTTTGCTGACCTTTCCCGCCAACCTCCTTGAGAATGATATGCCTGGAGTACCGCTCTATCTGCGCATCGGTAAACATCTTCACCCCTCTCCTCCGGGTGCGGTCGTGAAACATACGTCACAATCGGATAGTCCCTTGGAATGAGTCTATTTCACACAATCAACACGTATCATTACAACACTGATTTTGTCAAGTTTATAATACAGGTTATTTACTTTATATGTATCTTAGATGCCCTGCCATTCTGACGAGTTTTATTGTTATTTATGCGCATTATTTTACTGTTCGTCTTGAGAACATTAAGAAACGCAGATGAGAGTAATTGACTGATATTATCGGATATGATATTGACGTAAAAAGTATAGTAATTCGACTCCAGTATTTCCGTAAAAAACGTCACATGTTTAGGAAGTTGCGCGAAGAATTGCATCGATTTACGAGAGAGACCCCGCTGCCCGAAACACCCTGGAGATGCTAATATGCTACCCCGACTTGCATGCAGTCTGGTTGCACAGGCTCACCCACTGGCCCTGGAAACAACGGCTGTTTTTTCTTGGCCGATTCATTTCTCATCTGACTCGTTTTTTCACCGGCATTGAAATTCATCCCGGGGTGACTATCGGCAGAAATTCTCCATCGATCACGGCATGGAAGTGGTAATTGGTGAAACCGCTGAAATTGGCGATAATGTTACCCTGTATCACGGGGTTACACTGGGAGGGGTCAGTCTGGAGCGAACAAAAAGGCATCCGACTGTGGGAGATAATGTGGTGATAGGTTCAGGATCCAAGGTTCTTGGACCGTTCACGGCGGGTGAAAATAGCAGGATCGGATCTAACTCCGTCGTAGTAAAAGAAGTACCTTCCACGGCAACGGTCGTAGGCATCCCCGGGAAAATAGTCATGTCACATGATAAACCCCAGGAAAAGACCGACCTGGAACATGGCAAACTGCCGGATCCTGAGGCCAAGGCTCTGGCCTGCCTGTTCGACCAGGTCAGGGAACTGGAATGCAAGTTTGGCAGACTGGCCACTGAACATGGTGAACTGAAACAACGACTGGATCCCGGCATATGATTTCGGCTGACCCCAGCAAAAAAATGATCGCTTATCATGACGCTTTGAGGAGGAAGAAACCGCTATGCAACGTCAGGTCTATATGGACTACAACGCAACCACGCCGGTTCACCCGGAAGTGCTCGATGAAATGCTGCCATATCTTAGAAACTCCTTTGGCAATCCGTCCAGCATCCACTGGGAAGGCCGCCATGCAAAACAGGCCGTCGAATTGGCCCGCGAGCGGGTCGCCGGACTGGTTACTTGCGACCCATCCGAAGTCATATTCACTTCATGCGCCACGGAATCCAATAATACCGCCATCAAAGGGGTGGCAGCCGCGTGCAGATCCAAGGGCAACCATCTCGTCACCACCATGGTTGAACACCCGGCGGTCATTACCCCTTGCCTGTACCTGGAGCACCAAGGATATCAGACAACCTGCCTTGACGTAAACAGCGAGGGACTTCTCGATTTGGAAGCACTCTAAGCGGCAATTACCGAACAGACCATCTTGATATCGGTGATGTACGCCAACAATGAAACCGGCACTATTTTTCCGATCCGGGAGATCGGTAAGATCGCCGCACGGAAAGGTGTGTGCTTTCATTGCGACGCAGTCCAGGCCGTCGGGAAGATCCCTGTGAACTTCCGCGAAGAAAACATCAGCCTGCTGTCTATCTCGGGGCATAAGTTATATGCTCCTAAGGGAATCGGCGCCCTGATCGTCGGAAAAGGAACAAAATTTTACCCACTCCTCCACGGTGGTTCTCAGGAGAGGAACCTTCGGAGCGGGACAGAAAATATGGCAGGCATCGTCGCCCTCGGCAAGGCCTGCAAACTAGCCGAAGAGAAAATGTCGATAGAATCCATTCGTCTGCGGCAGCTTCGTAGCCGACTGGAGGAACAGATACTGAAAACGATCCCCGACGTAAAGCGTAACGGTCATCCCGAGCTTCGCATTCCAAACACCGTCAACATCTCCTTCCTTGGAGTGGCATCCGACGCGCTGCTGACCGGCCGTGACCGGGCGGGAATCGCCGTTTCATCAGGATCAGCCTGCAGTTCGGGTTCTCTCAAGGTATCCCATGTGCTAAAAGCCATGGGAATTGCTGCGGGAGCCGTCGTCGGCAACTTACGGTTTTCCTTGGGCCAGGACAATGACGAAGAAGATGTGGACTACGTGGTGAATACCCTGCGGAAACTGATTCAGCAACTCAGAAGAACGACTGATGCATAATTCTGACAACCTGCTGCGATGTAAGCTTGAAATACTTTCTCTCCCGGAGGACTTACGACCCTCCTCCTTCACTGACCCTTTCAGGTTGCAGTATGGATATCTGGGTTGCAGAATTCAACCAGAAAACTTCTATCGGAATATCTGGTTCTTCCGCAGAGTTCGTGGGTAGATTCAGGATATGGGGGCCTGAATAGCTACCCAGTTAATGAAAATAGGGCATCCTGTCTTTTAATCTGGCATTGTATGTTTCGACCAAGAAACCCAATACAAGAGCAGAAGAACGGGATGCTCCTTAAATCTATACTGAATCGGGTTCAATTATATCATTATTTTGTGTATGGCGCTGTCCGTCTGGTTGAAAGGGCAACTCAATTGTTCCTTGAAATCGATATCTAGCTTCGCAAGGGAAGCCATCCACTCTGTTCAGTTTGCGGCATCTACGGTCCCAGTTACAATACTTGCCGATTCGGCGTTTTGAATTTATTCCTTTGCGGGGCATCTTCGTATTCTTACTGTCTGCTATGCTGCGTGTCGATTGTCCTCGCTGTGGCTTAAAGGTAGAGCAAGTTTCAGGGACCAATGGGAAGAAGCACCTGACCATTACCTATGACTGGGGCTTGGCCAACCGTAACCTGGATAACCTAACCGCAATCGGCATCGACGAAATCTGTTGGAAGAAAGACGGAGAGGTGGGTCCACCAATCATGCAAAATCAGGGTAAAAGTCAACATGGTTCTGATAGGTCATGAATTCCGCATTTGAATTCTACCTGTTTGAGGTAGGAATCGCCAAAGTTCTTACCCGGAAATGGCTCACAAGGTGGAAATCAAAAGCCTCCTTTTGATTTGAAGTCTAGCTTTCAGCCGAAAGTCGAATGGCACCATTTGGGCACAATCCTCGTATTAAGATGTACAATTATTTAAAGAAAAGTTACTGACAAGCAAAATTTAGGAAGGTATTCCACTCATTCTGGACTCGCTATCCTGGTGCCTGCTCTACATCTTCAACATCTTCCTGAACTCCCAAGGTGGCTGCGGATTACTCTGTCTCCAGAGACCGAGCCTCCGGGCGCGTGCCCGTTCCTCTGCATCGATGTACTCAGAAGCATGTGGTCTGTCCAAGTACTGACGGTAGGCCCAAGCCCAGCCATCGGCAACCATTTCCTTGTTTATGTTTCGGTTATCCAACCACACAACTGAGACAAGACGACCATAACGGTCACGATCCATCACCTCGACTCGAACACGCTGGTTTGCAATTTTACTCTCAAGAGCGTGACACGCCTCATCACCATATGGCTGACCAGGCTTGCTGACTTGTCCGGTCCTTCTGTTGATCTTTTCCGTCTCTGGAGTGTCAATTCCATAGAACCGGATCTTTACCTTGGTGCCACCGGAATCTATGTTAATGGTATCTTCATCAGACACTCTCAAAACTGCACCTTCGAGGACCCGGAGAGACTCCCTCGCGAAGGCCTGCGGCGAAAGTAAGAGTAATACGGAAAGCAGAACAAGAAATGATCTCATAGCGAACTAACTCCGGAACAAAATAATGACTTGCAAGAATGCCGGTTAAAGTATAGACTTTAAATATATATTTCCGGAACGGAGGAATAACAATGAAGACCGCAAAAATCTTTCATAATGGACAAAGTCAGGCTGTCAGGCTTCCCAAAGAGTTCCGCTTCGACGACACTGAAGTTTTCATAAAAAAATGCGGGAATGTAGTTCAGTTGATTCCACGTAGCGACTCGTGGAGTTCCCTTTTCGGCAGCCTTAAGAAGTTTTCCCGCGATTTCATGACAGAACGTCACCAGCCAGAGCTAGATGATCGGGAGGAATTCTGATGAAGCTGATGCTCGATACCAATATATGCATTTACATTATAAAGCGGAAGCCTGAACCCGTACTGAAGCACTTTCTCGAGTATCAAGTTGGCGACATCGGCATCTCTTCCATCACCCTCGCTGAACTGCGCTATGGTGTCTCAAAAAGCAAGTATGCAGAGAAAAACGCCAGCGCCCTTGATGAGTTTATTATCCCTTTGGAAGTTATCTCATTTGATGATATTGCTGCCCAGGCTTACGGTGATATTCGAGCAGCCTTGGAATTGGCAGGGACTCCCATTGGTGCAATGGATATGCTTATTGCTGCTCATGCCGTGTCACTGGGGGTGAATCTGGTCACAAATAACATTCGTGAATTCAGCCGAATCCCCAGGCTCACTCTTCTCGATTGGACAGTTTGATCTTTTATCAACTTCTCCCGCCGGGAATTTTTTACGCGGAGCCCTTTTCCGCTGAGGAAGTGATTCGTCTTGCAGCCGACGCCCCAGTACATCTTTCTATGCAATAAGTGACAAATCTTCCAGCAATCCCAAAACTCGCAGTACCTGGACGTAAATACCGATGGAAACGGAGGGATTCCCATTCTCGACCTTGTAGAGTGTTGGACGCGAAATATCAGCTCTGGAACAAACTGTCTCCATAGAAAAGCGACGCCGAAGCCGTGCATCCTTGAGTCGCTGCCCAAAGCCTTCGATGCTGGGTAAATAGTAACTGTTCTTTTGGCCATAATGGTAATTACCATTTACAATATATCGGCATTTTGAAAATTATATTTATCGTTACATATTGCTTCAGCTAGATGTTAATCTGGCCTGCTGAGCTTATGCAACCGCCGAGCAGCTTCAAGGAGACACTTGCCATATTCTGCACGAGTAATAACTTGCGCCTTAGCGTGGGACATTTCCGGAGTAATCGAAAGAACCATTCGATCAAAAGTAACGTATTCTGTGATGCTAAGAGCTATCCCCTCAGGGACATCCCAGACCTTGACCTCATAAGGGATTTCATGATAGCTGGACTGGAAAACAACATCTGGGTTGGTCTTGTCTAAAAATGTCATCATTTTTGCTCCGTTCAAAAACCTTCACAGGATACGACTTTGCAAAACAATCCTTCTTTTCAACAAGCTGTGTGGAAAACCTCCCAATCCGGGCAATCCTATTGGTGCCAAGTTGCCGTGGTCTTGGAAGAAATACCATTTTGCTAGATTTTTCATCAAAAAGGCAACATAGGCTCGTTGTTGGGAGTAGCCCTTTTACGCGAAAGAGTTTTGTGCTGTACCTGCGTTGAGCGTACCGCCACCCCGCCGTCAATGGAGGATTCCTGGTAACCTCTCTTGACCTTCCTTTGGTAAAGTTTGTTGGCACTTGCCAACGCACTCGACATATCTTCGTGGAAGAAAACCTTCTCACGGATCCTGCAACCGATTCTCCCCCAGGACCTGATTACCATAGGCGAGAAAAGACCTTGTAGGACCTCAATGCGATAGAATCGTTTTCGATTAATTTCTGGCTGGATGCAAAGCATCTCGCACATGCCCCACCCGCTGAATCTATCACTTCCATTAGATTCCGGCTGCAGTTCTCCCATCAGAAAGATCCTCAATAATTATGGCAGTCAGATCTCCGCCATCGTCGATAATCAAAAGATTACCATGTGACTCCCTATTGCTCAGCATATCGAAATATCGTGGCCAGAAGTTTCGCTCGAACAAGTCCATGTCTGCCGTACCTTTTGCAATCTGCAAAGCTGTTTTATGAGCAACTTGGGCGAAATCAATAGGGCTGGCCGGCGAAAACTTTAGAGATCGGGCTCCTTTCCGACAGACAGTTTTCCGATTCTTTTCAACCCAAGCGCTGGCAATTTTCGGGTTCATTGACGACACGTAGCTCTCCGTGAACTACCATGCCGCAAGCAACATGGCTTCCTGGTTCAGCGAGTGGCCTGACAGCGCCGGCTCTCCCCAGGCGTAACTTTCCGCAGTTCCTGCGGTAGCTCTTTGCAGAATATTTATGGCAGCGTTGTGGTCACGACTCAGCACTAGACCGCATGACGGACAGCGGTGAGTTCTTGAGGCAAGGGTTTTGGGCACCTTGCTACCACAACAGCTGCAGTTGACGCTTGTATGGCAAGGATCAACCTTCTCAAACCGGCAGCCAGCTTCTTCCGCTTTGCTTGCCAGCAACAGGAGAAAGTTTCCCCATCCCGCGTCTGATATGCTCTTTGATAAGTGACGGTTTCGCACCATGTTTTTGATCTTCAGATCTTCGGCCACGATCAGCCCGAAGTTGTTGACGATCTTCCGGGCTTCCTTGTGGTGGAAGTCCAGGCGCTGATTCCGCACCTTGCGGTGGAGTTTGGCTACAGCTTGTTTTGCCTCCATTCGATTACCGCCGCCCTTCTTCTTTCGGGAGAGCGACCGTTGCACACGTTTCAGCTTGGCCTCTGCCTTGCGAAGGTGTTTCGGGTTGGTGATCTCGGTTCCATCAGACAAGGTCGCAAAAGATTTCAGACCCACGTCAATACCGACAGCCTTGGTCGGCACCGGTCTTTTTTCTGGTTCGTACTCGACCGAGAAGCAGGTATACCAATGGTTGCCGTCTTTGCGGATGGTACAAGTCTTGACCTGGCCGGCAACGGCCCGGTGCATCTTGATCTTCAAGTGGCCAATCTTGGAGAGTTTGAGCTTGCCTTCTTCGATTTTGAAACCCGGTTCCTGCGGGTAGGTGATGCTGTCGTATCGGCCCTCTGATTTGAACCGGGGATACCCAGTTTTGCCATGTTTTTCAGACAGGCGGCGGAAGAACCCCTGGTAAGCCCTGTCTACACGGAATAGTACATCCTGCAACACCTGAGAGTGGACTTCCTTGAGCAGTAACACCCGCTTTTTGTCGGCAGCCAAGATCTCCTGCTGCCTGATCCGTGAAAGCCCCTTGCCGGTGGACTCGTAGTGACACTTTCGATCCACCAGGCAAGAGTTGAACAGGATGCGGCAAACCTCCAGTGTGGCAAGTAGTTTTGCCTCCTGGGTCTTCGATGGGTATAGCCGGTATTTATAGGTTTTTCGCATTCTGGTTCTCGACATAGCGTTTTAATACATCAAGGGTGACTTGGCCGGTTGAGGCCAGAAAATACGATGGACTCCAGAACGCACCACCCCATAATTTTTCTTTCAGTTCGGGGAATTCCCGGAACAATAATCGGGCTGAAACGGACTTCAAGGAGTTGATGAACTTAGAAAGCTGGATCTGTGGCTTGGCGCTAAACAGAATATGGATATGATCTCGATCCGTTTCTTGTTCGATGATGGTCGCACCAACTTCGGCGGCTACCGACAGGTTAATTTCTTTGAGTCGGGCTGACACGGTTTCAGTCAACACTTTTCGCCGGTATTTGACGCAGGCGACATAGTGGAACTGAAGATTGTATATTGAGTGTGAACCCTTGTCGTTTGAGTATTTCATGTGATGAAATATATTACAGAACCGAATAAAGTCAACGGCAAATTCCGCCTTTCATCCCCTCCCTCACGGAAGGGGACTTCCTGTCGAGAAAGTTAAAAAACCTTGTCCAGAGCGGGTCTTCGGAAAAGCCCTTGACAATAATATCATAAGATGATTTAGAATAATTAGTTAATTTGTTTAAATATCTCACTAAATTGAGTATTTTTATATGCTGTCTGGGTGCGACAGGGGGGCGGCACGTAGCCGGGGACCTGTCGCAATTCCCAGGAAGTCCCATTAAGGAGGCCCGTGCATAGAACGTTACGGGCGGGCGACGGGCTATGGTCTTCCTGTCTCGCTACCGTCGCCCACAGAAGGGGAATCAACATGCCCCCTCACTGAGAAAGGAAATCTCTATGGCTTGCAAAAAAAAATCAATCTGGAAAATTGTCATCGTGGTTTTCATCCTGTCAGCAGGTGTTTTCGCTTTTATTAAACTATCGAAAAACGTCAATTTCAAAGAAATTCTGCCGGAATTCCTGAACTTTATAACCTCAAGTGCTGCACAGCAATTTGTCTCTGATAATGCTGGCAATATTTTCTTCTCTCTATTTTTTATTTCGGTTATGGCCCTTTGTTACAGGCATAATCGAAAGATAGTGAGAAAGGGCCTAAAGGTTGATGATAAGTGGCTTGACGAAAAGCCTGATTTTATTTCAGATCCGATGAATTGCAATGTTTCAGGGAATTACTACTACACTCCTGATAAATGACAGAGGCAACTATCTATCAGAATGTCAGGAGATATCATACCTTCCAGATTTCATCACCAACCATTCCTCTGCCGGCAGACGCAAGTGACTTTTCCAGGAATCCCTTCATTTCTCTGATACTTGCCAGAAAAAGTTCGCTTTTTCTGGCAAGTTCTTCTTCCGTAAAGGCAAAGCCGGTAAATGTAATTGTTTCCTTGCCATTTACCAATTCATATACCCCCCAAACATCCCTGTTTTTTGTTCCATCCTCCTGATCTGTTGCCTCCGAAAGGACGTCAATTGCCGAAAGTATGCTATTTTCACTCAATCCAAACTGCTTGAGCAGATATTCTTCAAGTTCAATGCTGCTGGAGCAGCCATTTATGGAGAATCTGTAGAAACTCCCTCCTCGTGCGAGAATCTCTGATTTTGTTGTAGCAGCCTTTCTGTTGGTTGGCTTTGGTATGCACGGAAACCGACGAACGTCAAAAGATACTCTTGCTTCCATTACTCCTCCTGTTTATTCATCATCTTCGAGACCATGGTTGTGCTGCATGAAAATTCGTCAAACCTTCCGTTCCATACGTACTGGAATTACGAGCATTGCCATCAAAAAGGCTCTGCAATTCGGCGGCAGTTGCCCGCCTGCCAGCATCATCGTTATTATGTTTGAACATGATCTTAAGTGCCGCTTTCATTTGTTTATTTATGGATTCCTTCGTGTTATCGAGATGACGTATTTCACTCGAACCTGCAACCCCATTACCAGCGACCTTGACCCCTAATGATCCGCTTATGCCAACACTTGATATACTCGAACCTTCATATGACTCGGTTCTCGATTTTTGCATTTCAGACACGAAAGCTGCTGCAAAGGAATATCTCGCCTGATCGTCTCTCATACTACTTGCAGGCACAGTTCCTCTATTAAGAACAGTACCCAGAGCAGCGCCAGGCGTGGTTTCTCTTTGCCCATCGTTCACGCTTTTCTCCACCAGGAATTGTCTTTGGCCCTTATCATCAGTCCAAGATTGACCACTTACACTTCCCCATCCCTCCCCTCTTATATGGCCGTAGGCAGTAAAAGTGTTGCCACGCATATCAACAGTTGCAGCCGTAAAATCTGTATCGCCCATTTTACCTTTATAGTTTTCAATGGTTGCCACGTCACCTTCTCTTGATTTTGCTCCGATATCAATTCGTGGCCCAATATCAACAGTGTCAGTATTCCTTTTTACTCTTTCAACGCTCGAACCAGACCATGATTGCCTACCCTTGGTCGACTTGGCCAGGTCTGTGTCGGAAACAGTCCCACCTCGTGTAGCCTCAAAACCGACAGTTCCACCTTGAGCATCACTCATCTCTCCATAACTAAATCCATGTCCCGATGCTGCAAATGCCCTCACTGCATCCGCTTCTTTCTGGAAACCGGCCATCTCAAGCGACCTCGCACGGGCCTCCATCGCTGTAGACTCGTTTCCAGCGTATGTTCCTACTTCGGAGGAACGTGCTAAATCCCCACTACTGTTGAGGTCCATAGTACCGTGTCCATGATCGGTCGCGAAATCTATCCCTACTCCCTGCATAGCAGAAATAAACTTTCCAGTGCCGAGCGAGGTGAGCTCATTGTTCTTGCTGTCCCAAAGGCTAGAATCGATCTTCCAACTTGCCGGCGCTGCATGGTTGGCGGCAGCGCGTATCTGGTCAGCACGTTTTGCGCTCGCTACATCCCCAAATCCCGCTCCAACACCAACTTTTTCGCCAGCAGCCATCGTATTTGCCGAACCGGTCAACTCCTTAGCTGTTTGAGCTTCTGTATAACCCATGGCAGTCTTAAAGTTTGCGACCGATGAAGCAACTTCCCCAGGATGGAATCCGTGTGACTTTGCAAAGTCAGCAATAGATTTCTCTCCTGCTGCCCTCACATGCCCGAGAGTTTCGGAGTTCCCATCAAATGCATCTTTGACGTTTTCATTTTTTGCAATATTCGCCGCAGAGTCGAACTTTGCCAATTCAAAGGACTTCTGCAATCCAGCGTCTTTCATTGCGGCGCCTTCAGCTCCACGCTTTACCGTCAGTCCGGTATTCGCATCTGCCATCATCCGTGAAACGCCACGTGCGCCTCCAAAGGAGCTGGCCATCTGCTCGAACGACGCTGTCCCACTGTCCATTTTCGCCCATGATTCACCTGTACGAGCCGCATAAGAGTGGCCATTTGCCCAGGCCATTGTCGGAGCGGAATCGACATTTGACTTGATCGCCTGAGACTTTCCTGTCGGATCAGCAGTCTGTCGTTCCCCCCCTGTCCCTGCCCCTTGAATTTGGCCAGTAATATTCCCGGCCAGCATCGCCATGGCATGACCGCCGAACTTGACCAGCATCCCTGTCAGAGCAGTCGCCAGGACTAGGCCTCCCATCCTCATGGTCCCAAACATGGCAAGTATCTTCGCGGTCTGCCCGGGGAAGAAGTAGAGCGCGTCCATTCCTAACGCGTTTTGGCGAACCAGTTGCCACATCTTGTTCGAATAGCTGATGGCAAATTGATGCATGATTGCGTCAGTAACGCCCCACGTGGTAAGCCAGACAAACAATCCAAACATCATCCCCAGAACTCGACCACAAATCGGTGTTGGCAGGAAAATAGTGAGGAAAGGAATAAGTGCTACAGCTATGGCCGTTAGTACGGCCCGTAGATAGGGAAGCCACTCATTGGCAGCCTTCATTGTCCCCGAAGCGTTCATCATGAATTGATAGTTCGTAGCAGCGCTGCTGTTGCCACTTCGAAAAATCTCGTCAAGTTTCTGGGAAAGGTAGGTCTGCTGCACAAATGTATCGAGGGATGCCGCACCTAATCCTCCCGCACTCTGAATGTTAAACAGCGTGGATTGGCACTGGATCCGTTCTGCTGCGTTGGTGATGTCGTAGCCAAG
The DNA here is from genome assembly GCA_009668975.1 of Deltaproteobacteria bacterium. GTDB lineage: Bacteria > Desulfobacterota > Desulfuromonadia > Geobacterales > Geobacteraceae > RPRC01. The sequence continues at coordinate 44,320 of SBEG01000020.1, read as the reverse complement.
TGTGGCGCAAACAGCATCGGTGTTTCCCATAAGCTGCGCCGGGGTCATCGCTGCGCTTATCGCGGTCCAGGCGGCTTGACAGGACATCGTCTGACCATTGGGGTTTGCTGCATCATAATAGACGGTAAAATTGGCGGGATTTGCTGCTTTTGCCAGTGACGTCGAGAAGCTGGCGGTCGTTTTTCTCAGTTCATTCACGGTGAGAGTCGATGCCGGATTAGTCAGCGCGAAGGAAACGCAATCGTCAATATATTTGGTAACCGAGGAATCCAAATTGGTATTCGACGCGGTAAGCGGTGTCGTCGTCAAATTGTGCAGCCCCAAAAAACCCTTACCTCCCGCCTGCGTCTGGTAAGCAGTAGGACTGGCTGAGTTCGATACGATGTCCACCAGCGCACGCTCGATAGCGTTCATCGTGCCTGCTATTATCACCACCCCGTTCGGCACATTGGGAACAGTTTGAAATCTGTTATACACAGGGTCATAAATGGTAAGGTTTCCCTTGGGCACGAATAGCCCCAGATAGATTACGATTCCAAGGGCAGCGATGGGAGCCCAGCCCAAGATGTTCGTATTCATCCCGGAAACCAGCTTCACATATGTAACGGTTGCCCCGCCGGCAATGCCGCATACGACGACAGTGTAATAGAGTGTTTGATATGCGCTGTCGCCGAAGATCATCGTCAGCTGCGTGAACGCGTCAACGACCGCTTCAAACCCGCCGTAAGTATAGAATTCCATATCGACCGCAAAGGCCAGTGATGGGACAAGAAGCAGTATCATCGACAGCAGTGCAACAGTATACCTACGGGACATGGTGCCTCCTTAGAAAGCTCGCACTTCCATTTTCACAACTCCAGCCCTGTACAACCTTTTGTTACGAAATTTTGCGTATGTGTAGGCTACCCATGGAACGACTGTAAAAATAATCGTGGTCAGTACTACGAAATTAGCCGACGTGAGAAAGATTTCTCGGAACCCCTGCAACCAGGTATATACCTTGACCACGGTTTCCTGCTTCATATGTGCCCGGTAACACTGGGAAGCCAACCAGGCCAGATACTTGTCTCTCATTACGAAAAAATAGATCGACTGAAAGGCCAAGAAAACAATGATAGCCTTCAATGCCGCACCCAGCGTCATTCCGCCAAGTAGATTCCTTACCATGGATCGCGTGTACTCGCCGATGTAGCATGTCGCACTTTTGGCTATGAAAACGGCATAACCGACATAGAACGACAACGCCAGCAGCACAGCAGATGCTTGATCGATAAAGGTAGGAGTTGCATCACCGAACATTGGGATGTATCGCTCCAGTACTCCGATTGCAATGGGAGTCAGTACTGCCGATATCAGCCCCGAAACGAATGAGCTCCTGAAGCCCACCTCCATAAACTCGATGCGTTGCTTGATGTTCAGGAATCGAGAGTTGATGATGCAACCGCCGATCTCGTTTGCGAAGTTCTGGTCGATATAGGATATTGCCTCAAGTAGCCCCTTGGGATGGATTTCAGCCGCTCCGGGAATCGGAAAATCACCAATATTGCTGGCACTGTCACTTTTAGCCACAGAAGTCTCCTAGATGCCCACCGTCCGAACCCAGTCGACCAACCCGCCACAATACGCGATGACGGCAGCCATCAGCAGACAAACCACTGCCAGAGTCGGGTTTCTGCTTCGCACTCCAGTCCAAAAGGCCAGGAACATGAGAGAGAAAAAGAAAAACCGTGCCCAAAAGCCATGCAGAACGGTATTGTACAGGTGCCGCCAGAAGGCTGTGTATGTCTCCACATCAACATGGCGAAGAGGATTCAGCCAATCGATCGCCAGCATGTTCGATTTATCGGGCATATCTACACTCCTCTTCCTTTTTTCTTTTCCGCAAAAACGTATTTAATCCCGTACTTTCCGGTGTCCCGCTTGTGCAATTTCCCTTTGCAGGAAAACAGCTTCGTATTTTTGTTGGAGACAAGGTTTCGCAACTCGATTACTCTCCCCGCCAGGAGCAGTCTGACTTCTTCCTGCGTAATCAACTTCTTCCCGTTGCGAGAGAGCGTATCTTTCCATAAGCAGAAACAGCAATTTGATCCTTCTTTTTTCCACGAGGAGCAGTAATAGGACCTCTGACCTTCTTTCACGGAAGCCCCACATTCCGGGCAGATACCTAATGGCGATTTCTCGCCAGGCTCAACAGGAGGCTCAAGAGCCACAAGACGGGCGATGGATTCAGGAATTGCCCTGAAATGACTAACCCTGTCCCGGATTTCCATTTCGATAAACTTCTGCTCAGCAAGTTTTATGCACACCATCCTTGCCTGTGAAGAAGAAACTCCCGTAAGTGTTTCCCAGGTTTCGTAAGTTCTTTTGAACCAGCCGCAACCGACAGGGTCTCTTTTCAGTGCCTCTGAAGACTGCAGACAGATCTCCGACATAACACAGGCATAGTCAATGTTGGTAAAGTGGTTCAGAAACGGTTCGAATAACGTTACTTTACGGCTTCGGTCGCACGCTGTAAGAATCTCATTCAAGCCAATGTCCATTGTAGCCTCACTCGAAAACCGGATGCGCCTTGCGCTTGACGTCGCTCTTCGCAATAAAGCCGTAATAGCGTCCGTCGTAGCTATCCTTATGCTGTCCCATGGGCAGAATCATTCCCGGGGGGACAGTCCCGTTCCAGGAGAAGTTCCGGAGCGGTTTCCCGTTCAGGGCTCGATCCTTGGCCCGCCCAATGTATTCACCGTTGCAGAAATACCTCTTGATAGTGTCGACAGTCAGCACATCCCCTTCAGAACAGCCGACAAGTTTGACCATTTGCAGTTTCTTACCGTTGGTGGCCTTGTCGGCATGCGTGAACATCACGTAATCCCCACGCCCTATTCTGCTCGTATCTTTATCAACCCAGAACAGCACATGGAAAAGCGAGGGCGGCAGCGCAACACAGAAGAACCGCGGCGCAGTGAAGCTCAGTGCCGGGACGGCCAGCACGAGAAAAGCCGCCAGGATGAAAAGTTGCCTACGGTTTAATGATTTCAACATTGCGAACCACCAGATCGCCCATAAGGACTGCCTTATTCTTGGGAATCGAGGTCACTACTTGTTCCAACCGGTCCAGGGAGCGCCTCAACTGCTCGTCAGAAATCTTGCCGGCAACATAGTTATCTCGCTGCTGGGTGATATACCCCTTGAGGTCCACTGCCACAACCTTCTGTGCATACCAGTGATCGTAGGCAGCAATCGACGCAATTGACGAAATGACGCTGACGCACACGCACGCAAGGGCGATTCTGGTCCACGTCGGAGATTTATTCCCCTGGATGCTTCCAGGCACGGTTTCCGATGATGCGGTTGCTGTACTGCTTGTCGCTTCTTGCATAATTTCTCCCCGGAAGCCATGGCGGATTGCTTCGCACACGACCTCCTCTTCTGGTTGGCCGCATTATGAAAAGACATGTGCCAGTGCTTCCTGCGGCGTGATTTGCCTATACTTATACTCACCCACTCCACCATGGGTATAACAGTTTCCTTGGTTATCCAAGTTCAGATAACGCCGGGTGTTGCGGTGTTTATAGGAGTAGATCGTCTCTCCACCGACGGCTGAACAATGCATAAACATGAAATCGCCCAGCGAGCTGCTACTTGCCAAGAAAATCTCTAAAGGTTCCCAGTTCTTCATTGGCAAAAAGCTCCAGAAGCCCGATAATCCAGCGGCAGACTTCTCTTTCCCCCGTTGTAACAACCAGCCGACTCGATGAATTCCAGGCACTCCGCGGCGATGCAGACCGGTTGGTACTCCTTCAGCCACCTATGGCGTAGTGCCTCTGCCCGTATCCGGCGTAGAGGCTGTTTCCGCACATTCCCAAACGCCACATGAATGAAAGGACAAGGGATTACCTCCCCGTAAGGGGTTAGATAACACTTCTCTTTCATTGCCGGGCAGCCCCGGATCCGCCAATTTGATTGGAAGTCGGTCCGCACATGCGGATTTGCCTTGATATGAGCATTGAGAGCAGCCCGGTCGTCAGGCGTAAGAATAAAGTCCATGCACCCCTGCCAATTGCCGGCCGGCACGGCAAGGTTCAGTGAGAGAACAGCCCCCAGTGATTTAGAGAATCGGGTCAACTCTTCCAGACTTCCGTCGTGCATCGCTTGGTGCGTCACCGTGGCGGAGAGCAGGGTCCGGAAACCATACTTCGACGCCAAACGAAGTCCTTCAACAGCCTTCTTCCAGGATCCGCTCCTGTTGCGGAACTCGTCATGCGTTTCAGGCACGACACTATCCACGCTGATACAGAGTGCATCTCCACCGACTTCCTTGAAGTCTTTCAAGAATGAATCGTTAACGAACCAGCCATTACTCGCAACGGAGATGAAGTTTCTTTGCGGCTGGAAAGCCTGGACAATATCCATCAGGTCAGGCCGCAATAGCGGCTCACCGCCGGTGAAGTGGAAGGCCACGACGCCGCATGACATTGCCTCCTCAGCGAACAGACAGTACTCGGCCAGAGTGAGCAATGTTTCGTCCCGTTTCAGCGCTTCGGCCGAACAGTGCTTGCACTGAAAATTACAGTCATAGCCGATCGCGACATCCATGAAGCGCAAAGGTCCTGCCTTGCACAGCAGCGAACGTGCATATCCGGGCAACATCCTTTTGAAAAGAGCCGGTTTTCTGAAACAGCTTTTTACCGTAAAAAGATAGTTTTGAATGTTAGCCACTAAAGTCTCCTTGCGAGAATCTGCATGTTGGAACTCCGTCGAAAGAGCGATGTTTGAATCAGTTCTATGGATGTTGCCGCACCGAGCATCACAGGATTGCGGTAATGGAATAATCGGGCGGCTCCCCTGCCCCACTTTGTATCGACCAACCAGTTATGGACGGAATGTATCCAGAAGACCGGAGAAAGAATCGATGTGATGCAAATGATCTCAAACCCTTCTTGTTCCAGGAGTGCTGCAAGCGACCGCTTATTGAACAGGTAGAAGTGACGGGGGATATGATATCCGCCCCAGTAGCGGCGCTTGAATATCTGGAAATCAAGGCTCTGCACATCCGGTGTCTCAATGGAAAGCAGCCCGCCTGAACGCAGAAGCCTTGCCGCCCTGCGGAGGACTTCTCGGGGGTTCCTTGTGTGTTCAATAACCTGGTGCATCAGAGCCAGGTCAAAACTTGCATCCTGCCAAACAAGATCGTCCTCCTCAAAATCTGCGTGAGACACGTCATATCCCTTCAAAAGTGCGGTGACCGCGGCCGGAAGGCATATTTCGATGCCGCTCAATTTCCATCCGCTCGTGTTTCTCTTCATCATGTCGAGCAATCTGCCGCTGCCGCAGCCAATATCGAGGACTTCTTTTCGTCCCTCGCCCAATAATCTTTGATAGCGTCGTACTTTCGATGCCTCAATGTGATTCCGGAAGAAGGCTGTTACCTTTGGACCACCTTCCGAGTCATCTGCCGAGTAATAGTTGTCCGGATAGATCCTGGGCATTTCTTTCGCAACCGGACGCTCTTTGAGAAAGACCAAACCACACCGGACACACTGCTGAAATTGGTACTCGTCGAAAGTGGTCCGATACTCGAAGTCCCACCCGGAGGCAACCGGCAAACTGTCCGTGCCCTCGTTGCATAACAAGCAAGTAGCTGATTCCGTTTCAAGCATGGTCTACCTCGTCAAGCAGATGCAATACTGCGCTCCTAAAGGGATCCACTCCATTCTTGCTTCCCAGGTACGCAGTGTTTTCAGAAAACGAGGGAAGAAAAAGGCATACCACAACGCTACTACGCTAAACCCCACTGACTGCGACAGGTACCGAAGCTTCTTCGTACTGATAGGCTGGATCCCGGCATCAAACGGGTTTGCCAGCATGGCCCGCGTCATCAGCGGATTCAGGGGATTGTTTTCAAACAGAAACAGGAAGCCACCAGGCGCCAGTACGCGTTTGAGTTCAGAGAGGACTCCCAACCGCTCTTCAGCGGGGATATGGTGCATGGTTCCGTTCGTATATATGAGGTCGAATTTTTTGTCCTGATAAGGCAACGATTTCCCGTCCCCTGTCGTAAAGGCAGCCCCCGAGGAGTTCGTCTGTCTCGCCAATTGAATACTATCGTCAGAAAGGTCGACGCCGAAGAGGCTGGAATCCGGGAAACAGTTTCTCAAAAAGTTTTCTGTCACACCGGTGCCGCACCCGAAATCGAGAACAGAGTGTTGCCATGGCGAAGAAAGGGAACAGTGCCGATCGAGACGTAGTTTCATCATCCGCACCCGTCGATCGATGAAATACTCATACTCTTCACCGCTCCACCTGATGGATCGGTTAACGATCTCGCGATAATCCACCGCATAGGCGTCAAACTCGGACTTAGTAGCTGACAATGCTTCGTTCCTCACACGGCCTCCCCTACTGCCTCAAGTGATCCGGTTTGCTCCCCTACCCGTTTACAGCCATACAGATTCAAAGACGATCTGGTCGGCAGGAAAAGGACCGATAACATGAAACCGTTCAGCACGGCCTGCCCTGCGATCGACAGTAATGTCATCGACGGTATCAGGAGCCGCATGGTTACTTCTACGTCGAGCGCCCCGAACCCGGCCTGGTACCATTTCCAGATAACCCCCGCGAAACCAAGCCCCCCTACCCCACCGACTACCAGGGCCAGCAGAAGCAGCTTTTCAAGAGAAAAACCCTTCAACGACCGCAGGTATTCTTCGGTGTAGGGCAGTACCCCGTTGGTGTGGGAATACACGTTAGCCATCATCCCGGTGAAGAGCAGCTGGACACCAGCGAGCATCATAAAAGCCAGCACCAGCATGGTGTGAATATCCAGAGCCGCTTTGCCTACCTGGACCATACCGGGGATGAGTGCTGATTCTCCCAGCATGCCGAGAGTAATCAGAGTCATGCCGGGCAGCACAAAGAGCCAGTTGGGAGCATGCAGGAGCATGAACCGCAGGTGTCGCCAACCGTCCCGCCACCTGCGTAGATGCGGCGGACGATCCCGGCCGTCCTTGTGGAGAGTAATGGGAACCTCCATCATGCGCAGGCCATGAAGTCTGGCCTGGATAACCATTTCAGAGGCCCACTCCATCCCGGTGGTAACCAGCTTGATACCTCTTACCCTGTCGGTGCGGAATGCCCTCATGCCGCAATGGAAATCGCTGGTAGGGATCCGGAACAGCTTCTGGCCGATAAAGGTGAGCAGCGGGTTTCCCAAGTACCTGTTCATGAACGGCATAGCCCCGGGCCTGATCTCGCCTCGTAGCCGTGTTCCCATGCAGACATCGCAGCCTTCGCGCAACTTTTCAATCATGGGGAAAGCCTCGTCGAAGTGGTACGAGTCGTCACTGTCGCCCATAAGAATATACTCTCCAGAGGCATGCTCTATCCCCTGCTGCAGAGCTGCTCCGTAACCCCGTACATGGCAGTTGACGACCCGGGCGCCAAGGCTGAGAGCAATTTCCTGGCTGCCATCCGTTGAACCGTTGTCGGAGACCAAGACCTCTCCATCGATCCCGTGATCAGACAGGAGCTTTTTGGCCCGGTTGATACAGGTTCCGAGAGTAAGCGCCTCATTGAGACACGGCATAAGAATTGTCAGCTCTCGCGACACGGTATTCCTCCTGTTCTAGCGGCACTCCCAAGTACAGAGCCAATTGCTGGAGGTACTTTCCAAATCCGGTACTTGCCGGCTACCCTGTATAGCTCCAACCCGGGTGGTATCTCCTTCAGGGTGTTTTCAACTACGTATTCGTATTGTTTTCCCGTCAGTACGTTCTCGCTGAACGTTCCGGCGTTCCCGGCGTCCAGGATGGCCGTCTTGACCTCATCCGTGTCCCATCCGGCATCAAGGCAGGGGGAAACTTGCAGATTGTCGTTGGCATAGACCAACTTAAACATGGGATCGGAATGCAGGCAAAGAACGCGGCTTCCTGCTGGTACTACCCCTTTGAGAACGGCCCAGGAGTCATCCGGGCGTGTAACCGGACGGAAGAAACAGAGTGAAATGAGAATAAGGGCAACCGCTATCTGTGGCAGTTTCACGTTCCAATGCTTTGCATACGAGGCCAGGGAAGGAAGTATCACCTCCATGTAGCGCATCTGGTTGGATAAGAAAAACCAGCTGGTTGCGATAAGCCGCTTCACGTCTTTACGCCAGTAAAAAAGGACTGGGAGCAGAATAAACAGGGAGGGAAGCAAGGCATATACAATCGTCTGGTTCTCCGCAACCCGGATCGCTCCACGTTGCGCCTGAATGGAGACCACCTTCCAGATCACATGGAAATAGTTCATCCCCCCGTACATTACCCACCCCGCCAAGCCGCAGAGCAGACTGCCGATATAGGCACGGCGGTAAATGATCAGCGGAATCAGATAGATGAAGAACAAATGGTAGAAGCATGCTATCAGGCAACCCAGGAGCAAGTGCATCCACCAGGTAACCCGTTTGTCATTGCAGGCGGCCAGGGCGAGGAGAAACAGGCCGGACTCGAAGGTTGCGGGACGGGCCAGGGATATCCGGAAGAAAACCAGTGAGAGGATGACCATCATCAGGGTGAAACGCCAGTTCCGGCTGGATGCTCCCTCGAGCAGCCAAAAGATCGCCGCAGCATAGAGAAGCACCACCAGGATCTGGATCACCGCAAAGCCATGCGGTCCGAACAGCTGGTGTACGCCACCTGCAAACACGTCGAACAGGTAGTACAAATTGAAGCTCGGTACGCCGGGGGAAAATGGCCACATCTGACGATAGTCGTAGCCGTAGGTGTATGCCTTCATGTGACGGAGGAGATCATCGGAAGGTTCGGTCGGGAAAATAACCATCAGCAGGCAGTAGAAAGCAAAACATAAAGCCAGCTCAGACCAGGAAAGATCCTTGCAAAAGCGTACCGAAGTCATTTTGAATGTGGCTTTGGCTTGGTCAATATAGTTGGAAAAGAGCATCTTCATTGAGTTACCCCTAGATCAGGAACCGAACTTGTTGCAGAGCGGTGTTCTCGATGTGCCAGAAGCGCTCTCCTTGCAAAACGACTGAAATACAAAGCCGTTGTGCAGATTGCCGCCATCAGCGTGAAAATGGAAATGCAGAGTATTATTTCGCGTGACTCCCACCAATAGTGAGGCCGGCAGATCCACATCGTTATCGTGTCGAAGCGCAACCAGGACACAGCGGCAATCCCCCATGTGATCCAGCACAAAATAACGAAAATCAGCTTCATTGACACTCCTTCCGATGGGACACCTACCGTTTCGCCAACAAACCCTTTAACGAAGCAGACCCTGTGTCTTGTCTGATCTTGTCCAGCATGTACTCGAGCGAAGCGTCACCGTAGATGGTTGAAGACGACGAGACACTGTTCGCCAAATCACCTTCGCTCCCCTCAGGTGCCGCGGGCGTTACCCCTTTGGCAAAGACAACAGCAGGTACTCGCATGACCCCGTAACGGCGGAACAGGAGTGGGTCAATTACAAAACTCACAGGGTGCATGGTGCAATCCCTGCCTTCACAGAGCGGATTTTCTTTTAAGGCTGCGGAAGTAAACTGAACTGTCGGGCCAATCTTGGACATTCCTCCCACGAAACCCCTCAAAACAATCACAATGTTGTCATCACGGAACCTTGCAACCGAAGCGACATAGTTCCTGATTGTGGCCATCGGCATAGAGGATGAGATGAACAGGTAGACCCTTTCATCACCAGCTAGTTTTGCTGCTGCCGTCTTTCCTTGTTTCGGAACTTCAGAGTAGTATTCCCCTGGCTGTACCTTGAAAACTTCTTTCTTAAGGCGCTCTGCTTCATCGTTCAGCTGCTTCTGGAACTTGGGAGACTGATAGACAGAGTTAAGTTTTTCCGCTTCTTTTACCATGCTGCTTGCGTGGATATTTTGAGGAATCTTCAAGGTACTCTCAAGTTTCTGGGCCTTTTTCAACGATGCCTCGATGTCAGGGATAGCTAGAGGTGTCAACTCCTGCTCCCGCCAAAAATTCCCGTCTAGAAACACGCGTACTGTGCCGGAAGCTTCAGCGTAGGCCCGACCCGGACGTCCCTCACATTTGCCCGCGGCCTTCAGGTATATTTGGTTGCCCGTGACTTTTTCGAGCAGATAACACTCGTCCGGTGTATCGATATATCCGGTCGCAGCGTAACCAGCAGTCGTGACCAACAAAGTGGCCGTTATCAGAGAAAGTTGTATCCTACGCAGCATTTTCTTTTCCTTGCCAAGACCCAGAGAAAGTTATCCGGTGAATTTGAGCCGGCGCCTCGCGGCGGATTCTTTAAACTGCCCCATAAAGACGAAGCCTGTCCGATCGCTATACACTGGCTACCCCGTACCGGACGTGCAATCTGCAGGCGGTAATGACTTTTGATCATGATTGGCGAAATAACCCCGGACGCACATTGATCGATCGCTGTGTCCCAGAGAGCTGTCTCCCTGCCTAACTTGAAGATCATCCTCGACGCCAGGTTGGCATTGACGCTCAAGCTATTACTGTCCGCTACACTCCCGGACAACGGATAGGGAGATCCCCAGGAACCGAAGCACCAAAACAGGGGATCGAGCGGATAGCCCATTGAAGACGAGACAGAATCAGTGATACAAGACAGCTGGGTAACCGGGTTGGCAAACAGCAAGGCTTCGGGGTTGATCAGAAACGCCAAAGAATCATCATTCCACATGGCATCGACCTCCGTCATATACGCGAGATCGAAGCCCCCCTGGTCCACACAAGGAAAATCCATGAAGAGCTGCAACAACTGCCACACTGGAAATGTGTAATAATGCACCTGCTGAAACGACTGCTCCGTATCACCACCAGCACCCATCCCCTTGCCTTCTCCCGCAAGAAGGCCCTGTTGTGGATTCGTCATCCCAGTGCCGAGGGTCGGAAAGCAATACGGATCCTTCACCGTTTCAATCAAACGGGCATGTTCCCAGAACGAAACGGACAGCCCAATAACAACGCTTGTGCCGCTGACGCAGGCACAGACAGGCGTTGCTGCCTCATCCGCAGAACCGGTACTTTCAGCATCCCCATAGGAAACACTGCCAACCTTCATGGGAAACATGCACCTCCAGCAGACATCGGAAATTGGGTTAATGAAGGTTCCGGTGCAAACTGAATGGGCAATACCAGACCACATGACATTGAGGACGAGAGAAAAAGAGATAGCGAATGCAAAGTGCCGCAAACTAACCCCCTCGGGCGTTGTGTTTGAGAAGTGGAATCACAATTTCCTCCACTTCCATATTCATTCCCTTCACGCGAATAATGGAAGGGACCGCTGCCAATCTGAAGCGGCTTACAACGGGTTCTGTTGCATAGAATGCTGGCCGTCGAACTCGCTTTTGAATGTCGACGGAGAACCCATCTGTCAGAAGTAAAGTGACCGCCGGGTCCGAATTGAACCGTGATGCGGCAAACCATGCGACCTGTTGCCGATCACTCCCGTCAATTACTACCAGTGTCTTTCTGAACGGGATATAGCTCAGGGGATTGAAAGTATATCCCCGGGGGTAGAGTATTCCCCCCTTGCCATCCGGAATGTCCACTTCAAGCACATAAGTCATGTCGACCAAGTAGCTTCTGGCTTTGCTTGCCCGCGGAAGGTACTTAAGATTTACAGGGCGATATTTCTCAGGTCGGGCCTGCGCAAGCATCTTTTTTGTGTCAATCCGCCGAGCTCGATCCTCAAGTTCGCGGAGAGCATCCACTTCGGCAATCTGATACGTCCTGCCGACGGTTCCCAAGTCCTTGGCAAACACCTGGGAGGCAGACAAAAGCAGAAAAGCTACTATAATAAAGTCAGATTTTTCCATTCACCGGCTCTTTCGCACCCTCTATGGCCGCAGGGGTACCGGCGTTTCTGGCTACCCATTCCTCGCTAAGCATTACTTCCGCCGGCTCTCTGCCAATAGAAACAAATACGAGGTTCGCATTGTTTGGCCCGTGGTATTCAGCGACGACAGTTTTACCCTCTTTCCAGGCAGCAAGGTTTTTAGCCTGCATTTCGGGGGTATCACCAAAGATTCCATCGCAAAATTGTCCGACAACCAAGATGTAGGCTTCAGCGTATTCCACAGATCTTTTAGGAGCGTTATCTTTCGTGATGAGACTCCCGTCTTCTTTTTTACGAGATATGCATCGTGTCACGACTTTTCCATCTATACGAAACGCACTGCAGGCCGGAGCTTGCGAAAGATGCTTCGTAAGTTCTGGCGACATTTTCCCGACTTCCGGATGACCAGACTGTGAAATTATGTCAGCAGCCATGGCAATAAGCCCCACTACGCCAGCTCCAGGCACACCGGCAGCAGCGTTAATAGCAGCACCGGTAGCCACATTGCCGGCGGCGGTATTCTGCCCGGCACACCCGAAAGAGCATGAGATTGCAGCCAAAACTAACATCGAGTAGATTTTCTTCTTCATAAGTCTGTCTCCTTGAAAAAAATATGTTGCCTGCTTTCCTCACTGCGACATCTGGTCGAGGCGGTTCTGGATAGTGGTATTGATTTTTTCCTCTGCATTGTCGAGCTTCGTCGTAAGCCCATCTTGAATTTCCTGGTAATACTCAGACAGATCGATTCTCGCAAAATCCAAGGCCTCAAACTCAGCCGGAGTAAAGCCTCTGCATTCTGGACTTTCTGGCGTGCCCCACCCACCGCTGGCGCCAAAGGATGTCAATTGTGGCCGCCCCTGCTCATGGATGATCCTTGCCATGACAGAATTAAAGCAACAAAAGCCCTTTGCCTTCTGGACACAGCTCCCAAACCACTTGGTCTGGCAATAATCACCCAAATAGTGGCATTGCTTGGCTTTGGACTGCATACCGGTTTGTATATCGCCTTGATCACAACCGCTTCCAAAAAGCACCTTCATCACAACCATTATTACAATTGCAACTGCAATAGTGGCAGGGTTTAAAAGTGCACCAACATAAGCCTGCATACTGGCAGTCATTGCCCCGGCAGTTGTTGCACCACCAGTTGCTGCAGCAGCACCGGACGCTACCCCGGAAGCAACGGCACCACTCAAAGTTGTTGTTGTTGCACCCATGGCAACAGTTACAGTTCCTGCAGCTGTCATAGTTCCAACTGTAGCCGTTCCCATAGACGCCATATACGTATAGTAAGCAACCTGACCAATCTGGTACGCCATCCTGATTGCCTGCACCGAATTCGTAATCGTGTTCCCGGTGTCTTCCGTCATCACCGTATCACTCTCACAGCAGTTATTAATCATGCCCACCTTGAGACCTGGCGGCCGGCACCGGGACGCTTTCCCGTTAAAAACAAGAATCTGCCCGCCACATGTGCCATCTGGATTCCGGGCATCATCCTGCAACATTGTTTCGTCCATTGTTTCTTCTTCTGCATCGCTGACGTCATCAGGGTTAAAGCATCTGTTGGGAGAGCACTGGGCACTTCCTTGATAATCCATGCAGGTTAATTGCGGATCCGCTGGACAGCTGTCACCCGCATAACATTTGTCCATTACTGGATCGTATGACCCTTGTGCACAAACCGGCACTGCTTCACATTTCATGACCGGTTGCCCGTTGTAACTGGTCTCAACCGGGCAGCCATGTTCTGTCTCGGATGCGCAAGCATCCAATGCCTCAGAAAAAGCCACCGTCGAATTCAGTGAGTACGTCAGATCACTCGGGCAGGTAACCCCCAGAATGCACTTGTTGTCGATGGCACTCCAGGTGTACGAGCCACAATCGTTGGTTACTGTGGCTTGGCATTGATCCGTTTGGGCGTTATAGGAACCGCTCAAACAAACGGGAGGTGAAAAGCAGATATTGCTGGCCCCATCGAGGGTCCACGGAGAGGTACAGGTACCCGATTTAACTTGGTAACAACGGTCTTGTACGATATCCAACGCTCCATTCAGGCATTCAGGCGTTTGATAACAAAATTGAATCGCACTGTCGAACGTCATCCCAACTGGGCATTCAGGCGTATATGAAGCGAAGCAAAGGTGAGCTGCGAAATCCAGCGTGCCGCTGGGACAGGTAGGACTAATCTGGTTGAGTGTGTCGTGGTAGCAGGACGTGCCGACAAGTGTGTCACCTGGATTGCAGGAATAGGTAGTCGTCCCGCCATGGACACCAGGAGTAGCAGCAACGAAACCGATTACTGGTCCGCATCCCTGTTGGCCAACTCCTGCAATATAGGTATTTAGAATACAAGAGGAACCAAACATGGCCCCATGTCTATAAACAGGACCTGAATTTAAGAATTCACTTGATGAAATGTAACCGGCTACCCCACCACATCCACTTACTCCAAAATTCCCATCAGGGTAACATGAGGTACTAACCATGCCGCCTGTTTTATAAATTGCAACAGAATCAGGAAAACTGCTTGCAGCCATATAACCATAAATTCCGCCGCACCCAGCTGAACCCATCTTCCCATTTGTATAACAGGTGCTCGCGCTGATGCTTCCGTCTAAATAAATAGGGACTGTGAAATTAACCCCACCTGTTGTCGTCCCCGTCGCCGGATACGAACTCTGCGTCGTCCACTCACAGTTATTCGTCAACGGGTTAAAAGTACCCTGGCTGCAGAGAGGAGTTCTTTCACAGCGCTTACTAGAGGTGTTATAGGTATAACCAGACGGGCATCCCACCGTGAAATTGAGGAGGCATCTGTCATAAGTGTTATTGTATGTCCCCAGGGCACAGATTGGGTCTTTCTCGCAGCGGTCCAGAGCCGCGTTGAAAGTGTAAGATGGATCTGAACACCCATTCCCAACCGGCGCCTCGCATCTGTCATTTCCAGCGACAAAGGATCCGCCCGGACATTCGACTGCTTTCCAGCAGACGTCCTTCATCGAATCATAGGTGTACGTAGCAGGACATTCGTTGGTCACAAGCTTCTCGCAACGATTGTTCAGCGCCGAAAAAGTACCGCCTTCCGGACATTGGACAGGGGTGACACAGAGATCCAGGGCAGCATCATAGGTATACCCTGCCCCGCAATTGGCTGTTGGGTCGGCCTGGCACATATCCCTTATGGGGTCGAGAACGGAACCAGCCGGACAGACAGGATCGGTGCCACTACCCTGGCAAGAGACCGCTCCAATCGGACACAACATGCCTTGAGGGGTTGAAACGCACTGAGTCGTCTCGTTTGCCTCAATATCCCCGTTGCCGTTAAGATCAGCGACACAAATATCGGTTGTCGACGGGGGTGGGTCCGGATCAGGATCTGGAATAGTTGGAATTGTCGAGAGATCAACTGCACAGTCCAGTTTGCTATTAAACTCAACGATTTGTGTAAGAATCTGATCCGTCGTACCATTGAGCCAGACACCATCTGCACCCATTGACACTGCTTGAGGCTCTGAAATTGTTTCGACAGGCGGACTCATACCTCCCGGCCAATTGGAATACCCGAGGGGGTTACCTGTAATCAAAGTGAAGGGACTGTTTGCGCCGAACTCCTTCCAAGCGTTGACATAAGATATTTGAGAGGAACCTGCTTGGCCCAGGAACTGCCTATACTGAGAAAGTAACCACTGCATCGTTTCTTCATCAGGAATAGTCACAGGTGCTGCGTCGCCAAATTTTCCCAGGCTGAGAAGTTTCCGCAGCGAAGCGGTGTCTACACCAGTCACTTTGTACTGTTGGTCGATATTCGCGCTGAAGGCGAAGTACGCATGCGGGCCGGTAGTATTCCCGGTGACGGCCGACTTGGAAATGGCGTAGGTCTTTCCGCCGTAAAACACAAAATGGACCAGACTGTCCGAATATTTGTATGCGCTCGCACCTGGTGCAATGAGCTCGTGGCAGCTGGTAGCGGCATTAACGACCCCGGTAATGCCCGAAAGCCCGAGGAACAAAACAGAGTAGATACATGTAAACAAAATTCGATAGAGCATCCCGTATCCTTATTGAACAGGCTTCCTAACACCACTCGTACAGATCGTATCCTTGCCCGCCATGCGTAGCGACTGAATAGCAAGCGCTGCCTCCTGGAAACCAGACAAACATTGACAGTCATCGACGATAACTTCCCCTGCCCCGATGGGGCATACTCCGTTTACACATAACTTGTAGAGATAATCGGCTGAATTGGCGGGGTCTAAACGCATATCCGAGACTATGCCGGTTGTGGTGACCTCATTATCCTCATGGGCAACACGGGTCCGGCACGAGAGCTCACAGGTAGCGGCAGCATCCGCTGCCGGCATCAGTATGGACCCGCCACCTGCAGACCAGTTCCCATTCAAATCTTTTACTTGATCAGCATAGCTGAGCGTACTCCCGGACTGTGATACTCCGCTAACAACTGCGCCATAGCGTGTCTTGAGGTCGGAGAAATCCAGTGCATCGGTTTCGCAGATGTAGGTGCGCTTTTTTGACCACCAGGGCCTACATATCTGCATCGGACCAGCCGCACCAACAAGGTCATGACATGACGGAATCTGGCTGAGCCCAGTGCTGTTGTAGTTCAGGTAAATTTGCACGTCGTCAACTGTCTCGTCTTTCAAAGTGCAGGTGGGATCTGACTCCAGTGCCTGGCACTGGTCATTCACGTTCTCGACGTACGTGTCGAGTTTGTATTCGAAAAAGTAGCTCCAATCAAAGGTAACAGTCTGTGCCCCGGAGTCTGGACAGGAAACCGTCGTATTGACCGGCAGGTCGAAACCATTAAGGATGCCGTCCACAAAACCAGATCCACCGGAGCACCCACCCCCTGTCATGGTTGGTAAAGTAAAGGATCCTGTCGTCAGTTTCCCCTGGGCAGTCGCTGATGCTGGCGGAAGACTTACTGTGCCGATCGTATACCAACCGTTGCTGTCAACAGCTCCTACTCCGCAATTACGGTACGGATCGCCGCCAGGACCCGTGTCGAGCGCTTGCAGCTTGTACGTCGTGTCATCCTCTTTCCAGATCTGGATCTTAATAAAATGGTCGGTGCACATGCTTTTGGTGCCTGAATTGCTGAACGTAGTGCTGGCCGAATCCAGCCCTCCGGTCCGGATGATGGTGCATGACTTCTGTTCACCACTGGCCTGGTTCACTACCGAAGAGTTGAGCATGTTGTAGTAGATGCTGTTCGGGTCACCGCTCTGAGTCGCGATGATGCCTCCTAGCGAACTGGACATGGCTCCCGGGTTCGCATAGTACGTTTGGGCATTCACCGGGGGAGGCAAGGTCTGAACCTGCATGGCATCTCCAACAGCGGCGCTGGCGACAAGACGGCCATAATAGTCGATTGTAACGGGAGTCAGCGATACATTGGTGACAGTAAATCCTATATTCGCCCACTGGATGGCGGAAACGGCACCTCCGCCCAGGTCCTTGAGCACGAGAGCGGAGTTGTCCCATACCAACTGGGAGCCGCAGGAGGAGTTGATGCAGTAGCATCCGCCAAGCTCAGTAATCGCTGCCGTAGCATCGGAGACCTTGCCATTGCTATCGGAAATCCATTTATACGGCTGGCAATTACTCCAGGTCCCGGCGGTACAAGAGTAATAGCCGTTTGCGCATACTCCGGATACCAGTCGAGGAACGGTATAGACATTATCAATACTGCCATCCATATTGAGATCCTGGCTCACGTTCACCACCTGAAGGTCACCAGAGGCAGAGGGCTGCATAAGAATTTTCAAGAAGGATGCAGAGGAAGGGCTGGTAAGGTTTGCTGAAAAAGAAGTGCTTCCGTCAATGGTCTTCATCTGGGAAGTATTGTCAGTCATCGGCACCGACAGATTGGTGTTGAGGCTTTCCTTTTCGCCGAAAAGACTCTGCACCGTGTTCCCCGATGTGAAACCAGCGTTCTTGGCATCTTCAATCGGCCCCGAAATGCCAGGACAACTTATTCCTATAGCCAGCAGACTAAGAACGATATTTCGTGACCATTGCACGAATAGCATCTTCATACGGTACTCCACCATCCACCATTGCCTCAATTTCGGAGACTTCTTCCGAAGAGGACGTGAATACGTAATAGCTGAACGGATCAACAAGCAACCTTCCAACACCTTTGCCAAAAGGGGTATCCATGAAGATTTCGCTGTAGTTTGGTTTCTTGGTTTTCAAGGATTTGAGAATTTTCAGCGTAAAATCATCATAATCAACCAGTTTCTCAGCGCGTGCCTTTTCGAAATCATGTGATTCCATGTAGAATTTGTATGCGCTGTTGTTGAGGATGACTTCACCGACACTACCGAACGACTTGGTGTCGAGAATCGACTGGGTAATAACCCAGAACGAACCGCCGTATTTTCGAGCCCGGCGATATCCTTCCTCAATGACCCCTTTGATATGGCCGGATTCTCCGAGAAACTGGTAGGCTTCGTCGAAAAAAATCATCCTTTTTCTTGATCTGTCTGACAGGTAAAGTTCCTGAGTAACGGCATTGACAACCTGCATGGTGACAACGCGGAACAGGTCGGGGCGAGGTTTCAGCTGGTCGAGTTCCAGTACGCAAAAATCGTCGCTGGCGATGTTGAACGTCGATTTGCCGTTAAAAAATCTTCCGTAGACACCTTTTGAGGTGAAATTGTGGAGGTTGAATGCGAGTTTTCTGGCTGACTCCCGGATTTCCAGGCTTTCAGATCCCTGCACCTGATCGAAATTCGACAAGTAATAGTGCACCGTATCGATGCACGCATCGTTTCCTTCGTTTTCGTAGGCCCACCTCACCCCCAATTTAATGAGGTTCATATCAACCTCAGTAGGTTGGGATGCTCCAGCCGAAAACACCATCTGGGCGACAATGGGAGCAATTACGGGGACGTCAAATTCGGGATCCACGATAGAGGTGAAAGGGTTCAGATTAACGTCGGAGTCTTCGGTAAAATCGAGGTAGCGAGCTTTGAAAAGCTTGGTGGCCTTCTCGTAGGATCTGCCAATATCGATAATCCGGATCATATTGCCAACAGAGTAATAGTTGTAAATCATGTAGTTGATGAAGAAACTCTTGCCGGCGCCTGATTCGGCAGCTACGAAAGCGTTATGATTATTCGCTCCACTGCTGTAGATATCGAGGCCAAACAGTTGACCCTTTCGGCCGGTAAACAGCGCAACTGGATTGCCAAATCCAGCAAAGTCACCTTGAACAGGAAGGCAGGTAGAGATTGTATCAATGGGTGCCAGGTAGTGACGATCAACCATATTCACGTTTGACCCGACATCACAAAGACCAAATGGCAGGCTCCATTGCAGGAGAGGAATAAGAATGCCTTCGTCCTCCTGCATAACAAAACCTTCACCATCCCAGATGCGGCGAGCACGGATTAAAGCCTCGCTCACTTGCGTTTCATCGTCACCGTAAACCCAGAAAATTGGCACGATTCTGAGAAATTTTGTTCCCCTCTCCAGTTCATCAGCGGCCCACATGTGCTCATCTCGTTTTCGCATCAGGGACGGAGCGAATGAACCCACCGCCTGCTGACGAAGTATCAGATTGGTTTTTCGGTGTATTTGACTTTTCTGGTTTTCCATCAGAACATTCAAAGTAAAAATAAATGGCAGCGACATCTGGTTGTCGTCCGAACTCATCCCATCAATTCCGCCAAACAACCTGTTGATCTGTGTTGGATCGACATCGGGAGGAAATGATTTCGGTGTCATGCAGCGGAAGATCCTTTTCCCAAAATCCAGTCGGTTGCTGCTTTTTTTGATGGTTGTCCCCAAAATTGTTTGTTTTCGAATCGGGATATTGTCGTCATAGCGAAAGTTATTGAATGACGTTTTATCGTTGAGAATGCAGCGAGCCCACTCGAGTAATGCCGATGCATCCATCGGTTCCGGGAAAAGTGATGCTCCTTTGAGAATCTCGCCGAGAGTAGTCCAGATATGGGGAAGGTTGACGCTTTCCAGTTCTTTCTCCGGAAACTTCAGGGTAAAGAAGAGTCGAAATCGACGAAGGGGTATTTTGCCCATATTTTTCAAGCCATACTTGCCGTCCTTGAAATATCGAGGCAGATTCTCATTTACAAGGGAAACAATGCTGTCCTGACGAGCCTTAAGCCGGCAGTAATCCTCCAAAATATCGTCGATGCAGGGGTCAGCAAAGAGGATGAACTGCAGTACGGATTTTTCCGGGAGATTCGACCGGAATATCCCTTCAAGGATATTTACCGTTGTTTCGCTGGCAAAAAACAGCGGACTGCATTCCCAGGCGAAACCGCACGTATCGTCAGACATGTAAAACAGGCGAGTCTCCTCATCATAGGAAACCCAGGGGAGGTAGTCGGAAAACTTATCCCGCTGCGAGAGCTTATGCAGCTCTCGCATACTTAAACCGCCCTTGCTGCCAAAAACTGCTGATTTCAAAAAAGCTAATGGCATCACGTAATCCTTTCCGGTTAGTCCTCGAATGCTTCGACACTGTCACCGAGGATCCACTTCGGTTCTTCAGTGAAAAAATAGGCATACCGGTACATGAAGAACTCGCCATCCTGCCCTTTATAAGGAAGCATCAGTATTCTCATGACTTTCGGCGGAACAACAACAGGGGTCTGAGGCTCGCGCAGCAGCTGGTCATAGCGGCTATAGAGTGCGGATCGGTAGGCGTTGTAGTTTCTGTCCTCAACCGAATCGGGCCTGAGCGTCTGACGTGTATTCTCGGTCCGCTCCGGACATTTCCCGCCAATGCAGTTATCGATGGCATTTTCGTAAGCATCATCTTTGCCCGAGAGAGATTCGTCATAGGCACCCTGCACAGAGATGCATTTACCGTGGAAGGTTTCCGGGCAGGAGAAATCGCTTTCATAGGGATTGATCACAGCGCAGCCTGGGAGTGAAAAGACAAGCGCAGCTACAAAAATGATCGCGTTACGCGTGCTAATTCGCTTTGCAAATAACGGCTTCTTGGTAGAAAGTTCTTTCATTGTCTCGCTCCAAACCCTTTCAATTTCTTGATCTCAAGATTCAGACCTTCAGAAACAACCAGCGTAATGCGCTTAGTTGCACCAACTTCGATAATCGGCATAGATTCGCGGGCAAGCTCCATGTAAAATTTCTGTATCTCCTTGAATCCTTCCGACAGGCTGTTCCCAAGCGCCGCCATCCCCAAGTCTTTCGTATTGAGGGACTGGGTGGTCCCCAATGGGCTGATTGACGATGTTGTCGCCTGTGCTTTGAAGGCATCTCCAGCACCGACAAGGAGGCCGGACAGCATTGACCTCGCGACAACTGCCCCAAACTTGGCAACAACTCTTCCCTGCAGACCGATCTTCCCGTCAGCGTCCACCACAAAACCCTTTATCTTCTGGTCAATGAGAGCTCCACCCCTCCGGTCGAGGCAACTGATGGAGACCAGCGTCAACTCTGCCCGCTCCGTACTGAGATTTCCTCGCCCGTCTGCGATGCAAAAACAGCCTGTCAGTTGTGCTTTGACTTCATTGGGCAACACAGCCGGGGTTTTCACGCGAATCAGCACAGGTACCGGATTTCCCTTCGCCGCTCCCGCTGTAGGTGCGTCCAAACCTGAAAGAAGGGTCGCCTCCATGAAAGAAGGTGGTAAATACACCGTTGTCAGGCCTTTTTTTTTACCTTCTTTCACTTCAGTTAAAGTCGTGGGTTTATCAGCCGCTGAGGATGAAACCATGAGGATGTCACCCAACTCTTGGTCAGGGACCGGCAGGGGTGCGACTGACTGAGCAGCACCAATTCCGCCGAAACCTCCTAGCGGTGTCGAAGAATTCGCCACCGGCGGCGGTGGTAATGGCGGCAATACGGCCGCTGATTTACTACTGGAAGCTCCTGAAGGAGTCCCGGGAAGATCGGCTGGAGTCCCGGATCTGCCATCGTTTTCGGTCGTTTCGGAATAGTTCTTTGCTACAATCGGTGCAACAAAGTTCGATGTTGCCCGCGGATCAAGTTCCGCGAGACTTTCATCAATAGGCTTGCCCTGTTTGAGGGCTTCCAATTGCTTTTGGGTTTGTGCGAGACGAAGTTCGTAATCGGCAGTTTTCGATTTCTCAATGACACCGTCCTCCAGCTTGATTTCCTGCTGGGCGGCCTCTTTGTTTCCTACTTTAACGCCACTTGCCTTGCTGTTGAGCCATCCCAGCACAACAACAAAAAGGAGGATACTTCCACAAGCAAGCAGAACTATCGATTTTCGAGTTTTTGGGGAAAGGGTATTCCATTTTTCCCTGAACTTGGCTTTCATGATTGGTCTCTCCCCTCCTGCTTAAAATCGGTGCCGACACGGGACGCAGCCGGTCGCAGTGACTTCTGCGGCAAGTCGGCTGAAGTATCGTCCTGGAGTTTCTCAAGGTGGGTGAATTTGATTTCAGACATCTGCTTCTCCGGTCGCTGCTCAACAATAAAGACGCGAACATGCTCGCCGACGTTCACCACTTGCTTTTCCAGCGAGACGGCTACTGGGTTGGTAGTAAATTGTTTATTCAGGAAGAATTTCTCGTTGAGCTTGAACTGACGCGTTCCAGGTTTGAGGAAGACTTCCATCTCGACAACGCGGAGACCTTCCCCTTCTATTTCTACGGAGCGGCGGCTTATTACGCTGAACTCCTGATAATTTCCGATGTGTCGATTAATGTCTGTGACTGCATAAGAGTCCGGAATCTGTTCTGTGTAGATGTCCTTGATTGCTCGGATGATTTTCTTTTCAAACGGCAACGAACCATAGATGGACTGATTTTCCTGAATCCTTTTTTCTGTACCGGATCCAAGTCGAATCATTTGTGAAGGGATCATTTTCGGTTGTGCTATCAGGCTGTAGGTGCTGTCACCGCAAACCACAAAAAGCTCCGTGCGGTTCGCTGAATACTTGAGTTTGCCCTCCGGAGTTTTCAGGACCTTGAACTTTACGAAAACATCTTTCCCGGATATTTTGACAATTACGCCCTTTTCCGCGGAAGTAAGGGCGTCTTTTATATCTGATGGACAACTGATCCGATTCAAATCGGTGGCGGACATGTCAACAGGAGTAGTTATCTCCGGAAGGACCGTGTTATTCGAGCTGGTCTCTGCATATCGGAGTGTTTCATGAATATCAGCGCCCCCTACCCCAGCCGGTTCCGCTGCCACTTTTTCAGGTACAGGCGGTGTAGGATATTTCAGCGGAAATTTTGCTTGCTCCGCAGCGTTTGACAGGGAAGACAGCGCCACAAGTACTATGGTGAACACCAGTGACAGAATGCTATTTCTTTGCATTAAGGGCCTCTTTCTTGGTCTCTGCTTCTTTGTCCATGATGCTCGTGATCTGAAATTTGCCGTCGTTTATCACATAGGCAATAAAGTATGACGTCTGGATTTCCTCCGATGTCTTGTCTGGGAAAAAGGTGGTTTTGTAACCCTTCACCTCAATAGTGCGGTTTTCCCAATTACTGATTTCATTCACATAAAAAGTGCTCGCAACTCGTGCTTCCTCGATTTTGTTCGCAAGAGAGTAGAATACTTTTTGCGCGTTCTCGAACTCCCCTGGAGTATACATAGCAAGCAACTCGCTGAATTGTTTGCGGACCGTGCCGGGATGATAGGAAAATGCCAGTGCGGCAATATACCGGGCAAACTCTTTCAGGTATTCATCCGACGCCTTGTTTCCGGAAACCCACATCTGACTGTTGACATTAGGTGGAACAAGAACAATCTTCTGGCTATTTAAAGCCTTGAGAGAGCCCAGGGTACTGGCAATGGACGCGAAGCCAAGGCAGAGCATGGCAAACTTCAGCAACCGGTTCTGCGCAAAAACGTTTGAGACCGCCTGAAGGTATTTTGATCGCTTCATTCGACAAACTCCTTTACAAAGGCATCAGGGGAGCCCTTAATTTTCACAATGCCGAGGAAGTACAGAACGTGCTTCCCGAAACCACGGGGGAAATTTCGTTTGATCCGGGTGCTGACCACAGGAGAGAATACCGGCAGCAGCCAAAAAAAACCGCCCGTGGCATGCGCGACAATAATGGAAAGCAGGAACAGGACGATATCATCTGATTCAAACCACAACACCTGAAACGGTTGCGACAGATACTGCGGAAATTTCTTCGCCATGCTGAACCTCACGTTTTGACCTGGCTGCACTGGTTTTAGAAAAAGGCGGGGCAGCTCGTACTGCCCCGCAAATAATCCGTCGAGGGAGAAACTGCGTTAGTAGATGTAACCGAATGCGGTCGCAATGGACCCGGCGGACAGGAAGAGTATGCCGCCGATGATGCAGAACAATGTGACCACCATTTTTTGCTGCATCAGGAAATACGCGCCGGCCAGAATGGAAACGAAACCGACGATATAGGTCAGGCCGTTGTTGATCATCCCGACAATGATCAGGTTGTACACCGAGTACAAGATGCTATTCGCTGCCGGTACGGTGAATGCAAATGCAGGCGTAGCAAGCAATGCGAATAAAGCGGTCAGGCACAACATGTTGGTAAAACTGGTTTTCCGGAAGTGCTGCAGAATACCCATAAAACGTTTCCTCCTTAGCGTGCATGGTTGATGGTTATTCCAATAGTCATGACAGTTCCTCTACTTCTTGGCGACCTCCTTTCCGTCCTTTAACAGGGCTGCGATACGATCCAGATCGGCACTCCCCACAAAATTTCCGTTCACCCATAAAGTTGGTGTCGCACGGATGCCGACAGTCCGGGCGATGGCCAACGATTCCTCAACCAGTTTTGCCCCTTCCGGGGTTGGTGAAAGAAAAGACATCTTGGCCGATTGTTCAGAGAATACTTCCAGGTGCGCAGCCTCTTTGTTTTTTGCGGACAGGATGTAGGCTGCCTTGTTGGCGGCATTTTTGTGCATCGGGAGAGGGAACATGAAGATATAGCGGGTTACGTCTTTACGTTTGCTGAGATATTTATTGACTACCCGGCAATAAGGGCAATCGGGATCGGTGAACTCAACGATAGTGTTGGGGCCGTTTCCGATTTTTATTGCTTTCGTCAAGGGGAGACGTTTGAGTTTCTCCGAGAGCACCTTCGTCAGCTTCTCTTCGGTCAGGTTTCTACCGTCCTTGGTGTAGATTTTGCCAACAAAGAGGTACCCTTTTTCACTGAAGTAATAAACTTGATCACCGACAACCACCTCATACAAGCCCGTCAGCGCTGTGAACTGAGGGTCTTCAGAGATGCTGCCGATTGCCAGATTAGGAAACGCCTTAATCAGCTCATCTTTTGCTTTATCTTCGTTAGTTTTTGGCATAGCCCCCATCCCATAACTTGTGAGACCCAAAAGAATACAACCCGTTACCGCTGAAATAACTTTGTTCAAAATGTCTCCTTTCGATCAACGCGGACCTCAACCCTTCGGTTCTTGGTGTATCCAGGATATTCCAAGGATTGCCCATAACCGGTGACCGAAAGAACTGAAATGCCCCGCCGGGTAAGATATCGGGCGACAGCGTCCGCCCTGTGTTGCGACAGATTTACGTTGTAAACGGGACTTCCGATGCTGCAGGTGTATCCAGCCAAATGTACGCCGTTTTTCTCTACTATCTTGTCCAGGCTGGACCTCGCTGCAGGCAGCAGCGAAGCACTGTCGAATTTGAACTGGATCGTGTCAATGAGGCTGGATATGGCAGGCGGGGCGGGCACTTCTTTTTCAGTAACTACTTGTTGGGGAGTTGAGACCATGCGAACAGCTAGCGCAACTAGCTGTGTTGGCCTATCGTCATTGCAATTCCCGCAAATCAGAAAAGTTTCGTCTTGCAGTCCTTTGGCGCAGTCATAGCGGTACGCATATTCACGCTGCTTAATCGAGGCTGCATGCACCGTTGTGACGACAAAAAAAAGGCAAGTGAAGAAAGCGATCTGGGTAATTCGCATTTTCCCCTCCTACCTATTAATATTCCCCCCAGCGTCAACCAAAAACCGGGATTATTTCACAAAAATGTAAAGCAGGAACACTCTAGAGTGAATAGTAGCTAATAATAACGGCACGTTGAATCCTAAAATTATTCCGGTGCCAGGACATCCAATAGTTTCTGCCCGAGCGGGGACCTTACATACTCGTGCAAGGCAGCGCATACAAAAGCAGACATCTTATTTGTCTCTTTGAGACGAGTTATCGCACCATGTGTCACGCGGTCATGAATTGTGAGCTTGACAGTGGTAACGAGTTTATCCGCGGGAGCAGTCAATATGTCCTCCTGTTGCCTGCCGCTCACTGAAAGAAGCAGCAGCCTGTTTTGGATAGAGTGCCAAATTCAAACGAGTAATGGCTTTATGCACCCACCAGATCTTTTCGAGATCCGTGATTGCCGCGGCCCACGTCTGACCCTGCCCTTCCATGGATGGCAGAGTCGTAAAAGTGGCAGTGAACTGATTAAAGTCTTCGTCATAACGCAGCAAGACAACAAGAGATTCCAATTTGGGAACAACGCCTCTCTGAAGACGGATTGTCTCACGTCTATTTAAAGCGCTATGGGTGAACAGGCGGGTGAAATGATCAGGGAAATCCCTCTGGAAAGCCGCATAGATGTCCTGGAACGCACTATTTTCATCGTTTTCGGCTGATAATGCCCGTGCAACATCATCCTGCGAAAACTTCCACATGTTTGCCCATTTGGCAAATGTGAACCCCTTCTCCAAAAAAATATTCTCGATCTTCGTGTCGAGCAAAGCAGTCCTTTTGGGTTTGCCTCTTGCCATGCGGGGAAATAGTTTTTCATTCCGCAACGCATTGTATGCGAAGTTAGGATTCCTTGCGCCCGTGATCCTGACGATCTCAAACAGGCTGAATCCTTTTTGAAACGCCTGGCAAATGAGCATTTTCAGTTGCTCGCGATATTCGGCAACGGCGCCGCATGAAACCTTTGCAATGTACAAAAACACCTCCCGGGAAACATCGGCTTGCTTATTTTCCAGTAGTAGCGATACACAGTAAATCATTACTCACGCATTGGTGGGTAAAGCTCTTCAAAGACAATTTCAAAATATTTGCCGGGATGGTCTAGTTCTAAATTGACATCTTTGCTGACTTTGCCTGCTTCAACCAGTTTCCGAATATCTCGAAGACACCGCTTGAAAAGCTTGGAGACATTTTGCTTTGAGCAGCCCAATTTATCCCCGACTTCCCTGCAGGACAATTTTCCTTCGGGGCTAAGACCCAGGACAAGATACAACAGCTTTCTATCCGTATCAGGAAGGTATTCTCTTACGGAAAGCAGGATCGATTCCGTTGTGTAATCAAGACACTGGGTCGAGGTATGCGGAATGTTATCGGGGATATCTGCCGAACACAGATGCGAAGGAACAGATGAGGACCATTCTTCTGATTGGGGGTTGGGGACGATCGAGCGAAGCACTGCTCGAAAAGACAGCCAAAACTGTTTTCGAAACTGAACTTCGTCAGTCGATTGCAAGGCAGCCATCAGTGACGCTTCGTTGGCGGCACTTATGAAATCTTCAACCTCGTATGGTGAGAAATTAACAAATTTTCGTGCAAATCTAAGAATGCTATCTTTGTGAAGCTTGACCCATTCGACGGCAAAATCAAAATCCATTCGGACCCCCCGCCCCTAAACAACTTTCACCATTCAGGGTCGGGAAAGACCTTTACCGTGGCCTTTCCGATACTGAGACGGACAGCGTTTCATCGGGCAGTAAATTTTGGTAAGGGTCATCCGTTAGGCAGACGATAGGAAGGCATAACGCGAGGTACTAGGACGCCTTAACAGGATAACCGGCCACAAAAAGTGAGTTCGACGGATAGTAAATAGATAACAAGTCTCTACAAAGCAGGCCGGTATTCTGTTCCGACTTCTAGAGCAATCTTCGTCTTACTATGTGTTCTACATAATTAGACAAATGTAACACAACTATGCCAATAACAAACATTCGGCTTCCTTGTCAACTTATATTTGCTAATTTTAATTTGTTACTTGCAATTTACTGTCACCCCTCCACGTTTCGGATAATAGCCTAACGACCAAAAAAACCCCTAAAGACAAAAAATTAAGTGCGTAAATTAAGGCGGTTACGTATTTGCGAATAAAAAGTTCCCGAATTCTGCAGAAAATAGGTTGACGCTGGGGGGAATATTAATAGGTAGGAGGGGAAAATGCGACTTCTCGTATGCCTGTCTATTGTACTCTCTATATCAACCTATATTTCGCCGACTTTCGCCTATGATATTTGCTTCCAGCAGGCTGGCGCCGAATATCGCGTTTCACCTGAACTCCTCAAAGCGATCTCATCGCACGAATCAAACAACACCACCGCAGCCGTAAACATGAACAGCAATGGCACGTATGACATCGGCCTCATGCAAATCAACTCCCTCTGGAAAAAACACCTCCGCCCTGAGACCTGGGCCAGAATAACGGAACCATGTGTGAACATTCGGGTAGGTGCATGGATTTTATCGCAATGCGTCCGTGATTTCGGTTACGGCTGGGACGCTGTCGGCTGCTACCATTCTCGAACACCCTCAAAACGTGATTGGTATGCAAGACGAATCGCCGCAAAGATCTATCAGACCAATTACGCGTCACCAACGAGAGTCTCTGGCATTCAGACAGGCGATATCGCCTCTTTTTCCCCCTTGGGACACAACAATGACCTCTGAGAACCTGCTCAGAGAACTGCTCTCTCGTTACGGGGACCTGCCAGGGCAGAAAGCACTCGATGCAATTGAAAGAGCGATTGCCAGAGCCCTCGAAAATGCCTTCAAAATACCTTTTGCTGTGCGCTTGAACAGCAAACTGGGCATCTGGATGATCCCGCCAAATGGTGCAATCGAAGAATTCACCGAGAGAAAGCTCAACAAGCGGCTACGCAGAAATATAATTTTCGAAATTGAAAATGAACTGCGTGTCGCGCAAGTTCTCAGGGAGTATGACAATCTGCAATCCCTGCAAGGGAAAGTCGTGCCTGGGGTTATCAGAAGAATCAGTGCCGATGGCAACGTTCTTGTTGAGATGGAACTTACTGATTTGTTTGAGCGCTATATTCTGATGGGCGTATGTCCACTGCGCTTCCAGCCGCCGCATGAGCGAAAGAGCTATTTTCTCGGAGAAACCAGAATGTGGTATGTAACCAGCGTTAGTCCGGTTGCCGGCCACAATCACGCAAGGGTTCTCGTCCAGCTATCCCGCGCTACAATGCAACTTCCTGCCATCCTTCTCAGCACACACAGTGGAATTGATAAGATTAAGTGCATCAGGCGTATCCCCGGAGGTGAGAGCCATGTCGTTACTCATCAGCGAATACCAAGAGAGGCCATAACCGCGGTCATTAAAGAGCTGAAGGAGAATGTACGTGTCCAGGTCCTTTCTTAAGCTGTTCCGAAAACCGGCAGCCAACCATACCGACATTGGAAGCGGCGTAAATCTGGACAACCCGACAAAAATTGTCTCGATTACCGTGCCTGATAACGAGCGGAAACGGGGAATGATCGTAGTCGGCACAACCGGTGTCGGCAAGACGAGACTTGCGGAACATATGATCGACCAGGATTTGGCAAAAGGGTACAGCATCTGTTACCTCGATCCGAAGGGTGATCAAGACATCCTGTCCAAAATTTACGACTCTGCCCGAAAATACGGGAGACTCGAAGAACTTCAGGTAATCACGCCCGTCTACCCGGAGCTATCAGCCTTGGTTGACCCAATGGCGTACTACTTTTCAGTCAACGAACTGGCAGATCACATTGCCGCAGCTATTCCCCCGAGCAAGGAGCCCTTCTTCAAAGATGTAGCTGTCATGTTGGCCACGGCAGCGATAACCGCCATCACTATCATCGCCAGACATCAAGGCCGCCTGCCAAACTTGAACTTTGACAACATCAGGCTGAGCATTCAACGTAAAAGCCTTGAAGAGAGCCGGGACGCGCTCCATGGGATTGGCGGCGAGGAAGCACTACGTATCGCAAGTATTATCGATAACCTCCTGGGAAACTCTCTCGAACATTACGCCAAAGTTTCCATGTCCCTCTCCGTGGCCTTGATGCACCTGTCGATCGGCAATATCGGCAGGATCATCGGCCAAGCCGACACGAATCGCTTCATTCAGCGAATTGAAGAAGGGAAAAGGGTCATCATTGTTATTCACACCGGCTCCCTGTTATTTGCGGACGCAGCCAACGCCCTGGGTAGAGTGCTTCTCTCCATGGTGCAAAAATGCATAGGCCGAACATACGGGTCACAAAAGGAAAAGTTTAAGATCCCTATGTCCATCTTCATCGATGAAGCGCAGAAAGTCCTCTACCCGGGAATAGAAGCGATCCCCGCAATGGCCGGATCCGCGAACGTCATGACAACCTTTTTCGTTCAGGACATCGCCCAATTGTCAGCCGTTCTCGGCGAGGACTTCGCCAAGATAATTCTCAACAACTGCAACACGAAACTGTTTCTGCGTTGCCCTGATGCCGATACATCAGAGTACGTAACCCGCCACTTCGGCACAAAAAGCGTCTTGACTGGCATCTACAGCGCAAACCAGGTGACCACCCGGGAAGTTGAGCAAGACGCAATAAAATCATATGACGTACAAAGCATGCAGTTGCGCGAGTTCTTGCTGCAGACCTATTCCGGAAGATGGAAAGGACTGACCACAAAAGTTCCTGGAGCAAGAGTCAAAATAATCTTCCCTGAAGCACCACGGATGGGAACCTCACAACATTATGGTGAGGAAGATGAGGTTGCCGCGGGAGATATCTTATGAACTCTTATTACTATCTCTCTGGTGCGACTGGTCTGGTCATGATTGGATACGGCTGCAAGCTACTTTTGTCAAAAACGAACCAGAAATCGCCAGATCTGCAAACAACCTTCGACCCTGAGGTGGCAGTCGCACTCGGTTTCCAGCAAACGATTGAAAACCTTGAGAGGAAAAGCCTCCAAGAAATAAGCGAATTATGGACAGACACGGTGATTCCTCTCGCCCTCATCTCCCGGATCTGGAGAGAGCCTGAGCCTGAGCCAGCCAAAACCAAGCGTCCCCGCCCGGTTTTCAAACACCCAGAAATCAATGCTTTCTATAACGCTTACGTGGCAAAACCAAGTGTGCGTGGCAACCGCCGCATCGTAATCGAAAAACTATTGCAGATGCTGGACGTTGACGGAGACTGCCCGTCCGTCGTTGGCCGGGGGATATACGCAAACGATAATGAACAGGAGAGGAAATACGGGGAAGAGTCTTACGAATATCTCGCCAAAATCCCGTTATGGAAACACAGCCTGGCCGTAACAGAGCGCTATATCGCTAAATTCCAGCATGACTCCATGCATCCTGATGCCATGATCATCGCCTTAGCCCATGACATTGGAAAGATTCCGGCTCAATACAGCAAGTTCTACCGGAAATCGGATCACCCGGTAACGTCCGGTCTGCTTCTCATGGGGATCCCGGAATTCCTGCAGTTGGGTAACTGCGCTGAGCTTGAACGAGCCGTGCAGAACCATCATGATCTTGCAACCAATCATCACCTGCCAACAGCGCTTAAAGAGGCCGACCAGGAAGTCAGAAAGTTGGAACTGGCCGGAATGCTTGCTAATGCATCATCGCGAGACGTCAAAAGTATTGACGCTATCCAGCCAACGCACCTCATTACGGAAAACAGTGGGATTGAATCCGTAGCCGAGCCGATTGCAGTTGAAAATGATGATTCCGGGATTGCCCGGAACCTGGAACCGGGCAGCATGTATGTGCCACATGCGCATAAGCTCCCGGAATGGTTAAATCTGGACGCAGTGCTGACGTATATCGCGGAGAGAATCAATATTGTCATCAAAGATCCTGAATTAAAGGGCTTGTGGCATGCCTACTCAATTGCTGATGGGTTTGTTTGGGTCAGTGAGAAGCTGGTTTGGAAAGCAGTAAAAGAGGTCGCCGGCCACCAACTTGATCTTATCACGGCTGATGGAGACGAAGCTGTCCGCAGAAACTGGCTCTATAGCATCGTAAGGCGTTTCGGAGAACG
Source organism: Deltaproteobacteria bacterium (assembly GCA_009668975.1). Classification (GTDB taxonomy): domain Bacteria; phylum Desulfobacterota; class Desulfuromonadia; order Geobacterales; family Geobacteraceae; genus RPRC01. The sequence goes on along the minus strand of SBEG01000020.1, from coordinate 12,472 downwards.
CGGCGACGTGTGCATTGCGATGATGAAGGAAGGTTACTACCAGGCGCCTGTCACCATAATTACAGGTACGGGAAGATCTCTGCCAGGCTTCTATGTGCCATTCCTGTCCAGGGCTTTTGGTGTCGATGCAACGACACTCGAGCGACGCAAGGGAAGTCAGATACGGGGTCTGGTCAAGAACATCCTCCCCAAAATACAGGTGGAAATTCAATGAGATATTTTTCTACTCTGATGATCATCTTTATTGCTTTTCTTCTCAGTTTCCCGGTACCAGCCAATGCGGACTACTATACCGATTCGCAGAAAGGTTGGTGGTGGTACGACCGCGATAAAAAGCAGGAAGATCCGGAAGAAAAAAAGCCAGCTGCCGACCCGCCAACGGTAAAGAAGAAACCCAGAAAATATCCATCCCTCAAAGAGTACACCTACAACCAGATATGGGATATGGATCCGGCGGAATTCCAGGAACTGTTTGACGGATTTCGAGCAAAGGCAGTCCGGCAGCCATCGGAAGCGAATGTGAAAGAGTACTACCAGATGAGTGAGATCGCACGGAAGAAGTCTCTAGCTTTCGCAAACACCTCCGACTACGTATGGCAAAAGTACCCGGAGCTGACCGTTAAAGCCGACTACCCCATTACAACACCTGGCAACCTGGCAAAATCAGCGATGGAGAAACAGGCACGGAAAAAGGTTTTGCGGCAGAACCAGGACAATTTTGCGCTGGTCGTCTTCACCAAGCCAGACTGCGGCTACTGTGACGCTGAGGACAAGATTCTGAAGTGGTTTTCCGCGAATACCGGCTGGGTAGTGAAACACGTCGACATTACTCAGCAGCCGGCAATGGCGTCCCGATTTGGCATTACCATCACACCAACACTTATCTTGATACAGAAAGGCAAGGAAGACTTTGTGCCAATATCGGCAGGCGTAGCATCAGCCGAGGAATTGGAAGATCGCACATACCGCACGGTGCGTCTCCTGAAAGGTGAAACAACACCAGAACAATACTCTCTACATGAATTTCAACAGGGGGGTGGATTTGACACGTCTCGACCTGATGGAGACAGGACTCAGTGGTGATCTATGTCCAGTTCGGGCATATGAGGGGGTAGAAGATGAAAAAAAACAAGAAGCAACTCGTGGCAATACTTGCTGTCATACTCTGTTTTTCGTCCGCATCGTATGCTGGATGGCAGGACGACTGGCTCTCTTCCAAGTCGGTTTCCGGCCCATCCTACTTTGAGGGAAGCAAGCGGGGCTATTTTTCCGGTGGATCACTATCGGCACGTTGGCCAGTCAGCAATGATAACGTGATGACCATCACGCCACCATCGCTGAATATCGGCTGCGGGGGGATTGATGCTTTCCTGGGCGGTTTTTCGTTCATGAACCTCAATTATCTAGTTCAAAAACTCCAGAGAATTTTGTCGGCGGCACCTGCTGCAGCCTTCGATATTGCGCTTAAAACCCTTGCACCACAGGTTTCGGAAACAATCAAAGCTCTTGAATCCATCACGGATCGCCTGAACGGTCTGCAACTCGATGACTGCAAGGCTTCGAAAGCACTTGTCGCAACGGTTGCCAGCCCTCTGTCAGATATTGTCGGTGATCGGTTGAAAAGTCAAGTAACAGCAGCCCAAGGCGACTTCGTGGTATCAACAGGCGGAGACGATCTCTACAAAAATTTCCAAACTGATGTGCAAAACGTCTACAAAGCTTCAATGGGTAGCCCGCCGCCCCCTGGTAATGTTGTCCAGCAATCAGCACAGCAGGCGACAGCAGGCTGTCCGGCTCTTTATCAAGCTATTTTCAACAGTGGCTCTCTCTTGGATAATTTGGCAGCGCTGAAAGGCATCAGTTCTTCCCATGTAGCTTTAATACGGGGCTTTATCGGTGATGTAGAAATCAAGAGTCCCGCGCAAACTAATTCCGTCTACCAAGCGCAATTTGTGCCACCCTGCGACAAAAACCGAAACATTGAGAACTTTTTTGTTGGTGACGTAGAACTGAGACCGTCAAGCACAGGAGCCTGCGCAGCATCTACCGACACAAACAGAAACCTCATCAATTATGCATCCCTTATGATGTCGTCGATCGCCGTGAAATTGAAAACTGGGGGTACGTATCTTCCCGATGAAATCGCATTTCTCAACACGGTACCCGCATCGGTGCTCACCGTTTTGAGGACCGCAATCGCGGCAAATAGCGAAACTCAGGTCATTGGACAACTTTCTGAAGTTGTCGCGAAACTCTACGCCTACTCCATGCTAATGGATATGTTCGGACGCACATCACAGATGATTGCCCTGGCAAACCATATATCATCATCATCGCAGGGAAGCGCGGCGGGCATGGATGAATTGAGTTGCAAAAAGGAAATGTTTGCGGACGTTGAATCAAAACTTCTGGCCCTCGATGAGCATATATACGCCAGATTAACCGACATCAGAGCATCGATAGCAAACTCGACAGAGCAACTGAATGCCATGCAGAACCTGTTCGACAAATGGCGAAAATTCGATCACCTTACTCGATCTACTCTCAATCAGCAGTTTGGTCCAGTCAATACAGATCGCGTTTTAGGCGAGTAATTACAACTCGGCCGACACCTAACCGGCCCACGGAGGAGACAACATGAATGTGGCAACAACTAATCCCCAAGACGGCAGCAACACATCAGCACTTCCCCAAGAGGGTGAACAAACTCTGAAAGCTCCTGTAAAAGGGAAAAAAACGAAGTCCGCGGAAACAGTCGCTATGGAAAAAGCGGAATTTCAAAAGCTTAAAGACCAAAAAGAAAAAGAACGCAAGGAGCGACTCGACAGAAAATTGGATCGCGCGGCCCGGCCAGATACCGTCGTCATCTCTCGAACTACTATGGACACAAACGAAATGGCCGACCTCGTCGGCGCCAACGATCGTCTTATGAACCAATTGCGCAGGAAGATTGGATACGTGAAAGCTCTCACACCCACTAAGTTCGAGGAGTTGTTCAACCGAAGCCAAGAAATCAAGCAGTCTATTCACGAGTTTAACAAGGAGTTGGCCCGCATTACCGGGGATAGATACGTTGCCCCCCGGAGTTATCTGGAAGGCAGACAGAGTTAGTTCCCCTAAGGAGGTTTCCTTGTCCAATTTTTCGGTCACCTGCGGCACGGATCCTTTTCTCAAAGTCTCTCTCAAACCGGGAGAGAGTATTTTTGCGGTTTCAAAAGCCATGGTCACCATGAGTCCTTCCCTTAGCCTTAAAGGGGGACTCAAGGGAGGACTATTTTCTTCGCTTCTCAGGAAGGGGGCACAAGGCGTGTCGGCATTCCTGCAGATTGTCGAAGCGCCAGTATCTGCCGGCGAAGCCTTGCTCTCCCCTACCCTGCCGGGAGATATTTTTCTGGTCGAACTCGAACCTGGCCAAGAGCTGTTTATCAATGACGGCTGTTTTCTGGCTGCATCGGCATCGATCCAGCTCCTTACAAATATTCAGTCTCCAAACAAAGCCGTATTTGGTGGGACAGGAGGATTTGTAATCATGAAAGCAACAGGCCCGGGAACGGTAGCCCTGTCAGGTTTCGGATCAATGCAAATGATCGAGATGACAACAGAGGAGCAGATTGTCGATCACAGTCACATTGTTGCGTGGGATGGAGGCCTTAATTACCAGGTTACAACGCTCTCTTCAGGCGGCAGTTTCCTCAAAGGGCTTTTTCGGGGGACAACTTCTGGAGAAGGTTTTATCAACAGTTTTTCCGGAACAGGAAACATCTATCTCTGTTCCAGGAATCGTGACGACCTTCTTGCTTGGGTTTTCGGACAGATGCCAAAGCGTGAAAAAAGACCTGTTACAAAAAAGAAGGGCTCGATCTGGTCACGATCGTACTTTTGTGCCACCACCGGGACGGTGTCTGCGGAAGTTATCCGCCAGTACATCGAATCCCAATGGAGCAAGATTGCTTGAGAACCTTCGTTTTCAAGGCATACGCTTCCAAGCGGAACCGGAAACTGCATCGGCAGATTGGCGTTGCCGCATCAATCTGGAACCACTGCATTGCTCTGCACAAAAGGTACTACCGGCTTTTTAGCAGGCACCTCAACCAATTCCAGCTGATGAAGCACCTGACGAAACTGAAGAAGTTACCGCGGTATGCCTTCTGGAAAGAACTCGGCTCGCAGGCGGTCCAGGATGTGGTGCAGCGAATCGATAAAGCCTACCTGTTGTTCTTCAAGAACGCAAAGGCGAGGAAAATCGAAAACATGTCCGGACGGAAGGTCCGGCCGCCTTCGTTCCGGAAGTGGTTCAAGTACCAGAGCTTCACCCTGAAGCAGGCGGGCTACTCCGTCACCGGCAATTTGATTGTTATCGGCAAACAACAGTACCGTTTTTTCAAATCCTACGAGATCGAGGGAAAGATCAAAACCCTCACCGTCAAGCGGGACGCCCTGGGGGATATTTTCTTCGTCTTCGTCACCGATGCCGAGCATCAGACATTCCGTGCCGCGACTACCGAAATAGCGGGCATGGACATCGGCCTGAAGGATTTTCTCGTAATCAGCGATGGCACGAAGGAACTGGCACCCCAGCCGCTCAAGCAGGCCCTCAAGCAGCTTGCCAAAGCCAACCGCACTCTCAGCAGGAAACAGAGAGGCAGCAATAACAGAAGAAAAGCCAGGAAGAACCTTGCCCGCTTGCACCGGACAATTGCAAACCGCCGTAAGGATTTTCACTTCAAGCAGGCCCGGAAGCTGGCGCATCGCTACAACGCCATTGCCATCGAGAATTTGAACCTGTCCGGCATGAAGGCACTGTGGGGGCGAAAGGTATCCGACCTGGGCTTTGGCGGTTTCGTTTCGATCCTGGAGCATCAGGCAAGCAAGACCGGCTGCACCATCGTCAAAATTGACCGTTGGTTCCCAAGTAGCAGGCTGTGCAGTTCATGCGGAAAGATCAACGAGAGATTGATGCTCCGTGATCGGGAGTGGAGCTGCGACTGTGGTGCTATCCACGACCGGGATCTCAATGCGGCAATCAATATTCAACGAGCTGGGACGTCAGCTCTTGGGCTAGGCGATGTAAGATCGGGGCCAATCCCGGCAATCACTGTTTGAATCCAGTATCCTCGCCTTTTGGGCGGGGAGTACGTCAAGGTCGCCTTACCTCGGTACGCGGATGGAGGATTGACCCTTTAAGAAGTGGAAAATACCTTTTTCATCAAGGTTGGGATATTGCTTGTCCAGTGGGCACGTCCGTTTATCCAAAACAAGCGGGCGTTGTTCTTTTTGCCGGGCATTACAGGGGTTACGGGCTGCTTGTAGCGGTTGATCACCTGAATGGATATGTGACCATGTATGCTCAGAACTCGAAGCTCATACTCAGTGCCGGGCAATCTGTTGATCCGACAACCTGCATTGCAGTATCCGGGAATACCGGTAAAACTACCGGGCCACATGTACTCTATGAGATCCGTGTTTGGCCGAATCATTCGCTTCAGGTTAACTCTGCAGGTATTTATGGGAATTTGAAGGGAAAGATCGATGCAACCGCTGAATAGAAACTCCCCGGGTAGTACCTCGACTTTCGATCCAATTGGCAGTGATTTCTGCAGCAGCGAAATTAAGATTCCGGCCTCGGTCCGAAAACTCATCGCTGAAGCTGAACAAATCGAGCGAGAGGACGCCAAGAGCGCCGGTACAATCGGTTTCATGGCAAAAGCTATGGTCCAGGCCACCCTCCCCCACAAAAACCCCGAAAAAAGCGAATTTGTCCGTAGAAATGGAAATTATCTTTTAGCCATGATGGCCCCCTCAATGATCGGGTTACCCTATGGAAGTTGCCCTCGCCTTCTTATCACATGGTTGATATCCGAAGCAGTTAAAACAAAATGTCCAACCATTGAGCTGGGAAACTCATTATCTGAGTTCATGAGATCATTGGGCTATATTCCTTCGGGTGGGCAGAATGGCACAATAACGAATCTGCGTAAGCAGACTCGTCGACTATTCTCAACATCAATTTCATGCATTACAAGTGAAAAGGGGAATGATGTCGGGAAAAATTTCCCGATAGTTGATGAATACAATTTATGGTGGACACCTCAAAAACCAGAAGAGGCCGGCTTATGGAAATCAACAGTTACGCTGAGTGCTGGTTTCTACAACGAAGCGATTGGTAGCCCCGTGCCGGTTGATATGCGAGCCATGAGAGCGTTAAGTCGCTCTCCGATGGCTTTAGATATTTATACCTGGTTGACTTACCGTCTTAGTTACCTCAGACAACCTACCGTTATTCCCTGGCATTTGTTGCGTGGTCAGTTTGGTACCGAACTAGGTCGTCTGGATCATTTCAAGGAAAAGTTCTGTGAAGCACTGCGCAAAGTGCTGACAGTTTATACTGCTGCAAAAGTCGAGCAGCAACAACCTGGCCTTCTGCTGAAACCGTCTAGGACTCATATCCCCAAATAGTTACGATTTGTATTTCTCATTGTTGTCCCCCTCCCCTTCAAAGCTGATCCGATCATATCACCCCTATTTCGTCGATGAATTGTGGACATCCGTTTTTTGGCGAGTCAGTTTGTCGTGAATGAATTTCTGTAGTCTCTTGGTAAATATGTTGTTGATATGTCACTTGAATTGAAACGTTTTCCACAAATAAAAGGTGGGAAGAAATTCATTCTGCTATGAATAAAAGGTGGGAACTTTGACGATTTACTACGAATAAAAGGTGGGGGACATGCTTGCTGTGGCCTTCTTGGACGTGGTTTTACAGCGGTCTCCTATATTATTATCCCTGTATACTATTCCAGTAGAAGGCACTTATTCCGGGTGGAAATACTTGTTTGCGCAAAAATTTATATATCTGGATATTTTCCAAAATAACTAGCGAGTAATTGATCAGTATTTCTAGTTTCATAGACCTTTCTGGATCTGGAAGGTAATTTCTGACTCGGGTTACTTGAAGAGCTGAGTTGTATTTTCCCCTTCTTATTTAGTTTGAAAGTTTTCAACAGGACGTGATCCTTTAAAACCTTATTTAGATATACCTTTAATAACCTTTACGGGTCTTGTAAAGCCACTGGTAGCAAGCCGTCACAGACAATTTTGTGTGTGATATTACGAGGATAGGTGTGTGATACAACGAACATGCGGTGTGCGTTATTACGTGGTTAAAGTGGGTAAAGTACGAGACGTTCAACAGGATATAAACAGTTGAACCATAGCTGGAAAAGACGAATATTTTGCCTCTTTTCCCCCTAAAACCCCTGTATTATCGCTCAGATCTGCAAATTTGAGATGTGAGTGGGTAAAATTACGAGTCAGAAAGAAGTTTCTAGAGAAGATTTTGTGTGTGATATTACGAAGCAAAGAGACTTTAAGCTCAAATACAACATACTGAAAACATTATGTAAAATGGATATGTGGGCGTTATACCGAGTTTCTCAAGAACTATTGCCGTGTGCATTATTACGAAGAGTTTAGTCGGGCAGCACATCACCTAACATGCTGAAAAATAACAGTAAAACAAAATATTAAGAATTATTTCCCAGGTAAAAACTTCAACTAAAACTTGAAGAAATCATTTAAAAGAGTACGGAAGTAAATGCAACAGGCTAATATATAAGGCGAAAACCGAGCTGTGGGTAATATTACGGTAGCTGAACTCGATTCCGAACAGTAAGCATGTCTTTGTCAGAGTCAAAGGATATTGAATAATCGGGTAAGGAATCTCGTTTAACTATTTCACGAATCATGCGGCGGAACTCACGGATTGATGAAGCGGAACCACTTTTTTTGTGCAGTTTTTGCAGTCCAATTTCCCACTGCTTTTGATAACCGCAATGTTTTCTGGACATTTCATACAACCGTCTCTCGACACCACCGGTTATTTCAAAATATTCACGGTTAATAGCCAGTAATTCTTTATCTCCTGTCACGGCCAGATCCCATAACCAGTCGCTTAGAACAAGTTCAACACTAATCATCCTGTTTGTTTTGGAATCTCTCAAGATCTTGTATTTTTCGATTATGCCGAAGCCTTCCGTTTTCTGGCTACCACCCGTGGGGATATTGGTCTTGATGACGGTACCTTTCAGTCGGTCAAGAGCACACTCGAGGTCTTCATAGCTTTTCCCCCCGCTGCCCCTGTTTGTGCTCATCAAGAGATTGTAGGCAGTTATGTTAACTGGGGCGTTCCGTTCAGGACGTTCTCCTTTCTGGATAGCTTCCCTCAGGACAGACACGGTATATATGATTACGTCCTTATCCCATATTGTCGCCATTCCTTTTACCGACGGGGTGACTTCTAATTTGACGGTACCGTCAGGACTTTCATAGTTGCGAATTTTCAGGTCTTTTCTTTTCGAAAGGGAAAAGAAAGGGTGTTCAAGAGAATGTCTATCAGCTTTTGGTGACCATGTCAGAATATCTGCCACAAACAAATCAAGCTGTTTAGCCGCTCCCTTGGCATCTTTTTTCATGCGGCCCTCCCCAAGCTTTTTATTTCTTAATTTTTACAATGAATGCGCCATAAAACAAAGAAAAAAACCAATTTTGTGGGCAATATTACGAAGAATTGCGTGGGCAATATTACGAAATGAGCTTTTCAGGCTAGATGGGCGCTCGAGGTTCTAAAAAAGTAGAATTATTCGTGTAGTTTGGTGCACCTGACGTTTGCAGGATTTCGTAGACACGAATTTCGCTTTGCGAGTTTCAGGGTGATGCATATCGCTTCGACATAAATTGCTTATTTCTACAACAAGCTAAAAAATAAGGGAACATCATATGGTAAATAAATATTATATAGTAAATACTAAATAGGAATCTATCGCAGTTCTGAATTCTCTGAAATTGCGGACACCCTGTCTAACCCGCGTAGATACCTTGCGTGTGTAATATTACGTGAAGCGTTGTGGGTAATATTACGATTGAGACTTTAACTAAGATGAGAGTCAGTAAGTTTACTTGCCAATTGAAATCCGAACAAACCTCTGCATGCAAGGTGATGGAAAGTATTCCCCCTACCTCCATGGGATGAGCCAGATGGTAAAGTCGCAAAGCAAATACTAAAAAGTAAATAATAAAAAAGAAAAACTATGTACTAAAAAACAAATAAGAATGAGCAAATACGATATAGGAATTACCATATGGCAAATACGAAAAGCGAAATAATAAATAGGATATATTGACGGAATAATGATTTAGAGATAGAATGCTCCAAATTAGTCAGGGTGATTATTGCAAAGGGCCCTACGTTCACAGTGTTTATTAATGGCAAAATTTCTTTCGCTCAAGGCGTTGGCGAACGGTCCATCATCGAGCGCTTCGGCCCGCGGGAAGTAGCAAAAAGATATACTATATGCTAAATGCTATATAGTATACAAGAATAATTATAAACTATATACGTATTATTATGTAGGAAATACGAAATAATAAATACTATACATTGTCGTGAAATGAGTAAGAAATTGCATGCACCAAACCAGTCAGGTTGCTCATCGCAACGGAGCCGGCATGTACGGGAGATTACTAATGGCAAAAATCATAGGGATTGTGCAAAAAAAAGGTGGAGCAGGGAAAACAACAATTTCAGTTCATTTAGCCACGCAACTGAAAGAAGTATATCCAAAACTACGCATTTTCGTCGCAGACGCTGATACCGGACAAAATTCCGCTACGAAATGGTTAAAACGGGGTGCTCTAGAAACCGGCGTTGAAGTCTGTACGGTCGCAGATGACGGTGTTGGCAAAAATCTAAAGCAGGAGTTGGATAAATTACAGGCTGATCTTATCATCTTGGATTTGCCGCCGTTCCTGGATTCCGTATCTTTGCGAGCAGCACTTTACTCGAATTTGATACTAGTTCCGGTAGGCCCAACGCCACTAGATATCGAAGCTGCTGAGGGCGCAATATCTGTTTGCCGGGAAGCAATGGATTTGGACAAGAAAAAGAGTTTTCTTATTGTTCCTAACCGTGTTCAACAAAGCACTGCATCGGGGCGTGAGTTGCGATCAGTTCTTGAGGAATGGGGTCCCGTATCGAAAGCAACACTTGGGCATAGAGTTGCGTATTCAGATTCCGCAACTGTGGGGGTTGGTATAAATAAATATGCACCAGGATCAGTTGCGCATCAAGAAATAGAGCTGCTCGCGCAAGAAGTTGCGGAAATTCTCGGTTTGTCAAAATAGGGGGGGGCAAAAATATGAAACGGCAACGACTATCATTGAAAGATATCGTGCAGGAAGATAAGAAAATTGACGAGGGAATGGAAGCTGGAAACAACGCAGATGCGGCGGGGGTCCCTCCCCTGGCTGAGGAAACAATAACGGTTCCCAAGAAAGAAAAGATTAAAAAACCAGCTACCAATGAATATATCGGAAAAAATAATTCCGATAAAATAATTAACAAATCAGAATTCATCAAAATGTCGATCACAATTGAGCCTGATTTGTTTGAGGTTGTGGATGAGTTGTCGCGCCAACGCAGGAAAAAGAAGGAAGCGTATTCATATTCCGTTATCATACGTGATGCACTGAAAGAATATTTCGGAAAAAATAAATAAGAAAACTAATGTAGTTTATTCCCCAAGCTCATATGTCATCTACTGCGGCAACCGATAACATATATGAAGAAATATATCCGATTTCTGACAATTACACTGCTCATGTTGAGTCTCTTTGTAATAATCGGCGGCATACTTCCGAGGGTAGCCAAGGCCCCTTGTCCGAGACTATGGGGCAAACTTGAGGGATCATTCAATAGAGACTTGACGGGGTGGTGGTTCAGTTCATGGCAAGGAGAGGGGAGATGTCGGCTTGAAAATTCTAAAGTTGCCTTCAAATTGCCTGGGTCGAAGATTTTGTTTGGTGTATTGAGCCCACAGGGACGAGAGCCATATCCGCATCTTTGGGTGGAGCGAGGATCAGAGGTTATTGACCTGGTGTGCCCGACGACCGATTTAGCATGCCAAAATAGGAGAGTATTCGCCGTTGTTGATCCAGTGGCGCTATCGCTGGAATATCATGGCCAGCTGAATGACAAGGAGAAGAAACAGGCGGAGTGGGGCCTGCAATACCTTGCCGGATTGAAGGACGTTACCTTGAAGGCCGTAAAATGATATTGACGATTCTTGCGATAGCTTTTCTCATCCTTATTCATGAACTCGGTCATCTCATCGCAGCCAAGTATTCCGGTGTTCCCGTCCCAGAGTTTTCCATTGGTTTTGGAAAGATTCTCGTCATGAAGGAGCTGGGCGGAACGAGATACTGCCTGCGCTGGCTTCTCCTTGGTGGATATGTCAAGACAGATGATGGATTTCAGGATCTCCCGCCTCTGACCCGAATTTGGGTTGCCCTGGCCGGCCCCGGCAGTAACTTACTTTTTGCCTTCGTTGTATTCGCAGCGGTATCCTTTATCGGGCTTCCTCAATTAACCACTAAAATTGGCCAGGTTTTCCCGGAAAAACCTGCTGCAAAAGCAGGTCTCCTATCGGGTGACAGAGTGGTTGCAGTTAATGGACTTCCAATTGTCAGGTGGTCCGAGATGACGGCTTTAGTCACGGAAGAAAAGGGTAGGGCGGTGCGCCTTAAGGTCGAAAGAGGCCAGGGTGCATATGAAGTATCTGTGGTTCCGGAAAATGAAGGAAAGAAATGGATGCTTGGAATCAAAGCTTCAGGAGAAACCATCTCGACTCCCCATGGACTGTTGGGGTCCATTCGGAATGGGATTACCCTGATGATCGAGCAGCTCAAATCCTCGGCTGAACTGTTTCAGCGACTCGTTGGACTTTCTCCTGTCTTAGATGTCTTAGGACCACTCCAGATAGTCAAGGTCGGGGCAGAACAGGCAAACATAGGCTGGATAAGTCTCCTCTTCTTTGTGGCGATTCTGAGCGCGAACTTCGTCATCTTCAACCTCCTGCCACTCCCCGTACTCGACGGCGGGTTGATCGCAATTGCCCTGGTCGAGTCCGCAACAGGCAAGAAGATCAGCAAGAGGGTCCAGTTGCTGGCTACAAAAATCAGCATGGCTGCAGTAATCGCCCTTATGTCCTTTGTTTTTCTGAGTGATTTACTGAAGCTGGTCAGATAACGTACTGTTGACGTACTCCCCGCCTGGAAGGCGAGGATTCTGGATTCAGACAGCGATTGCCGGGTTTGACCCCGGTCTTACATCGCCTAGCCCAAGAGCCGACGCCCCGGCTCGTTGAATGTTGATTGCTGCGTTCAAATCTCGATCGTGGACCAGGCCGCAATCGCAGGCCCATTCCCGATCCCTGAGCGACAACTGCTCGTTGATGATTCCGCAGGAACTACATAGCTTACTGCTCGGAAACCAGCGGTCGATTTTGACTATAGAGCAGCCGGTCTTGGTTGCCTGGTGCTCCAGGATCGAAACGAAACCGCCAAAGCCCAAGTCGGATACCTTTCTGTCAAGGGCCAGCGTAATTTTCCACCCCCGGGGCCAGAGTTATTTTCCACTTCA
>SBEG01000080.1 GCA_009668975.1 Deltaproteobacteria bacterium | reverse complement strand
GCACATTCTGCAGCACCGCCCTGTGCTGGGAAAAATAAGAAGAGAGAATATAGATCCGACATTCCGGAGTTACGCCTCCATTTCATAATATTTTTCACATTCCTTCCCAAGAACTCTGATCACGATGATCATGTAATCCTTGAGATTCGCGATCTCTCTATGTACTTCATTTCCGATTTCAACCGTCACTTCTGCAACACCGTAAAACAAGAAACAGATCCATTTCAATGTTGGTCTTTGCGTAGGTTTTCCTTTTTGATCAGGAACGAACTGGCCGTTTTGCTTGAGCCCTTTTCTGATCATCCATTCGGCGAATGAATAGACCAACAAGCAGAGAACCATTATCATTGCCAGAGCTTCGATCCTCTCTTCTTTCTTTAAATATACCTCTGCTACACGAAACTGCTTGTCCTTCAAGAACCTGAATCCTCGTTCGACCGATTGCTGCCCTTTATAATACCCCAGTAGCGTATCTGGATCAATTTCCGTATCATTGCTGGCCAGGATAAACCGTCCCAACTTATGACGAGCCTTTTCCAGAATTTCTTCGTTGATCTCAAGCCTCGCCAAAATTTGGTAAACCGTCACCATATCTTCGCCTTTCTTGGGACGTCCTCTCTTTTGTCCTGCCCTCTTGCATTTGGTTACTATTTCGAGATCAACCAGTTTTTGGAAGGGATGTTGATCCAGCCAAATTTCGGCTTCTTTCCTGGCATCAGCCTCGCAAGCAAACTCACGACGCAAAAACTTGTTCAGATCCACCTGCGCCGACTTGGTATCCTTCTCCAGTCTCTCTTGGAATGACTTTTCCATCCGCTCCTGCATCGGCAGAGAGTGAAACATTACCCATCTCTGCTCAATGCCGCCATAGCTTGAACGGAAAATATGGCAGGAATAACGATCATCCTGGCAAGGCATCATCTCTATATCGGCATCTAGAAGCTCTTTGGCCTCGCTAATTGTGGCAGGGACGCGAGTGATCCAGGAGATTTTTTCCCCCAGGTGATTGATGTTTTCATAGGAATAAAGAGCGCTATCGGCGACGAAGTAGGTATCATCATTAAAGTCCAGACCTTCTTTGACTCTCCGGATCGCCTCGATGATGGTCTTCTTATCAGAAGAGTTTCCAGAATGCGCTTGGACGAAAATGGGTATGCCATGCTGGTTGGATACCATGGATAGAACGAACTGGTTCAGATCCATTCGACCATCTTTGGAATGGCCAAGCGTAATCTCGATAGACTTTCGCTCGTCATCATCGCGTTCGTATTCGCCCTGAACATTGAAACTGGTTGTATCGGCGTGCAAGAGCTGGCTTCCTAGATCCTCATGATTCATGATCTCCAGAACAATCTCGTTGAATAGCTCTGTTGGTCCGTAATGGTAAATCGCATCCAATGTCGCGCCAAGAACATCATCATTGAGATCTGAGGATTGGATGTCGCCACCAATCAGCTTTGACACAGGAACTTTTTCATAGTATTCTGGATATAAATATAGCCTCTGACCCATAAGACCTAATCCATTGAGGATCATGGCCTTGGTTGCACTGGAATGAGGGACCTTATGATGTCTGGATTTCCGAAGCCTTGAGTCTATAACTTTTCCAATGCCAAGACGGTCGAACACTCCCGATACAAGGCCCAAATGATCTATCTGGGTGGATGTAATCTTCATTGCGCTTCCCCTTCAAGATCATAAGGGATGTATATTTTATAAAAAATATGTGGTTGCAAGAAAATGTTTAAGGAATGGAGGTGTTAATCCGGAATGTAGGATAGAAGCTTTGATTTGAGCTTAAAGCCTCGTTAAATTTGAGGGATGGGGCTATTGCCTCTTCATGCATAGAAAGTCCAAATTTGGTCATTTGGTGGGCTTATTGGACTATTGGATGAGGAAATCCGTTGCTAGATTAAGTTCCATGTCATTTTGAAATGCACTCGATATAATGTCATAGAACGAATTCATGATCGCGATGTTCTGGATCAACCTATTGACAATATGCTAGACAGATAGAAAAATTTAGATCTAAAGGTGACAGGGCTGACACTAAGGTATCAAGAATTTATTTATATCAAGAACCCATATATAGACCACGAAGCGGTAACTAATACTACCCAAAATCGATATCATCAAAAAGGTTTAGTGCGGGGGACGGGAGTCGAACCCGCGAACACCTTCGTGACAGGGTCCTAAGCCCTGCGCCTTTAACCACTTGGCAACCCCCGCGTCTGTGGCCTCCCCCTCTGGGGCTCGGCCACATAAAAGAACTCTGCTCTACTAGAACTTTGCGATCCCTTCAGGATTTGAGGCAGCGATCCTCACTCCCTTCACTATCCCCTCAGCCAGG
>SBEG01000045.1 GCA_009668975.1 Deltaproteobacteria bacterium | reverse complement strand
AGTACTTGGAGCATACAACAAAAACAAACCTTTATCCCCCCTGGATCATACAAGGTTTGGAGGGGTTGCCTGTGAAAAACAACTGTTGCGAGGTACTAGGAAGTACCCAGAAGCACTTTGAGCCGCTCCTGTACGATATGATCTTCCTGGCTGGATGGACTTACCTCAATCCCGTGGGGTTGGGACCGGCCTTCATGGTCCACATGGACGAAAGTAATAAATCCATCCAATACGAAATCATCTTTTGAGAGCAGGCGCACATGGGCATGCAGAGTAGAACGACCGGCCAGGATTATCCTGCTCTCGAAGGCTATGACCTCCCCCGGTTGTACCGGACGAATGAACGTCATGCCGTGAACTTTCAGACAGACGATGTTTTCCGGCCGCGTAAGCGCTGCCGCGGCGATGAATCCCGCCTCCACAAACCATTCCGCGCTCCTGCCTGCGTAGAGTGTCCCGTGATGGTTCAAATCTTCGTTCTTGACCAGGCGATGCGAGGTGATTGTTTTGACTTCCATAAAATCCGTGTCTCCTTGTTTGGCGAAACCGTGATGGTGGGAACCTTCGGTATCTGCTCCGGCTTATCAGGTATTAGTCCTGCAATAAACAATACAACCCTGAAGTAGGGGCGCTGCTCGCCGCACCCCAATCGGGCAGGGCAAGCACTGCCCCTACCTTTGATATGTTAAAAAGTTTCTTGTGCAATACTACGATATATTGTACCAGATAGTACATTGACTATTCTGAAGTGTCTGGCTTTTGTGAAACTTTTTTTGACACTGAATACGCGCAATCTCAATTGTTTTCGTAAAAAAGGCGAGGTAGATGATTCCCAAACGTGTCGATGAATTAACCACGTTCATCGTTATGGATGTACTGGAAGAGGCCCAGAAGATGGAACGGGCCGGGATTGACGTTATCCATCTGGAGGTCGGCGAGCCAGATTTTCCGGTGCCTGAATGCGTGAGCGCGGCGGTCTGCAAGGCGGTTCAGGATGGCCATACCCACTATACCCATAGTCTCGGGATGATCGAGCTGCGCGAGGCGATTGCGGAGTATTACGGGACCTGCTATGGTGTTTCCGTTCATCCGGAGCAGGTTGTCGTTACGTCCGGCACCTCACCGGCTATGCTGAACATGTTTTCGGTCCTCCTGGAAAAAGGTTCCGAGGTGGTCATTTCCGATCCCCATTATGCCTGCTATCCCAATTTCATCAAATACCTGGAAGGGACGGTCGTTACCGTGCCGGTCTATGAAGAGGACGGTTTCCAGTATCGGCCGGAGGCCATTCGCGATAAAATTACCGCCCAGACCAGGGCAATTCTGATCAACTCTCCGAGCAATCCCACCGGTACGGTCCTGTCCGCGGACCGCATGCAGGCGATCAGTGGCCTTGGCCCCTGGATCATTTCCGACGAAATCTATCATGGCTTGAACTATGTTGAGGCAGAGCATAGCATCCTGGAGTATACCGATCAGGCCTTTGTCCTGAACGGCTTTTCAAAGCTGTTTGCCATGACCGGACTGCGCCTTGGTTACCTCATTGCCCCACGAGAATTCATCCCGGCACTGCAGAAGCTGCAGCAGAATTTTTTCCTGGCGCCGAATTCCGTGTCACAATATGCCGGACTTGCCGCGCTCAAAGATGCGGGTGACGACGTGGTGCGAATGAAGACGATCTATAACGAAAGGCGGCGCTATATGATCGATCGCCTCCGGGAAATCGGTTTCGGCATTCCGGTTGAACCGACCGGGGCCTTTTACGTATTTGCCAATGCCAAACACCTTTCCGGCGATTCCTACCGGCTTGCCTTCGACATTCTGGCAAAGGCCCATGTGGGGGTGACGCCCGGGATTGATTTCGGCCGTTGCGGGGAAGGGTATCTGCGTTTTTCCTATGCGAATTCACTGGAGAATATTCGGGAAGGGCTGGACCGGCTGGAGAAATACGTACAGGAATACGGAACCTGAAGGTCCGTGATCGCACCATGAGCAGCTGAACAGTCCGGTTCTCGTTGAAGTAGGGAAAACGAGGGGTTACATGAGTTCAAAGAAAAAATGCCCCGGTGTAATGGAGAACCCGCGTAGTCACTATGCGGAACCATTGGAGACCCTTGCCGGCGTGTTCGGTTATCCGGCCTTTCGCCCGCACCAGGAGGAAATCATTTCCGCCCTGATACGCGGGGAAGATGCCTTCGTGCTGATGCCGACCGGCGGCGGCAAGTCGCTCTGCTACCAGATCCCGGCGCTGCAGCGGCCTGGTGTCGGTATTATCGTTTCGCCGCTCATCTCGCTGATGAAAGACCAGGTGGATGCGCTGCGCGCCAATGGCGTTGCCGCGGCTTTTTACAATTCGAGCCTCGGAGCCGCAGAGGCCCGCTCGGTGCTGGCGGAGCTGCATGGCGGACGTCTCGATCTGCTCTACGTGGCGCCGGAGCGGCTGATGAGCGAGGACTTTCTCGAGCGGCTGGCGGGGCTGGAGATCGCCCTGTTCGCCATCGACGAGGCCCACTGCATCTCCCAGTGGGGGCACGATTTCCGTCCCGAGTACGTGCAGCTCGGCCGCTTGCGCAGGTTGTTTCCCGCCGTACCGATCATCGCCCTTACCGCCACCGCTGATTCCCAGACCAGGGACGATATTCTGCAGCGGCTCGGCATTTCCCGGACCGCCTGCCGGATTACCGGATTCGACCGGCCGAATATTCGTTATACCGTGGAGGCCAAGCAGAAACCGTTTGCCCAGCTGCTCTCTTTCCTCGGCACCCGTGAGCCGTACGATGCCGGTATTGTTTATGCCCTGAGCCGGAAAAGGGTGGAGGAGGTGGCGGCGCGCCTCTGCGAGGCCGGCTTTGCCGCCGCACCCTACCATGCCGGGCTTCCCGACCGGGAACGGGCCCGAGTTCAGGATGCCTTCCAGCGTGACGACCTGCAGCTGGTGGTCGCGACGGTTGCCTTCGGCATGGGCATCGACAAACCGAACATCCGCTTTGTCGTCCACTATGACCTGCCGAAAAACATCGAGAGCTATTACCAGGAAACCGGCCGGGCCGGGCGCGACGGTCTGCCGGCCGAGGCGCTGCTGCTGTTCGGCTATGGCGACATCGCCATCTCCCGGGGGCTGATCGAAAACGGCGGCAACCCGGAGCAGAACCGCATCGAACTGCACAAGCTGAACGCCATGGTCGGCTTTGCCGAGGCCCTCAGTTGCCGTCGCCGGGTGCTGCTCGGCTATTTCGGCGAATCGCCGGAAGTTGACTGCGGCAACTGCGACATCTGCCTGACTCCGCAGAAGCGCTTCGATGCCACCGAGGATGCACGCAAGGCGCTTTCCACAGTCTACCGGGTCGGGCAGCGGTTTGGCATGGGACATGTCATCGATGTCCTGCGCGGCTCCCGTAATGAGCGGATTCGCGCGCTCGGCCATGACCGGCTCTCCACTTACGGCATCGGCTCGAATCTCGGGCAGGACGAGTGGGGCAGCATTATCCGTCAGTTGGTGCATCTTGGCTACCTGGAGCAGGACCTGGCGCGCTATTCGGTACTGCGGCTGACCGAATCGGCCCGACCCCTGCTGCGCGGCGAGCTGACCCTCAACCTTGCCCGGCCGCGGATCAGGCCGGTTCCCGCCCGGAAGGCCAAAAAGGTCCGCGAGATCAGCCGCGACGGTCAAGGGCAAAATAACGGGCTTTTTCAGCAGTTGCGTGCCTTGCGCAAGGAGATCGCCGGCCGGGAAGGGGTGCCGCCCTTCGTGGTGTTCGGTGATGCGACTCTCGCGGAGATGGCCGCCAGTCGCCCGGCAAATGCCGAGGAGTTGCTGAGCGTCAGCGGGGTGGGGCAACATAAGCTGGGAAAATATGGGGCGGAATTTCTCCGGGTGATTGCCGAATTTGGCGGGTAGCAAAAAATAGTTATTTGAAAGAAGGGTTTCCAGCGGGTATTCTTAGTCAATTAATTCCATTTTGACATGGCGAGGGAACAGGATGATCGATTTTTTTCAACAGTTCAGTCCTCTTACGCAAGTTCTGATTGCTACCCTGTTCACCTGGGGTGTTACCGCAGCCGGGGCGGCGCTGGTGTTTTTTTCGAAAACGGTCAACCAGAAAGTCATGGACGCCATGCTCGGCTTTGCCGCCGGGGTCATGATCGCCGCGAGCTTCTGGTCGCTGCTGGCGCCGGGTATCGAGATGGCCGAACAGCTGGGGCACATCCCCTGGCTGACCGCGACCATCGGTTTTCTCGGCGGCGGAATTTTCATGCGCGTCACCGACCGGATCCTGCCGCATCTCCATCCCGGACTGGCCATGAATCAGCGTGAGGGGATCAAGACCTCCTGGCAGCGCAGTACCCTGCTGGTATTGGCGATTACCCTGCACAATATTCCCGAGGGCCTGGCGGTCGGCGTGGCATTCGGGGCCGTGGCAGCCGGTCTTCCTTCGGCGACGATCGGCGGGGCCATTGCCCTTGCCATCGGGATCGGCCTGCAGAATTTTCCGGAAGGGACTGCTGTTTCCATGCCCCTGCGCCGGGAAGGCATGGGTAGGACGAAAAGTTTTTTGATGGGACAGGCCTCGGGCATGGTCGAGCCGATCGCCGGTATACTCGGCGCGATTTTTGTCATGCAGATGCAGAATATCCTGCCCTATGCACTCTGTTTTGCTGCCGGAGCGATGATCTTCGTCGTGGTGGAGGAACTGATCCCTGAATCCCAGCGCATTCAGGCTAACATCGATCTGGTTACCCTGACCACCATGGGCGGCTTTTCAGTAATGATGATCCTCGACGTGGCCCTGGGCTGACGAGCACGGCGAGATCTGTCGTCTTTTACTTGGTGAGCCACTCCTCCAGCTTCTTCTTCAGGGCAGCCTGTGCCGCCGCTGACGGCGGGTTGCCTCCCAAGCCCCGAATCCAGAATTTATCGAAAATGTTTCCTTGCACGGTATCGATGCTGATTTCTTCCGGAAACAGGGTCAAAAATGCCAGGTTGTTGAGGATCTGGCCGAGAAAGCCCAACTGGTCGGCAGCCTTTATCTCCAGGTACAATGCGCCGCCGTGCTTTTCCGGCGGCTCCAGGATGTAGCGGGTAATGGCTATGCTGTTCTCCTGCGTCGTGTTGTTCTCCTCTTTTGCCAGGGCCAGGAAGTCCAGCTTCCGCGGGTCGGCCGCCAGTCGGGTTTTTTCTATTTCAAACCCGGTTTCCCAGTAGGCAAGCGACTTCTTTGCCGTTCCCTTGACGATGCTGATCTTATGCCGGGACAGTCCGGAAGACAGGCAGCCGATCCATTCCGGGGAAAATCTTCCCCAAATTTTCACGATAAAGTTTCCCGAAGCGCTGGGGAAAATTTCGAAACCGCTCTTGCCTCTGCTGGTGCCGCGGAAATCGTCAGTCGCTGCATCGCTTTTAATCATGGGTTGTTGGCCTCTTTGGTGCGTTACGTAGTTTTATTCGTGATAGCTGATGGTTCGCATCGGTTAAGTTGCGGAAAACCTCGCTTGCCTGGAATTATGCAAGCATCCGGCCAGAACATGAGTCAGTGCTGTTCATGGGTTTTTTCGTGCATTCTGGAAGGGGGCGTGATGGCCTGGCCCTTTGGGCGGGAGAAATAGTAACGTAATCGAGCATTAACGCAGGAGAGATGAAAGCCCCCTGGCCGGAGGCAATTCGGACAGGGGGCTTTTGTATTTTGTGGTGAAGTTCGATCTCAAATCTGCCGCTGGGCAGCCTGAAATATGTAGGTTCAGTCAAAATCCAGCGGGCTTTATAAGGTAATCTTTTACATTACTTGTAGACAATTACTCGGGAGATTTGTTTTTCAGGAAACGCTGAAATTGGCGAGACCAGTTCGCGTATGTTTTGAGCGTTTTCCGCGAGTAATGGCGGACTTTGATTTCCGCTGCTAACATTGCCAGCAGTTCGTCCCACTCCGGTGAATCGGACTTTTCCTAGTAACCTGCCTTGGTATAGCCTGAGGAAGCACGGCTTACCGTCCACGATGTTTCCGCTGGTTCTCTGACCCTCGTAGCGTTATCAACCACACTCTTTTCTTCTGGCCGATCGACTACGCCAGGGGTTGCAGATAATTCGTCGTGCCGCATCTCAAAATAAAGTGATACGGCATGGGTTGCCAGTCGGTACTGTGGATCTGATTGTCTCTTTGCCCGCAGCTTTTCGCAAAATAGCCGTATTTGTTCGGCTTTCGAGTCAAAAGGTGAATACTTGTTACAAAAATCGAGGAAATACCGAAGCCACTTTTTATACTCCGCATGGTGGACAGACACCTTGATAAACATCCTGGCTATAGTCAAGATGTTTACGATAACGAGACTTTGGCTGCTTATAACGGAATTCCACAAAAACAATGGTATCATAATTGGGATGACCAGACAAAAAAATGGGTAGTTAATGAAAATGTTATTTGTGACCCTAATCAGTCGAATATGGGTTGGAACATGACAAAAGAAGAAAATAAGGACAAGACATTAAAGGAACTTATTGGTGACAAAAAAGCTAAACCATTTCACACAGGTCGCTGTTATGCTGAACATATTGTAAACACACAATAAACTGAGTCAATAGAGATCTCACTATGAAGCCAGCAATTCCATTCAACTTTCTCTTACTGATTATTGCCGCCGTGCCTGTTTTTCCTGAATGCGATCATCCTGAAAGTTTGTTTGAATCTAAATCCTGCATGTATGAAGAATTTGTCAGCTTGAATAAGCAAGTCGATATTTCATATAAAGCAGCCTTAAAATCGCTTGTTGTTCAGGCGGAGAGCAAACAAAACCTAGAAAAAGCTAAGCTAAAATTGATATCCGCTCAAAAAACTTGGCGTATTTTTCGAGATCAAGACTGTGCAGTTTATAGTGCGCTTTATTTTGGTAACAACAATGCAGGTCAAAATGAACTGCAATGTCAGATTGATCGGACAAAACAGCGAATCAATGAGCTTAACGAATTCAAATGACACATTAACTGCAAGATTGTAGGTAGAGAGTGTCGAGGGCCATGGTAATTTTCCACTTTAGACGGCCCGGGGCCAAAGTTATTTGCCACCCCCTGGGCCAACTTTATTTGCCAGTTTAGGCGAGAGCGGGGCCAGGCAAATTTTCCACTTCGGATTTTTCTGGGGGAGCAACCCGCATGAGGTGGCGAGATGGGGTCGGAGGTGGCGAGATGGGGTCGGACCAAATCAACTTATTGATATTTCATGGTTTTGCCCCAAAACAACCTGCCAATAACGGTCTGTAGAGTAATTTTTACGGGTAAAATCATTGCTATAACAAACAGTCTCTCTTTCATCTTATATTTATCCATGGCCTTATGGAGGAAGCATGGCGAGAGCAAATCGGCATTTCATTCCGGGTTGCATCTGGCACATAACACATCGATGCCACAAGAAAGAATTCTTGCTGAAATTCGCGCTTGACCGCTTTCGGTTCGTTGCATGGCTCCGTGAGGCCCGTAAACGATTTCGCGTGCAAATTCTGAATTACACGGTTACTTCCAATCATATTCATCTGCTGGTTAAAGACAACGGTGACACAGAATCCATACCCTCCGCCATCCAACTGGTAGCCGGTCGTACCGCTCAGGAATATAACCAGCGAAAGGGTCGCAAAGGAGCCTTCTGGGAAGATCGCTACCATGCAACCGCGGTCGAGTCAGGCGAGCATCTGCGACGTTGCCTTGTTTATATTGATTTGAATATGATTCGGGCCGGCGTGGTGAATCACCCGGCTGAATGGGCATTTGGCGGCTATCAAGAGATTCAGGGCAATCGCCGCCGCAACAAACTTCTTGCACTTGACGCCCTTGCGGAGGTCGCGGAGATAAGCAACCCTGAAACATTGTCAAGAGCCCATCGGGAATGGATAGAGGAGGCGCTGAGTAATGAAGCACGACAACGAGATGAGATTTGGACGAAGAGTGTCGCCGTAGGAAGTGAGCAGTTTGTCCTGAAAGTCCAGAATTGTCTCGGAGTACGGGGCAAAAGCAGAGTGGTGACAGCAAATGGCGATGCTTTTGTACTCCGGGAGTCACCGGAAATCTATGAAGCCAATTTTAACCCCGAAAATTCGGCTATAGCACCAAATAATAGTATTTTATGGGAAAATATTTCATAAATATCAAAAGGTTCACTTGGTCCGACCCCATAGACCACCACTTCTGACAATTTCAGTAGTTAATACCATTATTAAGTTTCTCCTGCCGTATCTCCTTCCGGGGCGAAAAGGGATAGGTTACTTAAAGAAAGGTATTTATCTCGCAAATTCTCCAAAGAGTTTTCTCCCCATTCGCTGGCTTGGGTTAGAAATATAAGGGGCCTGGCAGGCAATTCAATCTTGAGAAACAGCACTGTTGTTCAATTCAGTCCCTTGAGGTACGCCACTATCTGTTCAATTTCCTCTTTCTTGAGAGCAGCTGCGGGCATGACCGGCGGGAAACCCTTCACAACATCGGCATTTGGCTCCAGGAGCGAGCGCCGAAGGTATGCCGCATCCACCGTGAGAGATCGCTCTGCTTCGCCGGTCAGGACGGTAACGCTTCTCCCCCAGATGCCTTGGAGGGTGGGGCCGATCTTAGGAGATCCGTCCAGGGAATGACAGCCGAGGCAACCATGCGCCTCCAGCAGTTTCTGCCCTGGAGACTCCTCCTCTGTTGCTTCGAGCTTCAGCCAGGCGGCAAACTCTGCCTCCGGCAGTGCCTCTACCGTAGTGATCATGGCCGAATGCCCGGTGCCGCAATATGCGGAGCAGAACAGGTCGTAAGAACCGGCCTTTGTCGCGACGAACCAGGCGTAGTTCTTCATTCCCGGCACGACATCCCGTTTGACCCGGAACGCAGGCAGATAAAAGCCGTGCAGCACATCATTTGAAACGAGCAGTACCTTGACCGGCTTACCGACCGGTACGTACAGCTTGGGACTGGTCCTGCCGTCGGAATAGGTAAAGGTCCACGACCACATGCGGGCCGTGGCGGTCACTTCCATTGCGCCCTCGGGAACATTGCGAAGCGCGAGATAGCCGGCCCAGCCATAGTAGAACATGGCCAGTACCAGCAGACTGGGAAGTACGACCCAGATGATCTCGAGCCAGATGTTTCCCTCGACCTGCGAGGTGGGTTCCGGCGCCCGGGAGCGGTGGTAGCGGATGACAAACAGCGCCGTGACCACGGTGATGCCGACCAGCAGTACCAGGCATGCCGCGAAAATGAACGTGAACACCGGGTCAATCGCTTCAGTTGTGGTTATCAGGTGAGCACTGTCCACGAAATCTCCTCAGCGGTAAAGCACATCGAAAAAAGTGAATCCGATAAAGATGGCCAGAGTCACCAGGGCGAGAAAGAGCAGCCAGCGCAGCAGACGCCCCTCGTACTTCATGTGCATGAAGAAGGCGATCACCAGTCCCGACTTGAGGCTGGCGATCGCCAGCGCGCCGAGAACCTTGTAGCCGCCCAGATCGAGGCGGGTCACTTCGATTGTCAGGGCAGTCAAAGCCAGCAGCGCCAGCCAGACAAATGTCAGTTTTCGGTAACTTACGACATGGTGTTCGGTTTTGTCGTTTGTCATGTCGTCCTCCTGTGCCCGCAGCACGGTTAGATGCCTGGAATATGTTGTTTTGCCGCACCAGTCAGTCTGTTGGGATTCACGTTCGCTGGCTCCGCGGGCCAGATTCTTCCTTGCTACAGCATCAGATAGTAAAGCGGGAAGATGAAAATCCAGATCAGGTCGACCAGGTGCCAGTAGAGGGCACTGTTTTCCAGCAATACATAGTCTCCGGAATGCACGGCATTATGCTTTACCTTCAAGGTCACCCAGGTCAGCAAAGTGGCGCCAATCAGCACATGCAGGCCGTGGATGCCGGTGGTCAGGTAGTAAAGGCTGAAGAAGACCGACTCACCGGGGGGGCCGGCTGCCAGCTTCGGCGAACCGGGGAAGATGCCGTGCTGGATCTTGGCGCTCCACTCCAGGTATTTGATCGCCAGAAAAGCCGCCGCACAGACGACTGTTCCGGAGAGCAGCAGGATGGCCAGACGCCGGTCGTTACGTTGGATGGCACTCACCGCCATGGCTGCCAGCAGGCTGCTGGTGAGGAGCACCACCGTATTGACCGCGCCGAGAGCAACGTTCAGCTGGTGCCCGCCGGTGACAAATTCCTGCGGATAGCGGGCAAGGTAGACCGCGTAGAGCAGAAACATCCCGCCGAACAGCAGCAGTTCGGTGAAAAGAAACAGCCACATGCCGAGCTTGTCGCCGGCGTAATCCTTGTGTTCCGATTGGCTCATGGGATGCCTGTTCCTTTGAAATCATAGGGGCCATGGGTTACCAGCGGCTCCTCCTCGAAGTTCTCGGTCGGGGGCGGTGTGGGAATGCTCCACTCAAGTGTGGCCCCACCCCAGGGGTTGCCGGTAAAAGGAGGGCCCCACAGCAGCCCGCGAAACAGGTTTACCATCAGCAGAACGAGCCCCGCGATCATGATCCAGCTGCCGATGGTGGATACCAGGTTGAGGTTGGCAAACTCCGGGAGGTAGTCATAGTAGCGTCGCGGCATACCCTGCATCCCGAGAACCTGCATGGTGAAATAGAGGATGTTGAAACCGACGAACATCAGCGCCCAGGCAACGATGGCCGGTTTTTCCGCATAGCGGCGGCCATAGAACTTCGGCAGCCAGTAATGCATGGCGGCAAAAAAGGCAAAACCGGAACCACCGAGGATGACATAGTGAAAATGTCCGACGACAAAATGAGTGTCGTGCACGTGGATATCGGTGGCGGCCGCCCCGAGGATCAGACCGGACAACCCGCCGATCGAAAAGAGTAACACGAATGAGAGGGAAAAAAGCATCGGCGCCTCAAGGGAGATCGAACCTTTGTAGAGGGTGGAAACCCAGTTGAAGACCTTGATCGCCGAGGGGATCGCGACGACGAAGGTCAGGAATGAAAACACCAGGATGGCCGTGTCGCTCATACCGCTGGTAAACATGTGATGGCCCCAGACCAGCGAGCCGGCCGCGGCGATGGCAAGGCTGGAGAAGGCGATCATCTTGTAACCGAAGATTGGCTTGCGGGAAAAGACCGGGATGATGTCCGAGATTACCCCCATGGCCGGGAGAATCATGATGTAAACAGCCGGATGGGAATAGATCCAGAAGAGATGCTGGAACATGATCGGATCGCCTCCGAGAGCCGGATCGAACAGTCCGGTGCCGAGGATGCGTTCGGCCATGATCAGCACCAGGGTAATGCCCAGGATCGGGGTTGCCAGGATTTGCACCCAGGCCGTGGCATAGAGCGACCAGACGAACAGCGGCAGCCTGCCCCAGGTCATGCCCTCGGCACGCAGTCGGTGGATAGTGGTGACAAAGTTGACCCCGGTCAGGATCGAAGAGAATCCGATGATGAAGACACCGAAGACCGCCAGGGAGACGTTGGTTCCGGTGCGGGCACTGAAGGGCACATAAAATGTCCAGCCGGTGTCCGGAGGTCCGCCGCCGCTGAAAAGCGAGATGAGGACGATAGCCGCACCGATGATGTAGAGCCACCAGGAAAAAAGGTTCAGGCGCGGGAAGGAGACATCGCGGGCTCCGATCTGGATCGGCATGACCAGGTTGCCGAAGGCGCCCGGAAAACCGGGGATAATGAAGAGAAAGATCATCACCACGCCATGCACGGTGAAAATAGCATTATAGGTCTGGGCGCCCATGATGGTGTGCCCCGGAGCCATCAACTCTAGCCGCAGCAGCAGGCCCAAAAATGCCCCCACCAGGAAGAAACCCAGCACCGAATAGAAATAGAGCAGTCCGATCCGCTTATGGTCGGTGGAGAAAATCCAGGAAGCGATGCCTCTCTTGCCGGTATCGTTCCAGAACCCCCCTTCGGCTCCAGGTTGCGGGTGCTCGTACAGACTCATGAATCCTCCGTATGACTTCGTCGCCGCTTCTTTCCGGTTAGAAGCAGAAAGGCAAGAAAACCGCCGCTGCAGAGGATGACCACCGTGGCGCTCACCCGCAGCAGGTTGAAGACGTAGGTCTTATTGTTTTTATCAAAGGTGAAACAGAAATCAACCAGCTTGCGGATGGTCGTTCCCACCTGGCCGTCGCGGGCCTCAACCAGCGCCAGGGTCAGATCCTTGGGCAGAAAGGTCGTTCCGTAAAGATAACGGACGATCATGCCGTCGCCGGCCAACACGAAACTCGCCACCGGGTGGATGAAATCCCGTCCGCTACGCTGGAAATGGTAACCGGCAGCATTGGTCAATCGTCGTATGCTGGCTGCGTCACCGGTCAGAAAGCGCCAGCCCTGCTCGGGAAAAGGGGCATTTATGGCGGTCAGGTACATTCGCTTGAAGCGGGCCGCCTGCTCAGGGGTCTCGGTCTCATCGAAGCTGATGGACAGGACAGTGTAATCCTTGCCGGGAGTCCGCTTGATGGCAGGCAGCACGCGGGCCAGGCCGCTCTGGAGAAAGTTGCAGACATTGGTGCAGCTGTAATAAACCGGCAGGATAATTGTCGGACCGCTGATAAGCTCAGCCAGCTGAACCCGCTGGCCGTTTTCATCGCGAAAGGTGATATCGAGCGGTATATGGGAACCGAGCTTTTCATCGACCCCTACCGCCGCCTCGGTGGGCGTCGGCGCAGTGGAAGCTGCCTGCCGCTGGTCATGATGATGTTCTTCGCTTTGGGCGGCAACCTGCCCGGGGCAAATCGCCAGCATCAGAAGCAGCGCCGTCAGAAAATGGCATAGCGGCTGAAGTCGATCAGTGCACTCATGTTTCATGGGCAGACCCCGGACATTTTTGTTTCTCGCCTGCAATTGTAAGAGTATACACGCCCAGTGACCATCTACAACCGGTCTGTCCGCATTGTTCATACAGAAGATACTTTGGGTTCGGATCGGGCTGTTCAACAGTAATTGCGGTCTCTCCGCCGTTGTCTTAACCCCTTGACTTGCCGATGTTTTAGGGCTATTTTATTAGGCACGACCTGGTTTGTTGGGTAGCTAGACAGTTATCTCTCAAGGAGTCAGCCGTGACTGAGCAACAACCGCTTGATATCTTCATTACCAGGAATTCCGTTTGAAAATAAAAAAAAGTAAGGTACTACGCAGTACTGACGCTCTTGACTCTTCTCACTCCGCTCAAGCCCGGGAGGGTTTGATAATAGCTCACCGTGGCGTAGCCGTTGAGGTTTTATTCGCCAGCGGGGAGCGTTGCATGGTGCGTGTAAAACGGCGTTCCGGGCATGTGGTGGGAGACGACGTGCTGGTGAGGGGAGAAGTCCTGGAGAGATTGCCCCGCAGAACGGAACTGCGTCGCCGGGACGCGATGGGCGGGATTCACCTGGTTGGGGCGAATCTGGACGTGCTGGGGGTGGTTGTCTCTCCTTCGCCGCTCCCCCCGGCTGGGTTTGTCGACCGCGTGATTGTCGCTGCTCGCGCTGCAAATCTCAGACCTTTTGTGGTGGTAAACAAGTACGATCTCGAAACTGCAAAAGGATTGGTCGATGAGTTGCGCGACATCTATGCCGGAGCCGTGTCGGTTTTTCCGCTGAGTGCAGTCACGGGAGAAGGGCTCCCGCTACTGCGCGAGTTCCTGGCAGAGGGGCATCGGGGAGTTTTTGTCGGGACCACCGGAGTGGGTAAAAGCTCCTTACTGAATGCTTTATGCCCTGAGATTGATCTGAGGGTAGGGGCGCTCAATGATTATAATGGCAAGGGACGCCATACGACTACTGTTTCAACCTTGCATTCTCTTTCCGATGGGGGCGAGTTGGTTGATACCCCCGGTTTTCAGGATTTCGGCCTGGTGGACATCTCGGCGCAGGATTTTGCCGACCATTTTCCGGGGTTTGAAAAGACCAGGGAAGTACGCTGCCGTTTCCGTAACTGCCGGCATCGCTCGGAGCCAGGATGCGCAGTTATCGAATTGGTTGCCAAGGGAGAGGTTCGTGCCGAACGCTATGCTGCCTACCTTGAAATTCTCAGTGAAGTCGAAGGATAACGCTAGCTATTACCGGGAAAAGGAGTTGCACGGATTACGCTGGAGTTGCGATCGAATTCATGGGTATTAAAAAAAGAGGACGGGGGGGAAATCCCCCGGCCTCTTTTTTTGCACCTGGATGAGAAGAACCGATAGTGCTGTTGCGATTGATAACTGCCGGCTGTGTCCGGGAACAGTAAGAGTTTGTTTCCTTACGGATGTTCAATCAGTTCGATGAATTCCTCTTTCTTTACTTCGTCCACAATCCAGGAACAGGCGGCAAAGCAGATGTCGCGGGTCTTGCCGGAGACGATTGCCAGCAGCACCGAGTCGCAGGCACCGATCATACCCAAACGGTGCACAATTAGTACCTGGTTGAGGTTGAACTTTTCTTCTGCCGAGCGGGCAATGGCCGCCAGGCGAGAGTCCACGTCGTCTACCAGTGGTTTCAGTTCCACGCTTGAGAAGTTTGGAACCTGTTTGCCGGGCCGCTTGACCCGTCCGTGGTGCAGGACAACGGTTCCGGTGGCGTCCGTTTCCCTCTCCAGGAATTCGCTGTAGAGCTTCAGGTGATCGAAAGGCTGTTCTGATACATGTGCGGTAATCATCGTTTTCTCCCTTTTAGTCCCCCACCCCAAAAAAACAGAATCGTCTTGAAAGTGTTTCCGTAGAGGCTCTTCGGGGTTTGTTAACTCCATATGTTTTCCATCCGGAAGGTCTCGGACGGGGGCTGGTACTGTTTTGGAAATTCCGGCCGGAAGACGCCTTGAACCGGGGCCAGTTCTTTGCTTGTGTGGTCAGTTGAGATAATGCCGATTGCTGAGAGTCTAATTTCCATGTTTACGGCTCCTTGCCTGATCTTCTGGTAATCTGATGAGTCCGTATCGGCTATCTCACCTGAGGGGCAGAGTTCCTGCGACAGAGTAAAATACGAAGTGAGCGCTGTTACTTGCCGAAGAGCATCTTCAGGGAAATCAGCAGCAGGCTGAGAGCGAAAATTTTTTCCAGAACCTGGCATGGCAGATTGGTCGCCAATCGGGCACCGATGAGGCCACCCAATAGGAAACCGAGGCAGATGATTCCCGCGGCCTTCAGGTCTACGTACCCTTGTTTGTAGTATATTGAGGCAGCGAGGATGCCTATCGGTGGTACCATCAGTGCGAGGGTTGTGCCCTGGGCGGTATGCTGGGAAAACTTGAAAAAAAAGATGAATGCCGGTATGAGGATGACTCCGCCGCCGATACCCACCAGACCGCTTAACGTTCCGGCAAAAAGTCCCATCACAAGATAGGCGATGATTAGCTCCATAAAACTCTCCTCTGCCAAATTTCTACAATACCCTGTCATTTGCGTTCGATGCAAGAGTAATTGCCGCTTTTTTGAAGAACTCCATTTTGGTCGGCAAGTGGCGAATCGACGTACTTTATTTCTGTGTCACAGGAAGATAGTGTTGTTATATCTTCCGTCGTAATGATTTTGGCCGGGCCTCCAGTACGTTCAGCATCTCCGGTTGCAGTCTTTTCCGAAAACCCCGGCACATGGGAGAAGTTGACGATGCTGATGTGATTTTCCGGGTTGGCTATCCCTCGTGTGGCGATATGCTGCCCCAGTTTCTGAAATTCGATAACGAGTTGGTAGCTGATGTGAAATGCCGGATTCTCGGCTGCAGGGCTGCCTCAGGACAAAATGCATTGCTCAGTCTTGGTGGTGCCGCGTTGCACAAGGGCATCATCCACTACCTGGCCGCCAGCGGCCAAATCGAGCAGGGGATGCGGGTAGTCGAGCTAGAGTTCGATGGTTCTGTTCTTTCCTGATACCAGGAAATACTCCTTGCCGATGGATGTGCAAACGGATATATAACAAATAAGCCTTAAATGAGCGGCGGCGTGGTTTGTGATGTTTCGATTCGCCGTGATGTATGGTGAGAAGTGATTGCCCCTGTCAATTGGGCAAAATTCCACGACAAAGGAGCACACAATGACGTCTGATGACAAATGTTGTTCAATCGTACCCTATTTCAAAATCAAGGACGGTATGACGGAGGACTTTAAACGATTGGGCGAGGAAATGGTCGCCAAGACGAAGGAAGAGCCGAAATGTCTTTACTACGGGTTCACCTTCGACGGCTCCGAGGCCCACTGCCGTGAGGGTTACGCCGATGCAGAAGGCCTGCTGGCACACCTGGACAACGTCGGTGCGCTGCTGGGTGAAGCATTGAAAATTGCTGATATTATTCGACTGGAAGTCCACGGTCCGGCGCAGGAACTGGCAAAGTTGCGAACGCCTCTGGCCGGCCTGGATCCTCGGTTCTTCGAATTGGAGTGCGGCTTCCGTCGTTGAAAATTGCACTGTTTCTCTGACGATTACCTCGTTTCATCCCATAAGAGAGGATGCCGTTCGTGCTTTGCTTAGACGGTCAGGAGACGATTGGTCGATCTTCAGGGCGTTGCTGGCTACCGGATACCTTGTCGAGGCTGAGTACCAGGGCGAAAAGTATTCTCTGAAAAAGTTTTCTGCTGAACAAGCAGGAAACTGCTCGAAAACAGTGAGGTGAAAAGTGACGTTGACGATTCAGAAGAGGTTGGTTGGATTCCTCGAGCCCCAGGCCGCCGGTGCGGTTGTCTCCGATGTTCGCATCGGATTGGGGTACACCGCGGTGCGCTTGGAAAGCGGCCATGTCGGTGTGGCCTGGACGGTACAGTC
>SBEG01000019.1 GCA_009668975.1 Deltaproteobacteria bacterium | reverse complement strand
TCGGCGGCCTGATTCTCAACGTCTCCGGCAAGGTCATCGCCAACTACTGGCTCAGTCATGTCTATCCGCCGGAGGTCGGCCAGGCACATCGGGACGGCAGCCTTCATATCCACGATCTGGACATGCTGTCCGGCTATTGCGCCGGCTGGTCGCTGCGCACCCTGCTCGCCGAAGGTTTCAACGGCGTGGCCGGCAAGGTGGAGGCAGGACCGCCCCGACACATGTCCAGCGCCGTAGGGCAGATCGTCAACTTTCTCGGCACACTCCAGAATGAGTGGGCCGGCGCCCAGGCCTTCAGTTCCTTCGATACCTACATGGCGCCCTTTGTCCGCAAGGACCGCCTCGGCTACGAGAAGGTCCGGCAGCATATCCAGGAGCTGGTTTTCAACCTGAACGTGCCGTCCCGCTGGGGTACCCAGACGCCCTTTACCAACCTGACCTTCGACTGGATTTGCCCCGAGGATCTGCGGACCCAGGTACCGGTGATCGGCGGTGAGGAGATGCCGTTCTGCTATGGGGAGCTCCAGGCCGAGATGGATCTAATCAACCGGGCCTACATCGAGGTGATGACCGCTGGCGACGACAAGGGACGTGTTTTTACCTTTCCCATTCCCACCTACAACATTACGGCCGACTTTCCCTGGGAGAGTGACAATGCGGAATTGCTCTTCGAGATGACCGCCCGCTACGGGTTGCCCTATTTTCAGAATTTCATCAATTCCGAGTTGAGCCCCCATATGGTCCGTTCCATGTGCTGCCGGCTGCAGCTGGATCTGCGTGACCTCCTGAAGCGGGGCAACGGGCTGTTCGGCTCGGCGGAGCAAACCGGTTCCATCGGTGTGGTCACCCTCAACTGCGCACGACTCGGTCATCAGTACCGGGGTGACGAAGGCGAACTTTTCCGCCGCGTTGACCAGCTGCTGGAGTTTGCCCGCACCAGCCTTGAGATCAAGCGCAAGGTTATTCAGCGGCATATGGACGACGGGCTTTTCCCCTATACCCGGCGCTATCTGGGCACGCTGCGCAACCATTTCTCCACCATCGGCGTCAACGGCATCAACGAGATGATCCGCAACTTTACCGCTGACCAGTACGATATTGCCGATCCGGAAGGGCAGGCCCTGGCCTGTCGCTTTCTCGACCACATCCGGGCCAGACTGCTGGTTTTCCAGGAGGAGACCGGCCATATGTACAACCTGGAAGCGACGCCGGCCGAAGGGACCACCTACCGCTTTGCCAAGGAGGACCGCAAGTGCTGTCCCGGCATTCTGCAGTCGGGAACCGAAGAAGCGCCATACTACACCAATTCATCTCAACTGCCGGTGGGCTTTAGTGATGATCCCTTCGAGGCTCTTGATCTGCAGGAGACCCTGCAGCGCAAATACACCGGCGGCACAGTTTTTCACCTCTATATGGGTGAGCCGGTCTCCAGCACCGCGGCCTGCCGCATGTTGGTCCGCCGGGTCCTGGAGAATTACCGGATCCCGTACCTGACCATTACGCCGACGTTTTCCATTTGTCCGAAGCACGGCTATCTGTCGGGTGAGCAGCAGTTCTGCCCGCTGTGTGATGAGGAATTGTTGCGGAAGAAAGTGGCGGCGTAAAGCGAGTCAGACCTGCCAGGTTTTGAAAACCTGGCAGGTCTTCGCAGTGGCAGGTCTCTGGATCTGGACTGCGAAGGGAATAACAACCGAACAACGAAAGGTGTAAAAAATGAACGGAAACGAAACACATGGTACGCAGATACTCCTGGATGACAGCGAACGCCAGCCGTGCGAGGTCTGGACGCGGGTAATGGGCTACCACCGGCCGGTAGTCTCCTTCAACATCGGCAAGAAGGCCGAACACCGGCAGCGGCGTTTCTTTCGGGACAGCGAAACACAAAAGACGTGTTGAAAATCGCCGGCCTGACGCCGTTTACCACCATCGACTATCCGGACCATCTGGCCGCGGTTCTGTTCTGCCGCGGCTGCCCGTGGCGCTGCGGCTATTGCCATAACCGGAGCCTGCTGGAAGAGGAAGGCGCCGGCGATCTTTGCTGGGAAAAAGTTTTGGCCTTTCTCGACAGCCGACGCGGCTTGCTTGATGCCGTGGTTTTCAGCGGTGGCGAACCAACCCTGCAACCTTCCCTGAAGCAGGCTGTTCAGTCAGTGCGGGAGAAGGGGTTTCTGGTCGGACTGCATACCGCGGGAGCTTTCCCGGAGAGACTGAAAGAGTTGCTGCCCTTTCTGGACTGGGTCGGCATGGACCTGAAAGCGCCGTTTCCTGAATATGAGCGGGTCACCGGCGTTTCCGGCAGTGGTGAGGCTGCCCGGCAAAGCGCCTTGCTGATCAGGGAAAGCGGGGTGGCTCACCAGTTTCGTACCACCCTTGCGCCGATGCTGCTGACGGGGGGGCGTATCGAATCCATGCGCAGAATGGTGGAAGTGGAGTGGGGAAGTGATTTCCGCGAACAGCAAATTTCGCATCTGTAACAAGATGGATGTGGCGGATCCTGCGATGTAAAATTCTTTGATCTGATGAGTCGCTGCTTACCAGACCCCGGTTGTCACAACATTTTTTTACATGACAAATCCCGGCAGGTTGCGGTAGTCTTTACAGGCATTGCCAAATTTGAGCTCTCAGGAGAAATATATGAAACGAATTATTCTGATGACCGTGGCCGCGGCCATTTTTGCAGCTGCTCCGGTCGCCATGGCAGCGGGGACGGTTTCCCTGCCCAAGGGCTATGAGAAGTGGGAAAAAAGCAAGCAGCAGATCGTCACTGACAAAAAATCGCTCTTTTACGGCATTCATTACACCTATGTGAACAGCAAGGCAATGAAGACCTACAAGAAGGGCGGCACCTATCCGGAAGGCAGCATGTTCGTCGTCGTTCAGCACGGCATCCGTCAGGAAGGCGGCAAGCCGGTGCCGGGCAAGAAGTCGATGATCGTGCTGATGAAAAAAGACCGGCGCTACAAAGAGACCGGCGGCTGGCTCTTTGCAGGTTATACTCCGCAGGGAAAACCGAGTGGCATCGATCCGGTCAAAAACTGCTATGAGTGCCACCTTAAGGACGCTCCCGACCGTGACCTGGTGATATCCCGGTATGCGGATTTTCGTTAGTGAGTTAGTGAAAAAAGCCCCTTTTTCAAGGGGCTTTTTTTGTTGAGATTTCTTTTGCCGATTTTCAAATTCATCTCTCCTTGACAGCTTGCCGGGTTTTGATGTAACGTTGTTCGTCCCACCGCATGAGCAGGGACAGACTCTATCCGAATGGCCCGATTTCCTATGCGCGTAACTGCAGTTATTCCCGCCAGGTATGCTTCCACCCGATTCGAGGGAAAAGCCCTTGTCGACATCATGGGGAAACCCATGGTGCAGCATGTCTATGAACGCACCTGCCGGGCAGCACTTGTTTCCGAAGTGATCGTGGCAACTGATGATCCGCGTATCGTGGCCGCGGTCAAGGCTTTTGGCGGACGGGTCGAGCTGACTTCTCTGGCCCATGAAACCGGAACGGACCGGCTTGCCGAGGTCGCCGAGCGAATCGATGCGGAGCTGATCGTCAACGTGCAGGGGGATGAGCCGCTCATCGAGCCGGCAATGATAGACGAGGCAATCCGGCCACTGGTTGACGACGAATCCATTGTCATGGGCACGCTGAAATCCCGCGTCAAGAATCTGCATGATTTTCTCAGCCCGAATGTGGTGAAGGTCATTACCGATTGCAACGGGTTTGCCCTCTATTTTTCCCGTTCGCCGCTGCCGTTTTACCGGGACAAGTGGGATGATCTCAAGGATGAGGCTTTTGCCTCCGGCAGGCTTCTCTGCCACAAGCATGTCGGTATGTACGTGTACCGGCGTGACTTCCTGATACGTTACGCGCGCATGCCCCAGACGCACCTGGAGCGTGCCGAGAAGCTCGAACAACTTCGTGTTCTGGAAAACGGCTACCGCATCAAGGTGGTCGAGACGGAACATGAATCAATAGGGGTGGATACTCCTCCGGACCTGGAAAAGGTTCTCGAAAAACTGAGAAAGTCCCAGTAATCTGGGACTTTCTTCATTAAAGGGATGTTTTCATGAAGACTAAATTTATTTTTGTGACCGGCGGGGTTGTTTCATCAATCGGCAAGGGGCTTGCCGCTGCTTCTCTTGGTTCGTTGCTGGAGGCACGAGGGTTGCGCGTCACCAATCAGAAGCTCGACCCGTATATCAATGTCGACCCCGGCACCATGTCGCCGTTCCAGCACGGCGAGGTATTCGTTACCGATGATGGCGCGGAAACCGACCTGGACCTGGGTCACTATGAGCGCTATACCTCGTCCAAACTTTCCAAGAAAAGCAATTTCACTACCGGTCAGGTATATTTTTCGGTAATCGAGAAGGAACGGCGCGGCGACTATCTCGGCGGAACCGTGCAGGTCATTCCGCACATCACCGACGAAATCAAGTCGAAGATCCTGGAGAATGCCAAGGGCGCCGATGTTGCCATTGTCGAGATCGGCGGCACCGTGGGTGATATCGAGTCCCTGCCTTTCCTGGAAGCCATTCGCCAGTTCAAGTTTGACCGTGGACCGGGAAACGTTCTCTATATGCATGTTACCCTGGTTCCCCATATCAAGACCGCCGGAGAGTTGAAAACCAAGCCGACCCAGCACTCCGTCAAGGAACTGCGGGAGATCGGCATCCAGCCGGATATCCTCCTCTGCCGATGTGAAAGGGATCTGCCCGCCGAAATGAAGGCGAAGATTGCCCTCTTCTGCAATGTGCATGAGAAAGACGTCATCACCTGCGTCGATTCGGAGCATATCTACGAGGTGCCGCTGGCTCTCCATAAAGAAGGCCTGGATGACCGGATCGTCGAAAAACTCAATATCTGGACCAAGGCGCCTGATCTCACCCACTGGCAGGAAGTTGTCCACTCTCTGAAGCATCCCGCCAGCGGCATGGCCAGAATTGCCATCGTCGGCAAGTATGTCAACCTCACCGAGTCGTACAAGTCCTTGTCCGAAGCCTTGACCCACGGTGGTATCGCCAATGACTGCCGGGTCCACGTCCGCTATCTGGATTCCGAAAAGATCGAACAGGAGGGGGTTGGTTCCCATTTTGACGATGTGGATGGAATCCTCGTCCCGGGCGGTTTCGGCGAGCGGGGTACTGAAGGGAAGATCCTGGCGATCGAGTATGCCCGCACGCACAAGATCCCATTCTTCGGTATTTGCCTCGGCATGCAGATGGCGGTGGTGGAATATGCCCGGAATGTCTGCGGGCTTACCGATGCCTGCTCCAGCGAATTCAAGCCCGAGTGCGAACATCCCGTCATTCATCTGATGGAGACCCAACAGGGTATCGAGCGCAAAGGTGGCACCATGCGACTCGGCGCCTATCCGTGTACGCTCACGCAGGAGACTTTGGCGCAAAAGGTCTATGGAGTGACCCAGATCAGCGAACGACATCGGCACCGCTATGAAGTGAACAACCGTTACCGGGACCTGCTGACCGAAAAAGGTCTGACGCTTTCGGGGGTCTATGAGGCGGAAGGTCTGGTGGAGATGGTTGAGATCACGGAGCATCCCTGGTTTTTGGGTTGTCAGTTCCATCCGGAGTTCAAATCAAAACCTCTGAACCCTCATCCGCTCTTCAAGGCCTTTATCGGCGCGGCGCTTGCCGCCAAGCATTGATTTCGGATTTGCTGCACAAACGGGAGAGAACGTGGTTAAAGAGATTCAGGTCGGAAATGTGAAAATTGGCGGCAACCGCCCGCTGGTGCTGATCGCCGGTCCGTGCGTCATTGAAAGTGAAGCCATCACGCTCCATGCAGCGGAGCGGCTGATGACCATCTGCAATGGTATTGCGATGCCTCTGATTTTCAAGGCCTCCTACGACAAGGCCAACCGGACATCCGTAACCGCCTTCCGGGGGCCGGGGCTTCGGGAGGGACTCCAGATTCTTGCAAAAGTCAAGGAGTCGCTCGGGGTTCCCGTCTTGACCGATGTGCATTCCATCGAGGAAATCGGACCGGTAGCCGAAGTCGCGGATATCCTCCAGATCCCGGCTTTCCTCTGTCGGCAAACCGATCTGATTGATGCTGCTGCCCGCAGCGGCCGGGTCATTAATATCAAGAAGGGTCAGTTCCTCGCGCCGTGGGATATGCGCAATGTCGTGGACAAAGCTCTTTCCACCGGCAATTCACAGATTCTCCTTACGGAACGCGGAGCCAGTTTCGGTTACAATAATCTGGTCTCGGACATGAGAAGCCTGCCCATCATGCGGAAGACCGGCTATCCGGTGGTGTATGACGCTACCCATAGTGTTCAGCTTCCCGGAGGGTTGGGTGGGGCTTCGGGTGGTCAGCGGGAGTTTGTCGAGTATCTGTCACGGGCTGCCGTGGCAACCGGGATTGACGGGATTTTCCTGGAAGTTCACGAAGATCCGGAAAATGCCTTGTGCGATGGACCGAATTCCATCAAGCTCGCTGACCTTCCGCCGTTGCTGAAAAAACTGAAGGCCATTGACGCGATAATCAAGTAGTGATGACGAATCAGGGGTAAGAAAATGGTGCACTGACACCGGCTTACTCCTTTTTTATGGGTAGAGAGGTGGACGTTGTGATTCTGGAAGAAGCGAAACGAGTAATACGGGTCGAGGCGGAAGCGCTTTTGGCTCTGGCTGAATCCCTGAACAGTGAATTCGCCAAGGCGGTGGACCTGATCATGTCCGCACAGGGTCGTGTTGTGGTAACGGGAATGGGCAAGTCCGGAATTATCTGCCAGAAAATTGCTTCGACGTTTTCCTCAACCGGAACCCCTGCATTTTTCCTGCATCCTGCCGAAGGGATCCATGGCGATCTGGGCATGATCATGAAGGGCGATGTGGTGATCGCCGTTTCGAACAGCGGTGAGACCGAAGAAGTCGTCCGCATCCTGCCCGTGATCAAGCGAATCGGCGCCAAGCTCATCTCCATGTCGGGAAATGCCGGGTCGACTTTGGCCAAAGCAGCGGATGTCTTTCTCGAGATTGCCATCAAGGAGGAGGCCTGCCCGCTCGGTTTGGCGCCGACCGCCTCGACAACGGCCACTCTGGCCATGGGTGATGCCCTTGCGGTGGCTCTTCTCGTGACCCGGGGCTTCAAGGCGGAAGATTTTGCCCTGTTTCATCCCGGTGGGGCCTTGGGCAAAAAACTGATTCTTCGGGTCGAGGATCTGATGCATTCGGGCGACGCCGTACCGCTGGTTTCCGAAGAAGTCCTGATGCGGGAGGCGCTCTTCGTTATTACCTCGCGGGGGCTTGGAATAACCGGCGTTATTGATTCCCAAGGTTCTCTGCAAGGTGTTATTACCGACGGAGACCTGCGCCGGGCCCTTGAAAAAGGCGCCGATATTCTCAATGCGACAGCCGGTGACATGATGTCCCGCAATCCGAAAAGAATTGCCGCAGGAGATCTGGCGGCCAAGGCTTTGCAGCGCATGGAAGAGCACTCGATTACTTCGCTCTTTGTTTTCAGCGATAGTTCCGCCGCGCAGCCGGTCGGCATTATTCATCTTCACGATCTTTTGAAGGCGGGCCTTGCCTGATGAAATTACGAATTGCTCCTATCAGATTGCTGCTTCTTGATGTTGACGGTGTTCTTACCGATGGCCGGATTGTTTTCGATTCAAACGGGGTTGAAAGCAAATTCTTCAATGTGAAGGATGGCCATGGGATAAAAATGCTGCAGCGGGCCGGTATAACTGTGGGCATCATATCCGGCAGGGATTCACAGGTGGCTGCCAATCGGGCGGCCGAACTGGGAATTGAGCACGTGTACCTCAAGTCCCTGGACAAGATGATTCCTTACTTGGATGTTCTTGAGAAAACGGGCTTTACCGATCATCAGGTCGCCTTTATGGGCGACGATATCATTGACCTGCCGCTCCTTCGCCGGGTTGGTTTTGCCGCGGCTCCGGCCGATGCGGTTGCCGACGTGCTGCCTCATGTCCATTTTGTCTCAAAAAACAGGGGCGGCTGGGGCGCAGTGCGAGAAGTTTGCGACCTCATTTTAAAAGAGCAGTCGGCTTGGGACTCGGTGACGGCCAAGTATTTTCTTCCGTGAATATCCCATGAATAGTGACCTGTACCGCTGTGGTTTCTGCCTGCTTCAATCTCTGTGCCAAGTTTCTGTTTTTCGGCCAAAATCTGCTTTACACCCATTTTTTATGATGTTATACTCTGCCTGAATTATGCAGAAATTCAATAAAATCAAGCAGGTTCTTGCTTTTGTCGTCATTGCCGCGGCAGCCTATCTTACGGTGGTGATTGCAGTAAAGTACCATCGTTTGAAGGTACCCGTCGACATTTTGTCGGATCTGCCCAAGAACATTGACCTCTCAATGCAGAAGGTTCACTACACCAATACAAAAGATGGTGTTCTGCAGTGGGATCTTCTTGCGCGTAAGGTCGACTATTATAATGATTCCGGTGTCATCAGGTTTACGCAGGCGGAAATGGTCCTTTTTGAAAAAAGTGGCTCCGGGAAGTATACCCTGGTTGCCGGCACCGCTGATTATCTCAAAAAAACCGGCGACGTGAAACTTGTCGGTAATATTGCGGCGAGCAATGAAGCCGGGTTGACATTTACCACCGGCCACCTGGATTATTCGGCATCACGTTCGCTCGTATCCACTGATGACAAAGTTCACCTGGAGGACGCCTCAATGACTGTTGAGGGTACGGGCATGGAACTCAGATTGGACTCCAGGAAATTGAAGGTGTTGCATAACGTTACCGCGGTCATTCAGACCCGAAAGAAATAATATGAAATTATTTGCAGGAATAGTATCTGGGCTGCTGGTGGTCTCGGCTACCTTTTGCTTTGCGGCTGCGCCGGGAAAAGATGCCGGAGGTCAGCCGATCGTCATCAAATCGAATGAGCTCCAGGCCGATACGAAATCAAGAACCGCAACTTTCATGGGAAAAGTTGTCGCGAAGCAGGATTCCATCACGATACATACTGATAAACTTGTTGTCCGCTATGCCGAGAAGGGCGGGAATGTTGAAAAGGTGGAAGCCTTTGGCAATGTGCGCATCGTTCAGGAAAATCGTATCGGCACAGCTCAGCATGCGGTTTATTATACGAACGACGGGAAAATCGTTCTCTCGGGATCGCCGAAAGTGGTCCAGGGCAAGGACATGGTTTCCGGCAGCGAGATAACCTATTTCGTCAATGAGGAGAAAAGCCTGGTGACCGGCACTTCGGATGCGCGGGTCGAGGCGGTGATTTACCCGAAAGGGAAGGGACGGGATGACGCAGCGAAGCCATAAGTTAACCCTTTCTACCACGGGTCTGAAAAAATCCTTTGGTAAGCGGGTCGTGGTCAACGGAGTCGATCTCGAGGTTCCTTCCGGCCAAGTCGTCGGTCTTCTCGGTCCCAACGGCGCCGGAAAAACGACCACTTTTTACATGGTGGTAGGGCTTTGCCGGCCTGATGCCGGACAGGTCTTTATCGGTGAGGAAAATATTACCGGCCTGCCCATGTATCTCAGGGCTCGAAAGGGCATCAGCTATCTTCCTCAGGAACCATCGGTTTTTCGTCGTCTGACTGTGCGGGAGAATCTACTTGCGGTTCTTGAGTCCACGGATATGTCGGCAGGAGAACGCATCTCCGTTATGGAACACCTGCTGGCCGAGTTTAAAATATCGCATCTTGCTCATATTAAAGGGTTTTCCCTTTCGGGCGGCGAGCGTAGGAGAGTGGAGATAGCGCGGGCCTTGACGACCGAGCCCGATTTTATTCTCCTGGATGAGCCCTTTGCCGGAATCGACCCGATCGCGGTCCTCGATATTCAGAATATTATCGTTGATTTGAAAAATCGCGGCATTGGCGTTCTTATATCCGATCACAATGTGCGGGAGACCCTTGGTGTCTGTGATAAAGCCTATATTTTAAATGATGGTAAGGTGCTTGAGTACGGTGACCCGCAAAAAATAGCCGAGAGCAAACAGGCTCGTGAAATTTACCTGGGAGAAAAGTTTAGTCTCTAGAGCCTGTCGGACTTAGGAAATCGAAGCAAAAACACGTCTGGGCGAGGACAGATTTTGACGGTTTTGCAGGGTAATAGTTGTTCTCTTACCCAAAATAGCGGCGGAATATGAACCGTCCAGACGGATTTGCAGCAGATTTACCCTAAGTCAGATAGGCCCCTGGGACTGCTTTTTCCAAAATCCATTCACAAGGTATGTAACATCTATGGCCATTGAAATGCGACAACAGATGAAGCTTTCGCAGCAGCTGGTGATGACACCCCAGTTGCAGCAGGCCATTAAGCTTCTCCAATTATCCCGGATTGAGCTGCAGGACCTGGTCAGCCAGGAACTGGAGGAGAACCCAGTTCTCGACGAGTCACTCGAAATTGAAGAGATCAAGGAGCCTGATACTCTTGAAATGACGGAAAAGGAGACCGCTCCGCAGGAAGAACTGGAGGCCTTCAGCGAAGTCAAAGCGGGCGAGGATACCCTGCAGGACATGGACTGGGCAACCTACCTTGACAGCTACAATTACAGCTCGGGCGAACAGTATTATGATGAAGATGATGACCGGCCTTCCTACGAAAACCTCCTGACCAAGAAGACAACCCTTTTCGACCATCTGCTCTGGCAGTTGAAATTATCCCGGGTAACCGAGCAGGAAATCCTTGTGGGCTCGGAGATTATTGGTAACATTGATGAAGAGGGTTACCTGAGGTCGAGTCTTGCGGATATCGCCGAGAGCTGCTCTGTTGATGAGTCCTTTGTCGAATCGGTACTGACCAAGATTCAGGAGTTCGATCCCATTGGTGTCGGCGCAAGGAATCTTCAGGAGTGCCTGCTGCTCCAAGTGAAGCAGTTGGATATGGAAGGCAGTGTCGTCGAAGCCATGCTTCGCGAGCACCTGAAGGATCTTGAACAGCGGAAATACAAGCAGATTGCCAAGGCACTCGGGATAGATTTCAACGAAGTTCTGGCCGCTGCCAAGATTATTGCCGGTCTCGACCCGAAACCCGGAAGACAGTTTTCTCAGGAAGATGTCCATTACATTTCCGCTGATATTTTTGTCTACAAGGTCGGGGAAGAATTCGTCGTGGTTCTGAACGATGAGGGGATGCCGAATATCAGGATCAACCCGCTCTATACCGGAGAGGCGCGTGCTGGATCGGAGAATCAGAAAGCGGAAGAATATATCAATGAAAAAATGCGTTCGGCGCTCTGGCTGATTAAGAGTATTCACCAGCGTCAGCGCACCATCTACCGGGTTTCGAAGAGTATCGTAAAGTTTCAGCGAAATTTCTTTGAGCGCGGGATCGCTTTCTTGAAACCCTTGGTGCTCAGGGACATTGCCGAAGATATCGGGATGCACGAATCCACCATTAGTCGCGTTACGACCAACAAGTATATGCAGACGCCGCAGGGGTTGCTGGAACTGAAGTTTTTCTTCAACAGCGGGATTTCAACGGTGGAGGGTGATGCAATGGCCTCCGAGAGCGTGAAAAACATCATCAAGGAGATCGTTGACGGGGAAGACCCGCGCAAACCTTTAAGCGATCAACGGATTGCCGAGATACTTTCCACGCAGAACATCAACATTGCCAGACGTACGATCACCAAATACCGCGAGATGCTGAAGATCGGATCTTCTTCTGAGCGGAAAAGGCTTTTTTAGCCTCACGCAAGACCGTACCCTCAATTGTTACATTACTGAATTATCAAGTGAAAAGGAGATACTAACCATGCAGATTACAACAACCTTCAGACATATGGAGTCCAGCGAGCCTCTCAAGGCTTATGCTCAGGAAAAACTCGACAAGGTCCAGAAGTATATCGACGAACCGATTGTTGCCCAGGTTTTTCTGACGGTGGAGAAAATTCGCCATATCGCTGAAATAACCATTACCGCGAGAGGGATTACCATCAAGGCCTCCGAAGAGACCAATGACATGTATGCGGCGCTTGATGCGGTGACCGATAAGATCGAGCGGCAGCTCCGTCGCTACAAAGAGCGCATCAAGGCTCACAAGCCTGGTAATGACAGCACCGATAGGCGGGTGAAGAAGACGATTCTTGCCGCGGAAAGTATCGAACAAAGCCAGGAGCCGGTGATCATCAAGTCAAATACTTTTTCCATTAAACCGATGTCCGTTGAAGAGGCCGTCATGCAAATGGATCTCCTCAACAAGGATTTTCTGGTGTTTACCGATTCTTCAACAGAAGATATTAATGTCATCTATCGTCGCAAGGACGGGAATTTTGGTTTGATCGAGCCGCAGAAAGGTTGATCATGTACGTGCTGAGTCACGTGGTTTTGCTTGCAGTCTGAGGAATTGATGAAAATAGGCACCTATTTCAATTCCCTGGATATTATTCCCAGCCTGGTTTCCACGACCAAGGATGATGTGCTGAAGGAGCTTGTTGCAAAGCTCGTAGAACGCCATTCCGCAATTGATCGTGAGGAGGTGCTCCATCTTCTACTGGAGCGGGAATTGCTCGGCAGCACCGGTATCGGGGGTGGCATTGCCATCCCCCATGCCAAGCTGCGGATAGGGGGTGATCCCCTGGTCGTTTTTGGACGCAGCACGAAAGGCATTACCTATGATGCCTTGGACGGCAAGCCGGTTACCCTGTTTTTTCTCCTGATTGCCGATGAGAATTCCTTTGATCTTTATCTGAAGCTTCTGGCCAGAATCTCCCGGCTTCTGAAAGATCGGACGCTGCGCGTCCGTCTGCTGGAGGCTGCAGGTGCAGATTCACTGTATGATATCATTCAGGAACAGGATGCCAGGTTTTGAGACAATGTAGTCCCACTATTGAAGATCTTCTTCATGATTCGGAATATGGACTTGATCTTACCATTCTTGCGGGGGAGCGCGGTCTTGGCAACAGGATTGAAACTCCGCGCATCCAGAAGCCGGGGCTTGCTCTTACGGGTTATACGGAACACCTGCATCCGGATCGGATCCAAATTCTCGGCAGTACGGAGATATCGTATCTCCGGCAGTTACCCGAAGAAACGGCGTGCCGCCATCTCGATAAGCTCTGTGCCTTTCCCGTCATCTGTTTTGTCACTACCATGGGCCTTGATCCTCCCGGCTGCCTGGTCCGGGCCGCCAATAAGGCTGGGATCCCCCTCTTACGGACACATCACCTTTCTTCCAACTGCATTTCTCTGGTGACGAAATTTCTCGAGGAGCGGTTACTGCCCATCACCCATGCACAGGGTGTGCTGGTTGACGTATTTGGCGTTGGCGT
This sequence comes from Deltaproteobacteria bacterium, assembly GCA_009668975.1. GTDB lineage: Bacteria > Desulfobacterota > Desulfuromonadia > Geobacterales > Geobacteraceae > RPRC01. The sequence continues at coordinate 70,935 of SBEG01000019.1, read as the reverse complement.
GCTGATTCTTGGGAAAAGCGGAATCGGCAAGAGTGAAAGTGCCCTTGATCTGGTAATCCGCGGTCATCGTCTCGTGGCGGATGATATCGTACAGATCAGGAAAAGAAGTGCTGCCGCGCTGGTCGGCAGCGCCTCTGAATCACTGCAGTTCCGCATGGAGATCAGAGGGCTCGGTATTATCAATATCAAGGATTTATTCGGGATTTCCGCCATTCGGGAAAAGAAAATCATCAATCTCGTGATCGAGCTTGTGGAATGGGAGCCGACTCAGGAGTATGATCGTCTTGGTATTGATGACGAGACCTATACTATTCTCGAAGTTGGGTTCCCCTACCTGAAAATTCCCGTTCGTTTCGGCAGAAACCTTACTTCAATTATTGAGGTGGCAGCGCGGAATTTTCTATTGAAGGGGATGGGCTATCATTCGGCACGTGAGTTCGATGAAAGACTCCTGGCCCGCATGGAAAGCTGTCTTACGGGTGACGAGGTTGAGTAAGCAGATGCGGATTGTTATCATTACCGGGTTGTCCGGATCCGGAAAGTCCACCGGAGTAAGGGTCTGCGAAGATGAGGGCTTTTTCTGTATCGATAATCTCCCGGTGAGCCTTATCCCCACCTTTGTGGAACTGGTTGCGAAGGCCGCTGACAGTACCAGGGATGTTGCATTGGTAATGGATATCCGGGATCTCGAATCACTCCGCGGGTATGAAAAGGTGCTGCAGACCGTTCGGCAGGCCGGGCACACGCTTGAGATAGTTTTTTTCGATGCCTCCGACGAGGTGCTCATCCGTCGTTTTTCTGAGACGCGGCGCAGACACCCGGTGTCGAAAAGCGGTTCGGTGCCGGAGGGAATCCGCTATGAACGGGAGCAGTTGGCTGGTCTGCGGCGGATGGCAACCAGGGTCATCGATACTTCAGAGTTCAATATCCATCAGTTGAAGGATGCCGTCATTTCATTTCTCAAAGGTAGCGAAAAAGCCCGAGAGATGACGGTGCATCTGCAGTCCTTCGGTTTTCGCTATGGTATTCCCCTCGAATCTGACCTGGTGATGGATGTACGCTTCCTTCCCAACCCGTTTTTTGTGCCGGCATTGCGGGAATATTCCGGACTCGACCCTCAGGTGCGTGAATATGTTCTGGGTAAGAATGAGACAATCCAATTCCTTGCCAGATTCACTGATTTACTGAAATTTCTGATCCCCGGATATCAGCGGGAAGGAAAGTCATATCTGACGATTTCAACTGGCTGCACCGGCGGAAAACACCGATCCGTGGCGATAACGGAGGAACTGAAAAGTTTTTTTGCTGACAAAAATGTGATAGTAAAGATCACTCACCGGGACATCGGGAAGGGGTAGTTTATGATAGGTTTGGTATTGGTTGCTCATGCAGGATTAGCCATGGAGCTTCTTAATGCAGCCGAAATGATAGTTGGTCGCCTCGAAAAGGCGGAAGCTATCGGGATCACCGCGAAAGATTCCGTAGAGCAGATTCGGGACAGTGTCTCCGGCGCCATTGAGAAAGTCTCCGGGGCCGGAGTGATCATCATGACGGATATGTTTGGCGGTACGCCCTCGAATATGAGTATTTCGTTTTTGAAGGACAATGAAGTCGAAGTGATTACCGGGGTAAATCTTCCGATGGTGATAAAGTTCGCATCGGATCGAGACAAGCTGGGTGTCGAGGAACTTGCGGCTACTTTAAAAAAGTGTGGTCTGGAGAGTATTTCCGTAGCCGGTGATTATCTGAAATAGTTTTTCACCTGTTTTGCCAAATAGGTTTACTGTAGTACCTGCGGTGACGGGATACTCTATTTTGCCCGTTGCCGCGTTATTTCGCCGCGGGGTGGTTACGTTAGTTATGCTGATTGAGGAATTTGTCATACCGAATAAATTGGGACTTCACGCCAGGGCATCGGCGTTGCTGGTGAAAACCGCCAGCCGCTTCAATTCCGATATCATGATTGAGCGGGAGGATATAGAGGTAAACGGCAAAAGTATCATGGGTATCATGATGCTTGCGGCGGCAAAGGGTAGCGTTATCCGCGTCAAGGTTACTGGTGAGGATGAAGCGGACGCGATGAATGTTCTCGGGGAACTAATAACGGATGGGTTCGGAGAAGAGTAAAAACAGAATGTACCAAGGGATCGGAGCTTCCCCTGGGATTGTCATTGGAGAGGTACGTGTTGCCGACAGGACCAAGGTTGTCGTTGTCGAAACATCAATCGCCGCCGATGAGATTGCCGGCGAAATTGAACGTTTCTTTGCCGCACTCCACAGGGCGAAAGAGGATCTCCTGGATCTGAAGGACCAGATATCCCGGACTCAGGGGACGGAACATCTCTACGTCATCGATACTCATCTCATGATTCTTGACGATACCATGCTGACCAGTGAGACGGTCAGCCTCATTGAGCAGGAGATGATCAACGCCGAGGCTGCTCTGAACCGGACCCTCAAGAAATTTAAAGGGTTCTTCGCGGGCATCGAGGACGAATATCTCCGCGAGCGGGGCAGTGATGTGGAAACCGTTGTTGAACGGGTACTCCGCAATATGCTCGGCAAACGGCACGAACTTCTCTGCGAAGCGGAGGGGCGTGTGGTGATCGTTGCCCATGATCTTTCTCCCGCCGATATCCTTCAGTTCGATAAAGAGAAGGTAATCGGTTTCGTTACCGATCTGGGCGGGAAAACTTCCCATACGGCGATTGTGTCGCGTTCTCTGGAGATTCCGGCCGTTGTCGGCCTGGAAAAAATCACCGGGGAAGTGGTGGATGGTGATTCCATCATTGTCGATGGAGCGAAAGGGTTGGTCATTATCGATCCTGACCAGGAAACCTTTCGCGACTATCTCCAGTATAAGCAGTACTATGAATACCGGGAAAAGGAATTTCTGAAGCTACGGGATCTGCCGGCCGAGACTCTTGACGGCCAGCGGATGCTCCTGAAGGGAAATGTTGAATTTATTGAGGAAGTCCCTTCGATCAAAAAGCATGGCGGTGAGGGAATCGGGCTCTATCGGACCGAGATGCTTTTCCTGGGGCGGACTGCGATTCCTGATGAGGAGGAACAATTTCGTACCTACGCGGAAATTGCCCGCCAGATGGCGCCGTACCCGGTAACGATCAGGACCCTGGATGTGGGCGGTGACAAGTTTGTTCCGGAGTTGAATCTCGACGATGAGCTTAACCCTGCCCTTGGCCTGCGGGCTATCCGTCTGTCGCTTCGCTGTCCCGAGTTGTTCAAGACTCAGTTGCGCGCGATTCTCCGGGCGAGTGCCTTCGGAACGGTGAAGGTGTTTTTCCCGATGATCTCCGGGGTGGCCGAAATTCGCTCGGCAAAGGCCTTGCTTGAGGAGGCCAGGGAGGAGCTTCGGGCAGCGGCCATACCTTTTGATGTGAATATGGAAATCGGCATCATGATCGAGACGCCGTCGGCGGTAATTATTGCCGACTTGTTGGCGCGCGAGGTTGATTTCTTCAGTGTCGGCACCAATGACCTGATCCAGTACTCCCTGGCAATTGATCGCACTAATGAGCATCTTTCAGAACTCTATGAGCCGTTACATCCGGCGGTACTAAGGTCCCTGAAAATTGTCGCCGATGCGGCCCATAGTGCGGGGATTTACGTGAGCATCTGCGGGGAAATGGCGGGCGAGCCGAATTATCTGCCGATACTTCTCGGTCTGGGATTTGACGAGTTGTCCATGAATGCGGTGTCGATTCCCAAGGTTAAGAAAATACTTCGCCGCTGCAGCCGGGTTGAAGCGGAAGAGATGGCTCAACAGTCCCTGTCTTTTGCGACAGCGGCAGAGGTTGAAGCCTATCTGCAAGGACAGATAGTGACCAAGTTCTCCGACAGTATTGATTGAGCAGCAACGGACCCACCCGCCTGGGTGGATATTTTTATTTAGGACTTGACAAAGGTGCCGGCGGAATTCTACCATCCTCATTTTGGGGTTTTCCCCGCCATCTCAGCAGACGACGAGAGGAGTAACAACACATGGGCATGACAGATTTTCAATTTACTTCCGAATCGGTTTCCGAAGGGCATCCGGATAAGGTAGCCGACCAGATATCAGACGCGGTGCTGGACGCCATTCTTGCGCAGGACCCCACTTCGCGGGTTGCCTGCGAAACCCTTGTAACGACCGGGATGGTTGTTATGGCGGGAGAGATAACCACCAATGCGGTGGTTGACTATCCCAAGATTGCCCGCGAAACCATCAAGGAGATCGGCTACAATGATTCCGCCATGGGCTTCGACTGGGAAACCTGCGCCGTGCTTACCTCCATCGACAAGCAGTCACCGGATATTTCCCAGGGTGTTACCGAGGGCCAGGGGCTATTTAAAGACCAGGGTGCCGGAGATCAGGGGCTCATGTTCGGTTATGCCTGCAACGACACACCTGAACTTATGCCCATGCCGATCATGCTGGCTCACAAGTTGACGAAACGATTGAGCGATGTGCGTAAGCAAGGAGTTCTCGATTTTCTCCGGCCCGATTCGAAATCCCAGGTTTCTGTCCGTTATCTGGACGATCAGCCGGTGAGTATTGATACGGTTGTCGTATCCTCCCAGCATTCGCCGGAGGTTTCCTATGAGATGATCAAGGAAGGCATCATTGAAGAGGTCGTCAAGAAAATTATCCCCGCGGAACTGATGACGGATGCGACCCGCTTTCTGATCAACCCGACCGGACGTTTCGTTATCGGCGGTCCCATGGGGGACTGCGGCCTCACCGGTCGCAAGATCATTGTCGATACCTATGGCGGCCAGGGGTCCCATGGTGGTGGCGCCTTCTCCGGCAAGGATCCGTCCAAGGTTGACCGCTCCGCTTCCTACATGGGTCGTTATGTGGCGAAAAACCTGGTTGCTGCCGGGCTCTGCGACAAGTGTGAAGTTCAGGTCGCCTATGCCATCGGTGTTGCCGAGCCGGTCTCCGTCATGATCAATACCTTCCGGACCGGGGTTATCCCTTCGGAGAGAATTGCTCAAATTGTCAAGGAAACCTTTGACCTCAGACCGCGGGCCATAATTGAGCAGCTAGATCTGCTCCGGCCCATCTACCTGAAAACTGCTGCCTATGGTCATTTTGGCCGTGAGCTGCCGGAGTTTTCCTGGGAGAAAACCGACAAGGTCGAAATTCTCAGGTCGAAAGCCGGACTGTAGCAGGCGAAAAAACTTTTAGCGTGAACGTAGCAAAAGCCGGATGGGGAAACCATCCGGCTTTTTTCGTACTTCGATATGAGGCATCCAGTATAATGTAACACCTAAATTCATCCCCCCTCAATCCCCCCTTGACAGGGGGGACGCCTTTAAGTCTCCCCTGTCAAGGGGATGTTTGGCGGGGTTGCATATGAAAAAACAAGTGTTGCGTGGTACTAATGAATCTCTCCCACGTCCTGACTTTCCTCCTGTTTCCTTTTCAATTCCCGGACAAAACGATAACCGATCCCGCGCACGGTCTGGAAGTGGACCGGATGCGACGGGTCAGGTTCAAAATACCGCCTCAAACGGACGAGAAAATTGTCAAGGGTTCTGGTTTCCGTGTCGCTCGAATAGCCCCAGACGGTTTCCAGCAGGTCGGCACGGGATACGGCTTTCCCTTCATTTTTGAAAAAAAAGGACAGCATCTTGACTTCCAATTCGGTCAGGTCGATCTCTCCCTGGGGAGTTTTCGCGTGATAGGAGAGGAGATACACTTCACTCTCGCCAAACCGGTAGCTTTCCTCAATCGGTTCGGGGCGGTACCAGGCGGAACGTTTCAACATTCCTTGCACGCGCAGAAGGAATTCGTTCAGGTTGAAGGGCTTCATGAGATAATCATCGGCGCCGGCGGAGAGACCGGTAATTCTGTCACCTTCTTCGGAGCGGGCGGAAAGTATCAGGATCGGCACCCGCATGTCAAATTCCCGTATTTTTTTGCAGACGGCAAAACCGTCGATGCCCGGCAACATAATGTCGAGGATAATAAGGGAAAAGCGGTCATACGCAAGGCGCTGCAGGGCTTCCTCTCCGGTTTCCATGTGGCTTACCCGGTACCCTTCCAATTCCAGGTTGAAACAGATGCCGCGGGCCAGATGGATTTCGTCCTCTACCAGCAGTATGTGGGGTTTTTCTTCGCTCATGATTTCTCCGCAAGAGGCAGTGATATGTGAAAAGTGGTGCCTGTGCCGAGCCCTTCGCTTGTCACCTTGATCTTGCCTCCGTGGGCTGTGATTACCGACTTTACGATATAGAGTCCGAGGCCGGTTCCGCGGATATTTTCGCCGTGGCTTCGAACCCGATAGAACATGCGGAAGATTTTTTTTAAATGTTCGGGATCGATTCCCTTGCCTCTATCCTGAAAGGTGAGGTGGCAGCGTTTTCCTTCTCTACGGAGCGTTATGCTGATTTCCGGAGACGTCGGGCTGTAGAGGGTGGCGTTCTCAAACAGGTTTCTCAATGCTGTTTCCATTTCTTCCGGATTGCAGGTAACCGTGATGTTTTCTTCAATGTCCAGGGAGAGGCTGCTTCCCTCCGGAAGGCTCATGCGCTTTCTTTCGAAATAGGCCGCCAAAAAAGCCGAAAAATCGATCGGACGCTTGAGAGATGCCCGGGTCCTTTGTTCGAGTTTTGCCGCCATGAGCAGGTTGCTGATCAGGTGGTTGAGACGGTCCACATCATCGAGCATCAGGTCGAGAAATTGTTCGGTTTTCTCGGGTGCCAGCGGCCGGAGCCGGATCGTTTCCAGGTGGAGCTGGATTGAGGCAAGGGGCGATTTCAGTTCGTGAGTGACCTGCGAGATGATGTTCTTCTGCTGCCGGTAGAGGTCATACTGCCGCTTCCAGTAGAGAAAGAGCACATAGATGCCGGCAAGGACGACCAGGAGCAGGATCAGTCCCCCCAGCAGGGCCGTCCAATCGAGCCCTTTGTTGACGAGCTCCGGACGATAGTGTTTGGCCAGGTTGCGGAATTCCCGTTTACTGTCCAGAAACCAGGAGATCCAGAACAGGACTAACACCCCCCAGACGAGCTGGATGGCGATGAAGGCGATGAGGGGGTGAAAAAGACGTTTGATCCATTTCATATGACCAGGTGTCCGATCGTGAGAAAAGCCAGGGCAACGGTGAGTCTCCGTGGCTTTCAAGGGGATTTTACAATACTATTACACATTGAAGATTCTTTTTCCAGTATGCTGAAGTCACGAAAGAAAACACCAGCCCTTGATGGGGGAAGGAAGGAACACGAATGCAGCCATTTACACTAGGTGCTCATACGGTCAAATACCCTTTGATTCAGGGAGGAATGGGAGTCCGGATTTCCGGGGGCTCCCTGGCCGGACATGTTGCCCGTTGCGGCGGAATAGGCATTGTCGCGGCGGCCGGTATTGCCATGAACAGCCCCTTCTATACGGGCGCGAACTATATGCAGGCTGAACCCGAGGCCATGAAGGAAGAGTTGCGAAAGGCGTATGCCATCGCCCCCGATGGCGTCATCGGGGTCAATGTGATGGTGGCCCTGTCTGATTACGAAAACCTGGTAAAGGCTTCCGTGGAAGGAGGCGCCAAGGTCATTATCTGCGGCGCCGGTCTGCCCATGACCCTTCCAGAACTGACTGCCCACGCCCCTCATGTTGCACTGGTTCCCATCGTGTCATCGCTCAGGGCGGCACAGCTGATTGCCAAGAAATGGCAGCGGGGCTATAACCGGCTGCCTGACGCCGTTCTCGTGGAGGACCCTGATACCGCGGGCGGTCATCTGGGAGAAAAGCTGGAAAACATCGGTACCGGCGACTATGATCACTATGGAACGATCCGGGCGATTAAAGAGTATTTTAGAAGTGATTTCGGCCGGGATATCCCGGTTGTCGCCGCCGGAGGTATCTGGGACCGTGCCGATGTGATGCATGCCCTTGCTCAGGGCGCGGATGCCGTGCAGATGGCCAGCCGCTTTGTCGCCACGAAAGAATGTGATGCCGCCGACAGTTTCAAGCAGGCTTACCTTGACTGCCGTCAGGAAGACATCGGTCTGATCATGAGTCCGGCGGGGCTGCCGGGAAGGGCGATCATCAAGAATCGCGAGGCAATTGTCGCCCATGATCATTCGAACGGGGTCGTGTGTTCTACCGGTTGCCTGAAAAAATGTACCTACAAGGAAACCGGCGAGCGTTTTTGCATTGTTCGGGCCTTGGACCGGGCCCAGCGAGGCGACGTGGAAACCGGTCTGATTTTCTGTGGAACAAACGCCTACAAGGCTGACAGGATTACCACCGTTCAGGAAATTTTTGACGAGCTCTTTGCCGAAGCAGCCGTAGCGGATGAGGAAGAAGCTGCCTGATGCGCCTGGCTGTGCTTTTCCTTTTTGACCTGCCGGGTTAAAAGTGATATAGAATAACGAGCAGTCTGATTCGGGATGATAATTGCATACCCGGTAGTCAGGCTGCTCATTAGTTTTCATCCGGAAACGGTTCTTTTCCGCCCTAGCTGTGTCAATCATCGCGCTTGCTTGTGCGGCGTACCTGTGTACGCCTCCGCGCAATCCATTGATTTCCTTGCCAGGACGAAAAATCCCTCGTTTCCAAATAGAAAACCAATAGTTTCACATCCGGAGTGTCCGGACGGAAAACCATTACATTTTGGAGGTAGAAAATGCAAAGCAAGACTGAACAGAAGCAGACCGCGCCGGGCGCGTTTACCGATTATAAGATTCGTGATATTTCTCTGGCATCCTGGGGCCGCAAGGAAGTTGAAATGGCCGAAAAGGAGATGCCGGGCCTGATGGCGCTGCGCGAGGAATTTGGCGCGAGTAAGCCCCTGGCCGGGGCACGGATTGCCGGTTCCCTGCACATGACCATCCAGACTGCGGTTCTCATGGAGACGCTCATTGAATTGGGCGCTGAGGTGCGCTGGTCTTCGTGCAACATCTTTTCCACCCAGGACCACGCTGCTGCCGCCATGGCTGCCGCAGGTATCCCTGTGTTCGCCTGGAAAGGCGAAACGGCGGAGGAATACGACTGGTGCATGCGTGAAACGATTTACTGGCCGGATGGCACCGCTCTCAACATGATTCTTGACGACGGCGGCGACCTTACCAAGCTCATTCATGAAGAGTATCCGCAACTGCTGGCGGGCATCAAGGGTGTGAGCGAAGAGACCACCACCGGTGTCCACCGTCTTTACGATATGATGCGGAAAGGGACTCTGGCAATTCCGGCGATCAACGTGAACGATTCGGTCACCAAATCCAAGTTCGATAATCTCTATGGCTGCCGCGAATCTCTTCTCGACGGCATCAAGCGTGCAACTGACGTGATGATCGCCGGCAAAGTGGCCGTGGTCTGCGGTTATGGCGATGTGGGCAAGGGCAGCGCCCATTCTCTGCGCGGTCAGGGCGCCCGGGTGCTGATTACCGAGATTGATCCGATCATTGCCCTGCAGGCGGCGATGGAAGGCTTTCAGGTGACCACCATGGACGAGGCTGCTTCGCTTGGCGACATCTTTGTTACCGCAACCGGCTGCATCAATGTCATTACCCGTGCCCACATGGACAAAATGAAGGACCAGGCCATTGTCTGCAACATCGGCCACTTCGACGACGAGATCGATGTCGCTGGCATTCGTGACCTTCCCTGGATCAATATCAAGCCCCAGGTCGACGAAATTATCTTTCCGGATGGCAGAAAGCTGATTTTGCTGGCCGAAGGCCGCCTGGTCAACCTTGGCTGCGCCACCGGCCATCCGAGCTTTGTCATGTCCAACTCCTTCACCAATCAGGTCATGGCCCAGATCGAACTCTGGACCAATAACGCCGCGTATGAAAAGAAAGTGTACGTGCTGCCGAAAATTCTTGACGAGAAGGTTGCCCGTCTCCATCTCGGCAAGCTTGGCGTGAAGCTGACGCCTTTGTCGAAGGAACAGGCGGAGTATCTGGGGGTCCCAGTTGAAGGTCCCTTCAAACCCGAGCATTATCGCTATTGATAATCTCGAAATCCGTAGGTTACCGGCCGCCCCGATTTTTTCGGGGTGGCCTTTTTTGTGTACACCGCTTTTGGACGCCAGGTTGCAGCGGAAGTGGGAGCTTTGCTACGGTGGCCACTGTCCGCAGTCCCCGCTTCAACCGTATCCGTCCGGAGCATTGAAATAGACCGAGGGGGCAGAATCACTAGGGATTTCCGTGGTATAATGAAACCAACAGTATGCTCGCCAAGGAGGAAAAACATGTCCTATTCGGCGCTCCTGACAGACCTCTATCAGCTAACCATGCTTGCCGGTTATTTCGAAAAAGGGATGCACGAAGATCTCGCCGTGTTCGACCTATTCTTCCGAACCCCGCCTTTCAAGGGTGGTTACGTGATATTTGCCGGCCTCGAACCCGCGCTCCGCTACCTTTCCGAACTCCGATTCAGCAAAGATGACCTTTCCTACCTGAAAACCCTTGGCATCTTCAAAGAGGCCTTCCTTGATTACCTTGAGGAATTCCGCTTCCGCGGCCGGGTTATCGCCATGCCGGAAGGCACCGCGGTCTTCCCCCTCGAGCCGTTGGTCACCGTGGAAGCGCCGCTAGCCCAAGCTCAATTCGTGGAAACGGCTCTGCTCAATATCATCAACTTCCAGTCACTGGTGGCCACAAAGGCCGCGCGGATTACCTCAGTTGCCGCGGGCAAGGATGTCGTCGAATTTGGGCTACGCCGGGCCCAGGGGCCGGACGGGGGGCTCAGTGAAGTTCGCGGGGCGTATATCGGTGGGGCACGCAGTACCAGTAATGTTTGGGCCGGACAGCTCCTCGGTATTCCCGTGAAGGGGACGCACGCCCACAGCTGGATCATGGCGTTCCCGGACGAACTCTCTTCCTTTCGAGCCTATGCGGAGGTCTTTCCCGATAGCTCGATCCTGCTGGTGGATACTTACGACACGCTCAAGAGCGGCATTCCCAATGCCATTATCGTTGCGCGGGAATTGCGTGAAAAGGGCCATGAACTGCGGGCAGTCCGCCTTGATTCGGGTGATTTGGCATTCCTGAGCCGCGAGACACGGCGGATGCTCGATGAGGCAGGGTTCCCGGGGGTCAAGATCCTGGCTTCGAACGAACTGGATGAGTATGTGATTCGTTCCATCCGGGAACAGGGTGGCCGGATCGATTTTTACGGCGTTGGTACCAGGCTCGCCACCTGCCAGGGTGAGGGTGGCGGGGCGCTGGGGGGCGTCTATAAGCTTGTCCGTCTTAACGGTGACCCGAAGTTGAAGGTCACCAGTGATTTTTCGAAGAGCACAATCCCCGACCGGAAGAGGTTGTTTCGCGCGATTGGCACGAACGGGAGCTATTTGATGGATATCATTTGCCGGGAAAACGAAACCGTGACAGCAGGAGATCTCGTCTATAATCCCAGGAACCCGCAAGGGACGTTGCATATTCCCGATTCTGCCGTACTGGCACATATTCGCTCGGTTGTAATGGCTGACGGGATGGTGACGAACCCTTCGCCGTCACTCAGCGAAATGGCCGATCTCTGTCAGGCTCAGCTCAGGCTGCTCCCTGAGGGGGTTCGCCGTTTTGAGGATGTCCTGCCCTACGGTGTCTATCTTAGCCAGGGCCTCCACGAATTGCGGATGCGCTTGATTGAAGAGGTGCGGAAGGGCTATCGCTGATTTGATCTGCTTTCGGAAATGGTGTACTACCAATTTCAAGTCAAGGATGATTTCAAGGCGACTAGGATTGAGGCTGCGAGGCGAACTGAGAGTACGTTGAGCAACCGAAGACGAGCCAACGCAGAAAGGGCCTTGATCGGGAATTGGAATAATCGGACGGGAGGGGAGAAGGAGGCGGCAATGGATAAAGGTTCGGCTTTACTCATTGAAGACGTGCAGAATGATTTCTGCTCCGGCGGAGCCCTTGCCGTTCCGGGTGGAGATGAGGTTGTGCCGGTGTTGAATCGCTATATCGAGTTGTTTCTGGAAAAGGGACTGCCGATCTTTGCGTCCCGTGATTGGCATCCGGAGGAATCGAGCCATTTCAGCTCGCATGGCGGCATCTGGCCGGTTCACTGTGTGCAGGGCAGTGAGGGGGCGCGATTTCACCCGGCGCTGAAGCTTCCGGACACTGTGGTGATCATTTCCAAAGGGACGGATCCGGCGGAAGACGGTTTTTCTTCTTTCGAAGGGGTCTGTGAAAAGGGGCTGAGTTTTTCCGCATCGCTGGCGGGGGGAGGCGTCAATCATATTTATATCGGCGGTCTTGCAACCGATTATTGTGTCAAGTATACCGTTCTGGAGGCGCTCAAATCAGGTTATTCCGTTACCTTGCTGATTGACGCGGTACGGGGTGTGGACCTGAAGCCGGGGGATGCGGAGTCGGCGATCCGGGAGATGGTCCTGGCGGGAGCCGGTGTTGCCTGTCTCGGGAGATTAACGGGGTGAGATACTTCGCCGGAAGCGGCCATTTTGCCGCTCCCGGCTTTTAAAGAATTACTTGGACTCGCGCGCGGTAACCATGTGCAGCGCTTTGCTGAAAGTGGCCGCGGTTGCCGCCTGGATTTCTTCGACGACGTTTGAGGGGACCGGTGAATCCAGGGAAAGGATGACCATGGCCTCTCCTTTCTTTTCCCGTCTGCCAAGGCTCATTGCGCCGATGTTGATGTCATGTTTGCCCAGGATCATACCGATTTTGCCGATCATGCCGGGCCGGTCTTCATAGGTAAGCAGCAGCATGTGTTCTTCCGGCGTGAAATCAACCTGGTAGTCGCGCAACCGGACGATTCGCGGCGTGCCCTCGAAATGGGTGCCGGAGATGACCCTTTTTTCATTTGGCCCCTCAATGGTTATGGTAACCATGTTGGAGAAGGAACCGGTTTCGGTGATTTTGACCTCTTCAATCGCAATGCCCATGTTTTCAGCGACCAGGTTGGCATTGACCATGTTCACGTCCTGTTCGACCTTGCGGTTGAGCAGCGCTGCCAGGCCGCAGACGGTGATGGGTGAGGTGCAGTATTCGGCAATGTTCCCTTCGTAGGTGAAGGTAACTTTATTCATGTTGGTGTCGAGCAGCTGTACGACAAAATCCCCCATGATGTTGACCAGGCGCAGGAAGGGCCGCATCTGTTCCATGAGGCTAAGGTCGAAACGGGGGATATTGACGGCATTTTCCAGCGGCTGCTCATCAAGGTAACGTATAATTTCGCGCGACACATCCACCGAGACGTTGATTTGCGCTTCATTGGTAGATGCGCCGAGGTGGGGCATCGAGAGCACTTTTTCGTGGGCGATGATGCTTTTCAGGATGTCGGATTTGGGTGGTTCCTCGGTCCAGACATCGATGGCCGCTCCGCCCAGCTTGCCGCTATTGAGCGCATTGAGCAAAGCTTCGTCGTTGATAATGCCGCCACGGGCGGTGTTGATGAGGATGACGCCATCCTTCATCTGGCCGATTTCCTTTTCCCCGATCATGTTGCGGGTTTCCTCGGTCATCGGGACGTGCAGGGTGATGATGTCCGCAGTCCTGATCAGTTCTTCCATGGATACAAGCCTGATGCCGAGATCCTTGGCCCTTTTTTCCGATACGTAAGGGTCGCTGCCGATCACCTCGCATTCGAATGCCTGCAACCTCGTAACAACGCGTCCGCCGACCTTGCTCAGTCCGATTACCCCGGCGACCTTGCCTTTGAGTTCCGAACCGACCAGCGCGGAGCGTTTCCATTCGCCCCGCTTGAGGCTCGCATCCGCTTTGGCGATGTTGCGGCAGAGCGAGAGGAGCAACGCCAGGGTATGTTCGGCAACGCTGTTGGTGTTGCCGAAGGGCGCGTTGAGGACGATAATGCCCTTTTCGCTTGCAACCTTCACATCGACGCTGTCGATGCCGACGCCTGCGCGGGCCACCAGCTTCAGATTCTTGCCCGCCTCGAGTACATCCCGGTCGACTTTTGTGGCGCTCCGGGTAACAATTGCTTCATAATCGCCAATAACTGAGATCAGTTCCTCTTTGCTGAGCCCAAGACGGACGTCCACTTGGATACGTGGGTCCTTTTCCAGGATCAAGAGTCCCTCATGTGCCAGCTGTTCGGTTACGATTACTTTCATGTCCACTCCTTTTCATGGGTAGTGTTCCAAAACCGAAGAGGTTTTAGTAAAGGTGAAACATCATAGCTTCGTTGTGGTGATATTGCAAGAAAATCAGTGAAAACGGTGTTTTATAGATTGTTTTGCCGTTCGGAATGTACGGATTTCATACTGTTATGGGCAGAGATCCGCATAAATACTCATTAGCGGCAGTAGCGCTTGAGCAGATCCTGGTAAGAATCGATGCGCCGGTCGCGGAGAAAGGGCCAGATACGCCGGACATTTTCGCTTCGTGTCGGATCCAATTCGACGGTGCAGAGCTGATCGCCCTCAGTGCCGGCCTGGGTCAGGATCTCTCCCTGGCAACCGGCGGCAAAGCTGCTGCCCCAGAAGAGGATGCCATTACCGGAGTCATCGGCGGCGGCTTCAAAACCAACTCGATTGACACTGATGACCGGGATGCCGTTGGCAACGGCATGAGAGCGTTGAATGGTGATCCAGGCATCCCGCTGCCGTTCCTGTTCCTCCGGGGAATCGTTCGGATCCCAGCCGATCGCGGTCGGGTAGATCAGCAGTTCAGCGCCGGCCAGGGCCATGAGGCGGGCCCCTTCGGGAAACCACTGGTCCCAGCAGACCAGGACGCCGAGTCTGCCGACTGAAGTGTCGATGGGAGAAAAGCCCAGATCGCCGGGAGTGAAATAGAATTTTTCGTAGAATCCGGGATCGTCCGGGATATGCATCTTGCGGTAGGTTCCGGCAATTGTTCCGTCCTTCTCGAAGACGACGGCGGTATTATGATAGAGACCGGCGGCGCGGCGCTCGAAGAGCGAGGCAACGAGGACCACTCCGCATTCGCGGGCAACGCTGGCGAGCAGTTCGCTGGAGGGCCCGGGGATCGGTTCCGCCTGATCGAAGCAACCGGTATCTTCGTGCTGGCAGAAATACAGACCGGCATGCAGCTCCTGCAGAACAACCAGTTGCGCGCCGAGGCGTGCGGCTTCCCGGACAGACGCGATGCTTTTCGCCAGATTTCCCGAGGTGTCGCTGGTGCAGGATTGTTGCACGAGAGCAACTTTCAAGCTGTTCATGGTAAAACTCCTTTCGGGATCTGCATGGTGAGGCAGTGCAGTGAGCCGTGCTGCTCGATCAACGGCAGGCAATCGATACCGATAATGTCTCTGCCCGGGAAAGCCTCAGCGATAGCCGCGAGGGCAATTGCGTCATTTTTGTCCTGGTAGGTCGGCACGAGAACCGCCCCGTTGATGATGAGAAAATTGGCATAGGTCGCCGGAAGGCGTTGGCCATCTTCATCATGTCGGGGGGACGGCCAGGGCAGGGGGATCAGGCGGTAGGGGTGACCATCACGGGTTCTGAAGGATGCGAGTTCCGAAGCCATCTGCCGAAGGGCGCTGAAGTGAAGGTCCTCTTCGTCGGGGCACGAAACATAGAGTAACGTATTTTCGGGACAAAGTCGAGCCAGCGTGTCGATGTGTGAGTCGGTGTCATCACCGGCCAGAAAGCCGCTGCCGAGCCAAAGAATGTGGTCGGTGCCGAATTCCGCGGCCAATGCCGCTTCGAGGTCTTCCCTGCACAGGTGAGGGTTGCGATTCGGCCCCAGCAGACATTCGTCGGTGGTCAGGAGCGTGCCTTTTCCGTCACTTTCAATGCTGCCGCCTTCCAGGACCAGTCCGACGGTTTTGAGCGGTGTCGCGGCAAATGCTCCGGCCTGGTGGAGACGCCTGGTTGCCTGGTTATCCTGGTCCGCGGCAAATTTGAGACCCCAGCCATTAAAGAAAAAATCAAGCAGAAGCAGTTTCCCATCCTCGAGAACGGTGATCGGGCCGAAATCCCGCATCCAGGTATCGTTGGACGCGATTTCGTAGATCGTAACCCGCTCCATGCGTGCTCCGGCCTGGCGGAGCTTGTTCTGCACCATACCCTGGTCCGGCGCAATGATCACCACTCGTTCGTAGATGCTGATCCGGGTGGCAATCTCGACGAAAACCGGTTCAACCTCGTGCAGGACGGGATGCCAGTCGCTCTCTTTGTGGGGCCAGGCGAGCAGTACGCCGTCCTGCTCTTCCCATTCGGCCGGTAATCTTCTTTTCATGGGCATGCCTATATCACTATTTGCCAGGTTCGTCAATGCGGGCGCTGCTCCCGGCCTGAGGCGATGCTTGATTTTTTCAGCCTTTCACGATACTATTCACAATTCTTTCAAGCGGTTCGGTATCGCTGAAGCAGGCCCGGCAAAGAAGGTGATAGTCCGGGATTTTTTGTCTTTATGGGAGTAGTTGATGATTGTTGTTTGTCCAATTTGCCGGAAAGAAACGACGTGGGAGGGAAATCCCCATCGTCCCTTCTGCTCGGAGCGCTGCAGAATGATCGATTTGGGGGCGTGGGTTGCCGGGGAATATTCCGTCCCCGCCGAAACAATCCCTTCTGACGATGACGGTGAGGATGCGGAATCCTGACTGCCGGCACGGTATTCTGTAGCAGCCATTTATTGTTCTCTGCGCCTCGCGCGATCAAATGAATCGTGCCGGGTAAACAGTTTCACATTATTCAAGGAGTTTTCACATGTCTGAAGTTCGCCTGCGTTTTGCCCCGAGTCCAACCGGCTACCTCCATGTCGGGGGGGCCCGGACCGCCCTTTTTAACTGGCTTCTGGCCAGGAAGGAAGGGGGAAAATTCATTCTCCGCATCGAAGATACCGATGTGGCGCGCTCCACCCAGGAGTCGGTGGATGCGATCCTCGAGGGGATGACCTGGCTCGGCCTCGATTGGGATGAGGGACCGTTCTATCAGTCCGACAACTTCCCTCTCTACCGGGAATACGCGGAAAAGATGCTGGCTGCCGGTAGCGCCTACAAATGTTACTGCTCCGCCGAAGAGCTGGAAAAGAAGCGCGAATTGGCCATCAGTGAAGGGCGCAAGCCGAAATACGACGGTACCTGCCGGAGTCTGGCCGAAGATGTTCCCGGTGCTCCCTTCGTGGTCAGATTCCGGGCGCCGCTGGAGGGCGAAACGGCTTTTGACGATCTGATCAAGGGCCGGATAGCTTTTCAGAACGAGGAACTGGATGACCTGATTATTCAGCGCACCGACGGCACGCCCACCTACAACTTCACCGTGGTGGTCGATGATGCCACCATGGGGATTACCACGGTCATTCGCGGTGACGATCACGTCAACAACACGCCGCGCCAGATCCTGCTCTATGAAGCATTAGGCTATCCGGTGCCGAAATTTGCCCATGTGCCTATGATCCTCGGCGCGGACAAAGCACGGCTTTCCAAGCGGCATGGCGCCACCAGCGTCATGGCCTACCGCGACATGGGTTTCCTCCCGGAGGCCATGGTCAACTACCTGGTTCGACTTGGCTGGAGTTATGGCGATGAAGAGATCTTCACCTTGGATGACCTGATCCGGAAATTTTCCATCGAGTCGGTCGGGCGTTCGGCCGGGGTCTTTAATCCGGACAAGCTCCTCTGGCTCAATGCCCACTACATCAAGACCGGTGATCCTCAACGGCTGGCGGACCTGCTGCTGCCCTTCCTTCAGGAGCGTGGGGTTGATCATACCGTCGGGCCCGATCTGGTTGCGGTGGTCCGGACGCTGCTTGACCGCTCCCGCACCATGCTGGAGATGGCGGATGGGGCGATCTTCTACTACAAATCGGACTTCGAATATGACGAAAAGTCCCTGGCAAAATTCCTGACCCCGTCGGCCCGGGAATTGTGCGCTGCATTGGTGGAACGTTTACAGCAGGCGGAGGATCTCGGTCATGAGGCCATTGCCGCGCTCTTTGACGATTTCTGCGCCGAGAAGGGCGTCAAGATGAAGGATGTGGCGCAGCCGGCCCGCTATGCTCTGACCGGAGGTTCCGCTTCACCGGGTATCTACGACGTGATCGGTGTTCTCGGCCGGGACGAAACGATCCGCAGGATCCTGCGGGCGCTGGCGGCCTGATGGAACAGGGCAGGGGCAACCCCTGACCCTCTTCCGGCAGGAAAGGGATGTTGCTTATTGAAAATTGCATTCACGATGGCGCTGTAGAGACGTGCCGGTGGCACGTCTGAGACACCCACCGGGGCGTCTCTACGGAACATGAATGTCAATTTGAATGAGAAATGGAATTAGAGTGTCTTTGCTATGCTGCTACGATATTTTCGCGTCGACCGGCGTGATATAGGTTATTTTCGCTTTACCCTGGAGGCCTACGAGGGCCTGGCAACCCTCAGTACGCTGGATGCGCAGAACGGAATTGTCGTGCTTTCGATTCCGGAATGCTTTGCGGAGGACGTGGCTGCCCTGCTTACCGCGCTCGCTCACGAAATGAGCTTGACGGAGATTTCCTTTTCCGATGACCTTGCCCTTCCCCTTCCCTTGAAACAGGAGACCCACAATGATTCTTGATGCCATGGACCTATCCCGCATATTGCGCAGCGCCCTTTCCGAAGGGGGCGAATTTGCGGATATTTATTTCGAGGAAGGATCTTCCACTTCCATTGTCTGTGAAGACGGAAAGATTGAAAAAATCATTGCGGGGACGGATCGCGGGGTCGGCATTCGCGTTATTTCCGATCTCAGAACCGCCTATGCCTACACCAATGAGGTCACGGAGAAAGCTCTTCTGGAATTGGCCCGGACGGTGAGCCGTGCCGTCAGGGGCCGGGAGTTCGGTTCCGCTATTGATCTGCGGCCAAAGATTGTCGGCTCGGGCTTCCCGATCAAGATCTCTCCGGGGTCCGTATCGCTGCAGGACAAGGTTGCGCTGGTCCGGCGCGCCGACGAGGCCGCGCGCAGCATCGACAGCCGTGTTCGTCAGGTCATGGTGGTCTACCGTGATGGGAAAGTCCGCACCCAGATTGCCAATTCCTTGGGGGATTTTATCGAGACCGGCAGGACCGGTACGGTCTTTCTGAGCCAGGTGGTGGCAGCGGACGGGGATGTTATTCAAACCGGCTATGAACCGATCGGCGGATTTCGCGGCTTCGAACTGTTCGAGCAGACCAGCCCGGAGGAGGTGGCCCGTACCGCAGCCGGGCGGGCACTCATGATGCTTTCAGCCCGCAAGGCGCCCGCAGGAACCATGCCGGTGGTGATTTCCTCCGAAGCGGGCGGTACCATGGTGCACGAAGCAATCGGTCATGGGCTGGAAGCTGATCTTGCTCAGTCGGGCATGTCCGTCTATACCGGAAAGATTGGCACCCAAGTTGCTTCTTCTCTTGTTACCGTGATTGACGATGCGACCATCCCCCATGCCCGGGGGTCTTTCTCCTATGATGATGAGGGAGTTGCCGCGCAAAAGACCGTTCTGGTGGAAAACGGCATCCTCAAATGCTACCTCTACGACCGGCTCTCTGCCATGAAAGATGGCTGCGTCTCAACCGGCAACGGCCGGCGCGAGTCGTACCATGCCAAGCCGATCGTACGCATGACCAATACGCTCATTGCTCCGGGGGAGTCTTCTCCCGAGGAGATTGTCAGGGAGGTGCCGCAGGGCCTGTTTGTGAAAAAGATGGGCGGCGGTCAGGTCAATACGGTAACCGGTGACTTCGTTTTCGAGGTTTCCGAAGGATATCTGATTCAAAACGGCACCATCGGCGAGCCGGTGCGAGGCGCGACGCTGACCGGAAATGGCCCCGATGTGCTGAAGAAAGTGACAAAAATTGGCAATGATCTCGGTTTCGGCATCGGGACCTGCGGCAAGGACGGACAGGGAGCCCCGGTCTCCGATGCCCAGCCGACTCTGCTTATTTCCGAGATAACGGTTGGCGGGGCTTTGTAAACAACGGGCAGTTACACCAATCTCCGCGGAAAATCACTAAGTCGGCTTGGATGGTTGGAATTTTCGAGACAGTAGTGTTCATGAGGAAAACAATGAACCAAGATGAGTCGGTAACCTATAAGCCCCTAGAGCTTCTTGAAATTCTTCGTGGGTATCCTTTTCTTGAAAAGTTTGACCTAGCTCTTTTCTATGAAAAGGATGGCGTTGTAACTCGCCTGGGAACGGTTTCTCCGCTGTGCGGGGTTCTGGCTTGTAACCTGGTCTGCATCGAAAAATGTGAGCCGTCCTACGAAAGGGCGGTCAAGCTGGCCCTTGCTAAACAGAAGCCAATGGTTTTCAGCTGCCGGGCGGGTCTCATGAATTTTGCCGTGCCGTACCAGGTTGCTGACCGGTTTCGCTATTGCTTCGTCGGGGGCGGGGTCAGGAATTCAACCCTTGATCTATTCTTAATGGAGAAGCTGGCGAAGTCCGACCGAATTGACGGTTTTGCCTTGTTGGAAGAGTTGGAAAAACTGCCGGCGGCCGCTTCCCAGGAGGTCAAGGATGCGGCAAAGGAAGTTTTCCGTTTGCTCGGTGGACTGGTAGCCGACAGTATCCAGGCACGGCTGCTGGAAAAGAATGTCGAGATGTTCCGGTCGGTTCGCGGGATCCTGGCCCATATGGAAGGTATCTCAAACCCGGAAGACTTGCTGGGGCTCCTGAGTGAAACCCTTGGTATTCTCTTCGATATTCCCCGGGTGGCTATCGGGTTCAGGAACGGCCTGGGAAATGATCTGACGTTGCGTGGCCTCATCGGCATGGTGAAAATTCTCGGCACCTGTACGGAAAAGCAGCTTGCCGCTCTTTTCCCCTATGGCGACTTCAGTCCGGTAGTGGTACCCGAGAAGCAGATGGGCGAACATTTTCCTTTGGTGGTGGCGGAAAGGGCGCTCTGTCTGCCGATCTCCAGTGGCGGCCAGCTGTTGGGCCTGCTGGCCATTTTCGATGCTGATCTGAAGTATCGCGATACTCTTCTGGTGGAAATGATTACCGACCGGGTTGGGGCAAAGCTGCTGCAATTCCGGGCGGAAGAATCGCATCGGCTGGAGGCATCTCTGGCGGGCAAATTCGTCTCGGTACTGAGTACCATCTCGTTGGCGGAAAATCGGCGTGACCTGTACCTCTCGATCCTTGAAACGGCCGCTGATCTTCTTCAGGCGTCTTCGGGGTCTCTCATGCTGATAGACGATAACGGCAAGAACCTCCGAATCGAGTCGGTCCTGGGAATGAGCCTGCAGCTGGCTCGCAGCATGAGTGCGCGCGTCGGCAGGGGGATTGCCGGCAAGGTGGCGGAAAGCGGTGAGCCTCTCCTGGTAAAGGACATCGAACAGGATGCACGGGTCAGGATTCCCAACCGCTCCCGGTTCAAGACCAAATCATTCATCAGTATTCCTCTGCGGGTGAAGGGCTCCGTAATCGGAGTGCTGAATCTGTCGGACAAGCGTAACGGCGCAATCTTTTCGGATGCGGATCTGGAACTCCTCACCACGGTGGCGCGGCATGCCTGTGTAGTGCTGGAGAGGACTGAATTCAGCGAGAAAGCAGCGCAGCTGGAAGAAATTACCCTTGCCGATCCACTTACCGGCCTCTTTAATCGCCGCTTCCTGGAGCAGCGATTGGACGAGGAGTTGAGCCGCTGCGGCAGGCAGCAGCAGAGCGTCACAATTCTTCTGGTTGATCTGGACAACTTTAAGGTTTACAACGAGTTGTGCGGTCACGCCGCCGGCGATGTGGTGCTGAAAAAGACGGCGCGTCTCTTGAAAAGTTCCGCTCGCCAGATGGATATCGTAACCCGTTTTGGCGGGGAGAGGTTCTGCATTATTCTGCCCGGAACGTCAAAAAAGGAATCGTTCTGCGTAGCGGAACGGTTTCGCCGCGAGGTGGAAAGGGCCGGGTTTACCCATGAAGAGAATCTGCCGCTTGGTCGCCTCACGGTCAGTATCGGTATTGCAACAGCTCCTGCCAATGGTAATGACTATCAGTCCTTGATGGGCTCAGCCGATGTGGCGCTCCACCGTGCCAAGCTTTCCGGCCGCAACCGGGTCGTGCATTTCGATTCCCCGGCCAGCGCCAACCCTGCGGCATCTGCCCCCGTGTTCCGTCCCCTGGGAGAACCTAAAGCAAGCGCCTGATCCAATCTTTGTTTGTCTCCCGGCATGAAACAAGTTTTTATCTCAGGTATCCACCTGCCACTTGCTCAGAACTTGCCACTTATCAATTCCGCCATAATCGTGACGTTGGTTCCCCGTGCTCCTTTTTCCTGAACATCGGGCATGATCAATGGAACGTCAATGCTGACCTTGTCTCCTTCGATCGCCACTAGTGACGTCTGTGACTTGAATAGGCCATAGGCCCCACCAGCAACGGCACCTCCTGCCGCTCCATAGGCCATGTACTCCAAGTGCTGGCCCGGTTTTCTCGTGAAAGCCATGACCGCTGCCCCCACCAACCCGCCTGCCACGCCACCGATCACGGCGTCCTTGATAACTATCGAAGAAAGTGAGTCTTCGCCAGAAAAGCAAGGGAGGTTTCCACTGACCGTTACCAATAGAGCCGCAAGGACCATTACTGTCTGTTTGACGAGTTTCATGCTGCGTTCCTTGTCTGACAGCCAGTCGCGTGGGAGAGATAAAGAGAAATCTCGTGCGAGACTGGTCACGTCAAGGAAGAGAAGACTCTTCGCTTTTCCGGGGATGAGGAAAAATGGGCGCGCTCGTGTAGTCCTTGACTACACGGAAGAGGAGGGTCGTCGTCAAACGGGGATACTGCGGCGCTGATAAGTTTTCTATCGGAAGGAAAAAGCCGGCCTTTAGTATTTTAAGGGTGAAATCGATACTCTTCCGATGTCGATTTGGATAGCAATTCGTATGCCATTTGTAAGGTTTTTGTTGTGAGTGTGCTCTGTGAGGCGCTTTGGCAGGGTATAGAGAGTTATGATTCTGGTACAGAGGTGCAAAAATTACAAAAAATGACAAAATTTTGTAAGCTGGTGACAAAACAGCGAACTGGAACTGTGTTGGGATGTCAGGGTGACGTTAGAGAATTCAAGGCAGGATTACTTTCGGCTCCTGCCCGGCTTTTCTCCTGGGATCGGGCCCAGGGAATCGCGCAACTGTCGGAGCTCGACATCCTCAAAGAGCCGAATCGAGCCGAATTCTCCGTCATATCCCCCTTGCCGGATAACCTGTCCTTGCCGCATTCGGCAGATTGCCTCGGCAAGCAAGGGGGAAAACTCCCGGATCTCTTCCGCCGAGGCATGGAGCAGGACGCCGAACTCGGAGCCAAAGTGTTCAATTACGAGCCCAAATGCTTTTTCCACCGCTTTTGAAACCGGACCGACCCCCAGTATTCCGCCCAGCACCTCGGGAAGGGGAATCAGGCTGTGGAAAATCGGAGCGGTGGCGGAATAGAGCGGTTCCTGCCGATCCGCCAGCTCCATGACCCGGTGCAGGACGCCGACGGTGAGCGGTTTTTTGCAGACCGGGCAAAGGTTTTCAGCCTTGCGGGTTTCTTCCGGCTCGAACCTGACGCCACAGGTCCGGTGACCGTCCAAGTGATATTTCCCTTCTTCGGGGAAAAATTCGACCGTGCCGCGGAAAACGTCTCTGGAGTTTGCCCGCAGGGCCTCTCGGAGAGAAAAATAGTCAAAGTCGGTGGCAAAGAGGTTTGCTTCCCGGCCGAGGCGGGAGGGGGAATGGCAGTCCGAATTGGAGATCAAGGCGAAACGGTCCAGGGCAGAGATCAGCCGGTTCATGTCCGGGTCGGATGACAGGCCGGTTTCCAGGGCGAATACATGGTGCGTCAGGTCGCCGAAGCACTCCTCGATTCGGTTGAAACCCGATTTCGATCCGAAAAGGGAGAACCAGGGTGTCCAGATGTGGGCAGGCACGAGGAAGCCTTCGGGGGCCTCCTCCAGGACGATTTCCAGAAGATCCCGCGAGTCGAGTCCGATTATCGGGCGGCCGTCCGAGAGAATGTTGCCGATTTTTGCCAAGCGGGCGTTTACCCTCTCCGCGGAGGCAAAATCGGGCACATAGACCAGGTTATGGACCTTGCGCACCGCGCCATGCCGTTTGTAAATACAGCTGATTTCTGCGGTGAGAATAAAACGGACCGGTTCTGCCGTTGCCCTTTGCCGTGGGAGCGGGACGTTTTCGTTACGGAGGCGGAAAAATCCGTTCTCTGCCGGTTCCAGATCTTCTTTCAGACGCTGAAGCCAGCCCGGATGGGTGAAGTCTCCCGAACCGACCACTTGAATGCCCTTGATTCGAGCCCAGGCGAAGAGTCCCGCGGTCGAGCACTCCTTGCTTGTGGCCCGGGAAAAGGGGGAATGTACGTGGAGATCAGCAATATAGTCCATGGGGCAGCCTGTTTTTTATAGTGTTTGAAAACTTCTCCTAGGTTGGCCGGTCACGCCGGATCAGGAGGATGTTCACCCTACTCGTTAAGCAAATGCCTGTCCAGAGGGTAATTGTTGCCTGGCAGCTTTCGGAGTTTTATTAAATAGTGCATGACAAGTATCATTTCCGTGAGTACTATTTGTTGGTGAAAGAAAGTCTTCATACGTTTTTCAGCAGTGCCTGCTTCCAGGTGGGGGATTTCTCGTGGGGTATTTTCCTGAACTGCCAGATAAGAGGGTGCACCTTCTTTATCCGAACAGAACAATGAGTGCGAAGCCGGTGATCATGAGGGCTCCTCCGGCCAGACGTTCACTGATGGACTCTTCCTTGAGGATCATGCCCGCAAGCAGGATGCTGAACAAAATGCTGAGCCTTTTTATCGTGGTAACATAGGTCACCTTGGTAATGCTCATGGCATAGGCAGCGGCAAATACCGCCACCACGAAAATGAGGGCAGGGAAGAGAGCTTTTCGTACCGCTCCGTTACGGAGTGTTTTCGGCCAGTTTCCCCGATAGGTAAAGAAAAGCAGCGGAATCATGCCCACAACGATGCCGGTCCAGTAAACGGCCATGTAGTGCAGTGGGGATGAGAGCATGATCGCTTTTTTCGAAAGGGTGGCTGTGAAGGAAAAGAGCAGCGCCACCAGGCACATGTACACCGCGCCGCGTTCACGCAAAAGTGCTCGGAAGGGTTCAAGGAACCCCTTTTTTACTGTGCCGGCGTTCAGGACATAGGCGCCCGAGGCGATGAGGAGAACCCCGGTCCCGGCGAGGAGGCTGATTCTCTCCCCAATGAGCAGAAAGGGAACCGCCAGCATGAAGACGGGAGAAAGGGCGAGTAGCGGGGCAACGATGCTGAGAGGCGAAAGCCGGAGCGCCTGCATATAGAGAATCTGGGCCAGAATTTCCAGTGGGAGTGCGATGAGTAGTGCTCCATAAAAGCCGGGTGCGGGCCGTGGTACACCGCAGAGATAGTCCGCGGCATAGATTGCCGGAAGTGGCAGGGCAAATATTAACCAGGTGAACAGAAGGGAATTTTCCTTGGTCAGAACGCACTTTGCCGACAGGTCGCGCAGTGCATCCCCCATTGCGGAACAGAGTGCTATCAGGACCCAACCCTGAATCATCAATGTCGCCTCTTTTGAGTGATCGTGATTAATAAATCCGGCATAAACCCGGGTGTCGCAGACATCATAGCTCATGTCGGGCTGGTTGTGGTACGAATCATGGGGCTCTGGAGTACTTTTTTGTCTCGGGGGTTTTTTCTCTGAAACCGGAACGGAGTAAGTGATGGCACGTGAAATTGAAAGAAAATTCCTGGTCAAAAATGACTCGTGGAAAAATGGATGCCCGGGTCTGCCTTGTCGTCAGGGGTATCTGGTGACAGGTGAAGATATCACCGTCCGGGTCCGGATACTTGGTGATCAAGGTTATCTGACCGTCAAAGGCCGGACCGAGGGTATCTCGCGGGATGAGTTCGAGTACCGGATTCCCGTGGCCGACGCCGAAGCGATGCTGGGGAGCATGAGCAGGGGTGGAACGGTGGAAAAAATCCGCTACCACGTTGATGTGAAAGGTTTTACCTGGGATGTGGACGAATTCCTGGGCGGAAACAAAGGGCTTGTATTGGCGGAAGTGGAACTGGAAGACGAGGAACAGCAGCCGGAATTCCCTGACTGGCTTGGACAGGAGGTAACCGGTGAGGTAAGATATTACAATGCGTATCTGGCCGGAAACCCTTTTTCCACCTGGAAAAAATAAACTGCTGCAAGAATCGAGGGGCACGAGTATGGTACGATCCGGATTTATTCTGCTTATGCTGATGCTGTTATCCGCTTGCTCGCAGACTGTGCGTACCGCCAGAGTTGCCGACACTATCGAGATAGAGGTCCATGATGACGGGACGACCTCCCTGCTCAACTCCAGTATCCTGCACCGGGATTGGGAAGAACAGGCCGAAATACACTGTCCTCAGGGTTACGACGTTCTCAGGCATAACTACTATAAGGAAGAGCCTTTCAGTCCGGCCAGGATTGTTGGAGCGGTACGATGCCGTTAGCCTGCCAGGTTTCTACGTTCCGTGCGTCCTTGAGGAGTTCATGCACTGCTGATTGCTATGGAGAGTGATACGGAAGTAATCGGCCTGGAATGTGGGCCATGGCGCGCCATACCTGCTGACCTGCGGGAAGGCTCGGCTGCGCTGACAATCCTTCCCCAAAGAAGGGCCAGCCTCTGGGCTCTGGTTCTGGAGTCCCGCGCCGTTCCCTGTCGCGTTGAGCAAGAAGGAAAAGGCTGGACCCTCCGTGTCCCGGCGGGCTCTTTTGCTCTCGCATTGGATGAATTGCGCAACTTTGAAGATGAAAACCGTAACTGGCCACCACGTGCTTCAAAGACCATCCCCCTGGCGGAAAACACACTTTCAACGCTCTCGGTTCTCCTGCTTTTGGCTACCTTTCACAACCTCACTCACCTCGAAATCTCACTCTTCGGTCACGCTCCCGTCAATTGGCTGGAATTGGGTAGCGCTCAAGCAGGCAAGATCCTCGACGGGCAATGGTGGCGGTCAGTCACTGCTCTCACTCTCCATTCCGGGGTGCTGCACCTATTCGGGAACCTTACCATAGGCGGTTTTTTCATCGTCTATCTCTGCCGGGATCTTGGGGCGGGGCTTGCCTGGACCCTGCTCGTGTTGTCCGGTGTCCTTGGCACCTTTGTGAATGCCTGGTTTCACCCCGCCTATCATACGTCTATCGGTGCTTCTACTCTGGTCTTCGGAGCAGTCGGCATCCTTGCCGCATTACAGGTGGTTCGTGGGAATGGTCGACTTCGCAACAGCTGGTTTCGGCCTGTTGCCGGAGCTCTTGCCTTATTGGCAATGCTTGGCACGTCAGGGGAAAATACCGATATCGGAGCGCACCTCTTTGGCTTCGTGTTTGGGCTACTTTTCGGTTTGGCAGCTGCATTTTTTGTTGAGAGGCGTGGTCGTCCCGGCACTCGTGGTAATGTCCTGCTGGCGCTTGGGGCCGCTGCTGTTCCTGTGGTGGCCTGGTGGGCTGCTCTGGTTTCAGGGCGGTAACAGGTAACGTCTTATGCAGTCAAGCAATGACGGTGTTCGGTTTTCTGATGGATAAGGGCGCGTGCTGAGCCTGTTCAGGCTGCTTAAGAGGTCACTGCATTGTATTGGCAGGCGTAGTGTTATATCTTCTGAAATATATCGCCTGTTTATAAGCTGTTTGACCGTTCTGCGGACAATAACAGCAAATACAATAACCCGCGTAACTTGCCGAAATTAACGAATATTTTTATAACATACTGATATTTAAGGAATGATTGTGTTGAGTATGATTTGGGCAATTTGAAGTCAGCTCAAGAATTCATGGAACTTTTCAGGTTTATCAACATGGTTTTCAACAGTTTATCAACAGGAGCTGTTGAGAAAAACGGGTGATTGAATATCTGGGCATGCAGAAGAAATTCTGCCATGCCGCTCAACCGGTCGTTACCTGACTTCTTCGGATTGAAAGTGCGGCAACTGTCAGATACGCGCTGGTGCCCTGCCGTCCGAGAAGATATTTGTACTTTTCTCGAGATAATTGAAGTATTTTCGCCTCGTATCGTGAGGGAACGGGAGACTCTTAAATTGCTTGACATTGAATGCCTAAAACGGTAAAACGAAAAAGTATTCGGGATGGTTGTTGATAAAAAAACAAGATGGATCGGGAGAAAGTACGTACATGGTAAACGGAACAGTTAAGTGGTTTAATGACAGCAAGGGTTTTGGTTTTCTTGAGCAGGAAAATGGCGAAGACGTATTCTGCCATTTTTCCGCCATCGTCGGGGAAGGGTTTAAATCTCTTTCCGAAGGTGATAGGGTGACGTTTGATGTTGTCAAAGGCCCGAAAGGCCTTCAGGCTGCAAACGTTTCAAAAATCTGATTCAACTTCACGTCGGAAAAAAGCTCCGGGTAACTCCGGAGCTTTTTTTTTGCGTACGGTCTGGAAATCCTCTGCTTTCCGCTTATGAATATTCTCCCTCGACCACTTTAAACCTTGACCCGAGTGTGCTATTGTTCGTTCCCCTTGGGTTGACAGTGCTGCTGTTGCCGTCACTGGCGAGCGCCTGCTTCCAGGTGCGCAGATAGCCGAACCACTATTCCTGAAAGGTATTCCCATGTCTCACAGCGATTCAAAATTTGACCTGATTCTTCCCTGGCTGATCGAAGAGTGCGGGTTCACGCGACAGCAAGTGGAAAACACCGTAACCCTGCTGCGGGAGGGGGCCACGGTGCCTTTTATCGCACGCTATCGGAAAGAGCAGACCGGTGAGCTGGATGAAGTGGCAATCCGTTTTGTCGAAGAACGTTATACCTACTTTACCGAACTTGAAGAACGCAAAAGGACGGTTCTTAAATCAATTGAAGAGCAGGGAAAGCTGACCGCGGAACTGGCACAGCGTATTCAGGTGACACGCCTGAAGACCGAGTTGGAGGATCTATATCTGCCCTTCAAGCCGAAGCGTCGCACAAAAGCAACTATTGCCAGAGAGCGGGGCCTTGAGCCGCTGGCTGATCTGCTTTTTGCACAGGAATTGACGGCTGTTTCCCTGGAAGAGGCCGCACTCCCCTTTGTCGATGCGGCGCGTGAGGTTCCCGACACAACGGCCGCACTGGACGGCGCCGGTCATATACTGGCCGAGCGGATTGCGGAAGATGCCGATCTCCGGGCCTTTGTCCGCCGCCTTACCTGGGAACAGGGCCGAATTTCTGCGCGGGTCGCGGCAGACAAAAAGGATGCCGTTACCAAATTCGAGATGTATTACGATTACCAGGAAGTGCTGAAGGATGTGCCGTCCCACCGGATGCTCGCCATGCGGCGGGGCGAAAAGGAGGAGGTGCTTTTCCTTGCCATTCTGGCCCCGGTAGAGGAAATTCTTGCCGGTTTGAAAGCCCGGGTCATTAGCGGCACTAGTGTTTGCCAGGAATTTCTTGCACGGGTCGTGGAGGATGCCTATAAACGATTGCTGGCCCCTTCCATCGAGGTTGAATTGCGTCTGGAGGCAAAGCAGCATGCCGACGAGGCGGCAATCAAGGTGTTTGCCGATAACCTGCGGAATCTGCTTCTGGCTCCTCCGGTCGGGGGGAAGCGGGTCCTCGGCGTTGACCCGGGCCTGCGCACCGGCTGTAAGGTTGCGGCCGTCGATGCGATCGGCCGCTTCGCCGACCACCTGACCATCTATCCCCATTCCGGCAAGGGAAAAGCCGAGGCGGCAGGTCACGATCTTCTCAAAATCGTTACCGGCAATGATATCGAGATGATTGCCGTGGGCAACGGCACGGCCGGCAGGGAAACGGAGCAGTTTGTCCGGTCAGCCTTGGCCGCCGCGGAGCTGTCCTTGCCCGTGGTCCTGGTAAGCGAGGCCGGTGCCAGCGTTTATTCGGCCTCTGACATTGCCCGTGAGGAATTTCCCGATCTCGACCTTACGATTCGAGGGGCCATCTCCATCGCCCGCCGACTCCAGGATCCCTTGGCGGAGTTGGTCAAGATCGATCCCAAGAGTATCGGCGTCGGGCAATATCAGCACGATGTCAGTCAGCCCCAGCTGAAAAAGTCGCTCGATGCGGTTGTTGAGTCGTGCGTCAACTTCGTGGGTGTTGATCTGAATACCGCGTCCTGGGCGCTCCTGTCCTATGTTTCCGGACTCGGCGCCTCTCTTGCCAAGTCGATCGTGCGCCATCGCGACGAGCACGGCTCGTTTCCGTCACGCAATGCACTGCTCCAGGTTCCCCGCTTCGGGGCAAAGGCCTTCGAGCAGTCCGCCGGATTTCTCCGTATCCGCGAGGGACGTAACCCTTTGGACAATACGGCGGTACATCCCGAGCGCTACCCCGTTGTCGAATCCATGGCTTCTGACCTGGGTGTTTCCCTGCAAGAGCTTGTCTCCACCCCTGCCCTGGTGTCACGGATCGATCTGGCACGCTATGTATCCGGGCAGATCGGTCTGCCCACCTTGCGGGACATCCTGGACGAACTGAAAAAGCCGGGGAGGGATCCGCGAAAGGAATTCGAGGCGACGGTTTTCCGTGATGATATCCGGGAGATTTCCGACCTGAAAGAAGGACTGGTGCTGCAGGGGGTGGTGACGAATGTCACGGCATTCGGTGCCTTCGTGGATGTCGGGGTGCACCAGGACGGCCTGGTTCATGTCAGTCACCTTGCGGATCGCTTCATCAAGGACCCGAACGATGCCGTCAGTGTGGGACAGGTGGTGAAAGTAAAGGTCCTTTCGGTCGATCTCGAGCGCAAGAGAATTTCCCTTTCCATTCGCGAAGCCGAAGGACCGGGCGTTCAGCGTCCGCGGCGGGAGAAGAGTGAAAAAACCGTTGTGCAGGCCACTTCAGGTGGGCTGGATCTCAAGGGCCTGGAGGGTGCGGGATTTCGGGTGAAAAAGAAGTAGTTGAATTTTCGCTTCGATTTCCTAAGCCCGACAGGCTCCTAGCCCATGCTGCCCATGCTGGCAAGGGCATAAATCCTTTCCGGAGAGTAGGCCGGTTTTTCTCCCCGGTACATGAGTGTGGTGGACGATTGCCGGCTGAAGCCTGTTCCGTACATCAGCTTCGTTGCCTCGCAGTTTCCCTCGGGAACGTCGAGGAATATCCGCGGACCGTCAACAGTTGGCGTAATGGTGTTCGTCAGGAGCTGCTGTGCGACTCTCGGGTTGCTGCTGCTCCACGGTCCGATCTGGATGGCATTTCCCCACCTCTGCCGGATCAGAAAGCCACCCGGCAGAAGAGTGGAGCTGCCGTGGTTGATCGTCGCACGGAGCAACTCCTCCCTGCGGTCTCCCCAACCGGTTTCATCCAGGGCGAGCATCCCGCGGTAATCGCTGTCAGGTGCTCCGGCAAGGATTTGTCCCTTGGCCAGCCAACGATGTACCGTGTCGATGGCTAGAAAACCATGACGCTCATAAATCGGCCGGCCGGATTCTGAAGCGGTGAGCCAGATGGTTCTCGTGCCGGCTTGCTCAAGCAGATCCAGCGCTCTTTCAAATAGAGCCGATCCGAGACCCTGCCCCCGCCATTCCTTTCGCACCAGCAGATTGCCGATCCAGCCGCTCTTTTCGTACTTTATCGAGGTGAGAAAGGCCACGGGGATTCCCTTGTTCCGGCAGACCAGGCAGCCGGAGGGAAAGGCTGTCCGCAGAAACTCCAATTCCCAGGCATCGCTGATCCAACCTTCCTCAGCCGCGAGCGAGAGGAACTCGCTGATATCCTCGTTACAGAACAATTCCGTCACCTTCCTTTTTGAACGTACGCACTCGTTGCTATCCGGCTGCACAAAGGTATGCCGTCGGCGTCAGGCTGCATCAGGATTACATCCCGATTCGGCGAACTTCACGTCCTGCCCGATGAGCCCGACGGCATCGGCCCGGCACTGGCGGCAATGCTTGAATTGTCCGATGATCTGCTCATTGGCAAGACGGATTTCCTCCAGTCTTTCGTGACTGGGAGGGGCGACATCGGCGAAATCAGCTTGAGGGATGAGGGGCATGATATTCATGACCGTTGCCCCCAGTTCCTTTATTTTTCTGGCGATCAGCGGAATCTGCTCGTCATTGATTCCCGGGATGAGGACCGTGTTTACCTTGACGGTCATGCCAAAGCGGGCGGCCAGTTCGATACCTTTGAGCTGGTTGGCGATAAGAATTTCACCTGCTTCGCGGCCAGTGTAGGTTTTACCCTGATAGGCAATGCGGGAATAGATTTTCCCCGCCACTTCCGGATCAAGTGCATTCAGGGTAACGGTAATACTGCAAAGATTCAGGGCTTCGAGCCGTTCGATTTTTTCCGGCAGGAGCAGGCCGTTGGTGCTCATGCACTTGATGAGCTGGGGGAACTCCTGGTCGAGGAGTTCGAAGGTCCTGAAAGTTTCTTCGTTTGCCAAAGGATCTCCGGGGCCGGCTATGCCGATAACCTTGATGATCGGACCGAGAATCTCGCTGGCCATGACCTCCCGGACTTTGACAATGGCCTCCTCCGGGGTCAGGATCTTGCTGGTTACGCCTGGGCGGGATTCGTTGGCACAATCGTGCTTCCTCGAGCAGTAGCCACATTTGATGTTACAGCGGGGAGCCACCGCCAGATGCATTCTGCCGTTGTTTTTGTGGTTGCCGCCGAAACAGGGATGTCCCTGAATATTTTTCTTCTTATCGCAGCTTGTTGCCATGGGAGTCTCCTTTCTGAACCGCTTGAGGGCTGAAACTGAAAAAGCCTGGCGAATTGAATTTCGCCAGGCTTCGTTGCCGGTGGAACAATGCTTTCTTGCACTGTTACTGGTGTAAGGCAGAAATCGTGCCAGAAATGTAATTATGGCTTCTTGTTGATTTTATTGATGTTTGCCATTGGACGGAGATTCTTTGTGCCAGAGTCGACGCTTAAAATGTACGAGGTGATGCTGAAATAGTAGGCAAAAAAGCCGAGGAACGATTGAGCTTGTCCGGGTTCGGAACGGTTTTGCCTGCTACTTCGAACAGTTACCTTTGTTCATGGTTGCGGTGTGTTTATTGCAGGACTCTCATCATGACTATTACGGGAACAGCTGAAGATATACGCACCAGGGCACGGGCCGCATTTCTTGGTGTTGCGGTGGGGGACGCCCTCGGCGCTGGCCTTGAATTCATGACTCCCGGTGAGATCCGTTCCAAGCATGGCACGGTGCGGGAGATTATCGGGGGCGGCTGGCTCCGCCTGAAACCGGGGCAGATTACCGATGACACGGAAATGTCCCTCTGCATCGCCCGCGCCATTGACCTGAAAGGTGGCTGGTCGCTGCCGGGAATTGCGGAAGCTTTTGCCGCCTGGCTTCGCACCAAGCCGATCGATGTGGGAGATACCTGCCGCCGGGGGATCCGAAACTATATGCTCAAAGGGGTTCTGGAGTCTCCGTATAATCAGTGGGACGCCGGCAACGGCGCGTGCATGCGGATGCTACCGGTTGCCCTGTGTACCTTCGGCAGTGAAAATCTGCTGGAAGACTATGCCCTGCAACAGGCTCACCTGACACACAACCACCCTTTGTCCGATGCGGCCTGTATCGCCCTTGGCAGGCTGGTCCATCTTGCCCTGCTGGGCTATTCAAAATCACGCTTGCGCCGGGAACTTGAAGAGCTCCTGACGAATCATGAAAACTTCCGCTTTGAACCCTACCATGGCCTTGCTACCGCTTATGTGGTTGATACCATGCAGACCGTATTTCACCATTTTTTCAAAACCAGGGATTTCGAGTCTTGCCTGGTGGAGACGGTAAACCAGGGTGGTGATGCGGATACCACCGGGGCCATTGCTGGCATGCTTGCGGGGGCTTACTATGGTATGGAAGGCATACCGAAGCGCTGGTTGAAAAAAATCGACAAAAACCTCCTCGAAGAAATTTCCACACTTGCCGAGCGGATGTTGGAGCTATCACCCTACCTGTTTTCCGGGCAGGCTGCACCCTTTTCTGCTTCGGATCTCTCCTGAACAAAGCTGCCGCGGTGGCTGAAGAATACGGCACCTGCGCCATTCTGAATCCCATTTTAATTTTTGCAGTCTACGGTTGTTTCTTTCCTTGACAGGAAACATTATGTACTTTTAATATTACTTCTGCTACTATCTGCCGGTACGTCCGGCGCATTAAACATTCAGGGTTTGTTAGGGACTTTTACTGACAAAGGAAGGAATCATCGTGAATATTCTGATCAATCTGGGCAGCTCCCTTTTGGGCGAGGCACTTAAGGAAGCCCTGGGACGTGAGCAGGAAGATTATCAGTTGCGTACCATTGCGGATTTCTCGCAGAGAAAGACATTCTGCCCGGATTTTATCATCGCGGATTGTCATTCACTGCGAAAGGGGATGCCTTTGGCGGAACCTGCCGTAAAAGTAATTCTGCTCGACTATGGTCTTGGCGAGGACGAAATCACCTCTCTGCTCCTGACCCATAAGATAGATGGGGTCCTCTCGACACACTCCGATCTCTCCCACTTCAAAAAAGCGGTTCAAGCTATCAATGATGGTCAGGTCTGGCTCGATAACCGTAAAGTCAAGGCACTGATCCAGCATGCCGAATCCATGCGATCAACTGGCCAGGACCTCAGTTTGTCCAAGAAGGAGCGGGAAATCGTCATACTGATTTCTCAGGGGCTTATGAATCGGGAGATCGCGGACAAACTTTGTATCAGCGAACAGACGGTGAAAACCCACATCAGCCGAATCTTCCGCAAGGTCAATGTTTCGCGGCGCTCCCAACTTGTACCTTTGGCACTGAAACTCATGGTGGTTGAAGCCCCGTAGGTACAGCCACTTCTCACCTGTGATGCATTCTCCGGCACGTAATCTTCGCGAGTCCTGAAAACCTCGAAATCCCTAAGGAAGTCCCTTGAAATATGATGCGAACTGTTGAGGTTTCGTGCCTGGGTGCTGGAAAAGTGTGTCACCTCTCCGGGTTACCCCTTTTGGTTGGCGCACTGCTCGCCGGAAAGAGTAATTCTTTCTGCTGCAAAATAAATGGACGTATGACGGATTGCAGCGGATTCCAATCCGGGTTTTACTGGAGACCCTGAAGCCGGTCTTCAAAACACCCTTTTTCGAGAAAGCTGTCCGGAGGCTTGTGAACGGAGAGGGGAAACCCAGGAGGTAGCGTATGAGAATTTTTGGAAGTTTGGGAACATTCATCATTCTGATGTTTTCCCTGGTGTTGTTGACAAAAGCATGGTCATCTGAAA
This sequence comes from Deltaproteobacteria bacterium, assembly GCA_009668975.1. GTDB lineage: Bacteria > Desulfobacterota > Desulfuromonadia > Geobacterales > Geobacteraceae > RPRC01. Next base: position 35,913 of record SBEG01000019.1, on the reverse strand, counting down.
TGGTGACTAGCCAAGTATTGCCGGAGAATTTGCGTGGTATCGAAGCGATCGTCACCAAGATCGAACAGGAGTCGTTGACGCTGAAACCGACAAACCGCGAGGGTGCGGAAATCAGTATCCCCCGCAAGGATGACGGCACTCTTGTCGTAGGAGACAAAGTAGTTCTGCAGGATCAAAGCATTAGGAAAATTGATGAAAGTTCAACTGATTCACTGCCGGGAGGCGAGCAGGATGGCAAAGAATCGGGAGCGTTAACGAAAAGTCCCTGAGTCATAGGATACTTCCTCCATGTGGCCCTCCCCATAATGGGGAGGGCATTTTTCCAGGTCTAAGGGGCACATGAGGGGAATCTGAACTGAAGGTGGGACTGGTTGCGTTATCTGGCGGTAATGAAAAGTTCCAGGGAAATGGTGTCGTTTACCAAGTGCATGCCGAGTTTTTCGAACAACTTCCCCGACCCGTAGGAAACATGCCATTCAGTCCGGTCAATATCGAAACTGGCCTGTGCTCGAACACTTCCGTTTTCACCAGGGACAATGATCGCGGGAATCGAAACCTCCTTCGTCACATCTTTCAGGCTGAGATTCCCCCTGATGAAATAATTTGGTGAACCCGGAGTTGCACCAACCAAGACCCCGCAGTCGATGAGTTCAAAGCCTGCCGTTGGGAAATACTCCACATCGAAAAAATCATCTGATTTCAAATGGCGGATCAAAAGGCTGTTCTCTTGATGATCCTGAAGATCGCAATTCTTGATCGTGCGCATGTCGAAAGTGATTGAGCCGTTGGCAACCTCGCCGTTTTTGACTGTGATTTCTCCGCCGGAGATGGAGATAGTGCCAAAATGTTTTTTGAAAAGGTTTCTTCCGGCCCATTCAAGTCTGCTTTCCGAACAGTCGACGAGGTGAATTCCGTCGGCGAGTATGGGTTCTTCTTCGATTTCGGGACCCTCGATGATGACAGGATAGCCGCTGCCTTCCCATTCTTCGATGCCGCCGGAAAGCACATAGAGTTGAGTATAATTATGGGACGAAAGTTTTTTGGCGGCGCTTTCGGCACCCCGGGAGCGGGTGCTTGAATCGTACAGAACAATGCAGGTGTTCACGTCACGGACTATCTCACGGATCTGGTCACTAAAGGTGATTTCAAACACGCAGGCGTTGCGCGCGTTTGCCAGGTGCCGCGACTGGAAGAATTCCGGTGGTAGCGTGTCGATAATAATAAAATCACGCTCTTCGGTCATCCATTGATAGAGTTCCTTACAAGAAATCATGTTGATCATTGTGTTTTCCTTGAATTCGTTTTCTGGGGCCCGGTTTTCACGGAATTTGGAGGTGTCTGTATGCATAAGTATACATGATTCCCCTGCTCAGGCAACGGTATTGAACGTGCCAGTTGAATAATCGGATATGTTATGATGCATCATGTTTTATAGCCGGTTGTGCCGACGATATTTTGACTGAGTCATTCCCCACTGCCTGCCGCGTCAACGTTCCTTCAGGTCTTCGGTGTCCAACGTGTATGAATTATTTTCAACAACCAAGCCATGTTTTCACCGAGAACCTGCATGGTTTCAATTCCTTCCGGATCCATTTCCACTTCTCCAATTTCACGACCGATGCCTACATTCCAGTAAAATGAGCCGGGCACTATCATCTGACTGATCAAAAAGAAGTGGTTGATTGTATCAAAGGTGTGTATTGCACCTCCCCTTCGCACCGCGACCACTGCCGCGCCTACCTTGCGCCGGAACATCTCGCCGTTGGCCTTGGCCACGTAGCCTGCTCTGTCGATCAAAGCTTTCATTTCCGACGTGACATCAGCGAAATAGGTCGGTGAAGCGAGGATCATTCCGTCAGCCTCGCGCATTTTTCTGATCCAGTCGTTCACCGGGTCGTCCTTGAGAACGCAGGTTCCATCCTTGGTTTTTTTACACCAGAGGCAGGCGGTGCAGCCTCTGATGCGTTCCCCGGCCATCTGGACCAGTTCGGTTTCAATTCCTTCTTTTTCCAGCTCTGAAAACACCTGATTTACGAGTATTGCCGTATTACCATTCCAGCGTGCGCTGCCGTTAAATGCCACAACTTTCATGGTACCTCCCGAACTTCTGTGCAGTAACAGTTCCCTAGGAGTCTGTCGGACTTAGGAAATCGAAGCGAAAATTCGGCTGGGTAAGGACAGATTTTGGCGATTTTGCAGGGTAATAGTTGTTCTATTGCCCAAAAAAATCGGCGAAAAATGGACCGTCAAGACGGATTTGCATCAGATTTACCCTAAGTCCGACAGGCTCCTAGTGTCTTGTAGCAGTATTCTACTGTACTGAGGAGGAAAGGCGAGTAAAAAATAATTATAACGGATGTGGTCTTGCTGGCAGCGGTGGCCAGGTAGTCTTCCGGGCACGTGCAAGAAACTGCTTGAAATTTCAGGCGATGTGCTGATTGAATTCTCAGGTTGTGGCGTTCGAGCTCTGGCGGTGGGGAAGTTTTGTCACTTATGTTTCAAATTTGTGACAAATAACGGCAGAAAAGCGATGCATTGGATAGTTAGAGACTGGTAATGTTCCTGCAAGGCTTTGTCTGGCGGTGATCTTGATGTTTTTGTACAGAAAATTGATATTTGGTTCAAAAACTGCATGCTATAAAGATATGTTTAGTAGTAGGAAATTTTCTTTATGATATCTAATTTCCCGGTCTTTCGTTATTTATTTTTATGTTGAACGTCTGGAAAATTTGCTTTAGGGTTCACATCGAAAAACCACTGCGAACTAGGTGAAAACGATAATACTAAACCATCCGCGAGGATGGGACGGAAAGCCTACAGGGTCTCTCGAAGACAGCCGGGTCGCCGAAATATCACCGGATATTTGGCCCCGGCTTTTTTGTTTCCTGAATCATTCCTGATTTCAGTGCTTGTGGAGAATTTTTTAAAACGTCAAAATATTTCTTAAAGTTATGGTAGATAACCCCGAATAGTTACTAAAACGAAACAGATTCATAAATTAGATAGACGAAAATACTAAACCATCCGCGAGGATGGGACGGAAAGCCCATAGGGTCTCACGAAGACAGCCGGGTCGCCGAAATATCCCTACATTGATATTCGTCGACCCGGCTTTTTTTATTGCACTGTGACGCAGGCAAGATTTTAACATTTGGAAAGGAGCTGCATCTATATCGGATGCGCAGGTATCTAGGAACGTAACAGGATTCATCGGATTTGGAGGTTTCGGAAGCAAAAAAAGTACGATTCACCATCCGCCTGAACAGGGTAAACCATTCGAAAGAATGGGGCGCAAAGCCACTGGTCTAAATCCCGGAAAATCGGGACATGAAAGCAGGGTTGCCGGGCGATAGCTGTACCTCCTTGCGGGGTGCGCTTCGTTGAGGCACAATCAAGGAGGTATTACCAAATGCTAGTAAAAGGTGCAGGTGCGTCTTCGTGCGCAAAAATATTCAAAGCATTATTGTCATGCAGTTTCAATAGTTTATGGGTTTTTAGTGTGATTGCTCTAGTACTTATCTCTTCATCTCTTTCGGCATATTCGGCACAGGCCACTCTGGCGTGGGACGCAGTAAGTGGCCCTGATGTTGCAGGTTACAAGATTCATTACGGCAAGGTCCCCGGTGTCTACACTAACACCATTGATACCGGAATCATGACGAGCTCTGACGTAAGCAATCTTACCGAAGGAGAGACATATTATTTTGCTTCCACTGCCTATGACTCCGCAGGAAACCAGAGCGGGTATTCCAACGAGGTTACCAAATTGGTGCCGGTATCTACCCAATATTCCCTCATGGTTGCCCAAAACGGTACCGGTAGCGGAACGGTAACTGGTTCCGGCATCACCTGCGGAAGCGTTTGTTCGAATGTCTTCGCACCGGGAACTGTCGTAACCTTGTCGGCAGCCCCTGCAAGTGGTTCCACCTTCGCCGGATGGTCCGGTGGCGGGTGCAGCGGGATCGGGACTTGTTCCGTTACCATGAACGCCTCGACAAGTGTAACAGCGACTTTCAATTCCTCTGTTGCAAACTTCGACATTACCGCGACGGCCAAAGGCAGCGGCACAATCACTGCCGTGAATAATCCAAATGTTAGTCAAGGGACAAGCGGTGATACCACCATAAGCCTCGTGAAAGTCATCAAGGGATCTAATCAGGTGTTCTCGGTTACTCCGAATGCCGGTAATTACACTGTCAGCATCTCGGTTGATGGAACCATCGTTGCCGCCAACCTGGGCAGTTACAACTACACTTTCAGCAACATTACGGCCAACCATACTATAGCAGCTGTTTTCGCAACTGCAACCTATACGATTACTCCGTCGGCAGGGACCGGTGGCTCAATCTCCCCAGCCTCGGCTCGAGTCAACTATGGCGGCTCTCAGACTTTTACCATCACCCCAAACAGCGGCTATAAGGTCGCCGATGTGAAGGTGAATGGTACATCGGTCGGCGCCGTGAGTTCTTATACTTTCAGCAAAGTTACCAGCGACCAGACGATAAGTGCAACATTTACGGCCACGACAAGCAGTTATGCCCTAACTGCATCCGCGACATCAGGTGGAACAATTTCTCCGGCCGGAACTGTCACTGCCAGTGCAGGGTCAAGCAAGACCTTCTCGATTACTCCGAATGCTGGTAATTACACTGTCAGCATCTCGGTTGATGGAACCATCGTCGCCGCCAACCTGGGCAGTTACAACTACACTTTCAGCAACATTACGGCCAACCATACTATAGCAGCTGTTTTCGCAACTGCAACCTATACGATTACTCCGTCGGCAGGGACCGGTGGCTCAATCTCCCCAGCCTCGGCTCGAGTCAACTATGGCGGCTCTCAGACTTTTACCATCACCCCAAACAGCGGCTATAAGGTCGCCGATGTGAAGGTGAATGGTACATCGGTCGGCGCCGTGAGTTCTTATACTTTCAGCAAAGTTACCAGCGACCAGACGATAAGTGCAACATTTACGGCCACGACAAGCAGTTATGCCCTAACTGCATCCGCGACATCAGGTGGAACAATTTCTCCGGCCGGAACTGTCACTGCCAGTGCAGGTTCGAGCAAGACCTTTGCAATAAAGGCGAGCAACAATAGGTACCGTATCTCCGATGTCAAAGTGGACGGAGTGTCAAAGGGTGCAATCAGTTTGTTCACCTTCTCAAATATTACGGCAAACCACACCATCCAGGCCTATTTCTCGAAAAATTGACAGAGAATCGCTGACGAATGTTCAAAAAATATCCTTGACCTTTCTTCGGACCGGGTCAAGAATCAAGCTGACGGGGGTGTCTGGCATCCCTGCAAAAACGAGGAGAAAAAATGAAAACTATTAGACTTAAGCGAAATATTTCAGCTCTAATGTTAATTTTATTTGTAATGGCATTCTTGCCTTCGATAGGCTTAGCTGCAAGTTATTATGTCGATTCCGTAGCCGGAAACGACAGTAGCCCTGGAACCGTAGCTCTGCCCTGGCGAACGGTCGCAAAAGTGAAGGGAACGGCCTTGAGCGCTGGAGACATCGTGTATTTTAAATGCGGTGGCAGTTGGAATGAGCTTCTTTACCCTGCATCAGGTGTTAGTGGTAGGGAAGTCATTTATGACGCATATGGAACGGGAAATAAGCCGAGTATAAGAGGATTTTATGCGGACAATAAATCTTACATCAAAGTGCAAAATATTGAGTTTAAAAACAATTCTACCGATATCCCGTTCTTGATTTACAATGGGTCACACCATATCAGTGTTTATAATTGCACTATAACAGCTGATACGGCATGTACGAGCTATTCTGCCCTCTGGCTCAGTAAAAATGTGTCCTATAATAGAATAAGTAATTGCACTATTTCTCATAATAATATCAATAGACAAACTGATGTTATAAACCTTCGCCTTAATGCTAATTATAACGTCATACAAAATAATACAATTTCGGGGGCAACTCATTATTGTCTTGCTTTGGAAGGCAATACCGACATCTATCCAAGTTATACATGCAATAACAACATTATTCTTAATAATAAAATTAATGCTAAAAATGGTGCAGGCATAGCGCTGATATCAGGTTCGCATAATAATGTTGTAGATGGAAATACGGTAATTGGCGGTAAAAGCACGAGTTTTGACGTAAATCTTCCTCGCTCTTTAAAGGTAACAACTAAAAACAACATTGTTCGCCGTAATATTATTCGCGATAACACTGATCCGAATTCCAGTGGTATTTCTACGGAGGTATATGCGTATGGTTCTTACCCGGCTAATGTGGCTACTAATAATCATATCTACAATAACACAATATATAATGTAACAAAATATCCACTAGTTATTGCTACTGACAAATCAGCAGGAGCAGCAGCATACAAAAACTATTACAAGAATAATGCAATATATGGAAATTATTATAATACCTACCAAATTACTATTATGATACATCCTGCCATATATGATAACTATTTTACCAATAACTTATTGTATAGTGGTGGTAGTCCAAATGTATTGGCTATCCCTATTGGCAGCTATTACAGTGTTGCTAAAATACAGTCAACTGACCCAGCACGTTTTAACAACAACCTCCAAGTAGATCCTCAAATGGATAGTACATTGCAACCACAATCAGGTTCACCATGCGTTGACAGTGGTGCATTCCTTACCACAGTTACGAGCAGTAGCGGTACTGGAACACAGTTTTCCGTAGCTGATGCAAGTTACTTTCATGACGGTTATGGATTAATCGCAGGAGACACTATTATGGTAGGTGATGCGGTTGCTACTATTAGTAGTATTAACTATGCAACTAATACAATCACCCTAACTGCACCTATATCATGGAGTAAAGGAGCAAATGTTAGCCTGCCATATGGTGGCAGCAGGCCTGATGTCGGTGCATATGAGAGTTCTTCTACGATTTCTGCATCATTGGCCCCGCCGTTAAATTTGAGGGTCTTAAATTAAACTTGTTCAACTGCTCATTTATGATTGTGAAACTGCCTCGAAGTTTATCAGGTTGGCAGGCATGACTGAGCAACCCGCTTGACAAGAGTTGGATTGGAGATATGGGCGGTTTACTACTAACCGCCCATATCGTCTCCGTCTTTGCCACAAATGAACTGTTATATTGTTTCGATCTCTCCCGTTTTCATTTTTTTGTAGTATTTCGACAGAACATAAACCATTGGCATTACTGCCCAACGGAGATAGAGCATTTTGTTTAATCTGCCGAAAAAATCAATTTGGTAGCCAAATGTGCCCTTAGAGTTAATGTAAAAATATTTAAAAATTTGGTTATGTAGACTTTCAGCCTGTTTATTATTATTTGTAACTAAAAGAAGGTTGAGTAATTCAGCCTGGTCATAAAGGTCAAACTTTACCATGGAAGGGTGCGCGGATACTGAAAATTTCCGGGCAAGACCATATGATTTGTCAATAAAATGATTTAGGACGTAACCAACCCCTTTATCGACGATAGCGGAAACATCCTCGCCAGAAATCACACTATATTTAATCAGATTCTTTAATACGAAGCATGAATGGAAGCAGTCAATAAAATTTCCTGGTTCCCTATCGGCATAATACAACCAACTTCCGTCTGGGAGCTGTTGTGATTTTATGAAGTTACATATGTGAGAAGCTCTTTCAAGCAGCAAACTTTTCATGGTGGGAATTCTGCCGGAGAGTAGGGCGTAGAGCATCATTGCATAAGCATTGCCGTTAATTACAATTCGCCTTTCTTTTGATGGTCCATAGCTGAGCGCCAAATTGTTTGGTGTTTCAAGGAGTCTTTGCAAGTCCTTCTCTAAATAATCCAAGGAAGTAAGGGCCACCTCCTTAGATCTCTTGTCACCTGTTTGGTCTGAGTATTTTAATAAAGCTTCGACACAATAGGGGACAACAGATATAAATGGGGTTGTAGTGGCGCTGTAACCAGTTTTTGTCATCCAAGGCATGCCGAGTCCCCAGCAAGCCCCATGAAAATTCTCCAAGCGATTTTCTATCAGCCATTTAGTAGACACTGCCGCAAGATCGATATATTTTTGCTCAGATGTAATACTATACAAATTCAATGCTGACATAGCGGCAAATGCTCTTACTATTGGAAACTCCTGCGGCTTTATAAAAAGTCTTACAAGCCGGGGAGCATATGTATCAAGAAGGTAAAACGGCGCGATAATGGGTATAGTAACCTTACCTTTTTCATAATAGTGCTTTTTTAATCGTAAGCCCAGTTTGGTTTTCCAAAGATCGTATGGGTCATACGTCAAAAGGTCGGGTCCTAGAAAACGTGTAATAATGGTAAGTTCATTTTTCATTGTACTAACTCAAAATATGTTTTTTCCAAGCGTTTAACTGCAGCTTTTACTTCGAATTTCCGCTTTGCTAATTCCTCGTTATTACGAGAAATATTTTCCCAGAGATTTTTGTTATTAAACAGGCCCCTAATGATATCTGCGAAAGCTTCCGGTTCAATAGATTCAACTAGGTACCCATTTATGCCGTTTTTAATTATGTCTGCTAATCCTGCAACCGGCCTGGTTATAATCGCAAGACCCATGCCCATACCTTCAATTACGCAGATTGGCATACCTTCGCCATAATTTGTTGGGAAAAGCATGATGCCGCATTGCTGCAATAAGTCATATTTTTTCTGGCCATCAATCCAACCTGTAAACTCTATGTTTTTATCAAGTTTATGATTTGTCACATATTCTTTCAATTTAGAATCTAAAGGACCGTCGCCAGACATGTACAACTTGATCTTGGGAAACATCTTCGCCAAAATTTCGACCGTCTGAATAGCTTCCAGAGCGCCTTTTCCTTCCGCGAATCTCGATAGAAAAATAATTTTGTAAGGGTCCTTTGCAGTATTAGCATGCAAATGCTCATATATTGTCGTTTCCAATCCAATTTTATCAGGTGAATATCCCCATTCTATCAACACACTCCTGAATTGCTTTGCAAGAACAAGTAATTTATCGCAATAAAAAAAGTATCTGAATAGACCTTTGCCCATAAAGCCTATGTAATTTTCTGTTTTCCTGTTCCATCCATGAAATAAAATAAGAGTCTTTTTGGTGAATATTTTTTTCGAAATAAAATTATAGGTACCATCTCTAATAATGGATTTTGCGTCGAGAGACGGGTTCAAAACAATCAAGTCATAATCTGGTATCTTTCTTATTAAATGTAGTATGTCAAATAGACTTTTTAAGAACCTATTGTTTTTAAAACCATTATTTGGCCCACTTCCGGTATGGTAGAATTCTAAAGATAATCTTTCAGAGGTAAAGTAACGTTGTATAAGCGAATAGTAGAAAGCAACACCACCTTTTGCGTTCTGTTCAGGGCAAAGCACTAATACTTTCTTTTTCATGCTTAACCTCATCCATTACGTTAGGGTATGAAACAACTCAAGCAAATTTTGTCCATTGATCTCTGGACTAAAATACTTTATGCATTTCAGTCTGCCGTTTTCTCCTATCGACTTCGCTTTCGCAGGATTGTTGATGCAAAATTCTAATGCCTTCTGAATTTCAAAGACATTATCCGGCTCAACGATAATTGCGTCTTGCATGTGCTGCAGATAAAATCTAACGTCACTTACATTAGAGGCAATGACCGGGTTCCCGGTCGCAAGATATTCTCCCAATTTGAACGGAAACCCTGCATTTGCATACGCTGAACCTGTTCTGGTTGCACAAAGTATATCTGCATCGTTAATAAGTTCATAGAAATGTCTGTCATCTAAGTATCCTAGATATGAAACACCTTCCTTTCCTGCAACTAAATCCTGGATTTTAGACAAATTGTCACTCTTGCCTGCAAGAAGTAAAATACAATCCTTATTAACTTTTCGCAAATAACCATATGCTTCCAGCAGTAAGTCAACTCCATCTTTTCGTGCAAATGAACCTGTGTAGACAATTTTAATTGGATTTCCGGGCATTTTGACAGCAGTACTGTCAAAACAAACAGCTGAAATTGGGATAAGCTTTATCGGAATGCTGTTTTGTGAATTTTTATCGAACTTTTCTTTGAGATGATATGAAATAACGATAATTGCATTTGCGAATTTATTTATATGTTTTTCAAAAAAACTGACTGAATACAATTTCAATTTTGCCAAAAAATGGAGTTTTTCTTGGGTTAACACATGATCTTCAACAATATCAAATACGATATAATAACCAAATAACTTAGCTGCTATGACAAATAACGCATTTTCGATGCTTAAGCCATTGTAACAATACAGTATGTTTTTTGTCCCGCCAGATTTCCAGCGATATAATATAAATACGCCTTTCTTGAAATACAATAATGAATCATAAAATAAGCGTAGCAAATTTTTATTTATGTCGATATTGTTGCCGATACTCTCATAATACACATTGTTACAAATACCTTTTGTGTCCGATCCGGTGTTCCTTGATCCACTTATTCTTAAAATCATGACTTTTGTATTTATCTGTCTAGCAACCAAATATTCAGCAAAATGCCGTATCCTCTTGGTTGCTGCCATTCCTTGCGGATAGCTGTAATTACCCATAAAGATAACATTTAGATTTTTCATGATATTGCCACTCTTTACGAACAAAGATTGAATAACAGATCATTTATTGCATTTCCAATCAAACAATAAAATGTTGCAAACAACTATTATTCAAGCAAAATATCTATCGTAGCCAACGGGATCTTTGTATCGGCATACTTAAAATCTATTTGTGTTAGGTGTCATTATAACAAAAATTTTCATCTAAATAAGCAAGGCAACGACCGGACAACAAGAGCAATAAATAAGAGTGTGGTGTGAGTGACGGATTTAGATATGTACTGAATCCTGTGAGTGAAAGGCACCATAGAATAATAAGAGAAGCTGCTGCTGCGTCATTATTTGTGGCGCCTGCAAAATAAGCTCTAAATCCGGGATAAATAATAAGCATACAGTATGATAAAACTATGGGAATTCCACCGATAAAAGCCATCCAAAGGTAGGCATTGTCTATAAATTGATAGTCTTTACCACCCCAATACCACGTGCTTTTTGGACCCATGCCGAATATTAAGTCAGAAATTGAGACTTGTGAAAAAAAATCAACAAATTGGCCCGTTCGACTATCCTCAAACGCGCGATTGCGGAACTCTATGATCGAATTGCTGACATATTCTTCTAGAAAAATGCTTGACACCAAAGCTGCAATCAACATTATTCCGGAAAAAAACAAGAATTTACCCATGACTCTGCTATGATTTTCATCATACCGTTTTCCAACAAACCAATAGAAAGTCAAGAGAAGCAGTGACATCAGGAACCATGACCTAGTTTGCGTGTATATTGTTGTCAGAATAAAAACAAGATAGGGCAAGAACCGAAGCAACAGGGCCAAACCCTTGCTTTCGTGTGAGGTTAGTAGTGCCCATCCGCCAAACCACATTAACAGAATCATGTATCTGACGGGCGCTGAAAGCCAACGTTCTTCTACAGTAACCGATGAGGTGACAATCGAATGAATTGCCAGTAAAGCAGTAAGATATGCTAGAACTAAGATGACCGGTTCAAGCATTCTCCATACAGACCTATTCATGCCGGCAAAAATAAGTACACACGAAAACCAAACAAAAGGTCCCGTTGCACCAAAGACTTCCATCGAGGACACATCCTTGAAATCATATGCAATGAATGACCAGGTCATGCTGGTTGTCATTAGGAGCCAGAACGCAAATCGCATTGGCCGGCTAAGCTTTTGATATTGACCCTTAATACCAGCAAGAATACCACCACCGATAAGTGCTGCCATCCCAGTCCCATGTAACAGATAATAAATTGCAGGTTTGCTACCAGGATCTAGGAAATCTTCAGAAGCTGTGCTCCCAATTGAAAGTGCGACAATTACCAATGAACACCACGAAAAAATTATTCCTGCAGAAATGAGGATAGATATGAGGTTATCAACGCCGCTATATTCTTCAATTTCGTTGATACTCTTACTATAATATTCAGTTTCCATGGTTTAGTCCTTTGTCAGCATAATCTCAACTTGTAACTATTTTGGGTTTATTTAAGAAACGATGCAGGACAATGATGAGGAAAATCAGCGCGATTGAATAGCTGATAAGGTAAGCCATTGCCAGACCCTTGGCGGTATTGGCAAATCCAAGAATGCATATGGTCACCAGTAAAAGGGCACGCAGGCAGTCTAACGCAAGCATTTGCCTGCTCTTTTCCGCCGCCCATAACCCTGCGCTTGCTATCGTCCAGGCGGCACTGACAATACAGCATAACGCCATAATTTGAAGAACAGCAGAACCACCGGCGAATCCCTTGCCATAGAAGGACATCAGTTGCTCCGAAAACAAGATGAAAAGAATACCACTGGACATGGTAATAACTAATCCGAGTAATCCAATGCCCATGAGGCCCTTTGTGAAGCTCCTCCGGTTTCCATCCGCTTCCAGATTTGCCAAAACAGGGACCGCGACTTGAAAAATGCGCAAAGGTATAAAAGCCAGGATACTTTGGAATCGACTTGCTGCGTTGAATAGCGCAAATTCCGCCAGCCCATTCGGACTTCTGGCAAGTAATATCCCTGCCGCCCAGTTGGTAGTATTCATCGCCACCTCGCTTAACCATACCATTATGGACATGTCAAGAATTCGGCGTTCCTGTAGTATGTGCTTAAAATTAATTTTTATCTGATGGAGTTGGCATTCCAAGATAATCAAAAACTGTCCTATTATGCAATTTAGAACGCTCACCACAAACAAAGCAATAATACCGCCTACTAATCCCCAATAGTTTATACCTGCATAGATAGCTGGCAGTAATAGAAGTGCCTGGATAAAGTTTAAACAGGCGCTTCGGTGGAATGCTTCCAGACCGGCGAATAATCTTAGTTGCAGAAGGCTAATCATTTCAAACACCACCCAACCGCTGGCAATCTTGAATTCCAAGCCTAGGTCGCCTTTCGGCAAAACCATTTCTGCTATAGATTCTGAAAATAGAAACATTAGTGCGCCTGTGACGAGGGCGGAGATGCCAGTAAATATGAGAGAGAAAGCAATAATTCTGCCTGTGCGTTCACGATCTGTCTTTCTAGCGCTAGCAATGTATTTTGTCGCGGAAAGGCCTATGCCAGCCTGGCCGAAATTTGCAAGCATATAAATCGTGCTTTGTAAAACCGCGAGTTTTCCAAAATCCTGAAGTCCAAGGAGCCGAGCGACAACAATGCCCATTAGAAAATTTGCTCCCTGGCGAAACAGTGAACCGGTTATTACCCACGTCATACCTTCTGCAAATCTTTTTCGTAGAGAATTTGTCGGTAAATAGATCGAAAATAAATGTTTGATTTTATCAATCCATTTCATGTGATTCTCAAAATCCCTTGAAATTTATCTGCTGAATATGCCACCTTCCGGATCGAACAGATTGCCGAAGCTGAAACTATAGATCAGCCTTCGTTATAGGTTGTCAAGATACCTTTCAACCTCCTGCACTATTTTTATTGATGCCCGGCCGTCTCCGTATTCATCTATGTTAAGTCTTATTCCAGGGAAAGTAAGGGTTGCGTGTATCTGCTCATTTATGCTTTCAATACTGTCAGCATCCGCTAGAACATTCCAATGAGCATCTAACGTTTCGACCCACTCGGTCTCGTCTCTGAGCGTCACACAAGGGACTCTGCAAAAATAAGCTTCCTTCTGTATTCCACCGGAATCTGTAATAATTAACGAAGCATTTTTTTCATAATAAAGCATGTCCAAATATCCTAACGGTTCTATTACGGAAATCCCTTCGAGACAATCTTCCAAGGCAAAGTGACGGATCATTTTACGTGTTCTCGGGTGCAAAGGCAGAATCACGGGCAAATCGCATGCCACCTTTACTAACGCGTGGAGGATATTCGATAGGCGTTGCCGGTTATCCGTGTTCTCCGCCCTATGGACTGTTGCCAGCACATACCCATTTTTTTCGACAGTAAGACGATTATGTGAAGTGCTCTTTTGTTCAGATTTTACTGAAAACTCGAGCGCAGAGTCAAACATGACATCTCCGCAATAAAAGACGTTTTTCTTGATACCTTCACTACTAAGATTCAGGACTGCTTGTTTTGTTGGGCAAAAGAGCAGATTCGAGATGTGATCGGTAACGATTCGGTTGATTTCTTCTGGCATCATTCTGTTGAACGACCTTAAACCGGACTCGATATGAGCAATCGGAATGTGTAATTTCGATGCGGTTAATGCTCCAGCCAGTGTTGAGTTAGTATCACCATAAACGATAAGTAACCGTGGCTTTTCTTTTAGCAAAACTGGCTCAAGGCGTCTCATGATTTCCGCAGTTTGCTCTGCATGACTTCCGCTTCCAGTACCAAGATTATAAGCAGGAGGGTTCATGTCTAGTTCGTCAAAAAAAGTTTCGGACATGTTCTTGTCATAATGCTGGCCCGTATGAACTAGTATCTCTTGGTATCGAGATGATTTTCTGAAGGCATGCGATACCGGTGCGGATTTGATAAATTGCGGCCTTGCCCCGACAACGGATATGATTTTCTCGTTTTTCGTTGACATAAGTATTCTCTGTGATTTATGGGTTCTACTTTATTGCATTGACGATCATTTCCTGCTCTTCGCGTTCCAGGTATGGATGCATTGGAAGACTGAATATTCGTTCAGATACCCCTTCGGAAATCGGAAAGTCCCCCTTGTGATAGCCAAGGTATGACAATGCCGTCTGCAGGTGAAGTGGCTTAGGATAATAGACTGCGAAGGGAATCTCTGCCTTTTTAAGTTTTTCTAAAAAGTACTCCCGTTGGTCGGTGAGAACTGAGTATTGTGCCCAAGCTGATCTGAACCCCTCAGGTATGCGAGGAACCTTCACAATATCAGCCAGCATCTCTGAATAAAAACCGGCAATTTCTTGTCGTCTGTCTAGTTCTGCCGAAAAAACCTCAAGCTTTCCCAAAAGAACGGCTGCCTGAATCGTGTCAAGCCTGCCGTTTATGCCAATGCGGGTATTGTCGTATTTATATTCACCTTTTCCATGCTCTCGCAACGATCGCAACCTCTTCGCCAGATCTGCATCATCGGTGAATAGTGCGCCACCATCACCGTAGCATCCCAACGGTTTTGCCGGAAAAAAACTCGTGGCGGCAATGTCAGTCAAACTGCCGACTTTTTTTTCCCCTAAAGCCCCACCGAAACTCTGCGCGGCGTCTTCCACTATTACAAGGTCATACTTTTTTCCTATCCGGTTTATATCGCCGTATTTCGATGGAAGTCCGAAAAGATCAACCGCAATGACTGCCTTGGGATTGAGTCTTTTCGAAATTCCTGGAACCCTCTGCATACCTTTCTGTACATCGAGAATTGCCTCTTCGAGTTTCATGGGGTCGATGTTGAATGTTGCTTCTTCGATGTCTACGAAAATAGGAGTTGCTCCGACAAGGGATATCACCTCTGCTGTCGCAAAGAAACTAAACGGCGTCGTAAAAACAGCGTCCCCAGGACCGATACCAAAAGCCATCAGGCCCATCAAAAGTGCATCCGTTCCGCTTGAACACGAAACACAGTATGTACAACCAGCAAAAGAGGAAAGTTTTTCTTCTAGCTCGGCTATTTCCGGGCCCATTATGAATTTGCGATGATGCAAAACAGCATTGATGCGATTTTGTATCGATGGTTCAAGTAATTCATATTGCTTTTTCAGGTCGAAAAACTCCATTTCATCACCTCGCGGCATCTGTCGGACTATTGTCGCGTCATAATCCACCCGATTTAACGGTTTTTGTTTTTAACTCGTCATAACTAATGCTTCCAATCGCCATCTCAACAGGCAGGCTTGCTTCTTCATCTAAATCCAGGCATCTGAGCACTCCCTCTTCTAGTTCTCTATATTTTAATCCACTTTCAGGGCAGACCATTATTCCTTCGCTGTCGGGCATAGAAAGTTTTATGCCATGCCTGCTCATCCATCCCTTCTGCCGTGCTGGTGTGCCCACCATCAATGCATAGTCAGCAACATCTTTTGTGACAACTGCTCCCGCAGCAATAAATGCATAACGTCCGATAGTGATTCCACATACGATTGTTGCATTCGCTCCGATTGAAGCCCCTTTTTTTATAACGGTTTTTTCATACAATGATCGGCGGACTATCTCAGAACGAGGATTTGTAACATTTGTTAGCACGCAGGAGGGGCCTAGAAAAACGTCATCCTCTATTTCACAACCTGTATATACAGATACATTGTTTTGTATTTTCACATTATTACCAATCTTTACGTCACTTCCTATATGGACATTTTGTCCAAGGCTGCATTTGTTGCCAATGTGGGCCCCTTTCATTACATGTGAGAAGTGCCATATCTTCGACCCATCTCCGATCCGGCTAGAGTCGTCGATAATGGCAGATGGGTGTGCAAAGTACGAGAAGCGTCTGTCCGTGGCCGGCAATTTTTTCTCTTCGGCCAAAAAGTTTTCCATCGACTTCTGGGCATGATCCAAGACCTCCAATACCCTATAACCTTCATTGCCGTCTGTTATCGGTGATTCTCGAAGGTCAATGCATCTCAGGAAGTGCAGACATTCTTCTTGCAGAGGTTCTTTTTCTTCCGTGGGAACAAATTCAGGATCACCTTTGGTAGGTACTGGCATGCTCATTTCCCATTTTATTGTGTGGGAATATATTGTGAGTTTTTTTTCCCATGGCTGGGTATCTTCAAATAAAGCCATTTTTTTATCTCCGATAACGATCAGTTTCTGTTCCTTGAAGGGATGGAGCCAGGAGACTAATATGTGACCGTTTACGCCGCTCGGAAATGAAAGGTGGGTTGTTGTTACATCTGCAAGATGTTTATGAAGATAACTGTGGCCAACCGCACTCACATGTTCTGGCACTTCATTGCAGAGAGCCAGGATCATGGAGATATCATGTGGTGCGAAACTCCATAATGCATTTTCTTCCCTGCGGATTTTGCCTAAACTGAGTCGGTTTGAATAGATGTATTCGATGCGGCCAAGGTCACCGTTATCGACAAGTTCCTTAAGTTTGAGAAAGGCCGGATGATAACGAAGCAAGTGGCCTACCATCAATATTCGATTACCCTCCGAAGACAATCTGATTAATTCTCTTGCATCGTCAAGTTCCAGGGCCAAAGGTTTTTCGACAAAAACATCTTTCCCTGCCTGCAGTGCTTTCCTTGCGTACTCATAGTGTTGCTCAGCCGGTAGAGCAATAACAACCGCCTTCACATCGTCGCTATCAAGTACTTCGTCGAATTCGCGGGTGACACATATGTCAGGAAAGTCATTCTTTATGGCATTCAATGCATCGTTATTCGTATCGCAAACAGAATGCAAAACACCAAGATTGTAATAAATTCGAACGTGGTTTTTCCCCCAGTAGCCAGCGCCAACAACCGCTACTTTCTTCATAATCCCTCCCTGGTGAGACTTTTGCCGAGTCGATTACGATTTTGTGTGTCAGAGCTTTATATAAATTCAGTCCCTTTCAATTACTTCTATGTACCGCTTGGCCATCACATCCCAGTTAAAGTCCTTAAAATGTTCGTAAGCTGAAGCAGCCATTTTCAGTAAGTATGCTCTGTTTGCATAGGCAAATTCTATCTTATTGCTTAAATCATTAACATTTCCTGCCTCGAAAAATAGAATATGATCATCGTTAAAATATACTTTTGTAGTATCCAGATCACTGCTAATGACCGGTATTTTCAGAAACACATATTCAGCAAGTTTGTTTGAAAAAGAGAGGTTTAAGAAGATGTCTTTCCGGGTGGCCAATATCGCAAGATCCATTACCGAAAGCGCATCCAGCATATGCTCATGCTGAATATGGCTATGGAAAATGACGAACTTTTGCATGTTCAAATCTGCAGTTAACTGCTTAAGTTGGGGAAGGCTTTCGCCTCCGCCAAAAATATGAAAATACATATCCGGGTACTTTGTGCAAACTTTTGCAAAGCTTTGAATTGCGATATCCAGAGAGTATATATTTGTCAAGGTGCCGTGATACACACAATTGAAACCAGAGTGGGGCTGTTTCACGGATTCTTTTAACATAGAGGTGCTAATTGTATTCATAATTATCGTAACTGGCTTTCCGGGTATCGCCCTGTTCTGGAAAATGCGCTTGATTGGCTCATTGACCGTAATGACTTCGTCAGCAAACTTGAGGCTAATTTTTTCCAGGAAAAGTAGCAGGCGGATTATTGGGTGGCCGGGACTTGTTCCAAACTTGGATATGAAAAATTCAGGCATGATCTCATGCAGATCCAATACAATTTTTCGGCCTTTGAACTTTTGGACGAGTGTGGTGAATACGAGAAAATCAGGAAGTGTGTTAACATGGATAACATCAAAATTTTCTCTTAGATCCAATATGTTGAGCTTGAAAAAGGAGAGCAGGAAAAATGAGGCATATTCGAACATGTAACGAAATATTCCTGATCTTTTTTTGGGAAAGCCTATCCGATAGACTTTTACTCCATCCACGACTTCCTGTTTAGGGTAGTTGGAATGTTGCAACGCAATTACAGAAACTGTGTGGCCGCGAGAAAGAAGCGCCTGCACTTCCTTCCTGACACGGACATCCTGCGGGTAGGCCGCTTGCACTATCATACAAACGTTTTTAATCATGACCTTCCTCAAAATGCAAAATAGCTGTCATTTGCGAATTTTAGTGCGTCTTCAGACAGTAGCTGACTTTATACTTTGATTGAGTAACACAGACCCTTACTTTGTCGTGAACTTGAATTATCTTCATGATTTCCCCGGAGCTGGATCACAAATTAATACTATCTGAGAAGTGAAAACCGGTTGCTTATCTAAGACTTTTTCACTCTTTCAGAGATGACCTTCTGACTTGTCTGGAAAAGATTTTTCGATGGGATGAATATGAAATTCTTCCATAATTGCTTTGGTGTGCTGACTATTATTAGGCTGAATTTTAACGTGAAAAAAGTTAGCGACTTGCTGCGTCAGAAATATTAACGGTTCTGGAAGATTCAAGCGTCAGTTTTTATGATTATCTAATAATTCAGTTGCATTCTGTGTTGTGATATACGAAAAATGTGGATTTGTAGCCGTAGAGTTTTATGTTTTGCCACGTATGTCGTTCAAGTCGGTCACTTTGCTATAGTATACCACGCCATAAAGAAGTGTCGTGCGGGTTGCCTCAAAATATATGTGACTGCAGCAAGTAATAAAGCAGAGACGTTACATGCCGTTCGTAAAGAGCCCTAAAGAAAACCTGGATGCGGTGACGTCTCTGGTGACAACGGGTTCTCCTTTTTTGATAAACAACCAGAAGGCAGGAATAGGAAGTGGCAGCAGAGTTACGCCACTGAATTAGGACCCGAGGAGGTCAAGCTGGCAGTTGAGCAAGGAATTTTCAGCAAGCAACGGCTAAGCGGTTGGTGAACCCTCCGGGCTACTGGCGAATTGGGACGATGGCCTGTAAGGTTACGACCCGCCCATTGGCAGGCGGGATACCTATGATGGTGGGTCCGGCCAAAGAAAATGCATGGTTACGTAAGGAATTGACTGAGGTACGTATGGAGAGTGACATCTTAGAAAGCGAAAAAATGTGTTTTATTGATTGGTGAGATTGAGGTGAAAGCAATGCAATTTACGAAGCGATAAGTCATATGTGTTATTCGAGTGAAATTGAGGACACACATGTAATGGTAATTTCTAGACTGCTTCTTGAGCTGGGGCCACATGAGTTGTTGGATCATGAGCGACTATGATTGAAGCATTTTTTTTAATTCGCGGGTCAAAAGCGGCAAGATTTTGAATAAGTCGCCAACTATCCCATAGTTTGCCACATTAAAAATGGGAGCATCCTTGTCCTTGTTAATGGCAATAATTAAATCAGAAGAAGACATGCCGGCAAGGTGCTGAATTTGCCCGCTTATACCGCAGGCGATGTATATTTTGGGGCAAACGGTTTTGCCGGTTTGGCCTACCTGGTGTGAATAGGGAATCCAACCGGCATCCACAGCCGCACGCGAGGAACCAACGCCCGCTCCCAGCACTTCCGCCAGTTCACGGATCAAACTGAAATTTTCCGGTGCCTGCAGGCCGCGACCGCCGGACACTATGATGTTTGCTTCGGAGATATTTATCGTGGTTTCCTGTTCGAGTTCGAAGCGCAAACGCCTCGTGCGTGACTGTACCAGCTCATACGCCACCTGCTCCAGAATGATTTCAGTGCTGCGTCCTTCGACGATACCCGCTTCCTTCATGACCTTGTGGCGTACCGTAGCCATTTGTGGTCGGTGATTGGGACTGATAATCGTAGCCATTATATTGCCGCCGAAGGTCGGTCGTGTCTGGAGGAGGTCGCCTGTTGCCGGATCAATTGACAGTTCGGTGCAGTCGGCAGTAAGACCCGTATTCAGCGTCACCGCCACCCGAGGTGCCAGGCTGCGCCCGATGGTGGTGGCGCCGCATAGTAAAATGGCCGGCTTGTGGCGGCGCACCAAGTTAATCAGAACGTTGGCATATGACTCATCTTGAAAATATGCGAGTTCCGCGCGATCAACGAGATATATTCGATCAGCACCGCGCAACCTGAGGGCGGATACTTGATTCTGAATAGTATGCCCGAGTAGAACAGCGCTAAGTTCCATCCCTAGGACATCAGCAAGTTTGCGGCCTTCGCCGAGTAACTCGTAGGTAATGGACTGAATCAGGTTGTCTTTTTGTTCGGCAAATACCCATATGCCTTTATAGCTACCCAAATCCAGGTTGACAGCCGCAGTTCTGGCTATTTCAATAGCTGCTAAACTGCAAGCCTCTACACACGCCCCGCACAAATTGCATCTGTTGACGTCAATGACCGCTACTTGATCCTGCAGGGCAATAGCCGCGAAGGGGCAGGCAGTTATGCACGCCCCACACGCTACACATTTTTCCCTGCTAACACAGATTGGATTCATTTCTGAAATTTCCTGAAAATAACTTTCGTGAACTATGTTCTAGCCGCAATAACCATATCTTTAATTTTCTCAACCAAGGTTTTAACCATATCTTCCGGTTCACCAATCAACAGTTCTCCCTTGTCACGTGCGGGCGGATTGAAAATTTTTACCACTTTGGTCGGTGATCCGTCTAATCCAAGACGTGTGTCATCACAGGCAATATCGGCGGCATGCCAGTGAGTGATGACCGCCTTGCGAGCGGCCAAGATGTTTTTCAGAGATGGAATGCGCGGTTTGTTGATTTCTTTGACAACGGTTATAACGCACGGAAGCGGACCTTCGAGCACTTCTACGCCTTCATCAAGTAGACGTTCGGCCACGATCAGTTCAGGAGAAATTTCGTCAATTCTGCGCACGAAGGTAATCTGTGGCAAATTAAGGTGCGCCGCTATTCCGGGACCGACTTGGGCGGTATCACCGTCGGCTGCCTGCTTGCCACATAAAATCAAACTGTAGTCGGCAATTTTGCGCAATGCCATTGCCAGCGTATAACTCGTGGCCCACGTGTCGCTACCGGCAAAAATGGGATCTGAGATAAGAATAGCATCATTGACCCCCATGGAAATGGCTTCACGCAGTGCGCTCTCCGCTTGGGGCGGTCCCATGGTTACGGAAGTAACCTTGCCTCCCATTCTTTCACGAAGACGCAGGGCCTCTTCGATGGCATACATGTCGTAGGGATTGATGATAGACTTTACGCCTTCGCGTATCAGGATATTGGTTTTGGGATCAATCGTAATTTCCGATGTCTCCGGAACCTGTTTAATGCAAACCACAAAGTGCATAGCTATTAGCTTCTCCAGGGATATTGATTGTAGTTGAGCAAATTGCAGCAGATACTGAATGCCAGAGAGGTAAAGCTGGAATTGGGAGTCAATCCGCTAATAATTGGCCGAAATCGTGATGCGCATCATGGTTCAAGTTTTTTAAAAGGCTCCGAGTTACTTTTTCGCTGTTTTAAGGGAAAGTTTACCATAGCTCTCTATCTGTTGCAGTAAATGAAACCGGATCGTCTGTTTTGGTAACGCCGGACGGCAGCTGATTAGTGGACTTCTTGTATGCGCTAGAAGGTTAATGTTTAACAATAATACGATTCAGGTGGGTTTTCTGTAAGATGAGACGGAAAATTGAATTGATTATATTGCATCGTTTTTTCTGAGGTGAAAATTCGTATGCTCGCGATAGTCGACCTCCTTTAGTGGTGATATAATTAAAAAAAGATCACACCAAAGCATTCTATCCATTGTGAGATTTTCCTGTGTTGTCAGATAGACTGAAAATGAAAAGATGTTATCCTAATTCTATGCCTTGCAGGTTTTGGATTCCAGAAAGGAGCAGCGACATGAGAACGATCGACAGCATCAGGAATTTTATTTCCAGCGAGATTTGCAGTGGAAATGAAAATTTCATCGCCGATACCGACTTGTTGATCGAGGAAGGAATTATCGATTCCATGGGTATCATGCTCTTGCTGGATTTTCTGGAGGCGAAGTATGCTGTTCATATTGATGGTGAAGAGTTGCTGCCGGAAAACTTTGCGACGCTTGCCGCTATTTCCGGCTTGGTAGAAAAGAAGACTGGCATTAATGGGGACTTGGGGAATTGAAATGGAATTTTCTTTAAGCGAAGAACAGATTGAACTGCGAGAAGCAATCATCCGCTTCGCCCGGCAAGAGATTGTTCATGACCTTGCCATGTATGACAAAGAAGGTCACTTTCCCTTTGATTCGTGGCGGAAATGTGCCGAAATGCAGATCATTGCTCTGCCGTTTCCTGAGGAATATGGCGGTTGCGGGTCCGATTTTCTGACCACCGTCGTGGTCCTGCAGGCTCTCGGCTACAGTTGCAAGGACGCCGGCTTGGTACATGCACTTTCCACGCAGATTCTCTGCGGTCTGCAGATTCTCCTGTTTGGAAGCCCTGAGCAGAAACAGCGTTTTCTGCCTCCTCTTTGCCGGGGAGAGAAGGTCTTCGCTCAAGCGATTACAGAGCCCGATGCTGGATCTGACGCGATAGGATCCATGCGCACCCGGGCGGAAAAAACCGAGAAGGGATATGTCCTGAATGGTTCAAAGATGTTCATTTCCAACGGACCTATCGCTGACGTAGTGATTGTTTTTGCCCTTACAGATCCAGAGATCAGTCGCCTTGGCGGGATATCCTGCTTCATGGTCGAGAAGGAAACTCCTGGCTTCGAGCGGTGCCATCCCGTCGAGAAAATGGGACTTTGCACCCTGCAGAACGGAGAACTGGTATTTGCTGATTGTTGCGTGCCCGCCTCCGCATTGCTGGGGCGTGAAGGGCAGGGGGCAATTATTTTCAATGAGTCGATGGAATGGGAACGAAGTCTTCTCCCTGCTGCACACCTTGGGACTCTGGAACGGGTGCTGGAAACCTGCGTATCCTACGCTCGAAAACGCTCTGCTTTCGGCCAATCAATTGGCAAGTATCAGGCAGTGGCCAACAAAATCGTCGATATGAAGCTCGTGTTTGAGCTCGGCCGCTTGATCTTATACAAGGCTGCTACTCTCAAGTCGCAGGGGAAGCGGGCAACGCTGGAGGCCTCTATCGCCAAACTGTTTATCAGCGAGGGGCTGAAGCAAAGCTGCTTGGATGCTGTCCAGGTTCATGGCGGCTATGGCTTTACCAAGGAATACGAATTGGAGAGAGATCTGCGTGACAGCGTTGCTGCTACTATCTATTCTGGCACCAGCGAAATGCAGCAGGCCATTATTTCGCGCCTCATGGGGCTTTAATTATGGATGGTTATCTCGTCCAACATTATCTGGATCCTCTTCCTGCGCCACCGGAAAAGGTTGCCTGCACCGATGGCCGCAAGGCCATCACGTATGGCTATTTGGCCGATTTCTCCAGTCGTCTGGCCACTATCCTATCCCAGGTTGGAGTCCGGCGGAAGGATCGGGTGGCGCTCTGTTTGCACCGTACACCTGATTTTCTTCCGGCTATTCTTGGTATCCTCAAGGCTGATGCGGCTTACGTCCCTCTCGACCCGAAATCCCCACCGGAACGGTGGCAGCAGATTGTGGGTGACTGCGCTCCGGCTGCAATCCTGTGCGATGGTCAGACATTTGTTCCCTTGGCGGGTGCCGTGAAGGCGGGCATACCCCGGATCTTGTTAACCTCGCGAAGTACACAGTCATCCTCAGACAACGAAATCAGCGCAGCTCTGGAGGATATTCTGGCTAGTCCGGTAATGCCAGTTACGTATCACAACGGTCCAGATGATCTGGCCTATGTCCTGTATACTTCAGGGTCGACCGGTCAACCCAAAGGAGTGATGATTACTCATCGCAATATTTGCAACTACATAAACTGGGCAGTGGAATATTTCTCTATCCTCAATGATGACCGGATTCTCGGCACTGCGCCCTTTCATTTCGACATGTCTACCTTTGATCTCTGGTGCCCTGTTAAGGCAGGGGCAACCCTTTGCCTTGCCAATGAAGCCCTTACACTTTTTCCTGAAAAACTTCTCGGCTTTATGGAAAGTGAGCGTGTCACGATCTGGAAAGGTATTTCTTCTCTCCTTTTCTATCTGGAACGGGCCGGCGTTATAACTCCGGCCCGGATTCCGGCCTTGAGTCGTGTCCTTTTCGGCGGTGATGCGCTGCCGGCTCGAACGCTGATCCGTTGGATGGAAACTTTTTCAGATAAATTGTTTTATAACGTCTACGGACCGACCGAGGCGACTGGAGTTTCTCTCTGCTGCCAGATTAAGCAGGCCCCTGGCGGACCTGGAGAGCGCATCCCGATTGGTCATCCTTGCAAGGGGATGAAGGCTGCTCTGCTTGATAAAGAGCTAAAGCCTGTTCCTGATGGAGCGGTTGGTGAACTTTGCCTCTCAGGCCCCGGCTTGGGAGCCGGTTACTTGAATGACCCTGAGCGTACCGCCCGCTCATTTATTTGTGCAAAATTGGACGGAGGACAGGTAGATACCTGGTATCGCACGGGAGATCTGGCTTTGCGGAGGCCTGATGGTAACTACGTATTCATCGGCCGGGAGGACAACCAAGTCAAGATCATGGGGTATCGCATCGAGATGGGCGAAATTGAGCAGGCGCTGCTGGCAATCGATGGAGTTCGCGATGCGGCAGTAGTGGCAGTACAACGTGGCGGTCTTGACGAGTTGGTCGCCTTCGTCGAAGTGGAGGAGGTTAAGGACTATACGCAGATCCTGGCCCGATTGCGTGATCGCATTCCCGCTTACATGATACCGCGTCGGCTGATTCCTCTCGTGGAGCTTCCCCGTTGTGGACGCGGAAAAATCAATCGCGCGGCGCTTCGAACACTTTCCATGGAGGTCAGGCATGCTGATGGATGATACCACCATTGACTGTTTACAGGCGATTATCCGGGAAATTGCATCAGCGGATGAACTGGCAGAACGTCATGTCCACCCGTTTGAACAGTTTTAGGGTGATCGCAATCACCAGAAGCCGCCTCCTTCGAGGATTCAAATTAGAGTGATGTCCCTAATCCAGTACTTCGGGGTGTAATACTTCAGGTTGAGTTGTTCAGAGTGAGAACGGAGATAGCAGAGAGATTGTTGCTTTAATATCGTGGTTTTTTCAGCCAGACTAGACTTTAAGATCTTCCTGCATCATGGTGCTGACCAGATGGACCGGAGCACATAAATGCTAAGCGAATCGGAAATTGAGAAATATCTCGCATGTGTGCGAGAAATTGCGAAATCCCACCCGATCATCGATGTGCACGTTCATCCCTTCGAGGTGGTGTACGGTGGAATGCGTTATTTTCCCAATCCAATTCAGCCCGGAGTGTACAGTGCGGGAGGTTTATCGTATGCCCCTCCGGTGAGGGGACAATGGAATCCCCCGAAAATGCAGAATAATTCGCCGAACTGCGATTGCAGTATTCAAAAAAGGGTTATTGCACTGTTTTTGCGGAAACTCTACCTGCATACTGGACCAAAGTGCCTTGGGGATCTGATGGAACTGGCTGGGATTAGCAAGGCCATTTTGCTGCCTGTTTTTCACACGAGCGAAGAGAATGAATACCAGATGTGTTTGTTGAACGAAATTTTCGGAGGGGACAACAGGTTCGCTATCGGTTATTGCGTGCCGAACTTTGTGCCGACAGAGCGAATTTGCAGCTTCATAAAAGAAGCTCTTGAAATTTACGGGGTCAAAATACTGAAAATCCATCCAAATATCTCCAAGATTGATCCTAAATCTGTGCCGGGCAGGGAGAGATTTGAAGCCATTCTCATGGCCTCTTGCAAGCATTGTCTGAAAGTAATAATTCATGGTGGGATCAGTCCACTATTAGAATGCCCGGAGCGAAATTACGGAACTATTCATAATCTGAAAGAAATAGATTTCGGCATCACCGATCAACCGGTCATATTGTCGCATGCCTGCACCTTTGGATATACTACGGGAGAGGTTAAAGAATTCTTGCCCCATCTTGAAAAACTACTTTCCAGGTATGCAAATCTGATGGTCGACATTTCGGCCACCGAATTCGAAACGCTTTGTCTGATTCTGAAAAATATTGATAATGAAAGAATAGTATTTGGTTCTGATGCCCTCTATGAACTGCAATGGAAGACAGTTGTCAGGCTATTGCATGGAATTAAATTAACACACAAGAAGTATAAAGAGAAATTCATACAAATTGCCTCAACAAACCCGCTCAAATTATTCCAAAAGGAGTTTGGGTATGGTTAAGCTCTTAAAGGAAAAATTTTATCAATTTATTGAACTTTGGAAAAAGGAAGGTCTGCTTCCGGCAAGCAAATTCGCCATCTACCGATACGAAGAAGCTGTGCCTGTCGAGAAGGAGCTTTCAACCCTTGATGGCATGAAACAACCAGAAGGGGTTGGCGATTTTAACCTCATTGAGGTAAATGAGCAAAATTATTGTTCAGGTAATTTTGAATACCCCCTTCAAAGCCGAAAAGAAAAGGTGTTTGTCAATATTGAAAATGGATATAAAACATATGTTTTAATAAAAAATAACCAGGTCGTTGCGGACGTCTGGTACGCAACAAATACCGCAGCTTACTCGAATCCAATTCGCAACTACTTGATATGGTTTGGAATTGATCTGAAACCAGATGAGGTTTATCTTTTTGACATGTATCTTTCGCCGGATGAGCGGGGAAAGGGCATGGCCGCCTTTTTTATGGGAAGTGTTCTGCAAAGCTTGAAGGAGAAAGGGATCAAGAAAGTCTATGGTTATTATGACGCAAAGAATATTCCCGCCATGTGGGTGCATCGTTTGCTGAAGTATCATGAATTGCCGAGGCTGAAGATATCAAAGTTGCTCTGGTTTGAATTCGCCAAGGCAAACATTCAAAATAAGCCTTCATTATAGGGAGATTCTTTATTCCGTTGAGTTATGCTGCCCCGGCAAGGTCGGGGGCTTGAATAGTGAACAGCCAAATTGGCAGTTTAGAACCGTGATGCCCTCTAACAGTGGACAGGACATCACAAAGCCCTTGACAACATCATGTTTCTCGTCTCGTCAGCTTGATTGTTAGCCCAGAAACGAGCCATCTCCCTTGGCAAGGGGTGCCAATACCCAGTCCCATAATTCATTTTTATGTACTTCAACAACTCGGAGTAATACTCCGCGGGATACTCTCCAAGGCGGGAGCCTGCATTGGTGAAATTCATATAGTCAGGATGGGTATTCACTAACGCCATGCCACCGTGTTCAGCAACCCAGTCCAGTTTTCGCTTCCAGATATCAATCGTTTTTTCGCGCATGATGACGAAAAGGGTGGAGTCCTGAGGCAGAGTATACGGCATTTCTATATAACCTTTACGGCAACCGTCCGCTTTTACCCGGAAAGGGAAGATCGTTCCCATACCATCCGGTTGTGGTTCGAAGGGGTCTGTGTCAAAGGTGGACATGTCGTATTCAATGTCCAGATCACGAAGCCAATCCAGGTTGTGATGCATGGCTGGCGAACGAAAGCCCACCACTCCCCACTCTTTGAGACAAACGTTTATTTTTCGCGCCTGCTGAAGGAAAATATCCCGCGTATTGTAAAGTGAACCGTCATGGGTCCAGCCATGCAATCCAACTTCGAAACCGTTGTCATTCAGCAGTGTGCGCGTTTCATGGTCAACCGGATAATCTCCGGGAACAAAATTGAATGACGAGCGAAACCCCAGATTTTGTTCCAGTGTCATCACATCGCGGCATTTCGCGACGCCGGCAGCTGCCTCAACGTCATGAGTTAATACAAGGGCAAATTGTTTGCCGTCCGGCCAGCCTTGCCAGTTTTCAGGGGCAGCCCCTGACTCTTCGTCGATGGGCCAACTGGTTTTAAATGTCTGCCTTTGCAGCAGTGCTATCATTCTTCTTAAATATATCTGCAGTGACTTAGGGATAAATGGCTTAATCAGGTAATATTGTTTTAGGATTGATTGATTCATATTCACGCTCGGGGCAAATGATGTTTGAGCAATAATAATTATATTCTAGGTATAAATATAGAACGTAGTAAGTAAAAAACCACCATACTGATGGTGATATTCAATGTTTGAGGGTTGGTAAAATGCGGTTACAATAACTAGGTAAAATTAATTTCGCAAGTAATAGTTTGCAAGTTTCATTGCTGGTAAAAATTTGTTGGATATGTATTGAAACATTATATCCCTCCCGTTCAGCATTACACTGATTATTGTTTGCGATTGGGTAGATTATATTCTGTCTCCTTGGACTGAATTGCTAAGTAAGATAATAATGAATGAATAAATACAATTACCCCCAACATTTCCAGAAATTCCTCTAGCGTGCCAATTAGTAAGTAGAAAAATGTCTCAACTCCATAATTATATGCATAGAATCCGGTAAAGGATTCGACAATGATTGCTCCACTAATAAATGAGGTTGCAGCCAATAGAAAAAGATTTCGAGTGTTTCTGGGCAATGATAAAAGGAATCTATAGTAAAAAATAGCCGCAATAACCACAAAAATAATTCCTATTGTTATCCAGCCATAGTAAAATAACCCTTTAAAATTGAATATTGCTCGAAGTGGTAGTATTAACATTTCGTGGAGGATGGCCGTCTCATCCAAGGAAAAACCTGTAAAAATTACGGCGAGAGTAGCCCAATAAAAGGTGTATCTGTCCTTAACTGCTCTTTTTTGGCAGTATACTCTTGCACAAAGTAGTGCTGATAATAACAGGATCGTAGAGGAGAACCACGTGGGGATATTTGCTTCTCTATTCACATCGAAAAGACGCACATAACTGTGACGTATCTTTTCTATCCAAAAATATGGTACTGATTTTAATGATAACCAACTCGCAATAATACTTGCAACGACGAGAATCAACATGGCAGTCGTGAGTATTGTAGTTGTTTTTTTAGCATTAATCATCATGTACAATTCTCCTGAATATACATGACATCATTACTATGTTAATACTGTTGCTAGTACAATTGAATTGATATATCATAAGTATAATATTTTGTTATTTTTAAAATTTTTCATCTATCCCAGGTGTGGATAAATAACTTCACCTTCAAGCCTGAGTAAATAAGGAGGAAGTAGAGAGTTAACTTTTGTGAGCAGATATTTGATAACTCCTTCCTCTGTATTTATTCTCTTAGCCTCCGGATAATAATAATATTGGAGGTTATGTTCCTCTGTAGCCCACCTTTTCTTGAAGTCCATAAGTGATTTGTTGGCAGAAGCAGTTCTGCCGAAGTCAAAAATTTTTGCACCTTCATCTATAGCAATTTTGATTGTTTCCCATATCATGGAATGATTAGGCGAGATATCTGCGTAATCCAGGTCGAAGGCGCTGTACTCAAAGTGAAAGGTATTCTTAAACTTCAGTACAATGGCTCCGGCAATGATTTTTCCCTGATATTCCAGAAGTGGAATAAGTAAAAATTTATGTGGCATCAGAATTTTCCACATATTCTGAAAGAAAAGGTACGGATGGGGTGGCAGACCATGCTTTTTTCTTGTCTTTGTATGCAAATCGTAAAACAGTTTCAAATCCTTCTCGTTGTCAGCGGTTCTAAGCTTCAGATTATATTTGGCCCCCCGTTTTATCCGCTGACATACGCTGGTATTGTGGAATGATTTGAATATTTCGTTGGCGCTTGCGGTGAGATGTAGAACATGAGTGTTATAAGTGGACTGTCTTTGTAATATTTTGGATTCATTTTCAAGAACGTCATAAAACTTCAGCTCCAAGTAGTCTGTGTCGGGATAGTTTTGAAGGGCCATTTCAACTATATCGTCTACTAGTGTTTCAGGAAACAATTGAGCGCAATAGGAAGTAAAAGGCAAGGAGACAAGCCTTGTACCTGTTAATCTGCTTTTGACACGCATACAGGGGAGTATTCCTTCAAACCGTCCGTTACAAGGATTTACTTCGGCGACATAAAAAGGAATAAATCCAAATGTTGACTGCAGAACGCTTTTCCAGGCTGAGTGATGATAGATTGACCCTTTTGGATGATTTTCTACGAATTGATCCCATCGCTTGTCATCTTCAGAAATTATGATTTTCAGAGTCACTAATGACCTCTTCTATTATCGGCAATTTTCCTTCAGCTGGAATGGATACTCTCATTGCCACGGTTTACCCCATATGCCGGTACATAACCCGGCCCGCCAGAAGCAGCATTGGTAGCGGCATTCTGGTAAAAATGCCGTACCCTCTCTCCCTGGACGGTTCGGATGTTCCCAGGAAACGTTCCTTGCCTGGAGCATAGCGGTAATATTTGATGGTCCATTCTTCAGCACCCCAGCCGTTTTTGAATTGTCTGAGTCCCGTGGCATCGGTATCGGTTCTGCCGAAACAGAAGGTGTGGAAGCCTTTCGCGGAATACCAGTTAATCGCTTCCCACATTACGAGATTGCTGGCCCTCAGTTCCTGGTATATCCGATTTGATGCGCCGTATTTATAAAAGGCCTGTCCATTGAAATGAAAATAGACGGCACCAGAAATGCATTTTTCTTTATAGAAAGCAAGGATGATTAGTCCGAGATTTTCAGAAATTATGTATTCATGGATATTCCTGAAAAAGGAAAACGGCTGTGGAGGCAGGCCGTGCATTCTCCTTGTCATTACGTGCAGTCGGTAAAATGCGGTCATGGCTTTCATCGACGTTGCTATTTCGATCCGAACCCCGGATTTCTGCGCTTTCTTTATGTTTCTCCTGGTACTGTTTCGCATTTCCGCCAATAGGTCTGCGGCATCTTTTGCCACGGACATTCTATGACCATAGTAGTATCCAAAACAGGGAACATTATCGTCGAAATAGCCGTCCCCCCTGAATTCGATATATTTCCAGCCAGCATTCTTTCCGTATTCCCGGAGACTGTCCATTGCTGACTGGAGATGTTTTTCGCCGGTGCTCAGCGGTTCACAATAGTCGGTAAAGGGAAGCGATACGCCACGACGGCCGGTCAGGATGCTCCGCACCTCCATAACGGGAATCAATGCCAGCAATACGCCGTTCTCAATAGTTGCCGCATAGACCGGCTGATAACCATACGTTTCGTGAAGCACTCGCGCCCAGTTCGACGTGTGAAAGAACGAGTGATCAGGAGATGAAGCCAGGTGGTTGTTCCAACCGGCATCTTCAAGCGGGTTTGTAATTACAACCGATGCACTCATTTCTCCCACCCGTGTCCTTGCTCGACCGACTCCAACGAACTGGTACCGCGTACCGATATTTCTATGACAATCGTAGCTTCTTCCGAAGTTCTGTTGCTACATATCCTATCTGTTCTCCTGTCAATTCAGGATACATCGGAAGAGAAAGAAACTCTTCCGAGCATTTTTCAGCCACCGGGAAGGTGCCTTTTACAATGCCAAAATGACGATAGGCTTGCTGTAAATGGACGGG
Organism: Deltaproteobacteria bacterium; assembly: GCA_009668975.1. Classification (GTDB taxonomy): domain Bacteria; phylum Desulfobacterota; class Desulfuromonadia; order Geobacterales; family Geobacteraceae; genus RPRC01. The sequence continues at coordinate 4,043 of SBEG01000019.1, read as the reverse complement.
CACGGGATAGTGAATTCCGCATTCAATTCCACTATCAGCCAAATAGCTCTTAAGGTCGTTCCTGCGGGGTGTCCTGATAACATAGAGGTGATAGACGTGTCGTGCGTAATCCATCTCCGAAGGCAGGGTAATCTCTTCCACGTCCGAGAGCAGGCTGCTGTAAAGCACAGCATTCTTTCTTCTTGCCTCATTCCAGGCAGGCAGGTATTTGAGCTTCACACTGAGAACGGCACCTTGCAGGCCGTCCATCCGGCCGTTCCAGCCGACCACCTGATGATAATATTTTCGCGATTGTCCGTGATCACGAAGTATTTTAATCTTTTCAGCCAGATCGGGGTTATTTGTTACCACTGCTCCGGCCTCGCCATAGGCTCCCAAGTTCTTGCCGGGATAAAAACTGAAACAGCCCGCATCGCCAATAGTTCCGGCTGATTTCCCTTTGTACTGTGCTCCGTGCGCCTGGCAGGCATCTTCTACGACCAATAGGCCGTGCCTTCGCGCAATTTCCATAATCGGGTCCATATCAGCCGGTTGCCCGAATAGATGAACCGGAATTACGGCTTTCGTTTTCGGGGTGATTGCTTTTTCCAGCAGTACTGGATTCATTGTATGGCTTCGTTCCTCCGCATCGACGAAAACAGGCCGGGCTCCGGAGAAAGTGATTGCCTCCGCGGTGGCGATGAAGGTGTTGGGAACAGTGATGACCTCGTCTCCCTGCCCGATGCCGAGACTCAGAAGAGTCATCCACAAAGCAGAGGTGCCGTTGCTTGTGCCGATCGCATTTCCGCAACCGCAAAAAATTGCAAAATCTTTTTCAAAGCTTTCGACAAAAGGCCCGCCGACAAAGGAAACGCTCTCAAAAACTTCTTGCAGGGAAGAACTTATTTCCTCTCGAATTGCCGCATACTGTGCGCTGAGATCAAGAAACGGTACTCTTTTCACTAGTAATATCTCCCTCGTTCGACATCGAGCCTGTGACACAGGTGCTTTGTCAGCCAATTTGCCAGTACTTGTCGCTATGTGACATTGGATGCCAACCAATAATTCTGATGGTGTGTATCCTTTTCGCTACGCTTCACTCTTTAGGTAGTGCCCTCAGTATTTTAGCTGGATTCCCCACAACAATCACGTTGGGCGGGACATCTTTCGTTACTACGCTTCCCGCTCCAACGATTGAGTTCTCACCAATAGTGACATCGCTGAGTATTGTGGCCCCGGAACCGATGGAAGCACCTTTACTGACTAGGGTCCGTTCCACTTGCCAATCTTCTTCCGTCTGCAGTTTTCCGCCAGGAACTGTTGCCCGGGGAAACGTGTCGTTAATAAACGTGACGCTGTGGCCGATGAATACATCGTCTTCGATATGCACTCCCTCACAGATAAAAGTATGACTGGAAATTTTGCAATTCTTCCCGATAGTGGCATTTTTCTGGATTTCGACGAAAGAGCCGATTTTAGTGTTATCGCCGATACTGCAGCCATATAAATTTATAAATTTGGACAATTTGACATTTTGGCCCAACTGCACGTCTTCCGCTATGCAGGTATAATCCATGACATAGGCCTCCTCTTTAAGCTGGTGCCAGGTTTACGGTTCGTAAGGCTGCGGGTATCTTCTCCAGGCAGATGACGCATCCACCTGTCTTGAGCGATTGAATAATTGCCTCAAGAATTTTTACTATCCTCAGGCCTGCGACCCCATCATTAATCGCTGTCAGATTGTTATAGATACAATCGGCAAAATATTGAGCCTCCGTTTTCAGTGCTTCGACTTGCTCCAATCTCGGTACCCAGACATCGCCGGAGCGATAATTGATACGTGCGTGATAGGATTCCTCTTTGGTCTCGACTTCGACGCCCCGATCATAAATTTTCAACTTTTCGTCGGCTTCTAGGTCATTCCAGACCAGCATTTTTTTCTGCCCGCCGATCATAGTCATCCTGATCTTTACGGGCGAGAGCCAGTTGATGCTCAAATGCGCTATCAGATTGTCCGGGTAATAAATCGTTACGTATGCCACATCCTCGAATCCGTTGATGTGAGCCGTTCCGGTCGCGGCTATCGCTATCGGATTGCAGCCGATCAGGTAATCCATTATGGACAGGTCGTGGGGCGCAAGGTCCCAGATGACATTTGAGTCCTTTTGCAGCAGACCAAGATTTATCCTGATTGAGTCAAAGTAAAACAGCCTGCCCAACACCCCATCATCAATAAGCTGCTTGATCTTTTTGACCGCACCGGTGAATAGAAATGTGTGGTCAACCATGATCTTGAGACTCTTTCTGTCCGCAAGTTCGATCAATTCTTCTGCTTGTTGGGCCGATGTGGTGAAAGGTTTCTCGACGAAGACATGTTTACCGTTTTCCAGAGCTCTTTTCGCAAGAGGGTAATGTGTTGAGACCGGTGTGGCAATAGCAACGGCATCGATTGTAGGCGAGAGGATGACATCATAGTCGTTTGGTGTGACACTGATCATTGGATAGGCCGCTTGTGCTCGCTTCAGGGCCGCCTCGTTTGTGTCGGAAATGAGAGTGACTGTGGCTCCGTCAATATCAGCGAAGTTTCTCACAAGGTTCGGACCCCAATAGCCATAGCCAATAATTCCTATGCGTAGCATCTGAAATCCTCCCCTGCGGTGCGCCTGAAACTGATTGTTACATCGCCAGTGCTTCAAGCAGCGCGACTTGAGATGATGAGCAAGGTTTTGCTCATGGAGGTAGCTGAAAAAGACCTGTGCCGCTAATAGGCTCCCCTTCCCTTGATCACAGCCAATGGTGTGAGTAGAAGGATTTTGAAGTCGAGCCAAAGAGACCAATCATGGATATATTTGAGATCAAGTCGGACCATCTCATCAAAATTTGTAGAACTTCTGCCGGTAACTTGCCAGAGTCCGGTGATTCCTGGTTTAACCTGCAATATCCGGTATCTGTGCCAGATATCGTAGTTTTCAAACTCATAAGGAATTGCCGGTCTTGGCCCCACGAGGGACATTTCTCCTCTGAGGACATTCAGCAGTTGAGGAAGTTCGTCAAGACTTGTTTTTCGTAAAAATGCTCCGATAGGAGTGATTCTCGGGTCGTTTCGGATCTTGTAGACCGGCCCTTGGGCATCGGAGTTATCTTCCTCGCTGGGCTTGTTTTCCGTAATCAGTTTTTTTATGTATTCCCGGTGGATTGCATCATCGCAACCCAGAATCATAGATCTGAATTTCAGAAAGTTGAATTTAGTGCCGAATTGCCCGAGCCTTTCCTGCCGGAAGAGCACCGGTCCTTTCGAAGTAATCTTTATCAGTATCGCGATGAAACAAATGACTGGTGCAAACAGCAGGATTGCCAGGCTGCTTCCAATGAGATCGATAACTCTTTTAAGGAAATAGCTCTTCCTTTTAGTCTGGTTGGCTTGATCAATATCTGGGTATAAAGTTCTTTCAAATAGATTCAGCTTCTTAGGGGCATCGTCATATTTTTCAGGGTAGTAATGGAAGTCTACCGATACGGTATCCATAAATTCAAGAGGGATGTTCTCCGTCAGATTCTTGCGAATTTTCGATGATATTGCCTCGCGTGCTTCCTGCGTTTCTATGGTATCGATATCCGTAAATATCATTCCTATCTGTGAACCGTGCTCATACCAGCCGCATATATCGGTTTCTCTTTTTGACAACATTAGTATCGATACTATCTCATCTAAAATTGCCGGGTAAGAATCTGAAGGCATTTTTTTTCGGGCGGCGGTAATTAACATCAAAAGAAACGGTTTTTCTGATCGTTCAGTCCTTTTTCGTTCGATATATAGAATGTTTTGGAAAATCTCCTCTCCGAAAATATCATTAGTGAATTCGTTTGAGTGGTACCCTGTGCCAAAATCAGCCATGTTTGGGTCATAATGTGACCCATAAACAAACCTTTTAGTGTTAAATCTTTTGTTCTTCATGGCCAGCTACTCGTATTGGTTACTGGATATTGTATGACTAATTAGTGGATGTATTTAAAATTATCAATTTCTATTATAAATCATTAAGATGTTGTGCCCAGTGTTTATT
>SBEG01000079.1 GCA_009668975.1 Deltaproteobacteria bacterium | reverse complement strand
TCCGTGCTCAGTTGTAGCAGCTTTTCGGACTGTCCACAATATCGGGGGAAACTCAGTAAGCCTTACCTACAAAAGATGTTCTTGGAGCAAAGTCACGCCGTTCTGAAAGAAGGTGGCCGGCTTGGAATGGTCGTTCCTAGCGGCGTCTATACAGACAAAGGTACAACTGCGTTGCGCGAACTCTTTCTCAATCATTGCGACTGGCAGTGGCTCTTTGGATTCGAAAACAGAGACGGAATATTCGATATACACCGTTCATTCAAGTTCTGCCCCTTGGTGGTTCAGAAAGGTGGTATGACAGCAGCCATACGTGCCGCTTTCATGCACCGCAATGTAGACGACTGGGAGTTTGCCGAGCGTTATGTGCTTGCTTATCCCCGCGACCGGGTAGAGGAATTTTCACCATACACAAAAGGTATTCTGGAAATACGTAGTGAGCATGATTTAAGCGTATTGCAGATGATTTATACTAATGGAGTTTTATTGGGGGATCGCAGTGAAAGGGGGTGGAAGCTCAAATATCAACAAGGCGATTTTAATATGACTTCCGACTCCAAGCTGTTCCCAGAACGTACAAAGTGGGAAGCTAAAGGTTACGTTGCGGATGAATATGGTCATTGGTTGTATGGTCCTTGGCAAAACTACAGCGGTCATTCTGATATCTTAGAACGAGAGGTTGGCTTGGTTATATCACGCGATGGTCAGCAAGCAATATACTTTGATCAGATTGAGGATGTAGCGCTACCTCTATTTCAAGGTGGGATGATAAATATTTTTGACAATATATCATCTGGGTTTGTAACATCAAGTAGCACACAGGCAAATTGGTATAACCTACCCTTCGATAAGAAAGAAATATCTCCAAGATTTTTGATTGGAATGGATAATTGCTTCAATAGAGGTGATCGATTTACTAACAGTTTGAAAATTGCTTTTCGTGATATTGCAAGAAACACTGATACTCGATCTGCGATTGGATCAGTAATAAATGGTTATCCATGGGACCTGTAAAGAATTTTGTGTAAATGGTTTTTCGGTTTTTATAGAGTAGGCATTCTGCCTTCGAAAATTATCGAGAATTGGTTCAACGCCGATTTCCAGTGTTTAATGGGCATGGTCCACTTCTTCGAGATGTTCTTTAAGGCCAGGTAGAGCAACTTGAACATGGCATCATCATTTGGGAAAGAGCCCCGGTTTTTGGTGACTTTCCTGAGTGACATGTTGAGTGACTCAATGGCGTTAGTCGTATAAATCGCCTTTCGAATGTCTGGCGGATAGGAAAATAGCGGTATGATCCGCTCCCAGTTGTTCCGCCATGATTTTGCTATCGTAGGATGGGTCGCATCCCATTTGGCTGCGAATGCATCAAGATTCGTTTCCGCCAACTCCAGCGTTGGCGCCTGGTAAATGGTCTTGAGATCTGCGGCCGCCTCTTTGCGTTGCTTCCAAGAGACATAGTTCAGGCTGTGGCGCACCATGTGAACGATGCAGAGCTGAATCTGGGTCTGAGGAAAAACGGCCTCGATGGCCTCTGGAAAGCCCTTGAGTCCATCGACACAGGCGATGAAAATGTCTTTCACTCCACGGTTCTTCAGTTCCGTGACAACCTGGAGCCAAAACTTGGCCCCCTCCGTCTCGGCGGTCCACATCCCGAGGACTTCCTTGACCCCGTTCATGGTAACGCCAATGGCAAGATAGACGGCCTTGTTTATTACCCGACCATCGTGTCGCACTTTGACGCGAACGGCATCCAGGTACATGATCGGATACACATCGTCTAAAGGCCGATTCTGCCAGAGCTTTATCTCGTCGGTTACCGCTTCGGTGACCTGAGAAACAAGGGTGGGAGACACCTCCACCCCGTAAATTTCCTCCAAATGCGCCTGGATGTCTCGTGTGGTCATCCCTCGTGCGTACATGGAGATGATTTTGTCGTCAAAGCCGGTAAAACGACTCTCTCCCTTGGGGAGAATGATTGGTTCAAATGACGCGTTTCGGTCCCGTGGGACGGCAACATCAAGGTTGCCAAACTCGCCCTTGATGCTCTTTTTGTAGATGCCGTTGCGGGAATTACCACTGTTCTTGCCGCTTGGAGCGTTTTTTTCGTAGCCGAGGTGTTCCGTTATCTCAGCCTGCATCGCCCGCTCTAAAAGCTTCTTGGTAAGTTGTTTCAGAAGCCCGTTCTCCCCAATAAGATCTTCGGGCTTCTTGTAGTCTTTCATCAGTGCATCAAGCAGTTCGTCGGTCGTGGCCATCGGTTTCTCCTGTAAGATGAGTTTTTAACCGTTATTGGCCATTTACACAAACGATTTTACACCCTCAACCGAATCATTGGTGCATAGACTGGCCACTTAGCCTGACGATGCTTCCTTCATGATTTTGACAATCGTATCTTCAACTTCCTGCGCCACCTCTTCCAGTTGCGGTGCGTTGAACATTGCCAGCATAGTGG
>SBEG01000018.1 GCA_009668975.1 Deltaproteobacteria bacterium | reverse complement strand
AGTGCAACCTTGCCAAGGTTGAAGTCGCGGGTTCAAATCCCGTTTCCCGCTCCAAAATCATTCGATGGGCTTGCTTAATGCTGGCCCTTTTTTATTGAATATCGTATTTCTCTTGTGCACCTTTACATTAACGCACATCTAAATCCCAGGACGTAATGATTGACTTAAGGACCGACTTTTGATATAAACAGAAACTTGATTGAGCGGGAATAACTCAGTGGTAGAGTGCAACCTTGCCAAGGTTGAAGTCGCGGGTTCAAATCCCGTTTCCCGCTCCAATTTTTTTATAGTAGGGTTAGCTTTTATGCTAACCCTTTTTTGTTTTGGAATTAACGGTTTTTTTTACTAGAGTGGTTCCTGATCTGAATATTATTGCAATTCGAGAACCCTTTTCATCTTGTATGCTAGTATAGCTTGAGTTGATAAAAATGCACATTTGTTTCACAGTGAATGATCCGGTCACATGACCTTTGCGAAGCGTCGCCGATCATCCCGGTACCGCAGGACGAGGTGACGGACAATGGTCGAGACGGGGAACCCTTCACGACGCGCCCAGGAGAGAAGCTCTCCGAACTGGTTTTCATCAAGACGGAAACTGAGCTTTTTATCGAGGCCGCCGCTTTCCGAATTAAATCGTTTCATAGTTTTTCCTTTCCTGTCCCTTTGCCTGATCCAGCAACCATTCTTCGTTAACCAACCGATGATACCGGACGGAAGCACCGACAGTTACCCGACCAGGAAGGCCACCGGCCTTTTCCAGACGGATGACGGTTGAACGTGAGACATTCAGCAGGGCGCACACATCAACCAATGTCAGGAGCAAGGGTAGCACGTCAGACTTGACCGACCTGGGAGTCTTTTTCTTCTCAACAGGTGTCACCGGCTCAGGAGCATGAACCACCCCTTGACTGATACCACTTTGATGCTGAACCGTACTTTTTCCTGCTTGTTGCTTCCTGTTCTTCCTACTCATGCCTTCAGGCCGTTTGCTTTCAATTCATTTTGAGTTGTACTGAAGGAAGGGCCGGTACTGTTTTCACCGGCTGTTTGATTTGCTTGGTACATAATACACCTCCGGGACTTTAAGTCCGATAAGATATATTATGTAAAGTACGTGTTATCGTCGGTGGTGCCCGGTGATAACTTCTTTTGTATGCCGTCCCGGCGATGCCTCAAAATATCCCCTTCTGCCTTTCACATCACAGCCCACGGGCGGGGAAAATATTTGCCTTCCTTCTGTTGCACCCTCTGGCAGTTGGGGGGCTTCTTTGTGTCGGGACAAGTCCGGGCCTATTGGGTTTATTACTTGTCCCGAACCTCCGACAAGTAATTTAATCCGTTCTGAGCAGTCCGCTTTTTTCTCTTGGCAGCGCCGCAAATATCAAGATCGCAAGATCGAAGCTGCAAGGTCTTTTCTTGATGTCTGTCATGATTGTACCCTCTCCTGCGAACGCTGCACCATGACCAAAGAGCTTCTCCTTGGTCTGCCGAAGCATGGTTATAAGGTTTCTCTTTACCCCTCTGGAGAGTTAACCGGGGCGCAGTTTTCCCGGAATGTTCAGAGTCGCCCACCTAAGACAAGCGGTTCCTCACTTTCCGTTCGTTTCACTCCTTCAGCCCGTCAAAAAATCCGGCGTGCTGTTGAAAATTCCCCGTATAACCTTTCTGTTTTCATGACACTTACATTTGCACCCTCGAAGCTCCGTGGTTTTCTTGGCTGCAATGAACTCAATGATTACCAGACATTCCGTTATCCCCCGGTAAGTCAAGCTTACGGCAAAAAACAGCTTGTAAGATTCCTTGATGCTTTATCGAAACGTCAGAAACGAACCGTTGAGAGTCGTGGTACTGGCGAACTCCTCCAGTACATCTGGACAGCCGAACTGCAAAAAAATGGCAATATCCATTTTCACATCCTTCTGAATACTCGCTTTCCCATCAAGTGGCTTTCCGAAAGATGGGGTCAGGCATCAAATAGCGTTGACGTTCGCAGCCTTAAAAATGCTGAACATGCAGCACGTTATATCTCCAAATACGTCAGTAAAGACGAGAATTCCGTCATTGAAGGGCGTCGTTACTACATCTCTGAAGGACTTAGAGAGTCCATGAAACCGACCGTAATGGTCTACGAGGGCCAAGAAATGAAAAAAGAACTGCAAGACATCATTGAAGCGATGAAAGAGGAAATCGAAAAGGAAGGCGGCCACGTTATAGATTTTGGTTTTCATCTTCCCAAACCTCGCCGATCACGACCGTATAAGGACAAAAACGGTAAAAAGAAATTCACCCGCTCAACTTCGTCAAGGATTCAAAGACCGATACTTAACGTCTTTGATGAACATTATTCGGCAAGCATTGCACCATTCTAAATGATCATGAAAACGTACTTAGTTAACGCACTCTTTAAAATCGAAGCAGTTGACTTAGATGCAGCAATAGCAACTTTTCACAAGCGTAGACCACGCATGAAAATATTTTCAATCTATGAGGTGGTCAAAACACCAAAAAAGGAGACAACAGAATGAGAGTTCAAGCAGAAATTCGCAGCATTGACAACAAAAGTGGTATTTCGAAAAAAACCGGAAAGGAGTACTCGATCAATGAGCTTTACTTTATTGACACGGAAGCTCCCCGGCCTGAGGTACTTGTTGCAAATGTCCATGAAAATGATCTTACCGCTGTCCGGTCACTTGTTGGTAAGACGGTCGTATGTAATTTCTTTTACAACTCGGGAAATATCCGTTTCGGTGGCCAGGTCACTCAAGCAGCCGCTCCAAAAGTGGTTAACGGCTAATGACAGCGGAACAGGCGCAAACCCTCATTGACGCAGTATTGATGCTCTCTGGCATTGTCGGTGCGCTGATAGTTGCTGCAACGTGGAGAGGCTAAAATGGAAAATTTCATTATTGGCTTTGCCTTAGGTCTGCTGATCTGGTTCACAACGTGGGGATTCAACCGCGTTTATCTCACCTTTAAAAAGTTTGTATCGTAAGTAGTGGCCTAACTTCAACCCCGGTCTTTGTGGACTCGGACACAAGTCAAAAAGGAGACTCACACCATGTTTAAAAACATCAACTTTAAGAAACATTCATTCTCCGTCGCTGCTGCTGCCGCTGCAATCGGTGCCATGGCGACAAATGCCCTCGCTGTACCTGTGCTTGATCTTTCGGCGGCTGCAACTGCAATTACTGCCGAACTGACTCCTGCCCTCGCTGCTGCTATGCCTATCGCCGGCACGATCATTGCCGTTGGTGTTGGCTACAAGCTCTTTCGTCGTTTCGTTAAGTAGAACAACTTTATCAAGGGTACAGCCACTCTCCTTGATATAGATCGACACCCCTCCCGCTCTGCGGGGGGGGTGCCGTCCTCATAGGTGCGATGAGATGAAAATCAAAAAAGTACTCCTTGCCGTATCGTTCTTAATGATATTTGCAACCGCATCAAGTGCATTTGCGCCCCTTGCGTACATAGCAGCCGTTGTCGGCCCTGAGCTAGCCCCTTATGTAGCAGGTTCAGCTGTTATACATGGTGCGGCTGCAATCGCTGGATTATATTATTATCTTAGAGATGGTGGTCGTTCTTCTGTAACACCAGACGGCAAAATTAAAACCCCTGCCGAAGTTCAATGGATAGATCTGAAAGAGCCTGCCGTAAAAACAAAACCCCTCAACACTGAAACATCATTGGATTTGATTCGTGCCCTTACTGAAAAAAAGGACCCGAACGACAATTATATATACCCCGCTCTGAGAAATGCTCTTAACGGAATACCAGAAATACCTAGTCTTAACTATAATACCGGAATTGGACAGATAGTAACCGTCAACGGTTCAATCCGTCGAGTTACCGCTGCTGTTACAGGTGGTAGCTGCTCGATCTGGGAGCCATGGTGTGCCGGTATAAGTGCAACTCAGGTTACCGCTTCATATCCAGACGGTACCCCTCAGCAAGTTACAATAACAAAAACAGAAGGTAACACAAGATACTGGAAAGACTTCACACTTGCTTCGACAGCACCTCCACCTCCCGGTCCCCTTCCATTAACACAAGTTGTAAGAAATTTATCAGCAGATGGAACGGGAACAGGACTTGTAAATCAAGCGTTACAAAATGAAATAAATCGTATGCATCAAGACCCCGATTATGTTCCTACTTTCAGCGATGAAACAACCGGCTTGCCTCACGCAGCCCCTCCCCTTGGTGATATAGCAACACCGAAACAGGTAGCAGATTATAACAAAGCCGGTAAAGCACAAGATGCACAAAATGCCGCTTCTGCCGCTCAAGCTGCTGCTGTATCTGCTGCCCAAACTGCTGCGACAGGTGCAAATAACCGGGCTGCGGCCGCAAACGCTGCCGCTGCTGCCAATCCGGGAGATGCGGGGCTTGCTGCTGCCGCTGCTGCTGCACAAGCTGCCGCTGATGCCGCAAATGCTGCTCTCGCAAAAGCTTTAGCAGATCAGGCCGGTGGAGCTGCCGAAGATGCACAAAAAGAAGAAGACGAAACTGTTGCAGAGATACCTTCATCAGATACCCCAGCAACAATAGACATGGCACCCCTTCATGCCCTGAAAGGTGCTTTGGATAATACTTATCCCTTCAACCTTCCCGGGGTTATCTCTGGTTATTATCAAAAATTTGTCGCAAATCCTGAGACACCTGTATTTGATCTTCCTTTACCTCTTGGGCAAACTTTGCACATTGATTTATCAGTAATGGAACCAATAGCAATATTATTCCGCTACATGATTGGTATTGTAACCACAGTCGGTGCGCTTGCTTATATGGTTCATTTCTTTCGGGGGATTAGCTAATGGCAAAAGTATTATCTTATTTTCTTCTGGCTCTTGTGCCGTTCGTCATCTCCGGTTCTTACGATATGATAATAAAAATCCTCAATTATCTTATCGGAATTCTTGCCCCTGCTGCCGTTGCTGTCGTAGGGCTTTTTCCTGACAACCCCTGTGGTTCTCTCATCGGCTCCTGTTCTATTGCTGTATCGAATCTTCCACCGCCTGACCCTACACTATTGGCAAAGGTATTATCTTTCATGGCGTGGTTCCTTCCTATGGGTTATCTCGCTGATCTTGTCGGCTGTATCATGCTGACGGTTATAATCTACTTTACCATGGCGCCTCTTGCCCGATGGTTCAAACTCATAACATGACAGATTCTGCCTTTATACTCTTTTGTACTCTCTGGTGGTCTTTCCTTTTGATGGTCTACCTTTTCGGTGTTTATCGTCAAACTAAAAGATTACCCGTTGAAACGGTCAAGGCCCGTTCCGATCTGCGGCGAGAACAGACCAAAAACGGGAAAATTGTTAAGTGAGGATAAAATGATTGAGGTTATGCAAGGCACTCCCGGTAGTGGAAAAAGTGCCGTATCAGTAGCCAGGGCGATATTACACTTGTGCAAGGGTGGAGTCGTTGCTTGCAACTTTTCTCTTGTCGAGGGTTGGGCAGAAACGATAGTACGAAATAAACTTATGTACCGTTTGCTCTATGCGTTGCGGTACTTTTTGCCCGATGCTGCACCTCGTTATCTGTACCGCAAAGCAACCTGTCTGCACTCTAGGTTTTTCCGTGTAGATTCACTTGCGGCGATACGTTCAATTAATCCGGTAATGCAAGCGGTTGGAATATACAAGTACACCGGGAAATATTGCGAGGGTTCCGGATTGCTCATCCTCGATGAGGCCCAGCTGATTTTCAATGCGCGTAAGTGGGATAAAAATATGGATTGGATAGAATTTTTTACCCAGCACCGAAAACTCGGTTGGAATGTGATGATGATTGCGCACACTATTGAGATGATTGACGCGCAGATCAGGCCGCTTGCTGAGTTCGAAAGCCGGTTTCGGAATATGCAAAAGCTGCGCTTTCCGGTGATCGGCCTCCCTATGTCCCCGTATCCGATGTTTATTGTTATCAAGCGTTATGCCGGTCTTGGTGCTGGAGCAAGTGTTATACATTCTCGTGCCCTGTATCCATTGCCGCTGTGGGCTGCTCGTCTGTATGATTCCCTTCTGGTGTTCTCGGCAGAACACTGGGGCATGGATACGACCGCCCGTCATTGTGGAGAGCCTCCGGCAGCACCAGAAGTGGCGAGGGATGTTGGATTCAATGCCGTTCGGCGTGCGCAATTGATTGGCCCTCATTGGGACGAGTACTTGCAAACGGTAAAGGTGAAGCAATGAGAAAAGTTGTGCTGCTGATAGCGTTGATCTTCACCGGCTGCGCTTATCATCAACCTTGCCAGCTGGATGCAATGAGGATTCCGAAAACCGGCAGTAAAGCATGGCATGATTACGTTGCAAGTCGAGCTACTTGGAAAGGCGTTTATGACTGAAATGTCGAAATGATCTTGCGACAGCATAGGCAGCCTTTAACCGTTCTCATTCCGTGTTGATTCGTCCGAGTGGGATAGTCGTTGATCTGTGAGGTTTATCCCCATTCCACCCCCTAAAAGCCGCCTTTCAACCATGTTCATTTAATATCCCAGTTGTCCCTTTCTTCGGGTTGTGCTCTGTATAATACGTGGTCCGGTATCGGTATTTTTACCTTTTGACTGTTTGCCATGAATGAGTAGAGAATATATCCCAGCGGAGGCAGGAATATCAGGAGTACAATCCATATCGTTTTGTTTGATGGTTCCTTGAAGTCGCTTGTTACTACGTCGATAATTGCAAAAATCCAAAACAAGAATAACAGAATGAAAATCGTACCCAATAATTTTAACAATGTTTCCGGTCCCATTGTCCCCCCTATCCTGCTTTTCGAAAATTGCCCTTCTCGCCCTCCCCCTCCAAGTTCAAGAGCGATTTTTCACCTTGAGCACTTCTTAGTGCCGCTCGGGTCACTTGATCGTTTCCATCCGTGGTCTGCAATAGCAATTCCTCTGCCGGTGTCAATGATCGTTCTGCCGATCTCCCCAGCACCGTATCAGTAGACACCCCAAAAGCATCAGCAAAGCGGATTACTGTTTCAAGGCTGCAATTCTTTCCGTGTAATAGTTCGCTTATGTAGCAACGGGAGATTCCCGTCTTTTCTGCAATTTCCCTTTGTTTCCAGCCCTTCAATTCAAGTTCTTTCAGAAAATTGTTTATCATTTATCCTCCCTTAAAAAATGTTGTTGACAGCAACATTTCATATATGCTAAAGGTCGCTCATGGCAAACAACCGTTTTTACATCAGTGATCATGTGAAAGTGGAGGAGCAAGGCGACGGTGTTTCTCTCGTTAGTTGCCGCCTTCCCTCTCATCTGGTTGCCGATATCATCGAGGTTCTTGATTTGCTTTTGCACATATCTCGTTGGATGCACACCAGAACACGAGCTGCCGAATCATCCTATTTAGCAAAAAGATTCAAAAAGTTACAACATTTTAATAAATACGGGGTGTTGTCTTAATGTCTCATAAAACAGCGGATGATATATTATGTTAAGTACTAATTGTGAGATCTACAAGAGTACCCATACTAATGTTCTTAGTGGGCTATTCTTCTGAATACCTATTGAATGCCTCAATGAATTCGATTAATTTTCTGACTACAAGCTCGTTAATTCTGCGACCTTTTTCAGGTGTAGCTTTTGTTGGGTCGCCCCAAACACCATTTGCCCAAAAATTCCTTTTGTTGCGAACGATTATTCCTGTTGGGAAAGTCGGGAATTCACGCTGTCCTGTACCTTTGACGAGGTCCGGATATAAATATAGTATTCGAGAGGTTTCAATTTCACCGGCGTGTGCATCCCCAATTGTTTCGATTATATCTTTCCCTTCGGTGTATGCCAGATCATATTCTGTTAGCACCGCCAACTTTATCTCTAATAGTTCTGCAACTAGTGCTTCGCCGGCATCAATGAGGGCCATTTTGTGGGTGCCACCCGCATGGCCGGTCAAAATTACGAAATTTATCAGACCATGAGAATATAGTGATCGGACAATATCCTTCAGAAGATTCTGGAGTGTCTGGGTGGTGATGGAGATTGTCCCCGGATGACAAGAGGTTGATCTGCAACAACCATAGTGGATTGGCGGAGCAACAAATAGCGGGATTATTTTGGCGGCCGACTTTGCTACTTCATAGGCTTGAATCGTATCTGTGGAAAGTGGCAGGTGATAACCATGTTCTTCTACGGAACCAAAAGGCAGCAATACCGTCCGTGTTATTTTTAGCCCAGATTCAAATTCTCCCATTGTCATTTCTTCAAGTATCATTCTGGTCACCTGTGATCTGGTATTTGCTATAAAAGATGCAAGTATTTATGCGTTTGAGGTATGATCCTGACTTCATCTACGAACTTGCTTGCCTCTTCTTGCAGTTCGAATATTAATTTTGATGAAATGGTTTGGCTGACGTCTGCTATAGTAATTGGCTGCATGATTAAGGGGATGTTCCTGTTGACGGATACAATAACCTCACATGCTTTCCGGATTTCCGAGAGAGGAGTTTCTTCGGAAATGACGATTTTTACATACACATCTTTTCTTGCCGCTATTTTCAGGAAATTTCGATGTTCTTCCCAGAAGTCTCGTGATTTCGTAGTGGATGGAAGCTTGATGTCCATGGAAATATAGTCGATAAAATCAATACATTTCGAAAGTTCGTGAAAGTTTATTCCATTAGTTTCCAGATAAATCGGCAATATCTTTCGTAATTCCGGCAGATATTCCTGCAGTGCTTCTACATGCAGTAGTGGTTCTCCCCCGGTGATACTTATTGAGTGGTGTGCATTGGGTTGTAAGGAAACCCATGCTGTCAGTAAATTGGTTATGTAAGTGAATGGGACAGGATTCGTAATTAATTCAAAAACTTGTCTTCCGGGAGTCGTTTCTATTTTACAGAATTCCGGAATTAAGGTGTTTCGGGTGATCCGAGAATCGCAATATGAACAATCCAAAGTACATCCATGCAATCGAAGAAACACTTGACGAACACCGACTAGCTTACCTTCTCCCTGGATTGAAGAAAAAATCTCGACCATATTGGCAGTGTACTTATTCATAGTATTTTGCACAGGCAACATCAGATTCCCACACCGTAATTGATTCCACTTTAATATTGTCGTTATTTAGCGTACGAGAAAGTTCCTGGTAAATATAGCGAGCTATGTTTTCCGATGATGGAGAAACATCCTTAAACGGTCCAAGTTCGTTGAGATATTTATGGTCAAGCGTTTTTAGTAGTGTTTTTGTTTCTGCCTTCAGTGTTTTAAAATCAATACCCAAACCTGCTTTGTCCAGGTTTTGTGCTGTTACTGTCACATCAACTTTCCAATTATGACCATGCAAATTCTCGCAGTCTCCTTGATAATGCATAAGATTGTGGGCTGATGCAAAGTTACTGGTTATTTTTAGTTGGTACATATATTCCTCGTTTCTCGTTAAAGTTATTGATGTAAATAGTACCACGGACGGAAAGAAAAAGTAAAATGTTGATCACACCATCTGATCCATCGATTATTATTCAACAAAAACTGATTTAGTATATTGAAGATTTAGGAATTATGGTCTATATTTTGAAAATTGTTTTTATTTAGTATGAAAGGAGGAATATATGCAATATAGCTGGATTCAAATCAGTTTACTTTTCCTCCTCCTCACCCTTCCCTTCTTTTTGCCATCCCTATCTGTAGCTGATATTTATAAATTTGTCGATGATGAAGGAGTTATGCATTTTACCGATGCTCCCACCGATCGTCGGTTCAAGATATTTATGCGAGACTTCAAAAAAGATAGAAAATTACGGACGAATTTCAAATTAGGAGGATTATGCAGGAACCCTGACGAGTTCGACCCGATTGTCAAATCCGTTGCATCTGAGTATGGTGTAGACAAAAGTCTTGTAAAAGCTGTGATACATGCGGAATCCGGGTATAATCCGAACGCCGTTTCTCCAAAAGGGGCGCAAGGTTTGATGCAGTTGATGCCCAAAACCGCTCAAGGACTTAAAGTTCCCAATTCCTTTGATCCCAAGGATAATATTCGCGGGGGGGTCAGATACCTGCGCTTTCTCCTTGATACCTTCAGGGGTGATGTGACTCTGGCCTTGGCAGCCTATAATGCAGGTTTGTCACGTGTTAACCAGTATGGCGGTGTGCCACCATATCAGGAAACCCGTAATTATATTTCCAGGGTATTGAGTTATCAGAAAACCTACCAAAATAACTAGGTATTCCCGATGGATATTAATAAAAAAAGCGCACTCCGACACCTTCCTAATTTTCTGACACTTTCCAGGATTTTAGTGGTGCCGCCTATGGTGATAATTTTAACCTCCCCTTCCAAGTCCGCCGGCTTTCTGGCTACCGTTCTGTTTGCAATCGCTTCCTTCACTGATTGGCTAGATGGGTATCTGGCCAGACGTATGGGAATAATCACCGTACTTGGTAAATTCTTAGATCCAATAGCGGATAAACTCCTCGTAATGGCTGCACTCATCATGATCATCCCCTTTGATAGAGTACCTGCATGGATGGTTCTCGTAATACTTAGTAGAGAAATCATCATAACCGGTTTGCGAGGTATAGCTTCTACGGAAGGAATTGTTATTGCTGCAAGCAATCTTGGTAAGTACAAAACTATTTTCCAGATTGTAGCAATTCTCGGGCTCCTTCTTCATTATGATTATCATTGGCTATTTGGAATTCAGTCCTCATATTTCTATGTCAACATGCACAATGTGGGAATTTTCTATCTCTGGATTGCTACCATTATCACTGTTTGGTCAGGGATTGATTACTTGGTCCGTTTCTTTAAGGTACTCGCGAAATAGATTTCTCTTTCTTTCGTTTGTGCAAAGGCTTCTATTAAACCCGCCATTTTCATCTTTTTCAATGAACTCCAGACTAACATCCTTCGATGAAAGTAGTGTTCCTTGTGCTTGAAATGGATCTTAGAAAATAATTGACAAAATCTGATAGCGGGATAGATAATCGACAAACCGAACTATCCTGACGAAGCGACTTTGGGGGATCTCATGCAGATAGAAAGTGATTTTCTGGTAATTGGCAGCGGTATAGCCGGTTTGTCGTATGCATTGCAAGCGGCAAATCACGGGAAAGTTGCGCTTGTTACCAAAAAAGAAATTACCGAATCTGCAACGAATTATGCCCAGGGCGGTATTGCTTCGGTTTTTTCAGAGGAAGACACCTTTGATTCACATAGCGAAGATACGATGATTGCCGGAGCAGGAATCTGTCATGAAGATGTTGTTAAAATGGTAGTTGCGGAAGGACCTGATGTTATAAAAAATCTTATAGAATGGGGGGTCAAGTTTACTACCAGAGGTGATTCTTATGACCTGACCCGGGAGGGTGGACACAGTAAAAGAAGGATCCTTCATGCTGATGATTTAACTGGTCGCGAAATCGAACGTGCGCTCGTAACGGCAGTTTTTGAGCACCCGAATATTGAAGTTTTTGAAAACCACACGGCAATTGATATTATTTCAGAATTTAAAATTACAAAAAATCCTCAACAGCCTAATCGTAGTTATGGTGCCTATGTCCTTGATGTCCTCAATAACAAAGTTAAGACTTTTCTCAGCAAAATAACCCTGCTGGCTTCTGGTGGCGCCGGGAAGGTTTACTTATTTACCTGTAATCCCGACGTTGCTTCAGGAGACGGTGTTGCCATGGCGTATCGTGCCGGAGCACGCATTGCGAATATGGAGTTTATGCAATTCCACCCGACGACACTCTATCATCCGCTGGCTAAATCGTTTCTTATCTCCGAGTCAGTCCGTGGAGAAGGAGCCATACTGCGTCGTCGTGATGGGACTCCGTTTATGGAAAAATACCATAAACTTAAAGACCTCGCACCCCGCGATGTTGTCGCTCGGGCAATAGATAATGAGATGAAAACCTATGGTGATGATTGCGTTTATTTGGATATAACACACAAAGATCCTGATTATATCAAGACCCGATTCCCGAATATTTATCGAACCTGTTTGAGGTTTTGCCTCGATATGACTAAAGAGCCTTTGCCGGTTGTTCCGGCAGCACATTATTTGTGTGGCGGCGTTGATTCTGATGAAAATGGGGAAACAAATATTTCAAATCTTTATGCTATCGGTGAAGTGGCTTTTACCGGTCTGCATGGTGCCAACAGGCTTGCCAGCAATTCTCTCCTGGAGGCGGCAGTTTTTGCCGGCAGGGCATATCGACACAGTGTAGAGCGGTTGAAAAAGGACACGTTTACTTTCCCAGTAATTCCAGAATGGGATTCAGGTACCGCTACAAATAGTGATGAAATGGTCGTTGTTTCACAAAACTGGGACGAAGTTCGACGATTTATGTGGAACTATGTAGGTATAGTCCGTTCCAATAAACGCCTCGAACGAGCTTTGAATCGTATCAAGCTAATCCAAGAGGAGATTGCAGAATATTATTGGGATTTCCTTATAACCTCCGACCTGATTGAGTTAAGAAACATCGCCACAGTAGCTGAGTTGATAATACGATGCGCACAACAGCGTAAAGAATCTCGTGGGCTGCATTACAATATTGATTATCCCGACCGAGATGATGTCAATTGGCGGAAAGATACATATATTCAAATAAACTTGAGGGATTATGACAATTGATGATTTGCGGAGCGAAATTGATCGGCTGGATAGTGAGCTTCTGAAAATATTCAATCAGCGAGCGCAACTGGCTCTGCAAATTGGGGAAATAAAGAAGACTACCGGGATTCCAATATTTGATCCTGGAAGAGAAAAGAGAATCTTTCAAAGGATGAAAAATGAAAATCCGGGACCGTTGGATGATCAGGCAATCGTACGATTATTTGAACGGGTAATTGACGAATCAAGACGATTGGAGCGAATCATGACCGGGAGTGAAAAATGAGCCTCTGTGGAGATACTAAATGCTGATAATAATGAAAAAAAATGCGGATGAAGATGCTCTTGATCATATCAAGGAATTTCTCATTTCCAGAGGCTTTGATATTCACCAATCAACAGGGGTTAACCAGATTATTATCGGTGTTATTGGGGATACCGATTCACTTGATATTCGAGAACTTGAGTCAATCACTGGTGTCTTGCAAGTGATTAGAATAATGAAAGAATGAGAATTAGACGTCAATACACCATGACGCCCGCATAGCCAACCACTTGCTTAAAATCTCCTGATGCCTCTCCACTCGTGGCATAACGAATCAGTTCACTCTTTGAAGCCCCCAGCGCCATGGCCGCCACCAGCATCACGGTGGCGGGAATAATTCCGCACATGGAAATCCCCCTGCCCGTCACAATCGAATACAGACCTTCCGGGTTCATATTCAGAACTTCCTGGATTGCCAGCAAATCCTCATGACGAGCTGTCTCTGCTGGTTGGTAGTGAGACATATCTGAACTGGCGATAATTAAAACATCTTTCTGGTAGGTGCTGATTGCCTTTGCCAATGAAAGTCCCAGGCTTTTGCACGAAGAAAAATCAGTAAAACCAAGGCAAAGAGGTACTATGGAAACATCCGGATTGAGATATTGCAAAAATGGAACTTGAACTTCGAGGGAATGTTCGTAAAGGTGGGCAGTGCTATCTTCCTCAACCAGGGAGGAGGTACTTCTTATCTCTGCCGATAGTTGCTGATCTATGCCGATAGTACCCAGAGGGGTTAGCCACTCTCCTGGCGGATAGAGCGCAGCTTTTGAACCGATCCCATGATGATTCGGCCCAAGGATAACGACTGTTTCGGGAATATGTATTCGAGCATAAACAGACCCGGCGACAGCGCCGGAATAAATATATCCGGCATGAGGGACGATTGCCCCACGCACTTTGATCTTCTTGTCTTCTGATTTTACAAACGTCTCAAGTTGGTCCCTGAGATGTTTTGGATCACCGGAATAGAATTGCCCGGCAACAGCGGGTTTTCGTACCATGGCAACACTCCTTTAGAGGATTTCTCCTAAAGTTCATCACCTGTGGATGTTGATGCTTCCTCAGTTGTTCTAAGCACGCCCTCAAGGGGGAGTTCTTCCTGTTGTTCGAAAATGCCCTCTCCTGCCAATTCTTCTATTTCCCGCAAAGTTGGTAATGATTTTAGATCCTTCAAGCTGAACATTTCTAGAAAAAACCGTGTTGTGCCGTAGATCAGTGGTCTTCCGGGAATATCTTTTTTTCCAAGAATTTTAATCAGCTTTTTTTCGAGAAGTGTTTTAATTACCCCGCCCGAATCAACTCCGCGCAGGTACTCAATTTCAGCTCGCGTAATGGGCTGACGATATGCCGTAATTGCCAATGTTTCCAAAGCTGATTGGCTGAAGCGGGATGACTTGGTTTTAACCAGCCGACGAACAAAGTCACCATTTTCTTCTCGGGTTCTGAATTGGTACCTTTTAGCAACCTCAGCCAAGAAGATGCCACGTTCCGGATTGTCATACTCTGCTTGAAGTTCAAGAATGCAGTTGCGAATGACCTCTCTGTCATATTCGTGAAGTATACCGCAAAGTCTGTCGATAGACATGGGTTCTTCCGAGATAAAGATAAGACTTTCAACAATCGACTTAATTCGACAGGCTGTCATCAATATTCTCCTGATCGCAGTTGTCTGTGTCATCAAGAACAGCGGGCCAGATCCAAATGTCACCATACTGTTTTTGCTGGCGGACACGAATCAGTTTGAGTTTGCAGAGCTCAAGAATAGCAAGGAAGGTGGCGACGATATAGTCTTTGTCTCTGCCTTTTTCGAAGAGATCTATGAATGCTATAAACTCATTTTCCTGTAAAAGGGAAAGAATTTCATTGATTCTTTCTGCGATGCTGATGGATTCAGCACATACCTCATGGAAGCTTTCACGGGGTGCCTTTGCGAGGATGACTCGAAATGCTTCAATAAGCGCAAACAAGTCGAGTTCCAAAGGCTCCGTTGGCGCCTCATCAGAAATCAGCTCTTCAGATATTGTTGACCGGGCAAAAAGTTCTCTGCCAAGCAGTTTTTGCTGGTTTAACTTCAAAGCAGCCTCTTTATATCTGCTGTACTCGACAAGTCTGCGAATCAGTTCTGCGCGCGGATCTTCCGCTTCCTCGTCGGGGTTATCATCATTGCGGGAAGGTAGGAGCATACTTGATTTAATCTGAATGAGGGTAGATGCCATTACCAGAAAATCTCCGGCAATTTCCAGATTCAAATCCTTCAGTGCTTTAATATATTCAAGGTATTGTCGGGTAATTAACGCAATGGGGATATCGTAAATATCCAGTTCATTCTTTTTTATCAGGTATAAAAGAAGGTCGAGGGGGCCTTGAAATTTGTCAAGGTTTACTTTGTATGATGAGTCATAACTGGTTGATTCATCGTTGTTTGTACCGGTAAAATCAAATTCCAATCAGAAACTCCGATTCGCTGGATTAGCACGTTACATAAGGTCTTACATTGTAATATGGTTTTATCTTTGCCAAGAGGAATGGGCCGCCGAAATATGGTAGACTTTTTATGTTAGAGACGACAAAAGCAGCCTTAATTATGTCAATTTAAAATTGTAGAAAACCGAGACGGATTATAGCGGTATTTTTTATAAGAAATGCCAGTGTATCCGGACCTATCAAAAAATATAATCCCGCATTCAGGGGGGGAACGATTAACATCGATAATATAGCTGGAAAAAGCACGACCAGAAGAATAATACCAATCATTCCGTAAGGTTCAATCCTTGAGTAGGCGGCTGATAGGCGATATGGTAAAAAACCGGCGACTACTCTCCCGCCATCGAGAGGTGGGACGGGAATAAGATTAAAAAGTGCCAGAACCAGATTGATAAATACTGAAAAGACTAACATCAAAAGAATTGGTTCAGTCAGGTAAGTTGGAATTATGCTGTAGATTTCTATGATTCCACGAATTAATAAGGCAGAGATGCTCGCCAAAAGAAAATTGGTGATGGGACCCGCTGCGGCAACCCAAATCATATTTTTCTTGGGATTCCGTAAATTTTGGACGTTTACGGGGACTGGCTTTGCCCAGCCAATCTTAATGATAAATAGCATCAATAAACCGATTGGGTCGATATGTTTGAATGGATTGAGAGTTAATCTTCCCAAGTCTTTAGCTGTCGGATCACCAAATTTATAGGCAATATAGCCATGAGAAACTTCATGGCAGACTACGGCAAAGATTCCTGGTACAAGCATGATTGAAAGTTTGAATAAAAAGTTTTCCATATACCTTCTCTGCAGCATAGTTGGATGAGAAACTGTCTGCTTTTAGCAGATTGGATCATAATAGTCAACGAACGCACATCTGGCAATGAAATAGACGAAAAAAAAGGCGGGATTGCTCCCGCCTTTTCTTACCGCGCAGATTCAGAAATTTATATATCGAAGTACAGGGCAAATTCCATGGGAACAGGACGCATGCGAACTGCGTTTACCTCTGCTTCGGTTTTGTATTCTATCCACTTTTCAATAACGTCTGGTGTGAAAACATCGCCTTTCAAGAGGAACTCATGGTCTTCCTTGAGGGCATTCAGAGCTTCTTCAAGGCTGCCCGGAGCTGAAGGAATGCCGGAGAGTTCTTCCGGAGAAAGTCCGTAAATGTCCTTATCAAGCGGCTGACCCGGATCGATTTTGTTCTCGATGCCGTCAAGACCGGCCATTAAAATTGCGGCAAAGGCCAGGTAGCCGTTGCAGGAAGGGTCAGGAGTTCTGTACTCGACACGCTTCGACTTCGGATTGGTGGAGAACATCGGGATACGCAGTGCAGCAGAACGGTTTCTGCTGGAGTAGCACATATTGACCGGAGCTTCAAAACCCGGAACAAGACGCTTGTAGGAGTTTGTTGTCGGGTTGGTCAGTGCGCAGAGTGCTTTGGCATGCTTGATAATGCCACCGATGTACCAGAGAGCCATCTGGGAAAGCCCGCCGTACTTGTCCCCGGCAAAAAGGTTGGTGCCGTCCTTCCAGATGGAAACGTGCGTATGCATACCGGAGCCATTGTCGCCATAGAGCGGTTTTGGCATGAAAGTAACGGTTTTGCCGTTACGCAGTGCTACGTTTTTGATGACATATTTGAACCACTGAAGCTGATCGGCCATTTCGAGCATGGAAGCGAAACGCATGTCGATCTCAGCCTGGCCACCTGTGGCAACTTCGTGATGCTGGCATTCAATGCGGATCCCGACATTCTGCAGTTCCATAACCATTTCGTTACGGAGATCGTTTTGGGAGTCGGTCGGAGATACCGGGAAATAACCTTCTTTGTGGCGTGGCTTGTAACCGAGGTTGGGGAATTCTTCGCGGCCGGTGTTCCATGCGCCTTCTGAAGAGTCAACGATGTAGAAAGACTGATTTGCCGATGAGTCGTAACGTACGTCATCAAAAATGAAGAACTCGGCTTCCGGGCCAAAGTACGCAGTGTCGCCAATACCGGAAGCTTTCAGGTAGGCTTCAGCTTTTTTTGCGATGTTTCGCGGATCGCGGCTATAGCCTTCTTTGGTGATCGGATCAAAAATGTTGCAGATTAGGCTCAGAGTAGGAATGGCAGTGAAAGGATCCATAATTGCTGTTGTGCAATCAGGAAGGATGATCATGTCGGACGCATGGATAGGCTGCCAGCCTCGGATGGAAGAACCATCGAAACCCAGACCGTCTTCAAATACATCTTCATCGAATTCGCTGATAGGCACACTGAAATGCTGCCAGATACCGACGAAGTCCATGAATTTGAAATCTACCATAAGTGCGCCATTGTCTTGTGCAAACTTTACAACTTCTTGCGGTGTCATTCATTTTCTCCTTTATAAAGTTAAATAAACACTATTAGATCGCGTCTTGCCCTCGCTCACCGGTTCTGATACGGACAACCTCTTCCACGGTGGTTACAAATATCTTTCCGTCGCCAATGCGACCGGTTTTTGCTGCTTGTTCGATAGTTTCAACAACCTTTGTAACGAGGTCGTCACCAACTATGATTTCCATTTTGATTTTGGGTATGAAATCAACGACGTATTCAGCTCCGCGGTATAGTTCCGTGTGGCCTTTCTGTCTACCGAAGCCCTTTACTTCACTAACGGTAATACCCTGGATGCCAATCTCATTTAGAGCTTCTTTTACCTCATCCAACTTGAACGGCTTTATGATAGCTTCTACTTTTTTCAAGTTAATCACCCCCTCAGAAAATTTTCATACAATTCATATTGGTATGTGTCATATGTTTAGGGACGTAAAAATTATATGGCGTTTTTTGAATTGCAAATTGTCTGCCTAAAAATAAAAAAAACTACTTGTCCCAAAAAAACAGATAGTTGTGTACGTAGTTGACTTGTGCAAAAAAGTTGTACAGCCCAAATAATGGGCAACCTTTTTTGAGTTGCTTATTCTTTGGGCTGTTTTGGTATGTGGCAAAACTTTATCAATCATAAAAGATGAATTATTAATCTTTCTCGGTCAACTGCAGCAGGGCAAATAATTGCTGAACTCGAGGCATCTGTACACCTTTTTCGTATGCGCGTCGTAGAGGTACGCCGAAGATTGCATCTAGCTCCAAAGGGTGTGCTTCGAGTCGATCGATCAGCATTGACGGCTTATAATGCCCCAATCTTTTCGATGATGCCACCATTTTTTCAGCAAGTGATAGAGGTACATTTTTCTTAAGAGACTGCGCGTTTGCCGCACTGATGACCTCTCCCATAATGTCAATTATCAGATTGCGAGTCGGCTCGAAGAGCAAAAGCGACTCAACGGGTTTGAGCATAAGCGCGCAGAGACCGTTGAAAGGAATGTTCCAGACGAGTTTTTCCCAGCGGGAGTACTGAAGGTCACTCACAATTCGGCAGTCGATCCCGGCGTCACGAAAAACTGCGGCGATCAATTCTGTTCGGCTTTTGCTTTCCCTGACATATTCTCCCAGGAGAATTCGCCCCTCCCCCAGATGCTGAACAACCCCTGGTTTTACACGGTTCGAACAGAGGAAGGCCACACCGCCAAGGATTTTCTCTTCGCCAAAAAGGTCGGCAAGGTTTTCTTCATTACCCAGGCCGTTTTGTAAGGTAATGATTTGTGTCTGAGACCCAACAAGTGGCGATATGAGCTCGGCATACAAATGGTTGGCGAAAGTTTTTAAACCAACAAGGACAAGGTCTACTGTCCCGATTTCAGAAGCAGTCCGGAATCCCTTGACTTTCGGGAGATGGAAATTACCGTCAACGGAATTTACGGTGATTCCCTGGGAACAGATTGCCTCATAATCACTCCGCAGCAAGAAGTATACATCTTTTCCAGCTTTTTGCAGGATAGCGCCATAGTAGAGTCCCAGTGCACCCGCTCCGACAACCGCAATTCGCACTAAAAGGCCTCCTTTCCTTCTTCATTACAATATTTGAAAATTGAAAAACCACGGCATTTCTTGCAAATCTTCGCCACTAACGGTATAACGACAAATGAGGAACATCTTGAATTGAATATCAAAAGAGAGTCCAGCAACAACTTATCGGCTTGAAAGTCATTTCTATGTATATCTATCTGTGTGTTTTAGTTTTACTATCATTATTTGTTGTGAACTGCGCAACCGCTGATATCTACCGGTCCATTTCCCAGGATGGAGTTGAATGTTATACCGATGCGCCGATAAATCGTGAGTCAGTTCTTGTTATACGCGAGCACCGCAGGGTCAATAAGAAAGTAAAGAAATTTAAAGAAACAGTTCCTGCTTCCTCGAGAAATTCTCTCCCTGCCGCACGGCCTCTTTCGACCCAAAAAGGTAAATACTCCTTGCCGGTTCAAGGCCTCATTTCTTCGTCAGTGGGACTCCGTTATGATCCAATCGATGGTGTGCTGAAAAGTCACAAAGGCGTGGATATCGCAATACCTGAGGGTTCTCCAGTAAAGCCGGTGGCTGCCGGTGTAGTCTCCTATAGCGGAACACGAGGCGGTTATGGGAACATCGTAATTGTTGAACATGGGGGGGGAATGACAACCTTGTATGCCCACAATAGCAGTAACTTGACTTCCTGTGGAGATCGGGTGAACGAAAATACCATCATTGCCCTTACAGGTTCGACAGGTCGATCCACGGGACCTCATCTTCATTTTGAGGCCTGGCTTGATGGTCAAAATATAACCACAGATTTTCTCGGTGGCTCCTCATCCCTGCAACGACCTTCGAGTTCGAAAGTGACTGAAAGAAAAATAAGCACCATTCGTAAGGTTGTCATGGCCGATGGTTCCGTATATCTTACAAATCTGCCCCTTGTGCATCCTTGAAAAATCAGCCGGCAGCGACCAGCGCTTCACTCCAAAAAAGAACGTAAATCCCCAATTGTGATATTTTCCAGCGAATCGGTAATGTGTATGGCCCCGCCTAGACGCTGTTTTTCATAACTATTGGTCACAGCAATCACGTGGAGACCGGCACCTGATGCCGATAAAATGCCTGCCGGCGTGTCTTCAATGGCAATACAATCCTGCGGAAGAATATTTGACGGTTGAAATACTTCCGTAAGGCGCTTGATTGATAATAGGTAGCTTTCCGGGTCCGGTTTGCTTGCCTGCACATCATCGGCGGTAACGATGATATCGAATGCCGTTTGCAATCCAAATTGTTCAAGTATCGGCATGATGTCTCGTCGCAAGGCCCCACTGCAAAGTCCGAGCGGCAGGTTTCCGGAAAGTGCCTTCACAAGGTCTAGAACTCCCGGGTAGGGTTGTACACCTTGACGTACGATTCTTTCAAAAAATTCTGCTTTGCGGTTGATTAGGTCGCCCAGCATCACGTCATCAAGTATGTTACCGGTACTGGAAAATGCTTCGCGGAAGGCATCCCTGTCGTCAAAACCAATGTACTTCTCTAGATATTCATCCCAGGAATATCCGAGACCAAGTGGTTGAAGAATACTCTGAAATGCTTGAAAATGAATCGGTTCAGTGTCCACAATAATTCCATCAAAATCAAATATGACTGCTTTCAGCATGGTGCCTTCCCTTGTTAATTCAATAATTTAACGAGCGTGAGTTACTTGACGGAGTACTGCTGTCTCTGATGATTTACCGTTTCATAATGAGCGTCGGAGCCTATATTTTCTTATGCCGAAAACGACGAGCAGGACGACAACGGCCCCAACTGCATCAGCGAGAAAATCTGCCAACTCAGCAGTCCTGCTAGAGGTAAAAGCCATCTGGAAAACTTCCAAAACACCGCCAAGGGCTGTTGACGTCGCGGCTATTGCACACCATGAGGATATTTTGAGCGGAGAGGGTCCTTCCAAAGCCCAACCGGCGAAAAGGGTTAGGCCACCATACGCTACTGCGTGCAGAATCTTGTCGCAGCCGAATATTTTAGGATCGGGAACAGGCGGAGCCGGGTCAAGTGACAGCCAGAAAATGATAAGTACCCAGATCAGTAGGACGAGACGTCTAAATGGTCTCGACGTCACAGTTGCATAGAAAGTCATGGTGTATTTTTCTTTGTGCGTATCAGCGACTTCCGGTACGCGAAAGTTTGAGTACGCGGAAAGGCTGGATTATTCACACCAGCCGACGTCACCTAGCCCCCTGCGAAGGACCACAGGCGTGTCGTCAATCAGGCTCACCACTGAACTGACAGCAGCGGATAATATCCCGCCGCTGACGACAAGGTCCACTTGTTTACCAAGTTCCTGATCAACAATGGAAGGGTCTCCGATCGGCTCTTCTCCGGATCGGTTGGCACTTGTGGTAATGATCGGATGTCCTAATGCTTGTACGATTGCCAAACAGATCTTATTGTCAGGGATTCTTATTCCTACCGTTTTCTGCTTGGTTACCAGCAGACCGGGAACTATGTTCGTAGAATTTAAGACAAAGGTGAAGGCTCCGGGAAGAAGGCGCTTCATAACTTTGTATTGGTAATTACTTACCTTGGCGTAGCGGGCAATATCGGAAAGGTCACTGCAGATGAAGGAAAACGGCTTGTTTTTTTCACGTTGTTTGATGGAATAAATCCGCTCTATACCTCGTTTGCTCATGATACTGCAGCCGATTCCGTACGTTGTATCAGTTGGATAGGTAATTACTCCGCCTTTTTCAAGAACTTGAACGACTTTTGCAATAAGCCGGGGCTGTGGATTGTCTGGGTTAATTTCAATTACCATTGTCAGTCCCCCGGATTCAGGTCAAGAAGAGTCTCATGAACAAAGTATCCGTCTTTCTGGATCAATATATCATCGAACCAAATTTCACCGTTGCCCGTGAGAATTTTCACCAAATCCCAATGAACCGCGGATTGATTGCCATTGTCACATTCCTCATAGCTTTGACCAGGTGTCAGATGAATCGACCCGAAGATCTTTTCGTCAAACAGGATATTTCGCATCGGAACACGGATTTTCGGGTTTACCCCAATAGCGAATTCTCCGATATAACGGGCACCTTCATCTGTGTCCAGGATTCGATTCAGTGATCTACTGGATGCCGCAGCGGTAGCCTTGATAATCTTTCCTTTGGAAAATTCGAAGCGCACATCGTTAAATTCTTTCCCCTGGTAGATTGAGGGGCAGTTATAAGTGATATATCCTTCTACGGAATCGCGAACCGGGGCGGTATATACCTCCCCGTCAGGAATGTTACACCGGCCGTCACATTTTATGCTTTTCATCCCCTTGATGCTGAAGGAAAGCTCTGTGTCCGATGCTGAAATCCGAACTTTCTCGGCCCTGTCCATGAGTTTTTTCAGTTTGTTCTGTTTTTTCGATTCTGCCTTCCAATCGATGCAGCAGGAGGAAAAAAGATAGTCTTCGTACTCGTCAAGACTCATGCGTGCTTCCTGGGCGGAACCATGGGTGGGGAAACGCGTAACAACCCAGCGGGTATTTTTCACCCTCCAGTCGATTATCGGCCTCACCACTTTCGAATAGGCAATCATGTTTTCCTGATTGACCTGTGCCATGACCATCGAATTCTCAGCGGAGCCGATTCCGATAAAAACGGTAACCTTCTTCATGAAGTCAAGTTTGTGTTGGGGAAAGTGGGCAAGCTGGCTTTCGTCGGCATTGGTAAAAAAAAGACGATTTAACTCGGGAATTGAGAAATCGTATTCAACGTATTTTGCCCCTTTGTTGAGACACTGCGCATAAATTTCTTTCACGAGAGGAAGACAGGAAATGCCCGAAGCACTAATCAACACGACATCGTTTTTCTTGACCTGTGTTGAGTAATCAACAAGCACAGAAGCCATTTCCTTGATTCGGGGATCCTGCATTCTCTCTCCTATTGAATAAAAGTTCAGTAAATCCTGAAGGCACAGTTCGACAGAAAGGGTTCTTGACCAAGGCTGAGTATATGGTCAAGAATTACATCACCATCAACTTTTGTTTAAAGGAAAACATTATTTTCCGGTATGGCCAAAACCACCATCGCCTCTTGCAGTTTCTCCTAATTCCGTGACTTCCGTAAACGTGGCTCTGATGAAACGCGAAAAAACCATCTGCGCAATTCTATCTCCGGACTTGATGGAAAATGTTTCCGTGCCATGGTTGATTACAATAACAGCAATTTCACCTCGATAGTCAGGGTCAATTGTACCGGGAGAATTTACCAGGGTAATGCCATGTCGAAGTGCAAGACCGCTTCTGGGTCTAATCTGGACCTCATATCCTTCTGGGATTTCCAGGGCTATTCCGGTAGGAACAAGGGTGCGCTCACCGGGCGAGAGAACGATATCGTCCGTTAATTCGGCGTAAAGGTCCATGCCCGCGGAGTGGGCTGTCATATAGCATGGTAATTGATTAACGCTGGCGGAACGAAGTCGTCTGATTTTTACGGAAAGTGAATTATTCATGGGGTATCAGAGAGAAATGGAAGATGGTTTGATGGAAAGATCATCCAGTTTGCCCATCAGTTCCAGGGTTAGGAACCTGTCTTGAAAAAGCTCATTGCAGAGATCGATGATATCATTGGTTGTAACACGTTCTAAACCGGCAACGATTTCCGGAATAGATATTTGACGGTCAAAATAAATCTCATTTTTTGCCAGCTTTGTCATCCTGTTGTCGGTGCTTTCCAGCGACAGAAGAAGATTTCCCTTAAGATGGTCAATCGAAAAAAGCATTTCAGCTGAGGTAACCGGTTCACTCTTCATCTTCTTCATGAGCTGCAGTATTACTTCAATAACCTCAAAAAGTTGTTCCTTCTTGGTACCTGCATACACAACAAAAGTACCTGCATCGGAATGAGAAAGAATGTAGGAGTAGACAGAATAAGCCAACCCTCTTTTTTCCCGGACTTCCTGAAAGAGACGGGAGCTTATGCCACCACCCAGTATCGTGTTTATAATGTACCCGACATATCTTTTCGGGCTATTCTGGGGAAGGGCTTTTGTACCGAGGCAGAGATGAACCTGCTCAAGATCCTTATTGTTCAGGTTGATTTGTTTTTTATAGGCAGGAGTCGACTCGTTCTTAGCATATGCTCCCGGGGTAACATCAGAAAACAGCTTCTCAAGAAGAACCATCAGATCGTCGTGAACGACGTTTCCAGCGACTGCAATGATGATATCTTCCGCACAGAAACGCTTATTTCTGAAGTCCAAAAGGGTTTCACGGGAGATTCTGCCAACTGTTTCCTCTGTACCGATGATAGACATACCAAGTGGGTGTGATTTCCAGAGGTTTTGGCAAAAAAGATCGTGAATATAGCTGTCAGGATTGTCTTTCAGCATCCAGATTTCCTGAAAGACGACCTTTCGTTCCTTTTCTATGTCGGCTTGATCAAATAGTGAATTTAGAAAGATATCAGCCAACAGTTCAACGGCTTTGGGCAAGGCTTCGTCCAAAACCTTCGCATAATAGCAGACATATTCACGGCAAGTAAAAGCATTCAGGACACCGCCCACGGAGTCAATTTCGCGGGCGATGTCCAATGCGTTTCTTGTTGGTGTTCCTTTGAAAAGAAGGTGCTCGATAAAATGGGAGGCACCATTTATATCAATTTGGTCATTACGTGAGCCATTGGTGATCCATATTCCGATTGAGACGGAATGGGAGTGAGGCATCGTTTCACTGATAACTCGTATTCCATTGTGTAAAACCGATTTGGTTATCATGTAATAACTATACCCCTGAAAATAGTAATTTCCAGCGGTAGGCTGTCAGATTATTCCGGAAGAGTGGCACCGAGAGCCTCTTTGCGAGAAAGCTTAATTTTACCCTGTTTGTCGATGCCGATACATTTCACCAAAACCGAATCACCTTCGCGGAGGACGTCGCTGACGTTCTTAACCCTCTCGGTGTCCAGCTCCGAGATGTGAACAAGTCCATCGGTTCCGGGGAAGATTTCTACAAAAGCGCCGAAATCCATGACCTTCTTAACGGTGCCCATGTAGAGTTTGCCTTCTTCGGCCTCCGCAGTCAGGTCGCGAATCATTTTAATGGCTTTTTCGCAGGCTGCCATGTCGTGGCTGGCAATATTGATCTTGCCGGTATCTTCTATATCGATGGTTACCCCGGTTGCTTCAGTAATGCCACGAACGTTTTTACCACCAGAGCCGATTACGTCTCTGATCTTATCTGTTTTGACGTATATCGTCGTAATCCTTGGCGCGTAGGGTGACATTTCCTTGCGAGGTTCAGCAAGTTCTCCGGTCATTTTTTCGAGAATATGGAGTCTGCCCTCGCGTGCCTGGTCCAATGCCTCTTTCATGATCTCTCGAGTTACACCAGCAATCTTAATATCCATCTGCAACGCGGTCACACCATTGGCCGTACCGGCGACTTTGAAATCCATATCGCCGAGATGGTCCTCATCGCCGAGAATATCGGAAAGAATGACTACCGCATCTCCTTCTTTAATGAGTCCCATGGCAATGCCAGCGACTGGAGCTTTGATCGGAATGCCGGCGTCCATCATGGAAAGTGTACCGCCGCAAACTGCCGCCATGGAAGATGAGCCATTGCTTTCAAGCGTCTCGGAGACGATTCTGAGGGTATAGGGGAAGTCGTCAAAAGAAGGAAGAACTTTTGCGAGAGCTCTTTCAGCTAAAGCACCGTGGCCAATCTCGCGGCGTGCAGGACCGAGGCGCATACTTGTCTCGCCAACGGAAAACGGCGGAAAATTATAGTGAAGCATAAAGCGTTTCTTGGACTCTCCGTAGAGAGAGTCGATCCGTTGTTCATCAACGCTGGTTCCAAGGGTTGCAGCAACCAGGGCCTGTGTTTCTCCACGGGTAAAGAGCGCTGAACCATGCACGCGTGGAAGCAGGCCGGCTTCACAGGTTATTTGTCTGACAGTTTTCGTATCGCGACCGTCTATTCGCTCGCCATCTATGGCAATATGTTCTCGAACAATCTGATATTCCAAATCGGAAAGGAATGTGGCAATTTCGCCATCACGTCCCTCATATTCGGCCAGAAGTTCTTCGATGGTTTCGCTCTTGATAGTAGAAAGAGCGTCTTTGCGATCCATCTTGGACTTGATTTTGACAGCTTCCTTAATCTTAGCGAATGAAACTGCAGAAACACGTTCTCTAAGCGCCTCATCCACAGATGGGGCGATCACTTCGATTTTCGGCAGACCTACTTTGCTCTGTAGTTCTTCCTGTGCGGCAATGATCGGCTGAATTGACTCGTGCGCGAAGAAAATGGCATCGAGCAGATCCTGCTCGCTTACAATATCAGCACCACCTTCAACCATAATGACTGCGTCCTTGCTTCCGGCTACAACAATATCAATATCGCTTGTCAGAAGCTCATCAGCCGTCGGATTACAGATGAAATTACCGGCAACTCTGCCAACCCTGACACCAGCAATCGGTCCCTGAAAAGGAAGATCGGAAATGGTGAGTGCCGCCGATGCGCCAATAATGGAGAGTATTCCCGGATCATTATCGCGGTCGGCGGAGATAACGGTAGCCATGATCTGGGTTTCATTGAGGAAATATTCGGGGAAGAGCGGACGAATGGGCCTGTCAATCAGGCGGCAGGTAAGAGTTTCCTTTTCGGAAGGACGCCCTTCCCTTTTGAAAAAGCCACCGGGAATCTTGCCGCCGGCATAGGTTTTTTCTTGATAATTAACCGTTAGAGGGAAAAAGTTCTGGTTTTCCTTTACTGTTTTTGCTCCTACAGCCGTTACCAATACCATGGTGTCGCCACTTCGTACTATGACAGCACCATTTGCCTGTTTTGCCAACCAGCCTGTTTCAATACTTACTGTTTTGCCTTGAATTTCTGCCTGTACTATTTGTCTCATTTATCTGGCCTCCTAGCCAACATGCTGTTTGTTGGGGCCGTCGATAAAAACACTAACAAGACAGCGGCTTGTTCGTTAGTACTTTTACCCGCGCCCCCAACAAAAAAAACGAACGGGCTTAAAGCCCGTTGTGTGAAAAATAAAAAGGCAATATATCTCTCGAAAAATAAGAGATATACTGCCTTTTATTATCTCCTGATGCCTAATTTGGCAATAATGGCACGATATCTCTCAACGTCTTTGCTCTTTAAGTAGTCGAGCAAACGGCGTCTCTGACCGACGATCTTCAACAGACCGCGACGGCTGTGATGATCCTTCTTGTGAACCTTGAAATGTTCAGTTAAATACGTGATTCTCTCGCTGAGAATCGCTATTTGCACTTCAGGAGAACCGGTATCGTTCTCATGACGTTTATGAGTCTCAATGATTTCCTGCTTCTTTTCGGTAACCAGCATTCAGCACACCCCCTTTCCAGAAAAAAATATATTTTTTAATCCAATCAATTGTTCGGCAAAGGCTCTTTTTTTTACCATAAAAGCCATGTCGTGTAAAGGAAAACCTAGGTAAAAACCCTTAAAAGACTAATGATTTTCTCTTGATTCGTCTTTGTAACATCGTTGCCTGAACCGATCGCCAGCAGTTTATCATCACGAACGAGGCAAACTGTTTGGCCACTAAGAATATCATCCGTTGGATATGTTTCGATATCTCCTGCGGACGGTGCTCGGCCAAATCCAACGTTTTTTGCTCCCTCTTCAGTGAGAGTCAACGAGGGAAGATGCGACAACGCCCGCAGCGGAGAGATCAGATGGCCGGTCAGGAAATCGTCGACGGATTTCTGCCGAAGTGTGCCCAGTTGAATTGCATTTACGATGGAAAAAATACCGCTTCTGGTCCGGCGAAGTTCAACCAGATGAGCGCCACATCCGAGCGTCACACCCAGGTCATTTGCCAAGGTTCGGACATAAGTGCCTCGTGAACAGCTAACAGTAAAGGTTACCAATGGTAACTGAACGTCGTCAAGGGAGAAGCTGTGAATGACAATTTGGCGTGGTGCCCTTTCAACTTCTTCACCAAGTCTGGCCTTCTTGTATAAGGGAACTCCTCCCTGTTTCACCGCGGAAAACATGGGTGGAACCTGTGAAATTGTGCCAATATATGAGCGTATGGCTTCTTGAATCAGGTCTTCCGTTATGTGTCCGGTATCTTTTTGCTCGATGATTCTGCCGGTATAATCCTGGGTGTCAGTGGAAACACCCATCTGCATGACCGCACGATATTCTTTAATCGACTCATCAAGATACGGGATGATTTTTGTGGCTTCGCCGAGTGCCACGGGAAGTACGCCGGTTGCAAAAGGGTCTAGAGTGCCGGTGTGACCGACTTTTTTCTGATTCAGGGCCCGGCGAACGTTGGCAACCAAATCATGAGAGGTAATGCCTGCAGGTTTATCAAAAATGAGAATGCCGTTCATCAAGTCAGACTGCCTGATCCAAGTAAGAGAAAACGGTTTCTCTCACTTCATCGAGGGTGCCGAGGAGGGTGCAACCGGCGGCATTATGGTGGCCACCGCCACTAAAAGCCATGGCAAGGGAGGAAACATTGACTTTTCCCTTGGAACGGAAACTTACTTTATACACACCTTCTTTTATTTCCCGAAAAAAGATTGCTACCTCAACGCCGTGAATGGAACGGGGGTAATTGACAAATCCGTCAGTAATTTCAGATGTTGTACCGGTTTTTTTGTACATATCGAGGGTCACGGTAATCGAGGCATATTCGCCTGATTTCGAAACGGAAAGTGTGGAAAGTGCCAGTGCGAGGAGTTCCAGACGTTTCAGAGGCTGACTCTCGTATAATTTTTCGGCAACAGACCACGGGTTGATGCCAAGAGCAACAAGCTCACCAGAAATTTGAAATGCTTCCGGGTCGGCGTTTGAATATCTGAAAGACCCTGTGTCGGTAACAATCGCAACATAGACGCACAGTGCGGTATCGTAATCGAATACATATCCGGCAGTTTTCAGGATTCGATAGATAAGGGCGCCGGTTGCCGATGCGGAAGAGTCAACATAGTTAAGATCTCCGAATTCCTCGCAATAGGGATGGTGATCGATATTGATGATTTTACCGTAACTGCTGAAAGAGGAAAGCTCTGATCCCGCCCTTTTCAGTTCGCCGGCGTCGAGTAAAAAGCAGATATCATACGTCCGGTCCGGTATTGTATGGACTGCCAGTTGTGAGAGTGGAAGAAAATGGTAGGTATCAGGAATAGGATCGCAATAATAGAGGGTTACGTCCTTTCCTAAGGCACGAAGATAGCATGCCAGGGCCATCGTGGAACCGACTGCGTCTCCGTCCGGCCCTTCGTGCGTTGTCACAAGAAAAGAGCTATTTGCTTCTATTTCACGAATTATTTTCGTTATCATTATCAGTATTCGTAGTTAAAACTTCATTCAGGAGAGTGTCAATTCGTCGTCCATAATCAACTGATTCGTCGTATTTGAAAACAACATCCGGAACATAGCGCATGCGAAGAGTTTTCGCCATTTCCTTGCGAATGAATCCTCGCGCGCTATTGAGGCCCTGCTCCGTTGCTTTTTTTTCCGCATCGCTTCCGATAACGGTAAAATAGACCGTTGCCAGATGAAGATCATCGGCAACTTTTACCGCGGTAATTGTGGTAAATCCGATGCGCGGATCTTTTACACCTTTCACCAATAGCCCGGAAATCAGTTCATGGAGTGCTTCGGCAATTTTTTCGGATCGTTTTATGGTCATATATTTATCAACTATGTTAGAGAGTTGTAGCTACTTTCTCAATTTCAAAAGATTCAATGATATCGCCAGGCTTGATGTCGTTGTAGTTTTCCAGGGAAATTCCGCACTCGTAACCGGCCGCAACTTCTTTGATATCATCCTTGAAGCGCCGTAGGCTGGCCATCTTGCCTTCGTAAACAACAATATTGTCACGAAGCAGCCGAACCTGTGAATTTCTTATCATCTTGCCATCCAGAACATAGGAGCCGGCAACGTTGCCATGTTTCGGCACAGAGAACACCTCGCGAATCTCGGCGCGTCCCAGGTATTTTTCCTTGAGGGTTGGTTCAAGAAGTCCTTCCATGGCTTTCTTGATGTCATCGACCGCATCATAAATAATATTGTACAGACGAATGTCGACGCCTTCCTTTTCGGCAAGGGCCTGCGCCTTGACCTCAGGTCGTACATTGAAGCCCAGAACTATCGCATTACTGGCTGTTGCGAGATTTACGTCCGTCTCGGTAATGGCACCGACAGAAGAATTTATGACGCGAAGGCGAATAGCGTCCGTTGAAAGTTTGCGGAGGGATTCAGATACCGCTTCAACGGAACCCTGCACGTCGCCTTTCACGACCACGTTCAGTTCTTTCACTTCACCCATTTGGATCTTCTCATACAGCTGCTCCAGGGAAAGTTTGCTCGATTTTGCCAGTTCCGTTTCACGCATTTTCTGCTGACGCAGCATGGCGATTTCTTTTGCCTGACGTTCATCCGGCATGATGATGAAGGCATCACCCGCATCGGGAACACCGGTCAGGCCAATTACTTCGACCGGCATGGAGGGTCCGGCAGCGGGAACTTTCTCGCCACGGTCGTTCTGCATGGCCCTGATTCTGCCATAATGAACACCGCAGACGAAGTAATCGCCGACCTTGGCGGAACCTTCCTGAACAAGTACGGTGGCAACCGGGCCACGTCCCTTATCGAGTTTTGCTTCGACAATGGTGCCTCGTGCAGGTTTGTTGGGGTTTGCCGTCAATTCGAGGACATCGGCCTGAAGCAGTACCATTTCCAGCAGCTCTTCCAGGTTAGTCTTTTGTTTCGCGGAAACCTCGACAAAGATTGTGTCCCCGCCCCATTCCTCGGAAACAAGTCCAAACTCCATCAACTCCTGCTTAACTCTTTCCGGTTTCGAGTCCGGCTTGTCAATTTTGTTGATGGCAATAATTATGGGAACACCGGCCGCTTGCGAGTGGTTTACCGCTTCACGTGTCTGGGGCATTACACCATCGTCTGCAGCAACTACGAGAATTACGATATCGGTAACTTTCGCACCACGCGCACGCATTGCGGTGAAAGCTTCATGACCAGGTGTGTCCAGGAAGGTGATCTTCCGGCCCTTTAACTCCACATCATAGGCGCCGATATGCTGGGTAATGCCGCCTGCCTCACCGGCAATGACATTTGTGGTCCTGATGGCGTCAAGGAGAGAGGTCTTGCCATGGTCGACGTGACCCATAATGGTAACAACCGGGGGTCTTTTCTCGAGATTTTCCACTGAATCAGGAACAGATTCAACAATATCTTCCAGGTCTACGGCAACGTTTTCAACCTCATAGCCGAAATCTGCAGCAATAATCGTTGCGGTATCGAAATCGAGGGGATGGTTGATTGTCGTCATGAAGCCCATTTTCATCAGCGCTCGAATCAGATCATTTGCCTTGACACCCATGCGTTTGGCCATTTCGCCAACCGTGATGCTTTCGCTGATCTTGATAATTCGTTTGATCGCCTTTGGGACGGTAATTTCAGTCTTCCTGACATCCGGGCCTCGATCTTTTTCCTTTCGTTTTCCCTTGCCGGCACGGTATGACGGCTCAAAAACTCTTTCGCGCTTTTCGATTATCTCGACTTTCTTGAAAGTGTCCTTCTTTTTCCCTGCAGCAGCGATCTTCTTCGGTGCCCTGTCCATTTCTACTGCCGGAGCCTCTTTTACCTCTTTGCCTTTTCTGCCTTTTTTTCGATCATCAACAGATACGGCTGGTTCCTGGGCGGCCGGGACCGGAGCTTCTTTAACCTCTGCCCTGGGTGGTCTTGCCGCAGGTTGTCGTTCACTTGTCCGGTGCGGTTGGCGCTGCGGGGGAATTGGAATTTCGACTCGGCCAATAATTCGAGCTCTACCGGGTACGTGTTTTTCTGGTTCAGGCGGCGCGGTCTGCGTTGGCGTAGCCTCTTCTGGGGCCGGTTTCGACTCCTCCACAGCAGGCTTCGATTCAACCGGTACCTGCACGGCGGGTTTTGCCTCTTCACGTTTGGGAGTAGCTTTCGTTACTTCTGCCGCAATTTTTTCTTCCTTTACTTCTTCTGCAGGGGGGGAAGGCGCAGTTGCCTCATCGGGACTTGCGACAACCGTTTCGTCAACAGCTTTTGGCCGGCGTCTGATTACGGTTGGTCTAACCCGGATTTCTTCCTGAGAGGTTTCCTTCACCGTTGGTGACGGAGGGGAAAGCTTG
Organism: Deltaproteobacteria bacterium; assembly: GCA_009668975.1. GTDB lineage: Bacteria > Desulfobacterota > Desulfuromonadia > Geobacterales > Geobacteraceae > RPRC01. The sequence goes on along the minus strand of SBEG01000018.1, from coordinate 51,901 downwards.
GTAATATCTTCTTCGGTAACTACCGACATATGGCTGGAAACATCAACTCCAACAGCCTGGAATTTTGCTATAAGCTCTTTATTGTCGATCCCCAATTTTTGGGCTAACTCGTGTACACGGGTTTTATTCATATGTACATCCCTCCCCTCTCAAGAAGTTCCTGTATCTGTCAATTTCAGTGTTCATCGTATTTACAAATCCGTCGCTTTGCACGGCAACAACACTTCTGAGTCCTTTTCCCAGTAACTCACCAAAATAATCCTTGGTGAAAAGTGTTGCATGTTCTACTCCGTGAAGGTCAGCCAACGCTCGCAGCTTGTTTCCAATATCTTCGGAAATGTCCGCGGCAAGCAAGATAAGCTTTTTGACGGGTGTGTTTCTTCTCAGCATGTCCGCGACGAGGTCGCTGCCGGAGATTACCTTCCCGGCTTTGTTCGCAAGCGCAAGATAGGAAGCAATCCTCTCCTCCATAGAACGAATGACCCATGCCTGTAATTCTTTTGGGTCGGAAGCCGGAACCTGAGATTTGAATGCTCGGGAGAACTGGTTCCTTTCACAGGCTTTGGAAATGCACGAAGCATTCATGCACGTATAAGCACCACGACCAGGAAGTTTGTTCATTAAATCAGGGACTACGGTTCCATCCGGCGCAAGGACAAAGCGTAACAATTTCGATTTTTCCAAGGATACTCGACAACCAATGCATGTCCTTTTGGGTTCTTCCTTGGGCATAGATTACTCTTCCTGCTCTCCAGCCGTACCCTCAGAAGATTCCTCAGGAGTCTCTTCTACTGGAATATCTGTCGCCGCGCCGGCTTGTTCCTGTCCCTCGGCTGCTGTTTCTTTAGCAACTGCCGCATCCTCGGTCTTGATTTCGTCTTCGGAGCCGTCAAAAGAGGCGTACTCCAGCATTTCAGCCTCGGCAGCGCGGGTTTCACTCTTGATATCGATCTTCCAGCCGGTCAGGCGAGCTGCCAGGCGAACATTCTGGCCTCTTTTGCCAATAGCCAGGGAAAGCTGGTCGTCCGCAACAATAATTTCCATGGACTTAGTTTCTTCGACGATATAGATTTTGGAAACAACTGCCGGCGCCAACGCATTGCAGGCAAAGCGGGCAATATCTTCGGACCAGGGAATAATGTCGATTTTTTCGCCGCGGAGCTCTGAAACAACATTCTGCACACGGGCACCGCGCATTCCGACGCAGGCCCCAACCGGGTCAACGTTATTATCGTGCGAATAGACTGCTATCTTCGAGCGGCTGCCGGTTTCCCTGACAACTCCTTTTATTTCCACGACACCTTCAGCGATCTCGGGAACTTCCGCTGCAAACAATTCTGCCAGCACTAAAGGATTGGTTCTGGAAAGGATAATCTGAGGACCTTTTCCGGTCATTTCGATCTTTGTGATCAACGCCTTGATTCTGTCCCCTTGGCGGTACACTTCACGTGGTGCCTGTTCCGTATGGGGCAGAACCGCCTCGGCGCGGCCGAGATCAACGATCAGGTCACCTTTTTCGTAACGGCGGACAATACCATTGATTAACTCGCCTTTGCGGCTGATGAACTCATTGTAAATCGTTTCGCGTTCCGCTTCACGCACTTTTTGAATTATTACCTGTTTTGCCGTCTGTGCGGCAATCCGGGTAAAATCACTGGCATCCATTTTCATGCCGAGCGAGTCGCCGATTTCCACATCAGGATCCACCTCGCGCGCTTCTTCGAGATCAATCTCTTTGTAGGAGTCAACAACTTCATCGACAACTGTTACGAACTCGAAGAGTTCAACTTCCCCGACTTCTTCATTGAAATGGGCTTCCAGGTCACGTGTGTTGCGGTATTTCTTATTGGCCGCGGAAAGCACTGCCTGCTCGAGGGCTTCGAGGACAACCTGCTTGTCAATGCCCTTTTCCTTAACGATCGAATCTATTGTATTCTTAAGGTTAAAGGTAGTTTCCACTTCCGAATCTCCTCAAATGTATATGTGATATGTTATTCATTACTCTGACCACCGGCAATTGTTTGCCGGACGCCGCCGAGTTCATGCAAGAAATGTATTTACATCTCAAACTCAAGGTTTGCTTTTGCCACCGCGGAAAAAGGAATAGACGCAGACGGACCTTCCTGAAGCTTTAGGTTGATCACGTCACCATCCAGGCCAAGAAGTTTCCCAAGAAATGTTTTGCGGAGCTTGCCGGAATCGTCGGCAAGGGCGGCAAACGTCTTGATCTTAACCAGTTTGCCGGTATACCGGTCATAGTCGGTCAGGGATTTAAGCGGTCGGTTCAGGCCCGGGGAAGATACTTCGAGGGTAAATTTACCCGGAATGACATCTTCCACATCCAGCAACGCTGAGAACTCCTTGCTGACCGCGGCGCAGTCGTCAAGTGTTACGCCACCTTCTCTATCTATAAAGATTCGAAGGATCATCTGCCGGCTTTCGCTTTTGTACTCGATCTCTACCAGTTCAAGACCCAGTGATGCGACCAGCGGGACTAACATGCCTTCAATTTTATCAACTACGTTACCTTGCATCATTATTCAACCTGCTAAAAACAAAAAAAGCGAGCTGAAGTAGCTCACTTTTTAAGTGAACATTTAATTGTGTTTCTTTTCTACCATGTGACATGCGCTAAAAGCAAGTGTTTTTTTCGTATTTTATCAACTATTTTCCGGTACTACGTAACAGATTCTACTGGAAATCTATTACGTAAAAAGCCTGATTCTTAGAGAAGAATATTCGCCCGGCACTTGAATCAAGATTGTAAGCTGTTTAATAGCTACCTGAAAGATGTAAATCTAACAAGTCGATTTCGAGCATCCGGAGACTGCATACCGCATCAATCAAATAATGCCTGTGTCATTCAAATTTTCATCTGTTCGGAGGACAATCTTGACGGATTACATTGCCTGGGGTTTAAAGTGTTGTCGCGATTTCCTGCAACTGCAGACACTTTTCTTGCTTTCTCCGGCAAGCCAGGGATTGACAGAGAACTGCCTGACGGTGTATGAAGAAAAGCTCTTTCTGTTGAAATTTCACTATTATGAAAGGTTATTCAATGATCACGCTCGATTTTGAAAAAATGGGCGGCCTGATACCCGCCATCATTCAGGACCATGAAACCGGAGAAGTACTTATGCTTGCCTATATGGATGAGAAAACCCTGAATCTGACCCTGGAAACGGGCAAGACCTGGTTTTTCAGCCGCAGCAGAAACAAGTATTGGATGAAAGGTGAGCAATCCGGGAATGTTCAGGACGTAATCGAAGTCTATACCGACTGTGATGCCGACTCGGTGCTTATTAAAGTCAAGCAGCATGGCGGAGCCGCTTGTCACACCGGAAATCGCAGCTGTTTCTATGTGAAGCGAGAAGATGATCAGTGGGTAGAACACTCAAATCCGCTCTTCAACCCCGACGAGGTGTACAAGAAATGAGTAACCTACTTAAATTCGGTATCCCCAAGGGCAGTCTCGAAACAGCGACAGTCGAATTGTTCCGTAAGGCCGGTTGGAATATTGCACTTTCTTCACGCAGCTATTTTCCTTCCATCGATGATGATGAGATGAAATGCAATCTCATCCGTACCCAGGAAATGAGCATGTATGTGGAAAAGGGTACTATCGATGTAGGTATCGCCGGCAGGGACTGGGTCATGGAAAATGATTCCGATGTGGTTACCGTCTGTGACCTCATCTACTCGAAGGTTTCTCGCCGTCCTGCGCAATGGGTACTTGTCGTTAACCAGGATTCCCCGGTCAAATGCGCGGAAGACTTGAAAGGTAAAACGATCTCCACGGAACTGGTTGGTTTTACCAAGCGATATTTTGCTGAACGCAACGTTCCTGTCAGCGTGGAATTTTCCTGGGGTGCCACCGAGGCAAAGGTAGTAGAAGGGCTCTGTGATGCAATTGTCGAAGTTACCGAGACCGGTTCCACGATTCGCGCTAATGGTTTGAGGATTGTGGAAACGCTCATGACTTCGAATCCGGTTATCATTGCCAATAAGCAGGCATGGGCAAATCCTTGGAAGCGTGAAAAAATTGAGCAGATTGCAACGCTTCTTCAATCGGCACTTAAAGCCGAGAACATGGTTGGTCTCAAATTGAACGCCCCGAAAGAAAAGCTGGAGGAGATTATCAAGATACTTCCCAGCCTCAACTTCCCTACCGTATCCAATCTCTATAATACGGACTGGGTTTCCATCGAAAGTATTCTCCATGAAAAGCAAGTACGCGAAATCATCCCTGTGCTTTTGAAGGTTGGAGCTGAAGGTATCATCGAGTATCCTCTTAACAAGATAATATAATCATTCAGGAAATTCCTTTTCCAAATTGAACCGGCAGAGATAGACAACACGTTATCTCTGCTTTTTTTTCTTTGATGGTCAACTTGGATTAACTGTGAAGTTGACAACTATTGTTTTCCTGTGTTACCTGAGATTATGGAGGAAATCATGAACAGACAGATAAAAGGGTTGGCTGAACATATAATTGATGGTGGGTTGCTCACCGAGGAAGAGGCGTTGGCACTTGCCCGAACAGACACAAAAGACCTTCCTTCCCTATTTGCCGAAGCAAACAGGATCAAAGAGCATTTTGTCGGTAACCAGGTTCACCTTTGTTCAATCATCAATGCCAAATCAGGACGATGTGGCGAGAATTGCGCCTTTTGTGCTCAGTCGGTACATCATGTTACTGATGCTCCGGTATTTTCCTTAGTGTCAGAAGAGGCAATTACGACAGCAGCTCGCGATGCTGAGCAAAAGGGGTCAGGCTGCTTTGGCATCGTAACCAGCGGAACAAGCATTGGCCCGGGTGAAGAGCTTGAAAGAATCTGTGCCGTTCTTCGTTCGATCAGAAATGAAAATAGCATCGAACCCTCCTGCTCCCTTGGCATCATTGACCTCGAAACGGCAGTTCGCCTCAAGTCGGCCGGTGCGGTGACCTATCACCACAATCTGGAAACGGCACGCTCTTTCTTTCCCTCAATTTGTACCACCCATGACTATGAGGATGACATCCAGACCATCCGCAATGCGCGGTTTGCAGGGATGAAGGTTTGTTGCGGGGGGATTTTCGGCATGGGCGAAACCATGGCGCAACGGGTGGAACTGGCCTTGACTTTACGGGAACTTGAGGTTGACTCGGTACCGATAAATTTCCTCAATCCGATACCCGGGACCCGGCTTGCAGATGCCGATTATCTGACTCCATTGGAATGTCTGCATATCATTGCACTTTATCGACTGATCCTGCCGACAAAGAGAATTTCCGTCTGCGGCGGCCGCGAAAAAAATCTGCGCGATCTACAGTCATGGATGTTCTTTGCCGGGGCTAACGGTACCATGATCGGCAACTATCTGACCACAACCGGTCGTGATGAGCAGCAGGACCTGCAAATGCTGAAAGATCTAGGACTTACAATTGTTCAGAAGGGATGTGGGAAATGATGGGAGGGAATGCCGGGTCCATGCGCGCAAAAGGAATTTTTGTCAGTGGCACCGACACCGGAGTCGGTAAGACGATCGTGGCAGCGGCTTTTGCCCTTTCTCTGCAAAAAGCAGGATTTCGGGTGGCGGTCCTGAAGCCGGTTACCAGCGGCGCGGTTCTTGTTAATGGCAGGCTTGTTTCCGAGGATGCTGAACTTCTCCGTTGGGCTTCTGCATGCACTGCTCCGGACAGTGATATTGCTCCATACCTCCTTCGCGAACCGCTCGCTCCCTCAGAGTCTGCTGCCCGCGAAGGTGTTGTCATACAGCTCAAATCGATACATGCAGCGTTCGAACGCCTTTCAACAACTCACGATTTTGTCATTGTTGAAGGAGCCGGTGGTCTTCTGGTTCCTCTGGCAAAGGATTTCCTGGTCGCCGATCTTGTCAACGCCCTTTCCCTGCCCTTGTTGATCGTGGCACGTCCAAACCTCGGTACTGTCAATCACACTCTCATGACCTGTGAATGCGCACGGTCGCGTGGGATTGAGGTCTTGGGAGTCGTAATTAACGGTCAACCCGAACAACCGGATCAGGCCGAAGAATATGCGGCGCGTGTGATCTCAGAATTTGCTGCAGTACCGGTGTTGGCGGTTCTGCCTCGTTGCAGCGGCACTGATGAAAAGACTCTGGTGAAATTACTGTCGGAATGTGCTGAAATGCCAACTCTTACAAAGCTACTATCTCTGGAGGCACCACATGAAATCTCCTGACACTCATACACTGCGCGAATACGATAAGTCCTATGTCTGGCACCCCTTTACCCAGATGCGCGATTGGGAGACTGAAGAACCGATCGTGATTGATCGGGGTGAAGGCTCCTATCTGATCGATACGGACGGGAATCGTTACCTTGACGGAGTTGCGTCGATCTGGACTAATGTTCATGGCCATTGCCGTGCGGAAATCAATGAGGCCCTCAAGAAACAGATTGACAGGCTGGAGCATTCAACTCTGTTGGGGTTGGCAAATGATCAATCGGCCATCCTGGCAAAAAGATTGATTGAGGTAGCTCCACCGGGACTGACGAAGGTATTCTATTCTGATAATGGTTCCACAGCGGTGGAAATCGCCATCAAGATGGCTTTCCAGTACCAGCGCCTCAGGGGCGGCAGCTCCGCGGCCAAGACCAAGTTCATTTCTTTTAAAAATGCTTATCATGGCGACACCATCGGCGCTGTCAGCGTTGGCGGTATCGACTTGTTTCATGGGGTTTTCCGGCCGCTTCTCTTTCCTACGATACTCGCCCCCTCTCCCTACTGCTACCGATGCGAGTCAGGCGGGACCGGTGACGAGACCTGTGAGCGATTCTGTCTCCAGGAACTGGAACGCCTGATGGCAGCGCATGGGCAAGAGACTGCCGGACTGGTTATTGAACCGTTGATGCAGTGTGCTGGCGGTATGGTGGCCCAACCTGCTGGTTTTCTCAAGAAAGTGCGAGAGCTGTGTGACCGCTATGATATTTTGATGATCGCCGATGAAGTTGCCGTCGGGTTTGGTAGATCAGGCGCTCTGTTCGCCTGTGAACGTGAGGGTGTTACCCCGGATCTTATGGCATTATCGAAAGGACTGACTGCCGGCTATCTCCCGCTTGCCGCCACCCTTGCCACCCAGGAAATCTATGATGCGTTCCTTGGAGACTACAGCGAGCTGAAGACTTTTTTCCATGGGCACACCTTCACCGGCAACCCGATCGCCTGTGCCGCTGCCCTGGCAAGTCTGGAACTCTTTGAGCAGGACCGGTTGCTGGATCACCTGCCGGAGAAAATCGATTATCTTGAGGGGCGTTTTCGGGAGATAAGGAAACTGTCGCATGTGGGAGATACCCGCCAGGTGGGAATGATCGGTGGTATTGAACTGGTTTCTGACAAGGGGTTGAAAACCCCCTACCCCTGGGAACAGCGCTTCGGCATCAGGGTCTGCAATGAGGCGCGGAAACGCGGGATCTTCCTGCGCCCCCTCGGAAACGTCATCGTGGTATTCCCGCCCCTTTCCATAACCATGGAAGAGCTTGAGTGTCTGATGGATGGGATCGTCGAGGCAATCCGGGTTGTAACCGGAGATTAAAGAACAGCGATAGGTTTGGTTCAGTTATTACTTCGGCAATTATACATCACCACCCTGATGTAGGGGCACGGCGTGCCGTGTCCGATCGAGTGAAGCACGCCGTGCCAAGCCCCTACCATTGATATATGTAATTGCCGCCGTAATATCAGCTGGTGACAGGCACTGCCAGCCCGCTAAATCCTTGGCTTTCATCATTGCTTCGATCGCTGATCCTGATCGTACCGTTTCGGACAAACTCTTCTAGGTCATTTAAAGAAAGCGGGGGGCTGAAATAGTTCCCCTGCTGTTTTTCACAGCCTGTCTCCAGCAAAAGTTCCATCTGCTCTTTCGTCTCTACTCCTTCCGCGATGATATCGAGCTTCAGGCTTCTGGCCAGGGCAATGATTGCCGTGGTGATGGAGACGCAATCAGGATCGACGAGAAGATCTTTCACGAAACTTTTATCGATTTTCAAGATATCCAGTGGAAATTTCCGCAAATAACCGAGTGATGAGTAGCCCGTCCCGAAGTCATCCAGTGCCAGCCGTATACCCATTTCCTTTATGCTGTTCAAGGCTGAAACAACGTATCCATCTTTATCAATCAGAACACCTTCAGTAATTTCGAGCTTGAGCCAGCGGGGATCAATGCCGCTGCTATGCAGAGCCCTGCCAACGGTTTCCACCAGAGTTCTCTTTTTGAAATTACGGCCGGAAACATTGACCGTTACCATCCAGCTCTGATCGGCGCGGTCCTGCCACACCTTGATCTGCTTGCAAACAGTGAAGAGCACCCACTCGTCGATTTCAGTTATCAGGCCTGTTTCTTCGGCCATCGGCACGAAGCTGGCGGCAGACAAAATCCCCCGTTCAGGATGCCGCCATCTGACTACGGCTTCAATACCGGAAATTTTGAAAGAAGGCACCTTGATGATCGGTTGATAACAGACAAACAGCTCGTCTCGCCTGATTGCATTCCTGAGCTGACCTTCCAAAATAAGGTGGTCTTTGGCCGTGGTGTCCAGGGAGCGCGAATAAAACTGAAAATTGTTCCTGCCCAACTCCTTTGCGTGATACATGGCAATGTCGGCGTACTTGATCAGATCTTCGAGTTTCTCACCATCAACCGGGTATAAACTGATGCCGATACTCGGAGTGATGATTATCTCGGTACCGTCTATGATGTAAGGCATTGTCAGTGAATCCTGAATTCGTTGCGCCACTTTTGCCGCGTCAAAATGATCCCGGACATTTTTCAACAGGACAATAAATTCATCACCCGCAAAACGGGCGACTTCGGCATCAATGTCTGCTACCCGCTCTCTGGCGATGTAATCATATTTCCGGATACCGGCGTCCAGTCTCTTCGCCACGTCTTTCAGAACCTTGTCCCCTACTGTGTGCCCCAGTGTATCATTGATCAGCTTGAACCTGTCCAGGTCGACAAAGAGAATCCCGATCTGAGTTTTTGTCCTGGTGGCAAAGGCAACGGCGTGGCTGAAGTAATCGTGGAAAAGAATTCGATTCGGCAGCCCGGTAAGTGTATCGTAATACGCCAGGAGTCGAATTTTTTCTTCGACCTCTTTGCGTTCGGTGATGTCCTGGATAAAACCTACCGCCCAAGTTGCCTTGTTACTTTCATCCCTGGTGATGCGTGCCTTCGTCAAGATGGTCCGTGAGCGGCCATTTTGCGCCAGAATGCGACATTCGATGTTGAAGTTGTCCTCTGCTGAGAAAGCTTTTTCCAGCAGAGCGGCCACGGCATCTTTCTCTTCGGGATGAACGGCATTCATGAAGACATCGTGCGAAATAGCGCCGTTACCCGGTTCCATGCCGAAAATGGCATAGACCTCTTGGGACCAGTAGACGTCACCGGAGTCGAGGTCCATTTCCCAACTGCCGAGATTCGCAATTTTCTGCGCATCTACCAGGCGCGTTTCGCTCTGCTTGAGTTTTTCGAGAGTCCGGCTTGAGCGGAAAATATACTGAATCCGGTAGCCGATCAGAGGAATGTTGAGAGGTTTGGTAATGAAGTCGGTTGCCCCTGCCGCGTAAGCTTTTCTGACAGAGTCGATATCATCCAGGCCGGTCATCATGACGATGGGAACGGTTTGCCCTGCTTCCGTGGCACGAATCTCCCGACAGAGGCGAAATCCATCCTGACCGGGCATAACTACATCCAGGATGATGATATCCGGCTTTATTCTGCTGAAGGTGGAAAGTACATCGCGACCATCAGCCACTTCGCTAACCCTGAAGCCTTCTGATTCCAAAGCGTCCTTTACCAGGACCCGGATGAAATGGTCATCATCGGCAACAAGAACCAAGGGCGTGTGATTCTTTGGACTATATTTCAAACAATACCCTCCGGGTTGAGAATCCACGGCAATGCATTTATATAATACTCGACTCCGGAAACTTTGGAAATGGGCTGGTAAAGAATGACCTGGCAAAACGTGTAACTTCAAGACAGGAGCCGGTCTGACTGAGAAGAACCATGCGAAAATCCGTCTGGGCGAGGACTGATTTGTCGATTTTGCAGGGAAGTAGTTGTTCTATTTGTCAAAAAGGTCCCTGGTTAGAGCACGCCACCGTAACACGAACCGAAATATTGCCAGTCAGCATATCTAACCTGCCACGGTATAAGAACGTTCGCTGGAAGATTCCTTACTAACATCGTCAAGGACATCCCGCACTTTCCAGAGAAAATCATGGGGAGAGAAGGGCTTGGAAACCAGGTGGCAGAATTCGGGGATTCCCTTCTGTTCTACGATATCCGCTGTATAACCGCTAATAAAAATGGTCTTCATCCCATCATTTGTTTTGCTGATAATATCGTAAACTTCCTTACCGTTTTTCTTCGGCATTATGACATCAAGAATCAATAAATCTATTGAATCCTCATATTCCAGGAATTGTTCGAGAGCATGATCACCATCAACGGCTACAATAACCTGGTAACCGTTTTTCTCCAGGAGAGTGCTCATGACCTGGCGAACTTCCGGTTCATCCTCGACGAGCAGGACAACCTCACAACCTCGGGGTGGAACAAGTTCGCTTCTACACTCGGAATCCAGATCTTCAGCAGAGTCTATCAGGGGAAGGTAGATTCGGAATGTTGTCCCTTCTTTCTCTTCGCTGTACACGGTAATGAACCCTTCATGTTGATGAATTATTCCGTACGCCGTTGAAAGCCCTAAGCCAGTTCCCTTGCCTACTTCTTTGGTGGTGAAAAAAGGTTCAAAGACGCGCAAACGGGTCGATTCATCCATGCCTATACCGGTATCAGAAAAAGAAATGAGGGCATATCTTCCAGCTTCACCCTGCCTGTTCAGTTCTACGTACGAGTTATCGATCTGTATGAATTCGGTAGAAATGGTCAGAAATCCTCCGTCTGGCATTGCGTCACGGGCATTGGTAGCCAGGTTCATAAAAACCTGTTCCAGATGTCCTGTTACCGCCAATACCGGTAACGGTGTGTCATACAAGTTCAAATGAAGTTCGATATCTTCTCCGATAAGACGTTTGAGAATCTTGCAGATCTTTCTGATTGTTCCATTGATATCCAATTGCTTGGGATGAATGGTTTGTTTTCGGCTAAATGCCAGTAGATCTCGAGTTAAATTCGACGCTTTATCTGCCAGTGCCAAAACTTGAAGTGCGTAATGACGAGATTTCTCACTTTGGACCGTCTCCATCAGGAGATGTTCAAAGCCGATTATTGCGGTCAGGATGTTGTTGAAATCATGAGCGATCCCTCCTGCCAGTTGTCCGATAGCTTCCATCTTCTGCGCTTGGAGATATTTTTCCTCCAGTTTCTTGCGATCCGAAATGTTTCGGTCTATGCCGCGATAGCCGGAAAAATTGCCATGTTCATCGAAGAACGGCACCCCACTGGTTTCAATTGTCACAAAACTGCCGAGCTTGTTAATGTATATCGTTTCGACAGCGGTGAAGGGTTTTCGTGCAACTTTCAACTGCGTGAATTTTTGTGTCAGTCTCAGTGCATCTTGCGGGTGCATCAGATCGAAGGGCGTTTTTCCGATGATCTCCTCCGGTTCGTAACCGAGCAGTTCCCGAATCTTCGGGCTGGAATAAACATACACAGAGTCTTTGTCAGTTTCCCAGATCCAATCGGTCGTCGTCTCCACCAACGATCTGAAGCGGAGCTCGCTTTCCTGGAGAGCCACATCTGCTTTCTTTCGATCTGTTATATCACAAGCCGTACCAATGAATTTTGTTGTCTTTCCCGTTTCATCCTTTAAGGTCTTACCTTGCGCATGCAAGATTCTTTCGGATCCGTCTGCCCGGATGATCCGATATTCAACATCATACGGTTTGCCCTGCTCCAAGGTATCTGTGATTTTCTCCTTTACGTGATTTCTGTCTTCAGGATGAATAAAGTCGAACACCGAATCCGTCGCTCTACCATTTCCCCGGGGAGGGAGACCAAGGATTCGGAAAAATTCATCAGAGCGATATTCTTCGTCAGTCTCAAGATCATATTCCCAACTGCCGAGCGAGGCAATTGACTGGGCTTCTGCGAGATTATTTTCACTTTGTATCAGTGCATCTTCCATCTTTTTTCGGTCAGCAGCTGTTTTTAGAGAGGCAATTCCATAGGCAATATCGCCGGCCAGCTGGACCATGAGGGACAATTCCTCTTCGTCAAAAGCGTCTGAATTTGAAGCGCCAACCGTGAGGGCGCCAAATACGTTGTCGGAATAAACTAACGGTACTGACAGAACAGAAATGTATCCATTTGCACGGGCCTCTTCCCTCCAGGGAAGAAAGCGGATGTCATTTTGAACATCCTTAATAAGACACGGCAGCCCTTCACGGATAGCCGTGCCGGTGGGTCCCCTACCCTGCTCATTGTCTTTCCAGCTGATTTTTGTCATTGAAGATGAGTTGAGATAAGAACCGGCTCGGGCCGCAGGGAGAACACTCTTTTCCTGGTTGTTTTCAGCAATACCAACCCAGGCAAAGCTGTAAAAGCCGTCTTCGACAATAATCTTGCAGATGTTTTCAAAAAGCTCTTTTTCGCTTTGCGCACGAGTCAGAACTTCGTTGCAGGTCAAGAGCATTTTAAGGGTACGATTGCGTTTTTTATCGGCATTTTCAGATAGTTTGCGCTCTGAAATATTGCGGGCCACGGCTATCAGGCGCGGTATGCCATTGATCGTAATATTCTTAAGATTGACGTCGAGCCAAATACTGTGGCCGTCTGGTTGCCGTGCTTCCCATTCGAAGGAATAACAATTCTCTGCCATGACTTTTTGTAGCCAGGCGAGTGGGTCTTTCAGGTTGTGGTGTTGTAATTCATTATCTGTTTCAGAATGTTCCGAAACTGCTCCCTCTCTAAATTCCCTGAAAAGTTCGAGAGCTTTTTTGTTTTTATCGAGAATAGCCCTTCTTTCAAGGTCATAAATGATGACTACGTCATCAATTGTTTCAAGTACGGAGTGACAGCGATTGCATGCCCGTCTGACAAAAGAGTGAATTGCCAGATAAAGTAGCAGAGTCGTGGTGGCAACGAAGAATAATCCCTTATACATGGCGAGTGTTGCGATCTTCTCCGGTGTTGTTGCGAGCAATGGTAATAATCTGTCAGTCATGAAAATCCATAGACTTGCCACACCGCAGTAGATCAGGGAAATGGTAAGCGCTATTCGAATATTTTTTGCCATGAAGTATTCCCTTTTAATGGAAACAGTTATCTACGAGTTCCTTGGAATGACGCAGTGAAAAATTTAAGATATCAAACGGAATTGTCGCACAATATTTTGCAACTCACCCGCCATGCCAGCTAACTGATGGGCTGCTGTTGCAGAGTCTTGGGCTCCCTTGGCTGTTTCCTGAACAACATCGGTGATTTGTTGGATATTGCTGGTGATCTCGCCGGTTGTGGCGGTCTGTTGCTCCGCTGCAGTTGCAATCTGGTTTACCTGCATTCCAACGGATTGAATCTGTTGCAGAATGTCCTGCAGGGCTTCGCCACATTTTGATGCCTCTAGAGTCCCTTGTTCAGCTTCCTGTACCTCCTCGTGCATAAGGGAGACTGCATTTCTCGTTTCCTGTTGAATCAGTTTAATGGTAGCGCTGATTTCTTTTGTTGCCTTTGTGGTCCTTTCGGCAAGTGCACGCACTTCATCCGCAACAACAGCAAATCCCCTACCCTGCTCTCCCGCCCTGGCGGCCTCGATAGCGGCATTTAGAGCAAGAAGATTTGTCTGGTCGGCAATCTCTTCAATAGTTTTAACGATTGTGCCGATCTCTTCTGAACGGTTGCCCAGAATCTCAATGTTCTGCCCGGTTTCTTTGATTCTCGAGGAAATGCGGTTCATAACATTTATCGTTCCGCTGACTACCGTCGCACCAGTTTCAGCTGAAATATTGGCTTGTTGTGAGCTCTGGGCGGCAAGGAGACAGTTACCGGACACATCATTTGCCGTGGCCGCCATCTCCTCACTTGCAACAGCGACTGTCGCAGCCTGGGCGGCCACTTCTTCCGCACTGGTTGCCATCATTTCCGAAGAGGAGAGAACCTGGGTGGCGGCTGAAGCCAAAGAATCTGCGGAGACAGTAATATGTGAAATTATTTCTGCCAGTTTATTCAGGAATCCGTTGAATGAAGTACACATTTCTCCCACTTCATTGTTTTTGGCATAAGCAAGACGTTGAGTCAGGTCGCCCTCTCTTTCGGCGACCAGCATCACATCGTGCATCTGATTCAGTGGAATGAAAAGACGCCTGACAATAATCCAGTTCACAGCCACTGATGCGAGCAGGATTACTATTGTCAGAAGTATTGCAGTTGTTTGCAGTTTTTCATAGGAGCCGAGGAATATGCTCTTTTTTACGCCCGTGTAGAGAGCACCGATAACTTTTCCGGTAGCGTCCTTGATCGGATCATAGGCGGTGAAATACTGTGTGCCCAGGATTTCCGCCTCTCCACGATACGGGAGACCTTTCTTGAAGACCGTATCAAATGCAGGACCTTTGAGGTTGGTTCCCACCGCACGGGTGCCGTCGTCCTTGACCACATTGGTGGATACCCGAACATCATTCATGAAAATGGTTGCGGTACCACCAGTCAGTTCTTTCAGTTTATCGGGAATTGAATAATCACCGTTCAAAACATGATCACCGACCATGAGTTTATCTTCAACAATTGAAAATTCTTTGCCGTACCCATGCAGCAGTTCCCAGAAGGTCTTAATGCGGGCTTCCTGTGATTCAATGGCTTGCTGTCCCAAAACATGTTTGAATTCGGAAAGGCATATGGTGATAACACTTGCCAGGGCAACAGCAACTATTACCGTGTTTACCGAGATAAATTGTGTACGAATTTTCATAGAGACCTCCTGAGTGCGATCTAAAGAATGAAATGCTTTCAGTACAAGACTAAACGTATTGTTGCGCGAAAATGCCGCGATGACAGGTTCTGAAAGAACTATGAAACTGTTACAGTTGGAATAATAGAAAGAACCAGAGATCGAAAACCTTCTAAGATTTGTACTTTATATCGGTAAAGTCTTCAGGAAGTAAATCAGGGAATCCCTTAAAATTGGGGGAAAATACCCTAGTGGAAATTGATGGTGGGATAGTGGGAAATGATCAGTCGAGAGGCGTCAGTCCCTCTCGGATAGCAAAGCGCGTAAGACTTGCAACCGACTGCAGATTCAGTTTTTTCATGATCTGTTGACGATGAGTTTCTACGGTTTTTATGCTCAGGCCAAGCAGAAAGGCGATTTCTTTGGTATTCTGACCTTCGGCAATGAGCTGCAATACCTCACGCTCACGTTTTGAGAGAAGATCAAGCGGTTCCTGTCCCTGGTTCGGCAATAAATTCATGTAGTCCTTGACCAGAATATCTGCCACTTTCGGACTGAGGTACGTCTCATTTTCGTACACGATATGGATAGCACGGGCTAGCTCTTCCGAGGCGCAATCTTTCAACATATATCCTTTGGCACCGGCAGATAACGCTTCTAATACATAGCGACGTGCGGAATGCATTGAAAGAACGAGAACTCTGATTTGGGGGATTTCGACAGTGATGCAACGTGTTGCCTCGATACCGTTCAAGCCAGGCATCCCGATGTCCATAACAACAACATCGGGTAGCAAGTCCCGGGCAAACTGCAAGGCTGTCCTGCCATCTTCTGCAACAGCAGCTATTTCAATGTTGGTTTCTTTTTCCAAAAGAGCTTGCAGCCCTTCTCTGACTATCTTATGGTCATCGGCAAGTACGATTCTGATTTTCATGGTAATTTCCTACTGCGTTTTAATAGTCTTATTGAAAGGATAGATAATCGTGGCACTGGTGCCGCGGCCCACTACTGACTCTATGATAAAGTTCCCGCCCAGGTACTGTATGCGGTGATAAATATTCAAAAGACCAAACGAGTTGTTTGAACTTCCATTATCCAGAATTTGCGAAGAATCAAAACCAATACCATCATCTGAAATCGATACATGGATATTTTGGGAAATACTTTTTACCGCGACCTGAACGTTTTTCGCCTGGGCGTGTTTGACAATATTGACGAGCAATTCCCGCGACATTCTGTAGAGTGCAGCACCAGTCTTCTCGTCGAGCGGCTTGAGTTTACCGTCAGACTGAAAATGGATTCGTAGTCTGTATTTTTCTTGGAATTCCTCGCTAAGCCATTCCAGTGCCGCTTCCAAGCCAACTTCGTGGAGGATTGGCGGACTGAGCTGAAAGGTTAGGGAACGGATTTCGTCGATGGATGTGCTGAGGTGATTTACTACTTCGCGGAGGACTTCATCTCTCTCTTCAGTATGACCGGAAAGAAGAAGTGAATTGAGTTTGATTTTGCTCAGTGCCAAGGTCTGGGCGACCTGGTCGTGCAGATCACTGGCAATGCGTCGGCGTTCATATTCTTCTGCCTGGGAAAGTTCGGCAGTCAGTGAAGTAAGCTGAGCAGTTCTTTCTTGAACCCGCAAATCAAGTTCATCATTTGATTTGCGCAAGGCCTCCTCTGCTTCTTTACGCTGGGTAATATCACGGCTGATTCCTATTAAGCCGAGGAGCTTACCCTGGGTGTTGTAGTACGGGGTCTTGAGGGTTTCAAGCAGAACTTGCCGTCCGTCAGGGTACGTGCAGCATTCTTCGTTCCGGCAGGCTGACTGTTTTGAGAACATTGATGAATCCTTTTCCCGAAAAAAGTGAGCAAGTTCAGCGGGAAACAAATCAAAATCCGTACAGCCAATCAAACTCTCCTTGGATCTCCCAATAAAATTTTCAAATGCCTTATTACAACCATGGTAGAAGCCTTCCGTGTCTTTGTAAAAGATTAAATCGGGAATTGCATCGATCAAGGTATTTAACAACCCTTGTTTTTGTTGAAGGGCTGCAACTAGCTCACGCATATCCAACTCGTTTTTTCTGAGTGCGTTTTCTGCCTGTTTCCTTTTCGAGATATCGGTGACAAAGCAGCAAATATATTCTTTGCCATTAAATGCTAGAAAGTTCGCATGGACCTCAACCTCGTAAAACTGACCTTTTTTCCGCCGATGCTTGGATTCAAAAACGATGTAATGATTATTCCTAAGATTATTCCAGAGCTCGGTTTGGCTCTCAAATTTCAAATCTGGGTCAATTTTTGAGATTGACATACCGACAAGCTCTTCCCGGTCATACCCAAGGCTATGACAAGCGGAATCATTCACATAGAAAAGTGTGCCGTTTTCCTGGACCCAGAAGGCTTGGTGACTGGATTTTTCGACGGCAAACTGGGTAAATCGAATCTCTTCCATGCTTGCGGCCAGTTCAGCGGTTCGTTCCTGTACCCGTTGCTCCAACTCGTCGTTGGTTCGACGCAGTTCCTCTTCGACATTTTTTAGATCGGTTATGTCTATAACGGAGGCAATGCCTGCCGATTCCCCACGATACTGGATACGTCCCGCTGAAACATGTGCCCATCTAATGTTGCCATCCTTGGTTCGTAATTTAACCTCATAATTTTCCGGAACCGACTCTCCTCGTTGCCGCAATAGACCGTATGATTTTACCTGCTTCTGAAAATCTGCGTCGACCCAATCCCAAAACCTCATCTTCAGGCATTCTTGCTCAGAAAAACCGGAAATTTTCCTAGCCGCAGGATTGACGTATATCAGAGATTCACCTTGGTAGAGAAAAATCGCTGCTGGAGATGTTTCAGCCAATACCCGAAACTTTTCCTCACTTTCCAGCAATGCATTTTCAAAAAAAATTCTTTCACGGAGTTCATCGGATAATTCGCTGGTTCTTTTGGCAACCTGCCGGGTAAGTGCCCTGTTCCAACCAACAACGAGAATGAAAAAAAGAAAAATGATGCCTAACGTTATGAATATTTTGGGAGTAATTGTCTCGTTGACCAGCAGATACCGGGCATTGAGAGGAACCCATTTGTTATAGATAACCTCTCTTTCTTCGTTGGAAATTTGCTGAAGTCCTTTTTCCAGGATCTGTTGCAACATCGGCCAATCGCTTCGTATGGCAAAGGCCAGTCGATACATGTACTCTGCCTCACCAGCTATGCGAAGGTTGGTAATTGCATCTTTATCCATGTAGTACGAAGCGGTCAGAAGGTTTTCCAACAGGGCGTCACGCTTTCCAAACGAAACATTTTGTAATCCGGTGTGAATATCAGGGACCACATCCACCTGGATATGCGGGTAATTTGTGACTACATAGTAGCGGGCACCGTATCCGGCTTTGATAGCGATATTCTTACCGTATAGTTTTCGAAGGGTGAATGACTCTTTAACGTCGTTCCGGGTAATAATGACCCCGGGAAACTCCAAATACGGTTTGGTAAAGAGGAGATATTCGCTTCTCTCTGGTGTTTTTGTAGCGGCTGCGAGGACGTCTACTTCCTTCAGCTTTGCTTTTTTCAGGACTTCAGCCCAGTTCTGCAATTTTACAATCTGAAAGCGGATACCTAACCTTTTTTGCAGTAGGGCAACGTAATCGGAGGCGATGCCTGTATAGTGACCAGTAGTTGTGAATAATTCAGTCGGAGGAAAGTCCGGGTCTGGGGCGAGGCGAATTACAGGATGTGCCTGCAGCCAGGCTTTTTCATCAGGCGTGAGCAAAACTGTCTCGTCAGTATTCGACAGGTGACTGATCAATACTGCCAGTACAGAAACGAATAAACATCCAGAAATAATCAGCCAGATTTGTTTAGAGAAAGATTTGAGTAGCATTCGGAACATTGATTTCCTGCATTTGGAAGTTCAATTTTTGTTTCAGTTTTACCTATGTATCATATCGGACAATCTCGAGTAAACATGATACATATTTGTGAAAACTAGTCTCATGTAACTGGTATATGCTGTACTGGTATTGATCCGTATCTAAGTTTAAGAAAACAAGAACATTTTCGGTGAAAATGAGTGCCTGCGAGAGGAATGATTTCAGGGGAAGGTTTGATTAAAAAATGAAGTGACGCCGAAAAAGAAAGACTATTTGTGCTTACCCGCCTCTTTGCGTGCGATTCTGATTTCGTCTTCTCTGGTAAGTGTTTCATCGTCCAGTTTCGCACGAAAAACCCGATCGAGAATTTTCTTGTATGCTGGTCCAGGGACGACACCCAACTCCTTGAGATCTTCCCCGGTGATGGCTGTTCGTACTCCTTGAAGTTGCGTAAAGTAGAGCGATATGAATTTCTTTACCCCCTCCACCTTGGCTTTTACCATTAAAAATAAAAGTATTTCAACTGGCAGTTCATTGAGCAAGAAATATATTTCACTGCGTTTCATTTTCGGTCCTCTGACAATGCGTCGCTGCAGAGAATCGAGAATTGAATCTATCCGGTTTCTCAACTCGAAGAGTTTTTTGCGGTACTGTTCGGAGAGTGAAAGACGGGTGCAGGTTTCCATGAATTGAACGGTAGATAACGGGTCACAGAGAGACAGAAAATAGATCACCCATTTCTCGTAAGGACGCTCAAGGTAGAGAAGTTCGAACCAGGCGATGATTTTGACTGTCTCACCGAGAAGGTGCCTTATTTCAGGTGTCAGCTTTAAATCCGGATGGATAAATTGTAGTAAACCAAGTGAAGCCATACGCTCAATGGCGCGTAACGGGTCCTTTTCTTTGAGGATAATTACCAACTCCGTAAGGAGCCTTTTCCCGCCGAGTTTGCTGAGAAAATTCATCTTTACGGCATTGATGATCAGATTTTCAGTGTGTTTGGCAATACGGAAGTCGAGGCGTTGTTCGAAGCGCAGTGCCCGGAAGACCCGGGTCGGATCTTCGACAAAGGATAGATTATGTAGAACCCGGATAACCTTTTCATTCAGGTCGCGTTGCGCTGAAAAATAGTCGACAAGTACCCCGAAATCTTGTTTGTTCAGCCTGATCGCCAGGGTGTTGATGGTGAAATCACGACGATAGAGGTCCATTTTCAGGGAAGATCTTTCTACCGTAGGTAAAGCGCCCGGCGAGGAGTAAAATTCAAGGCGGGTGCTCGCAACGTCGATCTTGAACCCGTCAGGGAAGACTATGACAGCCGTCCCGAATTTATGATGGCTCTTCACCCTGCAACCATGAGCTTTTGCAAGAGTTTCGGCGAAAAGAATGCCATCACCTTCGACAGTCACATCAATATCGAGGTTTTCCGCTCCCAAAAGTAAATCCCGCACAAAACCACCGACGACGTAAACCGGCAAGTCCAGCAGGTCACCTGTTTCTCCCAACTCTCGTAATTTGGCAAAAATCTCGGGTGACAGCCTTTTCTGCATGACGTTTTCCAGGTGTCGCTTTCGTACCGGGATTTCGTCGCGTGCCATGTCGTAGACGCCTTCAAGCCGGTTATGAACCCCTGCATACATTACCCGGAGTAAATCCGTACGGGTAATCACACCGACCAGGATGTTTCCCTTGAATACGGGGACGAGGCGCCGTTCACGACCAACAATGTAATCCTGAATTTCAGATAGAGGCGTTTCCGGGACAGCGCGCAGGAATTCTGTATGCATGTATTCGGTTACTGGCAGGTCGCCAAGGTGGTGATATAGGGATTTTTCGACAATGCGGCGTGAAATAATACCTACCATCTCCCCATCGCAAAGTACCGGCATGGCATTAACGTTATACCTGGTAAGAAGATCCCGGGCATCAGAAATAGTTGCTGTTGTAGACACGGATTTAACCGGTGCTGACATGATATCAGCGGCAGTTCGTTTGGGATTCACCTGCAGATGGAGCAGTTCGTGCAGTTTTGACATGACCTGGATAAGCGTCAGATCTTTTACCGTAGCCGATGCCGCATGGGCATGTCCGCCACCGCCGAATTCACGCAAAACAGCCCCCACATCGACCTCAGGCAGTCGGCTCCGTGCCACGATGAAAACCCTCTTTCCCATATCAACTGCCAGAAAAAGTGCGTCAAGATTCTCCATGTCACGAATCATGTGAGAAAGGACGGCAATATCGCCGATATAGTAGTCAACGGATGCCTGAGCAATCGAGATGTCCACACCATTGATCGTCGTGGTCTTGAGTGATTTAAGAAGATCGTTCAGCAGGGAAACCTGCTCCGCGGTCAGTTCCTGGGTGATGAAATCACTCACCGTGTTGAGACTTGCTCCGCGTTCGAGAAGCCACGCTGCTGCGCGGTAATCATCCACCGTTGTGGACGGAAAGGTCAGATTTCCGGTGTCCTCATAGATTCCCAACATCATGAGGGTCGCTTCGGTCGGCGTTACGGAGATGTTTTTCTCCATGAGTATTTTGGTGAGGATGGTGGTGGAAGAACCACATTCACAGATTTCACCTGCGGAGGGGCGAATGTCACCTTGAATCTCGGGATGGTGATCATAGATGTGGAAGGTGACTCCAGGCCGGGAAACTACTTCGGAAAACCTGCCGATGCGGGAAGAGTGTTGACAGTCAACGATTATCAGGAGGGTAATGCTTGAGAGATCAAGGTCTTTTGCTTTTTTGAAATCAAGGGCAAAGCCGGTGGATTTCAGGAAAAAGTCACGCATGCTCTTTTCCTGGGAGCCGGAGAATACCATGGCGGCATCAGGATAGAGTTTTTTTGCTGCGACCATCGCTCCGAGGCAGTCAAAATCGGCATTTACATGAGTAGTGATTACTTCCATGAGGGTTCCGGGGAGAGCGGGAGATGATCTGTATTCAGGTTTAGCCTGCGGCTTTTTTCTCAAGGGAGCTGAAGATCATGTCGAGGACGGCTTTCTGTGCTGCTTCGTATTTGTTCAACACCGCCAGACAGGTCCCCATGGGGAAATGATGGTGAAGATAATCGGCGTCGTGACTGGAGAGCAGGATGATCCTGTTTTTGTTAATGCCCTTCTCCGAAGCATACTTCAGGAGTTTGGAGCCGTCGAGTTGAGGCATTTCAAGATCAATGATCATAAGATCCAGATCTTGTTTCATCGATTTCAGCCCCAGCAGAGGATTCTTGCAGGTCTGCACGTCCAGACGAGGATAGTAATGCTCAATATAGGAACTGAGGAGTGAAAGAAAGGATTCGTCGTCGTCGATTATCAATATTTTGCCCATAGTCTCCTCATACTGCCGGGCGAATCTAATTCCAATTCCCTATCAAGGCCCTCTCTGCGTTGGCTCGTCTTCGACTGTTCAACGTAATCTTCAGTACGCCTCGCAGTCTCAATCCTCGCCGCCTTGAGATCATCCTTGATCTGGAATTGGTATAACTTGGTGAAACGCAGGGGACAATGATGGCGCAAAAAAGTAACCATGTCTATCTTTTTTTGTCGCAGCGGTTTCCGCTGTCAGGCATTTGAACCTGAGATGGTTCTCTTCGTCTACCCTTTGATTCCTTTGGTTGTCGTGTAGACAAAGCTCCTCACAATCGGGTTGCTGCTGGCCTTGATTTCGGCGGGAGTTCCTGTTTCAATGATTCGCCCATCGTAGATCATGCCGATGCGATCCGAGACATAGAGGGCAAAATTCAGGTCATGGGTGACGATGACTGTTGTATTGCGTGTTGTTTCCTTTACCTTGATAATGGTGTTCGCCAGATCATCGGAACTGATCGGGTCGAGTTCCGCGGTCGGTTCATCGTAGAGAATCAAATCAGGATTCATGGCCAGGGAACGGGCGATTGCCACCCTTTTTTTCATACCTCCGGATAGCTCGGAGGTTTTGAGACTCTCCGTGTCCTGCAGTCCGACCATGGCAAGTTTTTCACGGATGATTTCGCGAATCCGGGCCTCCTTGCAGACCCGTTTCTCTCTGAGCCAGAGTCCCACGTTTTCTCCCACGCTTAACGAGTTGAAAAGAGCGGACGACTGGAACACCATGCTGAAGCGATAGTCTCTTTCAGAATTCTTAGCATCTTCGCCAAAAATCGGTGACTCGTCGATAAATATCTCACCGCTATCCGGTTCGTCAAGTTTTACGATCAGTTTGAGCAGGACGCTCTTTCCGGTTCCGGAAGGACCGATAATGGAAAATGTTTCTCCGGCGCGAATATCCAGATCAACATCCTTCAGGACATGATTCGTGCCGAATGACTTGTTGAGTTTTTCGATACGGATTCCCACCGCCCTGGTATCGCGCAAATTGATGCAAGAATCATGATTTTCATTAGAGAAAACATTTCCGACCAGCCCATGGGCAATTTTATGAAAAACGCCCTCGCTTTTCTTGGCGCCATCTTTAATGGTTTTTAAAAACATCACGGTTTTTCTCCACCTGGATTAGTTTTTCGATTGATTTTGCATGTGCATTTATCGTACGCAGCGGATTACAGCTATAGAGCTAGCTTTTACGTTTATTCATACCGCTGAGGGCGATAAAGAAAAAAATCACTCCCATGACAAGTCCGATAAAGATCCAATCTGCTATACTGAAACCAAACATCTCGCATCCTCCCTCACGCCGCAAATTGAACAATTTCTGAGCCAGTGAGATTAAATTTCTGATACGTGGGCAATCATGCTGAAAATATTTCAGGCTTTTTCCGGAAAAGTGTCGATGCCCGCTTTGTGCCCAATTTGCAGATAAATTCTGATGTCATCCCAGGGTTTCTCGAGAATGCCATCATGTATTGCCCAGCTTCTGCCGTGAACGGTTTTTTCAGCTCCGGCGCAGCGAAAAGGCGATGAACCGTCGAGCCGGCGCTGGTAAATGTTCCCGTTGCGGAACCCCTCATTAATTTCAAGCATCAACCGTTTACCGGTAAGGTAATCAAAGCCATACTTCTCGTAGCGGATTGCGTTATCGTATGTCAGCGGCTCGGCAATAATAAATTCCATGCCCAGAGAATCGACAAAAAATTCGAACAGGGGCAGGAAGTCAGGAAACATCCGCAGGCCGCGATGCGTCTGGTTCGGGAAGAGCCCGGCTTTCATGGCCCTGATCTCCTCAGGAATGTTCCGCCCGTAGCTGGTAAAACAATTGTTCCTGTCATGTTCGTCAACATCGACGTTGAATCGTGGCGTGAATGGATCGTTAATAATGCAGAATGCCAGTTCCATCTGATGATGCTGGGTATCCGCAATCTCCAGGTAAAACACCGCATCCCGGTCGAGAGGGGCAAGCCGCATTTCGATACGGCACAGACCAAGTCCCTCTGGCGCAGTGAAAAAAACTTTCCTTTCACCATCGCGGCCCTGAAACGTTTCGGAAGATATGTTAAACATACTTAAAAGCCGGTCAGGAACAATCCTGCCGTAAATGCGCTCTTTTTCCCACTCCTGCAGTGTGTTGATGTCTTTGAGAGTAAAGAGCGAATTACCCTGCGCATCCGTCAATTGTCTGTTTCCGGGCAGCCTAGCCATGGGCACCGATGATGATGGGGAAAACTTTTTTCTTGATTGCGGCGATGCTTTTCTCGACAGCATCGAGTGCCCGGTTTCGATCATCGTCCTCGGCCCAGTGCATCGCATCAAGGAGCATCCGATTGGGGTAGCCAAGGGAAGAAATCAGTTTGATAAAACGGGCAGGAAGATGCGGCGGCAGTTCAAAATCGTTCATGATTGCCCAGGCAAGGGTCCAGGCCCGTGCAACGTTGATATTTTCATACCCACCCCCACCGACAGCAACCCAGGGGATTTTCAGCGCCTTGAGTTTCTTCAGTACATACCCGTAGCTGTGAGTGGTAATCTCCAGTCGTGTCAAAGGGTCGGTTCGAAAAGTGTCCGCACCGAGTTGCGTCACCATGACATCAGGATCAAACGCTGCAATGAGAGGGAAGGCAACCTCGTCAAAAGCCTTCATGAACAAGGCATCGTCAGTATGTTCTTTTAAGGGAACGTTTACCGAGAAGCCCTTCCCCGGCCCCGAACCTATTTCTTTTTCAGATCCGGTTCCGGGGAAAAAACTCTCGCCGCTTTCGTGAATCGATATGGTAAGGACCTGATCCGTATCGTAAAAGGCTTCCTGAACACCGTCGCCATGGTGTGCGTCGATATCCAGATAGACAATTCTTTTACCTTTTTGCAGAAGGGTGTTAATGGCAAGTACACTATCGTTAAGATAGGAGAATCCGGAGGCCCTGCTCCGATGCGCATGGTGCCAGCCGCCTGCAAGGTTGAAGGCAATGTCGAACCCTCCCTCGGTTACGAGCCGCGCAGCCTCGATTGTGCCCCCCGCCCCAAGACAAGCCCAGTGGTAAAGGCCCGGGAAAACCGGGTTCTCTATATCGCCAAGGCCGTAGCGGAAATCCGCCCTCGGCTCATTTGAAAGGCTGAATTCCTTGAGTTTCGAAAGGTAACTGTGTGTGTGGAAGGTCAGTAGCTGGCTTTCTGCCGCCGGAACGCAGTCAAATATTCTGGCTCCCGGCAAAGATGTCAACTCAAAGGCCTCCATGAGTTCATAGGCAAGCCGAAACCGCTGAACCTTGAATGGATGTTCCTTGCCATAGCTGAATTTGCTGAAATCCGGAGAGTAGATAAGAGCTGTTCGCGACTCCACGCTGGATCCTGCCTCCTCTTTTCTTCTTCAATTTGTACTACGACCTGCTCAAAGCGTCAACTCCATTCTACGACGGGAATGCAGGCTTAAATTTTGTGCACATCCGCCGACTATTTAGGCACCCTGCTGGAAAAATAATGAACGTGCAAGTCTTAATTCTAATATTATCAATAGGTTGTCAGGTTGGCAAACAGCTTGCTAGGCAAACAAAATCATTCCCAATGGCGGGAAGAGCAAGTACTAATACCAATGGAGGTATATTTATGGACGCTCTGTCGATGGCGACAGGTCTCAGGAACAGTGGCGACGTGCTGTTTCTCATGCTCGGCGCAGTCATGGTTTTTGCCATGCATGCGGGTTTCGCTTTTCTGGAAGTTGGAACCGTACGAAAAAAAAGTCAGGTAAATGCTTTTGTCAAGATTATCTCCGACTGGTCCATCTCTACCATTCTCTATTTCCTCGTTGGTTTCCCTTTGGCGTATGGTATATCTTTTCTGCACCCGGCTGGCGAACTGATGGCAAATGCCCAGGGCTATGATCTGGTGCATTTCTTTTTTCTACTCTGTTTTGCAGCGTGTATTCCTGCAATAATTTCGGGCGGTATCGCGGAGCGCGCCAAGTTCTGGCCACAGTTGTTCGCCGGGGCAGTTTTTGTCGCCCTCGCCTACCCGTTTTTTGAGTCATTAATCTGGGGACAAAACAAATCACTTCTCCAGGATTTTATTAAAAATATTGGTGGCGCGGAATTTCATGATTACGCCGGCTCTGTTGTCGTTCATTCCATCGGCGGCTGGTTAGCCCTTCCGGCGGTTATTATTCTCGGAGCTCGAACCGGCCGTTACTCAAAAGGCGGATCACATCCGATACCAATCAGCAATATCCCGTTCCTCGCTCTCGGATCCTGGATTCTGGCGGTTGGCTGGTTTGGTTTCAATGTCATGAGCGCCGGCAATTTGCAGGGTATCTCCGGACTTGTTGCCGTCAATTCCCTTATGGCGATGGTCGGTGGGGTGCTCTTTGCCCTGGTTGCCGGCAAAAACGATCCTGGCTTCATTCATAACGGCGCACTTGCCGGATTAATTGCTGTCTGTGCCGGCAGTGACATCATGCACCCATTGGCGGCGTTTCTGACAGGCGGAATTGCGGCGGTTATCTTCGTATACGGATTTAAAATAGAGCAGGAGAAATTGAAGATTGACGATGTGCTCGGCGTCTGGCCGCTTCATGGAGTTTGCGGAACCTGGGGCGGTATCGCTGCCGGTATCTTCGGCTATAAAGAATTAGGCGGCATGGGCGGTGTTACCTTCGTATCCCAGTTGCTTGGAAGCTGTATCGCAGTGGTCTTTGCTTTGGCATGCAGCTATGTTGTTTATACCCTACTTGCGAAGACTGTCGGTATCCGGCTTGACAAGGAAGCTGAATTTATCGGTCCGGATCTCGCAATCCACCACATTGATGCATACCCTGAAGATCAGGTGTAATGATCAGACCTTTTCACTGCGCTGAACCAGTAAAAAGGCCCTTTTGAGGGCCTTTTTTTATGGGTTGACCGACCTTGACATTTCCTCTCCCGAGGCGTTAAATATCCGCAAGCTTCCTCGACTTGATCAGTTAGGGAAGGAATGCCGTGAAGAATTCGAAAGGCTGGGAATATGGATACCGTTCATGGATTCGACAGATTAATGCAATTGATGCGCCGCTTGCGAGCGCCGGGAGGGTGTCCCTGGGATGCAGAACAAACACATGAAAGTCTGAAAAGGTATCTGCTCGAAGAAACCTATGAGGTCTTGGAGGCGATTGACTCCAAGTCTACGAAAATGCTTAAGGAAGAGCTGGGGGACCTGCTGCTGCAGTCCGTGTTCCATTCGGTCATTGCCGAAGAGCACGGTGAATTCACGATGGATGATGTTCTGCAGGTCCTCTGCGATAAGCTCATCCGCCGGCATCCGCATGTTTTTGCCGACCTGAAAGTAGATACCATTGATGATCTTGTTGCGAACTGGGAAAGAATCAAGAAAGGCGAGAAGGGAGAAGAGCGTCTTTCGGCACTTTCCGGAGTCCCTCCCCAGTTGCCGGCACTTCTGCGTGCTCAGAAGATAACGGAGAAAGCCTCCCGCGTCGGTTTTGATTGGGATCATGTTGATCCGGTCTTCGCCAAGGTTCTCGAGGAACTGAAGGAGTTGGAGGAGACTCTTTTTACCGGTGATCAGGAGCGCATGGAAGCTGAGTTGGGTGATTTGCTCTTCGCCATTGTCAATCTGGGAAGATTCCTGTCTATCAATCCTGAGGACGCCCTCCGGAAAACAATTGCACGTTTTGTTTCACGCTTTCATCATGTGGAAAAATCTCTGCATGCCCAGGGAATGACTCTCACGGAAGCTTCTTTGGAGCAGATGGACATCTTATGGGAGGACGCGAAAAAAGCCGAACGAAATGAAAAAGATGAAGGCTGAGGGGATAATTTACTGCAACTGTTTTCGGGGATGTCAATTTTGACCGCAGAAGTATTGAGCTTTTCAATCCTCCCGTAAACTTTTGAAAAAGTTTTCCACAGAAGCTGTGTATAACTTGTGCATAACAACGTTGATAAGTCTATTTATTGACATATTTTAAGCATTTTTCGCTATTTGCCCAAATGTGAAGCAATTACTAAACGCTGTAATAACAGATAGTTAAGGCCTTTGTCTGTTATTTCAGCTGGTTATCCATTGCCTGAAATAATACTCACTGTATTTTCGGACAATTGTGCATAAATAACGGCTGCCCCGCTCTATTTCTCCGCTAGAGCCTCCAGTTTCTTCCGCAGAACCGTAGCCTCCATACGCAAGAGCATTTCCTTTCTGCCGACACCTCCCGGTGCTGAATACCCCGTCATGGCACCCGATGAACCGATCACTCGATGGCACGGGATTATAATTGGCAAGGGGTTCTGCGCCATGGCCGCCCCGACCCCTCTGGCAGCTCGTGGCCGCTGAATTTCCCGGGCAATCTCTCCATATGATTTCACAGAACCATAGCCGATGGCATGTACTGCCTGGTAGACCAACTGTTGAAAAGGGGTAAACCTCCGTTGGTCCATCGGATACTGAAAGTCGACCAACTCCCCGGAAAAATAGCGAAAAAGCCTCTCGGCGACATCTCGGGTAAGATCGTTATCCCCGTGTGGCCGGGTATAGCGTTTGTGAAGTGCCGCCAGGATTTCATCTGGAGATGCGGCGGCCGGCAGTGTTGTTTCGAATAATCCGTGCGCTGTGGAAACGACAACTCCGTAACTTCCTTCGACACAGTAGCGGGAAAAATGAACTTCTTCAGTGATTGTCAGGCAGTTTTTTCTCATTTTTTCAATTTCCGCCGCAGTATTTCAGAGACCCGTTCCGTTTCTTCACAGCGTAGAAGATGTGCAAACAGGAGGAATATGCCTATTCCTGCGCAGACGGTCAAAGAAAGTACTCCGCCCTTCAAGAGCTTCTGCCCCTGGATTGACCAATCTATCGTCTGGATGCAGAGATATACTCCCAAAGACATGGGTATGGTTGCCAAGAGGATTTTGAGACCGGAAAGTACAATTTTACTTCCGCCGAAGGGGCCGATTTTCTTACGCAGATAATAGAGAAGCAGCAGCATATTGAAGAAGGCGGAAAGAGTTGTAGCCAATGCCAATCCACCGTGGAGCAGCGGTCCCATGAGCACCAAGCTGAAGCCGACATTCAGCAGGAAAGCTATAAAAGCCGACAGTACCGGGGTTTTGGTGTCTTTCAACGCATAAAATGCCGGAACAAGTACTCTCACAAGCGCCACGAAGCTGAGTCCCCAGGAATAGAAGTAGAGTGCCTCCGCTGATTTTACGGCCTTGGCGTAATCGAAGGCTCCGCCCATAAACAGCAGCGTGAAGACCGGAGTTGCACAGAGCAGAAGTCCTGCCATGGCAGGGATGGTAATAAAGAGGGTCAAGCGAAGGCCGAAGGAAAGTGATTCCTTCAAACCGGCCATGTCTCCTGCCGCCGCTTGCCTGCTCATGGAAGGGAGTACCGCCTGGGCAATGGAGACAGTGAATATGCCCTGAGGAAATTCAAAGAGGCGTTGGGCGTAATAGAGATACGAGACGCTACCCTGCGGCAGCAAGGATGCGAGTATCGCACCTACGGTAATATTCAGATAGTAGACACCGACACCGAATACGGCAGGCAACATCAGCAAGGCAATCCGTTTTACCGCCGGATGACGCGGCTTGAACCTGAGACGGATGGGAAAGCCTTTGCGATAGAGAACCGGTAATTGGAGGAGCAACTGCAGGAGCCCACCAAGTAACACCCCCACTGCCAGAGCTGTTATCGGAACTTCGAAAAAACCTCGCAAGAGCAGGGCGCAGACGATCATTGACAAATTCAGGAAAACGGTTGAAATGGATGGTGTAAAAAAGTGGCGGACCGTATTCAGGATACCCATACAGAGCGCCACAAGACTGATGAAGAAAATGTAGGGAAACATGAGCCGATTGAGAAGAATCGTCAAGTGCATCTTGTTCGGCTCGGCCTGGAAACCGGGAAACATCAGCGAGACGATGAATGGCGAAAACAGCACGCCCAACAGCGTGACCAGTCCCATAACTATGGTGAGAAGCGAGAAGCAAATGTTGGCCAGTTCGCGAGCCTCATCTTTACTTTTCTGCGTATACCACTCTGAAAAAGTCGGGACGAACGCTGAGGTCAGCGCTCCTTCGGCGAAAAAGCGCCGGAGCATATTGGGAATTTGAAAGGCCGCAAAAAAAGCGTCTGTTGCGAAGCCGGCCCCGAAAAGGCGCGAAACCACCATATCGCGAACCATTCCCATAATTCGCGAAAGGATGGTTGCAATTCCCATGATTCCAGCGGCTCGTGCGATATTTTTCTTTTCAGACATAGCTACCCCTGCGACGTGTTTTCACAGGGGTATGTATCATAAGCAGGAGAAAATTGGTAGTTATTTCAGGCAATTTCGTCCAGTAGTCTTTCCAGTTCAGCTGTTTCAGTCACCGGGAGCCTGCACGTGCCAGATGCACAAATCTGGACAACTGTTTCGGCTTTATTCCCTTTTGGAAGCACTATCGCATTCTCTTCCGAAACGCGCAGCACGAGACCCGGAATGAGACGTTTGTGTACGGAAAGAAGCATTTCACGTGCTGTAGCAGTATCTATGCGGCCCGAGAACGTAACTTCCGTTTCCGGACAACTCAGGTAATCAAGTGCTGACAAGAAATGGAGCCCGGTAATCGGGTTTCCGTCGATACTGCCCATGAAAGAACGGAGAATCCCCTTCCCTTCCTCTAGGAGCCGCGAATCAGCAGTGATTTTACCCAGTCTGATCAGGTTCATCGCCGCAACCGCGTTTCCGGATGGAATAACACCGTCATGACCGCCTTTTTTGCGCACCAGAAGATCTTTACTGTCAGAGCCTGAATCAAACAAACCATACTGCTCATCGTCAGCAAAGAGCTTGAGCACTTCTTTGCAGTTTTTGCGTGCAGCATCAAGATACTGCCGCTCCAGGGTGGCTTCATACATCTGGATCAGTGCCCAGCCGATAAAGGCATAATCTTCCAAAAAGCCGTGAATTGATGCTTTGCCGCGATACCAGCTTCGCAGAAGACGGCCCTCCGCGTTCCGCAACTGATTCGTAATAAATCGAAGGGCTGTTTCAGATGCTTCCCGATAAAGAGATTCTCCGGTAACGGCAAAACATTTTGCAAGCGCCGAGATCATCAGTCCATTCCAGGCACTGAGAATCTTCTCATCCCGAAGAGGTTTTTTCCGTTCCTTGCGGGCTGTTTCCAGTGCTATTCGCCAATTTTCGATTTTTTGCTGCATGTTTTCCAGCGGGATACCTTCTTTGTCTGCAAATTCCTGAACGGGAACCGGCAGATGGAGGATATTTCGCCCTTCAAAATTGCCCTGTTCCGATATGTCGAACAGGCGGCATGCCATTTCTGCTGCATCGCTATCCAAAACGGAGAAGATTTCTTGACGAGTCCATGTATAGTATTCACCTTCAACGCCATCCGTGTCGGCATCCCAGGCCGAATAAAAACCGCCTTCAGACGAACGCATTTCTTTCAGGACAAAGGACGCAATCTCTCCGGCCGTGGCTCTGTACTGAGAGTCACCAGTTGCTTGATATGCGTCTAGGCAGGCATGTACCATCATTGCCTGGTCATAGAGCATTTTTTCAAAGTGCGGAACAAGCCATTGTTTGTCCACGGAATAGCGATGAATACCGAAGCCTAGCTGATCGAAGATTCCCCCCCTCCGGATCATCTTCAGTGTATCTTCCGTCATCCAAAGAGCATTTACGGCTCGAGATTTCTTCCAAAACCGGATCAGAAACGAAAGATAATGGGGTAACGGGAATTTCGGAGCAACGCCAAATCCTGCCCAAGTGTTGTCAAAGGCACTAATAAGCACTTGAAATGCTTTGGCCATCACAGCTTCATCCTCCAGCACACCGGCATGTGGCTCAACTGCTTTTTTAAGTCCTTGCAGTACTTGTGAACAATTATCCAGCACCGCATCACGATTGGTATTCCAAAATTCATCGATTTTATCCAGAACTTCTATGATTCCCGGCAGCTGTTGTTTTGGTGTTTTTGGCAAATAGGTGGCGGCAAAGAAAGGCTCCTTGTCGGCGGTCATAATAATGGTTAGTGGCCACCCTCCCCCTCCGGTTAATAGTTGCGCAACTGTCATATATTGATCGTCGATATCGGGTCGCTCTTCCCGATCGACTTTTATGCAGACAAATTTTTCGTTGAGTACCACAGCCACCTCGTCATCCTCAAAAGATTCACGTTCCATGACATGACACCAGTGGCAGGTTGCGTAGCCGATCGAAAGAAATACCGGTTTATCCTCAGATTTTGCTTTGGTAAAGGCTTCATCGCCCCATGGATACCAATCGACAGGGTTTTCCGCATGCTGGAGCAGGTAGGGACTTTGGGAAAAAATCAATCGATTGAAGTCCGGGCCACCGTCCTCCGGCAAGTTTTCCGTGTCAACATTGGCAAGGCGATACATACGATCATTTTCAGCAATATTCTTGTCATATTCACTTGTCATGGGTAATTCCCTCTTGGTCTCTCAGAAATATTTCCAACGCCTATCTGGCTACAGTATAACAGCTGATCAGGATTGTTCAGGTGCCAAAGATACTCTCTTGACCAGATTTGTAAAAAATGGTACAGCATAAGCCAAGGGGCCTTACGCCCCTTTTCCTGTTCGTGTCAAGAAACTTAACCTATTTGCATGACAAAGACTCTCAATGGCCAAAGTAATCAAATATCTATTTCTGTCAGCAATACTTTTTACCATCATCGTCCATGATCCTCTGAAGACACATCACCCGGCAGCGTCACCCAAAGATCCCGCAAAGGAAGATTTGGGCCGGGTACTGTATCCAAGCACGCGTTCAATTGCCTGGAAACCCCATTTTATCCGCCCTCAGGATACTCTCGAAAGCCTCTACGGGAAAGACTGGGAGCTTGTTGCCCGTTTCAATCGAATTGACCGGCGGCACGTCTACCCCGGCATGACCATCAAGTCGCCGCTGAATATTGCCGACCTGAAGGATTACACGCCGATGCCACGTGAGTATCAACCGGCCAAAAGGTATCATCGCTACATTCTGGTCAATATGGAAGAACAG
Source organism: Deltaproteobacteria bacterium (assembly GCA_009668975.1). Lineage (GTDB taxonomy): Bacteria > Desulfobacterota > Desulfuromonadia > Geobacterales > Geobacteraceae > RPRC01. The sequence continues at coordinate 18,769 of SBEG01000018.1, read as the reverse complement.
TGGCTGGGCGCCTATGAATACGGAAAACTGCAGTTCTCTTTTCCCGCGGCAACAGGAAAAAAAGGCTTTGAAACACCCACGGGAATCTTCCGGGTTGATGCCCGCCATAAAAATCATACGTCTTCTCTCTACAAAACCGAAGATGAGAGTGAGCAGTATCCGATGGATTACGCCATCCGATTTCACATCGGTCAGGACAATGTTGCGTACTGGATACATGCTCGAGACCTCCCGGGCAAGCCCGCGTCCCATGGTTGTGTCGGCGTCTATGACGAAGCAATGCAAAAAAGGATATTTACCGTGCCTGATAAACCTGTTTTGCAGGATTCGAAAAAGCTTTACGACTGGGCTGTTGGTGAGAATTTATATGGACCCGACAGCGGTGAGGTTGAGCTTCTCGCAGACGGCCCTATTGTCGAAATAGTAGGGCGCAATCCGACCTTTCTTTCGAACCCAAGCTCTTCCCAGGAAAATCCGAATAGCTAATTCAGTGTCCACAATCACGAATAAAAAAGGCAAGGGATGCTCCCTTGCCTTTTTCGCAGTGCTCGATGCAAACCATTCACACCTGCAGTGCGCCGATCAATTCTTTTACATCATTAATACCGTTTTCACATAAATACCCATCCAGATCTTCGGCGATACGCTGTGATGCCGATGGCGACATGAAATTAGCGGTTCCCACCTGTACTGCCGTTGCTCCTGCCAGCAGAAATTCCACGACATCCGTGGCAGTGGTTATGCCCCCAATCCCGATTATTGGCAGGCTGACCGCCCGGGAAACTTGCCAGACCATCCTGAGTGCAACTGGCTTGATTGCCGGTCCGGAAAGCCCACCTGTGACATTAGCAAGGGACGGGCGCCTGGATTTAACGTCAATGGACATTCCCGTGATCGTATTGATGAGTGACAGTGCATCCGCTTCCGCTTCTTCACAGGCTAAGGCCATTTCCACGATATCGGTGACATTGGGCGAAAGCTTGATAATCAGAGGTTTGAGCGTTGCACTCCTGACCGCCGAAACAACCGAGTGAGCCGACTTCGGATCGGTGCCAAAGACAATGCCGCCATGTTTAACGTTGGGACAGGAGATGTTTACCTCGATTCCGGCAACCTCGGGAATCGCATCGAGTTTTTCTGCCAATTCCGCATACTCTTCAACCGTATTACCAAAAAAATTCACTATTACCGGAGTTGAGATGCTGCGGAGAAACGGGACTTTCTTTTCGATAAAAGCATCGACACCGACGTTTTGCAGCCCGATGGCATTCAGCATCCCGCCGGGGGTTTCAACAATTCGGGGCATCGCGTTTCCAGCTTTGGGTTTGAGGGAGAGACCTTTGGTTACGATTGCGCCGATCTTTTCCAGATCGACATACTCCGCGAATTCTTCTCCATAGCCAAAAGTACCCGATGCGGTCATAATCGGGTTGCGTAAGGAAATTCCTGCAATATTTACTGTTAGATCCGGTTTTATCATTATCTCTATTCCCCCTCCCCTTCATGATCGGAAAGGGCTTCCTGTTATCTGATTTGAGAGACTGCTTATACTAATTTCAGATCAAAGATGATCTCAAGGGCGGCGAGGATTGAAGCTGCGAGGCTTATTGAAGAGTACCTTGCGCAGCCGAAGACAAGCCAACGCAGGCAGCGCCTCTGATATGGAGTTGGAATTATTCCCACATGAGGTCGGTTGCATCGAATACCGGACCTTCCTTGCAGACACAACGATAGGAAGGATTATTCTCTGCATGGTCATGACCTTTCGTCACACAACCGAGACAGGCGCCAACACCGCAGGCCATGGCCGCTTCGAGAGATACCTGGCAGCGGATACCAAGCTGCTTACAGAGACGGGCAACCGCCCTCAGCATCGGCTCAGGGCCACATGCCATGACGACGCGCTTTCCGTTGCCCTTGGACAAGTGTTGCTCCAGGACTTCCGTTACCAGGCCACGTGAACCAAGTGTTCCATCGTCCGTCGCAACATAGGTGTCAATACCCAGCTGTTCAAATTCAGTCACACAGAGGATATCCTCTTTCCGTCTGCCACCGATAAACACCTTGGGCGCTGAAACAGTGACAAGATCCTTTGCCAGGAAATAGAGCGGTGCGAGCCCGAATCCGCCTCCCACGAGGATGTTCTCCTCATCAGCGTCACCAGGAGTGAATCCGTTACCAAGAGGTCCAAGAACATCAACATAATCCTTGTCGTGCAAGGAACTGAGAATGGACGTCCCCTTGCCGACAACTTTGTAGAGTATCTCAAGATAGTTCTGCCGTGGAGCGTCAGGATACCCCGGGCTAAAAGTGCCGACGTCAAAGATGCCGAAGGGGCGGCGCAGGAGCGGGTCAATTCCCTCTGCGACCCTGACCATGACAAACTGCCCGGGTCGTGCTCCCAGGACGGCCCGGGGCGCTGTCAGACGGATCCGCTGGTAACCGGGGGAGACCTCATGATTGCTGACAACCATAGACTTAAACTGCATGATGTTCTTCTTTCTGGATGCGTAGTTCGAGTTTCATCAGGATAGCATCCTCTCCGTTTTCATAGTAAGCCTTTCTTCGTCCGCTCGTGATGAAACCACAACGAGTATAGAGTGAAATAGCTGTTGCGTTCGTCGGGCGGACTTCAAGATGCACAACGGTGGCGCCCTTTTTCCTGAACAGTTCGAGAGCGGCCTCCAGCAGCATTCTGCCGATGCCTTTGCCCCTGCAGGAAGGCTGAACCGCCACATTAAGAATCTGCCCTTCGTCCAGCACGAGCATGGGACAGATGTAGCCGGCACAGGAGCCATCCTCCCGGCGGGCCAGGTGAGGAAAGGAATGGGGCGAATCAATTTCGTTGAGGATATGCTCTTCACTCCAGGGGTGGGGAAATGAGGCCCTTTCCAGGGTAAGGAGTTCCTGCAGGTCAGCTTTCGTGACCGGGTGAATTGTAGCTATTCTCATCAACGCCTCATTTCAAAACTGAATAATCATAAGCAAACCATTGAAGTATTGTAAACAGTTTTTTCACGAGTGCCCTCAACTGGCCAGGCTATTGAAATGTCTTTATGATAGAGAAGGTTCCGTCCTGCACTCCAGATTGAATTTGACATTTTGACGTTTATACCGTAAAAATAATCTTCTTTTGCATACAGGAGGAGCAGACGTTGAACAACAAGGTGACGTATAAAGACGCAGGTGTCGACATCGACTCCGGTAACAGTTTCGTGAAAATGATTAAACCTCTGGTCAAGGCAACCTATCGACCGGAGGTTATTGCTGACCTCGGAGGGTTCGGGGGGCTTTTTTCCCTTAATTCCAGTAAATACCGCCAACCAGTCCTTGTTTCAGGTACCGATGGCGTCGGAACAAAGCTGAAGCTTGCCTTTATGGCTGATAAACATGACACGGTTGGGATCGACCTTGTGGCCATGTGTGTCAACGATATCATTGTCCAGGGGGCAGAGCCTCTCTTTTTCCTCGATTACCTGGCAACCGGCCGGCTTGTCCCGGAGAAAGCGTCAGAAATCGTCAAAGGCATAGCTCAGGGTTGCTCCATGGCCGGTTGTGCCTTGATCGGTGGCGAAACGGCGGAGATGCCCGGTTTTTATGCTGAAGGTGAGTATGATCTTGCCGGCTTTGCCGTCGGCGTTGTTGAGCGGGACAATATCATCGATGGTTCTTCCATTACCGTTGGAAATAAGCTGATCGGGATAACATCGAATGGCCTCCACAGCAACGGCTATTCCTTGGCCCGCAAAGTCCTGTTTGATATCATGGGACTGGAAATCAATAGTCCGCTGCCCGGTCTGCAGTCAACGGTTGCGGAAGAGCTTTTGACCCCGACCCGTATCTATGTGAAAACCGTCTTGAACCTGCTCCGTGATTTCCGTATCAATGGCATAGCGCATATCACCGGTGGCGGTTTGCTGGAAAATGTTCCGAGGATTTTACCTAATGGCTGCAAGGCAATAATCTCAAAAGATTCCTGGGAAGTACCGCCCATTTTTCCGCTGCTGCAGGAGGGTGGCGGAATTGAGGATATTGAAATGTTCCGCACGTTCAATTGCGGTATCGGGATGGTTCTTGTTGTTCCGGACAAGGAAGCTGAAGAGATTCTCATCAGGCTGTCCGGTCTCAATGAGCAAGCATTCGTAATTGGTGAAGTTGCAAAATGCGATGCCGGCGGGGAATGCGTTGAACTTGTCTGATACGAACGCTGCTCACCAAACAGGGTTACGCGGAAAAGAAAAGGTTCGAGTCGCCGTGTTGGTATCGGGTAACGGCTCGAACCTTCAATCTATCATTGATCATTGTGAAGCGGGAAAAGTGAACGCTGCCATCGTTTGCGTGATCAGTAACCGGGTTGATGCCTATGCCCTTGAGCGGGCGAGAAAACACCGGATTCCGGCATTTCATCTGGATCATCGCTCCTTTCCTGATCGCAGCTCATTTGACACCGCAGTCCTCTCGCTGGTGAACGAGCATGCTGCGCAGCTTATTGCCCTGGCCGGATTCAACCGCATACTTTCCAACGTGCTGCTCGACGCCTTTCCTGCGGCAATTCTGAATATTCATCCTGCTCTTTTGCCGTCTTTTCCCGGCAGCCATGCTCAACGTGATGCTCTGGAATACGGCGTGAAAATTGCCGGTTGCACTGTCCACTTCGTGGATTCCGGCACAGATACCGGCCCGATCATTGCCCAGGCCGCGGTACCGGTATTCAGTGGCGACAACGAAGAAACCCTTTCCCGCCGGATTCTCTGTGAAGAGCACAAGATCTATCCAAGAGTACTTCAATTATATGCGGAAGGTCGCATTCGCCTCGACGGTCGTAAGGTACTGATCAGTCAGGAGACGGAATGTTCCGCTGATTTTCTGGAAAACCCACGTTTTTGATTTTATCTGCACTCATCTGCCACCACTTTTTCCAATCAAAACCCTCAAAATCTATCAAAGCAGCCAAGGGGATTAGTGTATCCAGTTCGTTAATTCTTTGGTTTAGCAAGACACCCATAAACTCTTGAAATATAGCTAGTTCACTTTGGAGCAACTCTCGGAACTCCCAGCGCAGATCATGCCTTCCCCGTGGATTCTCATCCTTGAAGTTACGGGTGCACCACTCATCTTGAAAAGATTCACCGGAAATATCAACCAAGGGGATGCCATGCAGGCGGCAGGTCATGGGCCGGTATTCGTAGACAAGGCAAAGCCCGTCATCTCCGAGTAATGGGCAGGGTGTTTCATCTTCCTCGGGCATTAACCGGTCCAGAGTCTCTTCAGTCAGCGCATTAATGATATAAGGGGGAGTTATCTCCGGCCAAATCAATCGCAGCGATTGCAATTGAGCTGCTATCCGTGCATGAACCACCTCGTGAAGCATGGGAGCGAGGCCGTCAATCCCCTGCCGGAGAAAAAACGCATCGAGCAGAGTAATGTCGAATAATCCTCTACAGCAGGAGGAGCAGCCTTTGCCGCACTGTACGGCATTTCCAGCGGCTCTTGCCGAGCGATCAAACCAGTGATCCACTCCTTTCAGGAGTTGGCCATATTTTTCAACAATCGGTTCGAGTGCAGCATTCACTTTCAACACCTCATCAGGCGAGAATAATACCCGGTAAATAAAAGAAGGCGGTGAACAAGTCACCGCCTTCTCATAAGCAACGAATCCGGAGTCTGCTTAGGACAGTATCTCGGATTTTGTATAAATAGCCTTCAACCAGTAACCGGCTTTCTCAATATTTTCCCGGCCGCCTTCTTCGCGGTCAACCAGGGTAACAACACCGAGAACAACCAAGCCCTCCTCTTCTGCCCTCCGGATAGCCTTGAGGGAAGATCCACCACTGGTAACCACATCCTCGACAATCACGACCCGAGCGCCGCTTGGGAGGTTTTTCCCCCCTTCCAGCCAAGCACCGGTTCCATGACCTTTGGGCTCCTTGCGAATGATAAAGGCCGGGATCGGGCTCTTTTCAAGGAAGCTGACAAGGGAGGTTGCCGTGGCTATGGGGTCGGCACCGAGAGTTAATCCGCCGATACCTTCAACATCTGCAACGTCTTTAATTGCTTCGAAAAAAAGATGTCCGGTGAGAAATGAACCTTCCGGGTGCAGGGTTGACTGCTTGCCGTCAAAATAAAAATCGCTTTCCAGGCCGGATGAGAGAATAACTTTCTTTTTTTCATAAGATTTTTCAAGAATGATTTGTTTCAGTCTGTCTCTGTTCGTCATGCTTTCAATTGCTCCTTATTGAAAAGGCCGAGTTGGGCTTCCGGTGAGAGGATCGGGAATTCAACAGGGTAGCTGCCAGAGAAACATGCCTTACAGAAATTGGTGTTTCCGGCACCCACCGCTTGCAGCATCCCATCGACGGACAGGTACCCGAGGGAATCGGCTGTGATATATTTTCTGATCTCATCAATCGTATGTGAAGAAGAAATCAGTTCTTTACGGGTTGGGGTGTCAATTCCGTAATAGCAGGGATAATCGGTCGGAGGTGCCGAGATCAGGGTGTGTACCTCGGCGGCGCCGGCGCTGCGAATCATCTTGACGATTTTTCGGGAGGTTGTGCCACGGACAATGGAATCATCTATGACAATTACCCGTTTGCCCTTGATGATATCCTGAACCGGATTCAATTTAATCTTTACCCCAAAGTGACGGATCGCCTGCTGGGGTTCGATAAAGGTTCTGCCTATGTAATGGTTACGCATCAGCCCGAATTCAAAGCGGATTCCAGATTCCTGGGCATATCCCAGCGCTGCGGGGACGCCGGAATCGGGAACAGGAATGACGATATCTGCATCAATTTTGTTTTCACGGGCAAGTTGACGACCCAGTTCTTTCCTCACCATATAGACATTCTTGCCGAATATGTACGAATCAGGCCGGGCGAAATAAATAAATTCAAAGATGCAGGGAGTAGGATTCACCTTTTTGAAAGGGAAAAAGGAGTTGACACCATCTTTGTCGATAACGACCACTTCACCTGGTTCGATCTCGCGGACAAATTTTGCCTCGATCAGGTCCAATGCACATGACTCGGAAGCAACTACGTAGGCATCACCGCGCTTGCCGAGGCACAGGGGCCGGAAGCCGTTCGGGTCCCTGACCGCCACCATTTGAGTTTCGGTCAGGAAAAGCAGACAGTAGGCTCCCTCGACCCGGGCCAGTGCCTCGGTAATCCGGTCAAGAAGTGAATTTGCTTTGGACATGGCCAGGAGATGGACGATAATCTCCGTATCCATGGTGGTTTGGAAGATGGAGCCCCAAGCCTCCAGTTCATCCTTGATTATTTGAGCATTCACGATGTTGCCATTGTGGGCGACAGCGATGGAACCGCGTGAATAATCCACCATGATCGGCTGAACGTTTTTCTGAACCGATGATCCCGTCGTGGAATAACGAACATGTCCGATTGCCGAATGGCCGGGCAAGGTATGGAAAATTTCCTCGTCTGCAAAGACATCAGCCACAAGGCCCATACTTTTATGAGTATGGAGGTCCATGCCATCGGATGAGACAATACCGCAACTTTCCTGCCCGCGGTGTTGCAGGGCATAGAGACCCAGGTAGGTCAGGTTCGCTGCTTCCGGATGGTTATAAATTCCAAAAATTCCGCATTCTTCCTCTGGTCTGACAAAATTCATTGCTGCACCAATCTCCTTTGTTTCAACAAGGGTAGCGACCCTTCCTTACAGTAGGTTGCTTCGAATATACTCGACAGCGTTACGGAACAGGATGAGCCCATCGCCCTCTTCCGGCAACGATTCGCGAGTCCAGCGAGGGTGGTTGGTGCGATGAAGGAATGCTTCCGGATGCGGCATAAGGCCCATCAATCGCCCGGATTCGTCGCAAAGACCTGCAATTGCATTGGTCGATCCATTTGGGTTCAAGGGAAACTCCATGGTCGGAGAGGAAAAGCCGGAATCCGAATATTTGAGTACCGAAAGATGCAACGCTTCAATTTTGTCCAGGACTTCTTGTGATTCGACCAGGAACTTCCCTTCTCCATGCCGTATCGGGAGATAAATTCCCCCTTTAATTCCTTTGGTAAAGACCGACGGAGAAGCAGAGTCGCATTTCATGTAAACCCAGCGGTCCTGAAATCTGCCGCAGTCATTGAAAGTAAGGGTTGCCGACTGGTCGAGATAGGTGCCGTCAAGGGCCGGCAGAAGTCCCATTTTCACCATCAATTGAAAACCGTTACAGACACCGAGAATCAGTTTGCCATCCTTGATAAAGCGGAGGATCTGATCGATCAGGTGTTCATTCGTCCCGCTGATGCGGGCGTTTTTCAGGCGGTTTGCCTGCGCTTTGGCGCTTCCCAGGTCATCACCATCAAGAAACCCTCCGGTCAGATTCAGAAAGTGAAAATCGTCTAAACGTACCTCTCCGTAAAGAAGCTCGGAGATATGGGCAATTTTAACCTCATCAAAACCCGCGAGCCGGCAGGCATGTGCCGCCTCGATTTCACAGTTGGTTCCATTTCCCGTCAGTACAATCGCTTTTGCCAGCGTCATGTTACAACTCCCTCAGGGGGCTCTGCCATGCTTCCTTCAGATCGTCGAGAGCCCCTCGCAATACAATTGATCCGTCAATGCCGGTTACCGTTAGCGTAGTTTCTTCCGTTATCGTTCCAATACTGGAGAAGCAGTTGCCACTCATTACCTTCTCGAACATGTCACGATGTTCCGGGTGCACCGTTACCAGAAGTCGAGAAGCCGACTCCGAAAAAAGGAGCACTTCGTCTGTCCTGTCGCAGGGAACCCCGGAAAACAGAACCCTTTGCAGCTCAATATCCATGCCGAAGCCACCGGCAAAAGCGGTTTCAGCCAGGGCAACGGCCAGGCCGCCGTCCGAAAGGTCGTGACAGGAGGCAACAAGTTCCTGCTGCACCGCTTCATGGTAGGCACGATAGCGTTTCAGCGACTTTACCGCATCGACGCGTGGTACGCGATTACCCACAAAGCCTCGTAGCGCATAGTATTCTGAGCCACCCAGTTCGAAAGCAGTTTTGCCGAGGAGATAAACTATATCTCCCGGACGCTTGGCATCCATGGTAACGGTTTTTCTTACATCGTCGATCTTCCCGATTACCGAGAAAAGCACCGTGGGCGGAATGGAGATCTTTGTGACGCCATCGAAGAAATCGTTCTTCATGGAATCCTTGCCGGAAATGAGCGGCACATTGTAATCCACACAATAGTCGTACAGCGCCTTATTGGCCCGAACGAGCTGCGCTGTCTTGTATTCTCCGTCAGGGGTTTTCTCCGATTGTACCGGATCGCACCAGCAGAAATTATCAAGTCCCGCGATCAGGTCCAGGGAGCCGCCGACGGCTACATAACCGCGAATACCCTCATCAATGGCATTGGCCATCATATGATAGGTGTCGATATCGCTGTAGCGGGGGCAGATGCCGTGGGAAACCACAACTCCTTCAAAAGACTCCAGATCAGGTCGCAGAACAGCCGCGTCGGAGGGGCCGTCGTCGTTAACTCCGGTGAAGGGCTTCAGGACACTGCCGCCTTGAACTTCGTGATCGTAGCGCCGGACAACCGATTCCTTGGAGCAGATATTCAGTGACGAGAGAAGTTTCAGAAGGTCGCCGGTGTAATCGGACTTTTCCACCGGTCTCGGCTCAGGGTGTTTCTTGATCTCCCATACACCTTTCAGCTGCATGGGTGGAAGTCCTTCATGGAGAAAATCGATGGGCAGATACGCCACCGTTGCCTCGTTATATAAGATGTGGAAAAATCCGTTGTCGGTGAAATCACCGAGAACCGTGGCCTCGACGCCCATTTTCCGCGCAAGCGCAAGGAATTCATCTAATTTTTCGGGAGGAACGGCAAGGCTCATTCTTTCCTGTGCTTCTGAGATAAGAATTTCCCATGGGGCCAGCCCCGAGTACTTCAAAGGTGCTTTTGCCAGATCGAGCCGGCAGCCGCCGCATTCGGTTGCCATCTCGCCGATCGAAGAGGAAAGTCCGCCGGCGCCATTGTCGGTAATGAAATTATACAGGTTTCTATCCCGGGCAATAATCAGAAAGTCGGTCATCCGTTTCTGGGTTATCGGGTCGCCGATCTGCACTGCGGAAACGGGAGACGATTCACTGAGCTCTTCCGAAGAAAAAGTTGCACCATGGATGCCGTCTTTGCCGATCCTGCCTCCGGTCATGACGATGAGGTCACCCGGATGAATGGTTTTGACATGGGATGGCTCACCATTGATGGTGGCCGGCATGAAACCGGCAGTGCCGCAGAAAACCAGGGGTTTGCCGGCAAACCGGTCATCAAATACCAGCGAACCGTTAACCGTAGGGATGCCGCTTTTGTTGCCGCCGTGCTCTACCCCTTCCACCACTCCTTCATAAATGCGCCGGGGGTGCAGAAGCCTTGCCGGAAGGTCCTTTTCGTAAAAGGGCGAGGCGAAACAGAAGACATCGGTGTTGAAAATGAGTTTCGCGCCCTTGCCGGTTCCGAAGGGGTCGCGGTTGACGCCGACAATGCCGGTCAGAGCTCCGCCGTACGGATCGAGAGCGCTTGGCGAGTTGTGTGTTTCAACCTTGAAGACCAGGGAATACTCATCATTAAACTTGATGACTCCGGCATTATCCTTGAACACCGAGAGGCAGAAATCGCGTTCGCCAAGCTGCTCACGGACTTTTTTCGTGGCGCCCTGGATAAAGGTCTTAAAAAGCGAGTGGATTTCTTCGCGATTGCCATTCTCATCGCAATAGTCGATCGTTGCGGCAAAGATCTTGTGTTTGCAGTGTTCTGACCAGGTCTGCGCAAGCGCTTCCAGTTCGACATCGGTCGGGTTCTCGGAAAGACCGAGTTTTTTGCGTTGCTCGGCAACGGCACTGTCCTGGAAATACTCCTGAATGATCTTCATTTCTTCCAGGGTCAGCGCCAGAACGCCGTCCTTGCTGATGGCAAGCAACTCATCGTCAGAAACATTCAGGTTTATTTCATTGACGGTTGCGCGAGTTTCGGCAGTGACTTTCGGAATGCCGAGTGGTGCGGAAGTCCCCGCATTGAAAGAAGCAATATCCACAATCCGGTAACGCTGGATCAAGGTATTGCAGAGAAGACCCGTGGTAATCTTGTCAACATCGGCAGGTTTCAGTTCGCCTTTGAGAAGATACTGAACGGAGGAGTAAACGCCCTCTCCTTCCTCCAGGCGACGACCGGTTACATATTCGATCGCTTCACGGGCGGTACGCCCGATATTGTCGGTAACTCCGGGACGGAACCCGACTTCGACGAGATAATCAAAATCACTTGCAGCGGGGGAATTGATGGAACTGGATTGGATAATCCGGTCGCACAATGGTTCCGCTGCAATGATTTCAAGCTCCTCGGTGCTCAACTGCGCATCGATTGAATAAACGTCAATGGTACGGACACTGGAAACCGGGAAATGCAGAAAATGCTCGATTTCTCTCCTGATACGCTCTCCACGGGCGTCCCGAACCTGTTTCTTAAGACTGATTTCAATTCTGTGGGTCATTATCCTTCCCTTTCCAGCAGTACCTTCCTGGTGGGGTACGGTATTTGGATGTCGTTATTGGTAAATGCGGTCATGAGCAGCAGATTCAGCTGATCCGTAACCGGGATGATCTTTGTGTAGTCTCTGACCCAGAATACCAGCACCATATTCAGGGAACTGTCTCCGAAAGAAAGAAAAAATGCCTCAGGAGAGGGGTCTTGCAGTACTTCAGGGTTCTCCGCGGCAGTTTCAAGCATGATACTTTTGACTTTATCAACATCAGAGCCATAGGCAACGCCAAGTGAAATCCGCCCTTGGGACCTCATATCCGGACAAGCCATGTTGAGAACGGTACTGTTGCAGAGTTCTGAGTTGGGTATGATGAGCAGGGTGTTATCAACGGTCTTGATTCTGGTGCTTCGAAGACCGATATCCACGACATCCCCGGTTTTTCCACTTGCAAGCTGAATCCTGTCACCAATCCGGAATGGCCGGTCGATCATTAAGGTGAAACCGGAAATCATGTTTGCCAGAGTGTCTTTCGCCGCCAAGCCGATTGCCAGTGAACCGAGGCCAAGCGCTGTCAAAAGTGACAGGACATCATAACCAAAATGCTTCAGAACAACAATCAGAACCGCACAGACCAGGAAGATGGTAAAAATTTTACGAATCAGGGGAAATATCTGAGTCCCAACCTTGGTTCCGGTTCTTTCCTCCACACGGTTGCCATACCAGGTAAGAAACTCATCCGCGACACGATAGGTAATATTGGCAAATATCAGGACATTGGCAATAAAAACCATCCCGGCCAGTACGATTTGCACGCGGTCATGAATCGGTAAACTCCGGACCGCGAAATAAAGACCGGCGGTTAAGGTCAGGAGTTCAACCGGTGGTGTTATCCGTAAGACGATGCGATCATCCAGTTCGGTCTTGGTAATACGTGCAATCCTGGGCAGCCAATTCGTGCAAAAGTAACGCAGTAAACGGGACAGAACCCAGAAAAATCCGAAAATTAGCAGCGCAAGGAAAAATTCCCTGGCCCAGGTGAGAATTGTATCGCTCTCGACCAGGGAACGGAAAAAATCCTGCATGCTAGTTACCGAAGACTCTAGCGAAGATGGTATCGACATGTTTGAAGTGATAGGCAAGATCAAAGGCGTTGTCAATTTCCTCACTGGAAAGGTACGAGCGAACTTCGGAGTCCCCAAGAAGTTCCTCACGGAAGTCTCTCCCCTCTTCCCAAACTTTCATGGCATTTCTCTGCACAAGCGAATAGGCATTTTCGCGGGACGCGCCTTTTCTGGCGAGTTCCAGCAGAACCCTCTGGGAGAAAACAAGTCCCCGCATCAGATTCAGGTTTTTCAACATGTTTTCCGGGTACACCACCAGTTTGTCAATCAAACCGGTACAGCGATGAAGCATGAAATCCATCAGTATGGTAGCGTCAGGAGCGATAACCCTTTCAACGGATGAATGGGAGATATCCCTTTCGTGCCAGAGGGGGACGTTTTCCAGTGCCGACACGGCGTACCCTCTGATCAGGCGGGCAAGCCCGCTGAGATTTTCAGACAGGACCGGATTTCTTTTGTGAGGCATGGCGGAAGAGCCCTTCTGACCTTTACTGAAGAACTCCTCTGCCTCCAGGACTTCCGTGCGCTGCAGATGGCGAATCTCTACGGCAAATTTCTCGATGGAAGAAGCGATGATCGCCAGGGTGGAAAAGAACTCGGCATGCCGGTCTCTCTGAACGATCTGGGTTGAACAGGGCGCAGGCTTCAGGCCGGCACGGGCACAGACAACCTCTTCCACCTTCGGATCAATATTCGCGAAGGTTCCAACCGCACCGGATATCTTGCCGTAGGATATTGTCTCGACAGCTGACTCCATGCGGCGCAGGTTACGCCTCATCTCGTCGTACCAAAGTGCCATCTTGATGCCGAAGGTCACCGGTTCGGCATGGATGCCGTGGGAGCGGCCGATCATGGCCGTGTCCTTGTGTTCGTAAGCCTTCTTCTTCAGTGCTTCCATGAGGCCTTTCATGCCCTCGATGAGAAGTAGACCGCTTTCGCGCAGAAGCATGGCGAGAGAAGTGTCGAGAACATCCGATGAGGTCATGCCCACGTGCAGAAAGCGGGAATCATCTCCGATGTAATCCGCGACCGAGGTCAGAAAGGCAATTACGTCATGCTTGACGACTTTTTCAATTTCGTCAATACGCGGAACATCGAAGTTTGCCTTTGCTTTGATTCGGTCCAATGCTTCACGGGGAATCGTCCCCATTTCGGCATGCGCTTCACAGGCGTACAGTTCTATTTCCAACCATTTCCGGTAGCGGTTTTCCGCACTCCAGATTTCGGTCATTTCCGGCCGGCTGTATCGTTCAATCATCTAAATATCCCTCTGAAAAAATTTTGATAAAACATGTTTTATAGTGACAGATAAGACTATCTTTCTTCCGGGGCCTCTCCAGGGTGTCACAATGTCAGAACATCGCTGACGCTCTGTTGATTGCCGACAAAGATCCGAGGTGAACAAATTGTGGTGCCGGAGAGTTTTTCCCGGCAGACTTCCAAGGCAATCTCCGGCTGGTTATTTGCTTCCGACAAATGGGCCAGAAAAACCCCTTCCAGTTCCGAATGTATGATTTCAGCGATAAGTTCGGCCGATTCTACGTTGGATAGGTGCCCATGACGTGATTTAATGCGTTGCTTCAGGTGCCATGGATAGGGACCGTTCAGCAACATGTCTTCATCATGGTTTGATTCAAGAACCAGCACTCTGCTTTTTCTAAGCTTTTCCTGGACAAGTCTGGTTACAATGCCAAGATCCGTGGCAAACCCTATCCTCGCCTCACAACTGTCAATGACAAAACCGACCGGGTCGGTAGAATCATGCGTTGTCGGAAACGGATCGATGAGGACATCTCTAAATTCGAAGGAGCAGCCTGATTCGAATTCGATCAGGTTGACAGAGCGAAAGTGTTCCTGTGTCTGATTGCTGGTTGGATAGCTGATGAGAACCGGTATTTTGAATCTTCTCGCGAGAGTTCCCGCTCCGCGGATATGATCAACATGCTCATGGCTTATCAGAATGCCGTTGAGTTCTGAGGCGCTAACGCCGATAGTTTCAAGCCTGCAGGCAATCTCACGGGCGGAAAGACCGGCGTCGATCAGTAGTTTGGTATCACCGGTTTCGATGAAAAGGGAGTTACCCTTGCTGCCACTGGCAAGCAGACAGACTCGCAAAGATCCTCCTGAAGTAAAAGGGTAAAAAACCGGGACGAGGCTATCCTTCCTGCACCGGGACAAGAAAACGACTGTAGAATGAAAGTGCTGCGGAAAAAGATGCAAAACTCAACATTTTATACATAAAAGCGGAAAAAGATTCAAGATGAAACTTGTGAGAAAGTGCACATATGTCTGGGTACATGAATAATGAAAACCCCTTGAGCTAGCAGGAAAAAGTTGTTTTTGCCTGGTAATTAGCCGAAAACATGCTCGAATTCTTTCCACAAAAAGATTGACGGACGCACGACAGCTTGTATAGTATCTCTGGGTTTGTCGGGCATCATCTACTCTCGCCGGGTAATAACACGTTTTGTCAGGAGGTCCACCAATGGCACTTCGAGTTGCAATAAATGGTTTCGGTCGAATCGGGAGAATGGTTCTTCGGCAAGCCATTCTCGCAAAAGATCTGGAAATTGTCGCCATTAACGATCTGAGCGAACCGAAGATTCTTGCTCATCTATTCAAATATGACTCCGTCCATGGCACCTTTCCGGGAAAGGTTGAAACAGGTGATGGTTCAATAATCATCAACCGGAAACCGATCAAGATTTATGCGATAAAAAATCCGGACGAACTACCATGGAAAAACGAAGCCATTGATGTCGTACTCGAAGCAACCGGACATTTTACTTCACGCGACCAGGCAGAGCTTCATCTGAAGGCAGGAGCATCTAAAGTTATTATTACCGCACCGGCCACTGATCCCGATATTACCATAGTGATGGGTGTCAATGATAGCATGTACGATCCGGAGAAACACTTCATTATCTCCAATGCCTCATGCACGACCAACTGTCTCGCGCCGGTCGCGAAAGTCCTTCACGAAAATTTCGGCATTGAAAAGGGTCTCGTCACAACTGTCCACTCATATACCAATGACCAGCGGATTCTCGATCTTCCCCATAAGGATCTGCGCAGGGCGCGGGCTGCGGCTCTGTCCATGATCCCAACGGCGACAGGGGCGGCTCGGGCCATTTCCCTGGTTCTACCTGAATTAAAGGGAAAATTTGACGGTATGGCAATCCGTGTGCCGACACCCAATGTTTCGGTGATAGACCTTGTTGCACAGCTTTCCGTAAAAACCGATAGTGAAAAAGTCAACAAGGCTTTGCTGAAGGCAGCAAAGACCACCTTGAAAGGTATTCTGGCTTTTTCCGACGAGCCGCTTGTTTCTATTGATTACAACGGGAATCTACATTCCTCTATCGTTGACGGCTTGTCAACCAAGGTGATTGAGGGAAATCTGGTAAAAATTATCTCCTGGTACGACAATGAAAGCGGCTTTTCCAATCGCCTGATCGACATGCTTCGCTTGGTGGCACGGTAACACGAGTACCTTGCGTACCGATCGGAATTTATAATCTGACCCTGGCCTGCGATGTCGAACCGGGGTTCAGATCCTCGCTGAAATAGCGTGGTGTACTATCTCATAGTACTCTTGCTGGAGCACAGACCTATTTCTCTCCTGAGGGGGTGCATCCCGGCAGTTCAGGATTAACTTTAATTTAATTACAGGGAGTCGAGTGTATGGCAATTCGCTATATTGATGAAATCAAGGAACTTTCCGGTAAAAAAATATTTCTTCGCGTGGACTTTAATGTACCTCTTGACGACAACGGGAACATTACCGACGATACCCGCATTCGTGCGGTACTGCCGACCATTAATTATGCACTTGATTGTAATGCAGAGGTGGTCATAGCTTCCCATCTCGGTCGTCCCAAAGGTGAAAAGAACACTAATTTCTCCATGGCACCTGCGGCAATACGGCTTTCCCGCTTGCTTGACAAGGAAGTGACCCTGGCGCCTGACTGTATTGGCGAAGAGGTGAAATCTTTGCTAAACGGCATGAAGCCGGGAGATGTCATCATGCTGGAGAATCTCCGCTTCTATCCCGGTGAGGAAAAGAATGACCCAGAATATGCAAAAGCTCTGGCCGACCTGTGCGATGTGTATGTCAATGATGCTTTTGCGGTTTCACACCGAGCACATGCGTCGGTTGAGGCAATCACAAACTTTATTCCGATTGTTGCCGCCGGTTTTCTGATGAAAAACGAGATGAAATTCTTTGAGAAAGCCATGCGCAACCCTGTCCATCCCCTGGTTGCCATACTAGGAGGAGCAAAGGTTTCCGGAAAAATTGAAGTGATCGATAATCTCCTGAACAAGGTTGATAAACTGATTATCGGCGGCGGCATGGCCTTCACCTTTCTGAAGGCCTTGGGATACGGTGTCGGCAAGTCCCTCGTGGAAGAATCGCTGATTGAAACGGCTCGTAATGCCTATAACAAAGCCCGGGAGAAAGGCGTCAAGATCTATCTCCCGGTCGATTGTGTTGTGGCAGACCGATTTGACCCGGCAGCGGAGATTAAAATCACCACGATTCAGGAAATCCCCCATGACTGGATGGCGCTCGATATCGGCCCGGCAACGGTAACACTTTTTTCCGAAGCGCTGCAAAACGTCAAGACGATTATCTGGAACGGCCCTATGGGCGTATTTGAAATGGACGCTTTCTCGCGAGGCACCTTTGCCATGGTAAGTGCTGTGGCGAATTCCTATGCCCTGACCATTGTCGGTGGCGGCGATACCGACGTGGCGGTGCATCGTGCCGGTGAATTCGCAAAAATAAGCTATATTTCGACTGGTGGCGGAGCCTTCCTTGAATTGCTGGAAGGAAAGATTCTGCCCGGTATCAGGGTTCTGGAAGAAAAAGGACACGCATAATCAACAACCCAAGGAGTAACCATGCGGATTCCCGTCATAGCTGGGAACTGGAAGCTATATAAAAAAACCGCGGAGGCGCTGCAACTGGTTCAGGACCTCTCTTCACTAGTCAAGGATGTCAAGGGCGTTGAAATTGTCGTAGCTCCTTCCTTCACGGTCCTGGGCCCTGTTCGCTCGTTGCTGTTCGATTCACCAATAGCAGTTGCGGGGCAGGATTGTTTCTGGGCGGAGGAAGGTGCCTATACCGGCGAGGTATCACCCGGCATGCTCGTTGATGCCGGCTGTAGCCATGTAATTATCGGTCACTCGGAAAGACGTCAACTCTTCGCTGAAACAGATGAAAAGGTGAACAAGAAGATCACAGCTGCGCTGCGTGCCGGCCTCACCGTTCTTTTTTGTGTCGGCGAAACCCTTCATGAGCGAGAAGCGGGTGAAACCTTTGCCGTTCTTGATCGTCAGATCAGAACAGGCCTCAATAATCTTTCTCCAGTTGACATGGAGAAAGTTATCCTCGCCTACGAACCAGTCTGGGCTATCGGTACCGGCAAGACCGCAACTGACGAACAGGCTCAAGAAGCACACGCATTCATCCGGCAACTTGTCGCAGAACTTTTTTCCTCGGGTGTTGCCGACGCATTGCGAATCGTGTATGGAGGCAGCGTAAAACCTGACAACATCACTGCCCTGATGGCACAGCCGGATGTGGATGGAGCACTTGTGGGTGGCGCCAGCCTTACAGCCGAATCCTTTGCCGCCATTATACGTTTCCAGAAATAAACTCTTTTATTACAGCGGCATTCATGGTACTGTGATTTTTTATTTCGCCAAGAGAGGTTGAGATTCGATGCTAGGCTTCCTGATGACCCTTCATATCGTTGTTAGCATAACGCTGATAATAATTGTTCTCCTGCAGGCCGGTAAAGGGGCTGACCTGGGCGCTACGTTTGGTACCGGTTCAAGTCAATCTTTGTTTGGGGCTGGTGGTGGCAGTACTTTCCTCGGAAAATTGACAGCTTCCGCAGCAATCATTTTCATGGTTACCTCGCTCTCCCTGGCGTATCTGTCTGGCAAGTCGGGAGGCTCTTCTGTTATGCCGGCGAAGAAGCCAGCGGTTAAGGAAGCTCCCAAGACGCTAATTCCCCCTGTAACCGCTCCAGTCGCGCCACAACAGCCAGAAAAAAAGTGATGAGGTCCATATTTTTCAGTTGACTTCCAAAGTGTAAACTGGTAAAAAATGAAGCTCGACAGCGGACGGAGTTGCTCTCAGTAGAAG
>SBEG01000078.1 GCA_009668975.1 Deltaproteobacteria bacterium | reverse complement strand
TTGCTATCGATGTCCTGGCACATTTTTTTGTTATCGATGTGGTGGCACTCAACATGTCAGGGCCAGCTGAAGACGGTATTGCAGGTCGTCGGTTGCCTTTTTCAGTCCGGTGACGGGTTCGGTCTTAGCCCCCTGAGTGTGGATGTTGCCGATATCGGCCTGGAGTTTCAGGTTGTGGTTGTTGAAGTAGTAGGAAAGCGCTCCGATGACCTCGGTCTAGAGATCGTTACTCTTGTCCCGATTCGGATCCAGATAGGAATAACGAAGCGCAGCCTCAAGTTTCTTGGGAATGATGCAGTAACCGGCCTGGGCATAGTACCCCTGAGAGCGGACGGTATTGCTGGTTACCTGGCCGTCAGCCTGACCCAGGAAGTATTCGGCCTGGGCAAAGGCCCCCTTCCACTTGAAGGCCGTATCGATAACAAGAGAATTGATGTCAACTTTTTCGGAGTCGTTGAATACAGCTGCATTTGACCCAAGCCAACCGCTGGGGCCGGCATAGCCAAGGTTATTTGTCTCAAACGTGGCGGCTGCGGTCTTTTTCAAGGTGTTCAGGTAGAAGCTGGAACCCACGGTAACCAATGGCTTCTCGCTGAACTGCGAATCACCTTCGGAGTAAGCAAAGGCGCCGAGCGGGTTGACCTGCAGATGGGCAAGGAAGGCATTATGGTTGCCGGCGCCGTTGTTCGCCCGGACGGTAGTCTGCCCGGCGCCATTGGATACGCTCAGGTCATAGTTGATCAGGTTGCCCAGAACCTTGCCGGACAGCACGGCTCCCAGGTCATAGCCGGGAGCAAAGGCCGAGGTTACGGGAGAAACGTCAACAAATTGGAGATTGCCTACGGAAGCCATGTTCTGTCGGCCATACACCAGCTTGGACTGGCCGGCAAGGAGCTGTGCCTCGTCGATAAGCCGGTATTTGAGATAGGCGTTCTCCAGCATCTTGTTGTTGCCGGACTGTTCAAGACCGAATTGCAGCATGTAGCTGAGATCCTTGGAGAAGGCGTACCCCGAGAATATGAGCCGGCCTTTTTTCAGGGAAAATGAGCTTGTATCCTGTGCCACATCCCTGTCCAGAAAGGTGTAACGGGTCATGATCAGACCGCCCACGGAAAGTTGGAACTTCTCGTCGGTCGAGGTGAAGGTAAAACCCTTGCCAAGCTTGTAGTCGATGGGCTTGCTCTTGGTAACCTCCTTGTAGTCAGCCTCGGTGATAACGCCTTTCTCCTTCAAGATGTCTTCCAGACTCTTCGCATCCGCGTGCTGACCGAAAGACAATGCCGCCAGCAGTCCTGCCGCAATAAATTTACCCTTCATTCCTTCCTCCTTGTTGAGGTAATTGGTGAACGATTTCATCGTCACCATCAAACTTCGATGAGCATTCAGTAGGCTCGGCATACCACGGGTAGCCGGTCGGCAACTGAAGAGTTTTCAGTCCAGTTGCGGGAGAAAACAAAAAAGGCCAAGTAATTCAGCTCGTGCAGAGCAGTATTCCTTAGCCTCCAGTGTGTCTGGTCAACTAATGACTCATTTTTTTCCGTATGCCTGTAAAGTCGGCTCGTGATGCCGTCAGATCTGGTAATCCTGGGCAAACACCCGCATATTCCTCGGTTTTATAAAGACCTTTTCGCCTGAGCGTAACCCGAGTTCCCGGTACCGCTCCTTGGTCAACTCCGCCTCGATAATTTCACGGGTATCCAGACGTTCGAGCTCGAAGCGGGCAACCGCTCCGGCTCCCTGGATACGGCGCACAACAGCCTCGATTTCTTCGTTTATCTGCCGACTGCGGTTGATTTCGATGTCATACGGGCGGACATAGGCCACAACGGCAGTTCCGTCCGCTTCGCCGTAGGCCGGCAGATCAACGCTGAGATCGGCAATCCTGGCGGCTCCCTCATGCACCCGGCCATGGAATAGGTTGACATTGCCGAGAAAGTTAAGGACGAACGGATTTGCCGGTTTATCGTAGACTTCTTCCGGAGTTCCGATTTGTTCCACTTGCCCTTCATTCATCACCACAATCCGGTCGGCCACTTCCAGCGCCTCCTCCTGGTCATGGGTAACAAAGAGACTGGTGACATGGATCTCATCATGGAGCTTCCGCAGCCATCTCCGCAGTTCCTGGCGAACTTTGGCGTCCAGGGCGCCGAACGGCTCGTCCAGGAGCAGTACCTGCGGTTCCACCGCCAGGGCCCGCGCCAGAGCAACGCGTTGGCGCTGGCCGCCGGAGAGCTGGGCGGGATAGCGCTTGGCTAGCTGCTCCAGCTGCACGAGCCGCAGAAGCTCATGGACCTTGTCACTAATCTCCCCTTTGGAAAGCCGCTCCTTCCTCGGTTTCACCTGAAGACCGAAGGCCACGTTCTGAAAAACATTCATATGCCGGAACAGGGCGTAATGCTGGAAAACGAAACCAACCTGCCGTTCCTTGGCATTCCGGTGCGTCGCCTCTTCGCCATTGAAAAGGATGGTTCCTT
>SBEG01000077.1 GCA_009668975.1 Deltaproteobacteria bacterium | reverse complement strand
TCCTGCAGAAGCTTGAGGAGCACGGCTGGAACATCAGCAAAACCGCCGAGGCCATTGAACTGGAGCGGAGTAATCTTCATCGGAAGATCAAGTCGTATGGCATTGAACTGAAAAAGTAGGGCGGGTTTCAAACCCGCCCTTGTTGTAAGCTGGATCGATGCATTGATAAACTGATTTCTGGCCAATAGATATATGGAGTGATCCTCTCTACCTCTCACTGTCTGCAGTCCGCTGAAACACTCACCTTTTGTTTTCTTTCTAAATTCCTGACTCAAATAATGATCAATGTCCATCTTTGGGGACCCTGGTTGCTGTTGGATTCATCAACCAGAAACAGGGTACTGGCTATTTTTCGAATCCAGAATGATTATGGAAAATACAACAGGACAAGACCCCTGAAGCCTCAAGCCCTCAAGAATTTGATGCGTGGAAGAAGAAACCATCTCTAAAAGCGCAAAATATCACCCAGTTTTTAGCTCAACCCGTGCACTGGACACAAGAGAAGATCTACGCTGACGACTTGAGCAGTGCACTCTTGACGATCTAAGGGAACCACTCGAGTTTTAGGCAACAGTCTTTGTGCGGACTAGTGGAGCTCCCACCTCCTTCCCTCCGTATCCCTCTTGTGGGCAGGACATTTTATGGTTAACTGTAATCAGGAACAAAAAAGGTCCATGCCAGACAAGGAGGTACATATGAAGAAGACAACGCTACCTCCCGGATTCCAGGACATGTTGGAGTTCGGCCTGATCGAAGCTCTTCTGGGACGCCGTTCCAGGCGTTTTTTCATGGGTGCGGAGATCCCGGACGGGGTAATGGCCTACAAATCGCGGCACCAGCCGAGTCCTCTCTCGGAATTGGAGAAGCTCCTTGTGGCGGCCGCATGCGGCAGCAACACCGGTTGGCACAACATGATCTATCGTGCCGAGCAGTATGCGCCTCACCTTTCGAATTACGCTGGCGCAGCCGGAGGCCGCATATTCCCTTCCGCAGCCGGTTTCCACACGAGCAAAACCTTTTTTACCGACGACGACGGCGTCTACGTCATGGAGGTTCGTGATGTCCCCGCCCTTGCCGAGAGGCGGGAGGACGGCTCGCTCGAACTTGACCTGATTCTCGAAGCCTTACGGGGAAAAGTCAGGAAGATCAGCGATGGAAGGCTTGGCCTGCCGCCCGAGGTGCCGTATTCCGAGCCGCACAACACCTGGGTGGTGAACCATCCGGGTACAATGCTCGTCATCCCGGTGGGCGACCTTGCCCAGCATGTGCTGCTTAATCTCTGTTATATGTTGCAGAACGGTCTGGTTGTGCGGGACGATATCAACGGGCGGTCCATTCCCGGAATTGAAAAATTCAAGGGCCTCGTGGATACGGAGAACACCTGGCCGCTGACCTTCGTTGAGCAGTGGTCCATGGCCGAGCTCTCGGCCGAGTTGTCGACAAGTTGCTATGGGGGTGCCCTCATGCTCCAGGCGATGGGACTGGGTGGCTGGATGTTCAACGGACTCGACCCTTTCAGCGTGCTCGGCGCAAGCGGTAATCCGGCTGTACCCGGACTGGGATTTCGTTTCGATACCGATGACCGCTGGCCTTACCCCAACCCGACGGGCTTGACCGGCGTCATGGAAGGGTTTTGCCCGCCGCATTTCGTTGACATGGCTGCCGCCGTGGAAGCAATATGCGAGCGCAAGTTCGGAACGGGTGGCCCGTACCATCCCGACACGCCCGGTCCGTGGAAAGATTCCCGGAAAGTTCGTTCGGCTGCCCGGGTTCATAACGAAGAATTCAGGGCATGCGTTGCCCTCCAGGCCAACTATATCTTTGAAACCTTTGGTAAATTCCCCGGTACGGTTCCAGCGATCTTCGTTCTCATGTATCTGCAGGCGCACCATCTGGACCTGGAGTTTTACGACAGGTTCTACAAGGAAGGGGCGTATTTGAAGACCCATGCCGCCCATCGGGCCCGCTGGCACCCGGAAGATTCGGACTGAAAAAAGAAATCACCCTGTTGTGAGAATCAAAAGGAGAATGAATATGTTCAAGAGAGTTGTGCTGTTTCTAGTCACTAACCTGGCAATAGTTTTCGTGCTCGGCATTGTGCTGAACCTGTTGGGGGTCGGCCGTATCCTGGATGAACAGGGAGTTGGCCTCGACCTGACCAATCTGATCATCTTTGCCGCGGTCTTCGGTTTCGGTGGTTCGCTGATCTCGCTTGCCATCTCCAAGTGGACCGCGAAACGGCTCACCGGCTCCCGGGAGGACTGTAGGGTCACCCATTAAAAGGCTGCTGTCAACGGAAAAGACTTCCCCTACGCATGAAATGAGCTTTTTCAGCCTTAGTTTCCAGTCACCAACATCGTTACCATTGCCGCTATTTCTTTCTCTTTCGATGTCAGCTTTAGCTGCACCAGTCACCCATCAGGATCAAGGCTAGTTGTAGAAGTAATGGCGGTTCAACAGCCCTTTCCGCATTTCGCGGACCAGAAAACCTTCGGTTCC
>SBEG01000017.1 GCA_009668975.1 Deltaproteobacteria bacterium | reverse complement strand
TGCAACGTTCTCTTTTTACTACCAGCTTCGGTTACATTTAATTTGAGTCAACTCGTGCCCGTGAGAGGTTTGTTGCGAGGTTGTATCGATTGAGTATACTGTAAAATATCTGTCCTTTGCTCAGGTAGTATTCCTCCAATAGTACTTCATTCCTCATTGTGATGCATTGGCTGGCTGAGTTATGTTGCGTTTCTTCTCTTCAAATGCAGTTTCCGAAAGGAATGACGCGACAGCTGGGTCCTTTCAAATTTCAACGGGTGGTTTCGCAAATCTTTTTTAACCGAGTACGGATTAAACCATGATTGATGCTATCGACGAAAAAACCCATGAAGAGAAGCTCCTTGAGCTTGAAACCATCGTCAACCAGAGTCCCGCGGTTGCTTTTCGCTGGAACGCCGATGACAAGTGGTCGGTTCAGTTTGTGTCCGACAACATCTGGCAATTCGGCTATCGGCCTGAGGAGTTTCTTTCAAACGGATTATGTTTTGCCGACATCATCCATCCTGATGACCTTCCGCGTGTCCGCGAGAACCTGGCTCGCTGCACCGCTGAAGGTGTTGATGAATTCTCCGGCGAGTACCGAATCATTGACGGGCAAGGCAAGGTACGCTGGTTGGACGACCGGACCGTGATCCTGCGGGACGAGAATTCCTTTCCTCTTGCCTACCAGGGGTTGTTACTTGATGCTACTGATCGAAAAAAATACGAGCAGCATGTTATCCGGCAAAAGGAAATGCTGCAGGCTATTCTCGATATAATTCCGGCAATGATCGTATATTTCGACACTGATCAGAAAATAGCTTACGGGAATCTTGCCTGGGAAACAATCACCGGTTGGACCCTGGAAGCTATGCAGGAACGTGATCTCCTGGAGGAGTTCTATCCTGATCCCGAGTACCGCCATTCCGCCAGTGAATTTATCGCAAGGGCGGAGGGTGTCTGGCAAAATTTTCACATCAGGGTCCGGGATGGCCGGGTTATCGAAACCCGCTGGGCAAATGTGAAACTTTCGGACGGTACAAATATCGGCATCGGGCAGGATATCACCGACCAGAAAAAGCTTGAGGAGAAGGTGCGACTGAACCAGAAGCTTGAAGCAGTCGGACGGCTTGCGGGCGGTATTGCCCATGATTTCAATAATATCCTTACGGCGATCATCGGTTTCTGCACGTTGTCGAAAATGAGGACCGAGGAAAATGATCCGGTACATCAATACCAGGACAGAATTTTGAGCGCAGCGGAGAAGGCCGCTGGACTTACCCAGTCGCTTTTGGCGTTCAGCAGGAAACAGATGATTTCGGTCAGCAGGATCAATCTGGTTGAGTGTGTGAACCTTATTGCGGAAAAGTTGGGCACTGTTTTGGGCGATAGGGTGCAGTTGGTGATCAGGCACGAATTCCCGGTGTTGCAGGTGGTTGCTGATTGTCAGTGTATCGAGCAAATCATTCTGAGTCTTGCCTCGAATTCACGTGACGCCATGCCCGATGGCGGCAAAGTCATTATTGCAACAAACCTGGCGGAAATGGGGACCGACTTCATCCGGGCAAATGGTTTCGGCAAGGTAGGCCGCTATGCCTGCATGACCGTTACCGACACGGGGGTCGGCATGGACCCGGAAACCCAGCGAAATATTTTTGTGCCGTTTTTTACCACGAAAAACGTGGGCCAAGGGACCGGCCTTGGCCTCCCCAGCGCCTATGGGACGGTGAAGCAGTTGGGGGGGTTCATTACCGCCCAATCGGTTCTTGGCTCAGGCAGCGTGTTTACCATCTATCTGCCCAGTGCTTCGGAAGAAATAGATCGAAGTCTGGTAGAACGCCCAGCGATGGTGCGCCCGGCAGTTCCGCTGATCCTGCTGGCGGACGATAATGAATTGGTCAGGACAGTAAGCCGTGAACTCCTCGAAAAGGCAGGTTTTGCCGTGGTTGAGGCGGTTGATGGGCTCGATGCCGTGGAAAAATTCAGGGAAATGGAAACCGCACCCGACCTGTTGCTGTTCGATATTGTTATGCCCAGGATGAATGGCATGGAAGCTTTCCAGAAAATCCATGAAAAACGTCCGGAGCTGCCGGTGCTATTTATGAGCGGGTACCAGGAAAAAATTGACCCGGTCCGCGGCCTGCCGGAGGGGGCGGTGGAGATTGTCGGAAAGCCTGTTTCACCGAAGGATCTGGTGCAGAAAATCCGGGCTATTCTGAAACTCGTTTGAAATGCGGCCAGAGGCAGGTAGAATGACGAGACCTTGGGGCTACTATTGAGCGAAATTGAGAGACGGCGGGGAGCTTGGAAAGCTCGCCGCCGTCTCTGTGTCACGTTGCGTCATGAGAGTTGTTGCCGGAGAGGTGCCACAGGTGCCTTATGCCAATTCCATATCAAGGTCCACTCTGTGTTGGCTCGACTTCAGCTGTTCAACGTACTCTTCAGCACTCCTCGCAGCCTCAATCCTCGCCGATTTGAGATCATCTTTGCTCTTGAATTGGCCTTACTGCTGAGCCATTTGTTGCAGGATCTGCTTGAGTTTACGCAATTCCTCACCATAACCTGACCAGTTTCCCTGACGCTGCATCTCGACGGCCCGGTCGTAGCTCTTCATCGCCTCTGCCGCCAGACTTTGTTGAGATGCTGCCGGAGCCGGACCGACTTCTCCGGTTGTTGCCGGGGTTGACCGGGAACCGCCGAATAGTTTTCGCAGCGCCAGTTCCAGCGTTTCCTCCATTACGACCTCGTCCCGGTAGGCGACAATGACCCTTCTCAGTTCGGGAAGGCCGATCTTATCCGTTGCGGCAAGGTACAGCGGTTGCACATAGAGCAGCGATTTCTCGATCGGAATTACCAGCATGCTGCCCCGGATGACTTCTGAGCCGCGTTGTCCCCAGAGGGTCAGCTGTTGCGAGATGACGGAATCCTGGTTAATCCGCGCATCTATCTGCTTCGGCCCATAGATCAGCCGGTCGCGGGGGAAAGTGTATGCGAGAAGTTTGCCGTAGTCGGCTCCGTCACAGCGCGCGGTGAGCCAGGCGGCCAGATTGTCCCTTTTTGCCGGGGTGAAAGGAAGCAGAAGGATATATTCCTCCTTTTTCTCGCCGGGCAGTTTCATGATTGTGTAGTAGGGTTCCATCGGGCTATCCCCAAGCGAGGGGATCTCCCAGAGGTTTTCCTTGTTGTAAAAAACCTTGGGATCGGTCATGTGATAGGCAGCGAACATGGCTGCCTGGATTCTCAGGAATTGATGGGGATAGCGGATATGGGCACGCAGGTCTTCCTGCATGGCAGCCATGGGTTTGAACAGCTGCGGGAAAATGCGGGCATAGACCTTGATCAGTGGATCGTGCGGGTCGCTGATGTAAAAATTGGGGGTTCCTTCATAAGCATCAATGACGATTTTTACCGAGTTTCTCATGTAGTTGATCCCATTCGAGATCGGCTTCGAGTAGGGGAGGTTCCCTGACGATGTGTAGGCGTCGATGATCCAGGAGAGTTTTCCATCCTTACGTACAACCATGTACGGATCGGAGTCCAGGAGCAGGAACGGGGCCAGCGTTTTTACTCGTTCAACGATGTTCCGGTAATAGAGTATCCGGCTTTCTTTGCCGATATCCGAGGATAGGAGGATCTTTTCGGTTCTGAAATATGCTGCAAAAAGAGTTCTTTTGAGCATTGAATCAAGAAGAACCCCACCCTTGCCTTCATAGGTGGTATTGATATTGCCCGTTGCCGTCGGATAACTGAATTCAGGAACTCTCGTTTTTACGATGACGTAATCATTGGACATCTCACCATAGTAAATTTCCGGTCTGGTTACCTTGATGTCGGCAAGACTGACTGCTGGAATGTCCTTGATGAAAAATTCGGGGAGTCCTTCCTTACTGATCCGGCTGACTGGACCGAAGGTAAGCCCGTTGCCGTGGGTAAAGATCAGCCGCTCATTGATCCAGTTCCTGCTGGGAAGATCGTTGTACGAAAGTTCCCGCGGAGAGAGCATGACCTGAGTATACTGGCCATTGACCAGGTAGCGGTCATTGTCCACGTCGTGAAACTTGTAGTAGGTTCTGATTTGTTGCAGCTGGCTGTAGGTTCTGAGGAGCGGAGCGTGGTCCCAGAGCCGGATATTTTTGATGGTCTGGTCGTTGTTGGTGATGTCAGCGGCGGTCAGTTTGTCGTCCACATCAAAGGGGATGGTTTCTATCTTGTCCAGATCATAGCCGAGGCGGCTGAATTTTATGCCGTGCTCGATATAGGGCATCTCCAGGGCGAGTTCATTTGGCGCGACCTTGAATTTCTGCAGCAGTCCGGGATACACTTTGATCCCGACCACATACACGGCAAGGAGAATGGCCGGCGCCACCAATGCCTGCCGCCAACGGGCTTTCCAGAGGCCAGCTGCGAAGAGGATCGCTGCCAGCGGAGTAAGGACGGCAAGGATGCGATAGGCCAGCAGACGTGCGGTTACGTCGGCGTACCCTGCTCCGTAGATGGCACCCGTTTCCGAGAAGAGCAGCTTGAAGCAGTCCAGGTAGAAGCCGGCGGAAACAGTCAGGAGGAAAAAGCCGCCCAATAGAGCCAGGTGCTTTCTGACTTTATCTGCAACGTTGACGCTGCTGGGCGTCATGCTGATGCCGCCATTGACGAAGTAGACCACGGCGCTCAGAAAAATGGCGAAGAGGACTGCCAGCCGGAAAAATGCCGCCAGTGTTTCCAATAGTGGCAGACTGAACAGGTAGAAACCGATATCTTTGCCCAGAATGGGATCCGTGCTGCCGACCGGCAGCATATTCAGGTAGAGCAGGACTTTTTCCCACTGCAGAGTACCCCAGTTGCCGGCAAACAGGGCCAGTACTCCCGCAGCGATCAAGGCGACCGGTTTGATGAGCCGCTCGGCCTCATCACTTTTCAGCTGATAGACTGTTCCCTCCATGATGGTGAGGGCAACCCGGGGGAACTTCGAACGGAGGGCCGGAATCAGGTTGAGCAGCAGCACTGCCAGCAGCAGGCCTCCGAAAAAAAGCCCACAGCCGATTTTTGCCAGCAGGG
Organism: Deltaproteobacteria bacterium; assembly: GCA_009668975.1. Lineage (GTDB taxonomy): Bacteria > Desulfobacterota > Desulfuromonadia > Geobacterales > Geobacteraceae > RPRC01. Next base: position 81,336 of record SBEG01000017.1, on the reverse strand, counting down.
AGGTCGTGAGTACCTCGGTGTAGCCGGTTTCCGCAAAGAAATGCCAGTCGATATTCAGCTTCAGCAGTGACGCGAGGAAAGGCAGGGTCAGGACAAGAACGGCCAAAATGACGAGGATGGGTTTTCTTTTACCGGGCATGCGATTTCTCCTTGGTATCGTAGCGGTACATGAAAAATCTCAGGAAAGATGTCCGATGGACTGCGTTCATTACTCATACACTGGTTTCAGCTCTAAAGTCAAATTACCTTGACAGAAATCGGCCCGAGCGGGATTTGAAGCTGACGCTGAACGGCAAAAGGCCTTGCGGGATTTCGCCAGGCCTTTTGCACAGCTGGTTACCTGATTGGTTGTCAGCCCAGGTTTTTCGCGATATAACCGGTCAGCTGGCCGAGGCAGTTGACGTAGCTGCCGTACTCATTGTCGTACCAGCCGAACAGTTTTGCGTGGGTGACGGGAATCTGTACCTCGGTTTCAGCAGGCACGCCGAGACCCTGGAGGGTTTCCGGCGGCAGGTTGATAAAACCGGTGCGGGTATGGGTTTCGTGCCCTTCTATGACTACTGCGGCCGGAATGCCTAGCAGGTCTGAAGAGACGTTCTGGCGGTTGCTGAAAACCAGCATGTCCTTCTGGGCGCTTTCACCTGCCTTACGGTACATATCATTCAGAAAGGTATGGGTAATTACCGGCTCGCCCGCCTCGTCCAACGGGGTGTGAAAGGTCAGGTTGAGAATGATCAGAGAGACGGTGCTGGTGGGAATGCGCACCGAATCCGCCATGAATCCGACCCGTTTAATCTCCGGAAGAACCTTTTCCAGCGCCTTGGCGGATCCGGTGGTGGAGAGGATGATGTTGTTCATTACCGAGCGGTTCTTGCGCAGGTCCGTGGCTGCAGTTTTCGGCACCGAGTCGAGGACGCTCTGGGTGTTGGTTGCCGCGTGGATCGTGGACATGGAAGCGGTCAGGATATGGGATGTCTCTTTGGTTTCCAAGAGCGGTTTGATCATGTGAGCCAAACCGGTGGTGGTGCAGGATGCCGCGGAAATGACATGATGGCGGGAGGGATCAAAGTCGGTGTGATTGATGCCCTGCACCAGCAGTATGCTGTCGTCAGGCAATCCTTTGGTTTTGTCCTTGATCTTGAACGGTGCCGAAGCCAGAACTTTTTCCGCTCCTGCTTCCAGGTGGCCGCGGAGGCTGCCCGATGTATGGTCGGCCGGCAAGGTCGGGTCGAGAAACTGGCCGGTGGTTTCCACAACCAGCCGTACCCCTTCCTTGCGCCAGGCGATATCTTTCGGATTCCTTGCTTCCCGGAGAATTTTGACCATGATTCCGTCAATATCAAGGATTGCCTGGTCGGCATCAACGATTTTGATTTCGCATTTGCGGGAATGGCCGTACAGGAATCTGCTGAGGGTGCCGTAGGTGGAATCTGTCTCAATTACCTGGATCAGATCCTCAAGACCTCTGCCAACCTCCCGGCCGGTGTTTACGATGATCCTCTCGAAGCCTCTTGTGAGAAGATGGTTCCAAAGGGTCAGCTTCCCGATCCGCCCCAGCCCGTTGATGCCCAACGGCTGTGATGATTTGTCTCCTGTACTCATTGTTGCCCTCCTTGTGATTTGTCTGCCCGAGCCCGGTGCTTTGCCGAGTCCCGTCATTCTAATTCCCTATCAAGGCCCTCTCTGCGTTGGCTCGTCTTCGGCTGCTCAACGTAGTCTTAAGTACGCCTCGCCGCCTTGAGATCATCCTTGATCTGGAGTTTATGTGTTAGTAGCTTTCCGTGTATTCCAGCGGATAATTCCCCTGATAGATATTGCCCAGTCTGCCATCGATGCCGATTTTATCACCGAGCCCCAACTCTACCCCGTTGATGAAACACTTTTTGTCCGTTTCCACAACCTGAAGAACCTTGCAGTTGACGATACAGATTTTGCCGAGCCGGGCCGCGGTAACCGCGGCGTGCGAGGTGGCTCCGCCGCGTGCCGTCAGGAGTCCGTCGCAGTCAAAAATCATGTCGATATCGTCGGGGACGGTGTCGGGCCGCACCAGAATCTTTTTGCTGCCGGGGAACTTGGCGGCAGCCTCCTTCAGGTCGTCCCGGTCGAAAACGATGATTCCGTTCATGGCTCCACCGCCAATGCCGATTCCGGAGCCGAGGAATTGCATGGAATTCTGCTCTGTGGCAAAGACGCAAAGTTTTTCCGGTTGGCTGGTAGTGTAGTCCCTTGTCTGGAGGATGTACAAGTCCTCTTTGCGGGGTGATTCGAAGGTGAATTCAATTTCCTGGTGGTTGAAGCCGTATGACTCCACGAGAAGTTTTGCCAGATGTCTCAGTTCCTGATAGACCTCGGGAAAGTCCTTTTCCAGGGATATTTTCAGATTCCCGGGGGTGTTCTTGCGCTGCTTTTCAGAAATCGGCAGGGTATGTACCAGGCCGGAAACGACGTCCTCTCCCTGGCTGAAAAGGGTAAAGTCGCCATAAAGGTTGACCCCCGGCTTTTCCTCCATCGGGTCACGCGTGAAGAAAACACCGGTGCCGGAGTCAGCGCCGAGATTGCCGAGCACCATCTCCTGAACCATGACCGCGGTACCCCATTCTTCGGCAATTTGCAGGTGGCGTCGGTAGGTCTTGGCCCGGTCCGTATACCAGGAATCCATGGTCGAAAGGATCGCCTGGATGATCTGGCGGAATGGGTCCTGTTCCAGGTGAACCCGGTGTTCCTTCAGCAGGGCCTTGTATGACAAGGCGATCTCCCGAATCTGGTTGTCCGTGAACTGAACCTTGCGCGCCACCTGGTAGAGGTGCTTGAAGTGGGACATCCTGCGGTCGAACTCATCACGGGGGATGCCGTGGGCCATGCCCCAACCCTGGAGGAAACGCCGGTAACAGTCCCAGGCGGTCCAGCCCATGTGCGGGTTGCGGCTCAGTCCCTCGGCAATTTTGTCATTCATCCCGACGTTCAGGTAGGTATCCATTGCTCCCGGCATGGAAATGGCGGTGCCGGAGCGGACGGAGAAAAGCAGCGGGTTTTCCGGGACTCCGAGCTTTTTGCCCGTAATTTCCTCCAGTTCGCAAATTTTCTGCCGGACCAGTTCTTCGATTTCGGCCGTCAGTTCCGGATTCTGCAGGATTGCCTTGCGATGCCGGAACAGTTCTGTGGTCAGGACAAAACCGGGCGGAATGGGAAAGTCGTTGGCAAAAAGCTGCTTCAGGAAATAGGCCTTGGCACCGAGGAAGATCTGGTTGTCCATTTCCGGGGTGCTGCGGTAAATGGGACTGATAATCAGATCCGAGTCGAAGCTCATAATGTTGTGCAGGACCTCGGGCGTCAGACTTCCCACCATGGTTCTCAGCGTATTGAGCACGTCGGAGATGAAGTTGTCCAGAGGCTGTACGAGGAAAGCGGAAGAGAGCACTTCCCGGTAAAACTTTTCCGAGATCCGATGAATTTCCTGCTGCTCATCAGGTCCGGCAATTTTCCCATGCCCGGCCTGCTGGAGAGCCACGCATCTCAAGGGCATATCAAAATTGCGCAGAAAATATTCATAGATAATTTCGCGGATGTTCTGGGCCATGAACTGGAAAATGTTAACGAACTGGTCCAGGGTGAAGCTGGCGGAGGTGAGACTGTACTGGAACATTTTCAGATTCGCATCAAAGCCTTGATTCGTGATTCCGTCGAGCATCATGCCGTGGCGGAACAGTTCGATGATGCGGGCGATCCGGCGGAGTGACTTGGCAGTGATGTAATTCATGTTCATCTGGCCGATGAGCTTTGTCATCAGAGCCGTTGCCAGTCTTTCGAGACGGAAGGTAAGGCCCATCGCCTCAAATTTTACTTCGTGGTATTTCCCATACATTGAAGGGATGCCGGCGGCAATGTGCCGCTTGTGGTAAATGTCTTCGCAGGCCTCCGTTTTTTCCGGATTCAGAATGACCTCGCGCAACTGTTCCATGAAATAGTAAACGCGGCGGAGAGCGGCTTCGGTGTTGTTTTCATCGAGCTGTTTGCGGAGATCTTCGATTTCTTCTGCGGGAAACAGGTGCAGCTGGTTCATTACCGGGATAATGTTGTGGTAGTCCAGGGTATATTTGCTTTTTAGGAGACGGTAGAGGTCGATCAACCCTTTGAAGCGGGTCTGGTCCCTTATCGGGTGACCCTTCAGGTGCTTCGCAAGGTTCAGGTCTTCCCTTTCCAGGAGCTCTTCCGGTGAAATGCCGAATTTTTCACAGAGGGACGTGACTATTTCGTGGACCGGGTCAAACCATTCGCCGGAATTCCGCAGGGTCAGGAACACGTCCTGCGGCACAAAATCCTCCAGAGCCCCGATATCGCCGTTATGCCAGAAGCGGATAATCCTTTTGGTCAGCTCGATATGGGTGTTGTTGCTTTCGGTGTGTACCTGTTTGCGGAGAAAATGAATCAGCCGATCCTGCCTGAAGGAAACCTCATCCATTTTCGTCGTAATGTCGCGCAGTTCGCCTTCGGCGCCGATCTCGTTGTAGTAAACCGGAAAGATGCGGGCCAGCTGTTTGATCATCTTGAAAATGGGCGCAACATCTGAGTTCAGGAGTTTCGTAATGTCACGCTGAAACAGGTCGGTGTCGGAAATGAAAATTCCCTGAACACGGAGGTTGACGATCAGGGCCGAGAGCAGTTTCAGCATTTTCTCGGGCCGGCATTCGATCAAGTCCATCCAGACCCGGATGTTCTTGATGTGGTTTTTGTCGATACAGACCTGCCAGTCCTGGTTGATGCCATAAACATTTCCCGGCACGAAGCCGAAGGAGATCAGCCGATCGATGAAGCCGTGGATGACGACTGGATTTCCCAGTTCGATTACTTCTTTGCCGAGGGTCAGGATGCAGTCCAGAAGGGTGCCCAGATGGCCGTCTTTCTGGGCTTGGAAAAGATGGAAGATCCTTTCCAGAAATGTCATCAGCTCCTTCTCGGTGCAGGCGCTTTTAATAATGCGGAGCATCCTGTTGAGATCCCAGAGCAGGTGGTCCTTCAACTGGGTCATGCCGGGAAGGCTCAGGAGGTAGAAAAGATAGTAAATCCGGTCGAGAGCCGGCTCTTCTTCGTCCATGCAACTGCGGAACCGGTTGGCGATAACGGAGAAGTCGGCCACCAGTTGAAGCTCCTCCCAGGTCGAGGCCTGGGTCAGCTGCTTTTGAAGTTCGGCGAAAAAGGGTTTTCCGACATGATTGATCCGCGAGGTCATGTCGGAATGAAAGAGGGATTTCTTGTTGGTCAGCCAGGACTCGATGGAGGAGCTTTTTTCCCAGAAGATGATATTTTCCTGGAGAGCCCGGCGAAGCATTTCGAGCGCGGTTTCGCGATAGCGGGAATCCTCGGCCACATGTTTCATTCTTTCTTTCAGAAATCCGGAAGAGCGCACCATGACATAGTGATTGACAGTGAACGTGTCACGCAGCATTGCCATTGCAGAATCCATGATTTTATCCGGCGTCTTTTTCTGGCGGTGAAGCAGATCGGCGAATTCCAGCAGAGTCTGAAATGCTCTTTCCTGCTGCTGATCAGGGAGCGAGCGCTGCAGCAGTGAGCGGAAGATTGCCAGCAGCAGTTCCAGCGGCTTATCATGCTCCGGCAGCGCGAGATAGAACCAGAGGTCATCCAAGGCTATTCTGCGCAGAAGATCAATCACCAGTTCCGGGTTCGAGTACGGGTGATGGTATTCATTTATCAGTTCTTCCGCCCGTTTGTGAATGCCGAAGTGGCTGTGGGAAAGGGCAAGGAACCACTGGTACTCAGGGGGGATTTCTATCCTGCTCCGGGTTACGGCAAGATTGACTTCCAGGGCCTTGGAGACGAATTTTTTCATCGTAGTGTCCGACATAGTCACCAAACGTAGCTGCCCTCGGTAGTCGTTGAGTCGAAAAACGCCCTCGCGGTCGGTACAGCCGGCTGAATGTGAAGATGATCTGGGAGTTTTGTGGCAGAAGGGTTTTTGTGGCCTTACTATCTACACATACCCGCGTGTTGTTTGTAACCGCACGGCAGGAAGTGTTACGCCTGAAAATGTACCATATCCGGTGAGGGATGAAAACAGAATAATGTAATGGCTCGTAATTTGATTGAGCGGTATGACTTGGCGTGCGCGCTGTCAGGATGCCAAGTCTCTGCCGGGCAGGGTAGCGCTGTTTTCTTTGACTCTCTGCTGGCTTTGCCGCGTTTCAGTCACTTTTCAATAGCTGGCCACACCCCTTTTTTTTGTTCTTTCTGGCATTGGTTGTGGCAGATTGAAATACCTTTCCGATGCGTGAAAATACGTGATTCGTGCTGGTGGAAAAAATTGGAATGTTTTATACACAAAACTATAAATAGATGATTACTATATTTATTTTTTAATGTGTATACGTAATAAATAAGTTGACAAATTGTTACGTTTGTTTATATAAAACCATCACTTTGCAGTCGTAATTATTTTCTGGCAATTATGATATTTGCTATAGTTGCCCTGTATTCTGGGCCGCACTGGACCGAATTTTTTCTTGCTGAGAGGTCGATTGCTCTTTTTCCGGTTTTTATAGAATGTTTGTTAATCAATGAGGAGGTGTTTGAATGGCAGGAAAAATCAGGCAGATGATAGACTCCATCATTAATCAGAGAGCCAAGGACAACCCGATGCTCGAGCGTGTCATCAAGACGAAACTGATTCTCAAGGGTATTAATCCGAACAAGTATACTCTGCAGTCCGAAGATGATCCTGTTGTGCTTGGCAAACTTGAAAAGATGATCGCCGATCTCAAATAGTCCACGAATTCGCCTATCTGTAGGAGGGTAAGAATGAATATAAAAACAGCTTTTTCCGTACTAGATTCACCTGAACAAAGTGTCAATGAAATTGCCCGTCAGTTTGAACTGTTTGATGCTGAAATGGTTCTTTTCTTTGCTTCAACAAAATATTCTCCGGAATCCATCAGTGGCCTCATGCAAAATGCCTTTCCGATGGCCCAGGTTTTCGGCTGTTCAACTGCTGGAGAAATCGTATCCGGGAAAATGCTTGAAAATTCAATTGTGGCCATGGCATTTAATGGCCAAGCTGTTAAAGACGCAAAAATTGAAATTATCGAAAATCTCAAGGACGAAAATTCCGTAAGGAAAGCATTTGCCTCCTTTGAAGCCTATTATAAAGAGCCTGCAGCTGAAATGGATCCGGGTAAATATGTGGGGATTATTCTCATCGATGGCCTGAGCGGTGCAGAGGAAGGTCTGATGGAGACCATCGGTGATCTTACTAACGTGACCGTTATCGGCGGGTCGGCAGGCGATGATCTGAAATTCACCTCAACGTATGTGTATGCAAATGGTAAGAGCTACACCAATGCGGCTGTCCTGGCACTGATCAAGCCGGGCGTCGAATTCAGCTTCGTGAAGACCCAGAGTTTCCGAGACCTTGAAAAAACCCTGGAGGTTACCAAGGCCAATGAGGAGCAGCGAGAGGTTATCGAATTCAATGGCAAGCCAGCCGCGGTTGCCTATGCAGAAGCTCTCGGGACGACGGTCGAAGATGCCCCCAAGCACTTCATGCATAATCCCGTAGGTTTGTTTATTGAAGATGAGCCGTATGTCCGGAGCCCGCAACAAATCAAGGGCAACAGTATGCTGTTTTACTGCAGTGTCATGGAGGGTATGGAATTGTCTGTCCTGGAAGGCACTGACGTCATAGGCGATACCCGGAAAGCGATACAGCAAGTAAAAGAAGAACTTGGGAGTATTTCCGGACTGATAAACTTCAACTGTATACTCAGGACGCTGGAACTCAGGCAAAGTGGCCTTGATCAAGTATATGGAGATTTGTTTGCGGATGTACCGGCCATTGGGTTCAGCTCCTACGGAGAAGAGTACATTGGGCATATCAACCAGACCGCTACGATGCTTGTATTTAAATAGGTTTCCTGCCAGGTGCATGCTGGCGACTTGAAAAAGATGGCCTGCTCAGTTTCCTAAGAAGTTTCATAGATTGTTGCTGCTGATCATGACTCAGTAGTGCAAGTTTTGCAGGATGGAGTAATTTGCTGTAAGTGTTACCGTTTGTTCCTTTCGAGGGTACTGCAATGTCAGTTCACATTGAAGAAAACGCCGATTTGCATGCGAAAGATAGCGGCCTGAAAGGGAATCTTGCGCTAACGAATATTACAGACTTACTGCAATTCCTTTCATCGAGCGCAAAAAGCGGAATGATCAGACTCGTGAGCCATCCGGGTGGGGAGGAAGGGAGTATCCATTTTGTCGCTGGAGAGCTGGTTTCCGCGGCATCAAAAAATCTAACAGGCCTGCAAGGACTTGCGGATTTGCTTTCCTGGGATCAGGGTACCTTCCATTTTGTTCCCGGGGTGGCTGCACAGAAGTCAAATGTCGGATTGTCAGTACAACACGCAATCATGGAAGCGGTACTTTTGCTGGATAAACAGGCCAGAGACAATGCTGCTACGTTAAAGACCGGTTCGGAAGAAAGGAGCTTGGATATGCAACAGACCGAAAGGGGTTCCACAGAGGTCATGAATGATTTACTGGAGATTCCCGGAGTTGATGCCGTTGTCGTAGTTGGTCGTGACGGTTTTGTTATCGAATCCGCCGGGAGTAGCTCCCGGGTGAATATTGACGAATTGGGCGCATCACTTGCCCACTCCGTCAACGGCATTGAGGAGATGGGAAGTGAGCTGAACGTCAACAAGTTTCAGGACATGTTTATTGAGTACGGGCGTGCAGTCATCATGTGCCGGCCGGTTGGAGATGCTGTAGCGGCGATCATAACCCCGGATGCTTCCAAACTCGGAATTATCAGGCATAAGACCAAGAAACTCTTTGAAGAGCTTGGGCAATCATTCTAGGAGGAGTGTTCAATGACGTTGAGATTAGACTACAGTCACGATGACGAAACACATCGTAACTTTCTGAACGGTCAACAGGTCGTTATGCATTCCCACCATTATCTCGCTTTGCTGACAAAGCTGGTGGAAGATCTGGATGGCATGAATGCCTCGGAAATTCTGCGGGATGCTGTGGAAGATACGATGCGGGCTGTTTTTGAAGAATATATTGAGAAAAACGGGATTACTTCCGCACAGGACAGGTGCAATGTCGGCAGGGAGTATTATTCTGCCTTCGGTTTGGGCAAAATGGTCATCACCGGGGATGAAAACGGTGGTGAGGTTCGCCTGGTCCGGTCGCATGTAGATGAGGGTTGGGTAAAAAAATGGGGCGTGCATAGCAAGCCGATCAACCATTTTACCTGCGGTTATGTAGCTGCCATGTTTGCGGCAGCGTTCAAAAAGCCTTCAAAGAGTTATCTGGTTACCGAGGCTGCCAGCATTGCCGCCGGGGACTCAGAAGGAAAGTTTATTGTAAAGGCATCCTGATAAGGGAGGAGTTTTTTCATGACCGTAATGCGAGACACCGTTGTAAAGTCACTTGCCAAAGTTACCGTCCAGGCTGATGAGAACGGTTTGATTCCTGAATACGAAGTGCTGGTGAATCTTCTTCCCGTAACACTCTTAAATACTTTCTCGGAAAGAATCTTGAAGGCGGCTCCCGCTGAGAAGAAGGCGGAAATAGAAGCAGGTCTGGTCCGGGCTGCCTATGAATGCGGCTACCATACCGGTTGCGGCATCATCACTTCGGAAATCTTCAGTGATGTTGTTCTGCCCATGGTTACAGAAGGTGAAAAAGACATTCTACGCGGCGCCTATGCGGCTTTTACCGCCTGGGGATGGGCCAAATCCGGCATCGTACAGCTGAAAGAGGGCGAAAAAATGGTAATTCGCGCTTTTGACTATTACGATTCGGACAGCGACTGTGATGGCTTGAGCGGCTTCATGCTTCGCGGCTTGAGCCAGGCATTCTTTGATCTTGCCTATGCAGAACCTTATCCGGACGGAATGGACACCTATGTGTGCGTTCAAACAAAAGGGATTGAAGTTGGCGACCAATATGGAGAGTTCGTTGTGACAAAGAAATAGTGGCTGTTGCGACTGAATAATTTCTTGACACCTATATCGGGTTAAACGGAGCTGGCAGTGGGAGATCATGTAATCGAATTAGTGGATGGACACTCCTTCATGGTGGCTCTGAAAAATGCTGTTGAGATCAAGTGGAGTGGTATTCTGAATGCCATGAAAGATTCTCAGCAGGTTGGTGTGGTCGTCCTGAGTGATGGCCATATTGCCTGGGCGGTGAGCAATTCCCAGACGGAAAACTTTGCTTCTTTTCTTGAACGAATCGGCATGCTCCCCAAAGACAAACTTGACGAAGTGGTACTGAAATACCGCTCCCTGGGTAAGTCGAAAAAACTCGGTGTTCTGCTGGAAGAGACCGGACTGATTACCCATGCAACGTTACGGGAATGTCTCAAGGCACATGTGAGTGCTGCCATATCGTCGATGATGGACGATCCGGAGATAACTCTCCAGGCCAGTGGCGGTGAGATGGCCGTCGATACCAGCCTGATATTTCTTTTTAGTGAGGTGTTTCCGGCGTCTGAAGATCAGGTGTTTTTTGAGAACTCCTTGATTAGTCGGGTACAGCCGGATTCTGTAGGGAAAAAAGAGGAGCCGTTGCCTGAAGAGAGGAACGTTCTACAGGAACTTGCCGCCTTACCCGGTTACCTCTACTCCGTAGTTTCAAGCAGCGAAGGAAATCTGTTGGCATGTCATGTGGCTGATGGCGTGACCGTGGATGCAAAACAGCAACTCCCGTCTCTGCTTGTCTGGCTCGGGGCTTCCTCGCTCAGTTCCAATGAGTTGAAAATGGGGAAAGTCCTGTTCGAATTTATCCAGAGTGAGCAAGGTTCCCTGTTTGTACATATCGTCGATGCTGAAAGTAGTTATTTCCTGGCTGTTGCCTGCGATGAGAATGCGAAGTTGGGAGTAGTCAGGCACAAGATGTCCGAACTGCTTCCGGAAGTAAGAAAATTGACGGAAATGCAGTGAGGGACTTGGACTTCATTGATGTACCAGTTTTTATGCTTGGATTTGGGCCGATTTGTCGCTCCTGATTGAGAAAACCGTAGGTTTAGCAGGGCTACGCTGAGGTTTTTGCGATTGAAGGCGCGGCAAAGATCGTCTGAAATGAGACGTAAAACGGTCTATTGGTAAGTTCCGAGACCCTTAGCCCGATTGGGGAGTCGAAATGGCAAATATTGTTTCCATCGTAAGTTCAAAAGGGGGGACCGGAAAAACCACGGTTGCCCTCAATTTGGCTGTTGCAATTGCGGAACGAGGCGACAGTGTCCTGCTGATTGACGCGGATCCGCTTGGCGCAATCGGCTTTTCTTTAGCGCAGAGCGATACTGAATGGATGGGACTCGCAGAATGCTTGATGAAAAAGGCTGCTCTCGAAGATACGATCATCCAGACAAAACTTCCTGCTCTGTCCATTTTGGCGAGAGGGCGCCTTGACCCACTGGATGTGGCGATTTATGAAGAGTTGTTAGCCTCTCCAGCGGCGCTGAAAGAGATCATTTCCGCGCTGAAAGAAAGATACCGATATATTATTATTGACACTCCTTCCGGATTGGGACTGATTACCCGTGCGGTGCTGTCTGTCAGCACCTATGCCCTTCTGCCCCTGCAGGCTGAACCTCTGGCGGTGCGGGCAATCTCGCAGACCCTGCGCGTACTCCAGCACGTAAAAGAGCACGAGAACCCCGAACTGAACCTGCTCGGAATTCTTGCCACCATGGTACAGTTGAATAAGGATGTATCCTTCAATATCATGAATACCGTCTGGGCATCCTTGGACGGTGTCCTGGAAACCTATATCCCTCGTGCGGATGTCTTCCATGTCGCGAGCGAAAAGGGTGTGCCGGTAGCATTCCTCTCGGGTAAATACCCCCCGGAGGCAATCAGGTTCGAGTTGCTGGCCACGGAGATCAAAGACATCATCCAGGGGTTGGGTGGTGTGACAGGAGAGGTTGATGAAAGACCGCAGCGTGAACTCATATGATCTGAAAGATGCGCAACAGATCCTTACCACTCTTGCGCCCTCGGCGGGAACATCTTCCCGGCAGAAGCCGGCTGAAGGCTCTCCGCCAGAGTATCTGCGCCTTTCGAATGAGTTTTTATCCCAGAAGGGCTCGCGGATATCAGCGCAGCCCGATGCAGGCGTGAAAACGGCGTCCGTTCCCGTTGAAAAGGAGCAGCCTCAGAAATTCACCAGTTGGGAAAGCTGTATTGCCTGGTGCATGAACATGATTCGTGCTGAGGCGGCTTTTGTTGTTGATTCCCAAGGGTTCATCATTGCCAGCAGGGGCAGGGTGCCCAGCCAAGGTTTTGAAGGTGCCGGTGCTGAGCTTGTCTGTTCCGTAGAGCAGTTGGAAAGAGTCGCGCCTGACGCCGGTAAACTCCTCTGGGTCGACCTAGACTTCGATAAACGCAGGGTTGTCGCGTTTATCACTCCCAGCGAAAGTTCCGAAAATTATGTTGTCGGGTTTATTGCACCTGATGCCTCGTTTTATTCTCTCAAGCAACATCTTACCACCCAGATCATCGACAACCTGCCGAATCTCGATTAGTGTTTTCACAATCTCCGGCTGACAGACTCCAGGTTCTTTGCCATTATGGGGAAATTGCCTGGAGTTCGTCGGCTCCTCTCATCCCGGTAAATCTTTTGATGCGTGACGGTGGCCTTGTGCAGTGAGGACCTTAGACATAGGTCGGTCATAGTCTCGTTTTTCCCGATTAATTCAGCGTAAGCACAGTGTCTCCCCCGTCCCAAAGGGGCTGACCTTACAGGAATGTTGCGCAAGGAAAATTCCGGTTCCTGCACGGCGGAGATGTTTCAGTATTCGCCGGGGAGTCGGCTTTCTGGCTAATCAAATTGGAGCAACTCGGATGAAGCTCTTGACAGGCCCATAACTACTCAGTATGTACATAGTCGGTAAATAGGTGGATGAAAAAAGCTTAAATGCCTTCCGTTCGGGAAGTTTGTCAGAAAGGATTGTATGTCTATGAGTGATAAGAAAGTTCGGGTCAGCAAACTGATTCTTGAAGTGGTGGAAAGACAACTCTTGTCCAGCAAGCCCGTGCAGGCGAAAGAGACACTTGACCGGTTAATCTCGGAAGGTTTCAGTGAGGAAGATGCCAAGCACCTTATCGGATCAGCACTGGTTGTTGAGATGCATTCCGTAGTTTCCGACGGGAGACCATTTCAGGAAAAACGCTACCTTGCCCTGCTGCAGGATCTCCCCCGGCTTCCGTAACCGGCACGGCCAGTATTCCGGCCGGCAGTACTCCGCTCTTTGCGGGCATTGCCGTGCCGGAAGGATCCCCTACAGCCTTACTCTACGCCTCGCAGTCTCAATCCTCTCCGCCTTGAGATCATCCTTGATCTGGAATTGGTATTAGTTGTCATCCTGGTCTGATTTTTCCTTATCGGAATCATCCAAGTCACGGTCGGTAGTTCCGGTATTTTTTTTAATTCTGTTGCCGAAAGAGTTAACGGAATTTTTGAGATTGTCAGTTGCTTTTCCCAGCTTTTTCTCCGTTTCAGAAAGAGTATTCTTAAACTTGGAACCGACATCCTCAACGGACTTATCTATTTCTTTGCCAAGTTGCTCGGCAGGACCTTCCTTTTTCTTGCAGCCAGGTAGAAAAAAACAAAGGGAAATGCTGATAACAAGGATTGTCACAATTTTCATAAATACTCCTCTCGGTTATTATGCCGTGCTTTGTGTTTTTACATCCTGATTGCTGCTGAAAACGGGTGCGTTGCTCATGGGGTCCTGGAGCTTTTTTCTTCTTCCTGAGTACAGGTCGTACAGGGTTCCAGTGCCTTGCTGCAAGGGTCAATATGGATTATTACCTCGGTGTTCGGCAGCGCTGTGCGGATTTCCGTTTCGATCCGGTCACTTTCTTTGTGCGCCTCCTCAATTGACCATTTTCTTGGGACGACAATATGCATATCGATAAATCTGGCGGAACCGGATTTCCTGCTCCGTAAGCGATGAAAATCAATGCAATCTCCCTCGTGACGGGAGAGGATCTCCCGTACCTTTGCCTCATCTTCCGCCGGAAGTTTAACATCAAATATATCGCCCATGGCGCTGATAGTTAGTTGAATGGATGATTTGATGATCAGTAAGGCAACGATTATTGCCGCAAGGGAGTCAAGAATGGTGATTTTGGTTACTGCGATGAGCACCAGGCCGATAAGAACACCGATAGAGGTGTACACGTCCGCCCGCAGGTGCCAGGCGTCGGCTTCCAAGGCCACCGAACGAGTTTCGCGTGCTACTTTGAACAAATAACGGGAAACGAACCAGTTGACCAGTGCCGAAATTGCCATAACGGCAGTTCCAAGGCCCAGATGCTCGATCTCCGCCTTGCCCATCAGTCGCTGCGCGGCTTCATAAATAATATACATCGCGGCGGCGAGGATCAGGAGTGCTTCCACGACACCGGAGACATTCTCCCATTTGCCGTGACCATACGGGTGGCGTTCATCGGCGGGTTTTCCGGATTTTCCCACCGCATAGTAGGCAATTATCGCGGCCAGGAGGTCCAGACCGCTGTGTATCGCTTCTGAAATCACCGCTACCGATCCCATGGGTATGCCGACTGTCAGTTTTATACTGACGAGAAGAGAGTTGGAGAACATGGAAATGCGGGCAGCTTTGACTTTTTTCTCTTGATAAATCTTGTTTAGGGCATTCATTCGTTTCTGTTTTATCCCTTGGTAGGGTCTGCAGCCTTCTTTATGAGGGTATCGTGATAATTCTATCGCAAGTTGAATAACATAGCAGAAAGTGATGCATCCCGACAGCGCAAATTAGTGTTTCTTCTGTGCTGGGTGATTACCTCTCGGTGAGGCGGGCGCGTGCCCCTGCCAGGATAATGCCGGAAAGTGTTGTCTGCTGTTGTGCATCCAAAGAGTATCATAAGAGATTTTTTCAAAACATATATCTGCGTAACGAACTCAGGGATTTCAACGACGTCAGAATTGTTGAACAGAATTTCAGGGGTAAATTCCACGGGAGCGCATTCCTGGTATTTCCTTCGGGAGCAGGGAAAGAGCTCATTTCTCTGCTTGATGCGGACCATGAAGCGTCTTTCGAGTCAGGACCGATTGATCTGCTGGAGAAGGAAACCCTCATGGAGGTCGGAAATATTCTGATTGGAGCGTGTGTCGGCAAGATGTCGGAACTTCTTGATGACGTGGTAACCTACTCTCCGCCCAAAGTGGTGATTGAAAATCAACCCCACGAGATAATACCCAACAATCTTTTTTATCCGGAGTATACCGCAATTGTCATGAAGACTTTGTTTCGTTTTGACGAGCGTGATGTCAGTGGTTTCCTGTTTCTGGTGACGACCCACGATTCCGTGGCCTGGTTGCAGAAGTCTCTTGCTCGGTTCCTGGAGCAATATGAATGAACTTTCTCAATTATTCGACACGGTCAACATTGGTCTGGTAGTCCTTGACTGTGAATTGAGGGTCCGCTACTGGAATCGCTGGATGGAACACTATAGCGGCGTTCCCGTCGAACGTATTGCCGGTGCTCCATTGTTTGATTATTTCCCTTCATTGAATAGCCCGAAATTCCTGCGCAGTTGCCAGTCGGTGCTGGCCTTCGGCAATTTTTCCTTCTTTTCCCAAAAGCTCCATCACTACTTTTTCCCCTTTCGGGCGGACAGCTCCTTTACGACCCATTTCGAGTTCATGCAGCAGAGCTGTTCCATGGGGCCCCTGCGGGACGAGGATAAAAACATCACCTCTCTCTACCTCACGGTGCAGGATGTGACCGAGCTTGCTCTCTATGAACATCGACTGCTGGAAATGAACATGCGGGACGGACTTACCGGTGTCTATAACCGGCTCTTTCTTGAGCAGCGGTTGGCGGAAGAGTTCGAGAGGCATGTGCGCTATTCCAGGAATTTCAGCATCATCATGTTCGATATCGACTTTTTCAAGAAGGTCAATGATACCTATGGCCACCAGTGTGGCGACATTGTACTGAAGGGTGTTTCCGGGAAAATTTCCTCCATAATTCGAAAAACCGATTTTCTGGCCCGCTACGGTGGTGAGCAGTTCTGTTGCCTTCTGCCAGAAACCGGCCTGGCTTCGGCAAAACTTCTTGCGGAACGTTTCAGGACAAGTATTGCCGGGATGACCCAGGTCTGCCAGGCACAAGACATTTCGGTGACCATCAGCCTTGGTGTTTCCGAATTGAGCAGACAGCATGCCAGTCCCTCGAGTCTTTTCGAACGTGCTGATGAAGCCCTTTATCAGGCAAAGCATTCCGGAAGGAACCAGGTTGTTGCTTTAGCGTAAAATCTCCCCGTCTGTTGCCCCCTCTGCTGACTAAATATTAATCAACTGCTCTTTTCTTCGGCGTATACGACGAACTAAAACAATAAAAAATCCATAAAATAAAGCACTTGTGGTATTGGCACAGCGAATGCATAATAGTTTGCCAAAGCGGAAATTTTAAAAAGTAAAACAGCATAGCCGAATACGTTGCCGTATTCGAAAGCAGACAGGCAAAGGCGCCACCATCAATCAAATGGGGCGCCTTTTTTGTTGCCCCGAAAATTTACGGACGTTCCACGGATGAGTGGACGAAAGGAGTAACACCATGAGACAGATCGCTATCTACGGAAAAGGCGGAATCGGCAAATCAACCACAACCCAGAACACGGTGGCAGGACTTGCCTCCCTCGGCAAGAAGGTCATGATCGTCGGCTGCGACCCGAAAGCTGACTCCACCCGTTTGATTCTCCATGCAAAAGCACAGTCCACGGTTATGGACCTGGTCAGGGAACTGGGAACCGTCGAGGACCTGGAGCTGGAAGATGTTCTTAAAGTCGGATACGGAGACGTGAAGTGTGTTGAGTCAGGCGGTCCCGAGCCGGGTGTCGGCTGCGCAGGCCGCGGTGTTATTACCGCCATCAACTTCCTTGAGGAGAACGGTGCTTACACCCCTGATCTTGATTTCGTGTTTTACGACGTTCTTGGTGACGTTGTCTGCGGCGGGTTCGCCATGCCGATCCGGGAAGGCAAGGCGGAAGAGATTTACATCGTCTGCTCCGGTGAGATGATGGCCATGTATGCCGCCAATAATATTGCCAAGGGTATTTTGAAATATGCTTCTTCCGGCAAGGTTCGCCTCGGCGGACTGATCTGCAATGCCCGGAAGACCGACAAGGAATTCGAGCTGGTTTCGGCTCTTGCCGATAAGCTCGGCACCCAGATGATTCACTTCGTGCCCCGTGACAACCAGGTTCAGCGTGCGGAAATGCGCCGCATGACGGTTATCGAATATTCCCCGGAGCATAAGCAGGCTCAGGAATATCGTGAGCTGGCCAGAAAGATCTCCGAAAACAAAATGCTGGTCGTGCCGACTCCGCTCACCATGGATGAACTTGAAGATCTCCTGATGGAGTTCGGCATCATGGAAGCTGAAGACGAGTCGATCGTCGGCGTAGCTGAAACGGCAGCGAAGTAAGCTATCCAGAAAACATGGGCGCGGTTCTTGAGAATTACGACAATAAGTCCGCGCCCTTTTTGTATCCTTTTTACCAATAAACAAGCGGCGGAAGCCCCAGGAGCGTTGTTTCAGGAATCCGGGCCGAACGCCCTTATGCTAAAGGAGTTTCCAATGTCAGGTACCGCGAAAAAAGTAGAGGGAATTACCAAAGAATCGACTCAGGAGATGATCGACAAGGCCCTGGAAGTCTATCCTGAGAAGGCAAAGAAAAAGAGGGCGCCGCATCTGGCCCCCAACGATCCGAATGCCGGTTCGGCCTGCGTAAAGTCCAACCGCAAGACGGTGCCGGGCGTCATGAGCGCCCGCGGCTGCGCCTATGCCGGCGCCAAAGGGGTAGTCTGGGGCCCGATCCGTGACATGGTCCACGTCTCCCATGGACCGGTCGGCTGCGGCTGGTACTCCTGGGGCACCCGGCGCAATCTGATGTCCGGCATCTGCGGCGTCACCAACTTCGCCATGCAGTTCACCTCGGATTTTCAGGAAAAGGACATCGTTTACGGCGGCGACAAGAAGCTGAAGCAGCTGCTTGGTGAAGCCAAAGAGCTGTTCCCGCTGGCCAAAGGGATCTCGGTGCTTTCCGAATGTCCGGTCGGACTGATCGGTGACGATATCAATGCCGCCACCAAGCAGGCATCCGAAGAGCTCGACATTCCGATCATCCCCTGTAACTGCGAAGGTTTCCGGGGTGTTTCGCAGTCTCTTGGGCATCACATCTCCAACGATACGATCCGCGACTACATCATCGGCACCCGCGAGTTTGCCGAGCCGGAGACGCCCTATGACATCGCCCTGATCGGTGATTACAACATCGGCGGCGATGTCTGGGCGGTGAAGCCGCTGCTTGAGGAAATCGGCTTGAACGTCAAGGCCACCTGGACCGGCGATGGCCAGCTGGAGCATATTGCCGCCACCCACAAGGTAAAGCTGAACCTGATCCATTGCTACCGTTCCATGAACTACATGTGCAAGGTTATGGAAGAAAAATACGGCATTCCCTGGCTGGAGTTCAACTTCTTCGGCCCGACCAAGATCAAGGAGAGCTTAAGGAAGATCGCCGAGCAGTTCGACGACACCATCAAGGAAAACGTCGAGAAAGTCATCGCCAAGTACGATCCGATGATGCAGGCGGTCATCGACGAGTACCGTCCCCGTCTGGAAGGCAAGAAGGTCATGCTCTATGTCGGTGGTCTCCGTCCCCGCCATACGGTCAATGCCTATGAGGACCTGGGCATGGTCGTGGTCGGTTCCGGGTACGAATTCGCCCATGGTGACGACTACGAGCGTACCAGTGCCGAAATGCCGGAAGCTACGGTTATCTATGACGACGTTTCCGAATACGAACTGGAGGAATTCGTCCACAAACTTCGCCCCGACCTGGTCGGCAGCGGTATCAAGGAAAAATACCTCTTCCAGAAGATGGGTGTACCGTTCCGCCAGATGCACAGCTGGGATTACTCCGGGCCGTACCACGCAATCATGGGTTTCCCGGTTTTTGCCCGGGATGTGGACATGGCCATCAATAGCCCGACCTGGAAATTTGTGAAGTCGCCGTTCTGAAACAGGGAGGAGTGAGGCGTGAGGTGTGAAGCGTAAGATCCTGTAAAATTAACTCCTCACTCCTCACACTTCACATCTCGCAACAAAAATCCGGACCGTGGGACGGATTGGTCCCCGGCCGTTCAAGGAGATACTTATGAGCGCAGATACTGCCGTTAAATATGTTACCGAAATTACCGAAGAAGAAGAAAAGCGGGTTGCCGAGTGGATAAACACGGAAGAGTATAAGGAAAAGAACTTTGCCCGTCAGGCCCTGGTGATCAACCCGGCCCACACCTGCCAGCCGCTCGGAGCCGAGCTGGTTGCCCATGCCTTTGAAGGCAGCCTCCCCTTTGTCCACGGCTCCCAGGGATGTGCCTCCTACTACCGCTCCACCCTTAACCGGCATTTCCGGGAGCCCGCTCCCGCGGTTTCCGATGCCATGACCGAAGACGGCGCAGTGTTCGGTGGTCAGAACAACCTGCATGAGGCGCTGGAAAACGCCTATGCGCTCTACAAGCCGAAGATGATGCCGGTATTTACCTCCTGCATGCCGGAGATCATCGGCGACGACCTGACCGCCTTCATCAAGAACGCGAAAAACAAGGGAGTTGTGCCGAAAGACTTCCCGATTCCGTTTGCCAACACCCCGAGCTTTAACGGTACCCATATCCATGGCTACGATGCCATGCTGCTCGCCATTCTCCAGTATCTGACCGAAGGAAAGCAGGTGGAGGGACGCTGCACCGGCAAGCTCAACCTGATTCCCGGTTTCGACTGCAACACCGGCAACTACCGTGAATACAAGCGGATTCTCGAGGCATTCGGCATTCCCTACACCATGCTGGCCGACATCTCCGACGTGTTCGATTCGCCGCTGGACGGCACCTACCGGGTTTACCCCGGGGGAACAAAGCTTGACGATGCCGCCGATTCCATCAACGGCAAGGTGACCATGACCCTTGGTCCCTATGCCACACCCAAGACCTTCGGCTGGATCAAGGACAACTATTCGGGCAAGCATGTTTCGCTGCCGACCCCGTTCGGCATTGAAAAGACCGACGCTTTCATCATGAAGCTGGCGGATCTGTTCGGCAAAGAGGTCCCCGCATCCATCAAGGAAGAAAGGGGCAGAGCGGTTGACGCCATGACCGACTCCCATCAGTACATCCACAACAAGAAATTCGCCGTCTACGGTGATCCGGACTACCTGTTGGGTTATGTTTCCTTCCTGCTGGAAATGGGCGCCCGGCCGTACCACATCCTCTGCAGCAGGGGGAGCAAGAAGCTGGAGAAAGAGATCCAGGCGCTGCTCGATACCTCTCCCTATGGCAAGGATGGCAAGATCTACATCAATAAGGACCTCTGGCACCTGCGCAGTCTGGTCATGACCGATCCGGTGGATGCGATCATCGGCGACACCCATGCCAAGTTCATCACCCGAGACGCCAAGATCCCCTTGTTCCGCTTCGGTTTCCCGATCTTCGACCGGGTCAACCTGCACCGCTCGCCTCTGGTCGGCTACCAGGGCGTGATCAACATGGTCACCACGATCTGCAACAAGTTCATCGATATCACTGACGATACCTGTGATGACCGGCATTTCGAGATGATGCGCTAGCAGAAACCGCTAGCAGTTGTCTGAAGATTCAAAGGGATGCTTCTCTTGACGGGAAGCGTCCCTTTGCCGTTTTCGTGGATGCCGGAGTTTGCTGAGGGGTCCCGCTTTGTCTCAATCCGCGAAGATCAATCCCTGAAGTTCATCCTCCGAAGACTTGATGAACTGATCCAGTTCGTCATCTTTTGCGTTTGCCATTTCCGCAAGGGTAGTCGTTTTCAGTGTGTCGATTTCATAGGAACAGACATTGTAGGTGGAAGAGTAAAAAGCGAGATGTTTTTCGTTTTTCAGCCCCATTTTCAGAAGCTGGCGAGCACCGCTCCGGATACTTTTCAACTTTTCGTACAAATCTTCCAGTGTCGAGACCGACCAGACGCCCATATGGATCGGACTGGCGATATTCCTGACGTCTCCTACGAATTCACCACGCAGAAGCAGGTCGCGATTCCGCTGCAGATAGGGCACGAAATCCATGTGCTCGGCAAGTTTTCTGTCAGAGGCAAAAAAGTTCCCCGTTTCCGGGTCCATGGTGAAAATAATGGTTTTATCCAAGGCTTGGCCGTAACTTTTGAAGAGAATGCCCTTGTATTCATCAAAATTCAGTGTGTTCTGCACGAAAAATTCGTTCCTTTTTATCCGTTTGACAATTCCCAACAGCCAGGACTTGATGACTTCGTCATCGATCCGGCATTTTCTCAATTCCGTCTTGAGGAATTGGAAATCCTTGCCACCGTAGCGGTACAGAAGTATGTTCCGGAAGATGTCTCTGACATTGTTGTAACGGCTGAAGTAATAGATCAGTTCGTAACTGAAAATCTCCATCTGCCGTAACTGCCAAATGAAGGCGGCGATATTTGTCCGGTTACTTGCTTCATCAATCAGGATTTTTTCGGTGGACTTGATGAACATGACGTAGCGTGTTTTCATCTCGGACAGGATTACCGTGTCCTTCTGGCTGCTTTTCTTGAGACGCAAGGTCCAGCGGGTTCCTTCGCCCACGGTGCTCTCAACGGCAATATTTGCTGGCCCGAATGTGGAAAAAATCTGCCGGGTGCCGATCCCTTCACCTGTTTTACCCTTTTTGGTGGTCTTGCCGACAAACAAAGGTAGGGTATCTTCGCCAAGTTGCAACCGCTCCTGTTCAATACCGATCCCGTTATCCTGAAGTGCGAGGATTACGCTGTCGTCGCTTTCATGCAGACTTATTTCGATGACGCCTTTTGTATCAGCCTCCCTGATGGCGTCAAGCGAGTTCGAAACAATATTGATCAGCGCCCTGCTGAAGTTGACGTAATTCCCGATAACGGCGGGAATTTTCGAACCGAGGATCAGCCGTATCTCGCACGGGAACTCGGTAACCTCGATGAAGGGAATTACCCGGTCGGTAATCAGCTCTTTTATATGAACCTCATGGAAGGCCGTGATCTGGTCCTCATACATGTTCAGGGTGTTCAGCAGGGCTGTTGTTTCCCGGTTGATGTCTTCGATAACCTTGTTGCAATTGTCCACCGACAGCATGGAAACCATGTCTAAAAGGATTTTCAGGCCCTTCTTGGCATCGTGCCGGACTTTTCCAAGCTCCTCGGACGTGGAAAAGTCCTTGTTTTTCTCCAGAGAAATTTTCTCGAGAATCGTTTCTGCGGTAGCGGACATCAGGTAAAACTTCATCTTGCGATAGACAATGGCCTCTTCATAGGTGAATCCCTTGCTCATGAAAAAATCAATGGAACTGCTCAGTTTTTCCCAGACATAGAGGTAAACCTGGGAATCGACGGCCACATCCGTTGCCAGCTTTTCCATGAAGGCCGAGCCGATGCCTTTTCCCCTGCCAAAGGGGCTCGTTACCTGTTTGTAGATATGAAATTTCGTCTTGTCCGGATTGGAATAGACCAGCAAATACCCCAGGTATTCTCCCTCTTCTTCCCAGATATAGCTGTGCTGGTAGTCAATGTCGATGGTCTTGTCCTTGATAAAGGGGGAAGGGATCAGCATTGAATCGATATTGAGAAAAGGGATGTGACGAATTCTTTTTTCATCCTCCGGGGTAAGGCCGCGAATGAAGTCAAAAGTGTTCCTTGGCTGGTTCATGGCTCGGTTGTCCTTTTGTGATCCCGGCTTGCGGGGAATTGCTGAACTCTCGAATTCGCGACAGGCTCCTGACAACGTTATTGTACCGTGGAATTGCCTGGGGCGCATCCGGCCTCACTTATGAGGAGGCAGAAAAGTCAAGGTTGGCATTATGGGGGGCAAAATAAATAGGGACACATCCCGTTTGAAATGTGTCCCTCGTGAGTCATTGGCAGGTCCTGCCCGGCAGTGTTCCGGATCTGCTTACCAATTTTCCGCAAGCAATTCGAAGTGCGCCCGGGGATGAATGCAGGCCTGGCAGAGTTCCGGAGCGGTGGTTGCCGTATGCAGGTAGCCGCAGTTGCGGCAGCGCCAGACTACTTCAGCGTCACGCATGAAAACCCGTTTGTTTTCCAGATTGGCAAGCAAATCACGATAGCGTTTTTCATGCTGTTTTTCGGCAACGGAGATGGCATTCCATGCGGCGGCAATCTCCGTGAACCCTTCCTGTTCAGCAACAGCAGCGAATTCGGGATAGAGCTGGGTATGTTCTTCATGCTCGCCCGTTGCAGCTGCCAGGAGGTTTTCCGCTGTTGTTGCGAGTTTGCCGGCAGGAAAACAGGCGGTTATTTCAAGGTCGCCCCCTTCGAGGAATTTGAAAAATCTCTTGGCATGCTCCTTTTCCTGCGCAGCGGTTTCGTCAAAAATATCCGCAATCTGGACATAGCCTTCCTTGCGTGCCACGGAGGAAAAGTAAGTATAGCGGTTGCGTGCCTGGCTTTCACCGGCAAAAGATTTCAGTAGATTCTGTTCGGTCTTGGATCCCTTGATGCTTTTCACTGTGTTGCCTCCTGTAAAGAATTCGTATGTTTCTAGAGGTCTCTCTCATAATTGCAGGGTTTCTTGTGCCACAGGACAGGTGTTTTTGTCAAGAGCATGGCAATTGCTTGGTTTGCCTTACTCATCTCCCGGTTGATCATTCGAGAGTTGCGTCCATTTTTGCAGGGCGGTTGCTATCTGACTGGAATTGAAAGGTTTTGAGAGGTAGTCGTCCATGCCGGCCGCAAGGCAGAGTTCCCGGTCGCCCTCCAAGGCGTGGGCGGTCAGCGCTATGATGGGGACGCGAGGTCTCTCCTTTCCTGTGAAGGATTCACGCTTCCGGATCATTTTCGTGGCTTCATACCCATCAACCTCCGGCATCTGGCAATCCATGAATACCAGGTCATAGTTGTTGCTGAAAACCGCTTCAACTGCGCATGCTCCGTCTTCAACCACATCAACCTGGCAATCAAGACATTCCAGGATAAGTTTGCCCACTTCCTGGTTTACCAAGTTGTCTTCCGCAAGCAGAACGTTGAGTTTACGGCCAACCGGTATGACTTCAGGCACTGTTTTCAGCGGTTCCGGAGTGGCAACATTTTTCAAGGGGGGAGTGCTTTGCGGCAATCGAGCCGTGAACCAGAACAATGAACCTTTTCCAAGGGAGGTTTCCACGCCGATCGACCCGCCAAGGATTTCAACCAATTGTTTTGAAATGGCCAGTCCCAATCCGGTTCCTTCGTGCCGACGTGCCATTGACTCATCGGCTTGGGAAAAGGCATCGAAGATATGTGGAAGGATGGCTGCATCAATGCCCTGACCGGTATCTCGCACTTTGAACCGAATCAACATGTCAGTGCCGGAATTTTCTGCAAGGTCCACATGGAGGGAAACCTCGCCTGCATCGGTAAATTTGAGGGCATTACCGAGAAGGTTGATCAGAATCTGGCGAAGACGAAGTGTGTCGCCATGCAGCGCATCCGGTACATCCTCGTCTATGGAAGTCGAAAAAAGGATTCCCCTTTTCTGGGCTTTCACCAGGAAAATTTCCCTGACTTCATTTACCAGTTCACGCAGGTTGAAATCCGCGTTCAGCAGCTTCAGGTGGCCTGCCTCGATCTTGGAAAAATCAAGGATGTCATTGATGACTTCCAAAAGTTTTTCCGCTGAGCTGTGGGCCATACGGGCAAGGCGCAGCTGTGATTCTTCCATTTTTGAATCGAGCAGAAGGTCAAGCATTCCGAGAACGCCGTTCATGGGTGTGCGTATTTCATGACTCATATTGGCAAGAAACTGCGATTTCGCGAGGTTTGCTGTCTCCGCAGCATCCTTTGCCAGATGAAGTGCCGCTTCTGTGCGCTTTCTTTCGGTGATGTCAAGTGCCACACAGACAATTCCCTGGACCGTGCTTCTCGTGCCGTGCATGACGGAAGCAGAGAATATTACCGGAATAAGGTCACCGTTTTTTGCCCGGTAGTTTGTTTCAATATTGCTGACGTGGCCTTTCGAGATTATTTTGGCAAGGTTGCCGAGGTACTCATCGCTATCCTTTGAGGCATCTATCTGATGAAGAATTCGGTAGATCGGAGTGCCGATCAGTTCGTTCTCCTCGTAGCCGAGCAAGATCAAAGTCGCCCTATTTACCTGTTCAATGATACCTTCTGCCGATATGACAATCAGGGTATCGTTCATGGATTTGATGATATTTTCCGTATATTCCCGGGAAGAAATGATATCCCGTTGGGAATTTTGCAAAGCTGATGTCATGGAGTTGAAGGAATGGCCAAGATGTTCCAATTCATCTCCTGTTTGGATATCTGCGCGAGCATTCAGGTCGCCACGGGCAACTTTCTCAGTAGTTAAAGCGAGAGATGAGATTGGTCTGGTCAGTTTCCGGGCAAAGAAAAATGCGACCAGTATGCCGACCGTGAGGCAGAGGAGTGCCAGTATAACCGTTCGTTGGTACATATTGCTGATGTCGGAGTTGAACTTCTTCAGGGAGAGACCAATGTGGATCCATCCCCAATCAATACCGGAATACTGGAAAGGATGAGAGTAATGGTATACCTCTTCCTGTGAAATATCGCTGCTGAGAAAACGGCTGTTTGCAACCCTCTCTCCCTTAGGAACCCAGACGCCGTTCTGGTTCTTTTGCTCCCAGCCCTTTTTGGTTATGATCAGTGAAAAGCCGTCATTGCGGGTTACCACCACGTAGACGATCGAAGGGCTCTCCTGCACAACTCTCAGGCAGTGCTCAACGACGGTGCCGAAATCCTCGGTAATAATGGCAGTTGCCGTGACCTGATCGATGGAGGTGACGGTGCTTTTTGCTTCCGATTCCATTGCGTCGAGAATTGCAGTTCGCTGGAAAGGTATTGTAGCGAGGACAAAAAGCCCGAGGCTGATGATGATGAGGGTCGCTGAGATCAGTGCGACACGAACAACAATCCGATGCGGCGTCAAGAAGCTTATAATACGATTTCGTTTCGGTTCCTTCGAATTATTTAGGGGAGTTTTTAACTGCATCTCATCTCCTCTTTAATTGTTTTTGCTTCAATTTTGAATGATTTTCCAGCAACGTTGTGAGTCCATCAAGATAGGCAGGTCGAAAGGGGATAACCCGGTCAATTTGGAAAAGGGCAGTCATCTGTCTGCCCATCGCACTTTGATGCAAGTGCGCGGCAGCATTTTCCATGGCAAGTTTCAGCTGCATGCTGATCGATTTTGGGATACAACTCACGTCACCCAAAATGCTTTCTGATTCTGCAATAACCATAACTTGTTGACTCAGTTGGGGATTCATCATTTTGCTTGTTTCAAATGATCCGCGATTTACAACAGCGGCATCTACTTTCCTGAAAAAGACGTGCATGATGGCCTGTGAAGCATTGGGTGCCTCGTTCATTTTTAGAAAATAGGAACTGAGGTCGCCCTTTCCTTTATTCATAAGGAGAGTTTCGAGCCAAATTAGGGCCGGCTCGTATCGCTTTTCCGGTAGGAGGTCAATCGTTTTGCCCCGCAGATCATCAAATGTTCTGATGTTGCTTTTGCGGGAAACGATAAGTACCTGCTCCCGTGCCCGGCCAACATGGTTCGATGCGACAAAGGCGGGGACCAGGGGCAGGGAGTTGCGAAGCTTAAGATAGTCGAGTGCCGATAATGTTACAATGTCGAGAGACTGATTCCGGATCGCCGTTGCCAGCTCTTCCCTGCTATGGAGAAGAGTTACTCTTGCCTTGTTTATTCCGGCACCGCGGGCCAGTTCTCGTGCCCACAACTCCATAGCTACCTGCGCATCGCGAGTGTCCACATTGCTGAAAACATTAGATAAAAATCCGACCCGCAGGACTTGCGGCATGTCGCTGCCCGGGGTTTCTGCACCTGATAGCGACGCAACTGGTGCTAGCACCAAAATGGAAAGAACCAGGCAGGGAACCAGTCGGCTGCAAATAAATCTGAAACAAGCTTTTTCAGCTATTGAGGAGCGACGATGCACAATTGATTGTGATGTAAGGCTCATCAAGATCTCCCTTGCCTGCTTATTTGGTGCTGTAAATCAAAAATACCTGTGTGAAGAGGAACAACAAGAGTAGGGCGCGGTGATTGCTATCAATAGCCTTTGCGAATATTTTCCTGGTTAGAGTCTTGATTTTTTGACCTTATTATCAATATCCAGGATTTTTCCGGATGTTCTGCCGGACAAGTATTCTTACTTTTCTTCGTAGCGATACCCTGAAAAACCTCCCGTGAAAAAATTCATGGCCGTTTTGGTTCTTTTGACAGGAGACTGTCCCTTTCTCGGAGAAGTTCTTCCAATCCTGCAAGGTTGGCGTCATTGAATGGTATTACCTTGTCGATCTGGAACAGGGTAAATATTTGTTTGCCTGTGGTGGTTTCATGTAAATGCAGGGCCGAATTCGTGATGGCATTTTTCAGCTTTTCACCAATCATGCTGGGAACACAGGTAATATCGCCATGGAGGGTTTTCGACTCGGCAATGACCACTAGGTCTCTACCAATCTGGGGATTCAGTACTTTACTGGTTTCAAGTGCTCCTCGACTGACGATTGCCGCATCAACCTGATTGAAGAACACCTTCAAAATTGACTTGGAGGCTGCGGAGGATTCGTACACATGACGGAAAAATGCAGTACTGTCCCGTTTTGTTTCCTTCATCAGCAGTACGTGCAGCCAGATGTGGCTTGCTTCATACTTGGTCAAGGAGGGCAGGACAAGTGTCTTGTCGCGCAGGTCCGAAATAGATCTTATGCCGCTGCTACGTTTGACGATCAAGGCATACTGTCGTGACGTGCCGGCATTGCTGGCTGCGACTATGATTGGAGTAATTGGTGCTCTACCCTTGATCTGCAGGTATTCAATGGCCGGGAGGGTGAAGACGGTTAAATCTCCCCTCTTGACCGCTGCAAGCAGGTCTGCGGGATTTTTGTAGATTTTTGTTTTCGCAGTGGTCTTCGCGCCCATTCCGCGTGCCAATTCCCTGGTCCAGAGTTCCATGGCAACCTGGGCATCTCGCTGATCGACATCGGGAAAAACCCGTGCAGAAAAACCCACTTGCAGGGTGGTTGGTAAGCTATCCAACTGGTTGGCATAAACGAAAGACACTGATCCGGGCAGTACTATTGCCAATACAAAAGCAAGTAGTAGCAAAGATGACAGGCAGGGGGCAGGACGTGACCTGTCTGAAGTTTGTACTGTATTTGAATCGGAACGTGCTGTCATTGCTTCCTTCATCGTCGGGTAAGTTTGCTTTTAAGACGTTGATGCTCGGCAAATAATGCTTCTGTGGTAGTAAGATATTCCGGCCGGAACGGAAGAAACTTGTTTACCAGGAAAAGCATGAGGAGCTGTTTGCCATCCGAAGAGTTCGGTAGGGACATAAATGCTTGCTTGATCTTATTCTTGGTTTCATCGGGCAACCTGCGGTCAACGGATATGATGCCATGAGAGAGTTTGTCTATGCTGGCAATGGGCACAAGTTCTTTGCCAAGTTGCGGGTTCATTTCCACGGTCAGGTTTAAAACATGGCGAGTCACGACACAGGCGTCAGCTTGACGGAAGAAAACGGGCATGATTCCTTGCGAAGCTGTCTTGGATTTCTTTACGGTAGAGAAATATGTTTCAATACTGCTGTAGCCTTTGCGCATCAGCATGGTTTCAATCCACAAAAGGAAGAAACTTTTTGTCTTGGAGTTTTGCGGGGGTAAAATAATAGAGTTGTTCTTCAGATCTGATAAAGATTTGATGCCGCTGTCCTTCCTTACCAGGAGCAGAAGTTCAATATCAGGATCACTGCTTGACGAAGTCATAAGGATCGGTTCAACGGGTGCGAGGTTTCTGAATCCCATATACTCTTCTGCAGGCCCACACAAAACCTGGACCTTTCCGCTTTTCAGGGCTGCCACCATCTCCGAACTATTTTCGTAGTAGTTGGCTTCACTTTTACCGAAATATTTCCAGGCAATTTTCCGTATCAGGACACTGACAGCGGCCTTTACGTCATTACTGTTAGAGTCCTGAAAAGCACTACCTGTATATCCCAGGCTAAGGCGGGTTTCTTCACCTGCAGCATTTTGCACAGTGAGGGCTGAACACATGGCGCTGATCAGGATTATCATCGCTATGGTTAATGCGGTTTTTTTATTGTAAATTATTTTTTTCATGATTCCTTCAGGCAGTCAACATTTCACATTCTCAACATTGTATCATTACCTGCCGAATTTATCGCTTTCGTACGCCATCCGGAGATAGCTCTGTACGGTATTACACCGATGCTTGTACTGTCACAAGGCGGTGTTTTTCACATTCTCTTACGCCTGAGGTTTTTTCGTCGGTCAAGATCATGGTAATCCTCAAAAAACAACTGTGTTGCCCGGAGGTACTCGGGGCGGTAGGGTACCAGCCTGTTCAGCTGGAAAAGAACGAACAGTTGTCGCCCCTCCTGGCCTTCATGCAAAGTCCGCAGAGCTTCCCGGAGTTTTTGTTTGCGATCTTCCTGCAGATCATTGCGAAATACGATAATTCCCCCGGCCAGTTTGTCGACCCGTGTGAGCACCGTCAGTTCTTTGCCGATTTGTGGATTTAGCTCGGTTGCCAGATCGAACACCTGGTCGGTCACGACACACGCGTCGGCCTGGCGGAAAAAGACCTGCATCAGAGCTCGGGATGGAGTTTTCGCTTCATTGACCGAGGAAAAGAAGGTTTCCAGGTTGGGAAAGCCTTCCCGCATAAGCAGTGTTTCGATCCAGGTAAAGTACATGTTGCCGTATTGAACGACTCTTGCCGGGATCGCGATGGTGCGGTTCTTCAGCTCCCGGAAGGCGCTGATGCGGCTATCTTTTCTTGTCAGCAGGAGCAGTTCGACCTCGTGTCCCTTGCTGGTGGCGGTAACCATGATCGGATCTAGGGGGATGCGTGGTCTAAGTGCAAGAAAATCCTCGGGCGTCAGGGCTACGGCATCGAGTTGTTTTGATTTTAAATCTCGCTCGATGTCCGCGAGGGAGTCATAGATCTGAGAATTGGCAGAACCGACCGTATTGCGGGCGACCTTCTGGGACAGAATCCGGACGGCAACCCTGATATCTTCGCGGGGGACATTGACGAATGCCTTGGTGGAAAAGCCGATATTTACATGAAACTTTCCTGTCTCGGCTTTACAGATAGCATGCCACATGGCGCAAGGAGACAATAAAATAAAGGCTGCAACAGCGGCAAGTATTAATAGTGATCGCATGTTGGTGGGCCTTGCCATCAGCTTTTTCTCCTGTTGGTGCCTGCAAGGCGGTTCCGGTATTCTTTCAGTTTATCGTCCAAAGTCTTGCTGCTACTGAACCCCTTCAATAAGAGCGGTTACCTCTTTGCCTACCACAAAGTCAAGGTTTGCCTGTGCTTCCAGATGGTCGTAGAGGGTTTTCAGGTGTTGCGCCTTCATCAGCGACTCCATAAGCTGAGCTTCAATCACATCCTTTGTTTCAACCAGCTCTTCCTGATAGGCCCGTTCGTTCAACGACCTGTTCTCTTCTGCAGAAATTGCAGCGGACTCGGTGGAGACTTGCTGATCCTGGGTTTTCATAAGCTGGATAAAGAGGTGCTTTACCTGCAGGGCAAGTCCTTCCCGGAGGAGTACCTGTTGCTCTTTGAGCTTTGCAAGGCGCGCATTTGCCTCACGGATCTCATTCGTGGTACGCAGTCCGTCAAAAAGTGGGATTTCCAGTCCGATCCCGACAGCCCAGGAGTTCCTGTTATCCTGGGTAACAATGCCCTTGTCATAAGAATTCTCAATCCTGTTCAGATTGCCAAACAGGCCGATTTTCGGCAGATGACCGCTTCTGGTCTCGCTGATTTTCGCATCGGCTGCCATCAAACCGGCTTCCATCCTCCTCCAATCAGGGTTGAATTGATACGATTCGCTCACCAGATCACGCAGATCACTTCTGACCGGAGTGAAGGGGATTTCTGTGGCCGCTACTTCAATTGGCGTGTCCCAGGGGATAGCCATGGAGTTGCTGAGTGCCGCTTTTGCAAGCTTTTCGTTTGCTTCCAGGGAAGAGACTGCTGAGCGCAGCCATTCAACCACGGTCTTGTTCCGCAGATAGTCGGTCTTTTTTACCCTGCCGGAGCCCTTGGTGTAGAGGTTTTCGGTCAACTCCAGGGTTACCTCCATGCGGGAGAGGGTGTCCCTGCCGATCCGGAGAAGTTCCCTGCCCAGGACGGCCCCGTAATAGTACCGGGTGGTATCGTAGACGACTTGCAAGTCTGTGCGGCGGGATTCTTCTTTTGCCGCGCGAAGTCCCTGTTCGGACTGCCGAACAATCGAGCTGATCTTGCCGCCGGTATAGAGTGGCAATGTGGCGTTCAAAGAGGCAACGAAGTTCTGGCGATCCATCAGTTTGACATTCTGTTCCGGGATCACGAATGTGCTTGCCGGTATTTCGATGGGCATGGGGCCTAGAGGGGTGGTGGCAATAATCGTCGAAGCGGGAATTTGCATGTTTCTCGACGGAAAGACGAAGTTTGGGTCTTCATCGAGGATCGAGTAGGTTGCCTTGATCCCCACCTGTGGCCAGTAGGCAGAAAGGGCCTGCCGGTGTTGCGCTTCGGCGATTTCGATACTGTAGCGCGAGGCTGAACTGGCATGGTTGTTCCGCAGTGCCAGGTCGATACAGTTCTGGAGAGTCAGTTTTGAGAGAGGGGGTACTGAATCCTCCAGGGTTTGTGGCGTGAGCAATACTTCGTCGCCGGCCTGTGCCCAGGAAAGCGGCAGAGTACTCCAGGAAAATACCCCGATGAGCAGCAGGGTGATTCGAATTAAACCGGTTGGCAGAGCATGTTTGCCGGTCTTTAGGGAGATCCATTTAGTACCGTACTTGAACATGGTATTCCTTCCATTCACTTTTTGGCATCCTCTAGGATGTTTTTTGCGAGAAGCGTGATACTGACATCAGTTCTCGGTCAGCTTCTTTTCGAAGGCTGCCACCACGGCAACGTATTCACGGTTTATTTTTGCAAGCAGGTCTTCTGCTTCGTTCATGGTGCCGCTACGGCCGATTTGCTCCAGCTTTGCACAGAGTTCACCGAGACCTGTGGCGCCCATATTCAGGCTGCCTGATTTCATTGAGTGTGCGGCATTGGCGAGTGACTCGGGTGACGCTGCCTGGATAGCCGCTTGCATCGAGTTCAACAGTGCCGGGGAGGAGCTGATAAAGATATTTATCAGCTTTGTTCCAGGGTCAGGGCCATCTTTCTTGCGTAAACTTCTGAGCATTTCGAGAATGCTCCAGTCTATCATTGCTTCATGCTCATGATGTTCTGTTGGCAGGTTTTGTTCCGTCATCCTGAAATCTCCTGTTCATATTGTTTCGGTACTAATGAAACAACGCTTTAGAGAAAAATACACAGAGTAGTGAGATACCTGATTCGAATTCAGAGAGAGGTTCTCTTTCTTAATGAGGGAGCAGCGGGCAGGAATGTTTTTCTCATGGTTTTGAGCAAGGGACGCCTTTTGTCTAAAGGTGTTTACTTCATTACTATTAATAGCATTGGAGATAGTAGTGCTGATTTCGCTCGTACACTATCATTATTGATGGCCAATGTGATTATGTTTCTGAGGGTTACAGTATCATAGAATATTTTGTAAGTGAAGTTTCCAAACGCCGTTCTGGTCTGTCTTTGCAGCACTTCAGTGAAGAGGATACGGATAGAATGTCCTGGTTTTTTGCCACATGGGTCTGCGTAAGAAAGAAAATTTTGACTAAAAAAAAGGCATTGCGCTGTGCGTAAAATATTCTGGCAGTGCGTCGTGTTCGTGTAACTAGTTGATATGTCGAAAATTGTAACTTTGGCACACCAAATGCTAAGAAGGATGACACAAAGAAAATTTTCAAATGCAATTTTGGCAAAGGCGCCAACCGTCCCCCTTGAGGATCGGAGCGCCTTTTTCTTTTTTCCGGTACCTGATGCAAGAGCACTGAATCACACCCGGGAAAATTTCAATTGGGAGAAAATTATGGCAAAGCCCGATTATTACGATGTAACCGAATGCGAAACCCACGACAAGGGCGCTCCCAAGTTCTGCAAGAAATCAGAGCCTGGTGAAGGGGCCGAACGGAGTTGTGCCTATGATGGCGCCCGGGTCGTACTTATGCCGATTACCGATGTCATTCACCTGGTACATGGTCCGATCGCTTGTGCCGGTAATTCCTGGGACAACAGGGGGGCCCGTTCTTCCGGGTCACAGTTGTACCGTCGTGGTTTCACCACCGAAATCCTGGAAAACGATGTGGTGTTCGGCGGTGAAAAAAAGCTCTACAAGGCGATCCGTGAGCTGGCTGATCGTTATCCGGAAGCAAAGGCGATTTTCGTTTACGCCACCTGTGTGACCGCCATGACCGGCGATGATATCGAGGCTGTTTGCAAGGCGGCTCAGGACAAGGTGTCGGTGCCGGTAATTCCGGTAAATACCCCAGGTTTCATCGGTGACAAGAACATCGGCAATCGACTGGCCGGCGAGGTGATGTTCAAGTACGTGATAGGTACTGCCGAGCCGGAGTTTACCACCGATTACGACATCAATCTTATTGGTGAATACAATATCGCCGGTGACTTGTGGGGGATGCTGCCCCTTTTTGACAGGCTCGGGATTCGCGTCCTCTCCTGTTTCAGTGGCGATGCCCGATTCGAGGATCTTCGCTATGCCCATCGGGCCAAGCTGAATGTGATCATCTGTTCGAAGAGTCTTACGAACCTGGCGAAAAAGATGCAGAAGACCTACGGCATGCCCTATCTGGAGGAGTCATTCTATGGCATGACCGATACAGCCAAGGCCCTGCGTAACATTGCCCGGGAGCTGGACAATGCCGTGGGCGGGCTGGAAAAAAGGGTCATGCAGGAGCGGGTGGAGAAGCTCATTGCCGAGGAAGAGGATGCCTGCCGCGAAAAGCTTGCCCCGTACCGGGCCAAGCTGGAAGGGAAGCGCTCGGTACTCTTTACCGGCGGTGTCAAGACCTGGTCCATGGTTAATGCCCTGCGTGAACTCGGTGTCGAGATCCTTGCCGCGGGAACCCAGAACTCCACCCTGGAAGACTTCTACCGGATGAAGGCGTTGATGCACAAGGATGCCAAGATCATCGACGATACCAGCAGTGCCGGTCTGCTGCAGGTTATGTATGAGAAGATGCCCGACCTGATCGTGGCCGGCGGCAAGACCAAGTTCCTGGCTCTTAAAACCAAGACGCCGTTCCTGGATATTAACCATGGTCGCTCTCATCCCTATGCGGGCTATGAGGGGATGATTACCTTTGCCAAGCAGCTGGACCTGACGGTCAACAATCCGATCTGGGCGGTCCTGAACCAGAAAGCCCCTTGGGAAAAGAGCCAGGAAGAGTTGGCAGCTGACGTTATGGTTGCCATGGAGCACACGGAGAAGTATCTCGCAGAAAACATGAAGGAATCGCGGGTTCTGGTGCCGACCAAGAACGCCACGGTCAACCCGCAGAAGAATTCCCCGGCTCTGGGTGCGACCCTTGCTTTCCTCGGGATCGATCAGATGCTCGGTCTGCTCCATGGTGCCCAGGGCTGTTCCACCTTTATCCGGCTCCAGCTATCCCGCCACTTCAAGGAGCCGATCGCTCTGAATTGTACCAGTATGAGCGAGGACACTGCAATTTTCGGTGGCTGGGAGAATCTCAAGAAAGGTTTGAAGAAAGTTATCGAAAAATTCAAGCCCGGCGTTGTCGGAGTGATGACCTCCGGTCTGACGGAAACCATGGGTGATGATGTGAGGAGTGCCATTTTCCAGTTCCGGGAAGAGAACCCTGAATTGGCTGGGGTGCCAATCATTCATGCTTCCACCCCCGACTATTGCGGTTCTCTCCAGGAAGGCTATGCGGCAGCGGTGGAGGCAATCTGTGCCACTCTGCCGGAGGCCGGCGAGGTGATCCCGAACCAGGTGACCATTCTCCCTGGCGCTTTCATGACCCCGGCGGATGTGGAAGAGGTGAAAGAAACCTGCGAGGCTTTCGGTCTCGATCCGGTGGTGATCCCGGATATCTCCTGCGCCTTGGACGGACACGTGGACGATACTGTTTCCGCGCTCTCTGTTGGCGGAATTCCGGTTGAACGGATCAAGCAGTCCGGGCGGAGTGCCGCGACGCTCTACATCGGTGATTCGCTGGCTAAATCCGCACGAAAGCTTACCGAGCGGTTAGGCACCCCTGCCTACGGGTTCACTTCCTTTACCGGCTTTGCAGAGGTTGATCTGTTCATGGAGGCGCTGGCAACAATCTCCGGTCGAGAGATTCCCGAGAAGTTCCGTCGCCAGCGAAGCAGACTTATGGATGCCATGGTGGACTCTCACTACCAGTTCGGTAACAAGAAAATTACTCTTGCCCTTGAAGGCGACCAGCTCAAGGTCATGGTTAATTTCCTCGCCGGCATGGGCTGCAAGATCCAGTCTGCCCTGTCAGCCACCAGGGTGCGCGGGCTGGATGCTCTGCCTGCGGAGAACGTCTACGTTGGCGATCTGGAAGATCTGGAAGGGGTGATTGCCGAGAGCAATCTGCTGGTTGCCAACAGCAATGGTCGCCAGGCCGCGGCAAAAATGGGCGGCATTCCCCATCTGCGGGCCGGACTGCCGGTTTTCGACCGCCTTGGTGCCCATCAGAAGATGCGGGTCGGCTATAAGGGAACGATGAACCTGCTCTTCGAAACGGCCAACATTTTCCAGGAAAATGCCAAAGAAGCTCAGAAGCTGGCGCACAATTAAACGGCAAGTATGAAGGATGAAGGATGAAAAACAACAGTGTTCCTTCAGCCTTCTGCCTAACGCCCTGAAGAAGAACAAAGAAAGGTGGTAAAAAATGAAAGTTGCATTTACCAGTTCAACCGGTGAAATGATTGATCAGCACTTCGGCATGGCAAACAGTTTCTGCGTTTGGGAGATCGGCCCGGACGAGGCTCGTTTTCTGGAGACGGTTCCGGTCGTGCAATCCGGTGACGACGAAGAGGACAAGATCTCTTCGCGCGTTGCCGTGTTGGGTGATTGTGCCATCGTCTACACCATGCAGATCGGTGGACCGGCTGCGGCGAAGGTTGTTGCCAGCAAGGTGCACCCGATGAAAACGGGCACAGAGACCAGCGTGACGGAAATCGTCGAGAAACTCCAGGAAGTTTTGCGGGGCAATCCGCCTCCCTGGATGAGAAAGGCCATGAACAAGGGCAGTATCCCGTCTTTCATGGAGGAGTAATTCCAATTCCAGATCAAGGCCCACTCTGCGTTGGCTCTTCTTCGGCTTCTCAACGTACTCTTCAGTACGCCTCGCAGCTTCAATCCACACCGCCTTGAGATCATCCTTGATCTGGAATTGGTAAAAGCAGTTGTGCATATGGGCAGCACCTACGCAGAATCGGGCAGGGGCCAACCTGACCCAATAACAAAAACAAGATGGAGGAATAGTACCATGGCTTACATTACCGGATTAACCAGAGACAAAAAAGAGTGGACTCCTGAATTCATCATGTCCATTGACGAAGAAACCTGTATCGGCTGTGGCCGCTGCTACAAGGTCTGCGCGCATGACGTGCTTACCTTTGAAGAGGTGGACGAGGATGATTCCGCGAAAATGTTCATGAAGGTCGAAAATCCCGGCAATTGCGTTGGTTGCATGGCCTGTGGCAGGACCTGTTCAAAGAAGTCGTTCAGTTTTGCTCCAGTAGAACTGTAAAAGGCTGTGAGAGGGTAGGCGTAAGATGTCAGACGTGAGATGCAAGAGGTAGGAGCTAGGCGTGCCTCGCCCAATCGGGGCACGGCGCGCCGTGCCCCTACATCAGGGTTATGATCTTTAATTGCCGAAGTAATACTGGAGGAGAATATCATGTTGATTGCCGTAGCGTCTCGGGATGGAAAAGAAATCAATGAGCACTTTGGTCATGCCGAACTCTTTTATATTTATGAGGTCGAAGGAGATTCTGTAACCCTGAAGGAAGAGAAGCGGGTGGAAAAGTACTGTTCGGACGACCCTGATCACGGTTTGCGGAAACCGGTTCTCGCCACTACCGCGGAGGCGCTGAAAGAATGCCGGGCGGTGGTCTGCGCTCAGATTGGCCAGGCGCCCCAGATGGAGCTGGAACAGTTGGGCGTTGAAGTTTATGCCGCACCCGGTCCGATTCGGGAGACCCTGGTGGAGTTGGCGAAAGTCATCTAGTTCCTTACTGGCCGGATATTCCTTTATGACTATTTCCTACAATCATTGCAACCTGCCACCGTGGGTCATTGCCTCACGCCATTTCAACGAAAACCCCCAGACCATCGAACTCATGGGGGTTCGTGAGGCAAACCGCTTTCTCTTTCAGCGGCTGGAGGAGATCCTCGCGGCTGATGAGCGGGCGGAATTTTTCAATGACTATATGTCGGTGAAGTTCCAGCTTCATCAATGGGAAGAGCAGACCAGCGTCAAAGCCCGTAAAAGCATCAAAAACAGTTACCTGCGCTTTCTTCGCGGCTGGGGAATGGAATCCAACTCCATCGAGGGTGCGGTGCTTAAGGGTTGGGTGGAAAGCCGCATCGGGCTGCCCCCCACCTTCCATAAGGTGAAAATCACCGACGTCCATTCCGAAGAGTACCTCGTTTTCGCCATTGACCGGACCAAGGGCAGTGCGCGCACCAATGCGATCAATTCCCAGTTGGACCTGCTGTTTGAATATTCACAATATGATTTGGCCCGCAGGTTCCCTGACGATCGCTGGCTGACACTCTACCGGGGCGTCACCAATGCTGAAGAGCACGAGGTGCTGGAGGTTGTTTCGAAGACCGAGCAGTACGTGCGGCTCAACAACCTGTCCTCCTTTACCGATGACATGGAGCGGGCCTGGGAGTTCGGCTATACCGTCTGGCAAGTGCAGGTGCCCATCGCCAAAATCTTTTTTTACAATGGGCTTCTGCCCAACAGCATTCTCAAAGGGGAAGGTGAATTCCTGGTGCTCGGCGGCGAATACCGGGTCAGGATGGTCACTTGGTGACACTTCGCCTTTTCCGCGTAACATCTGGTAGCGGGAACGATTTCCCTGTCAGTTTGGGGATACAAAAAGGCCATCCGGGCATTGTGCTCTGGATGGCCAAATATTTGTTGTTAGTTGTGTTTATTCAGTGATCACTTGATCCGGCTGCCGATACTGCCCCAACGTACCTTCCAGTTGTCTCCGTCCCAAGACCAGTACTTGATAAAGGCGAGGCCTTTGATTTTTTCCTTTTTGACGAAGCCCCAGAAACGGCTGTCGTACGAGCGGTCCCGGTTGTCCCCCATGACAAAGTAGCTGCCTTCGGGGACCTTGACCGGACCAAAAGTATCCCTTGGATTCTGGTCTTTGGGGATCAGATCCTTTTCCTTGTGAATTTCGTGGGGATTCCGGTAGAGCTTGCCGTTTACATAGACATGTTTATTGATCCCCTGGACCACATCGCCGGGGACGCCCACGATCCGTTTGATGAAATCCTTGCTCGGATCTTCCGGGTATTCAAACACGATTACATCACCCTGCTTCGGGTCGCGCAGCGCAAAGAACTGCTTGTCGGTGAAGGGAATGCCGGTGCCGTAAATGAACTTGTTTACCAGCAGGTGATCACCGATCTGAAGGGTGTCTTCCATGGAACCGGACGGAATCTTGAAGGCCTGCACCACGAATGTCCTGATAACGAGTGCCAGGATAACGGCGATAATGATTGATTCGGCGTACTCCCTGACGAGATGCTTCTTTTTGACAACGGGCGTTCCCGTTTGTTCCGGATCAGGGTCATTGCGAAACTTGTTTTTTTCCATGGTCTGGTATCCTTGCTGAGTTTAGAGTTTTTCCGTAAATAAACATTCCAGGCTCGCATCCCGCCTTCACGCCGTCTTTGACCGGTCCTCAATCACAAAATCCTCGTCGTAGCCATGCTACGCCTGCGGTTTCGCTCAACCAGACCAGCCAAATCCCGCATAAATCCGTGCGCGATCACTCGTAATGATACTTACGGACAAGCTCTTAGTCTTCGACTTTGAGTATTGCCAGGAATGCTTCTTGGGGAAGTTCGACGTTTCCCACGTTTTTCATCCTTTTCTTGCCCTCTTTCTGCTTCTCCAGCAACTTTCTTTTCCGGGTAATGTCGCCACCGT
Source organism: Deltaproteobacteria bacterium (assembly GCA_009668975.1). Taxonomy (GTDB): domain Bacteria; phylum Desulfobacterota; class Desulfuromonadia; order Geobacterales; family Geobacteraceae; genus RPRC01. The sequence goes on along the minus strand of SBEG01000017.1, from coordinate 42,116 downwards.
AACATTTTGACAGAACATCCTTGCGGAGGGCCTTGACCGTCTCGCGGGCGATGATCTTGTTGCCGATGGCCGCCTGGATCGCAACCTCGAACATCTGGCGGGGGATGAGTTCCTTCATCTTGGACACGAGGTCGCGGCCGCGGAAGTAGGCTTTGTCCTTGTGGATGATGAGGGACAGGGCATCGACCACCTCGCCGTTGATCATGATATTGAGGCGGGCCAGTTCGCTGAGACGATAGTCGAGGTATTCGTAGTCAAGCGAGGCATAGCCTTTGGTAATCGACTTCAGGCGGTCGAAAAAGTCGAGAACAATCTCGTTGAGGGGCATCTCATAGATGATCATCACCCGTGACTGGGTGAGGTACTTGATCTCACGCTGGAAACCGCGCTTGTCTTCACAAAGCGCCAGAACGCCACCGACGTATTCATTGGGAACATGGATCGAGGCCAGGATAAACGGCTCCTCGATATGATCGATGAACTGGAGATCGGGCAGCTGGTTGGCGCTTTCGATGGTGACGATCGATCCGTCCGTCTTGTGAACCCGGTAGACGACGGTGGGGGCGGTGGTAATGAGCTGCAGGTCGAATTCGCGTTCGAGCCGTTCCTGGATGATTTCCATGTGCAGGAGGCCGAGAAAGCCGCAGCGGAAACCGAAGCCGAGGGCCACCGAATTTTCCGGCTCGTAGCTGAAGGAGGCATCGTTCAGGCGCAGTTTTGCCAGCGCGTCGCGCAGCTGTTCGTACTGGGCGGTATCGATGGGGTAGAGGCCGGAAAATACCATCGGCTTCACTTCCTTGAAACCGGAAAGCGGAACGACACAGGGCTTGTGCAGGAGGGTTACGGTATCGCCAACCTTGGCGTCCTTGACGTCCTTGATGCCGGCAATGACGAACCCGACCTCGCCGGCGGAGAGAGACGCTACTTCCACCATACCCGGAGCAAATACTCCCACCTTGAGTGCCTCGTGGCTGCGTCCGCTGGCTACGAGATTGATTTTGTCGCCCTTTTTCAAGGTGCCGTCGAAGATTCGTACCAGGATGATGACACCCTGGTACTGGTCATACCATGAGTCGAAGAGCAGTGCCTTGAGCGGTGCACTCGGGTCTCCCTGCGGCGGCGGTATCTTATGGACGATTTCTTCAAGAATTTCCCGGGTTCCGATCCCTTCCTTTGCGCTTGCCAGAACAGCATCGTGAGCATCGATGCCGATGATTTCCTCGATTTCGAGCTTGATTCGTTCCGGTTCCGCGGCGGGAAGGTCTATTTTGTTTAATACCGGGAAAACTTCAAGATTATTGTCGATTGCCAGGTAGACGTTGGCAAGGGTCTGCGCTTCGACCCCCTGGGAAGCGTCGACAACCAGCAGAGCGCCCTCACAGGCAGCCAGAGAGCGGGAAACCTCATAGCTGAAATCCACATGACCAGGCGTGTCGATGAGGTTGAGAATATAGGTGACGCCGTCCGAAGCAAGGTAGGAGAGCCGGACGGTCTGGGCCTTGATGGTGATGCCACGTTCCCTTTCCAGATCCATTTTGTCCAGGAACTGGTTCTGCATTTCCCTGTTGCTCAGTGCTCCAGTATATTCGAGGAGTCGGTCCGCGAGGGTAGATTTTCCGTGGTCTATGTGGGCGATAATGGAAAAATTGCGTATCGTACTGATCTTCATTTTGTATCCTGCTTTATTTTTGAAGGCTTCGCATCGGCAGACCTGCCGGTTTGCGGTGGAATAAGGTGATTGCGCACCCGGCGGCAGGGATCCGGTTCCGAAGAAAACCGATCCATTCAGCTTTGGCTAAAGATGATTAAATATAGAAGAATATAGAAAATACCGGTTGATGTAAAGGGAAAACAGGCAAAATACCTGGAGGGTTGTCTGCTAGAAAGACTTGAAGTTTCCAAGGGAACCGATCCCTGAAAGGGTGAAGCTGATCAGAAATCTCCGGTCGCCGGGTCGTTCGCGATAGGAAAAGTTCACACCCCAGCATTGCTGTTTGAATTCCAGAGCATAATAGGATTCCAGGAAGTCTTTCGTGTCAAAGGAATAGCGGGTCAGGTAATGGAAAACGAACGGGTCAAGATAGCTGACGGTGAATCTTCCCTCCAGGTAACGGACCTCATCCCGGGAAAACCGGTAGCCGAGTCTCGCCGAGTTGCCCTCGCTGTCGGAAACATCGGCAGCGACGTTTGTTGTTGAGAAGTCTGTCCGATAGGGGTTGAAGCGGCTGTCCAGGAAAAAGGCAAGACGTTCCGTCGGATTCACCCTGGCCTCGATCCGGATGTCGGTAAAGGGTTGCTGGTCATCAACCAGTGTCAGGACATCACGACGGGTGCCGCTGAATTCGTACCCCTGGGAAATTCTCAAATAGCCAAGATCCCGGTAGCTGGCAGGGCTGTCTGGAGAAGGATATTTTCCGGTCAGGTAGTTCGTGATCGAGTAGCTGACCATGTTCTGGGCGACCTGCCGGTCGGTAAAATCAAAGAACGGGAGATTTTCCTGGTTTTTTAACGGCAGGTAGGAGTAACCGATTTCCGGAATGATGGTGTGCCGTATCCTCTGCAGGCTGCCCCAATCAGTGTCATAGACGCGTGAGAGGGTGGATGAGAAGGAGGCTCCCACGTCCGGAATGCCGCTGTCGCTTTCGCCCGGTGCAAGTTCCCCGTCATAGGTGTTGTAAAATCTCTGCAGGTATCCAACCCAGGCGGCACTCTCAATCCCGGGAATCGCCGCGCTGTAAAAGGAGAGCATTGGATGCAGGGTGATCCTCTGTCCCTGCAGGCCTTCCTGCCGGTAATAATTGGTAAAGGTTGCGTCCATGGACACATAGAGCGGGGTGTTGAACAACTGCTGTTTGAGGCCGCTAAAGGTGATAATCGGCAGTTCCTGGAGAGTCGCTTTGTTGTTTTCCGCGATCAGGTCCTCGGTATAGCGCAACTCGGTTGTCAAGGAGTACTTTTCCCAGTGTTTGGTGATGAATGCGGAACTTTCGAGATACCGCCTGTTGTACTCTCCGGTAGCTTCGCCATAATCCTGATAGAACTCGCGATCCAGGGTCAGTTCTATTTTTGAGCTGAAGAACAGGGTCGGAGAGAATGATTGTTGATGGCTCTGGAGCAAGTTGCCGCGCATTTTGTTTTCGGTAGTGTCATAGATGAGGTACGCCTGTGCCTCCCCATGACCGCCGGAACGCATCAGGTACTGGTAGTTGGCCCCGATTCCCGCTCCACGTTTGGTCTGGATATCCAGATAGAAGGTCGCTTCCTGACTGGGCGATATGACGAGATAGTACGGAATTTCAAGGTAGAAGCCCTTTTTCGATGAAAGCCCGGTGCGAGGAATCATGAGACCCGACTGGCGTTCCTCCAGGACCGGATAAATGATATAAGGGAAGTAGAGGACCGGGACGTCCTTGATATAGAACACGGCGTGTTTGCCGACGGCGTAGTCGTTTTTCGACACATCAAGTTCCGCCGCCTTGAACTTCCAGCTGGGAACTTCTCCATCGCAGGTGGTAAAGGTTCCGTTTTCGATGCGGTAGTCGTTGTCGCCCGTTTTTTGCAGCTTCTTGCCGGTGAGGCGGAAGTTGCCGTTTTTCACGAAGAGGGTGGCATCCTGAATTTCACCCTGCTGTGTTGCCAGGTCCATGTTCGCCTGGCTGCCCTGCAGGGTGTTTTCGTCCTTAATGAAGAGGACGTTGCCATCGGCAACGGCCCGATTCTCCTGCTGTCGCAGGCTGACCGTATCGGCGAAGAGAATGATGCCGCTCCAGTCGATCCGGACTTTGCCGCTGGCGTTGTAAGAGTCGCTGTTTTTATCGTATGCGATCGAGTCGGCTTTAATTTGAATACCGCTCGCGTCGGGAAGGGCCGATTCCGTCGCCCGGGACGGCACGACGCAGGCAAGGAGCAAACAGAGGGCGAGCAGGAATTGTCTGAGAGATTTTTTCATGGAATCCGGTTGTTATCCGCGAAAAGGTTCGAATGTCTGTGAAAGTAGCCTGGCCCGGGCCTCGCCGACCACGAAAAGTGAGCCGCAAACCAGAATGAGATCCTCAGGGTGTGCTTGATTGAAAGCCGTTTCCAGCCCATTGGCAATGCCTCCGGCAGCCAGCGCCCGGTATCCGAGCTCCCGGCACTGTTCCGCCAGTTCCAGCGAGCCAAGGCCGCGTGGTACGGATGGAGATACCGTAATGACGGAATCGGCAAGGGGGAGGAGCGGTGCAAGGATGCCTTCCGCATCCTTGTCTCCGACAACTCCGGTCACCAGAATGAGTGCTTTCCGGGGGATCTCGGCCAGTCCCTCAACGAGGACCTTTGCCCCGGCCGGATTGTGCGCACCATCGAGAAGCACGCGGGGCGGCCCGGCAAAGAGCTCCATTCTGCCCGGCCAGAAGGCCTGTTCCGTGCCCGTTCGCACATTTTCCGGCGAAAGGTCTATTTCCTGTTGATTCAGCAATTCGGCGGCGCAGATGGCGGTTGCGAGGTTCATCGCCTGATAACGGCCCGGTATCCCCGGATGCAGAGCGTGGATTCTCCACTCCATTCCGGAATAAAACATACCGTCACTTTCCCAGATGGCGCTGAAGTCGTGTCCGTCCTGGTACAAAGGGCTTCTCAGCTCCAGACACTGCTGCCGGATGACCTCCCGTGCTTCGTCTGCCTGGAAAGAGCTGACCACCGGACGCTCTGCTTTGATGACACCGGCTTTCTCCCGGGCAATCAGGCCAAGGGTGTCACCAAGGTATTGGGCGTGGTCAAGGTCGATCGGGGTAATGATCGACAGGATGCCTGAGGCGATGTTGGTCGCATCGAAGCGTCCGCCCATGCCGACTTCCATCACCGCAAGTTCCGCGCCCTGTTCGGCAAAGAAAAGGTAGGCCATGGCGGTGACGATCTCGAAAAAAGTGGTTCCTTCCGGGGCAACGGTCAGAACCCGATCGGCCAGTGAAACCACTTCATGCTCGAAAATTTCCCTGCCGTCAAGACGAATCCGCTCCGGAAACGCAATCAAGTGCGGAGAAGTGAACAGACCGGTTTTGTGCCCGCCGGACCTGAGAATCGAGTCGAGGAAAGCCGCGGTCGATCCTTTGCCGTTTGTTCCGGCCACATGGATAATCCGCACGGCGTCCTGGGGGTCCGAGAGAGCGCGCAACGTGGCTCGAATTCGTTCCAGCCCCGGTTTCATGCCGAAACGGCCCAGCCCGTAGATGTGGGACAACGTTTCCTGATAGGTCATGGTGACAGCGGCGTCTTGCCCGCTTTTCAGCTTCGGGTGGCCTTTCCTGCTTTTGCCGTTGTCGGCCGATAGAGCATGTTCACTACTTGCGAGAGTCGCTGTCTCATTTCTTTCCGCGGAACAATCAGGTCCACCATGCCATGTTCCAGGAGGTATTCGGCGCGCTGGAAGCCCTCGGGGAGTTTTTGCCTGATGGTTTGTTCGATGACTCGGGGCCCGGCAAAGCCGATCAGAGCCTTGGGCTCCGCCATGATGATGTCGCCGAGCATGGCAAAGCTCGCTGTTACTCCGCCGGTGGTCGGATCGGTGAGTACCGAAATATAGGGCAGACCTGCATCACGGAGACGGGCAAGCGCGGCGGCGGTCTTCGCCATCTGCATGAGTGAGATGATGCTTTCCTGCATGCGTGCGCCGCCCGATGACGAAAAGACCACGGCCGGTGTCCGGCGTTCGATGGCCCGTTCGATTACCCGGGTAATTTTTTCTCCAACCACGCTGCCCATGCTGCCGCCCATGAAACTGAATTCGAATACGGCAATCTGGATGGGCGTACCTTCAAGCAAACCTTCGCCGCAGACTACCGCTTCTTTACCGTTTCCCTTCTGCATGGCCGCCTGGATTCTGTCCTGATAGCTCTTGGTGTCCTGGAATTCGAGGAAGTCGATTGACTCCAGGTCCCGGTCAAGCTCGGTAAAGGTTTCCGGGTCCAGGATGAGGTCGAGACGCTCCTTTGCCGGGATGCGGAAATGATACTCGCATTTCGGGCAGACGTTGAGGTTCTTCTCCACCTCTTTCGTATAAATAGTCTGGCTGCAGCTCTTGCACTTTGTCCAGAGTCCCTCGGGAACCCGGACCTTTTTTTCGTCGTTTTGCGCAATCGGCGCTTTTTCTCTTGTAAACCAGCCCATAGTTATGCCTCGTTATTGTGAAGTTCCCTTGCCGCAGTCCTCGAACAGCCAACTTTTTGCCGGCAGCTACGACCACACCGGGCAAGGATACCGTAGAGAATCGCGGAAAAATGCCAGGGGGGTACGGTATCATGATGTCGCGGAAAAATGGAAGCGAAAAGGGGGCGTGCCGGAAGCGGGGCAGCTCAGTTTTTCGAGGTTGCCCCACGAATGCCCGCCTTAAGCGCAGAGACGAATTCCGCAACCTTTTCCCGTAATTCCGTTCCGCGGTTTTCCTCGAATAGTTTCACCAGGGCGCTGCCTACCACCACTCCATCTCCCAGCGCTGCCACGGTGGCTGCCTGGGAGGGGTCGGAAATGCCGAAGCCGACGACGAGGGGCATGGCGGTGGCGTTGCGGATTTTTTCCAATTCCCCGGCAAGCGTTGTCGAGATTTCTTTCCTTGCCCCGGTGACTCCTGTGACCGATACATAATAAAGGAAGCCACGGCCTCGTTTCACAACCTTTGCGATGCGACTGTCGTCGGAGGTGGGCGTCAAGAGGAAAATACAGTCCAGGCCGCCTTTACGGGCCAGGTCCGAAAAGCCCTCCGCATCTGCCTCTTCCGGTGGAAGATCCACCAGGATCACGCCGTCCACTCCAGCTTCGACGGCGTCCGTAACAAAACGCTCATTGCCGTAAAAGTAGACCGGATTATAGTAGCCCATCAGGACCAGGGGGATTTGGGAGGTTTTCCGTACCGAACGCACCATGTCCAGGATTTTCGGCAGGGTTGTGCCGCCGCTGAGGGACCTTTCGGAGGATAACTGGATGGTCGGACCGTCAGCCATCGGATCCGAGAAGGGAATGCCGAGCTCGATGATGTCGGCTCCGGCTTTTTCCAGTTCCAGGATCATCTCCGCGGTGGTTTCCAGGTCCGGGTCTCCGGCCGTTATGAAGGTCACGAGGGCCTTCTCTTCGTTTTTGCTCAATTTTCTGAATGTATCCGCGAGTCTGCTCATAGTCTTTACCTGTTTTCTTTCAGCGAGAAGGTGCTGATTTCCTTTTTTAATACCTCAACCTGCTGAAAGAGGCCGTTAACCGCTTTTTCCATGGTACCGGCCGCACTCAGGTTTTCGTGGGTGGATTTCTGGATGTCTTCGACAGCAGTCACAATCTGTTCGCTGCCGCGTGATTGCTCATCGCAGGCGCGCTTGATCTGCTGGATCATGCTGGTGATATTTTCCGTGGACCCTGCGATGAGGGAGCCGACTTTGCTCTGTTCCCGTGTTGAGGAACGCACCTGAGCGGTGAGCACTTTCATGCGCTCAACGGCGGTCATGATCAGCTCGCTTCCCTTGTTCTGCTGCTGCGTGGCATTGGCAATCTGCATGATCATGTCGGTCACCTGCTCCATTGCCTCTCTGATCATCTGGCTGCCCTTGGCCTGCTCTGCTGCCGCACGGGCAATTTCACCCACCTGCTCGGAGGCCATTTCGACGCCCGAGACGATTTTTCCCAGGGCCACACCCGATTTCTGGGACAGCAGTTCGCCATCGGCAATACTCTTCTCGGCAAGATTTATCGCCTCGACGGCACGCTTGGTTTCTACCTGAACGCCCTGAATAAGATCTTCGATCTCGCGGGTCGAACTGCTGGTCCGGTCCGCCAGTTCCTTGATCTCATCCGCGACAACCGCGAACCCTTTGCCCTGCTCCCCCGCCTGGGCGGCAATGATTGCGGCATTCAGTGCGAGAAGATTCGTCTGTTCGGCAACCTCGTTGATCACCGAGAGAATCGTGCCGATATCACTGGCCTTTTCAGAGAGGGTCACGATCACTTCATGGGTAATGTGCGAGGAGCGCTTGATCTCCTGCATGCCCTTGATGGTGGCTTCAACCGAAACTTTGCCCGTTTCGGCGTCGCGCCGGACCTCTTCGGAAATTGCCGTGGTGTCCAGGGCGCTCTTTTCCACCTGGCGGATTGAACTGTCCATCTGGATAACGGACGAAGCGGTAACGGTCGAAGAGTCGATGAGACCGTTGACACTGTCGCTGATGTGTTTGATGGCCGCGGCCATCTCGATGATGGAAGAACTGACATCATCCACCGATTGCGAGAGATTTTCCACGTTCAGGGCAACTTCCTCGACGCTGGCCGCCATTTCCAGCACCGATGAGGAGTTTTCCGAGGCAGAGAGGGAGAGTCCGTCAATGCCGTGGGACACCTCCTTGATGGAAGCGTTGATTTCCGCGACCGCCGATGAGGTTTCCGCAACCCGGCCATTTGACTGCTCCGCCCCGTTGACGACTTTTTTTGATGCGTCGGCAAGAGTGCGGGAGATCCGGGAGAGTTCCAGTGAAGAAACATCTACCTTCGAAACCATGTCATGGAGCATTTCCACCAGCTTGTTCAGTGCCTCTGCCAGTTCGCCGATTTCATCGTCGCTCTCGACCGTGAGCCGGTCGGAGAGGTTGCCTTCCTGTACTACCGCCTGGGCAAATTCGGCCTCCCGGGAGATGGCCCGCACCAGCGAGAAGGCAAGGGATCCGCCAATCAGGAGCAGCAGGAGAAACAGTCCGCCGCCAACACCGAAGCCCATGATAACGGTCTTGGAGGCATAGGCGGTTTCCTGAACTTGCCTGTCGGCAGCTTCCGAACGAAGTGTCGCGATCAAGCTGTCCAGAGTGGCTGTTGTCTGGTCGTATCGGGAGAGCCTGGCCGATGACAGCAGTTCTCTCAGCCGCAACGGTTCCCCCTGGTCCGCCGCGGGAATGATTTCATCGCGGATGTCGGTTGCCAGATCATCCCAGGATTTCCGGGCTTCAGCCAGCGTATCTTTTGTTCCCTGGGTGGAAACAGCAGTGGCAAGTGCCGAGAATCCCGTCTGAATGTTCGCGGTGGTCGTGGTAATGCCGGCTTTTAATTTGCCATTGCCGGGATTTGCAGCTAAGCCCAAGAGCTCCGCGCGAAGCTTCATCAGCTCGGATTTCAGCTGCACACTTCCTTCCAGCGTGTCACGGGCGTGAATAACTTTCTGGTAGCTGTCGCTGCCGATCCTGACTCTGGTGAGAGTCTGGAAAACAGCCAGTGTTATCAGCAGGGAGCCGATGAGCAGCACCGTCATCAACAGGAGCATCTTTGTGTGCAGGCGCAGCGTGCCGAAGATCTTCGCAACATCAGCAAAACCCATCGTTTATCCCTCCGCGGCTCCCGGTTTGAAACGGGATCGAGTACGTCAATTCCGTTTAACGGTCCGTTCCTTTTCAGAAACGGGGAACCGGTAGCGGATCTGTCAAAAGCTATGAAAACTTGTGCACTTGTAGCACCAGACGGCTTTTTTTTCAAGGTAAAAACGAGACGAAACCAGCCCGGGGAAGCGCAAATTCTGCTTTTCCGCGCCGCGGAGGTCTCTTCCTGTGGAAGTTGAAGAGAGCGTGGTGGTGGCAGTTTTTCCTGCCGGAAAGGGCCGCCGCCGAATAATTCCTGGAAGGACTCCGTCTCTCTCTTTCCGCTTGACAGAAAATAGCGACAAGATACAATAAACAGCTCAATAGTGCGGTGGCGTTGCCACTTAGAAATCGTCACATTCATCTGCTAATCTGTCAGAACTTAAGTTAATAACCGGGAGACTATCCTTGAAAAATCAATCCAGCGATTTCGGCTCGTCCTTGTGGCGTTTCTTTTCCTCTCTGAAACTTACCATTTTTCTTCTGATTGGTCTGGCCGTGGTATCGATTATCGGAACGATCATCCCCCAGGGAAATCCCCCTCCGGTAGAGTATCTGCAGACCATTTCCCAAGCGAAATACGAATTGTACAGCAAGCTGGGTTTCTTCAATATGTACCACTCCTGGTGGTTTGTCCTGCTGCTGTACCTGCTCACGATGAACCTGGTGGCCTGCTCCCTGCGCCGGCTTCCCCATGACTGGAAGCTTCTCCGCGAGAAGGAGCCGACACTCGATGAGCGCAAGGAAAAATCCCTGGCGAATGTCCAGACCTGGAAAGTCTCGCAGAGTGCCGCGGATCTCAAGAAATCAGCTGCGGAAATCCTCGGCCGGGGTCTGGCGACTCCGGAAGTGACAAAGGTTAATGACGAATACCATCTCTTCGCCGAGAAGGGCCGCTACAGCCGGTTGGGGGTCTATATCCTCCATTTCAGCATCATTATTGTCTTCATCGGTGCAATGATCGGCTCTTTTTTCGGTTTCAAGGGTTTTGCGCAGATTCCGGAGGGCGATTCCGTCACCACGGCGTCAACCACGACCGGAAAGGTCATTGATCTCGGGTTCGCCGTGAAGTGCGAGTCCTTTTCCCTGACCCTGTACGATACCGGAGCGCCGAAAGAATACCGCAGTGTTCTCAGTGTCATCGAGAACGGCAAGACCGTTATCGACAAGCGGCCGGTCATCGTCAACTCGCCGCTGACCTACCGGGGAATTACCTTTTATCAGTCCAGTTACAGCCAGGATGGCAACCCTTCTTTCCACTTTACGGTTCGTGACCGTGCTACCGGCACGGAAACCCGGTTGTCCGCGACCGGTAACCAACCGCTGGCGCTTCCTGGCGGGGAAACGCTCACCGTCCTCGGGTATGCCCCGGATGTCGGCAGCATCTATCCGGGATTTTCCGGCCCTGCCGTGCAGGTGCAGGTCCAAGGGAACGGTCCGGCCGCCGAACCCTTTGCGCTGATGCAGAAGTATCCGGGCTTCAATGCCGAGAAGAGCGGGGTCAATGCCATTTCTTTTGCGGGTGTTGATCAGAAGTGGCGCACCGGTCTCCAGGTCACCAAAGACCCGGGTGTCTGGGTGGTCTGGGTTGGCTGTTTCATGCTGGTGTCCGGGATCTTTATTTCCTTTTTTCTTTCGCATCGGCGGATCTGGGTGCGTATTGGCGGCGGCCGTATCGTAGTGGCGGGAAGCGCCAGCAAGAATCAGGCTGCGTTTCGTACTTCCTTTGATGACATTGTTGATCAACTGAAAAAGATTTAGATTCGGAGGTTTGCGAATGACCAGTTCTCTCCTTTTCACTATTACAACCCTGGCCTACTTTGCGGCTACGGTGATATTTTTTGCCTATCTTGCCAGCAAAAATAAAACCATCGGTCTTGCCGGCTCAATTGCTTCGTTGTTAGGCCTTCTCGTCCAGACCGTAGCCTTCGGGTTGCGTTGGAAAGAGTCCTATGATCTTGGCCACGGCCATGCGCCTCTCTCGAATCTGTATGAATCGGTGGTGTTTTTCGCCTGGACCATTGTCCTGATCTTTCTCCTCATTGATGCCAAGTACCGCTACCGGGCAGTTGGCGCCTTCGTGCTCCCCTTTGCCCTGATGAGCATGGCCTGGGCTCAGTTGATGGGTGATGCCCAGAAGCAGATTCAGCCTCTGGTGCCTGCACTCCAGAGCGACTGGCTTCTCTATCACGTGATTACCTGTTTCCTTGGCTATGCAGCCTTCGCGGTGGCCTGTGGTGTTTCGATCATGTATCTGATCAAGGCGAAACAGGAAGCTTCTGATGGGAAATCTCCGGCCGGAGGGGTGCTCTCGCTCTTTCCCTCCTCGAAAATTCTCGATGATCTCAATTATCGGGCAATTATGGTCGGCTTTCCGCTCCTGACCCTGGGAATCATCACCGGAGCCGCCTGGGCGAATTATGCCTGGGGTTCGTATTGGAGCTGGGATCCGAAGGAAACCTGGTCGCTGATCGTCTGGTTTATTTATGCCGCTTTCCTCCATGCCCGGATTACCCGCGGTTGGGTCGGCAAACGTGCCGCAATTCTTTCCATCATCGGTTTTGCCGCGACGATCTTCTGTTATCTGGGTGTGAACCTGTTGCTGTCCGGTCTGCATAGCTACGGGGGAGGGTAACGCCGGGCGAAACAAAACCGGTGTGGTTTGATGGAATATCCTGCTGTTTCAATAATAATTCCGGTTAAACCGGGGGGGGCGGTGCGTGCCCTCGACGGCTTGCGGAAGATCGATTATCCTGACGAATTCTTTGAAGTGCTGGTCTCCGAGGGGACCTGCCCCAGCCGTCAGCGCAATCTGGCTGCCAAGGAGGCCCAGGGGGCACTCCTCTATTTTCTCGATGACGATTCCCTCGTTGCTCCCGATTTTCTGATGCGGGCGGTGTGCCACTACTGCCAAGACCGGGTGGCTGCCGCCGGCGGGCCCTCCCTCACCCCGGAGGAGGATTCGCCCCTTCGTCAGGCCTTCGGACTCGCCCTGGCGTCGCCCTTCGGAGCCGGAAGTGTCTGCAACCGCTATCGCCGGCACGGCGTCTGCCGGGAAACCGGCGATCACGAACTGATCCTCTGCAACCTCAGTATCTCGGCTGCTGTTTTCAACGAGGCAGGCGGATTCGACGAGCGACTCTATCCCAATGAGGAAAACGAGTTGCTGGTGAGGCTGCGCCGCTCGGGCTGGAAACTGATCCATGATCCCGGACTGGCGGTCTACCGCAGTCAGCGCCCGAACTTTCCCGCCTTTGTCCGCCAGCTGTTCGGCTATGGCCGGGGACGGGCTCAACAGATCCTTCTCGGCGGGGGGTGCAATATCGCTTCCTTTGTTCCGGTCCTTTTTCTGCTGTATCTCCTGAGCTTGCCCTTTCTCCAGCGACCTGTTTACTATCTGCCGCTTTTGTGCTACCTAGTGATGGTTCTTGCGGAGGCGTTTCGCGTTGCCGTCACCAGCGGGAAAACTGTCCCCGCTTTCCTGCTCCCGCTGCTTTTTCCCGTTCTTCACCTTTCCTATGGTGCCGGTTTGCTGTCCGGTCTCGTAGTCTATGGTGCCGGGAAGAGGGCGCGTCCGGCCGGCAGCGTGACGGTGAAGCGGATCAAGCCTTTTGGCGTCGGTTGCACCTGAGACGAAGTCTGCTGTGCCAAGTCGTATATTTTCAGAGTTTCCGGTTCATGGCGGAAGTCCGGCGATTTTTCCCGGCTTTTCCTGATCCTTGGTGAGAAAGGTGGTTGCGTTGGACCTGAGTATCGTAGTGCCGATTTTCAATGAGGAAGAAAATGTCGCCGCCCTTCATCGTGAGGTCGTTGCGGCGTTGGAAAAGAGCGAGATCGCTTATGAACTCATCCTGGTTGATGACGGTTCGACGGACGGTTCGCTGCAGCTGCTCCGCGAGATTGCTGCAGGGGACCCGCGGGTCAAGGTGATCAGCTTCCGTCGCAACTTCGGCCAGACGGCCGCGATGGCAGCCGGCTTTGATGCGGCTTCGGGGACGGTCGTAATCCCTATGGACGGTGATCTGCAAAATGATCCGGCTGATATTCCAAAGCTGCTGGCAAAGATTGACGAGGGCTACGACGTGGTTTCCGGCTGGCGCCGGGACCGGAAAGATGCTTTTATCAACCGCACTCTGCCGTCGATCATGGCGAACAGTTTTATCTCCCGAATGACCGGGGTCCGGCTCCATGACTACGGCTGCACCCTGAAGGCCTATCGCCGGGAAGTTCTGGAAGGAATCAATCTCTATGGCGAGATGCACCGCTTTGTCCCGGCCCTCGTCTCTCAATTCGGAGCGAAGGTGACCGAAATTCCGGTCGGGCATCGTCCGCGGCTTTACGGGACGAGCAAATACGGCATTTCCCGCACCATGCGCGTGATACTGGACCTGCTGACGGTGAAATTTCTCCTCAACTATTCGACCCGTCCAATACAACTTTTCGGCCGGCTCGGCATCTATACCCTGTTTGCCTCGCTCTTTACCGGCGGCACCACGGTCTATATGAAACTCTTTCAGGACACCAGCATGAACCGGAATCCATTGCTGCTCCTGACCGCTTTTCTCATCTTCATGGGCGTCCAGTTCATCGTCCTGGGTCTGCTCGGTGAAGTGAATGCCCGAACTTACTACGAGGCCCAGGGGAAGCCGATTTATGTGGTGAAGGAAAAGATCAATCTCGATTCCTGAGAACAAGGCCATCCGTTCTCATCTTATTGGCAATCAAGACGACACGGTTTCCGTAGGGGCACCCCCGTGTGGGTGCCCTGATTTTAACCCCGAATGACCAATCTCAATCGGGCACCCACACAGGGGCACCCCTACGCAAGATGACTGCGGGCGAGAGAAAAGTTTCAGGAGATTATCCTTGAGTGACGGTAAACTCCGCATCCTGATGCTGGCCCCAACCCCGTATTTTTCCGACCGCGGCTGCCATGTGAGGATTTATGAAGAGGCCCGCGCCCTGATCCGGCGTGGCCATGAAGTACGCATCGTTACCTACCATCTGGGCCGGGACCTGGCCGGTATTCCCACCCGGCGTATCCCGGCGGTGCCCTGGTACCGCAAGCTAGCCGCCGGCCCGTCCTGGCATAAACCCTATCTCGATATTCTTCTTTTCTGCACGGCGGCAGCCGAAGTGCGCCGCTTTCGTCCCGACCTGCTCTATGCCCATCTGCACGAAGGGGCGTTTCTCGGAATTTTTCTGAAGATGCTTTTCCGGCTCCCGCTGCTGTTCGATTGCCAGGGGAGCCTGACCACGGAGATTGTTGATCACAATTTTGTCCGTCCGGGATCTTTGCCGTATCGCCTGTTCCGTCTGATCGAGGGCTTTGTCAATTCCCGGGCTGATCTGATTCTGACCAGTTCCGGCCCGGCGGCCCGCGAGTTGCGAGAGCGTTGGGCGGTTCCGACAGATCGGGTCCGTGCGCTGATGGATGGGGTCGATACCGAGGAATTCCGGCCTTTCGATCGAGAAGGGGTGAAAAAGGAGCTGAATCTGCCCGCCGGAGTCCCGGTGGCGGTCTTTCTCGGTGTGCTCAACCGTTACCAGGGGATCGACATTCTTCTGGACGTGATCAAGATCATCCGGGACCGGGGCATTCCGCTCCACTTTCTGATCATGGGCTTTCCCCATGATGAATACCAGCGGCGAGCGGTTGCGGAAGGGCTCTCCGACCGGGTTACCTTTACCGGCAGAATTGACTATCGTGATGCGGCCCGCCTGCTTTCGGCCGGTGATGTGGCCCTGTCCCCGAAGGTTTCTCTCTCCGAAGCAAATGGCAAGCTTTTCAATTACATGGCCTGTGGCATTCCGGTCCTTGCTTTCGACACGCCGATCAACCGGGAGATCCTGGGAGATGCCGGTGTCTATGCGCGTTTTGCCGATGCCGCTGATTTTGCTGCTCGTTTGGAAGAATTGGTCCTGCAGGAGGGGCGGCGACGGGAGTTGGCCGAAAAGGTCAGGCAAAAGGCGGTCGAGGAGCACTCCTGGGAGGCGAGGGGGCGCGATCTGGAAGAGGCCTGCCGACAGGCGGTTTTGTAGGGGCGAATTAAGTACCATGTAACACTTAAAATCAACCCCCCTCAATCCCCCCTTGACAGGGGGGAAGCTTTTAAGTCTCCCCTGTCAACGGGAGGTTTGGAGGGGGTGCATGTGAAAAAACATCTGTTACAGGCTCCTGTGTTCGCCCTTGTTGCTTGGATGATTGATCCAAGGGAAAGGCCTCGGTCGGGCAAACACATGGGGGTGCCCCTACGAAAGATCCGCCTCCTTTCCCAGTCCCTCACGAACCCCTCCGCCTGATTACCGCCGATGCGCTTTTACCAGCTTACTCCGAACTCGTTACCAGGGTTTGAAATTTCCCTGCTTCAATGCATTATCCCCATCTTGCAAAACCGCTTTCACTACCTGCATGAGGTACTTTGATTACTTCGTATTGTTGACACCTTGGGCAGGAAGGGTGTATTTGCCTCACAATGATTTTCCAATAATTCCTTTTTCATCCACATCAATCGATTTAGAGATCATGAGCCGGAGAAGATCAACAACCCTGTAGGAATACCCCCACTCGTTGTCGTACCAGGCAATGACCTTGAAGAATCTCTTCTCACCTTTCAGGTTGTTCTGCATGGTGGCAAGGGAATCAAAGATTGACGAGCTTTTGGAGTGGATGAAATCGGAAGAGACCAGTTCCGCGCTTGAATATTCGAGAAAACCCTTGAGATAGGTTTCCGAGGCCTTTTTCATCAGGCTATCGATCTCTTCAATGGATGTCTCCCGCTCCGTGCGGAAAGTCAGATCGACCACCGATACATCAGGAGTTGGAACGCGAAACGCCATCCCGGTCAGCTTTCCCTTGACCGCCGGCAGCACTTCAGCCACAGCCTTGGCTGCTCCGGTCGTCGAGGGTATGATGTTGACCGCAGCTGCCCTGCCGCCACGCCAGTCTTTCCTGGAAGGGCCGTCAACGGTCTTCTGGCTCGCCGTGTACGAATGGATAGTGGTCATCAGTCCGGTCTCTATACCGACCCCCTCTTTCAACAGGACATGTACCAGGGGAGCGAGGCAATTGGTCGTGCAGGAAGCGTTGGAAACCACATGGTGACTCATGGGGTCATACTCCCATTCGTTGACGCCCATCACGAGGGTTTTCGCGTTCCCTTTCGCGGGAGCGGTAATAATGACCTTCTGAGCTCCGGCCGCGAGGTGCAACTCTGCTTTTGCTGAATCAACATACAGTCCACTTGATTCGATCACGTATTCGACTCCCAATTCCCGCCAGGGAAGGAGATCAGGCGTTTTGGCAGCCGTCACGCACCTGATCGGATGGCCATCCAGAATGAGCAGATCGTCTGTTTCAAGGGCAGGGTTGCTCTTTGCTGTGGCCAATTCTCCCCGGAAGTGTCCGTGGACCGAGTCGTATTTCAGCTGGTAGGCGAAATATTTCGCATCGGTGCTTATGTCAACGACTGCGACGACTTCGACCTCCTTGCCGATAAGTCCCTGCTCTTCCATGGCCCTCAGAACCAGCCGGCCTATTCTGCCAAAACCATTAATCGCAATTTTTACTCCCACAGTGACCTCCATTTGACCTAGAGCTTGTCCGTAAATAAGCATTACAGGCTTGCATCCCGTCTTCACGCCATCTTTAACCGTGCCTCAATCACAAAATCCTCGATGTAGCCCTGCTGCGTCTGCGGTTTTGCACAATCTACACGGCTAAATCTGACAAAAATTCGGGCGCGATCTCCCGTAACGTTAGTTACGGATAAGCTTTTAATTGCTTCTATTGGCTGCTCCGCAAAGGATACCGCTCATTCAGGCTGTAATTGTATCTCTGCAGCCGGCGGTGTCACTTGCTTACAAGTAAATATCCATCGCTACCCCCTGCAGTGCCCTGACATTTGACAACAGCAGCTCATTCCTTCACTATATTTCGGTCAGGAGAATCACGCTGGGTGCGCCCGGGCTTGTAAATTACTCATAAAAAAAGCCGCACCTTGTGAAGGGTGCGGCACCATGGAAGGGTTGACAGGAAGTAATTTAGTTTGCGTCAGGTGGTGCTGGTGCTTCAGGCCTAGGCATTCATATGTTTCATGTGGTGCTTCATTTTATCCCTACTTTCCAGTTGTCAACCTCTATAGATTAAAGGGGTTCCCGGTATATGGCTGGACACCATAGTAGGAATGAACTTTGCTCCCCCATTCGGGATCGGCCATGTCAGGCCAATTGCTTGAGTCAAAACCGGGAGCGTTTTCCAAGCGCTCTTTATCGACATCCAGAATGAAGGATTCTTTATCCAGATCAAGTTTTAAGGCATTGATCGGGATTGCAAACAGTTTATTTCCAATGCCCAAAAAACCCCCGAAAGACAATACCGCATACGCGATACGTCCAGTCGCAAGGTCGACCATAAAATCTTCGATTTTGCCAAGATTTTCACCTGCTTTGTTTATTACTGTAGTTCCTTCTAAAGTGCTTACCGATTTAAAATTTGATTTCATGGTATGTTCTCCTTTATTGTTGGTACGGTTTTTTTTGAACAACTCATTCTACTCCGAAGATTTCATCCGTTTCGGAGTTCTTGTATGGTGTATCATGGGCCAATCAACCGCAGCCGGGCATTCTAGGGCACGCCGGTGCATAATACGCCACTCTTATTTCACTGTTTCCCCAAAACCTCCTTACCCTGACTGATCTTTGCCTGACTTTTCCCGGCTTCTTTTCACCACGTACCCTAATCTTTGAATTTTTCCTTATGTTACATATAAATAGCATAGGTTGTGCCAAGACCGGTGTTGAGAGAGCATTTCTTGAAGACTATGAAATCATTGATGTTTAAGAGATGATTGCGATGGGGAGAGTGCTGGGCGAAGAGAAAACCGTCAACGGCATCCGTTATATCTAACATAACTGCCAACTATGACGGACCACGTTGTTCAAACTTTTGGGACCAAGGGGGTCAGACCAATGGGGTTCAGGCAAAGCGGCCTTTGGGGCCGCCCTTCATATATTCTCATGCGGGTCTGAGAGCCAGGCTTGCAAAAGGGTTATGATGGAGAGTAGTTCAGACCTGCCAGGTTTTGAAAACCTGGCAGGTCTCTGCACCTGATAGGAAGGCGAGGTGTCTTTAACCTGGGAAGGCATTAACCAGATTCGTGAGGGGAACAGTCGCTTGGAGCGACTTCTGGCAACGCTGATGGCTTTGCAGGCATGGCTCAGGTTGGGCAACCACAGGGGGGTGCCCCTACGAAATCTTCCCCAATTAGAATAGAATCAGAGCTGGAATTACTTTCGCCTATTTCACCAAGGCCCCGAATTCGACCCGGCTGGCAGGTTTCCCTTTTTCTCCCGGAGCTTTGTATATATCATCGGATTTCAGAAAGACCTTCTCCTGATTGAGTTTCCCCTCTTCGGTCAGGAAATTCCTGACCACGCCGGCACGTTCTTCCGCCAATTTCCTGAGTTCCGCATCGCCCACGGTTGTATTGGCGAAGATGAGTTTCTTCATTTCGCTGTCCGGCAGATCCTTCTGCATGCCGATCAGATTACGCGGTTTGGGGAACTTTTCCTTCCGATAGACGATCTTCAGGTAATTCGAATATTCCGCCGGTAAAATTTCGGTGGAACTCGCTGTCTGGCCGGGCAGGTTCTTCTTCTCCTTGACCAATGCCAGAAATTTCTCGCTCCGCATCTTCCTGCTCAGGTATTCGTTACGATAGCCTTGGGGATCATTCTCCTTGTCAGCATAGCCGATTACCTCAATGCTCAGATTCGGACGGTCCTGCAGAGCACCGGCCAGCTTGAGGAGCTGGTCCTTTTCCGCTTGTGGGAGGGTTGCCGAGCCGGGGGGAAAGGTGACGCTGCTGAAATCCTCACCCCCGCTGAAAGCAGCCTGCAACAGGGCAAAGGGTGAGGTTGCGGCCTTGACCAGGAGGTTGCGCAGCACCTGGAAAACCAGCCGCCAGATGCTGAATTCGGGATCATCCGTTCTGCCGGTCACCGGAAGATCGATGTGAATTTCCCCTTTCCGGTCCTTGAGAAGTGCCACCGCCAGGCGGACCGGCAGGCTGGTTGCCTTGTCGCTGTCCACCTTCTCCCCGAAGGTCAGCTGGTCGAAAAACAGCTTGTTTTCCGAGGTGAGGTTTTTGTTTTCGATATGGTAGGCCAGTTGCAGGTACAGCTTGCCTTTTTCCACCTGGTAGCCGAGGTAGGTTCCGGTGTAAGGTGTTGTCGGCGAAAGCTCGATGCCGGAAAAATTGATCTTCAGATCCAGAAAGAGATTCTCGCGCAGTGGGTTGATCGTGCCGGCGATGGAGAGAGGCGAATGGTTTTCCAGGTTGCCACGCAGATCAACCTCTGCCACACGATTTTCTTCGGAGGTGAGGCCGCTGATTCTTCCGCCGAGATTGTAGAAGGTGGTGACAAAGGGCGCCTTGAGATGATAGTCGCTGAAGACCATGGTACCGCCCTGGAGAGTCACCGCATTAATTTTAATGTCCGGTTTACTTGCTGCAACCTGAGGTGCTGGTGGCGATGATGGTGCCGGTGGTGGTGCTGGTGGTGTTGGTTGCGGAGGCGATTCGCCGCCGGGTTGACGGGCGGGCTCCGCTGATTCGGTCCTGAGGTTTTGCAGATTGAGCTTCCGGTTCTTGGTGATGGTTACCCGGGAGTAGAAATTGCTGAGCGAAACGTCGCTGATTTTCAGACTGAACGGGCTGAGGACTCCTTTGATCCCGTTCACCTGCAGCCGCTCCCACTTCAGCAGGTCTTCGTTTTCTTTTGTGTCGAGGCAGTAGAAAGAGCGAATGCCAAGGGTGCCGTCGAAGGTCCCGTTGAGCTTTTTCCCCGTCTTTGCCAGGCTGAAACCCAGTCGGGTATCCAGCGCCCCGCCGGCGATGGACAGGGCCAGGTCGTCCGGGAGATAGGCATCAAAATCCCGCAACGGGATTCTTTTCAGGGTCACGGTGCCCCGGAGCTTCAGCGGCGAGGGCAGGGCGGTACCGGAAACCCCGATGGTGCCGTTTTTCCCGTAGGCCGATGCCAGGGTGAATGGAATGGCGCCGCTCTTTGGTCCGCTGATCTCCTGGGCGCTGAAGCGGAGTCCCTTCAAGGGGAAGGTTGGGTTGCCCTGCCGGCTTCGGTCGGTCACGCGGATGTTTAAGCCGTTCCCTTCGACCTTATTGATCCGATAGTTGAAAGGCGCGGCCGTGGACGCACTTTTCGCGGGTGCCATTTTTTTTGTTTTTGACGGAATCAGCAGTCTTTCGTAGGAAAAACCGCCGTCCTTTTCACGGGAAGCTTTGAGATCCCCGCCCGCCAGGGTAATTGATGCAACTTCCGCCGTTTTTTCCTTCAGGGAAAGTTTCCCGCCCTTGAGAGAAACCTCTGTCAGCCGGACTCCCTCCTTTTTGCCGAAATCAGCTTGCAGCTCATGTCCGGTCAGGGACAGGTCGTTGACCTTTAGACCCTCGTCGTCGTTGAAGGTGATAACGGCGGCGGTGTCGAGTTTTCCGGTCAGGGGTGTGCGCAGCCGGTCCGCCAGGTAGGGGTAGTACCCCCCGATGTCCAGGCCGCTTGCCTTCAGTTGCGCGGAAAAGTTCAGCGGGGTGAGGGTCAGTTCGCCATTGAGGGCAACCGACTCGTTGCGCTGGGTCTTAAAGGAGATGTTCCAGGCCGCCTTGCCGTTTTTTTGCGTGGACAGATCCTTAACGGCCAGATCAAGTGCGGAGAGGTCGGTTCTGAAGCCAGTGCGCGGGACTCTGTCCAGGAAGTGGACCTTGCCGCCGGTGCTCCTGATGCTGGAGACGATCAGAATCGGTTTCGGCGACGCCTTCTTTTCCGCCGGGGGCGCTGCCGTAGCGGGACTTTGCAGGCGCTGCCAGGTCCATCTGCCCTGTGCATCCCGTTCCAGGAAAACCTCAAGACCGGCCGTTTCCAGGGCCGCCAGATCAAATCTGCGGGCAAAGACATCGGCCTGATTGACCCGCAAGAGCCCGCTGTCCAGCGCCAGCAGCGCTTCTCCGCGACGATCCTTCATCCGGATCTTTTCCAGTTTCAAGGCGCCGGTCAGGGTAACCTCCGGCTTTGCCGTGGTTGAAACCCGGTAGGTTACCTCGGTGGTTGTGGAAAGAGTGCCGGAGCTGAAAGTGATCGGTGTCGTCACGGGCAGATAGGCCAGGTAATGGGGGATGTCCAGCTCCCGGATTGTGATGATGGCGGAGGTTTCCATGGATTTGGACAACGGCTTGAGTCGGCCGTTGGCGGAAAAACGCGCGCCGTTGATCAGGGCGCTGAATTGCGGGGCAACATCGATGTCTGCCAGGTAGGGGATATTGCTGATGAAGGGCACGGAAAGTTTCATCTGGCGAATGGAATGCGCGGTTGTTTTGCCCGTGGCCTGATCGAGAAAATCAACCGAACCGTTGCCGATTTCGATGTTGTTGAGCGAGAAAAGCAGGCTCGAATCCTTTTTGGATTTCTTGCCGGTGAGAAGATCGGAGAAGTTATAACGGTTCGCTGCGGTGCGGACGATATGTACCTGGGGGTTGGAGATTCTCAGTCTGGATACGATGAAGGCCCTCTTTGTCAGAGATGCCGGGCTGAGCTTGATCCTGACGCTGCTGAAGGAAACGAAGGTCTTGTTTTCTTTTTTTTCGGCGAGCCGGAAGTCGCTGACCTCCGCGCTCCAGGTGAAGGGATTCAAGGAGATGCGGCCAATGGAGGCTTTGCGTGCCGTGGCCTCTTCCAGTTTAGCAGTGATCACGTTCTTTAGAATGCCGGGCAGGAGCAGAAAAATGAAGAGCAGGATGACGGCAAGGGTGCCAATGCTCCAGAGAGTGGATTTGCCGGGAAGTTTCATCGGGATCTCCTTGATGGCGGTCTGCGCCTGGGCTGCCCGGAAAGTTCATGCTTACAGTATAGGTTGCCCGGAATTAAAGGAAAGTTCTGTTCACGGTTTTTGCCGAAGAATTGTCGGTACTTTCGTGGCACTTGTCAAATGAATAAAGAGCCATACAATGATTGTACCTAGGAGCCTGTCGGACTTAGGGAAAATCTGCTGCAAATCCGTCTGGACGGTCCATATTTCGCCGCTCTTTTGGGCAATAGAACAACTATTACCCTGCAAAATCGACAAAATCTGTCCTCGCCCAGCCGAATTTTCACTTCGATTTCCTAAGTCCGAAAATACCTAGGGTAAAGAGAAGGTTTCCACATTGTTCGTCCGGCAATTTTTGGTAGCCGGACTGGCCCACAGTTCCTACCTTCTGGGTGGCGGGTCAAATTTTGACAGGGGAGATTTCGGCCCCATGACCTTTCCCGAATTGTTGCGGGTTAATCCTTGGGTGGTGATCGTCCCGCTGGCAGCTGCCCTGAGCGGCTTTCTATTCTGGCTGGAACGAACGGGCTGTAACCGGTATCTGAGACCATGAATCCCTTTACTCGTTTCCTTCCTGACTGGCTTCGCAGCTACCGCTCGGCGGATTTCCCCCGAGATCTGGTGGCCGGCGCGGTGGTGGCGGTAATTTTGGCCCCCCAGGGGATGGCCTACGCACTGTTGGCCGGATTGCCCCCCATAGTCGGTCTCTATGCCGCAACGGTGCCGCTGGTTGCCTATGCCCTGGCAGGTTCGTCCCGGCATCTGGCCGTGGGGCCTGTTGCAATCGTGTCTCTCCTGGTACATGTGGCCTGCAGCAAAGTGGCACTGCCCGGTACGCCCGCGTATCTGGCCGCGGCACTGCAACTGGCCCTGCTGACCGGGCTTCTGCAGTTCCTGCTGGGCGTGGTGCGAGCCGGTTTCATGGTACATTTCCTCTCACGAGCCGCCATCGGTGGTTTCACGTCGGCGGCGGCCCTGCTGATCGCTCTCAGTCAGATGAAAAACCTGCTTGGAATTTCCGGCGGCAGCGGCGAGTCGGCCTTCCAGGTGGCAAGCGGATTGATCAGTCACCTGGGGGAGACACATCCCCTGGCTGTGTCTATGGGCCTTGGGGCCATAATCCTGCTGCTTGTTCTGCAGCGCCTGGCACCCCGTATCCCCGGGCCGCTGATAGTTGTCGTCTTCGGCACTCTGCTGACGGCTCTGCTCAACCTGGATCAAGGCGGCGTCAGGACCGTTGGCGATCTCCCTCACGGCCTGCCACCCTTTGCCATTCCGGTTTTTTCTTTTGAACAGTTGTTTTCCCTGCTGCCGGCGAGTCTGATCATTGCCATGGCCGGCTATCTGGAGTCCTTTGCTGTTGCCGGGCTCATCGCCGACAAAGAGAAGTACCGCATCGACCCTAACCGTGAACTGCTGGGGTTGGGCGTTGCCAATATGGCAACGTCATTCTTTTCCGGCTATCCGGTCACCGGCGGATTTTCCCGAACCGCCGTCAACCACCGGGCCGGTGCGCGGACCGGCCTGGCCGGGCTGGTGACGGCGCTGATTATCAGCGCCATCCTGCTTTGGTTCACGCAACTTTTTCACTACCTCCCCACAACGATCTTGGCTGCCATTGTCATTGTCGCCGTTTCCGGTCTGGTTGAGGTAGCCGAGGCCCGCTATCTTTTCCGGGTGAAGGTCAGCGACGGGTTTACCTTTCTCCTCACTTTTCTCGTCACCTTGGGCTTTGGCGTGGAGTGGGGAATCTTTGCCGGCGTCATCTTTTCACTGCTGGTGTTCATCTGGCGAAGCGCCCATCCCCACATTGCCCAACTGGGCTGGCTGGCGGAGGAGGGCGTCTTTCGCAACATCCGCCGCTATCCCGGCGCCGTCATTCCGCCGGGTATGTTGCTGTTGCGTATCGACGCCTCCCTGTACTTTGCCAACATGGCATTCGTGGAGGACTGGCTGCGGGGCGCCCTGAGCGGTCGGCCGGATGTCACCCTGGTAGTATTTGATCTGTCAGGAGTCAATGACATTGATGCGGTGGCCCTGGCTACCATGGAGAGGGTCATTGACGGATACGCTGAGCAGGGGATTACAATCGCCTTTGCGGGAATGAAGGGTCCGGTCCGTGACCTGGCCGGGCGGGCGGGTTGGCCGGAAAAGTATGGGAAGCTGATAGACTTCCTTTCCCTGCAGCAGGCGCTCTCAGAGTTACGGAAATTCACGACACATCCCTGAAACTTGTCAAATGAATAAATAGCCATACAATGATGGTAACTATTGAGCAGTCGTTACATTGTTGTTAAAAGCGACTGTTATTTTCAGGTCTTTACGGCGGGGACACTTGAAACGATCGATCATGTACTTCAGGAATGAAAGACCGTTTTCCACGAAATCGACTTCTACGCTGCCTGCAGGCTCTCGACGAAAAGCAGCCGCCTGCACGGAGATCTCTTATGCCGCCCCGCAGTAGAATTCCGCTACTTATCGGTCTGGCCCTTGTTTCCCTGTTACTCATTCTGCTGTTTG
Source organism: Deltaproteobacteria bacterium (assembly GCA_009668975.1). GTDB lineage: Bacteria > Desulfobacterota > Desulfuromonadia > Geobacterales > Geobacteraceae > RPRC01. The sequence goes on along the minus strand of SBEG01000017.1, from coordinate 17,363 downwards.
GCGCCCGGATAATCCTCTTGCGGAGCTATGAAAACCTTGAGGAAAATGAGGCTCATGCGAATGTCGAGAGGGTTGTCAATGCCTTGAAAGCGGAGTTGGAGAGCATTCACACCCTGGCAAAGGATTACGCCGGCTGGGATGACAGCTACCGGTTCGTGCAGGACGGCAACAGAGCGTTCATCCAAAAGAATCTGGACGATCCGAATTTTGAACATCTGGGGATGAATCTGATTCTCTATCTGGATAGAGAGGGGAAATGGGTCTATGCCCGTAATTTCGATCTGCAAAAAAAGCTGGAGGTTCCATTTCCGAAAAGTCTTCGGACCCTGCTGACCCCGGGCAGTCCCCTGTTGAAAAAATTGACACCGCACAACACCTGCGAAGGCATTCTCACACTGCCCGAGGGCAGCCTCCTGGTTTCCGCAGTCCCGATTCTCACCAGCGAATTTCGCGGACCGGCGGCCGGTACACTTGTCATGGGGCGATTTCTGAACACAGCCGCGATTGAAAGGTTTTCGCTTATCACCAAGCTTCAGCTGCGCATCCATGCCGCGACTGAACCAGATCTCCCCCTTCCGCTAACTTCCTTCGAAAAAGAAAAAATCCAGGTAGTCCGGGGAGCGGACAACAACTACCTTTCCGGACTATCCCTTCTGCACGATCTGTATGGAAACCCGGCCCTGGTTGTGAGGGTCGAGACTCCGCGGACCACCTACCAGCAGGGTATTCGGACTATTCGCTATTTTGTTGTCTGGTTTGCCGGTATAGCGCTCCTGATCGTCGGCGTCAGCATGTTTTTCGCGAGGAAATTGCTGCTGGTGCAAAACAAGGGAAAGGAAAGCCACAGTCGCTACCAGGCAGTCGTCGAAGGCTTTGACGGGCTGATTTACATTGTTTCCGCAACAAGAACCATTGAATTTTTGAACAAGAAACTGATCGAGCGCCTGGGACGAGACGCCACCGGGGAAATCTGTCATGAGGCCCTGCATGAATTTGGCGGCATTTGCGAATGGTGTGATAATGAGAAAGTGATCGCGGGTGAGACAGTTCGTTGTGAGGTTTATAATCCTAAGGATGGGAGTTGGTACTATGTGATCAGTACCCCGGTTTTTAATCCGGACGGGACGGTGTCGAAACAGTCCATGTTGACGGACATCACTGAAATCAAGCGGGCTGCCAGCGAAAAGGCCGAATTGGAGTCGCAACTCCGTCAGGCCCAGAAAATGGAGGCGGTCGGACAGCTTGCCGGGGGAGTCGCCCATGATTTCAATAATATTCTCTGCGCCATCATCGGTTTTGCCTCGCTGATCGAGATGAGCATGGGTAAGAATGATCCCGCCCGGCCGCACCTGGAGCAGATTCTTGCGGCCAGTGATCGTGCCAGCCAGTTGGTTTCCAGTCTGCTCGCCTTCAGCAGAAAGCAGGTCCTTGATCCCCACCCGATCGACATGAACCGGATTGTACGCGATGTGCAGAAAATTTTGGGGAGACTCATTACCGAGGACATCGACCTGCTGATCCACTTGAGCGAAGCGGAAGTAAACGTAGTGGTCGATCCGGGACAGGTCGATCAGGTCCTCATCAACCTGGTGGCCAATGCCAAGGACGCGATGCCGTCCGGAGGGAGCCTTGTCATCGAAACCGGCAAGGAGGAGCTTCCCGCAGAACTTCTCAAGGCGGCCGGAGCCGTGCCGGAGGTTCCCTATGCCGTGCTTAGCGTGAGAGATAGCGGAACCGGTATGGACAGTGCGGCCAAGGAAAAGCTCTTCGAGCCGTTCTATACCACGAAGGAGGTCGGGAAAGGGACCGGGCTCGGACTTTCCATCGTCTACGGAATTGTGAAACAGCACAACGGTTTTATCACCGTTGACAGCGAACTGGGGAAAGGGACTACTTTCAAGGTATTCTTTCCTCTGGTAAGGGCAGCTGCCGGAACAGAGCACACCTGCCATCCGCGGACGAGAGACTTGCATGGCGGGGAGACAATCCTGGTGGTTGAAGACAACCCCGCGGTGAGGGCACTCAATAAAGCCATCCTGGAGACATTCGGCTACCGGGTAATTGAAGCTCTGGATGGCAGCGATGCTTTGACGAAGTTTAGAGCCTACCAGGATGAAATTCAGCTGGTGGTGATGGATGTTGTGATGCCGAAGTTGAATGGCCGGCAGGCCTATGAAGAGATCAGTGCGATACGACCCGCGGTGAAAGTAATTTTTATGAGCGGATATGCTGCTGACATCATTATGGAAAAGGGCGTCGTAATGGATGATGTGTCATTCGTTACCAAACCGGTCAAGCCGCTCGATTTTCTGGAAAAAGTGCGTACCGTTCTTGATCAGTAGGCCGGCTGTCAGCAGGGGGCTAAATCGATTTTCCGGCCCGGCCAATGGACGTTTCCGCTTCAGACTGGTATTCTTACACACGCGTACTCTGTTTCCATATTTTTTCTGCAAATGTCTCACTGTCGAGGGTCCGGAATGATATGTCACCGCTGCGGAAAGCTTTTTCCGGAAGGGTATCGATTCTGTCCCGGCTGCGGCCTTGAATCGACCGGGTCAGCGAAGCCGGCTGGTCAAGGCCGGCCGCTTCCTGCTCCTCACTTGCCGGCCGGTACGTCTTCTGCCGTCCTCTACGCCGGCTTCTGGCGAAGGGTTGTGGCTTGCCTGATCGACAGGCTCCTTCTGGGCCTGGTCAATCTGTTCCTCTGTCTCTTCTATATTCTTCTGTCCGGAATAGATTGGAACGGTGAAGAGCTGCGGACAGTTTCTCTGACCAGCGCCGTTTTCGGTTTTTTGCTGAGATGGCTCTATTGTACCCTGCTGGAGAGTTCTGCCTCGCAGGCGACAATCGGTAAAGCCCTCATCGGCATCAAGGTCAGCGACGAGCAGGGTCGCAGGATCTCTCTTCTCCGGGCAAATGCGCGCTACTGGGCGAAGATCCTCTCGACTTTTACACTTGGTTTCGGCTATCTCATGGCCGGTTTTACCCGGAGGAAACAGGCGCTGCATGATTTAGTCGCCGGGACCCTGGTGGTGCGCGGGTAATGTTTTCTTGGCGGTTTTCTGATTGAGAGAGCAGGAGACCAGTTAGTTTCCGGATGGAAACCAGTTGCTGTGCTCCAGGAGGTGAGACAATGGACAGAAGACGATTTCTCATGTTGCTCGGGCTTTCTCCGCTGATTTCCAAGCTCCTTCTCCGCGAAGCATTTGCGGCTGAAAAGTCTTTGGTCGCGATTGCCGATGACCGCGATTATACCCAGGCAACGGTCAAGGCCATAAACGCCCTTGGCGGGATGCGGCGTTTCGTCAGACCGGGTAATGTGGTTGTGGTCAAGCCGAATATCGGCTGGGACCGCAGTCCGGAGCAGGCGGCAAATACCCATCCGCTGGTGGTGCGCGCGGTGGTCTCGGAAGCTCTGCGGGCCGGAGCCAGGAAGGTCAAGGTGTTTGACCGCTCCTGCAACGATCCCCGGCGCTGCTATGTCACCAGCGGCATCGCTGCCGCACTGCGGGGGCTGAAGAATGTCGAGCTGAAGCAGATCGAAAATGAGCGCTTCCGGCCGGTGCGGCTCAACGGCCGGACGCTGCGCGATTGGGAATTGTACGATGAAGCCCTGTCGGCTGACGTTTTCATCAATGTTCCGGTGGCAAAACACCATGGTCTTACCGGGCTGACCCTTGGCTTGAAGAACGTCATGGGTGTCATGGGCGGGAACCGGGGCAGTATCCACCGGCACATCGATTCGGCTCTGGCGGACATCAACGCCGTGGTCAAGAGCCGCCTGACGGTGATCGATGCCACCCGGATCCTGACTGCCAACGGTCCTCAGGGGGGCGACCCTCGCGACGTCAAGGTGCTCAACAAGGTGCTCGCTTCCAGCGATATCGTGGCCGCGGATGCCGTTGCAACGACCCTTTTCGGCCTCCGGCCGGAGGCCATTACAACAACCGTGGCTGCCTACCGGCGGGGTCTGGGCGAGATGAACATGTCCGGAATTCGCATCCTCAGGGTTTGAGGAAATGAAGCGGAGCAAGGTTCCCTCAGCGCGCATCTCTCAATTGCTCTTTCTGCTGCTGTTCCTGGTCCTGTTCGTGCAGACGGAGTATCGGGGCAGCGACCGGATTTCCCTTGCGGTGAATAGTTTCTTCCGTGCCGACCCCCTGGTCGGGCTCAGTTATTTTTTGGCCGAAAAATCCTACCTCGTTCTGCTTCTTCCGGCCCTGCTCATGGCAGTGGCTACAGTATTTCTGGGCCGTTTTTTCTGCGGCTGGATCTGTCCGCTCGGCACGATACTGGATCTGGTGACCGGAAAAATCAGGAAGACCGCTCCGCTGAAATTTCTCCAGGGCAGGTTCAAATACTGGCTGCTCTTTCCGCTGCTCTTTGCCGCTCTCTTCAACATGAATCTTGCCGGACTCCTGGATCCGATTGCCATCCTGGTCCGGGCGCTGACCTTTTCCGTCTATCCGTTGTTCGGCGATACCGTGCGCCAAGGGTGGGTTGGTCTTTACCGGGTTCTCGGGGAAGGGCGGGACGTGCTTGCTCCCGGTTACGCCTTTCTGCGTGACCACCTGCTGCCGTTTCGGGAAACCTTCTATCCCTTGGCCTTTTTGTCCTTCGGCCTGTTTCTCGGCATTGTCTTTCTCGAAAGATATGAAACGCGCCTCTGGTGCCGGCGTCTCTGCCCCCTGGGGACGCTGCTTGGACTCCTGGCCCGCTTTTCACCTTTTTCACGTAGTCCTGAGACTCTTTGCCCGGACTGCGGAGAGTGCCGCAGCCACTGCCCCACCAGCTTTGATCAGGAGCTGCTGCAGCAGGAAGAGTGCCTGCGCTGCATGTCCTGCCGGGTGCGCTGCCGTTTCAGCCGGGTTTCATTCCTCTTGGGCGGCTTTGCCGGCAATCGGCCGTACCTCCCGGAGCGGCGGGTCCTGCTTGGCGGCCTGGTGTCCGGTTTCTTCCTGGCCCGCCTGTTCCGCTTCCGCTCTCCCGGGGCATCGGCCGCGGTCCTGCGCCCTCCCGGTGTGCGGGACGAGGACACTTTCCTGAAAAAATGCGTGCGCTGCGGTGAGTGCATGAAGGTCTGTCTGCGCAGTGCCCTCTATCCCGCGGTCTTCCAGGCCGGCTTCGAAGGCCTCTATACTCCTGTTCTGATCCCCCGGCTCGGCTACTGCGAATATAACTGCACCCTCTGCGGGCAGGTCTGTCCGACCGGAGCGATCCCCGATCTTCCGCCGGAGGAGAAAAGGCGGGAGGTGATCGGCAAGGCGGTGCTGGACAGAAACCACTGCCTGCCTCTGGCAAAAGGGATCAACTGCATCGTCTGCGAAGAGCATTGTCCGATTCCGCGGAAGGCGATCCGGGCCGAGGCGGTTCCGTCGGTCGATGGATCGGGGCAGCCCTTCACCCTGCGCAAGCCCTATGTGGTTGAAGAGCTCTGCAATGGTTGCGGGATCTGCGAAAATGTCTGTCCCCTGGAAGAGAAGTCGGCCATCGAGGTCTTTGCGGTGAAAAACCGGGCACCCCTGTCAACCGTGGATTTCGAGGGTGATAGTCCCTACCGGTAGACCCTCCCGGCGGTACTTTTCCCTTGCGTTGCCGGGGTGTTTGGATTAATCTGTAATGGATTCAGGGCCCTGGCCGCCCGCTATTTTTGGAGGATATACAATGCCGCACGAACCCGGTACGACGAAATTTCAGATAGACCTGCGTCGTCATCTGCGGGAGCAGAATATTTGTGATAATCTCGTCCACCTCATCTGCGAAATCGCCGAGGCAGGAAAATATGTGATCAACGCTGTCAGAACCGGTGACCTTGGCGTGGCCGGAACCTCGAACCTCTACGGAGAAGAACAGCTCGCCCTTGATGTGCTCTCCGACCGTATTATCAAGAAGCGCCTGATCCATTCGGGAGTGGTATGTTCCATCCTGTCCGAGGAAATGGATGAAGTGCTCAACGTGAAGCCGGAGGCCGACGGCCTCTACTCGGTTGGCTACGATCCGCTTGACGGTTCGTCACTGGTGGATGTGAACCTGGCCGTGGGCACGATCGTATCCATCCATTCCGGGTGTACCCTGCTGAAGCCCGGCCGTTCGCAGGTGGCCGCGCTGTATATTCTCTACGGACCGCGGGTTTCCCTGGTCTATTCCGTCGGCAAGGGCGTTCACGAGTTCACCATGAATCATCTCATGGAGTACACCCTGACCCGGGAGAACATCACCATGCAGCCGGCGGGCAACATCTATTCGCCGGGCGGGCTGCGGAACAAGTACTGCGAGGGGGTCGAGAAATTTGTCCGCTATCTGGAGGCAAAAGGCGCAAAGCTCCGTTATTCGGGCGGGTTTGTCCCGGATATCAACCAGATACTCCTGAAAGGGAAAGGGATCTTCATGTACCCGGCCCTGAACGGGTCTCCAAAAGGAAAACTCCGCCTGTTGTTCGAGCTTAATCCGATGGCCTATCTGATCGAACAGGCCGGTGGCTCGGCAAGTAACGGCAGCATACCGATTCTCGATATCATGCCGGATGAAATTGGACAATTGGAGCCGGTTTTCATCGGCTGTAAAGATGATGTAGAGAAGGCTCTGGAATTTCTGAACGAGGAATAATTCCGATTCCAGATCAAGGATGATCTCAAGGCGGCGAGGATTGAGGCTGTGAGGCGTACTGAAGAGTACGTTGAGCAGCCGAAGACGAGCCAACGCAGAGAGGGCCTTGATCTGGAATTGGAATAAATGTATCGGAGAGAGTGCCTCGAAAACTCCGCTTTCCCTGGCATTATGCAGGTAACAATTTTATAAGGAATCCCGGACGAACAAGCTTTCGTCAGGGAAAGAAAGGTCGAAAGAAACAATCATGTCAGACGAAGGAAAACCGCAAAGACTTTGCAGTGAGATTCAGCTCTTCGACTTGTGCTCGGATGAGAAATGTGCGAAGAAAAAAGGTCGTTACTGCACGGATGAAGAGTTGCTCAACAAGTTCGAGGCGATCAGCAACGAGGAGGATTTCTCCTCCGACCAGTACCTTGAGGATGAAGCCGAAGACGAGGGAGATGAGAGTGCCTACTCCGATTCGGAAAGTGATTATGACGATGACGAGGATGACCCCGATGATGATTTCTGATCAGGTACTGTTTTCCTGATTTCTCTGATACACAAGGCCGCTTTTCCTGAAGCGGCCTTTTTTGTATGTTGGCCTGCGCCTTTCTCCGGGAGGATGTATACTCCGCGAGTCCCCACGGAGTATTCCTGTTCAGCAGAATTACCGGCCCAGCCGTAAAAAGACTTGGGGAAAAGCATTAGGTGGTGCTAATATTGCGCCATGTCGCAGCGACCACTTCCCATTCCGCTTTTTTCGCTGATTGCCGGGATCGCCGCGGCAAGCCAGTGGGACTTCTTTGTGCCGGCCCCCAGCCTTTACCTGCTTCTTGCCGTCTGCCTCTGTGCCGTCTTCTTTGCACGTCGAGCCCTTTTCCTGCTGTGTCTTTCCCTCTGTTTCTTCGCGGCAGGGTCGGGCGCCATGGCACCATTACTCGAGCCGAGCTTCCCCGACAATTCGGTTGTTGGCTTTGCCGGAGAAGAGCCGCTGGTAATCGAAGGCATCATCGATGCCCGGCCGGAGTGGCGGGAAAGCGGCGGCAGGATCTACCTGCGTGCCGTCCGCATCTTTCGGGGAAAAATCGCGGAGCAGGTCAGCGGCAGAATCCTGCTGTATATCGGCGAAGGGCATGCTCCCTTGGCCAGTGGAGATCTGGTTCGCTTTATTTCCCGGATCAGCAGGCCGAGGAATTTCGGCATCCCGGGGGAATTCGACTACGAACGGTACCTGGCCTTCCGGAAGGTCCACGCCACGGCCTTTTCCCGCACCGCGGCCGAGGTGATCCTGATCAGGGCAGGGATTGCCTATCCGCTGCAAAATTTTATGGACCGGCTCGCCGCTGATCTGGGAAACCGTATCGGGCTGCTTCTGCCGGCCGAGGAAAGTGCTGTGCTGCGCGCTCTGCTGCTGGGAGAATCAGGGCTGCTGCCGCAGGCTACCAGGGACCTCTATTCACGCACCGGCGTCAATCATATCCTCAGTATTTCCGGCTTCCATGTGGGCGTCATTGCGCTGTTTTTCTTTTCCCTGCTATTCTGTGCGGCACGCTGTTCGGAATTTCTTCTCCTTCGCGCCAACCCCCGCCGGACCATCCTGCTCCTGTCGATTCCGGTGGTTCTTTTCTACCTCTTTCTGACCGGGTGAGCACCGGCCACGGTGCGTTCCGTCGTCATGATTTCAGCGTACATCATTGCCATTCTCCTGCAGCGGGAGACCGATCCGATTCACTCACTGATGCTGGCCGCCCTATTGATACTTGCCTGGTCACCGGCCACGCTGTTCGATATTTCCTTCCAGCTCTCTTTTCTGGCGCTGTGGGGAATTCTTGCCCTGACCCCCCTGTTCATGCAGCCATTCCGGAAAATCAAGCCGGGGATCGTCCGGAACCTTCTGCTGTTTCTAATGGTATCCGCAGCAGCCACTGCGGCAACATTGATTCCGGCAGCCGGATATTTCCATAAGCCGACCCTGACCGGCCTGGTGACGAATTTTTTTGTCATCCCTCTCCTGGGCTACGGCGGGGTAGTGGTCGGTTTTTCGAGTCTGCCCCTAATTCATCTTCTGCCGAAGGTTGCCGGATTGCTCCTTACTGTTGCCGGGTTTCTCGTCTATCTGTCCGGGAATATTCTCTCCTGCCTGGATGCCATTCCTTTGTTGCCGCTTTGGGTGAGCAGCCGTTTCGATCTGCTGTTGCTGATTGCATTCCTGGCCTCCTGCACTTTTCTCGTGCGCAGGAAGCGGGTCATCGCCTGCTGTCTGGTAGGTACGGCTTTCTTCCTGCCCAGGGTGGTGCCCGCCGAATCGGAAAGCGGAAAGTTGCGCCTGGATTTTTACAGCGTTGGTCAGGGGGAGTCCAGCTTGGTCACCCTTCCGGATGGTAAACGAATGCTGATAGACGGCGGCGGCAGTGCCCGGGAGGGTGGATTGGACCCGGGGGAAAGACTGCTGGCACCTGCTTTCTGGCATGAGGGGATCAAACGGCTGGATTACCTGGTGCTGACCCATCCCCATCCCGACCATCTGAACGGGCTGCTCTTTCTTGCCAGGAACTTTCCGGTGGGTGAATTCTGGGAGAGCGGCCTGCATGATGGAAACAGCGACTACCTGGCCCTGAAAAAACTGCTGCGGGAGAGAGGTGTTCCGGTCCGGCGGATTGATGCTTCGTCCAAGCCGATCTCCCTTGGCAGTGTGCTGATTGAGCCATTATCACCACAACGGCCTCCCGCGGTTGCAGGAAAGGCAGTCAGTGGTAATCTGAATGAAGGCTCACTGGTATTCCGACTGCGTTACGGGGAATTATCGATCCTTTTTACCGGTGATATCGGGCAGAACACCGAACAGCGGCTGGCGGAGAATTCAGCGAAACTGCGCTGCACGGTTCTCAAGGTTTCCCATCACGGCAGCCGGACCTCTTCATCGGAGATTTTTCTCGCGGCCGCATCACCAGAGTGTGTTTTGATCAGCGCTGGTTACGGCAACCGCTTCCGGCTGCCGGCCGCGGCAACGCTGGCGCGTTTTCGGCAGCGGGCTCTCCCGATCTACCGGACTGATCTGGACGGTACCATCACTGTAACTTTTGAAGGCGGCGGCTGGTCAGTTGCTTCTTTCCGCGATGACAGGCATTTTCGTTGACAACCTTCCGATTTCTTTGATAGTTTGAGGGCCGATGGAATACCTTCTTCAGCGGTGGTTAAATGGATAAAGGTATTCGGGGAATCCTGAATGGAAAAAATTCTAATCGTTGAAGATGATCGATTTTTTCGGGAGATGTACTCTCACCTCCTGAGTGGCGAAGGCTATGAGGTCCATACCGCGGCATCGGTGAACGACGCGATGGCCTTGTTGCGGGAGTCTGAGTATCACCTGATCATTTCCGATCTTGTCATGCCCGGTGAGACCGGGATTGATCTTCTCTTTCAGGTGAAGAGGCTTAACCCGGATATCGACGTGATCATGGTGACCGGCAACACCAACGTGGAGACGGCTATCCACGCCTTGAAGAACGGAGCCCGTGATTATCTCCTGAAACCGGTTAATCCTGACGAGTTCCGGCATACCGTGGCCCTGTGCATGGAGCAGCGGCGTCTCCTGAATGAAAATTCCGAACTGAAAGGCCTGGTCCACCTGTTCCAAGTGGGCCAGACGATTGCGAACTGCCTCGAAATTGAACGACTGGGCACCCTGGTGGTGGATTCCTTTGCCAATGAACTGGGCACGGACCGGGCGTTGGGGATCTTTCCCGACGAAGACGGCCGCTTGTCCCTGAGCGAGTTGCGCGGTCTCGACTATGAAGATGCGGAACTGATCACCGAAACACTCCTTTCCCGCTATGCGGACAGCATCGATACCTTTTGGCTCCGGGAAAGAGTGACGGACCTGTTTCCGTCGTCCACCGATTCTGCCGGTTGTCTTTCGCCGGGCATTGAAGAGATTCTCATCCTCTTTGTCCGATCGAAAACGGATCTCCAGGGAATTGTGGCTCTGTTCTCGCCGGAAGGCGGCTCCCTGCCGGCAGAGATCAATCAGAGAAGTCTCCATTTTCTGCAGAACCAGACTTCGCTTGCTTTCGAGAATGCCGCCCGCTTTGCCTCGGCGCGCAACATGCTCTATATCGACGAACTGACCGGACTGTTCAACTACCGCTACCTCGATCTGGCCCTTGACCGGGAACTGAAAAGGGCCGAACGCTATGGCTCCAGCGTCGCACTGCTCTTCATTGATCTGGATCTGTTCAAGGGCGTGAACGATACCCATGGGCACCTGATCGGCAGCCGGGTTTTGGGGGAGGTCGGGGCGCTGCTGCGGAAGTCGGTGCGCGATGTGGACCTGGTAATCCGCTACGGCGGTGACGAGTACACCATCATCCTGGTGGAGACGGACGCGGAGAGTGCCGCGCATGTTGCCGAGCGTATCCGGGTGACCATTGAAAGTCACCGCTATATTGCCGACGAAGGGTATGATATCCATCTGTCCGCGTGTATCGGCTATGCCTGCTTTCCCGAGGACACCAAATCAAAGCTCGAACTGCTCGAAGTGGCGGACAAGGCAATGTATCGCGGTAAATTCAGCGGACGGAACCGGGTGTTCCGGGCGCTTATGGAAGAATGATATTTGTAAAGAGAAGGGAAAGGTATTGTGGCGTTAACCGGCATTAAAGGATTCAATGACATTCTTCCCGGCGAAGTCCGGAAATGGCAGCATGTGGAAGCGACTGCCCGGCGTGTTTTCGAGACATATGGTTTTGCCGAGATTCGCGTTCCGGTACTGGAAAAAACCGAGCTTTTTGCCCGCTCCATCGGTGATGCGACCGACATTGTGGAAAAGGAGATGTACTCTTTCGTCGACAAGGGGGAAAATGCCATTACCCTGCGGCCGGAAGGAACCGCCGGCGTCATCAGAGCTTTCATCGAACACAAGCTCCATGTGGTGGACTCGGTTGCCAAGCTCTATTATATGGGCCCGATGTTCCGCTATGAGCGGCCCCAGAAGGGGCGTTACCGGCAGTTTCACCAGATCGGGGTGGAGGTGGCTGGCGTTTCCGACCCGAAGGTCGATGCCCAGGTCCTGACCATGCTCTGCCATTTCTTTGCCGAGATCGGCCTGACCGAACCGCGGCTGCAGATAAATTCTCTCGGCTGCCACGACTGCCGCCCGGAGTATCGCCGGAAGCTTCGCGACTTCCTCCGCGAGCGTCTCGGTTCGCTCTGCGACGACTGCAAGCGCCGCTACGAAACCAACCCGCTGCGGGCCCTGGACTGCAAGTCGGCAGGCTGCAAGGAGGCTACCGTCGGGGCGCCCTCGGTGCTGGATAATCTCTGTGCCGGTTGTGATGAGCACTTCGCCCGGACCAAGGGCTATCTGGACGCGGCCGGCACCGTCTACGAAATTAATCCGCGCATGGTCCGCGGCCTTGATTATTACACCCGTACCACCTTCGAACTGGTTACGCAGCAGCTCGGCTCCCAAAGCGCCGTGGCGGCCGGCGGCCGCTATGACCGGCTGATCGAGGAGCTTGGCGGTCCCGCCTATCCGGGCATCGGCTTTGCCCTGGGCGTTGAAAGGGTCGTATTGCTGCTCGATGACGAAGGCTACGGCAGGCGCCCCGATCTCTTTATCGCCTTCCATGGCGAGTCCGCGGGCAATGAGACCTTCCGCCTCATGAGCAGGCTGCAGCGTCTCGGCGTTACCGTGGAGATCGACTACGAGGGGAAAAGTCTCAAGAGCCAGATGCGGCGCGCGGACAAGTTCAAGGCGCGCTATACCCTGATCATCGGCGAGGACGAATTGTCGAAGGGCGCGGCCGCGCTCAAGGAGATGGACACCGGAACCCAGTCCGAAGTGGCACTCGATCCTGAACGGATTGCCGAGGTCGTCCGGGGCGGAACAATTTTACCCTAAGTCCTGCAGGCTCCTGGCACAGGGATGCTCAAGGCCGCTGCATCGTGGATACTCCCTGATGCAGCGGCTTTTTTCATGGTGAAATAATTTTCAAGGAGTTGCACGGAATGGAATATCTGCTGCCGGTTGCCGGTTTCATCCTTGGCGGGGTCGTGGTCTGGCTCCTGCTCAAATCCCGGACAGAACTCGCCTACAGTCGCGGCAGGGCCGAACTCCAGACCGAAGTGGCAGCCCTGACGGAGCGGCTGCAAGGGCGGGAAGAGCAGCTGGCCGGTCTTCGGTCTACCCTGGCAACGGCACATGATGAAATTGCCGCGTTGCGGGTCAGCCTGAAAACGGAGTCGGAGAAACGCTCGGCCGCTGAAGAGAAAAACAGCCGCATCAGGGAGCTGGAAACAGCACTGCAGGCGCGCGAAGAAAAGATCAGTGGCATGTATGGCGAGAATGCCTCCCTGAACGCCAAGGTCTCGGAACTGGCAACTCTGGTCCAGGAGGAACGCAAGGCCAGCGAGGAAAAGCTGGCGGTGCTTGATACCGCACAGACGAAGCTCTCCGATGCCTTCAAGGCGCTCTCCGCCGAGGCGCTCCAGAGCAACAACCAGTCGTTTCTTGAACTGGCCCGGACCCAGCTGGAAAAATTTCAGGAAGGGGCCAAGGGCGATCTGGAACATCGCCGGCTGGCCATCGATGAATTGGTCAAGCCGCTCCGCGAGTCCCTGGAAAAAGTGGATGGTAAAATCCAGGATCTGGAAAAGATCCGGACCACTGCCTACGTCAGTCTCACTGAGCAAATCAAGTCGCTGGCCTCCACCCAGTCTCAGTTGCAGGGTGAGACCGCCAATCTGGTCAAGGCTCTTCGCTCACCCACGGTGCGCGGACGCTGGGGCGAGATCCAGCTTCGCCGCGTGGCGGAGATTGCCGGAATGGTGAACTACTGCGATTTCGTCGAGCAGGAAACCAGCTCCGGGCCGGAGGGGCGTCTGCGGCCTGACATGATCGTCAAGCTGCCGAACGGCAAAAACGTGGTGGTGGACTCCAAGGCGCCCCTTGCCGCCTACCTGGAGGCCCTGGAAGCCCAGGACGAACAGACCAGGCTCCGGAAACTGCAGGATCATGCCCGCCAGATCAGGGTCCACCTGGTAAAGCTGTCGGCGAAATCCTACTGGGAGCAGTTCAAGGCGACGCCCGAGTTCGTGGTCCTGTTTCTGCCCGGAGAAAATTTCTTCAGCGCCGCCCTTGAGCAGGACCCTTCGCTCATCGAGTACGGCGTCGAGCAGAAGGTGATCCTGGCCACCCCGACGACCCTTATTGCCCTGCTGCGCGCGGTCGCCTACGGCTGGCGGCAGGAGCACATCGCCGAAAATGCCCAGGCCATCAGCGAACTGGGCAAGACTCTCTACGACCGGATGGTGGTTCTCGCTGCCCATTTCAGCGATCTCCGGCGTTCTTTGGAGCGGGCAGTAGAGTCCTACAATCGGGCGGTCGGCTCCCTGGAGAGCCGGGTGCTGGTTTCCGCCCGCCGTTTCAAGGAGCTGGGCGCCTCCACCGGCAAGGATATCGATACCCTTGAGGTGATCGATACCCGGCCGCGGAATGCGGATGCGCCCGATTTCCTGGTTGACGATGACGAGACGCTCGGCTGAGGGCGCTGTTCCGCATATTTGCCATTGAAATATCATGGTAAAACCAATAGTATCAAAGAGCTGTCCCGATTCACGAAACTCGAAGGAGATGGTATGACTATTACGACGGTTGATGCCTGTGGTCTGCGCTGCCCCCAGCCATTGATGCTGGCCAAAAAGGCCCTGGAAACGCTGGCCGAAGGTGAACGCCTCCGGGTGCTGATCGATAGCGAAACATCCCGGGATAACCTGGTCCGTTTTCTGCGTGACCACGGCATGTCGCCGGTACTGTCGTTTGCCGAGGGTGTCTATACCCTCGAGCTGGAGAAAATGGCCGGCAGCGCGTCCCTTGCCGATGCCGCGGCCTACTGCACGCCGGAAAGACCGGAGACCGGCGCGGTGATCGTTATCAACCACCACGGTATGGGCACCGGTTCAGAGGAATTGGGCAGGATTCTCCTTCAGGCCTGCCTGAACACGCTCAAAGAGGTGGCTCCCCTGCCATCGGCCATTCTCTGCTATAATGCCGGCGTGTACATGGCCGCCGAAGGTGCTCCCACGGTTCCCGCGCTGGCGGACCTGGTCGAGCGGGGCGTAACCCTGCTGGTCTGCGGTACCTGTGTTGACTATTTCGAGCTCAAAGGCAAGATTGCCACCGGAACCATCTCCAACATGTATGATATCCTCCAGCAACTCTCGCGCGCGCAACGGATCATAACCCTGTAGGTAGTGATGAAACAAAACTGCTATTTTGATAACGCCGCCACCTCGTTTCCCAAGCCGCCGGCGGTTGCCGCGGCCATCTGCCGTTACCTGAACGAGGTGGGCGGCTCCTATGGCCGCAGTGCCTATGCCCGGGCTTTCGACGTCGCCCGGACCGTGGAAAAGACCCGCGACCTCTTGGCGGAAAAAATGGGAGCCAGGGCTGCGGAGCGGCTGGTGTTTGCCCCCAACGCCACCCATGCCGTCAATCTGGTCCTGCAAAGTGTGCTGCGCCAGGGCGGGCGGGTTCTGATTTCGCCGCTGGAGCATAACGCCGTTACCCGGCCGCTGGCGGCACTGGCGGAACGCTACGGGGCGACTTTCGACCTGTTGCCGCACCGTGGTGACGGACGAGTGGACCCGTCCGGGATCAAGGAGCTGCTGACCCCGGACACGCGACTGGCGGTGATCAACCACCAGAGCAATGTCAATGGCGTGATCCAGCCGCTGGGGGAGATCAAGGAACAGCTTGGCCAGGTGCCGCTGCTGGTGGACGCCAGCCAGTCCTTCGGCTCCATTCCGCTGACGGTCGATGCTTGGGAAATCGATTTTCTCGCTTTCACCGGTCACAAGGCCCTGCTCGGTCCGACCGGGATCGGCGGGCTCTACCTGAAGAATCCCGACATGGTGGAACCGTTGATCTTTGGTGGTACCGGCAGCGCTTCCGACAGTTTCGAGATGCCGGATATCGTACCGGATCGCTTTGAGGCCGGAACGCTGAATATTGCCGGAATCTACGGGCTGCTGGCGGCACTCGAAGAACCGCCGGTCAGTCGCCACAGCCGCGAGGAGTATCAGCGACTGATCGAGGAACTGCGCGGCCTGCCGTCCCTCCGGGTGCTGTGCGCGGAGCATTTCGCAGACCAGGGCGATGTCTTTTCCTGCTACCAGCCCGGCAGTGATCCGGCAACCCTCGGCCGCCGGCTGTTCGACAATTTCGGCATCGAGACGCGCGTCGGGCTCCATTGCGCGCCGCTGGCCCATCAGACGCTCGGCACGTTTCCGACCGGAGCCGTGCGGATCGGTGTCTCTCTTTATCATACAAACGAAGATTTTACCTATTTGATCAAAGCCGTAAGGGACTCCCTGCAACCATGAATATCTATCTGATCTTTACCTCGACCCGCGCGGTCATCAAAGCCGAGGAGTGCCTGCGCTCCCATGATCTCGACTGCCAGGTGATTCCGGTGCCGAAAGACATCTCCTCCGAATGCGGCATGGCCCTCTCCATTGCCGAAGAACTTAAGGGACGTGCCGAGTCGCTGCTGGCGCAGCTCGGACTGGAGGTGCGGGTTCACACTCCGGCCGGAAAGAGGATTCCGCCCTTCGACCTGCTCACCACGGTGGAACAGGGCGGCTGTTCGGCAAAGCTCCCGCCGGATGTCCTCTTTGAGGCCCTGGGCCGCCTGACCGTGCCCACTGACCCGAATCTGCTGGTGGGGATCGGCACCGGCGACGATGCCGGTGTCTATCGGCTGACCGATGAGATTGCCCTGATCGAAACGACGGACTTTTTCCCGCCGGTCTGTTCCGACCCCTACGATTTCGGCCAGATCGCGGCGGCGAATGCTCTCAGCGATGTCTATGCCATGGGCGGCAAAGTGCTCACGGCCATGAACCTGGTGATGTTCCCGGCCTGCGGGATTCCTTTTGAAGCGCTGCACGAAATTGTCCGCGGCGGACAGGATAAGGTTCTCGAGGCCGGCGGGCTTCTGGTGGGCGGACATACCATCGCCGACTATCCGCCGAAGTACGGTCTGGCGGTGACTGGGGTGGTGCACCCCGATCGACTTATCAATAATGCCAATGCCGAACCCGGTCAGGCGCTTATCCTGACCAAACCGCTCGGAACCGGGGCCCTGGTGGCGGGTCAGCGTCTCGGGCAAGCAGCTGCCGCCGATTATCAGCGGGCCCTCGATTCCATGAAGCAGCTCAACCGCGCCGCCGCTGAAATCATGCAGGAGTTTTCGGTCCGCGCGGCAACCGATATTACCGGCTTCGGCCTGCTCGGCCATGCCCTCAATATTGCCAAGGCCAGCGGAGTTACCGTGGAAATCGACACGACCCTGATTCCGTCCTTGCCGGGCGCCCTGGAATTGCTCGACGCGGGCTGTATTCCCGGCGCCAGTTTCCGCAATCTCAGTCACGTGGAGGAGTCCTGCGACTTTGCTCCCGAACTCACCTACACCCGGAAGATGCTGACGCTCGATCCCCAGACCTCCGGCGGCATCCTGCTCTGCGCGCCAGCGGACCGGGCCGAGGCAATCCTGGCCGAGCTCCTGAAACGCTGCTGCCCTGCGTCGGCAATTATTGGCCGGACGAGTTCGCTTGGCCGGAAGTACCTGGTTGTGCGGTAATACCAGATAACACCTAAAATCAACCCCTCTCAATCCCCCCTTGACAGGGGGGAAGCCTTTACGTCTCGCCTGTCAAGGGGAGATACCGTTATGGGGTGTCAAGCAGTTTTAAGTGTGTATGCCGGGTCA
>SBEG01000076.1 GCA_009668975.1 Deltaproteobacteria bacterium | reverse complement strand
TGTCGAGGGCCATGGTAATTTTCCACTTTAGGCGGGGTGGGGCCAAAGTTATTTGCCACCCCCTGGGCCAACTTTATTTGCCAGTTTAGGCGAGAGCGGGGCCAAGCAAATTTTCCACTTCCGATTTTTCTGGGGGAGCAACCCGCATGCCGCTATCCTGCACGGAATCAATTTCCTGCCAGGAGCAGACATGTCACGAAGGAGCATCCCCATGATCGAAGTAGCCGAAGTTGTCTATCACTGGCAAAAAGGCCAGAGCAAAACCCAAATTGCCAAGAGTCTCGGCATCTCGCGGCCGACCGTCAGAAAGTACCTCAAAATTGCCGAAGAAGCCGGGCTTACCCGGGAAGCTGATGCAACCGCGACAGCCAAGGTCGTGGATGCACTCGATAAAGCGCTGAACCCGTCCCCTGCCAATGAAGGAGCGGTGCAACAGGCCTTGGCCGTCTACGATGAGAACATCAAGACATGGCTTTCCGAGCCGGACATGACCGCCAAGCAGATCTGGCGTCTGATCAATGAACTGGGCAACAGTTTCAGCTACACCAGCGTGAAACGCTATGTCCGGAAGCTCAGCCCGGACATGTCGCGCCAGGTAACGATACGGCTGGAGACCCCGGCGGGCGAGCAGGCCCAGGTTGACTTCGGCCAGGTAACGCTTACCTTCGGCGAAATCAGAAAGCGTGTCTGGGCCTTTATCATGACCCTCGCTTTCAGCCGTCACCGCTTCGTGCGGTTCGTGGAACGGCAGGACACGGCGACCTGGCTTGACTGCCACATCCGGGCCTTCGAATTTTTTGGCGGTGTTCCCCGGACTGTTTTGCTCGACAACCTGAAAGCCGGAGTGGTGAAACCGGATCTGTACGATCCCACTCTCAACCGGGCCTACGGGGAACTGGAACGCCACTACGACTTTGTCGCCGATCCCGCCAAAGTCAGGACGCCGGAACACAAGGGTAAGGTGGAACGCAGCGTCCCGGTCGTCCGGCAGCAGCTTGTGGCGGGGCGGCAGTATCTGGACCTGGCCGACGCCAACGAGAAAGCCCTGACCTGGTCACGGACCGGCATCGGCCTGGTAAAAAACGGCACCACCCAGGAAGAGCCGGTTCTCCGCTTCGAGCGTGAAGAACTAGCCGCCCTGCTGCCGCTTCCCTCCAGCCGCTTCGAGACGCCGCTCTGGAAGGAATGCACGGTCCATCCCGATCACCACGTGGTCTTTGACAAGAGTTACTATTCCCTGCCGACCCGCTATGTGGGGAAAAAGGTCTGGGTGAAGGGAACCTTCCGCCTTGTGGAAATCTTCCTCGACCGGGAACTGATCAAATCTCATCCCCGGACCAGCAAGCCCGGCACCTGGCAAACCGACCTGGCCGACTATCCGGAAAAGGCCAAGGCGTTTCTCTTCGCCCATCCCGCCTGGTGCCGCAAGCAGGCCGAAGAGATGGGCAGCCATGTCGGCCGCATGGTGCATGCGATCCTCTCGCCCCATTCCCTGCAGAACCTGCGCAAGGCCCAGGCGGTGCTCCGGCTCGGGCAGAAGCACGGCGCGGAGAAACTGGACGCTGTCTGCCGGCACCTGCTCGCCTTTGGTTCCACCTACGTAAAAAGCCTGCAACGGCTGCTGGAAAAGGGGCTCCCCGAGGAGCAGGAACCACTGCCGGTACCGGTCGTCTCGGAGGAAGGCGCAACCTGCCTGCATCCGGCAACCAGCTTCGGGGAGGTGGCGGCATGAAGGTGTCTCAGAACCTTACCAGCCGCCTGAAGACCTTGCGGCTTTCCGGCATCCTCGAATCCCTCGACGTGCGCCTTGAACAGGCACGAAGCGCCTCTCTCGGCTACCTGGAACTTCTGGAGCTGATCGTCCAGGATGAAATCGAGCGCCGGGAAGCCAGAAACCTGGGGCAGCGGCTGAAAAAAGCCGCCTTTGAAGAACACAAGGCCCTGGAGGAATTCGAATTCGCCGCACTGCCCGGAATCAACGTGGCGGCCATCAAGGATCTTGCCACCTGCCTGTTCGTTGCCAGGAAGGAGCATGTGATTCTGTACGGCCCGCCGGGGGTGGGCAAGACCCATCTGGCTCAGGCATTGGGCAACCAGGCCTGCCGCATCGGCCATGCCACCCTGTTTGTCAAGAGCACCAAGCTGTTCAGGGGCTTACACAATGCACGGGCCGACGATACCTGGGAGAAGGCCTTGAAAAAGCTGCTGGCTCCAGACCTGCTGATCATCGATGATTTCGGCCTCTCCGCCCTGACCATGACCCAGGCGGAGGAGTTCTATGAAATCATCGCCGAACGCCACCAGCGGGGGTCGATCATCATCACCTCCAACAGACCGCCGGGAGACTGGCTGTCGCTCTTCCCCGATCAGGTCATGGCCAACTCGGCCATGGACAGGCTGGCACACCGTGCCCATCACGTCGCCATGAAAGGAGACTCGTACCGGAAGAAAACCAGACCTAAAAACCAGTCGCCAGAACAGTGAACCTATCCCCTGAAAAATCCTGAAGTGGAAAATAACTCTGGCCCCGGGGGTGGAAAATTACGCTGGCCCTTGACA
>SBEG01000001.1 GCA_009668975.1 Deltaproteobacteria bacterium | reverse complement strand
AGTACTTGGAGCATACAACAAAAACAAACCTTTATCCCCCCTGGATCATACAAGGTTTGGAGGGGTTACCTGCGAAATACATCTGTTACAGGCTCCTGCAAGGGTTCACAACGAGAAGCCCGTGTTCGAACTTTTTTCTTGACGGAAGTGTCACTTGAAACCGCCGGTACGTCAGCGAATGTAATAAAGAATGATGGCAAAAAGTGAGTCTGCAACAATGATGAGGAAGAGGCCGGCAACTACGGCTGACGTGGTGAATTTTCCCACTGCCTCTGCGCCTCCCCGGACCCGGAAGCCTCTCTGACAGCCAATTCCCGCGATAAGTATGGCAAAGACCATCGCTTTGACAAGGCTGGAAACAACATCGAAGATGCTGATACTCTTGATTGTCTGGTGCACATAGGTGAATACGGTTAAATCGAAACCGAGCACTCCCACCGTCATGCCCCCGAGTATTCCGAACAGGTCAGCATACAGAGTCAGGAGCGGAACAACCACCATGGCCGCGAGAACTTTCGGCAGTGCGAGAAAGCGGATCGGATCAAAGCCCATGGTTACCAGGGCATCCACTTCCTCATTTACCATCATGGTGCCGATTTCGGCCGCAAAAGCCGATCCGGAACGTCCCGCGAAAATGATTGCCGTCATGATCGGGCCCAGTTCCCTGACCATGCCGAAGCCGACCAGGGAAGCCACATACAGGTTTGCCCCGAATTGCTTCAATTGGAGTGATGACATGAAAGCGATGATCATGCCGAGCAGGAAGCTGAGCAGGGCGACGATGGGCAGTCCATCCTGCCCGGCCCTTTTTACATAGAAGATGAAGTCTTTCCAGCGAATCGATCGGGGATTGAAGAATGACTGGAAAAGAACTTCGAGGAGACCGCCAAGAAAGGTAAGCAGATTTGCGAAGTCTCTACCGACCGTCAGGCTTACCTCGCCTATTTGTTCCAGAACGGTCTCTGTTGCTTTGTGCGGGGACGGGTGGGGGGCCAGAACCGCCGTGCGGTCGATCAGGCTGAGAATCCCCGATACTTCCTTACTCATATTTTCGTAAGCGTGCGGGATAGAAAACTCGGCGGCGTACCGTTCCGTTTCCATGAGCACCAGTGCGCCTGCGCTGTCGAGGTAATCTACTCCACCCAGGTCAATGAGCAGGGCTGAGGGTTTCAGCTCTTTGAGATGAGAGCGGAGCTCATGTTGCTGGGCTGTCAGCGTCTGGAGAGACATTTGACCTGACACACTGAGATGTAGTTGCTCGCCAGGGGGCCCCGAGAAACTCATTGAGTAGCTATGGGAGTTTTTTTGGTTTGTATTCATGGGGTGCCGTCTGATGGGCTGTTAAAGTCCAAAGTCATGAACTGCTGCTCACTGATTCCGCTTTTGCGCAGATATTCCGAATCAATGCCGAGAATGATGACCCCAGCGAGTTTTGTCTTGTTCATGAGGGGGACGCAGATGATGTAAACTTTTGCCCCTCCTTGGAGGTAGAGGCTTGAGGTAATGGTTTTTCTTTTTTGAATAACCTTTGCGATGACATGGTAATTGCCGTAGTTTTGGCTGCCTGACAGTAATGTTTTTGTCCTGCTGGTAATGGTAACCCCATGGCTGTCCAATAATGCCAGGAAAAAGGGTGATTTTTCGTCTGACTGATTCAGGCTTGCATAGAGCGTGTCGAGAATTGCTTTGACCTGCTTGCGCTTTTTCTGTTGAAAATTTGCGGAGAGTTCGGGGAGAATAGGGTCGAGGTTTGACTGAATCCGATCCCTCAGGGCGAGGGCTTCGGGACCAGGGGAAACTCTGTCGGGTTGGCACCCTGTGCCAATCGCAAAGAGACACGCGAGAAGAGGTATGATCTGAAGCAAAGAAAAGCGTTGTGGCGTAAAAATTTGAGTGCTTGCCTTTTTCATGAAAAACCATTCAGAGCCGGATAGCGGCTTTCAGAATTTGACGCCGGGTAGTTTTTGTCAAAAATTTGAGGGTAAAATTGTAGTGCCACTGCTCACAGGCCCAGGCAGTGGTTTTTGGTTCCAAAACAGAGGGAGAATTATAGCAAGAATTGCCGGTTTGACCAAGGGAAAGGTGCAGAATGTCAGAAGATCCACCGATATCTCAACTTCCCAGGAATTTCTGGTTAGCCCAGTTCTATCCGTAAAGAACAGTTCTCTGTTATTTGAGATACTTTTCGACTGCCCTGTTGTGCTCTTCCAGGGTTGCCGAGAAATGGTGCGTGCCGTCCTTGCGGGCAACGAAATACAGGTACGGTGTTTGCGCGGGGGATAGTACCGCTTTAATTGAGTCTTCTCCCGGATTGCCGATGGGGCCGGGGGGGAGACCATTGATGCTGTAGGTGTTATAGGGCGTTTCGCGCAGGATGTCTTTTTTCGATATTTTGCCGGCAAAGGCACGGATGCCGTAGACCGCGGTGGGATCGCTCTGCAACGGCATGTTTTTTTTGAGACGATTGAAAAACACCGATGCGATAAGTGGGCGTTCCGCGGGGACGACAGCTTCTTTTTCAATCATGGAGGCCAGGGTGAGGATTTTCAGTTCCGGCAACCCGAGGCTTTTTGCCTGGTTGGCATATTTGAGTGCATAGGTTGAGCGGAACTGTGCTACCATTTCTTTGATCAGGATTGCCGCATCCGTTCCGGGTTTTATTGTGTAGGTGCGGGGTAAGAGATATCCTTCGACACTCTTTGACGGGATATTCAATTCCTGGAGAAGGGCGGGATTATAGCACTGCCTGAGGAAGCTCTCTTTGGAAAAAATCTTGCGATTATCCAGCAATTCGCCAATCTGATAGATGGAATAGCCTTCGGGGACGACGAATCGAACCTCATAGACGTCGCCATTAATAAGTTTTGCCAGAATCTCCGGCGGAGACATGCCGTCAGTTAATCGGTAGGTGCCTGCTTGAACTTTTTCATCAGCTTTTTGAATTCTGGCATAGAGTGAGAACAATGTGGCGCTGCCGATGATGCGGGATTTTTCCAGTTCTTTGGAAATTTTCTTCATGGTGTAGCCGGAAGAAAAATCGAACACCTTTACAATTCGGCCTTTACCATAGGGCGAAGCGAGAAAGTGCCGGTAGAAGCTCAGGGAAAGGACCAGAAAAGTGAGCAGCGCGAAAAGTACTACCATCCATGGTTTTACTTGTGCCGCATACTTGGATAAAAGGGAGGCTATACTTGGGAAACGTTCCTTGAATACTCGTAACATGGAGATGTATTTGTAGAGTATCTGGTTATCCATGTCAAGCTGGAACACCGTTGCTTGACAAGGTTGGTCTTTGTTGCTACAAAAAAAACAAAAGAAAATTACTTGTTGCCATGATCTCGATGATCAGAGGAGATATCCGTGGAACTGAATACCCTGGATGACATTTTGGAATTTGCACTGGAGAGGGAGGACGCTTCCTATCGGCTCTATCTCAATGCCGCGAAAATATCTGCCAACATTTCGGCACGGAAAATTTTTGAAGAATTGGCGGAGCAGGAGAAGGGTCACAAAAGATTGCTCCTTAACCTGGATAAGGAAAAAATCTCCAACTATACTTTTCGTGCCATACCCGACCTGGGTATCAGTGAATACCTGGTGGATGTTTCCTATCATGACTCAATGACCTACCAGGAAATCCTTGTCTATGCCATGAAAAATGAGGAAAAGGCTACCCGTTTTTATCTGGAGGCTGAAAAGATGACGGATGATCCTGAGGTGAAAAGGCTTTTGCAGATGCTGGCCAACGAGGAACGGAAACACAAGTTCCGGCTGGAGTCGCTCTATGAGGAAAAAGTGCTGACGGAAATGTAAATCCGTTCCGGACGAAGTGAAAAAAAGGGCCTTTGAGGGCCCTTTTTTTATGCCTTGAACTTGTTTTCCGTACCGTTTCTGAGTCTTCTGATGTTTTCGTGATGTTTCAAGATCACGATTATCGAGATTACCACGGACATGGCAACGTAGGTGGGTGTCCCATACATGAGGGTGGTAAACAACGGCATGACTGCCGCGGCTGTTATGGATGCAAGAGAAACATATTTCCACAACATCACGACAACAATAAAGACTCCCAACGCTCCCAGTACTGCCAATGGGGATGTGGCGAGAAATACCCCTAACGCCGTGGCAACACCTTTTCCACCTTTAAAGCGGAGGAATACGGGGAAGACGTGGCCGAGGAATGCTGCCAGTCCGACCAAGGCAATCCACTCGACCGGGAGCTGGAGTGCTTGTACCGCCACTACCGGGAGCAGACCCTTCAGGCAGTCTCCAATCAGAGTCAGAATACCGATTTTACGGCCCAATGTCCGGTAGACGTTGGTGGCGCCGATATTGCCGCTGCCCTGCGTGCGGATATCAACACCTCCGAAGGCTTTTGCCAGGAGAAGACCGGTGGGGATGGATCCAATACAATAGGAACAAAGAAGTAAAATACTGTTGGTGATCATTATTGTCGCTCCGAACGAATAGCATTTTTTTGTTGCAGGGGGTAGCTGAACTTGGTGATAAGCAGGCGGGTTTCCCGGCAAGTTATGCACCTGAGCCGGGAAAAATCACTCGCAGGCTAAGAGTAATACTTTCGCTCCTTCTTTTCTGTAACGAGAATAAGGGCAACGGTCAGAAAGATGATGTCTCTCATGATGGCAATCCAGGCGGAGGTTTTTTCGCCGCCCTGGCGGAAACAGCCACAGTCGATATCCAATCCTCGCACGATGGTGGATGCAAGCAGAACGATGAATAGTATGTTCATTGCAGCAATAATCCCTGCTGCTGCCTGGACTCGATAGCCGATAATGAGAAGCAGCCCGCTGGTGAGTTCAACCCAGGGGATTGTCGCCGCGACCAGGTAATTGAAAAAGTACGGGAGCAGCTTGTAGGCGGCAACAGAGCCGGCAAAGGCAATGGGGTCCTGGATTTTCAGTACTCCAGCGTAGACAAAAATCAGGCCGAGGCCGACACGAAGAAGCAGGAGGAAATAGTGTTGTGCCTTTCTTTTCATCCTCATTGGCGTGCTCCCTCGACGGGGAATCCGGCGTCTTTCCATTCGGGATAACCCCCTTCGAAGATGAATATTTGACGGTACCCCGATTGGAGTAACTTTTTTCCAAGGACTTTACTGTCGTTGCAACCGTACCCGCTGCAGTATATTACCAGGTTTGCTGTATACGGTACCTTTTTCAGGAAAACCGGAAGGGTTGTTTCGAGGGCTGCCAAAGGAAAGGATGTTGCTCCCTGAATATGACCTTGTTGAAAAACGGAGTCTTCCCGGGCATCGATAAACACGGCGTTTCTCGAGTCGAATAATTCCTTGACCTGTGCCAGACCCGCGGGGATGAGTGCGGCGGCCGGTGCTGCGGAGATTTCCGGCGGGGACGTCACGACTGCCGGTTTGCCGGATGAGATCTCCCGGAGTAGTCGATAATTCCAGATAATCCCGATCGTCACCGCGAGAAGAACGATAACAGTCATTTCAAAAAAAAGTTTTTTATAAGTATTTTTCATGTTGTTCCAATTGACTTGCAGAAGAGTTGTTCGGGAAAATCAAGGTTCATTCATCACGCACTTATTGTCATCTTTATTGCAATAGCGTACTACGTTTACGGTTTCCGTTGTGATAAGCCCGCCGTTCATCATCTCATCAATCGTCGGCATTGCATTGTCCAGTTTCTCCTGACTGGCAACCACTTCAATAATCAAGGGGAGATCGTTTGAAAGCCGGAGCAATTTGTCCGTATGATAGAGGCTGTGGGCACCAAAGCCTGCTACCCCGCGCAGAACCGTCGCCCCAGCGAAACCTTCTTGGATGAAAAAATCTATCAGTGCTTCATATAATGGCTTGCGGCCGTATTTATCGCCCTCACCGATATAAATCCGCATGAGGATTTTTTTTCCGAAAAATTTGGGCATTGCTCCCTCCTTAGAGATAGCGGGCAGTGATTATCCCCAGCCAAGTAAATAGAAGGCAAACCAGTACACTTAACGCTACATTTGCAAAAGCGGTGACGAAATTTCCTTCTTCCAGCAGACGGAAAGTTTCGTAGCTGAAGGTCGAGAAAGTGGTAAGGCCGCCGAGAAAGCCAACGGTAAGACCGATACGGAGCGTGGGGGGGATCAAGACACTGCGGAGGCCAAATTCCATGAGCAGTCCGATAATGAACGCTCCCGTGATATTGACGACAAAGGTACCGTAGGGGAAGCTTCGACCCAGAAGTGAGTACACCCAACCGGAGAGGAAATAGCGAGACAAACATCCCAGACCGCCACAGACCGCCACTGCAAGTGCAATTTCCATTGGTCCTCACTGATAATATGACATAACGCGTGATTTGGCGTGATGTTGGGCGCCGCGGGAAATGCGATCATTGTGCTGATTACACTGCGGTGACCCCCGATTTTTTTCAAACTAGCTTGAAAAAAGCCCAATGTCAAGGGATTGGAGTTGTCGGGACGGACAATTTACGGAGATCATTGATGGTTGTTTCGTGACTTGACATCCGAGAATTTCAGCATCAGACTAAGTCAATGTCAGTTCATTTTTTTTAATATTGGAGGGAAGATGATTGATCGTGCCGAAGACCTTATTGCGAGACTTGGCCTCGAAAAACACCCGGAAGGTGGCTACTATCGTGAAACCTACCGTTCTGAAGATGCACTGGCGGCGGAAAACCTTCCGGAACGCTTTTCCAGCGGCGAACGTTCCCTTTCCACGGCGATATATTTTCTTCTTGCCGGGGAGGACTTTTCTGCCTTGCACCGGATTAGGTCCGATGAGATCTGGCATTTTTACGCTGGAGGAACACTAGTGGTTCATGTGCTGGATCAGTCGGGGCAGTATACACGGCATCGGTTGGGTAACGCTTGTGACGGGGATGATTCCTTCCAGGTTGTGGTAAAGGCGGGTTGCTGGTTTGGGGCAAGTCTTGAAAAGCCGGGGACTTTTGCCCTGGTTGGCTGTACCGTGTCTCCCGGTTTCGATTTTCGGGATTTTGAGCTGGCCGAGAGGGGGGAACTGCTTCGTCTTCACCCTGGTGCAAGGATGATCATTGAAAAGCTTACCCGTTGACTATCAACTTATCGGTTAAAAATGTTGTCAGTAACAGGAAAAGCCCCTCCGCAGTCAGATAGAGGGGCTTTTCTTTGTTACAGACAGCGAGTTATAGCTTAGAAGCGAACCCCAATGCCGGTGCCGAGGATGAAGGGGTTGATGTTAAGTTTGTGATCAACTCCACCAATAGTCATGCCGGGTCTGCAATCATAGTACATAGCATCTACGTTCCAGTATACGCTGTCAGTCAGCTTTACGTCGGCGCCGACTTTTGCTGCCCAACCGATGCTTGAGCTAACTTTGAAGGGCACATTAGCACCACCAACAGTAAGCTTTTCATCGAAAGGCATAACAACGTTCATACCGAAACCAACATAAGGACTGATCTTTGCGGTAGGCATCGGGTGGTATTTTACGTAAAGTGATGGAGGCAGCAGCCAGACTGAGCCGCCATTAACCCCACCGTTATCAAACATGATGTCATGTTTTGACAGGGCAAGTACCAGTTCAGTAGAGAAATTCTGGGTAAAGAAGTATTCGAAGTCAATCTCAGGAGTGACAGCGTCATCTACCGTCAAACCGTTTACCAGTCCATTTACTGCAGCGTCAGTTTTTTCATCCGGCATAATATAGATGCCGCGAATTCTTACGCCAAGCTTTTTAAAAGTTTTTTCCTGCGGCATGCAAGCCGGGTCGGCTGCAAAAGAGATGGATGCAAGGGACAAAAGCAGGGCTGCAACAAGCAAAGTTGCGAAAGTTTTTGCACTAGACATGTTTTTCACGTTCAACTCCTTTAATCATGATTGCATTAGAATTTGATGTGCTACCGAAATAAAGCAAAAAAACCTGAATGCCACCTCCTTTATTGAAAGAATTGGGCGCACAATAAAACCGCGAAATGGTTTTATTTTTCAGGGGCGCGGTAGAATGCTGTTTTATTTTCGATAAAATCAGCAATTTATTACATTTAATTAGAGAACGTATACAGTAATGATTACAATCTGCCGAGCGCTGTGGTTTTTCTCGCGCCGCGGCATAAATTAATTGCTAATAAAAAATATGTCAATAGGTTTTGTTTGGAAAATTTATGCCGGGTGTAGATGAAAAAAGAAAAATTACCAGAGGCGGGAGGTTGCCACCGTTTATGAATCTGTTCGGGACAAGACCGTTCGACAAGGGATTTCCACTTTCATGGAACCCGCGGGAGGGATCAGGCGGCTGAAAAAGTCGATGGAAAAAAAGCGGGGAGAGTCTATTGCCGCTTCTTTGGAGCTGGCGCGGCTTACGTGGATCAAGTGGCGGATGCCAAACAGGGCAGCGGTTGTCAGATTGGTTTCGCTGTCCTCACCAAGCAGGGTCCTGTCAGGGGCAAAGGGGATTTTCTCCTGGAGCCTGCCCCAAAAGGCCGGGTCCTCTTTAGGAAGACCCAGGTCGTGGGCGGAAATGATTCCATTGAAATAGCAGCCAAGGCGCGTGGAACGCATCTTTAAATTCAGGGTCTTACCGTGGGCATTGGTGACCAGGTGGATATCCTTGCCGTGCTGGCGCAGAAACAACAAAAAATCGACCACAAAAGGATGGACCGCGATCAGATGGTCGACGTCCCTTTTCAGCAGGGGGATATCCAGGCCAAGATGTGCGGACCAATAGTCCAGATCTGTCCAGTTGAGGGTGTTTTCCTGTGACTTGAATAGCCGGTAGAGACGCTCTTTTGCCTCGGCAAGGGTAATGCCATGTTTTGCCGCATAGGTCTTCGGCACATGTTCGAGCCAGAAGTGGTCGTCGAAGTGTCGGTCCAGCAGGGTGCCGTCCATGTCCAGAAGTACAGTATCGATTTCATTCCAGTCCAATTTCATGAGCCGGTTACTTGGCAAGCTGGCAGCCGCTCCTGGTTGCGTTGCGGTTGATGGCAGTTTCGGTTTTGTCACAAGGCCAGTTTTTCGATGAACGATTTGACTTCCGCCAGGTCGGCTTCGAGTACTTCGCAGCGGGACGGGAGTTTCTCAATGCCGGCAAGTGAAGCGGGCCTTTCGGGGGGCAGGCCCGTGGCGGTGATGACCGCTTCTTCGAACTTGGCCGGGTGTGCGGTCGCCAGGCAGATCAGCGGTAGATTGCGGTCGCGGTGGTCCTGGGCAGCTTTTACCCCGACAGCGGTATGGGGGTCGAGCAGATAGCCGGTTTCCTGATAAAAGGCGGCAATTGTATCAAGGGTTTCCTGACGGTCCACTGATTGCGACAGGAAATCCGAGGTGACGATGTTTCGTTCTTCAGGGCTGAAATTCATGCAACCGGTTTTCGAGAATTCCTCGATTGCTTCGCGGACCCTGAGAGGGTTTTCGTTGTAAAGGAAGTAGAGATACCGTTCGAAGTTCGAAGCAACCTGGATGTCCATGGAAGGAGACAGGGTCGGTACCACAGTGCCCAGCGAATAGTCTCCGTGTAACACGAAGCGGGTCAGGATATTATTCTCGTTGGTGGCCAGCAGCAGCTGGCTGATGGGCAGACCCATGCGTTTTGCGATGTAGCCGGCGAAGATGTCGCCGAAGTTGCCGGTGGGAACCGAGAAGATCACCTGCTGGTCGAGACTTTCGCTGACCTTGAAATAGGCATAGAAATAGTAAACAACCTGAGCAAGGACCCGGGCCCAGTTGATCGAATTCACTGCCCCGAGAGCATGCTTTTCCTTGAAACCCAGGTCGTTGAAGAGGGCCTTGACCATGTTCTGGCAATCGTCAAACGTGCCTTTCACGGCGATGTTGTGAACATTGTCGTCAAGAACCGTGGTCATCTGGAGGGCCTGAACCGGTGAGGTCTTGCCATGGGGGTGGAGAATGAAAATGGCGATATTTTCCTTGCCGCGAACACCATAGATAGCGGCACTTCCGGTGTCACCGGAGGTGGCGCCGACGATGTTCATATTATTGCCACTCTCTTTGAGGAGATATTCAAAGAGGTTGCCGAGCAGTTGCAGTGCCACGTCTTTAAAGGCCAGGGTTGGCCCGTGGAACAGTTCGACGATGTTTATGCCATTCTTAGTAACGACCGGCGTGATCTCGGGGTGGTCGAAACTGTCGTAGGAGCGATCAACGAGATCTTTCAGGTCGGCGCCAGGGATGTCATCACAGAAAAGGGAGATAACCCGGAAGGCAAGATCGCGGTAGGGAAGAGTTCGCCACTCTTCCAGCTGCCGGGAATCGATGAATGGTATTTTTTCCGGAAGAAGAAGACCTCCATCCGTAGAGAGTCCCATCATGACCGCGTCTTTAAAGGCAATAGGTTTTATGCCGCCTCTGGTGCTGATATATTTCATCGTTTTCTCATTCCCTTTCTTGTTGAAGCTTATTGCTGCGCAAGTCTAGCAGTAAACAGGCTAAATGTGAAGAGCTTTGCTCCGTTGACGGTGTTGCGGTAGAGACAAAAAGGTGGCAGTTGTTCTCTGCCGCGAATGCCCTTGTTTACAAATTACGGGTGTATGGGGTATCCTGCGGGAAGAAACGTCACGACACAGAGGAATTCATGTCATCCCGCATCAAGATACTTCCTGAAAATCTTACCAATAAAATTGCTGCCGGCGAAGTGGTCGAACGTCCTGCCTCGGTGATTAAAGAACTGGTGGAGAACGCTCTTGACGCCGGAGCCGATGAAATTGTCGTCGAATTCCAGGATGGCGGCAAACGCCTGATCAAAGTCATCGACAACGGTTCCGGAATGTCCCGTGAGGATGCCTTGCTTGCCCTGGAACGCCATGCGACCAGTAAAATTGCCTCAGATGATGATCTCCTTTCCATTTCGACCCTGGGTTTTCGCGGGGAGGCATTGCCTTCCATTGCCTCCGTCTCGCGCTTTTCCCTGTCTTCGCGGGAAAAGGGCTCAATCGAGGGCACGGAGATCTATGGCGAGGGTGGCAGGATCAAGGAAGTAAAGGCCTGTGGCATGGCCGAGGGTACGGTTTTCGAGATCCGGAACCTCTTTTTCAACACACCGGCCCGGTTGAAGTTCCTGAAAAGCAAGGAAACCGAGGCGGGACATGTGGCGGACCAGGTCACGCGCCTGGCCCTGTCACGGCCGGATGTACGTTTCTCCTGTGTCAGTGACGGAAGAACGTTGTTCCGGGCGCTTAACGGCGATATGGCGGAAAGGGTCGCCGCGCTGCTTGGCCGTTCCTTGGCCGCGGACCTTTATCCGGTCGGCCATCAAAGTAATGGCTTGAGTTTGAGCGGTCTGGCCGGGAAGCCGGAGTGCAGCAGGTCCGCCGGTTCGCATCTCTATACGTTCGTAAACGGCAGATTCGTGCGCGACCGGGTTTTCCAACATGCGGTTCTGCAGGCCTACCGGCGTTTCCTGGAGCGTGGACGCTACCCCGTGGCGGTGCTCTTTCTGTCGGTGCCGGCCGGGGATGTTGATGTGAATGTCCATCCCACCAAGCATGAGGTTCGCTTTCGGGACCAGTCCAGCGTGCATGACTTCATTGTGTCTTCCCTGGAGGATATGCTGCAATCCACCCCTTGGATTCGGCAGGCTTCTGTTGCCGCTGTTGCTCCTGCAACAGTCCGGATTACCCCAAGTGAGGCGCGCGTCGCCTCGGTTCGGGAATCTCTGGGGCGTTACCAGCCGAAGCCGGTTCCGGAAAAAATACAGGAAACTCTCTTTTCCCCGGAACGAAGGCTTCCCGAAAGCACTGAAGCCTCCGTAGAGACCAGTTCTGGATCGGGCGACGGTTTTTTTGCCTCTTTGACGGTGTTGGGCCGCTATCTGGATGAGTATCTGCTTTGCCAGGATGGTGATGACCTTCTCATCATCGATCAGCACGCCGCCCACGAGCGGGTTGCTTTCGAACGTCTCCGGAGTCAGCTTTCCGCGGGAGCTGTCGAGTCTCAAGGGCTGCTATTCCCGGAGGTGGTGGAACTGTCGCATTCCGAGGCTGCTCTTGTGGCTGAGCATGCCGCGGTCTTTCGACAACTTGGTTTCGATCTTGAAGATTTTGGCGGACAGACCAGGGTACTCAAAGGCGTGCCGCGTATTCTTGTGAACGCTAACCCTGCCCGGGCTCTCAGTGATATTATCGAGGAGCTTGCGGTCCTCGGCAGAAGTCGCACGGTAAGTGACATCCAGGAGGATATTTTAATGCGGATTGCCTGCCACAGTGTCATTCGCGGCAGACAGCTCCTTTCCGGGCAGGAAATCGCCGCGCTTCTTGCCGCGCTGGATTCCGTCGGTTTCGCCAGTAATTGCCCCCATGGCAGGCCGGTTCTCCGGAGAATCAGCCGCTCGGATATCGAAAAGATGTTCAAAAGGGTCTGAGTGATGCCGGGGGATCAGAAAATTAAAATTATCATTGTCCAGGGCCCGACAGCGTCGGGGAAAAGCGAACTGGCTGTCCGGCTGGCGGAGCGGTTTGCAGGCGAGATCGTGAATGCCGATTCCATGCAAGTGTACCGGTTTATGGATATCGGTACGGCCAAGCCGTCGCCGGACCAGTTGCGCCGGGTCCCTCATCATTTGCTTGATATCGTGACCCCTGACCAGACTTTCTCCGCAGCAGATTTTTGCCAGGAGGCGGAGAAGGTTATTCTGGACATAGCCCGAAGGGGCAAACGGGCGATTGTCTGTGGCGGGACCGGCCTCTATATCCGGGCCCTGACAAAAGGCCTGATGGACTCTCCTCCGGTAGACGATGCCCTGCGGAACGAATTAAAAGTGTTGGCAGGCCGCGAAGGATCCAGGGAGCTGCATCGGCGTCTTGCGGAGATCGACCCGCTGGCCGCGGAACGTATTCATCCAAATGACCAGTTTCGCATCATCCGGGCTCTTGAAGTATTTCAGCTGACCGGGCGCCCCATATCCGAGTTGCGGGAAAAGCACCGCTTCGGAACGCAGCGCTATGACTATTGTAAAATCGGCCTCACCATGAACAGGGCGTCGTTGTATAGAAACATTGGCAACCGTGTGGATATGATGATACGACAAGGCTTCCTGGAAGAGGTAGAGGCTCTTCTTGCCGCGGGTTATCCCTCAGGTCTCAAGTCAATGCGCTCGCTCGGTTATCGGCACCTGTGCAACTATCTTGATGGCCTGTCAACCCTTGATGATGCGCTGCAGCTCATTAAAAGAGATACGCGACGCTACGCGAAGCGGCAGTTGACCTGGTTCAATCAGGACCAGGAAATTAATTGGATTGAATATCCGGAAAATGTTGCTATGATTGAGCACATTGCACATGATTATTTTGATTAAAAGGAGAGGGGCATGGCGAAAGCACCATTCAATATTCAGGATCAGTACCTGAATCAATCAAGGAAGGAACGAGTCAAGGTTATCGTATATCTGATGTCGGGAGAAAAGATGGAAGGTTATATCAAGTCCTTTGACAACTTCTCCGTACTTCTGGAAATCAAGGGAGATATCCTGATATACAAGCACGCAATCTCTCATATAACATCGGTTGACGGAAGCTTCAAACTCCACCAGTAACGTTTGAATGATTGGTATCCGGGGGCCCGGTAAAGCTTGATCGATCCTGTGAGCGGAAAGATCTCTTTTACGGGTCCCTTTTTAATTGAGTGCTGCAGCTGTTGCCATTTTACTACATCGGCAATTAACATCACAACCCGATGTAGGGGCACGGCGCGCCGTGCCCAGATTGGGCGAGTCTGTTCGATAGCTTGGATCAAAGGGATCGTATGCTGATGGAGTCAGGGATTAAAATTGAAAAAATCGAGCCGGGAAGTATCGCTGATGATCTTGAGTTAGAAGCCGGCGACAAGTTGTTGGCAATCAACGGAAGCCCGGTGCGGGATATCATCGATTTCGGCTATTATTCCAGCGAGGAGGAGCTCCTCCTTGAAATTGAAAAAGCGGACGGTGAGATCTGGGAGGTCGAACTGGTGCAGGAAGAGGGTGAATCTCTCGGCATTCTGTTTGAGGCGCCCAAGCCGCACAGTTGTTCGAACGCCTGTCTTTTCTGTTTTGTGGATCAGTTGCCCAAGGGGCTTCGGCGGTCCCTCTATGTGAAAGATGAAGACTATCGGCTCTCTTTTCTCTATGGCAATTTCGTTACCTTGTCTTCTCTTCGTCGTGAAGACGTTTCAAGGATCTGCGAACAGCGGCTGTCCCCGCTGTATATCTCCGTACACGCCACGGAACCGGATCTGCGATCGAAGTTGCTGGGAAACAGCCAGTGTCCGCCGGTACTGGACCTGCTCAAGGAGCTTGCCTCAGCCGGAATCCGCATGCATACCCAGGTAGTGCTGTGCCCGGGGCTCAACGACGGTTCCCATCTCGAGCGAACCGTACGTGACCTGGCTGCACTGTTTCCACAAGTCGCCTCCCTCGCCGTAGTTCCTTTGGGCATTACCCGTTTTCGTGACTCCCTGGCGAAACTGCACCCGGTAACCCGGGAGTATGCAGCCGAGTTTCTTGCCTATTGGCAGCCCCTGGCTCGAGAACTAGCTGCGCAACTTGAGAGCCCTTTTCTGTTCTTTGCCGACGAGTTTTACCTCAAGGCGGGAAAATCATTTCCACCACTCTCGGAATATGGGGACCTGCCGCAGATCGAGAACGGTGTCGGGATGCTTCCGCTTTTTCTGGACGAGGCTGAAACTATCCTGACTCGTGCGGAACCTTTGGGGGGCGGGGTGGTTGCGGTGGTGACAGGTGAATCTCCGTACTCGTATCTGGCCGATTTTTTAAGCGGTCTTGCCGAAAAGACCGGGGTAACTTTCCGGGTTGTTCCGGTTAAAAATACCCTGTTCGGTGACAGTGTTACCGTTACCGGCCTAGTTCCGGGAAGGGCTATCCTCGATCTGGTGAGCAGCGGGGGGCTTTCAGGAGTCGACCTGGTATTGATTCCCGATGTGATGCTGAAGGAGGGGGAGGGGGTCTTTATTGATGACGTGACGCTCGAGGAGCTTCGTAGCGCCTTGGGAGTTGCGGCGGTGGTTTGCGAGGCGACCCCTTCCGGCCTCTATGCTGCGGTGCGTCACCATCGTGTTACCTGATGCGAATTACCTCTTCTTTTTCATTTCCAATTCCAAGTCGAGTTTTTTCAGCTTTTCCATATCCTGCCGCAAATCGGTATTTTCCTTGGTCAGTGAAGCATTTGCGTTTGTGAGTGCTGCATTCGCGTTTTTCAGATTTCGTACCGATTTGTCAAGTTCAGCTTTTTCCTGCACAACTGTCTCATAATCATCGAGCAAACCCTTCAGTGAGATTGCATGGGGGGTCCAGGAGCTCGAACTGAATTTGCTCAAAACAGTGTCAAGGGATTTCCCCGCTTTACTGGTGGAGAATCTCTGTTGGCCTGCTTCCAGATTGAGCAGTGCCAGGCGAAAATACGCTTCATCGGTGACTCCTGCAACGACTGGATTTGTGGTGATATCGGAAAGAACCGCTTTTGCGTATACGGTTTTGTTGCTTTCCAGGAGTTTTTTTGCCTCGGTCAATTTTTGTTGCTGCTCACGAACATTAGGATCGAGACTCAGGGTTGTTGCACAGCCGCTCAAACCTGCGAGGATACTAGCTAATGCGATAAATCTTTTCATCTGGCCCTCTTCCTGCGGTCAATAAAATAGTTGCTGCCGGCCTTTCCCTTGGCAAAATCTTTAATTTCGGCGGCTGTTTTGGCTATTTTTACCGCTGAATCATACTCGCCCTGCTGGCACATGACAACAGCGATCGATATGGTCATGATCGGAAATTTCCGGATGACACCGTAACGGTCCGGTCCTTCGATGTGGCCCTGGTCCAGGTCTTCCGGAGTATAGAACTGGGGAACTTCGTCCGTAAAGGCGTCGATTACCGCCTGGCAGACCGCATCAACTTCATCAGCGGCGACTACCATGATGAAGTCATCACCACCGATATGGCCGACAAAAGCATTTTCATCAGCGTGTTGTTGTAATGCTTCGTAGATAACCTCACCAGTCATCTTGATCAGGTCGCTTCCCCTGATGTATCCATATCTGTCACTGTAGGCCTTGAAATTATCGAGATCAGCATAGCAGACCGCGAACGTTTCCCCGGTTTGAAGCTTTTTTGTGAGTATTCTTTCGATTGCAATGTTTCCGGGGAGCCGGGTAAGCGGGCTTGCGTCGAGACTCATTTGTTCGAGAATCTTCAGGCGTTTGGCCATTCGGGTGAAATCTTCAGCGAGACTGCCAATCTCATCGCCGGGTGGGATGTTCGGGTCGAAATCGAAATTCCCTTCCGATATAGAGTGGGTCGCACGCTTCAATTTTTTAATGGAGGAGGAAATGGTATAGAGAAAAAAAGCCATAACGCTTAATGCGAGTACAAAACCCATGGAGGACAGCAGCAAGGTCCACTTGACGGTGGTTTCGCGTTTTTTGTCGGCATTTTCAAGTTTATCATTGAGAATCACCTGTCGTGAGGCGGACAGGGCATCGATCGAGGTGGTTACCTTATCGGCGGTATTTTTCAGGTGTGTGATATCGTCTGACTCGCCCTGAAAGAGGATTTCCGCTGTACTGTTGAAGTCACGGTAGTTGCGGTCAAGGGATTCAAGCAGTGGTCCGGAGCCGGTTTTGCCAAGTGTCTCAAGGGCGGATTTGAACTCTTTTTGCCTTTGGTCGAATAATTGCCTAAACTCGGGAGATTTGAGCAGCGAATACTTGGCCGCGCTTCTTTCTTGCGCTTGCAGTGAATCATAGAGCGTTTCCGTGAGTTTGACGAAGGGTAGATCGTTTCTGGCGATATCACGGACAATGCCGTTGAGGGACTGCAGACCGATTACCGAGAAAACGGTTGCTGCCATGGTAAAAAACGCAATAGCTGCATAGCTGAGAATCAATTTGTTGATGAGCGAAAGCTTTGATTCGGTTTTTTTTTCTGCCATGAGAGAGCCTTGCGCGTGAAGTGAATAGGTATTGGTGTCCGCGGAGAGTTGCTGGTTTTCGCTGCATTCTCTCGAATGAAATCCGGGATAGTTGGCCTGATCGGTTTTCCTGCGTCGCCGCTTGCTATTATACATACGTTATCGACGCTTAGGAAGCTTCAAATTTTTTTTGTGGGCAGGCTGAATTGTTTGCAGTCATTTATCTACAGTAGAGACTGCGCCGGTTGCCGTTCTTTGTTTGGAAATGCAGTAAGCTGAAACAGTCGCTTGCCAGGCACCCGGGCCGGGGCGTCTGCCATTGAAATAGCGAGATCCCGTCCGAAAAAAGGTTTGCTTTTTCGGCGTAATTGCTATAATTTAATACGTCCTACACTAATTACCCCCTCTCTTAGGTGATTCTGTTTTGTCTGATAAGAAAACTCTCGAAGAAATACGAAATTCCATTGACGGGATTGATGACCAGATTCTTACCCTTTTGAACCAGCGAGCCGAGTTGGTCATTGCCATTGGTAAGCTGAAAAGGGGTGAGAAACGGGATTTCTATGTCCCGAGCCGTGAACGGGAAATCTATGAGCGGCTTGCCTCCAGGAACCGCGGGCCATTTCCAAGTGACGCCCTGAAAAGCGTTTTCCGCGAGATAATTTCCGCGTCCTTGGCCCTGGAAGCGCCGATGAAAGTTGCATTCCTTGGTCCCAAGGCGACGTTTACCCATATGGCGGCACTCCAGCAGTTTGGCCTTTCCGCGGAGTTGGTACCCCAGAAATCAATCCCGGCCGTTTTCGAGGATGTGGAAAAGGGGCGAACACAATACGGTGTCGTTCCGGTTGAAAACTCCACTGAAGGGATGGTTTCCCATACCTTGGATATGTTCATGGAGAGCGACCTTAAGATCATTGCCGAGGTTCTGCTGGAGGTTTCCCATGACCTCCTGTCGCGTACCGGGCGAATGGCAGATATCAAGAAGGTCTACTCCCACCCTCAGGCGCTTGCCCAGTGCCGCAAATGGCTCGAAGAAAATCTGCCGAACGTCCCGGTGGTGGATGTTGCGTCCACGGCCCTGGCTGCACAGATTGTCAGCGAAGATTACAACGCCGCGGCAATTGCCAGCGATTCAGCTGCCGCCCTGTATGAGTTGAAGGTCGTAAAGAAACGTATTGAAGATCAAGTGAACAATTTCACCCGTTTTCTCGTGATCGGAAAGCAGGTTGCCGACAAGAGCGGAAACGACAAAACGTCACTGATGTTCTCGGTCAAGGACGAACCGGGAATACTCTCCCGGATGCTTGATCCTTTTGCGCGCCGGGGAATCAATCTGAGCAAGATTGAATCTCGTCCCCTGAAAAAGAAGGCGTGGGAGTATATTTTTTTCCTGGACCTTGCAGGGCATCTGTCTGATCCCGAGGTTGCCGAGGCAGTCGACGAGTTGCGCAGCTGCTGCCAATTCGTGAAAATTCTCGGTTCGTACTCTAAAAACATCTAGTTTCCGTAAGGAAACTGACTTGAAGGGATCAGGAAGGAAAGAGATGTCTCTCAGTAAAAGAATGGCAGTTATCGGCGTTGGCCTCATTGGCGGGTCTCTTGTACGGGTTCTTCGCCAGCAGGGCGAGGTAGATGAGATTGTTGGAATCGGCAGGACCGAGCCGAATCTGCAACGTGCGGTTGAACTGGGAGTCATTGACCGGTACAGCCAGGACCCCTGCCAAGGGGTTCTCGGGGCTGATCTGGTCTTTCTTGCTACACCTGTCTGTTCCATTGCCGCGGTGTTGGAAAAAATTGCCCCTTATCTTGCTCCCGGTTGTGTCGTGACCGATGGTGGCAGTGTGAAGGAGTCTGTTGTCGCCGCTTGTGAACCACTCATGCCGGCGGGAACTTTTTTTGTGGGCGGGCATCCGATTGCAGGTACTGAAAAGTCGGGCGTTGACGCATCGTTTGCTACTCTCTTTGCCGGAAAACGCTGCATCGTCACGCCAACCGCGAATACCGATGAGTCTGCTCTTCGAAAAATTCTCAGGATGTGGGAACTTGCCGGTTCCGAAGTTATCCAGATGGATGCCCACAAGCATGACCGAATCGTGGCAGCCATTTCACACCTTCCGCACATGGTGGCTTATTCCCTGGTAAATGCAGTGGACGGCTATGATCGCTTTGACGAAAGCATCCTGAAATATTCAGCGGGGGGCTTTCGGGATTTTACCCGCATTGCCTCATCAGATCCTGCCATGTGGCGGGATATTTCTCTGATGAACGGACCCGCGATAATGGAAATGATGGACTTTTTTACCGACTATTTCGGGCAGCTCAGGGCCCTTATCGAGAGTGGGGACGGCGCTGGACTGCAAAGATTTTTTACCGAATCCAAAAGAAGCAGGGATGCAATTCTGTAGCAGACGTGCCAATGACATCAGATTGCGCGATGACCGATTTTATTTCAGTCAGCGTGCCGATGCTGACATAGCAGCCATGACTATTTCAACCCACCGGGGCCAGCAGTGAAAAAGTATACCGTACGAACAGTAAAAAAAGTGGCAGGAAAAATTGAGGTTCCTGGTGATAAATCCATCTCCCATCGAGCCGTAATGCTCGGTTCGTTAGCCCGTGGCACGACGGTGGTCAGCGGGTTTTTGCAGGGAGAAGATACAATCGCGACCCTGAACGCTTTCCGTCTCATGGGTGTCGATGCCCGCGAGGAAGAGGGGAAGCTGTATATTCAGGGCAGGGGGCTTTTCGGGCTGCAGGAACCGGATGATGTCCTGGACTGCGGCAATTCCGGTACCTCGATGCGGCTCATGACCGGGATCCTGGCCGGACAGCGCCATTTTTCCGTTCTGTCAGGTGACAGGTATCTGCGCAATCGGCCGATGGGGCGGGTGATCGAGCCATTGTCGAAAATGGGCGCCAGTATTCAGGGCCGGTGCGGGGGAACAAAGGCACCTCTGGCAATCCAGGGCCGGGAACTGAGCGGGGCGTCGTACATGTCGCCTGTTGCCAGTGCCCAGATAAAATCCGCGCTGCTTCTGGCCGGTCTTTATGCCTGTGGGGAAACCGAGGTAAGGGAGCCTTCCCTTTCCAGGGATCATACGGAGAGGATGTTTCGCTACTTCGGGGCTGATATCGCTCCGCGTGCAAATGGCGCGGTTGTTCGCGGTGGCAGGGAGCTTGAGGGCAGAGAAGTTACGGTGCCCGCTGACATTTCCTCTGCGGCGTTTTTCATCGTGGCAGCTCTGCTGGTTCCGGATTCAGAGCTCCTCATTGTCAATGTCGGGGTCAACCCCACCAGAACCGGAATTCTCGATATTCTGTTGAAAATGGGCGCTTCCATTGAATTGCAAAATGAGCGTGAAGGCTCGGGTGAGCCTGTCGCGGATATTCTGGTGCGTTCATCCTCTTTGCGAGGGATTGAAATCGGCGGTGACCTGGTGCCGCGGGCCATTGACGAGTTTCCGGTACTTTGTGTTGCAGCTGCTTATGCCGAAGGCAAGACGATCCTGCGGGATGCCCGGGAACTTCGTGTCAAGGAAACCGACCGAATTGCCGCCATGGCCGCCAATCTGACCAAGGCAGGAGTAGACGTTCTGGAAACCGAAGACGGCATGGAGATTACCGGTACCGACGTTTTGAAGGGCTGCCAGGTTGACAGTTTCGGCGATCATCGCATTGCCATGTCGATGCTCATTGCCGGGTTGGTGGCACAAGGGGAGACAACCGTCACGGATACGGACTGCATTTCCACATCCTTCCCGACTTTTATCGAGCTGCTCGAAAAGGTGTGCCGCTCATGAGTGCTGGTGCGGAGTCCGAAACGGGGATTGTTGTTGCAATCGACGGTCCGTCAGGCGCCGGCAAAAGCACGGTCGCACGCCAGTTGGCCGAGCGCCTCGGCTATCTATACATTGATACGGGTGCCATGTTCCGTACCGTAGCCTTATCTGTGCAGCGAGCCAAGATCAGCCTGGACGATGAGGCTGCGCTCGCGGCCTTGTGCCGGGATCTGGAAATAACCTTTGTGCGTCAGGAGGGTTCGTATCGGGTGCTTGCCAATGGAGAAGATGTCTCAGAGGCGATCCGGACCCCTGAAATCAGCCTCCTGACTTCACGCATATCTACGAAAAAGGCCGTGCGCGAAGTCCTTCTGCAGGAACAGCGCCGGATGGGGCGGGCAGGGAATGTTGTGCTGGAGGGGCGTGATATCGGTTCGGTGGTTTTTCCGCAGGCCGAGGTAAAGTTTTTCCTTTCCGCATCACCGGAGGAAAGGGGCAGAAGACGCTTTCTCGAACTGCAGGCCAAGGGTGAAAAGGTTACCCTCGAGCAGACGATCGCAGAGGTTGTCGCCCGGGATGCTCAGGACGAACAGCGGGAACATGCCCCTCTCCGCATGGCGGAAGATGCGTTGCCCATTGACTCGGATGGTATCTCCGTTGAAGAGGTGCTGCGCGGGATGGAAAAAGTTGTGCGCCGGAAAGAGTTGGAGCGACAGGCGTCTGCCTGATCAGGCGGAAGGAGATGTCTTGCGCAGTTCGTTCTGCTTTTGGAATAATTGGCGCAGGTTATCCCTTGGTAAAACGAAATAAAGATTTTCAGTCGAGGAGATAATGGTTTGAAAATAATCCTTGCTAAACAGGCCGGCTTCTGTTTCGGGGTCAAAAGGGCTACTCAGATGGCCTTTGAGGCTGCTGCCAAAGGGGGGAAGACCTTCACGCTCGGCCCGATTATCCATTCGCCGCAGGTGGTGCAGCGGCTCGAGGAGATGGGTGTCAAGGTTCTTACCTCGCTTTCCGATCTTGACAGCGGGGCAATTATTATCCGCTCCCATGGTGTTGCCTCGGAAGAGCTTCAGGAGGCCAGCCGCAAGGAACTTGAAATAGTGGATGCCACGTGTCCATTTGTGAAAAAGGCTCAGGAACATGTAAAAAGTCTTTCCCAGGCGGGTTATGATGTGGTAGTGGTAGGGGATGCTGATCATCCCGAGGTTCAAGGGATAGTCTCGTACGCCAAGGGCCCGGTGTATGTTGTCGGGTCAGGGGAAGAGGCCGCATCTCTGAAGATTTCCGGAAAAATCTGTATTGTCGCCCAGACAACCCAGTCTTTCGAGAATCTTAAGAATGTGGTTTTGGAATGCCTGGTAAAAGGCAGCGAAATCAGGGTTTTCAACACCATCTGCGACGCTACGGCAGTGCGGCAGGAAGAAGCCAAAGAGCTTGCAAAACGTGTTGACTGCATGATAGTTATCGGTGGTTACAACAGTGCAAATACAACTCGATTGGCCCAAGTTTGCGCTGAACTGCAGCCAAAGACGTACCACATAGAGACAGCGCAGCAGCTGGATAAAACCTGGTTTGAAGGGGTAGATACCGTCGGGGTAACGGCGGGAGCGTCGACTCCCAAATGGGTAATCGACGAAGTGCTTGAGCAAATCAGGTGTATTGAGGATAATACTACACATTGAGAATTTTCAAGGGTGTGCTAGGATAAAGCGGGGAAAACATAGAAATTTCAGGGGGTATAACTTTAATGAATGACGAAAAAGATTTGACCAACATCACCAACGAGCCGGATAGGCTCAATAATGATATGGATGATGACTTTAATCAAGGCGGTAAAGAGAGTTTTGAAGAACTTTTTCAGGAAAGTTTGCGTCAGCCCACGGTGGGCGAGATTGTAGAAGGTGTTGTCGTACAGATTGATCCGGATTATGTACTGGTCAATATCGGCTACAAATCGGAAGGATGCATCCCTCTCAATGAGTTTATGGATGAGAACGGTCAGCTCACGGTGAAAGTCGGTGACGCCGTGAAAGTATATTTCGAGAAAAAAGAAAACATCCGCGGATATATCGTTCTGTCCCGGAAAAAGGCTGAGCGTGAGCAGGTTTGGGTGCACATCGAGGAAGCAGTAGATTCCGGTGCGCTGGTTGAAGGAAAGGTGGTCGCAAACGTAAAAGGCGGGCTTACCGTCGATATCGGGGTGCCGGCCTTTCTGCCTGCTTCCCAGGTTGATGTCCGCCCCATTGGGAATCTCGAAAAGCTTATCGGACAGTCTTTCCAGTTCAAAGTTGTCAAGGTCAACAAAAAAAGAGGCAACGTGGTTCTTTCCCGCCGGGCAATCCTGGAAGAGGAACGCGATAAGCTGAAATCAGATACTCTTACCACGCTTACCGAAGGTCAGATCCGCGAAGGGATCGTGAAAAACATCACCGACTACGGGGCGTTTATCGATCTTGGCGGTATTGATGGTCTGCTCCACATTGTGGATATGTCCTGGCGTAAACTTTCCCATCCTTCAGAAATTCTGAAAATCGGAGAAACCGTTTCCGTCAAGGTTTTGAAATATGACAAGGAAAAAGAGAAAATCTCCCTCGGTATCAAACAGACAATTCCTGATCCCTGGTTAGATGTAGAGTCAAAATATCATATCGGCGACCGGATCGTCGGTACGGTGGTCAGTCTCGCGGATTATGGCGCGTTTGTTTCCCTTGAAGAGGGTGTGGAAGGACTTGTTCACGTCTCTGAAATGTCCTGGACAAAGCGGATTCGTCATCCTTCCGATGTGCTGAAGGTCGGCGACGAAGTCGCGGCCGAAGTCCTCGGCGTTGATGTCCCGAGCAGAAGGATTTCCCTCGGTCTCAAGCAGATTCAGATGAACCCCTGGAC
Source organism: Deltaproteobacteria bacterium (assembly GCA_009668975.1). Taxonomy (GTDB): domain Bacteria; phylum Desulfobacterota; class Desulfuromonadia; order Geobacterales; family Geobacteraceae; genus RPRC01. The sequence goes on along the minus strand of SBEG01000001.1, from coordinate 331,856 downwards.
GGTAATCGGCGATAAGTATCCCGTTGGGACCAAGATTGAAGGGCAGATTAAAAACGTTACCGACTTCGGCGTCTTTATCGGCGTTGAGGATGGCATTGACGGCCTGGTGCACGTTTCCGACATGTCCTGGACCAAGCGGATCAAGCACCCCTCCGAGTTGTACAGCAAAGGACAGATCGTTCAGGCGGTGGTACTCAATATCGACCCTGAAAACGAGAGGCTTTCCCTTGGTATCAAGCAACTGGTTCCCGATCCCTGGAATGAAATCCCCGAGAAGTACAAGCCGGGTACCAAAGTAAAAGGGAAAGTGACCTCTGTCACCGATTTCGGTATCTTCCTCGAAATCGAAGAGGGCATCGAAGGACTTATTCACGTTTCCGAACTGTCTCAGGAGAAAGTCGCCACTCCCAAGGGATTTGCCGCTGTCGATGACGAAATCGAGGCAATGGTGTTGAACATCGATCCGGTTGAAAAGAAAATCGCACTCTCCATCAAGGCTATTGCCGTGAGTGACAGCAGGGGTGATTTTGCTTCCTTTGGAAATTTCCAGGGTGAGGCAACGTCAAACCTTGGCGAGTTGCTGAAGGAAGAGATGAAAAAGAAGTAACAGCGTGATTATTATTTGGCAGCTAGCCTGACTAATATTGAATAAGGAGTTTTTGCGTATGACCAAAAGTGAATTGGTTGAAAGACTCGTAGATCAGAACAGTCTTTTGACGCGAAAAGATTCTGAGCTCATCGTTGATATTGTTTTCGACAGTATTCGCAATGCGTTGAAGAATGATGAGAAGGTCGAAATTCGTGGATTCGGGAGTTTCACCATCCGCGAGAGAGGCCCTCGCGAAGCGAGAAATCCCAAAAGCGGAGAAATTGTTCAGATTTCAGCGAAAAAAACCCCTTTTTTCAAGACAGGAAAAGAATTGAGAGACAGGGTCAACAATTCCTGATACAAAAGGAAGTCTGACGTCTCAGCGATCATGATGCGAAAATGTCATGATCTGATCAAATGGTTGATACGCCCGGGTGGCGGAATTGGTAGACGCAAGGGACTTAAAATCCCTCGGCGCTTGGCGCTGTACCGGTTCGATTCCGGTCCCGGGCACCAAACAAGAAGGTTGGCTCATTTGAGCCAGCCTTTTTTTTTCGAGTATCAGGTATTGACAGTTATCACGGCAACCAGGGAATGAATTCCCCGGCTATATCCATTCTGTCCCTTCGGGACGTAATCAAAAACCTAGCCGGACACTGCTGCGTATATTCAGTTTTTCCGCAAGTTTGACTGCCTGAAAAAGTTTTACGAGATTGGTGTTTTTTTGACGGTAAAAAGTGTATGCTATTTGTTCTGTTCGAGTTGAAGAATTGTTTGTGTTAACGTAGTTTTTTTCTTGAAGAGGAGTCGCCGGTTACGAATGAAGAATGCAGATAAAAAAGTTTTTTTAGGGCGGCAACCGATATTGGATCGCAAACAGAGTATCGTCGGCTACGAACTGCTCTTTCGTTCCGCGGACAGCCTTCATGCCGATATCGGCAATTTTGCCAACGTTGATTCTTTTGTCATCAGTAATGTTCTTTCAAACTTCGGCATTCATGAAGTGCTGGGCAAGCATAAGGGGTTCATCAACGTAACCGGAGAACTTCTGATGAGTGATCTTCTTGAAATTCTGCCCCGGGAAAAGACTGTTATTGAGATCCTCGAAACAGTAGAATTGTCCGATGCGCTTCTGGATCGCTGCCGCGAGCTGAAAGAGAGAGGCTTTACCCTGGCCTTGGATGATAATTGTTATCATCCGGATTACGAGCCGCTTTATGAAATTGTGGACATTGTGAAAATTGATGTACTGCAGATTCCACCAGACGGCGTGAAGGAAATGGTGGCTACCTTGAGTAATCGCGGACTGACTCTGCTTGCCGAAAAGGTTGAAACTATCGAGCAGTATAACTTCTGCCACGATCTTGGTTTTGATCTGTTTCAGGGGTATTACTTTGCCCGACCGGCTGTGTTGAATAAGAGAAAGGTTGATGTTTCCGGCGTCGCGCTCCTCAAACTCCTGGAACTTATTTGCAAGGATGCCGAAATAACGGAGATTGAGGAAACTTTCAAGCATAATCCCAATCTTACCTACAATCTACTGCGGCTGGTTAATTCCGTGGTTATCGGCATGAAGGAGAAAATTCGGACACTGCGTCATGCACTCGTAGTCCTGGGCATGCAGCAGTTGAAACGCTGGATTCAGCTGGCTTTGTTTGCTTCGGACAAGACCAGTGCCGCCGGGAATCCTCTTCTTGAAACAGCAGCGACTCGCGGCCGGATGATGGAAATTCTGGTCAGTACCTGGGAGCCGGGACTTCAGGACCGTGATTATTCCGATAGGGCATTTATGACCGGTGTGCTGTCCCTGATCGACGTTCTGCTCGGCACTTCAATGAAGGAAATTCTGGATCAGCTCAACTTGGACGAAGAGGTGCGTCTGGCACTCCTGGAGAGGAAAGGCGTGCTCGGTAGCCTGCTTTTACTGACGGAAAAATTAGAAAACATGGATTTTGTTGATGTTAGTCTGCTGCTGAATCAGCACCAGTGCAGTGAGGAAACTCTTGTCTCTGCCCAGCTTGAGGCTATTGACTGGACGAATTGTCTGGAAGAGGTGTTCTGATCGTACCTTCTCCGTATCTCAGAGGCTCTGTTTGGATTGCCACCCAGGCGGCACCCGTTTCTCCAGCCAATAGATCCAGGCAAGAAGTTCTGCAACGGCTCGATAGAGTTCCGGAGGGATATGCTGGTCCATGTCAACCTGCATCAGGAGATTGACCAGTTCCGGTGATTCATGCACAAAAACAGCGGCATCCCTGGCCTGATCGATAATTGCCTCGGCCACAACACCCCGTCCCTTCGCTACAACCAGTGGCGCATAGAGGCCTTCTTTGTAGGAAAGCGCAACTGCTTTTTTACTGTCCCTATCTTTCATTGCGTTCCTCAATGGCCATGGAAATCAAGGTTAATCCCGCGCCGGCCAGATTTTCTTCAAGCCCTGCCATTTCCTTCTGCATCACGTTCTTCGTAGCCTTTGAGTCCGTAGTAATTCGTCCCTTGATCCCTTCATCGCTGGAAACGAGCGTCGCTGATACTTCTCCGAGATTCGGCAAGGTAAGGCGAATAGAAGTTTTCCAGGACTGCTCGCCTTCCTGGTCACTATCTCCCGCATGTTTTTCAACATTCCATGACATTTCCTGATCCTGCCAGACACTGCCTTGCCAATGGAAAACGCCGGACAGGAGGGTTTCTACCTGTTCACGCAAAAGTGCTGAGGCAAGTTGTTCCGCTGGAGCTGTGATGTTTCCCCGGTTGTCCGGCAGTTCATCGTTTTGCAGTACCTGCGCTAATAAATCCTTACGACCGTCTGGAGGGGCAGGGCCGGCGGGTAGGTTTTCGCCAGCGGCCGGATCGTTCGCCATTTTTGCCATAGTCATCTGGCGTAACCTGGATTCCTTCTGGATATCCGACAAAAGTCTTTCGCCAACGTGCCACTGTAATAGGTGCGATTCGTAAAAAAGTCCGGAGAAGGACAGGGCGTTACGAAGTGATGTTGCCAGGGCGGATGTGTTAGCCTGCGAGGAGTTGAAAAGCGGTTCCAGGGACTTGACTTGCGGCAGGGAAGGTTGGGTGGCAGGACCTTTGAGTACTTCGCTGAGCGACGCAACCGTAGGACTCAATCTGACTGGAGCTGCCTCGTTTCGTGTGCTCTGCAGTGAAAATTCGGGGCGCGGTTCACTGGTCCGGTACGTAAGTGTCAGTTGTGTGCCGGGACGGGCTGGTTCCGGCAATTCCGTTCGATAGACATCGCCGGCAATTTTAACCAGATAGACCTGGTCCGACAAGCGGGCCAAAACCTCTCCCTTAACCTGTTGTCCCGCGACGAGATTCTGCAGGGACCCTGAACGGTTTTCCGGGTTGCCGGCCTCTGCTGATACTTTGGTAACCGAAAGAATGGATCGCCAGAAGTCGTTGTTGATTCTCATGAGTAAGGCTCCCGGGCCGAATTTACGTGACAGCCGGAGTTTTTTCGTAAAGTTTCGCCGGCAATTTCCGATGAGTTATACAAAAGGCGATGATAAAGTATTGTACTCATTTTCTCCAGTACCAAATAGATATTGTCTTTTTTCGACAAATGACCTGTGTGGAAACAGGTGCTCTCTTAGCCTGGTCTAGCGTACAGTATCTTCCGGCGCATGTTGTATGTCTTTCAGGTCTTATTCCGATAGGTAGGTAAACAGAAATGATCGTAAAAAGAGTACTACTGAAAAAAATACTTCAATCCGGATATGTCGCCGAGTTTAACCTGGTGAAGCGTGATGGGCATTATGAGGCGGCACTTTATCTGAACGGCAAATATGTTGGTGGGCCAGGCGTCCCCCTGTTGCTCACTACACCGAAAGCCGAATTAACCCACTGGATGGGGAACAGGCCAACTGTCGGCCTCACCGAGAGCGAGGCCGAGCAAATTATCAGTGAAGTTGAATGTGAAAACGAGGTGTTGCAGCATCGTGAGAAAAGCGGTTGGCAGCCTTGATTCAAAGATTGTTCCGCAACCGCGATTTAACTCGTTTACGGGTTGTTTTACCCGGATTATTTGTGCTATTCTTCACGGACATAACCGAGGAGAAGCCAAAAAATCCCTATGAAAAGCAAACTTCTTATTCTCGATGATGATGATGCGATCCTCCAGTTGCTGGCCGCTGTGTTTGAAGATGAGGATGTGGAGCTATTTCTTGAAGCAGATAGTGAGTCTGCGGTAAAGAGAGTTCTGGAAGAGCATCCCAATGTGGCGATTCTTGATATCTGCTTGCCGAAGAAATCCGGTCTGGAGGTCTTGCGAGAGATTAAGGCGATTGACCCCGGACTGTCAGTTATCATGACTACCGGCTATAGGACCACCCAGAACGCCATTGAAGCAATGAAGCATGGCGCTTACGAATATCTTACCAAGCCCTTTGATATCGAGAAAATGAAGGAAGTCTGCCGTAAGGCGCTCGAATGCAATCTCTTGAATCGGAAGGTCCGTTACGCTGAGATTTCCGAAGAAATCGATGACGGCGAGCTTCAAGAAGATATTATGATCGGCTCTTCCCCCCAGATGATTCAGATCTGGAAAATGGTGGGTAAGGTTGCTGACTCTGATGCAAGTGTACTTATCCAGGGACCCAGTGGTACGGGAAAGGAGCTCCTTGCTCGTGCTATCTACAATAATTCAAAGCGTTGCGACAAGACCTTTCTCGCGGTAAATTGTGCGGCAATTCCGGAAAATCTCCTGGAAAGTGAACTGTTCGGACATGAGAAAGGGGCTTTCACCGATGCCCATTCCCGGCGGATCGGGAAATTCGAGCAATGCAACGGCGGGACTATCTTCCTGGATGAGATAGGAGAAATGAGTCTTTCGAATCAGGGAAAACTTCTGCGGGTGCTGGAAAATCAGGAGTTTGAACGGGTAGGCGGGAATGAAACCATAAAAGTGAATGTACGGGTAATCGCTGCGACCAATTTCAGCCTGGTTAATGCGGTCAAGGACAAGCAATTCCGGCTTGATCTTTTTTATCGTCTGCGGGTGGTTTCCTTTTTCCTTCCACCTCTCCAGGAAAGGCTGGAAGATTTGCCGCTTCTGGTTGATCTCTTCGTCAAGAGTTACTCTCGACGATACGAAAAGAGAATTAAGGGGGTGTCTCCCGCGTCCCTTGATCTGCTGATGAAGCATCCCTGGGAAGGAAATATCCGGGAATTGAAGAACATTATCAATTCTGCTACCCTGTTCTGCAAGGGCGATATTCTGCTTCCCGATGATTTTGAATCACTTCTCAATGTAAAGACCGGACTTAAAAAGCCTGAACTTGACCTTCAGAGCGGTGGAGACGAGTACTTTGCCGCTTTTTGCGAGATGTTGGAACCGGCTTTTACCGATATTTGCCGGCGTGAAAATGGTAGTGTGTACGAGAAAATCACCAGTGGCCTGGAAAAGGCTCTGATCCAATTGGCTATGAACAAAAGCAATAATAATCAGGTCATAACCTCAAAGTTGCTGGGAATCAGTCGTAATACACTTCGGGACAGGCTGGAGAGATATTCTTTGTCGGGCGACTGAAATTATCTGCTGCAGAAACTTTCGGAATTAACGGTACCTCTTGTTTTGTGATGTTTTTGTTTTCGTGTGACGAGTCCATGCTTCGGTTGGCGTTACGTTTCCATTCATATTTTCCCTCCTCATTGTTCAGTCCCTGATCAAATCTTTTTCTTGGCCTTTAACTATTCTGAATTACAGTGTTTTTTGCTGGCGGTTGAAGCTTGCTGTTCAGTGTCTGCACATTCCGTTAAGTTCTGCTTGATTGTTTTAAATTTTGTAAATAGATATAACATATTGAAATTGCAGGGTATAACCAGCAATTAAAAAAAATTGGTTATTGGTACTCTTGTTGCAGTAATAATAGTCAACGCAACATTGTTCTATTGTTATTGTGCAGATTGCAGGCAGTTAGTGCCCAGGAGGAATAGGCTATGGCAGAAAAGAGAATCCTGATAACCGATGATGACAAGCAAACAAGGGATCTTGTTTCCACGTTTCTTGGGTACAAGGGTTACCAGGTTTTTCAAGCCTGCGATGCGATGGAAGCTTTGGAGAAGATTGAAGCTGAAGATATCGATCTTGTGGTAACTGACGTGATGATGCCGAAAATTAATGGTCTGGAATTCATCAAGCGCGTCAAGGCGATCAGGCCCGAGTTGGTTGCCGTTGTCTACAGTGCCTACGGCAACAGTGTCATGACCGCAAATCTCCTCAAGGCGGGTGCTTTTTTCTACCTGGAAAAGCCGTTCGATCTTGAGGAGCTTGATTCGATCATTCAGCGTGGCTTTGAGCATCATGCTCTGCAGAGCCGAAGCTACCGCTCGACTCCGAACGTCAGAAACCGGTCCCGCATAAAGATGATCGGAGAAAGTCCTAAAATGATGGCGCTTTTTGAACTGATCGAAAAGGTTGCCGATTCCGATGCCACGGTTCTTATTCAGGGTGAGTCGGGAACCGGTAAGGAGCTCGTTGCCCAGTCCATTCACGAACTCAGTTCCCGTCGCAGTAAGAATTTTATCCCGGTCAACTGCGGGGCAATCCCTGACGAACTTCTCGAAAGCGAGCTTTTCGGTCACGTAAAAGGTTCTTTTACCGGTGCCGTGGCAAATCGGGTCGGCCGTTTCGAGATGGCTGACAGGGGTACCTTGTTCCTCGATGAGATCGGGGATATGAAGACCAGCCTCCAAGTGAAACTGCTCAGAGTTCTCCAGAGCCGCGAATTGGAACCTGTCGGAGCGACGCGTTCAAAAAAAATCGATACAAGAATCATAGCCGCAACAAATCAGAATCTGGAAAATCTTGTTGAAGAGAAAATCTTCCGTGAGGACCTTTTCTATCGTCTGTCCGTGATACCGATCGTCATTCCGCCCCTGCGGGAGAGAAAAGAAGATATTCCCCTTTTGGTCGACAGTTTTATCGAAAAATTCTGCCGGCAAAGCAGACGAAATGTCGAGGGTTTCGACCGTGAAGCGCTGGATGCTCTTGTCGCTTTTGACTGGCCGGGCAACATTCGTGAACTGGAGAACCTGGTTGAACGGATGGTGATTCTGAAAGGAAGTGGTACGATAACCCTGCAGGATTTGCCTGAGAAATACCGTGGTACGGTTCGCGCGCCTCGCGCTGAAGCTGTACCGCTGCCGAGCGATGGTATCTGCCTGAGCAGTGCCGTTGAGGAGTTCGAAAACCGTCTCATACTGCAGGCCTTGGAAAAAACAGGCGGCAACAAGAAGGAGGCTGCCACTCTGCTCAATTTGAAGCGAACCACTTTCATCGAAAAACTGAAAAAGAAGAAAATGAGTACTACGGAGCTGGCCTTCGCAATTTGAGCACCGCAGAGGACCCATGTCGATTCGCGCCGTTGAAAACCTGTTTCCACAATCTGCCGAAACCATCGCGGTCAAACCCGCGGCAGGTGAGCATTCGGGTAAAACCGCCGCTTTTGCGCAACTGCTTGCAGCTGCCGGGAAGGGCGAAACCACCCTGCCGAGCGACCCTGCCGCTTTGACCGCACGGGTGGAACTTCTCCGCCTTCGCATGATGCGGGATGCCCTTACTCTAGACTCCACCCAGCAAAATTCTTTCAACTCTTATTCCGGGACGCTGCCCGAGAACCTGCTTCGAGCCCTGTCCAGCTACCGTGACGCCGCGGGAGCAGTAGCACAGGATTCCCCCGGGATTTCGGCTGAAGTTTTACCCACTGACGAAATTTCTCCCGGAACTGTTGCCGCAGAACCCCACGCTGTGCCGGGAACACTTAACGAGATTGTCGGAAAAGCCTCTCGCCGCTATCAGATTGACCCCGGTTTGATCAAAGCGGTGATCAAAGCCGAAAGCAATTTCAACCCCAACGCGGTTTCACCTGCCGGTGCCCGCGGCCTCATGCAACTTATGCCGGGGACGGCAAGGGGGTTGGGTGTTACCGATTCTTTCAATCCCGAACAGAATGTCATGGCGGGAACACGTTATCTCCGTCAAATGCTCGACAGGTATGACGGAAATCTGGAATCCGCTCTGGCTGCCTATAACTGGGGACCGGGCAATGTTGACAAAAGAGGCAGTTTCCTTCCACGCGAGACGAGAGACTACCTGGTAAAGGTGAAATCCCTCTACTCAGACTACGCCGGTTAAATTACACTCCCGATTTTTCACCCGCCTTCACCGTATCTTCTCCTTTTTGGCTTGTTTCTTCCCGTTGACCTGCCCAGCTTTTTCCCTGATACCGTTACTCGAAGGTGTAATCATCTCCCGGCGAAGATTTTCTCAGTAATCCTCGGGTCACGTTTTGATGTCATAATTCTGGCAGTCAGGGCATTCGTGACCGGGTTGCGAACTTCCTTCGGGTTTGCGTGGAGAAATATTTATCTTCTGACGAATATTTTTCGTCCGGTCGGGATCTAATGTGCAAATTGCCGAAATAACTAAGCAATATGCATTAGGTCGGTAACCTTGACGATGACTTTACACCCGAAAAGAGGATCGTAATAATCTGTGCTGCTCCCTGAAAATACCTTCTGGTACCTACTATCCAATTCTTGGCAGATTTATTGCTGAAGACTATCGGTAGAATCCAAACAGAGGAGTGTGCACAGAATGGGATGCGGTCTTTTAACAATGAACAGGAATAATCAGGATATTCTTTTCACTGCATTTTCAGACGCTTTCATGGCCGACTCATTTCTTGACTCCCTCTCGACCGGTGTCATTTTTACCAATTGCAGTGGCATATTGACTTTCATGAATCGTAAAGCCGAAACTCTTCTGAATGTTTTCAAGGAGACGGTAATCGGTAAGCGCATTGATATGCTTCCCCTGCGTACTCCACTCTATAAAGTTCTCAGTGAAGATTGCCGGGATTACCCCCTGGAAATGAATATCTGCGGCCGTGTTTTGCAGGTCCGCTCCTCTGAGGTTCTTTCTTCGGCCAAGGTGTTGCTCGGAAGCATCTATGAGCTTTCAGACGTTACTGCGGAGCGAGATGAGAAGCGCAGCCGTGAGGAGTTCGTTGCCAAGATGACCCATGATCTGAAATCACCCCTCATGGTGCTGCAAGGGTATGTGCAGGCGATCAAGCTTGGCATGTGGGGAGATATCCACCCAAAGCTGCAGAAGACACTTGAAGACATGGAACGCAGCGGCAAGAGCCTCTATTCGATGATTGAAGACCTGCTTGACGTCTACCGGCTGGAGATGGGGCTGGTGCAGATTAAGCGGTTGCCGTGTGATCTTGCCGCACTGCTGGAAAGCTGTTGTCATGATCGGCAGTTGGAAGCGGACGAGCAGGGCGTGTCACTGGTAGTGAAGCTGCCGCGCAAGTTTCAGCAGGTGGAACTTGATACCAAACAGTTCTCGCGGGTCTTTGCCAATATTGTCGGAAATGCCGTTAAATTCACCCCGCGGGGCGGGAAGGTGACGGTTTCCGCGCAGGTTCGTCAAGGCAATTTCCGGGTGTCTGTGAAAGACAGCGGAATCGGTATCGCTGAAAGTGACACTTCATCAATATTCAAGAAATATTTCCGCACCGAGCAGGCAGCCGGATTCAAGGGTTCCGGGCTCGGACTTGCCTTGAGCAAGGAGATTGTCGAAGCCCATGGCGGTACCATTGAGGTCACGAGTGTTGTCGGCAAGGGGAGTACATTTACCGTAATCGCTCCGATCAAGGAGTAATTCCGACTCCCTGTCAAGGCCCTCTCTGCGTCGGCTCGTCTTCGGCTGCTCAACGTACTCTTCAGTGCGCCGCGCCGCCTCAATCCTCGCCGCCTTGAGATGATCGTTGATCTGGGATTGGTAGAACCTCTCCCATGAAAACCGCGCACCGGGGTGGTGATTTTTCAGTTTTTCGCGTCAGGTTTGAGGTGAACAAAGAAAAGACTAAAGTTCCTGTAAAATCTCGCGATAAGAAACTCTGAAATGACCCCTTGTACCGGAGTTTTGAACCAAGACCGGTTTCAGCGGAAACTCGCGCCGTTTTCCCGGCTTATCCGCATGGCGAGAGCGTGAGACAGGTTTTGACGAGAGTTCTATCTGGCAGTCGCTGGTCAATTTTTACCAAATGAGAGGAGAGTTGGTTATGGCTAATGTTTTGATTGTTGATGATTCCTCAACCATGAGGAAGATTATTTCCCGGTCCCTGAGACAGGCGGGCCTCGCCGTTGATGATATCTTCGAGGCAGGCGATGGTATCGAAGGGCTAAGCGTACTTTCGGAAAAGAATGTCAATCTGATTCTTTCGGACATTAATATGCCGAACATGGATGGTCTCGAGTTTATCAAGCAGGTCCGGGCGAATGGAAACACGGTGCCGATCGTAATGATAACTACCGAAGGCGGCGAAGATATCATCAAGGAAGCACTTGCCAGTGGCGCCAGCGCCAGCATCAAGAAGCCGTTTACTCCTGATCAGCTCAATGAAAAGCTCGGAGGTCTGCTATGACGCTGAATGCTATGGTCGAAGAGTCGGCCCACCTGAATGAAGCGGATATGGCCCGTCACGTGATTGATGCGACCAAGGAAGTATTTTCCACCATGATCATGATGGATTTGGACGCCAATTTCCCTCTGAGCGAGTCGGTTAACACGTTCCACTGCAGTATCAGCGGCATGGTTGGCATGGCCGGCACCTATACCGGTATTCTCGCAATTCATTGCCCCCAGAGTTTCGCTCTCCAGGTAACGTCAAACATGCTCGGCATGGATGTGGACGAGGTCGGAGAAGATGTGACCGACGCCCTCGGCGAGATCGCCAATATGCTTGGCGGCTATGTAAAAATGGTCCTTTCCAAGGGCGGGATGGATATCAATCTTTCCATTCCTACCGTTATTTCCGGTGAGGAGTACACCATCAACGCCATGTCGGACAGTGACTGCGTGATTGTCCCCTTCACCCACGAAAATGACAGTTTTCTGGTCAGTCTCAAATTAAGAAAAGAATAACCAACCAGCGGAACGGAGCGGTGCAGCATCATGGCGGGATTCGAGAAACTGAAGAAAATGATTCAATCGGCACTCAAGCAATCTGCTGAAGAAAGCAGCATGCTGTTGAATCAGGAACTCACGGTGAATGACACCGAAGTCAAGGAATTCGACAAAACAGCTTATCTTAACGATTTGGAAGACTCGGCTTTTGTTGTGCCGGTTGATTCCCGGGAGGATTATCCCGGCCAGCTTCATATGGTTTTCTCGTTGCGTGATGCAATCCTGATGAGTGGTATCCTCCTGGGTATTCCGCCGGGACGCATATCTGAAAAGCGTAAACTCCTGATTCTGGAAGCGGACGATATCGATGCTTTTTCCGAGATTGCAAATCAGATAATCGGTACTTTCAATTCCGTTTTTCAGCCGCTTCTGCCGGAAAAGTTTCACCTCAAGCAGCTCCCGCCATCGAAATTTGTTCCTCAGGTTGATGAGGTCACCGATAGTTTGCCGGTTCCCGATGAGGAATATCTGGTTTACAAGGCACAGATCAGACTGGGGGGGGATGATCTAAACCGATTCGATATCCTGGTCCCCTTTTCACTCGCCAGGTGTATCGATCCCCAGGAAGCCGCCCCGGAACCTCAAAACGATGAACCGGCCATCCATGATCAGGCAGAGTCTCTCCGCCGGCTCTTCCCGTCTGACGCTGAAGGAAAGGGTGCTTCCGGATTTTCCGGGGGAGGGGCGGTGCTGATCCTGGAAGATGACCTTGAGGAGCGGGAGGCGGTAAAGGGCTTTCTTACCGCCAATGGCTTTACCATCCATGCCTCCGGTCTGGGGGCCGATATGAAAGAATTCTTTTCCATGGATGAGATTCAAGCCGTAGTGCTCGGGATGAAGAAAGCGGATGAATGGGAACTGTCCCTGTGCTCCAAGATCAAGGAGCTGTCAGGAAACTCCCAATTGCCCATTATCGCCTGTGCCTGTCAATGGACACGAACCGGAATTTTTAAAGCGTTGAAAAACGGAGCGAAAGATATCATCATGAAACCGTACGAGCAGAACGAACTCCTTGGCAAACTCGGCAAATTCCTTGCCGCTGCTTGACGCGAGTGTCAAAATAACGACCTGTATCCGGTAACGCTTCTTTGACTTCATGACCTGATGTCAGCTCTTTTCCGGGTTGTCCGGGATTTGAGCGGAGATGTTTTCCTTCCTTTGCAGATATCTTTGAGCGGTACTTTTTTCCTGCCATATTTGCCCCTCTCTAGCAAAAACTAAATAATACACTATGTTATGCGTTGGGTTATGCTGGTTTTCGACCCTTTCCCCGCTGCCCGGGAAATATACCTGACGGTTCGATTGCCTGCCGGAACCGGATCTCTGTCCTCTGCGGTCAAGCGGCACGGGTTTTGCCCCTGTGTTACCGGAAAGCATCTCTGCTGGAGGATCAGGTAGTGGAAATCGGATCGTCTGAAAATAGAAGGAAGGGCAAGGAAAAATCGTTCGGACAGCAGCTGCTGGCTATTGCCTGCCGCTTCGCTTTATGCGGATTTTTTCTCCTGGTTCTTTTTTGCGGTGATCTCCTGGCAGCGAAGAGCCCTAACCGGCTTTACCGGATGGAGGTGCAGAATAAGGAGAAGTTCACCCGCCTGGTCTTTGTCTTTGCTTCAGCTCCCCGCTACAGAATTTCCCATGCTCCCGGCCGGAAGGTCGTTCTGACCTTTGAAGATACCCATGGCTCCGCGCTGAAAAAGTTCGCCGCCTATGCTGATTCCAGGATTGAGCGGCTGCAATTTACCGATCAGGGTACCCGGCTCCGTCTTGCGTTTACCGTGAAGGAGGATGCTCCGGGATTTCGTTTTCTTGATGTCTGTCTGCCGAATGTCCTGACGCTGGATGTCGGCGGAGCTCTGCAGGTGAATGGTATCGCGTCCATGCCGCACGGCCGCGACCAGATCTGGAAAGGTGCGGACAAGCTGATTCATGACTTTGACCCTCCGCTGCTCTCGGAGATTCCCTTTTTTCCGACGCCTGGTCCACTCATCAGCAAGCTTCTTTCCGGTGATGATCTCAAACTGTTTCTGCGGGGAGAAAATCTTCTGTATCGTGAAAAAGGTGCGGAGGCCGAGGAAATCTTTTCCAGCTTTCTGAGCAAACAACCTTCTCTGCGTGCGATAGCGTCCTTCCGCCTTGGCGAGGCCCAATACCAGTTGCAAAAATATGATTCGGCGCTCCGCTGGTTTCGCGAAGGTGAAAAAATCTGGCCGGACTATCTGGTCCAGAGCCCCTCCATGGTCTTTGCCTACGCTGATACGCTGGGCCGGTGCGGCGAGAGTGTTTCCGGCCGTAAAATTCTGGAAAAGATGATTGTCGGCATGTCGCAAACCAAATATGGACCAATTTTGCTGGTTCGGCTTGCGGACATTTCGGCCCGTGGCGGACGTCTGTCAGATGCCGTAGCGGTATACAGAACGGTTGCGAAGGCCTTTGCCGGGACAAGGGCCGCATACCTGGCGGCCACCCGTTTGGCCGACCAGCGGCTTTTTGCGGTCAATAGCACCAGCTACCTTTCTCTTGCCGATGAATATTTCGACATTCATAAAAAGACCAGTGATCCGGTCCTGAAGGAGGAAAATCTTTTCAAATCCGCTCTCATAACCTCAATGTATGGTCCTGCTGATGCTGCCGTCAGTTCCATTGCCGAGTACCTGAAAAAATTTCCTGCCGGAATCTTCGCCAATGTGGCGGCTACCATGCGGGAAGACCTGCTTCTTTTGTTGTACCGGGAGCTGGCCGAAAGGGGAGATTGCAAGGGCCTGGTCAAACTTGTCCTGGATAATCGCAGCTATCTGGCACGCTGCGTCGCTGAAAAGGAGTTTATCCCGCACGTCTCCGGCTGCTTCACGAAGCTGGGGATGGCTCGTGAGGAACTCGAAGTTTTCAGTGCCATGGCCGATACGGCATGGGTAGGACCAAATGAATCGTTCCTTTATTTCCGGATACACGAAGATGCCTGGGCGCTCGGCAAAATTGCCATGGCGGAGGCGTCGGGCAAGCTCTATCTGTCAAGATACCCGGCCGACAGCCATGCACAACAAATTCGGGAACGTATCGGCTGGATACAATTCCGCAATGGAGACACGGGCGCCGCGATTACTACCTTGTCGCCGCTGCTGAATGAAAAGTCGAAAGCCCGGGATCCGTCAAGTTATTACTATCTTGGCAAGGCCTGTGAAAAACTGCCTGATCTCGCTCGTGCCCGGAAAGCAATGGGACGCTACCTTGCGAGTCTGCCGCCGGACACCGACTCGGCTCTGACCGCGGACGCCAGGATGGTGATTGCCGCCGCGCAACTTGCCCGACGCGAAAATGAAGGCGCCCTGCAAACGTATCGCGCAGGATTCGAGTCCTCTCGCGGGGATCGCCGGGATATGTTCCTGTTCAAGATGGGGGAGGCTTTCTTGGTCCTGAAAAAATCGGCCGATGCCCGTTCCCATTGGGAACAGCTGGTGCGGGAGGGGAAAGACCCGGTATGGAAGAGCCTGGCTATCCAGGCTTTAGCCGATTTGTCCTGGCGTGAAGAATGGCAGCCTTAATTCTACTTTGTCAGATTGGCAGCTGACTTCAAATCCTCCCAGCCCACCTTTCATAAAGGGGGAAATAGGGCGTGAATTTTAGCTTCCCCCTGTATGAAAGGGGGGTTTCGACAGCCGTCAAAAGCGATGGAATACAGATAGCGGAAAATCTGACAATGTAGAATTAGCCACGTCAAAAATATGTCTCCTGTCAAAAACCATGAGTGAATCGAGTGGTCGTTCGCTTGAAAGATATCGGTAACACATTGATTTTTAGAGAATTTGCTGATGGTACGAGTTTTGCTCAATCGACAGTGAAATACCAAAAACGGAGCGATCCATGCCAATTGACAAATTGTTCGGTTCAACGATTGACCTGATGGCCAAAAATCTGGATCTGCGGTCGAAAAACCAGATGCATATCGCCGCAAATGTCGCGAATGCGGAAACTCCCAACTATCGTCCCAAGACCTTCTCCTTTGAGGATCAACTGAAAGATGCCTTGAAGAACAAGGACGCCGGTTCTTTGGCAACTGTTCCGGCTGATCCCCGTCACATTCCCCTGAAAGGCGTCGCCCGGAAGATCGAGGATGTACAAGGGATTTTGGACGAGAGTCTTTCGTCCGGCCTCGGCAGGGATGGGAACGGGGTTGATCTGGAACGGGAAATGGGGCGCATGGCCGAAAATCAGATTCTTTATAACGCCTCGGTTCAAATCCTGGCAAAGAAATTTGAAGGTCTGAAATACGCAATCAAGGGAGGAAACTAAATGGATTTCTTTTCCTCACTGGAAGTCAGCTCTTCAGCCTTGGCGGCAGAACGCACCCGGATGAATCTGATCGCCGGCAACATGGCCAACGTCAATTCCACGAGAACTGCGGAAGGCGGCCCCTATAAAAGGAAAGATGCCGTTTTTACCGCACAGCAGCCAGGTTCACCCACGTTCGGCCAGACGCTCAGCCGCTTTGGGGCCGGGTCCCCTCAAGGCGTGGAGGTTACGGCGATCCTCGAGGATCAGTCGGCACCGCGCCTTCAGTTCGATCCGAAGCATCCCGACGCGGATGCCAAAGGTTTCGTGGCCTTGCCGAACGTAAACATCATCGAGGAGATGGCGGACATGATTACCGCCAGCCGTGCCTATGAAGCAAATATTACCGCGGCACAGGCGGCCAAGGCCATGGCGATGAAAACATTGGAATTGGGACGTTGATAGCCGCCCGGTTCGATCTGTGAGCGAGCCGGACTGGTATGCAGTTATTGCACTAATTTCAACATAGGAGCACTTCATGATTATTAAGGGCATTGGCAGCAACCTCGGTGTTACGGGACTTTCCAATCCTATTCCCGCGGCAGGAGCCAAGACAACCGGAACCTCTTCCGTTACGGAAGGGTTTACCCAGATTTTCGGCGATGCCATCAGCAAAGTGAATGACCTGCAGAAGCAGTCGGATGTTGCCATCGGCAAACTTGCCACCGGTGAGTCCAAAGGGCTGCATGAGGTAATGATCGCAATGGAGAAGTCGAGCATTTCTTTTCAGTTTCTGACCCAGGTCCGCAATAAGGCGCTTGATGCCTACCACGAAATCATGCGGATGCAGGTGTAACATTTTTGTAGGGGCGGCCCCGTGTGGCCGCCCGGAATAGGTCAACCACACGGGGTTGCCCCTGCACAATCAAAAATTGAATTTGAATTCTGAATTTTCTTCCTTCCTTTGGGAGCTGTCATGCCGGACGCACTGAAAAAAATACTGGAACCGTTTCTCGCCTTGAGTATGACAAAACGTCTGATTGTCGGCGGAGTGGTCGCTCTTTCAGCCATACTTTTCACGTTGCTTATCGTTGTGGCCAACAAGACCGACTATCGTCCGCTTTTCTCCAATCTGACCACAGAGGACGCCGGTGAGATCGTGAAAAGTCTCAAGGAGCAAAAGATTCCCTACCAGATCGAAGCTGGCGGCAAGGCGATTCTGGTGCCAGCCGACAAGGTTTATGATCTGCGTCTATCCCTGGCTTCCGACGGTCTTCCCCAGGGCGGCGGGGTCGGGTTCGAGATTTTTGACAGAAAAAACTTCGGTATGACTGAATTCGTACAGAAGCTCAACTACCAGCGCGCCTTGCAGGGTGAACTGTCCCGGACCATTTCGCAACTGGCGGGAGTGGAGCAGGCCCGTGTGCATCTTGCCATTCCGGAAAAATCGCTTTTCACCGATGATGAAAAACATCCTACGGCTTCGGTCGTACTCAAGATGAAGTCTGCCCGCAATCTTCGCGATAGCGAGGTTCAGGGGGTGATTCACCTGGTCGCTTCTTCCATCGAGGGGATGGATCCGGAGGCGGTGACCGTTCTGGACAGTCGTGGCAAGGTTCTCAGCAAAACGGAAAATACCGATCCCAACGGCAAAATGACCACGGCAATGCTGGAAATGCAGCGCAACTATGAAAAGGCCGTGGAAGAGCGCATCCAGTCGCTGCTCGATAAGGCGGTCGGGACCGGAAAATCCGTTGCCCGGGTCAATGCGGTTTTCGATTTCAAGCAGGTCGAGAAATTTGAGGAACGCTACGATCCCGAAGCGACCGTTGTCCGGAGCGAGCAGCGTACGGAGGAAAAGAATGGGGCTGCCAACATCGCCTCCGGTATCCCCGGTGTTCAGAGCAATAGCGGTAAAACCGGGATGACCCCTCCCGCACCCTTGGTCAATCAGGGCAGCAAGAGCGACGAAACGATGAATTACGAGATCAGCCGGACAACGGCCAGAATTACCGAGCCGGTGGGCACGCTCACCAAGATCTCCCTGGCCATCATGGTTGACGGAAAATACCAGGGGACGCCTGGTGCGGAAGGTGCGGAAAAGCCGAAGTATCTTCCCCGTACCGCCGAAGAACTGCAGAAGATCGAATCCCTGGCCAAGAGCGCCGTTGGATTCAACAGTGAGCGCGGGGACCAGATTACCGTTGCAAATATTCCCTTCCAGGATTCAGCCGATGCCGGCATGGAAGAAAATCCTGCCTGGTGGACAGCACCGATCTTTATGGCGGTGTTGAAGAACGCCCTGATCGGCTTCGGCTTCCTTGCCCTGCTGTTTTTCGTCATCCGGCCGCTGCTCTCGATTCTGCGATCTTCCAGAAACAGGAACATGGACGGATTTGCCCCGATCGATCAGCCGGAGGGGCAGCTTGAAAACGAAAATAAGCTTGCCTTGGCAATGTATGCCTCGAGCCAGCAACAGCTGATTGAAAAGGTGAAAAGCGATCCGTACCAGACTGCCCAGATTCTGCAGAACTGGCTGAAGCAGCGGGATTGATAACGTTTTAAAAGAGTTGGATTGGGCTCACGAACCTAAGCCGTCTGAGGATATTTACGATGCAGTTGAATGGAACTGACAAAGCCGCAATACTTCTACTTTACCTGGGGCCGGAAGCCACCAGCAAGATCTTCGAACATATGGAAGACATCGAGATCAAGAGAATCAGCCAGAGCATGTCACGGCTTGGCCATGTCCAGAGAAATACCATTCAGGAAATCGTCAATGAATATATGGATATCACCGATCCGGAAACCGGAATCTTTTCCCAGGGCGACGAGTTCGTGCGTAAGGTTCTGGAGAAGGCCCTGGGTCCGGCAAAGGCCGAGCTGCTGCTGAAGGAGCTGGCAGTCGCGAACTACGGCGACATGACGGATATGCTCGCCAACATGGATTCGAAAACCGTCGCAAATTTCCTTTCGCAGGAGCATCCCCAGACCATTGCCGTGATCCTGGCGAAGCTGAAGGCTAAACAGACCTGTGAGATTATCGGGTTCCTTCCCCAGGAGCTCCAGGCCGAAGTTGTCCTGCGGATCGCCGATGTGGATCAGGTCTCGCCGGAAATCATCGGCGAGATCGAAGAGGTGATGCGTATCGAGTTGACAGCCGTAGGCGGGATCCAGCGCTTCAAGGTGGGCGGGGTTGAGAAGGTTGTCGATATGTTCAACCATTTCGACCGGAGCCGGGAAAAGCAGATTCTGGACAAGCTCGATGTTCTGAAACCGCCGCTTGCCGAGGTCATTCGTAAGCACCTCTTTACCTTTGAGGATTTTATCCATCTGGACGACAAGGGTATTCAGGGAATTATGCGCGAAGTGAGCAACGATACGCTGACCCTTGCGTTGAAGGCCGCAACCGACGAATTGAAAGAGAAAATTTTCCGGAACATCTCCAGCCGTGCGGCGGAGATGATCAAGGAGGACTTGGAAGTCATGGGCCCGGTGCGGCTTTCCGACGTGGAAAGGGCACAATCGGAAATCATCAAGATCGTGCGCCGGATGGAAGAAGAAGGTCAGCTGGTCATCGCCGGAAGGGGAGGGGACGATGTCCTCGTCTAACATTATCAAGCAGAACTCCGCTGGTGCGCAGAAGTTTGAGCGGTTCAACTTCGAAGCGATGCAGCAGTATCCTGACGCGGAACGTCCTGCGGCAACGGCGGCAACTTTCGTCCCCTTTCTGAACTCTCTCCTGGCCGATGCCGAATTGAAGCAGGAACAATCAGTGAACGGAGAGGTCAACGATGACCTGCCGGTTTATGAGCTATGTCAGGCGGAGCAGGTTGTCACGGCCGGTATCCCTGAGGACGTTCATGAACAGCAGGTTCAGGAATCCTACGAAAAAGGTTTCGAAGAAGGAAAGCGCCAGGCGGAAAGAGGGCTTGCCAACGTCTTCAAGGCCTTGCGTGACGCAGTGGAGGAGCTGACTGATCTGAAAGAGCATATCTATCGGGCGAGTGAAGAAGATATTCTGGAACTTGCAGTCATGATAGCCCGGAAAGTCATCCACCAGGAGATCGCCACGGACCGGCTGATTCTTGCCAAGGTGGTTTCCGCTGCGGTAAGCAATGCGTCTGACCGGGACGAACTGGTGATTCGCCTCAATCCAGAGGATCATCGCCTGGTGACCGCACACAAACATCTTTACCTGAACGGCTGCAATGATGAGAGGCTGGTCGAACTTCGGGCGGATGATGTGATCGCCCCGGGAGGATGTATCGTGGACACGGTTATGGGAGAAATTGACGCCCGGACCGATTCTCAAGTTGACGAAATTTTCCGCAGACTTCTGGAAGAGAAAAAAAGTTTCATGAGTCTGCCCGCAGCCTTGGCCGGGGAGAGGGAACACCATGCGTACGAAGAAAATTGACCTAACGCGCTATCACCCGGCTCTGGACAGCATCAAGCCGATCCGTTTTCATGGCAAGGTAACCCAGGTGGTTGGCTTGGTGATCGAAGGTTACTGCCCGAACACGGCGGTCGGCGCACTGTGTGAGATCTACCCGCGCGATGGCGAGCCGATTCCCGCGGAAGTTGTTGGATTCCGGGATAATAAAACTCTGCTGATGCCCCTCGGTGAATTGCGCGGAGTCGGGTTGGGCAGCCTGATTGCCGTAAAACGAGCCAAGGCCTGCTTGGAAGTTGGTCCGGCTCTGCTGGGGCGCGTCATTGACGGGCTTGGCGAACCGATCGATGACAAAGGCCCGCTTTTCTGCAGCGAAGAAAGCCCGATTTACGCCCTGCCGGTTAATCCCATGCAGCGCACGCCAATCCATAAACCTCTGGATCTCGGCATCCGGGCGATCAATGGGCTTCTCACCTGCGGACAGGGACAGCGGGTCGGGATCATGGCCGGTTCCGGTGTCGGTAAATCGACTCTGCTCGGCATGATTGCCCGCTATACCGAGGCCGATGTAAATGTCATTGCACTGATCGGTGAACGCGGACGCGAACTGCGCGAGTTCATCGAAAAGGATCTGCAGGAGGAGGGGCTCAAAAAGTCCGTGGTGGTAGTGGCGACGTCCGATCAGCCGCCGCTGGTCAGGATGCGCGGGGCCTACATTGCCACGACCATTGCCGAGTATTTCCAGTCCAAGGGCAAAAAGGTGCTGTTGATGATGGATTCGGCAACCCGCTTTGCCATGGCAATGCGCGAGGTTGGCTTGGCCATCGGTGAACCGCCCACCACCAAAGGCTACACGCCATCGGTATTTGCGGCGCTGCCAAAGCTTCTGGAGCGGACCGGCAATTTCCAGAACGGCAGTATCACCGGTCTTTATTCGGTTCTGGTGGAGGGTGACGATTTCAACGAACCGATCTGCGATGCGATGCGGAGCATCCTCGATGGTCATATCGTCCTTTCCCGTGAGCTGGCGGCGAAGAATATCTATCCGCCGATTGATATCCTGGCCAGTGCCAGCAGGGTCATGAACGCCGTGACCGACCGTGAGCATCAAGGGTTGGCCGGCAGGTACAAGGAAATGCTCGCCACCTTCCGCCAGGCCGAGGATCTGATCAATATCGGCGCCTACAAGCAGGGCAGCAATCCGAAGATTGATCTGGCCGTAAGCCGCATTGAAGGAATTCTCGGTTATGTCCGCCAGGAGATTCATGAAAACGAGTGCTTCGATACCTCTCTCGCTTGTCTGCGGGAGCTCTGCTGCGAGTAGGACGGTTGTTTAGCGCGGTATCACCCGAATTTTCAGGAACAATAAGTCAGGAGGCTCTATGCAGCAAAAAGTCTTTACTCTGGAAAGGGTCTTACATTTCCGCAGGGAAACGGAAAAACTTCGTAAGCTCGACTTCGTAACGGCCAAACAGGAATATGAGTTGGCCGAGGACCGGCTACGCCGTGAGGAAGAGGCGATGGAGCGGTTGAACCTGGAGTTCATGACCAAGCAGATTGAAGGCATCTCCGCGTTGGAGCTCCAGCTGTACTCGGATTTTTTTCAGAAAAAAAGCCAGGATATTCTTTGCCAGCGGGAGGAGGTCACGACGCTCGACCAGACCATGGTAGAGAAACAGGATGACCTAATCGCAGCGGCCACGGATAAAAAGATGATGGAGGAGTTGAAAAAGAAAAAAATCAAGGCTCACGAAAAAGTTGTTGCCGAAAAAGAGCAGGGTTTTCTTGATGAGATCGCCCTGCGGACCAAGGGGCTCGAGTGATGCCCGGCAAAGCTCTTCGACTTGTCAGTGCCCTGGCAGTTTCACTGCTTCTGATCTTTCTGCCTTGCTCCTCGGCATTCCGCAACCAATTGCAGGCTGAAGGGCTGCCCCAGGGGCAGGCCCCCGGCCAAGCGGCAACTCCGGCCGCCGCGACCACACCGTTGCCCCCGCCTTCAGTTGCGGTTGATGGGATGCGGAAACAGAATGAGATTCTTGAAAGGGAAACGGCGGTCTCCCTGAAGGAAAAGGAATTAAAGGGTCTCTCGGAGAGTCTCTCGGCCAAGATTCAACAGCTTCAGCAGGCTCGAAAAGAGATTGAAGCCTCACTGGACCAGAAAAAGAAGGATGATGCGGAAAAATACAAGAAGATGCTCAAAGTCTACAAAGGCCTCAGGCCGGAGGCGGCAGCAGCGCTGATGGACAAGCTTGATGAGGGGATGGCTTTTGAGCTGCTCAACCAGATGGACACCAAGACCGCGGTAAAGCTCATTCCTTTGATGAAGCAGGAACGGGTGTTGAAATGGACCCGCCTGTCGTTGAAGGATAACTGAATTAACTGCATATGGCAGATATTTGAGATTTTCGGTCCGGCATCGCACGGACCGGATACTAGACAAGAAAGGAGGTGAAAAATATGGATGCAGCACAGATGATTACCAGTGCCGTTGTTCCTGGTGCCGCGGTTCTCCCGGCTTCCGCCGAATTTTCCAGCGGAACCTCGGCAGCATCACCGTTGTTCAGAGAAATGTTCAGCAAGGCAACGCTGGCGGCAGGAGTTGCGCTGGAGCAACAGTCAGCAGGAGAAAACGTTCCTGCCGCGGAGCAGCGGGGGCTTACTCTCCATAACGGCCGCGAAAGCAAGGGAGAGGTCAAGGCTGATCTGTCCGAAGGTGCCAATCAAGAGAACCTACGGGAGACGAGCGTTGAGGATGCCGGAAATGCTATTTTTGGAATGCTTCCGGCAGGTCTTGTAAGCGTACCGGTAACCATGCCGGTCGTGCGGAATATCTCGCACGGATACGAAGCCGAAATGCATGGGGCCTCGAAAATGCCGGTGCTTCCTGGGACGGCAGCAGCTGTCGCTCAAGCTGTTACCGGATCGGTGCGGGGGACTTTTTTTGCCGTACCGGTTACTGCCAATGCCGCTGAAACTGTCGAAAATCAGTTGGCGTCACTCGATCAGTCCGAAACCAGGAGGATCAGGAGCTTTCCAGACGCGGGCACCGGGTTGCGCCCGTTGACCGTGGAAGCGGCCGATATGGCAAAAACTGCCGGTCAGGAGGTTTCGGCAGCGTCTCCGGCTCAGAAGGAGACTGCTGAAGCAGTTCCGGTTGGAGAAAAGCTGTTTGGTAAAGATCATGTCAACCTTGTCCGACATGAAAATAGTATCGCCATGAAACAGGCGCAGTATGAACAGAAGCCTGCCGGGAAAGGGGAGACGGTTATACGGGAGCTTCCCAGTGGCGTTACCGTCCTGAATCCGGCGCAGACGCTGACCATGGGCCGGCCGGCGATTACCGCCGAAGCCGCACCTTTGGCAGTCCAGGGAACTGAACGCGGGCGTATTTTCCCGCAGGAAGGGGAGGCTCGGGAGGAAATGGCCCGGCAGATTTCCCCGACTGGCGAAGCTGAAAAGATTGCGCGGAATGTTGAAGGTTTTTCCTCGCAAAACAACTCGAACTTCGGCCACGATTCCACCTCTAATGGCGGCAATCATGGATTGCCCCAAACGGCGGCTGCTTCCGGGGCCTTTGATGCGGTAGCCAAGGGGCAACTGGAGCCGTTGTCCGAAGTGCCTCGGGAACACGAGGTATCCGAACTCCACCAGAACATCCTCTCGCAAGTGCGGGAGAAACTCGTGAGCCAGGATCCCTCCGGCACGGTCAGCAAAATCAGCCTGAAACTGAATCCTCACGAACTGGGCGAACTGCAGATCAACGTTCGTCTGGAGGATCAGAAAATGAGGGTGGATATCACGGCGCAGAATCCCGTGGTAAAGGAAGCGCTTCTTCAGAATATCGAGCAGTTGAAAGATTCGCTGATGCGGCAGAATATTTCCATGGAACGTTTTCACGTGTCAACCAGTGACGGTGGTCAGGCCTTTAACCAGTCTTTCCGGGAGGGTCGCCAGTCCGCACAGCACACCCCTGATACCTTCACGTATCCCTTGTCCGGATATTATCAAGAGGATCCGCAGGTGAGTCAGGCGGCCTACGCTGATGTGCGGGAGAATTCACTCGTCGACATGAGGTTCTAGGAAGAAAGGAGTTTTACCATGATCGAATCAGTTACAACAACCAGCACGAGCGCAGCGGCAGCGGCAATGAAGCAGTCGATGGGAATGAACAAGGATGATTTCCTGAAACTGTTCATTACCCAGTTGCAGAACCAGGATCCGCTCAATCCGATGGATGGGACGGAACAAATCAGTCAACTTGCGCAACTAACCCAGGTTGAACAGTCCTACAACACAAACAGCAATCTGCTCAATATCGTCAACGCCCTGGGAGCTTCTTCGGCACTTTCCGCAATTTCTTTTGTGGGCAGTGAAGTAACCGCAGCGGGATCGCAGCTCTCCCTCACGGAAGGCGAAATGGCGAATGTCACGTTCAGCGTGCCAAAGTCAGCCGAGCAAGTTTCCGTGAATATCTTGAATGCCAAGGGAGAAGTGGTGCACACCCTGAACGGCGGAGTGACCGCCGCAGGAGAATCAGCCCTTGCCTGGGACGGTAAGGATGCCAACGGAATGCAGCTTCCCTCAGGAATCTACTCCGTCGCGGTAACCGGAGTTGATGCGGCAGGAAACACCTTTGCCGGTAGTCCTTTTGTGCGGGGTACGGTTGAAGGTATCAATTTTTCCGGTTCTTCCCCGCTGATGAATATCGCGGGCCTTGAAATACCTTTCAGCGATCTTCTGCGAGTGAAAGGGGTGATGTGAAATGGTTGATCCGGTTTTTTTTCCAAATCCGGTACAGGTTCCGGTAACTCGCACACCGGGTTCTCAGAAGCCTGCCGCAGCAACCGGGAACGATACGCCTTTTGCCAAAGTGCTCGACGGAAAACTGCCGTCACGCGGAGTCACGTTCTCTCAGCATGCCCAGGACCGCTTGCGGTCGCGGGGGATAAGTCTGAGCACGGACGACATGCAGAAACTGGCAGGCGCCGTTGACAGTGTGGCGCAAAAGGGCGGAAAAGACTCGCTGGTGCTTGTAGGGGATGCCGCACTGGTGGTGAGCGTGAAAAACAGGACGGTGGTTACGGCAATGGACCGGAACGCCATGCAGGGCAACGTCTTCACCAACATCGATTCAGCAGTAATCGTCTAAGAAACTTACTGCCCTGATCTTTGAGTCAGGCAGGTAAACACAAAACTAAAAAGGGCTGGACCTCGCCGAGGAAGCCCGTGGAACACCGACCGACTGACGTGTTCCTCAATCATCGGAAACAACTAAGGAGGCATTACCATGAGTATTACATCTGCACTTTTTACCGGCGTTAGCGGTCTCGTAAACAATGGCGAAGCAATGAACGTGATCGGCAACAATATTGCCAATGTCAATACCGTCGGTTTCAAATCCGCCCGGACCCTGTTCTCGGACATGCTTTCCGCCAACATGGGCAACAATTCCCAGATCGGCCGCGGCGTTCAGATCCAGAAGATTGACAATGTGTTCGGCCAGTCTTCTTTCGAGACTACTGAATCCTCAAGTGATGTGGCTATTCAAGGCTCAAGTTTTTTTGCTCTGGAAGGGGGGCTTTACAGCCGGGCAGGTGCCTTTCGATTGAATGCTGCTGGTGATCTTGTTAATCCTGATGGATACAAAATTTTGGATTCAAGCGGCGCTGCCATTAATTTAGGTGCCGGCAGTACGATTACCAAGATAGACTCGACAGGCACTATTACCTATGTTAATAGCAGCAATGCCACTCTCAGCGACAAGCAGTTAGGTGTCGCAATAATCTCCGACACAGGATCATTGGATAAAGTTGGCGGAACCCTCTTCAAGTACTCCGGCGCCACTGCTCCCACTGTCATAGCTGCTAACGGGACTTCGGAGAAGATTTACTCCAACGCGCTCGAACTCAGCAACGTCGACCTGGCCAGCCAGTTCGTGAAGATGATCGTCACCCAGCGTGCCTACTCGGCCAACTCCAAGACGATTACCACCACCGATGAAATGACCCAGGAAGTTCTGAACCTGAAGCGCTAGACGACTATCTGAATCTAAGTGAAAGAAAATGCCCTAAGCATCTGGTGTTTAGGGCATTTTCTTGTTTTCTGTCCCGGAAGCCCTTGTTTCAAGGGTGAAGGGCATTGTCAATGATCCGTTGGTAATCAGCCTAATTACACAACCTCAGGCAGGATCTCTAGATAGGTGGCGTAGCGTTCGGCTCGAATCTCGCCCCGGGCAACCAGTGCGACTACCGCGCAACCCGGCTCGGTGTGGTGCCGGCAATTCCGGAAGCGGCAGCGTGCTTCCTTGGTCTTTTCAAAACCGGGGAAATGGCAGGCAAAATCCTGTTCGGAAATATCCACCAGCCCGAAATCCTGAAAGCCCGGCGTGTCGATCAACTCGCCCCCATCGGAGAGAGAATGCAAGGTTGAAACGGTCGTTGTATGGCGGCCTTTACCGTTATACTCATTAAGAGTCCCCACCCGCAGATCAATCTCAGGGCACAAGGCATTCAGCAGGGAGCTTTTTCCCACCCCGGTGATCCCGACAAAAGCTCCCCGATGCCCCTCTCCGAGGAACTCCCGCAGCAGGGTGAGACCTTCTCCCGTGGCTGCACTCAACGGGAAAACGGACACTGCTCCTGCATAGGTGTCGCGCAACTCCTCAACGAATGCTTGTGCCGCATCCAGATCACACTTGTTTACCACCACAAAAGGTCTCAGGTTCGCAGCGCGTGCGGCTACGATCACGCGGTCAATAAACCCTGCCGGGGGAGGCGGTGAAGGAGAAACAACCACACCCAGCACGTCCAGATTCGCCCCAACCAGGTGGACCTTGCCCATTGCGTCACGGCGACGCAGTTCCGTTCTGCGGGGCAATCTCTCCAGGACTTCGCCCCGGACCAGCACGTCATCTCCCACCACATGCCCGGAGCGACGTTTGACCCTTACCAGGCAATTCTCCCCTCCGGCAAACAAAACTTCAACAGCAACGCCGTGGTGGGCAATTATCAATCCCTCCCGGACCGGTTCGGACAGGGAAGGAGCGAGATCTTTCCTAAAGCTTACGCCAGTGCGTTTTTTATTGTTCAAAGGGAGTTCACCTTTTACTGGAAATTTCAAGCGGTTGCTGCACGGGCAGGGTAGACCTCTTGAGACAATGTAGTTTCTCTAGGAGTCTGTCGGACTTAAAGTGAATCTGCTGCAAATCCGTCTGGACGGTCCATATTTCGCCGCTTTATTGGGTAGAACAACTATTACCCTGCAGAATCGACAAAATCTGTCCTCGCCCAGCCGAATTTTCGCTTCGATTTCCTAAGTCCGGCAGGCTCCTGGCAAAAATAACAGGTCGTGAATGTTCTGATGTCGAGGGCCAGGTCGATCACTCTTGCTTATCGTACAATCGGCTTCTTTTCATAAGGAAATATCCTGCGGTTAGCGCAAGAATAATGGAGGCGATTCCAATGAAGCTCAGACTGTCAACCGTATTCACATCTAAGATAATAACCTTACGAGCAATCGCGATGATCGCCACCGTGAGAACAACCTCGTAATGGGGTTGTTCCTGGTTTAAATAGGTTTTCATTATCGTCTCAAGAAGTTCGATGCCAATCAAAACCAACATGAAAAGCCCAAAGATATCGAGCAGCTGTGCAACGCTGAGAAGGAAATAGGGTGGTTCCTGGACATCTTTGATGATTAACCAGCCAAGATCGAGTGTGGCGAGGCCTAAAACAAACGCCATCATAATCATAAGGGCCAGAATCATTACTTTTTCAAACTTTTTCAGAACAGTAAACATAGTCTCCCCACTCCCGGTAAAAATTGCGATTAGAAGTATACCATACCGCGCAAATCTTTACCCTGGATGACACGTTCAAGTGAAGCATTCTTGTCAGGCACGGTTTTTTCAGATCTTTTGATTTCGGTTTCATAAGGCATTATCTCTTTAGATTGAGTCGGTTGACGATTCGGCCTGAACTGCCGGTTTGTATCCATCCCTACGGGTCACCCTTGACACGAGACAACTTGCTGCCGCTAAACTTTGTTAGAGAAATGCCGCATTTCAAGGGTTGTTAATCAGATAATACGAACCTCCTGAAAATATCGAGGAGGCAATAACTGTCTGATATGAGTGTAAGTCGCCAATCTGAAAAGCTCAGGAAGTGCTCAAAGAAACTTTACTCTGGAATCGATCTTCATTCAACCAACAGTTATCTTAACAGCATCCCCAAATTCCTGAAAGTCCCTTATTCGCTTGGTTCGCATTCTCAGTTCCGCTTCGAATTAGATGGGGTATCTGACTTGTTTTGTACCACCTGATTCAGATCCTCAACCGCATTACCGTGACTGTTGTAGCTGTCGGAAAGAGAGAAAACCTTACTGTCTGTGTACCCTGATTCTCAGTTCGTATGGGGAGGAGCAGAAAGACGGGGAATTACTACCCCATGTCCAGCCTTCGAAGAAATCCCTGCAAAATATCAAAGACCGGGTAACTGAACTCACGAACCGAGTGAGGACGGTGAAGCCACTTGCCTCTCCTCTAGCCATCGTCGCCCTGGCCCATCATGGCTGCCATCATGGCCGTTGATAAAGGCATCCCAGAAACTCAGCTATCCGATATCAAGAGACAAAAATGTTGTATAATTTAACCGTACGTTCTAATTGAAATGTTTACTTGTGTTGTTAGTCGGTTTGGTTGTTGCTTTTGGAGCAGGGTGTGCTTTTCAGTCCACCAAGGTCGGGCAGTTTATGATCGAGCAGTCCCAAGGCACCAAGGAGTTGGACGAACAGTGGAAAGCCGGGAACGTACCCGAATATATCGACATTCGGCGTCGGATATTATTTTGGTTCTCCAGGCTAAAAGCCCCACAATCCATATGGCCTTGTGGGGCTTTTTTACTAACGTGGAAATCGTGGCTCACCGTTTGGATCGACAGAAGACCAATCTCTTCGAGGGCAACCTTGATGCTTTGGACGAGATCGCGCGGCCAGGGTGTCCCGCGTACTCTCAACGAGTCGCTGGGAGATGAATTGAGCGAGGCACACCACACCGTAGCCTCATACGAAGGTGTAGGTGGCGGGCATTCGCCCAGGCATCACGGCCACAACGGGAAAGAGTCCGAGGTGGACAAGGCCGCGGAACGCTCCTTCCGCACCGTACACTGCTGATCGAAGCCCGCCGCAAAATTCCAGGCCATTTCGATGCTGCGACCGGCGACACCGAGATGGACAACCAGAAACATCCAGAGGTTGATGACGTGCTCGACGATCTGGGGACATTAGTGCTACTGATGAAAAAAGGATTATCAGATTCGTACCAGGCGATGAGCGCTTCCTGGGAAAATGCCAAAAGCGAATATGATACCGACAACAAGTAGCTCCACTAGATGTTGTTTCGAAAGATCCTGATTGATGGATGAACGCAATCGGGGCAGCAATAGGTCGATTGTACATGCCCGGAATTATGCAGGTCCGTGCGTTGTTCAATGTTGCCGGCGATGTCGGATTTTTTGTTGGAAACGCCTAAAGTCCGGGAGATAAGGAGAAAGAAAATGGATCTGGTTCGGATTTTGGTTGCGATTCTTCTGCCGCCGCTCGGTGTTTTTCTTCAGGTGGGAATTGGGGGTGCCTTCTGGCTCAACATCCTATTGACCCTGTTGGGGTATATTCCTGGTATCGTGCATGCCGTTTGGATTATCGCCAAGCGCTGAGGCCGGTAAAAAACATATTCAGAATTTGAGTCAAAGATCTCGATCAGGTCGCAACTTTGTTGGCGATTGGCTGTTGAACTTTTCTCGATCCAGCATTCTCTGACAATGATCTTCGCGACACTGTCGGCATGATCTGCAAATGTAAAATGCACCTGGAATCGACTGAACGTCTTGAAGTGCGCGACTATATCGGGATTTCATCTCTCGGTCGCACCTGTGTCCTGTCCCGTTAAGATGCGTCCGTTATCAGGGTATTTCCCGCTTGGTGAAATCACGGAGGGGGTAAAGAATTCGCATTCACAAGTTGTTATAATGGCCCATAAAACGGAGAACCGATGAAAACCAAAATCTTAAATTTCTGGCACTCGTTCAGTTCAAGCTACTGGTTCGTACCGGCTGTCATGGCGACGATTTCCATCGCTCTTTCCCTCGGCACGACCGCTTTTGACACAGTACTCCCCCGCGACGTTACAGAAAAGATCGGCTGGCTTTACAGCGGTGGTCCGGAAGGCGCCCGTTCCATCCTCTCCACGGTGGCCGGATCCATGATCACTACTGCCGGGGTGGTCTTCTCTATCACCATTGTCGTCCTCTCACTTACCTCTTCCCAATACGGCCCGCGACTGCTCGGGAACTTCATCCGTGACACCGGAACCCAGGTGGTCCTCGGCACATTTATTGCCACCTTCATTTACTGTCTCTTCACACTCCGGGTGGTGCGAAGCGGCGACAGCGGTTCGTTCGTTCCTCACCTCTCTATAACTATTGCCATTGTTCTGGCACTTGCAAGTACCGCCGTCCTCATCTACTTCATTCATCACATCTCCACGTCAATCCAGGCTGACAGTATCATCACCGCAGTCTATCGAGACCTAAATGCTGCCATCGACCGTCATTTCCCGGAGCAGCAGGATCACGGGGTTGGTGAGCCTGATCGAATTGACGTCAGGGCGGCTTTGCCCGAGGAATTTCACCGTGATGGTTGGCCGGTGGCGTCGGATAATAGCGGCTACCTCCAGGCCATTGATTTTGATGGTCTTATGAGGACGGCTGTCGAAAACGATTTTATACTCTCTCTCCACTCCCGTCCGGGGGAATTCATAGCTGCGGGTGCGCATCTCGTCACCGTTTGGCCACGGGAACACTGGGACGAAAAGCTATCCTCTCGGGTGAATAGCTCCTTCATTCAGGGACGGCAGCGAACCGATCAACAGGACATTGAGTACTTGATATATCAACTCGTCGAGGTGGCCCTGCGCGCTCTTTCCCCTGGCATAAACGATCCCTTTACCGCCATGACCTGCATCAACTGGCTCAGCGCAGGACTCGGGCGAATAGCCCAGAGGAAGTTTCCTTCTGCGTTCAGCTACGACGATAAAGGTAATCTCCGTCTTGTGTCAGTTCCTGTTTCCTTCGACCAAATAGTTGAGGCAGCTTTCGGACAGATACGGAATGCCGCGGCCAGCCACGTGCAGGTGATCCTCTGCCTTTTTGATGCGATAGCTGCCATTGCACCCCATATCCGGGTGGCGGAGCGGCGCAAAGTACTTGAACACCATGCTGAACTGGTGATGCAGAGCGGACGAGAGATGGCGCACATAAAGGATGACAGCAGGGCAATCGGAGAACGGTACGAGCGGACCCTGCAGGTTCTTCGCAAGTGAGACGAATGACAGGACCGACTATGCCATGCTTACCCGCTCATTTCGACGAGGAGCTGTTTGATGTCATATCCGGCTTTGAATCGCTGGGCAGCTGAATGCCTCAATGACTGATCAGACGATTCACATAACCGGCTTCATTGTGATCATGTCTGTTTTGGGTATCGGGCGCAATCGCTGGCGTGGCGTTTCCGGCTACCCGCCGTCCTCCTGCTTCCGCTTGCCGGGCTTGCGGCCGGCCCCTGGTTGGGATTGATCAAGCCCGGAAAACAACTCGGCGCCATGCAGAAGCCCTCGTCGGTATGCTGGTGTCCTTTATCCCTGAAGAGAGATTCAGAAGGAGCCCAACATGTTCGAGTTACCACCCGTTGTCCGTTCATGGCTGTTTGATCCTACCGTTGGAAAAATTGTTACCGTCCTCATCGGCATCATCATCATCAACGTTTTGGTGCGGCTTACACGTCGGGCATTTCTGCCAAGAATCGAAGGAACCGACACCCGCTACCGTTTCCGGAAACTCATCGGCTTTCTTGGAATGCTGGTGGGTTTCGTTCTAATAACGGTAGTCTTCAGCGACCGTCTCGGAAACCTGACCGTGGCCTTTGGTGTTGCCGGTGCCGGTATCGCCTTCGCACTGCAGGAGGTTATTGCCAGTATCGCCGGCTGGGCAGCCATCTCGGTGGGTGGCTTTTATTCGGTGGGTGATCGGGTTCAGGTTGGCGGCATCACGGGAGATGTGATCGATATCGGCATTTTGCGCACAACGGTTATGGAAATTGGCGAATGGGTAAAGGCCGATCTCTATAACGGACGCATCGTCAGAATCGCCAACAGCTTTGTCTTTAAGGCGCCGGTCTATAATTATTCTGCGGATTTCCATTTCATTTGGGACGAAATCACTGTCCCGGTAAAATACGGCAGCGACTACCACCATGCCCGTGAAATTCTCCTCGCCATCGCCACTGAGCAGATCGGCAGCTACATTCCCCATGCTCAGAAGGACTGGGAAAAAATGGTGAAAAAGTTCATGATAGAAAAGGCGACCGTGGAACCGATGGTTACCATGATCGCAAATGACAACTGGATCGAGTTCACGGTACGTTATGTGATAGACTACAAAAAACGCCGCTCCACGAAGGACATGCTTTTCACGAAGATTCTCGATGCATTCGGGGCTTCCGACGGCAAGGTTTCCCTTGCCTCCGCCACTTTCCATCTGGTTGATGCACCAGTCCTGAATATCAGATTCCCGGAAAAGCAGAACCATGAAGTGAGTCTCCCCAAATAGCAATCCTATTCTGAAGATTTCATAATTTCTCTATCTGCTTTCAGCTGATGGAAACTATATAGATCGTATTATTTGATGATAGGGGAGGGGTTTATGCGCGCAATTCCGATCGGTATTCATTCGACAACCGGGATTGCTACCGAACCAGCTAGCATTCCACCATCAATGTTTAATTCTGTGCCAGTCATGTATGCTGCCTCGTCGGAGGCCAAAAGGACAGCCACCGCAGCAACTTCCTCAGGTTTGCCAAATCTACGAAGGGGGGTGTCTTTTACAAATTCCTTCATTCGCTCAACTCGCTCTGGCGCGGAACCGCCTAAAAGTGGTTCCCACATTGGTGTTAGAATGGCGGCTGGATGTATCGAGTTACAGCGAATATTGAGGTCTTGCTCCGCACAATAGAGCGCCACCGTTTTGGTGTGGTTGCGAACAGCCGCCTTTGACGATGCATAGGCAGCAGCACCTGGTATACCAACCAGTCCGGATCGAGACGAAATGTTTATAATTGAACCTATTCCTGTTTTACGCATAGCTTGGATTGCATATTTGCATCCCAAGAAAACTCCATCAAGGTTTGTCCGATGGACGTCATGCCAACTATCCAAGCTTGCATGTTCTGGGTTTTGCACGATAATCCCATCTTCAAAGCCGGTGATGCCTGCGTTATTTACGGCAATATCAAGCCTGCCATGCTGTTCGATGATCTCCAAAGTGACACGTTGCCAGTCAGTTTCTTCCCTGACATCGAGACGACGATAGGTCGATTTGTTCCCGATTTGTTCCGAAACGATTGCGCCTTGCTCGTCTTTAATATCAGTGAGGTATACAAATGCACCTTCTGCAACAAATGCACGAGCTATTGCTTCTCCAATTCCCCTTGCAGCACCTGTTATGATCGTAATCTTGCCTTCAAGCCGTTTCATAATTTCCTCTTGTGGTATTTTGTTGCGCAACGGGGGCGGAAGATCACCTGACGGTCTTTTGGTCAGGTGCATCTTTCTCGTTGGCTTTTTTTAGGTTTGTCCCAATGTACTTCTCCATTACAAAGTTAGTCAGTTCGACACCTCGTCGAACGACCGTTTGTTGATTAACAATCGTAAAGCCTTGAGTCTCAAAGAACAGACGAGCGGTGATGCTCGCCTCGACAAAGAGGCGCCTGAGTCCAAGGGCTCGTGCCTTATTCTCAATCTGACGAAAAATGGCAGCCCCGACGCCGCGTCTCTGATAGTTGTGATGGCAGTATAAGCAGTCTATGTGCCCGGTAGTTTCTAACTCCCCGAACCCTACAATTATGCCCTCATCATCGGCAACGAACGTAATTCTGGTTGAAAGTCTCTTTTCAGCCCACTCTTTAACATCAGGTACATCAGGCGACCAAGCATTCACCTCTTCTGGAGTGTAGTCCTGAGAGTTCACTATGTGGATGGTATCATGGAATACGCTGACAATCTGTTCCACGTCATTTCGTTTTGCTTCTCGTATATCCATCAAATCACCTGTTCAACGGGCATGGCTTTGACCTGCCGGGCTTTCGGGTAGGTCGTAATGAATCGCCACCAGTAATCTAGACATTCTCCGTCTACATAAAGTGACGTCTTTCAAACTCAACTGGTGAGTCGTCATTGTAGCCATGACGCCGTGTCGGGTTATAAAACATTTCGATGTAATTGAAAATGTCTTGCCTGGCTTCTTCCCGATCTTTATACATCTTCCGCCCGAGCCAGAACTGTTTGATGAGTCCCAACAACCGTTCGTCATCTTTTTGCCGTAATGACTTAGGTTGCTTCAGCCAGGCGTAGTAGCCGCTACGATGAATCTTCATCATGTGGCACAATTTGCGAATGGCAAACTCGTGTTGATGCGCCCGGATAAAAGCATACCTCAGTGGGACTCTTTGACGAAATATGCGGTGGCCTTTTTTAGGATTTCTCGTTCTTCAGTGACTCGTTTCAGCTCACTGCGAAGACGTTTTATTTCAGCTTGCTGGTCATCCAGAGTGCTAGCCTGCTGTGATCCTTGACCGTACTTCCTGCAAGCATACAGGCTGTGGGTGGTAACGCCCAAGCGCTTGGCAACATCGTACACTGAATAGCCTCGTTCGGTGATTTGCTTGACTGCTTCAATCTTGAATTCTTCGGGGTAACGCTTGGCGCTCATGGAATCCTCCTGGAGTCATTTTTTATACCTCAGGAGTGTCTAGAAAACTAGGGGCGATTCAATACCTGGAAGCCGGATATGAAGTAAAATCCGATTCGCCAGAATGGGAAGCCGTCCTTGACTTGTTGGCCGCCGAAATCAAGGTACGGCACTACTCTCGAAAAACTTTAAAATCTACGCCAACTGGTCCCGATGGCTAAATCATCTCTTAACGCTGCTTGTCAAAATCTTGGCTCGAATGTATTTTGAATACTGACGGAACCCGCAGTGCAAAATCTGACAATCTTGCCAGCCATCGACGAATTGCCCGTAGCCTCTGCTTTTATTTCCCCAATGTCAGCCCTCTCCGGCCGCTTTACCCTCGTATCCAGGTACTTCCCGTTTTCCTTAGTTCGTTGGAAAAAATAACTATGATCTGCTTTTCTCTATAAAAACAAACTGTTACAGTTTTAATCTTTAGAGGGCGTTTCCCGGCGGAGTTTCTTCACGTTACCTTTCGGAACAGGGTAGGGTGGCGCACGGTTTTGCACAAAATCCAGAGCCTCGCGCAAAAAACCACACTTTGCCGCGAAATCGTTCTGGCACTTTGGTTGCATTAATTTGTAGCATAACTCTACCCTAACGAAATCATTACATAATAGGAGGTTTACTCGATGGCTCCGAAGGACGATCAGGTAGCGGATGGCGCTCAGGAAAAAGGGAAAGGTAAAATGAAGCTGATTATTATCATCTTGTCTGCGATTATCCTGGTTGCCGGTGGGGTGGGTGGCTATTTCTTCTTTGCCGGCGGTAAAAAGGGTAAGGCCGAGGCAGAGGCAAAGACCGAAAGCACGGGGTTGCCCAGTATTGTTCAGCTGGAACCGTTCATCGTCAATATCTATGACGGGCAGGATCTCCGCTATCTGCGTGTCCGGGTTGAGCTGGAAGTGGCCAACGAAGAGATGAAGGCCGAGGCAGAGGCCAGGAAAGCCCCGCTTCGCGATGCGATTCTGGTGCTTCTGACCACCAAGACCATGCTGGATATTCGCGATCAGCAGGGCAAGAATCAGTTGCGGCAGGAAATTTTTACCGTTTCGAATAACATCCTGCCGCCGGGTAAGCTCAAGCGGGTTTATTTTACCGATTTTGTTGTCCAGTAACCCTGGTGCCTGTCGGACCGACAGACTCCCAGGTTTTTTGAGGTAAACGTGGAAAAGATCCTGACCAAAGAAGAGATTGAATCCCTGCTGGCGGCCATTGTTGAGGGCAAAATCGTGCCCGAGAAGGAGCTCGCGGCCGGGCAGGCGTCGGTATCCGTCTTTGATCTGTTCAATAATGATCATCAGGTTCTCGTTCCAAACCTGGATGTCATCTATGACAGTTTTATCCGCTATAACCGCGTAACCCTTTCCAACCGGCTGCGGAAGATCGTCGAAATCAAGAAACTTGGCGCCAGGCCTTATAAATTCGACGATTTTCTCAAAACCCTGCCGTCACCGGTCTGCATGGCCATCTTCAAGATCGAGCCGCTTAAGGGCGCGGCTCTGATAACCATGGACAGCAAGCTGGTTTTTACCCTCGTGGATAGTATCCTCGGCGGGTCCGGGGCTCCGGCTGTCACGGAGCAGAACCGCATGTTCACTTCCATTGAAGTCCGTCTCATGGAAAAGATCGTCAAGGACGTGCTGGCGGATATGGAAAAGTCCTGGACCCAT
The DNA here is from genome assembly GCA_009668975.1 of Deltaproteobacteria bacterium. GTDB lineage: Bacteria > Desulfobacterota > Desulfuromonadia > Geobacterales > Geobacteraceae > RPRC01. The sequence continues at coordinate 295,105 of SBEG01000001.1, read as the reverse complement.
GTGGTCCAGGGAACCAAGATGAACCTCCTGCGCATGGAAATGAACCCCCGGCTGGTAACCATTGTTCCCCCGGAATATCAGGTCATCACCATGTCTCTGGAAATCCAGGTGGAGGAGGTCACGGGAACCATGGAGTTCGCGATTCCCTACATGACCATCGATCCGGTGCGCGACAAGCTGAAGGTCGGAACCCAGCTGGACAGTATGGCCATTGACCCCAAGTGGCATTCCCGGCTGGCCGCCGAGCTGGTTGAGGCGCCGGTGGAGCTGACCGTCGAGTTGGGCGAGACCGGCATCACCTTGAATGACCTGATCAATCTTTCCGTTGGCGATACTATCATCCTGAACAAGGATTGCCGGAGCGAGTTGAGTGTCAAGATTGAAGGGATTGAGAAGTTTACCGGTTCCCCGGGCGTGCAGGGCGGCAACAAGGCGATACAGATAACAAGCGACTTGCTTTCATAGTGCCATGTAACACCGAAATTCAACCCCCCTCAATCCCCCCTTGACAGGGGGGAAGCCTTTACGCCTCCCTTGTCAAGGGGAGGTTTGGAGGGGTTGCCTGCAAAAAATCAAGTGTTAGATGGTACTGGAATTATAAAGGGGCTGCCAGCGCAGCCATAGACATAGACAACAGGAGGTCCCGCGTGAGCGATATATTGGAAAGCACAGAGCAGAAGAACGCCGGCCAGGAGCAAAGGAATCTTGATCTGATTCTCGATATCCCCCTTCATCTGACCGTGGAACTGGGACGGACCAAGTTACTGGTAAAGGATCTGCTCCAGCTGAATCAGGGCGCAGTGGTGGAGCTGGGCAAACTGGCCGGGGAGCTCCTTGATGTGTTCGTGAATTCCAAGCTGGTGGCCCGGGGCGAGGCCGTGGTGGTGAATGAGAAATTCGGGGTCCGCCTGGTGGATATCATCAGCCCGGCGGAGCGTGTGGAGAAAATCGTATGAGAATGCTTCCGGTTCTCCCGGTGCTGTGCTTCCCAGGGGCCGCATATGCAGCGGAGGGGACAGGCGCGGGCGGATTCAGTTTTGTTTCCGGCTTTTTCCAGATGGTGGCTTCCTTGTCGATTGTCGTCGGCTTGATCTTTCTTGCCTATTATCTGGTCAACCGCTTTCTCAAGGGAAGCCTGGTGAACAAGTCGGTGCCCCGCTACATCCGGGTGGTGGAGAGTCGCTTTCTTGCCCCGAAAAAGTCTCTCATGCTGGTGGAAGTGGGAGGGGAATACCTGCTGCTCGGTTCCTCGGATTCCGGCCTGAGCTTGATCAAACAGGTCGATATGCTGGAAACAATCGAAATTGTCGAGGAATTGTCCGCCACGAAAAAGCCCGCTGCTTCCTTTCCTGACGGTTTTCGCTTCGTCATGGAGATGATCCAGAAGGGCAGACGGGCCACGATTCCCGGAGAAAAGGGTGGGGTCAGGGCGTGAGATTGAACAGATTTCCCCTAATTGCCGGCCTGGTCTGCCTCGCGGGGCTGGTCTTCGCTTCAGCCGGTTTTGCCGAGCCTTTGAGCGTGCCGACGGTGAGTGTCGGTTTGGGCAAGGTTTCCAAGCCGGGCGACGTGTCGACCGCCTTGCAGATTTTCCTCATGATTACGGTCCTGTCACTGGCGCCCGGACTTCTGATCATGACCACCTCCTTTACCCGGGTGGTGGTGGTGCTGTCGTTTCTCCGCGGCGCCATCGGCACCCCGCAGGCTCCATCCAATCAGATTGTCATTTCCCTGGCCCTGTTCCTGACCTTTTATATCATGAGCCCGATTTGGCAGCAGATCAACACCCAGGCTTTCCAGCCGTACAAGGCCGGTCAGCTTACCCAGGAACAGGCATTGGACAAGGCGGTGGTACCGATCCGGAAGTTCATGCTTTCCCAGGTGCGAGAGAAAGACCTGGCCCTGTTTCTGAGTCTTTCCAAGATGCCGCGGCCCAAGAATGCCAATGAAATCCCGACTCTGACCATCATTCCGGCCTTCATGATCAGCGAGTTGCAGACCGCCTTTCAGATCGGCTTCCTCATCTATATCCCGTTTCTCGTGGTGGACATGGTGGTTGCTTCGGTCCTGATGTCCATGGGTATGATGATGCTGCCGCCGGTGATGATCTCGCTGCCCTTCAAGATCCTGCTGTTTATTCTGGTTGACGGCTGGGCGCTGGTGATCGGATCGATTGTGAAGAGTTTTGGCTGACAAAAATTATGAAGTATGAAGGATGAGAAATTCAAAGGATGAAGGATGAATTATGAAGTATGAAAAAAACCGAATTATTCATCCTTCTCTCGCAAACCATTCGCGAATTTCCGGTTTCAATGATTTTCGACTTAGCTGATCAATGAACCTAGAACGAAACGCTATTACCCCAGAGATGAGTATTGCCAGGCTTTTTCACTGCTTTGCTTTCATACTTCATAATTCATCCTTCATACTTATATGGAAAGGACCTCCCCATGACCCCGGAACTGGTAACCCAACTGGCCCGCAGGAGCTTTGAAGTAACCCTGATGCTTTCTGCGCCGCTCCTGATTTTCAGCCTGGTGATCGGCCTGATCATCAGTATTTTTCAGGCGGTCACCTCCATAAACGAGGCAACACTCGCCTTTGTGCCGAAGATTGTCGCGGTTATGCTGGCAATGATCGTCTTTTTTCCCTGGATGATGAGTTACATGTCGGATTTTACCCGTGAGATCTTCGCCTTGATTCCCAACCTGAGATAGCCGGCATGTTCCAGCTTCCCGCGTTTCTTTCCATTCAGGACTTCACGCTCTTCACCCTGGTGCTCGGCCGTCTGGCCGGGATCTTCAGTGCCATTCCGCTGTTTGGGGGAGAGCGGGTGCCGATGAATATCAGGGCACTGGTAACGCTGTCTCTGACCCTGGTCTGTTTCCCGGTGCTCAAGCTTGCCCCAGTCACCCTGCCGGGCGATTTCCTCTCCCTGCTGCAGCTGGTTGTTGTCGAAGCTCTGATCGGCATCACCCTGGGCCTTGTTGCAAAATCGGTGTTCGGCGCTGTCGAGTTCTGCGGGCAGGTGATCGGCATGCAGATGGGCTTTTCCATGTCGACCCTGTTTGATCCGACCATGGGCCAGGTGCCGCTCCTGTCAATGTTCCAGACACTGCTTGCCTCGCTGTTATTCCTGACCTTCGGTGCCCATCATCTTTTCATCAAGGCCATGGTGGACAGCTATGCGCTGATCCCTTTGGGCGGCTGGCAGATGAGCGGCCCCCTGCTCAGTTTTCTGATTACCATTACCTCCGGCATCTTTGTACTGGGGATCAAACTGGCGGCGCCGGTCATGGTTTCGCTGCTGGCCACTACGGTGGTGCTTGGTGTCATGGCGCGCTCCTTTCCCCAGATGAACATCTTTGTCATCAGCATGCCGCTCAACATTGCCATCGGTTTTTTTGCCCTTGGGTTGTCTCTCCTGGTTTTCATTCACACCCTTGAAATTTCCTTCGGAGCAATGGCTCTCCAGATCAAGTCATTATTCAGAATTATCGCGCAGGGTTCCTGATGTCAGAAGCTGATAAGCACTCAAAAACAGAACAACCGACCGCGAAAAAACTCGAGGAATCGCGGAAAAAAAGTCCGCCGCCCCTGAGCCGCGACATGACATCGACCATCACCCTGCTGGTTTCGATGGTGACTCTTTATACCCTGGGCGGTTACATGCTGACTTCCCTGAAAGAGAACACCCGTGACTTGCTCGGCGGCATGGGCACGGTCACGCTTACCCCGATAACTGTCAACAGTATCCTGATGCAGCAGGTTATTTCCGTCGGTGCGGTTCTGGCCCCGTTCCTGCTCATGGTCATGGTCGCGGGGGTCGTTGCCGTGTTCATCCAGGGCGGGGTAGTCTTTTCCACGGAGAAACTCACTGTCAAGTTCGAAAAGATCAATCCCCTCGAGGGCATCAAACGCCTGGCAAATAAAGAGGCGGCCGTCGAGGCTCTCAAATCCATCATCAAAATTCTGATCGTGGGATACGTCGCGTTCAAGATCCTGCGCGATGAAATGGAGGCAATACTCTACCTGACCGAAACCGATATCAACGGAATTTTCGTCTTTGTCAGCCACATCTCGTTCAAAATCGTCATCCATACCTGCGGGGTCATGATCGTGCTGGCGATCCTTGACCTTGCCTTTGTAAAGTGGAATTACCTCCAGAATCTGAAAATGACCAAAGAGGAAGTGAAACGGGAGCACAAGGACAGCGACGGCGATCCGCAGCTGAAGGGCAAGATCCGCAAGATGCGGTATGAAAGGGCTTTTCGCCGCCTCAAACAGATCATCCCCACCGCCGATGTCGTGGTCACCAACCCGACTCACTTTGCGGTTGCCGTGAAATATGACCGGAATAAAATGGCCGCCCCGTTCGTGATTGCCAAAGGCGCCGATCATCTGGCCCTCCGAATCAAGGCTCTGGCCAGAGAAAACAATGTCATGCTGGTGGAAAACAGGTTTCTGGCCCGGGAACTCTACGCGCAGGTCAAGGAGGGTGAGGAGATTCCGGAGAGCCTTTATGTGGCGGTTGCGGAACTGCTGGCTTATGTCTACGGGTTGAAGGGGAAGACCTTCTGATTTCCTCGTCGGACAGTTTCCTAGACAAATCCTTGACTGATACTTTTCAAAATACTGTCTCATTCCTTCTTTCCCCCAATTTTTTCGAAACGTACCTGCCTCCTGAAACCCTCTTGAATTCTCCTGTTAGCAGCAATGAAGCGCCTTTTCGGCAATCTCCCGGATACTTGTCGAATCCAGGTGCCGCTGGACTCGTCTGGCACAGAGGTTGCTATTCCAGTGTAGGGCGTAAAATCTGTTTGAAATCACAGGACATATTGGATGGCTTCTTCGTTGGCGGGTACAATGCAGGTCCGGAAAAATTCCGACATCTATATGGCACTGGTGCTTATCGGGATTCTGGCCTTGATGATCATTCCGCTGCCGGCCTTTTTTCTGGACATTCTTCTGGCGGCCAATATCACCATTGCCCTGGCTATTCTGCTGGTAGGCCTGTACACGACGCAGCCGCTTGATTTTTCGGTCTTTCCTTCCATTCTCCTGGTTACCACGCTCTTCCGTCTCTCCCTGAACATTGCCGGTACCCGATTGATCCTCCTGCACGGCCATGAGGGTATTGATGCTGCCGGCTCGGTGATCAAGGCCTTCGGCGAATTCGTGGTGGGCGGCAACTATGTTGTCGGGGCCGTCATCTTCCTGATCCTCGTCATCATCAACTTTGTCGTTATTACCAAGGGTGCCGGCCGGGTCGCCGAAGTTGCGGCGCGTTTTACCCTCGATGCAATGCCGGGCAAGCAGATGGCCATCGATGCGGACCTTTCCTCCGGGATCATTACCGAAAAAGAAGCCAGGATCCGGCGGTCGAAGGTTTCCCGTGAGGCTGATTTCTACGGTTCCATGGACGGCGCCAGCAAGTTTGTCCGCGGTGACGCCGTGGCCGCGGTTCTGATCATGCTGACAAATATCATCGGCGGTTTCATCATCGGGGTCTGGCAGAAGGGCATGGCCTTGGAAGCGGCCCTCACCAACTACACCCTGCTGACCATCGGCGAGGGGCTCGTGGCCCAGATCCCGGCACTGATCATCTCCACCGCCGCCGGTATCATTGTTACCCGTTCCGCCGATGAAAATAATTTCGGCCATGAAATTACCGGCCAATTCCTCAATCATCCCAAGGCCTTCTTCGTCTGTTCCGGAGTGCTGTTCTGTTTCGGCCTGATTCCCGGGTTGCCGCATTTCGCCTTTTTCCTGCTGTCCGGTTTGTCATATCTGGTCGGGAAAATGGCGCGCGAGAAGGCACAAATTGTTGAGGATGAGGAAGAACTCCTTACGCAGGCGGCACATGATGATAACGGTGATCAGATCACTGCCATCCGTCCCGTGGATCTGCTGGAGCTGGAAGTCGGCTACGGTCTTGTGCCGCTGGTTGACGCGGCGCAGCAGGGCGAGTTGCTGGAAAGGATCCGTTCCATCCGTAAAACCTTTGCCCAGAAGATGGGTTTCATCGTGCCGCCGATCCATATCCATGACAATCTGCAGCTGAAGCCGCACGAATACTCATTCCTGATCAAGGGGGCCAAGGTCGGCGGCAGCAATCTGACCGGACAGTTTCTGGCCATGGATTCCGGTCAGGCAACCGGGACCCTGGAAGGAAGCCACACCACCGAACCGGTCTTCGGCCTTCCGGCCGTCTGGATCAAAGGTACCCAGAAAGAGCATGCGCAGATCAGTGGTTACACGGTTGTCGATTCAACCACCATCATGGCCACCCATATCAGCGAAATTATCAAGAAACATGCTCACGAACTGGTGGGACGGCAGGAGCTGCAGCAGCTGCTCGATAATCTTGCCACCAGCTGTCCCAAGGTGGTTGATGAGCTGGTGCCGTCGCTGCTGAGTCTCGGTACGGTGCTCAAGGTGATTCATGGCCTGTTGAAGGAAAATGTTTCCATCCGCGATTTGAGAACCATCCTGGAGATTCTGGCCGACTACGGCAGCATGACCAAGGATCCCGAAGTTCTGACCGAATTTGTTCGTCAGGGTCTTGGCCGCTATATCGTCGAACAGTACAAGCAGGACGGTGATGTGCTTTCGCTGCTCGCTTTGGACCGACAGGTTGAAGAGGTGATTGCCGAATCGGTGCAGCCGTCGGAGCAGGGCGGTTTCCTTGCCATCGAGCCCGGTGTTGCCCAACGCATTTTGCAGAACATCCGGCTGGGTATGGACAAATTCAATCAGACCGGCAGTCATCCGGTGCTGCTCGCTTCGCCTTCGGTGCGGCGTCACGTCAAGAAGCTGACGGAAAGATTCCTGCCCACCCTGGCGGTTCTTTCCCACAATGAAATTCCACCGAACATTAAAATCCAATCCATAGGAGTTGTCAGCGCAGATGCAAACTAGAACTTTTCAAGCCGCAAATATGACGGAAGCAATGCAACTGGTGAAGGCCGAGCTGGGTCCTGACGCCATGATAATTTCTTCGAAAAAGGAGCGCCGCAAAGGGCTTTTGGGTTTTTTCACCAAGCCGGTGTTCCGCATAGTTGCAACGGTTGACAGTCCCCCGCAGCGGAAGATCGCAGCGTATCGCGAAGAGCCGGGCCACGAGGGAACGACCCGTGATGCCTTCCGAGATTCCATGCTGCAGCCGCTTGCCCGTGAGCTGAAAGAACTCAGGGAGAGGGTGGACAGCTTGCTGGTCAAGGAAAGCGCTTCCCGGCAGGAGCCGGTATCGCCGGCGCCGGTCGCCCGGGCCGAATGGGGAGATACTGCGTCTGAAAGCGATTTTTCCCTGCGTGAACCGGTAAACGGTGAAATGCTGGAGTTGAAAAAACTGCTCCTTGAATCGGTCCAGGGTGAGTCCACGGGAGCATTTCCCGGAACAGCCCGGGAGACACGCTTTACCGCCGGGACCCTTGCCTGTGCCGCCACGGACCGGGGCAAGAAAGAACCTGTTTCGCTGGCCAGGGTTTCCGCCACCCTGCATGAAGCCGGGCTTGTCGAGACATCCATTCATGCTTTGCTGGCTAAAGTGAAAAGCTCGGAAAAGCAGATAGATGGCGAGGAGGATCTCAAGGGGCTGTTGAAAGAATCGCTTGAGACTACCGTCAAGTGCTCGGGCCCCATCAGGCTGAAAAAGAACGGCTGCAAAATTGTGGCGCTGGTCGGACCGACCGGGGTAGGGAAGACCACCACCATTGCGAAACTTGCCGCGCTCTACACGATTGGCCGGAAGGCGAAAATTGCCTTGGTAACCATCGATACCTTCCGTGTCGGCGCGGTGGAGCAGCTCAAAACCTATTCCCGGATCATGGGGGTGCCGCTCGAGGTGGCCTCAACACCGAAAGAGCTGGAAAAAGCCCTTGCCGCACATAGCGACAAAGATCTGGTCCTGATCGATACGGTCGGCAGAAGCCCGAAGGATAAGGATACCATTGAAGGTCTGCGCACAATGCTGGATTCATCTTTCAGCATTGAGACCCACCTTTGTGTCGCCGCCACCACGCGGGAACGGGAGCTGAGAGGCATCGTCGAGAGCTTCGGCGCCCTGCCGATCAGCAGGCTGCTCTTTACCAAGCTGGATGAAAGCAGTTCGTTCGGCTCCATTGTAAATCTGCAGATTGAGAACAAACTGCCCCTCTCGTATTTCACGAGAGGCCAGAGGGTTCCCGAAGATATTGAACCTGCCTCGGGCAAAATAGTCGCGGAGCTGATTCTCGGCGAAGTCTGAGAAGAATTTGTTGGAAGCGCGACGTCCGGCCGGAATGGTCGACCCGGCGATAGCGACACTTCCCGTCCAGTATCGGAGATACTATGAATACTCTCGCAAAGGTCTACGAAACGGAGTGCCAGGTGAGCACTCCCCAGAACAGGGACGAGCTGGTACTATCCCACCTTCCGCTGGTGAAATACCTCGTGGGCAGGATATCTTCCAAGCTTCCGCCGCATCTCGACCAGCAGGATCTCATGAGCGTTGCGGTGATCGGTCTGATTACCGCGGCTGAACGCTTCGATCCGCGGCGCGGGATCCTTTTCAAGACTTTCGCCGAAAAGCGGGTCATGGGATCCATTATGGATGAGTTGCGCGCCCAGGACTGGCTGCCCCGGACCCTCCGCGAAAAATATAAACGGCTCGAGCATGAATTCTCCGTTCTCGAGCAGAAACTGGGCCGTAATCCCAGCAGCGAAGAGGTGGCCTCCGCCATGGGTATGGATCTGGAAAAATATTTCCAGCTGATGGAAGAGGTTCATTCCCTGTCCTTCATGAGTCTGGAGGATTTCCATGAGGATGATGAGGGGAGCTCATTTGGTTTCCTGAATTTCCTCTCGGACAACGGCAAGGAAAATCCTCAGAATCAAATGATGGCGAAGCAGTTGCTCCAGGTGCTTGGCAATGCCATCGAATCGCTGCCGGACAAAGAGCGGCTCGTGGTAACTCTCTACTACTATGAGGAATTGAACCTGAAGGAGATCGGCGAGATCATGGGTCTCACCGAATCGCGGATTTCGCAGTTGCACAGTCAGGCGGTGATCCGGCTGAAAGTCAAAATGAAAAATATGGCGGGCTGAGCCATGGCTGAAAGAGGAGATCTCCCATGAATAGCGGAATCTATGGCGCCATTTCCGGAAATATGGCGATGATGAAACAACTGGACGTGCTGGCCAATAATCTGGCCAACGTCAACACCCCCGGCTACAAGAAGGACTCCATCACCTTCGAGGCTGTCCTGACCGCCTCCGTTCTGCAAGGGACTGAAGGTTCCGCGGATTCACCGGCGCTGGCCACGGAGCGCTACGCCATTGATTTTTCGGCCGGGGTGGTCAAGGTGACCGATAACACCTTTGATATTGCCCTTGATGGTGACGGTTTTTTCGCGATCAACACACCGCAAGGGAAGGCCTATACACGCCAGGGCAATTTCAAGCTGGATGCAAACAGCAGGCTGGTGACCGCCGATGGCTATGAAGTGCTGGGCAATGGCGCACCGATCGTTATCAATGGCGGCAGCGTTTCCTTCGATGCAAAGGGCAAGATTTTGGTTGAGGGTCAGGAAACCGGCACGCTTGACGTTGTGGATTTTCCGAAGCCCTATGATCTGAAAAAAATCGGCAGCGCCCTCTTCATGCCGAACGACGCAAACGTAACGCCGCAAGCGGCGAGGGATACGCTTGTCCGGCAAGGGCATCTGGAAGGGTCGAACGTAAACCCTCTTGAAGCAATGGTGCGGATGATTGAGACGACCCGTTCCTCCGAGACCTGCCAGAAGATGATTCAGAACTATGACCAGATGACCGGTAGAGCGGTCAATGAGCTGGGGAAGGTGTAGCGAGAAGTATGAAGTATGATGTATGAAGGAAAGGAACAGTTCTTGGTTCTTGGCAGGTGGTTCACTTTCTGACAAGCGGCCGGGAGCAAGGCAGCTTTTCGGTAACAAGAGGATTTCGGATATAGGGAGGCGGGATTATGATCAGGGCTTTATGGACGGCGGCTTCGGGGATGCAGGCGCAGCAGATGAATATTGACGTGATTGCCAACAACCTGGCCAACGTCAATACCAGCGGCTTCAAGAAGAGCCGTGCGGATTTCCAGGATGTGATGTACCAAAGTATCAAAACGACCGGTGCGCCCTCGACCAACTCCACCCAGGCGGCGGGTATCGAGATCGGTCTCGGCACGACGCCGGGGTCGGTGACCAAGGTCTTTACTGCCGGTAATATCACCCAGACCGGGAGCGAATTGGATTTGGCTATCGAAGGGGATGGCTTCTTCCAGATCCAGATGCCGGACGGCACCACCGAATATTCGCGCTCCGGTTCTTTCAAACGCGACGGCCAGGGGCGGGTTGTGACCGTGGACGGCTATCCGCTCATGCCGGAAATGGTTATCCCGAGCAACGTGACCAAAATTTCCATCGGCAGCGATGGTACCGTTTCCGTGACGCAGTCGGGTCAAACCGGAGCAACCACCGTCGGCACCATCCAGTTGGCCACCTTTCAGAACCCGGCGGGACTTTCCAGCCAGGGCCGGAATCTCTATCAGGTTACCGATGCTTCGGGGGACGCCACCACCGGTACCGCCGGACAGAACGGCATCGGCACCATCAGCCAGGGCTACCTGGAGATGAGCAACGTCAATGTCATGGAAGAGATGGTCAACATGATTGTCAGTCAACGGGCCTACGAGATCAATTCCAAGTCCGTTCAGGCTGCCGACGAGATGCTCCAGCAGGCCAACAACATGAAGCGGTAATCGGCAGCTAGGGGAATAGTATGAAAAAGTTCAGCGCAGTTCTCTTTTTGATGGTCCTGGCCTGGTGTCTCGGCGGTTCCGTCACTGCCCAGGCGGGCGGCACGACCCTCAGCGCAAAGAAGGTCCGCGCGGCAGTACAGGATTTTATCCTGGACAGAACCCGGGACAGCGGCATGGAAATCCGCATCAAACGGATTGCCCTTGAGGAAGATATCGTCATCCCGGCCGGGAAGGTACGCTATGAGTTTATCGCTCCCCGCCAGTGGGAAGGTTGGGGGAGGACCGTGATTGGCATGGTTATCCGGGTTGATGATCAATTGGTCAAAAACATGAGTATCCCGGTGGAAGTCGAGGCCCTCACCGACATGGTTGTGGCGCTCTTCCCCTTGCCGCGTGGCGCGGTCGTAGAGGCCAGCGACGTTTCTCTGCAGAAAAGGGATCTGGCGGAGGTCTCCGGCAAGGTCAGTTTCAATCTGGACGATGTTCTCGGGAAAAGGGTCCGGGTCCCGATCCGCGCCAATACGCCTGTCCGTAGCGACTATCTGGAAAAGCTGCCGCTGGTGAAAAACGGCCAGATGGTCACCATTGTTGCCGAAAACGGGGATTTGCGGGTGACCGCAACCGGTATGGCCCGCGGCGCGGGAGCGGAAGGTGACCTGATAATGGTTCAGAACATGAACTCGAAAAAAAGTGTCCAGGCCCGGGTGATTGATGCGGGCACGGTGGCGGTGAATTTCTAGTCCGTCAGGCATGACCGGAGCGCCTAACGAGATTCAGGCGCGATAAGTACGAGGTTTCATTATGAAAAAAACAATGTTGGCAGTTATCCTTCTGGTCAGCGCGGGTTGCGTCTACCCGCAGGTGCAGTTGCCGAAAACTGCGGATGAAGAATACCTTCCGCCACCAAAGGTCAGTTACGCGAACGGCTCGATCTGGCAGGCTGGTTCGGCTTCTCCGGTGGATGATTTCAAGGCGCGGAAGCGGGGCGACATCGTCACCGTGGTGATTGTCGAAGAGGCCAGCGCCAGCAAGCAGGCCTCGACCGGGACGAAGCGCGGATCCGGCATGTCGGCCTCCATTCCCAATTTTATGGGTCTTGAGACGACTTTCCTCAAGGATAAGCTGGACCTGAACAGCCTGGTCAAGGCCAGCACCAGTTCGGATTTCAACGGAAGCGGCACCACAACGCGTAAAGACGTGCTCACCGCCACCATCTCCGCCCGGGTCATGGACGTTCTTGGCAACGGCGACCTGCGCATTGAGGGCAGCCGCAGTGTCCGGGTAAACAATGAGGATCAGATCATCATTCTGCAGGGGACGGTACGACCGCGGGATATCAATCAGGATAACATGATCAGTTCCTCGCAAATTGCCGATGCGCGCATTACCTATTCCGGGAATGGCGTGATCAACGATCGTCAACAGCCGGGCTGGCTCTTCAATTTCGTTGACAAGATCTGGCCATTCTGATGGGAGCGACCATGAAAAGAATTTTCGCCATTGCGCTGGTTGTCATGTGCTTGCCTCAGATCGTCCAGGCCACCCGGATCAAGGATATTGCTTCCTTTGACGGGGTCCGTGACAATCAGTTGATCGGTTATGGACTGGTGATCGGCTTGAACGGCAGTGGCGACAGCGACCAGACCAAGTTCCCGGTCCAGAGTCTCACCAACCTCCTGGAACGTTCGGGAGTCACAATCAACAGGAATGACATTACCGTGAAAAATATCGCCGCGGTCATGGTTACGGCCAATCTGCCGCCCATGGCCAAGCAGGGAACCAAACTGGACGTATTGGTTTCTTCCCTCGGTGATGCCAAAAGCCTGGCCGGCGGGACTCTCATCATGACTCCGCTCAAGGGCGGGGACAGCCAGGTCTATGCCGTTGCCCAGGGCCCGGTTTCCACCAGTGCCTTTTCCTATGGCGGTCAGGCCGGTTCTGCCCAGAAAAACCATCCCACCGCAGGCCGGGTTCCCGAGGGGGCGCTGGTCGAGCGGGAGCTGCCCTATGCCTTGACCAACCGGAGTCAGCTGCGGCTGAATCTTCACCGGCCGGATTTTACGACCGCATCACGCGTTGCAGCCGCCATCAACGGCAAGTTCCAGTCCGCCATCGCCGTGTGTTCAGATCCCGGTTCCGTCACCTTGACTCTCCCGGAAAAATATCAGGGTAATACCGTCGAATTCGCCGCTGCCCTGGAAAGCCTGCAGGTCAGGCCGGACATGGTCGCCAAGGTGGTTCTCAATGAGCGGACCGGTACGATCGTGATCGGAAATGATGTGCGTCTCGCCACGGTGGCCGTTGCCCACGGCAACCTGACCCTGACGATCAAAGAGACACCGCAGGTTTCTCAGCCCCAGCCGTTCAGCCGGGGCGGCGAAACGGTGGTTGTGCCGCGTACGGACCTCAAGGTGAAAGAGGACAAAGGCGGCGGACTGTTCGTCTTGAAGGAAGGGGCCAGCATTGGTGACGTGGTGAAGGCGCTGAATTCGATTGGCGTGACACCTCGTGACCTGATCGGCATTATGCAGGCGATCAAGGCAGCCGGGGCTTTACAGGGTGAGTTGGAGATAATTTGATATGGCTGAAGTATGGACCAGACCTGCCGGGTTTTGAAGCCTGGCAGGACTCCGTGGCAGATTGAAAATACGTATTAATAGTCCCTGGTGTCTGAATTTTGAACAGCCTGTTCAAAAAATGAAAATAAAATGAAAAAACCGCTAAAGTTTTCGAAATGCTGTTCGATAAGGTACCTATATGACGACGATTACAAAACCTGCGATATTTCCTGAAGGGCTGACGCCGAATCCGCTGGAGAAACTTGCTGGCGGAGAAAAAAACGCTCCGGCAGGCAAGCAGAACGCCGAACTGAAAAAAACGACCCAGGATTTTGAGGCGCTTTTTATCGGCATGATGCTAAAATCCATGCGCTCGACCGTTGGCAAGGACACCTTGACCGGCGGCGGCCATGGCGAAGAGGCCTACCGGTCGCTGCTGGATCAGGAATATGCCCAGGAGGCCGCACGGGGCGGAGCACTGGGGATTGGCAGGGCACTCGAAGAGCAGCTTGTACGGCATACAGGACAAAGTGACGCCCATGACTCTCGATCGAAACCATGAAGTTAAGGAATCCAACTCAGGAAGCTTAGGTACAGCCATGAAAGTTACCAATAGCACCGTTAATAATGGAATTGCGACACTTCGCAGTGACGCGCTCGAAAAAAAGGGTGCCGGCGACGTTTCCACCAAAAAGAGTGCCGGCAACAGCTCTGATCGGGTGGAACTTTCAGCCAATCACGCGAAGATAGAGCACCTTACCGGTGTTCTGGCCGCGATGGAAAACACGAATAGCGGAAAAATTGAATCAATCAAAAGCCGCATCGCTGATGGGACCTATAACATCAGTGGTCAGGCGGTAGCCGAAAAAATGTTGCAATCCCTCGGCATCTTGAAAGCGGGCGGTGATACCAATGAATAATCGAATCGATTGCCTGATCCGGAGCCTGCACGAAAAAGAGACCCTGCTGGAAAAGCTCGTGCTGCTTCTGGATGAAGAGCGCGATTATATCGTCGACCTTGACACCGAAGGCCTGGAGGTGAAGCGTGAAGGCAAGCTTCAGCTTATTGAGCAACTCGAACAGCGCAAGGAGATTTGCAAGAAGGCCTTGGCAGAGGCTGCGAGCGAGCTGAAAGTTTCCTCGCCAGTCAGCCTCTCCGCAGTTCTCAACGCTGCCCCGCCTGCCAGGCGCGAAGCATTGCTCAAGTCCCAGCGGAGAGTCTTCGAACTTACCGATTTACTCAATCGGAGCAACCGCTTCAATCGCGATCTCCTTTACGGATCGCTCAGTAACGTCAACCGTTCGCTGGAGTTCATCAATAGAAGTCTGGGCCGCGGTGTGAAAACCTACAGCAACGCGGGAAGCGTCGTTACCGGCACGCCCGGCAGCCGGTTGGTGCGCGGAGAGATCTGATGGGAATAAATAACCTGCTCAATATCGCAACCTCGGGTGTTACCATGGCCAGAGTCGCCATGGAGGTGACGAGCGAAAATATCGCCAATGTCAATACTCCCGGCTACTCACGGCAGAAAACGATTTTTGAAACCGCACCGATTACCAATGCCAACGGTTTCCCGCTCGGAACCGGCGTACAGCTCGCTACAGTGCAGAGAAGCCATGACGAATTGCTGCAGCTGCAGCTGGTGAAAGGCAATAGTCAATACGGGGAGAGCGAAACAAAGCAGACCGCTCTGGCGCAGATTGAACCGTTCTTTAACGAAGTAACCAACGACGGTCTTGGCCAGACCATGGAGGATTTTTTCAATTCCTGGCAGGATCTCTCGATTACGCCCCAGGGCTCCGCGGAGCGTCAGGCGGTGCTGTCCCGTTCGCAGGTGCTGGTGGATACCTTTCATCAGCTGAACACCAACCTGAATGATTCCCTGGCCGGCGCCGACCGCTCTCTGGATGGGATAAGCGCTGATATTACCGCAAAGGCCAAGAGCATCGCCTCGCTCAATGAGCAGATTCTCCAGACGGAGCGATTGGGCGGAAACGCCAACGAACTGCGCGACCAGCGGGACTACCTGACCCAGGAATTGGCAAAAAAAGCCGGTGTCAGCTATGCCGAACAAGCAGACGGAACTTTGACAGTTTCCCTGCCCGGCGGTGAGCCTCTGGTGCAGGGGAACACTTTTGCTACGCTGTCAACCGAGGTTGACGCCGGTACGGGACTCAACAAAGTTATGCTGACCCCCGCGGGGGGCGGTGCCGCCACTGATGTTACCGCGACCATCGGCGGTCCGGCCAACAGCCTGGGCGAGATTGGCGGCACCCTTCAGGTGCGTGACGAGATTGTCCCGGGCTACCTGGCGAAACTCGACGAAATGGCCCGCCAGTTGGTGACCAGCGTCAATGCTCATCACAGCTCCGGGTACGGCCTGGACGGTACGCAGAACGATTTCTTTGATCCGGCGAAAGTCACCAGCGCGGATATCGCGTTGAACAGTTCACTTACCGCCAATAAAATTGCGGCGGCAGGACAGGACCCGACTACCGTCAGCGGTCCGGGAAATAATACCGGTGCCGTGGCTCTGGCGAAATTGAAGTCTGCCTCCCTGACGTTTAGCGTGGACGGCACGACGACCAGCGCGACCATGTCGAGCTTTTATAATGCCTTTGTCAGCAGTGTCGGCATCGATACGGAAAACGCCGCCAATTCCACCGCGCAGAACGGCAGTTTCCTGCGCCAGCTCAATGCCCTTCGCGAGTCCAATTCCGGCGTATCCCTTGACGAGGAAGTCGCGAATCTCATCAAGTACCAGCGCGCCTTTGAAGCCTCGGCAAAAGTTATCAATGCCGCGTCCGATATGCTGGATACGGTCATGGGACTGATACGTTAACAGAGTGATAAGAGGAGTTCAGAAATGCGCATAACACCGGGAATGACCTCCGATAACGCATTGTATAATCTGCAGAAGGGCAGAACGCTGCTCAACCGTCTTCAGGAGCAGATTGCTTCCGGCTCGCTGATAAACCGTCCCAGCGATGATCCCATCACCACCCGCCAGCTCCTGGACATGGACAGCAAGCTGGACAGCGGTGAGCAGTACCTCAGCAACATCACCAAGGGGAATCTTTCCCTGTCCTTGACCGATACGGCGCTGCAGGGGATGGCTGATATCATCGCCCAGGTCAAGAAGACCGCAGGCGCCATCACCAGCGGCAGCAGCGACCAGACCGTGCGGGAGAATGCCGCATCGCAACTGGAGGAACTGAAGAAACAGCTGGTGGATCTCGGCAATACCCAGTTGGGGGACCAGTTTATTTTTGCCGGCTTCAAAAACAGCACCCCGCCGTTCTCCATGGCCAATAATGACTATTCCGGGACGTCGGACGAGCTTACCATCGAGATCGACCGGAATTCGCCTGCCGGGATTACCATCGCCGGGGATGCCTTGCTGAAGGGTACCGGCAGCTATGGCGGCGTAGATATGCTTGAGACGCTTGATAAGATCATCACGGCAATCAGGGACAATATCCCTGCTGATATCCAGGAAAACGCGAAATTGCTTGATTCTTCCGCAAATCAGATCAACAATGCCAGGAGCGATGTGGCCGGCAGGATGATTCGCTTCAAGAGTGCCGAAACCATGATCAGCCGCAATCAGTCTACCTTGCAAGGGATCGTCTCCGATACCATGGGCGTTGACTACATCAAGGCGGCAACAGAGTTGACTCAGCAGCAAGCGTCTTTCGAAGCGGCCCTTTCGGCCACGGCGAAGATTACCCAATTGTCGTTGCTGGACTACCTGTAGCCGTATCCGATAGCTTCCCGGCAATGCAGGGTTCCGCCGGGCAATTCATCCAAAAGGTCATCCGGGCATTTTTAGGCCGTTTGACCTTTTTTTCTGCCGAATAAACGCCACAGGTCGGTTTTTTGACACGAATGGCACAAAAAATGCTCAAGTATCTTCCTGTGCAGTCCGAAATGAAACCTATGGGGTGGTGACGCAATGATAAAACTGACGCGGCTGGACGGCAGCCAGATTTTTGTGAACGAGGACCTGATCGAGGTGGTCGAGGAAACCCCTGATACGCACATTACCCTGAGCAACGGCAACCGCTACGTGGTGCTGGAAAGTACCGCCGTACTGATCGAACGGATCATTTCCTTCAAAGCGAGAATTTTCGCCCGCTCCGGACGGAATCCGGCCACGGGCAAGAAATACCTTCGCAGGCGTTGGGAGGATTCATTCCAGCCCTTTTCCAAACTGTAGCCGTTTCTTTCTTGCGGGAAACTGTTCCAGGAAGCGGATGTAAACCTGGGATGACACGTGTATTGTCAAACTACGTGCCGCGGTTTTTCCGGGCAGCTGAGCGATTCCCGGTTCGTGCCCGCGCGGTGAGGAAAATCTCGAAACAGGATACCTAACGTATGGATATCGCCACAATTATCGGACTAATACTTGGCTTCGGAGCGGTTATCGGGGGACAGATCCTCGAGGGCGGCCATGTCAGCGCCATCATCCAGCCGACCGCGGCTCTCATCGTTCTCGGCGGAACTTTTGGCGCTGCCTTCGTCAGTTTTCCCCTGGCGACGATCAAACAGGCCTTCAAGGATTCCAAGCGGGTGTTGTTTGTCAACGCCAATGACAATGAAGCCATCATCAAGGAAATGATCAACTATGCCGCCAAGGCCAGGAGAAACGGCCTTATCTCCCTGGAGCAGGAGGCGCAGACGGCGAAAGACCGCTTTACCCGCAAGGGAATTTCGCTGGTGGTTGACGGCATCGACCCGCAGAAACTGCAGGATACCATGGAAACCGAGCTGGATACCCACGAAGAGCATGCCAAGGGGAGCGCCGAGTTTTTCGAGGCGGCCGGCGGCTATGCCCCGACCATCGGAATCATCGGCGCCGTGCTTGGTCTCATTCACGTCATGAACAATCTTTCCGATACCTCGAAACTGGGCGCCGGTATTGCGGTGGCGTTCGTTGCAACCATTTACGGCCTCATGGTAGCCAACATCATCTGTCTGCCCTTTGCCACGAAACTGAAACATCGCATCAAAGAGGATCTCCTGCAGAAACGGATGATCATCGAGGGCTTGACCGCCATCCAGAACGGTGAGAATCCCCATTACATCGAGCAGAAACTCCGGTCATTCCTGGTCCAGACCGGTGAAGAGAAGAAGGGTAAATAAATGGCACGCAGAAAGAAAAAGCCGGAGGCACATGCAAATCATGAACGTTGGCTCGTTTCCTACGCCGATTTCATTACCCTGCTTTTCGCGGTGTTCGTGACCCTGTTTGCCATGTCGCAGACGGACAAGCGGAAGGTCGAGGAGGTCATCGCCTCGCTGCGCGAGTCTTTCGGTTATGCGAAGTCGAACCCGATGAGCAACGTCAATGTGCTCGACTCCACCGAACTGAGCCAGATTCCCGCCATCAGCACCCCCAGCGCACGGGGGGATATGCAGCCGCAGATGCCCTTTTCAAAAAATTCCAAGCAGCGCTATCGTGCCGAAGAAAAGGATTTCAAGAAGGCCAGGGCGTCCCTGGAGGCATACCTGCTGAAAAACGGTATGAAAGATAAAGTCGACTTGGAGATCAATCGCCGGGGCCTGGTAATCAGTCTCAAAGAGGCGGGATTCTTTGACTCGGGAAGCGCCGAAATCCGGGTGAGCTCGTATCCGCTCCTGGCCAAGATTGCCGAGTCGCTGAGCGACTATAGCAACGATATCAGGGTTGAAGGACATACCGACAATATCCCCATCAGTACCCCGGCTTTCCCTTCCAATTGGGAACTGTCCACGTCCCGGGCCACGAATATAGTGCGGCACCTGGTGTCGTATTACAAATTCCAGCCGGAGAATCTTTCGGCAACCGGCTATGCGGAATTTCGCTCGGTTGCCGATAACAGCTCTTCCGATGGCCGGGCAAAAAACCGGCGGGTGGACATTGTCGTGCTGTCAGACGATGGCGAGCGGGGTGAGCCGCAGAGCATTTGATTGGCTGTTAAAAAACTATTGCGCCTAAAAAAGTTGGATTTACCGCAGGTTATGGAGCTTGCTCTGGCACCGTGTTCTCAAATGGACCGGTGTTTTTTTTTGCGCAGCCGGGCCGGCTACCGCACATGATGAGAACTGCCGTTGAGGGTATGAGGCTGTCAACGTGTGGGTGCCGGCAACTCCCGGACCGATTCCGCCTGGAGCTGCCGCCTTTGCTCGGAAAAAAGAAAGGCGATGATTGCTTCCCGGTCTTTTTCTTCGATGAGGATAAATTTCATGGCGACAATGAAAATCGGGGCTTTTCCAATCCGGAGGGTAACCTCGTTGCAGCGCAGTACTTCCGCTACGGTGGAGACGATCCGCGGCGGAGTTGACGGCAGGAAAATGTCAACCTGAACGCGCGTTGCGCTGGATACGGCGGACGGCATCCGCAGGCGCAGGCCTCCTCCGCTCAGGTTAAGCTCTTCGGCGGGAATTTCATTTTTCGCGGCATCGATGGCCCGATAGCCTCTGGCCGTGGCGGAGATCCTCGGCGGCGGTGCGGCCTGGTTCCGGGACTTTTTCTTTTCCCAGTTTTCGCTCAGAGCGGAGATTGTTTGCTGGTCAGGAATCGCTATCGTGACGGGCAGGGACACATCGAGACGAAAATATTCACGCCGCTGAATTTCTTCCACAGCCCCATCAAGGCGAAGATCGAATTCCTTCGGGGAGATTTTCGCGACAAGGATCGCTTCCGCGCAGTAAAACCCCCAGCCGGACCAGCCGGAGAGGATGACACGGGCGCCTGGTTCCAGCGACGCGATAGCCTTCGGCACATCGCCAAGGATTTCGACCTTGGCGTGGTTTCCTGAAAAAGTGCTGATCTCGCCGTTACTTTCCCGCAAGAGGTTCAAGGAAAGCCGGACGCCCAATTTGACCTGCTGACCCTCCTTGTAAAAGAGATCGTAGTTGATTTTTCTTTTTGCCATCGTCTCGAATCCTCCTGACGGAATTTCTGTCAGGTTCTTAACTCCTGCTGAACTGAGGAGGGGATGCGGCCGCAGGTTGGATCGGCCAGAATAGCTGTGAACATTATCATGGATGGTGCCTCAGAGACAAATAAAAATCTTTTTCCTTTTCAGATGATTTTAAAATATTTTTCTAAAGTTTTCCCCTGATTGTTCGATAAGAATTACAAATCCCGGGAACGCAGACCTAAACAACGGTGCAGGAAGCTCTCAGAATGAGAGCGACGGAACCGCTGCTCGGTCCACCGTTGCACGGGTAAACCCAAGCCCGGCCAGAAGGCCGGTAAAAAACCCAGAAAAGGAGCTACACCATGGCAAATCAGATTTCTTTGACTTCAGGCATGAGAAGCAACCTCTTGTCTCTCCAGTCCACCTCAACCCAGATCAGCCAGACCCAGAACCGTCTTTCCACCGGCAAGAAGGTCAATTCGCCGCTGGATAACCCGACCAACTATTTTGCCGCTCAGTCCCACATGCAGCGCGCCGATGACTTGGGCGCCCGTAAAGACGGCATGGCAGAAGCCGTGCAGATGGCAAAAGCCGCTGATGCCGGTATCAAGGCAATTACCTCGCTGATCGAATCCGCAAAAGGTGTTGCCCAGGCAGCTTTGGCAACAACCAGCACTACCGACCGGGGAACTTATGCGGCTACCTTTAACACGCTGAGGACCCAGATTGACAACATCGCGAAGGATTCCGGCTACCGTGGTACAAACCTGCTGGGTGGTGATACTCAGACTGTTGAGTTTGCTCCAACAACCGGGAACTCTACCCTTGATATCAAGGGTTTCAATGCGAGCACTGCAACAACAGGGCTAAATATTTCTTCGGCGACATGGACTGCAACCAACTCTACGATCGAAGACTCTTCTAAAGAGCTTGAAGGTGCGATGAACAAGTTGCGCAGTGAGTCTTCAAAGCTTTCCTCGAACCTGAGCGTTGTTACCACCCGTCAGGACTTCACCAACTCGATGATTAACGAGTTGAAAACCGGTGCCGATAATCTGACGCTGGCGGACATGAACGAAGAAGGCGCCAACATGCTGATGCTGCAGACGCAGCAGAATCTTGGGGTAACTTCTTTGAGCATGGCGTCCCAGGCAGCACAGGCGGTCATGAGACTCTTCTAGGGTTTCAGCCGTAGCCGGTAGTAACTCAAGGGGAGGAGAGTCATTTCTCCTCCCTTTGCTGCATAAGGGGGGATGACATGGCCATTGAGCCGATAAGTACTACGGAAAAAGTCGCAACAATGCCTGATCAGTTGCGAAAAAGTTATCAGTCAACTGTTCCGCAACAGCAGCAGGCGGCCAATGCGCAACATCATGATGATCTTGTTGCCATTTCTGTGCAGGGCTCTTCCTCAACCATAGGCCGATTGGGTACTTTTCATGAGGAAAAGAACTTGCAGGCAAAGAGCATCCGCAGCGTTGCAGACAGTCTTGCCAAAGTGAGTGATGTTGTTGGCGAGATGAACCAAACTCTGGCGAAAATTGTCAAGAATTATCCGCCCTTTCCTCCGGACAGCAGTGAACGGAAAGATCTTCTGATGAGTTACATATCATTGCGTAAGGAAATCCTCGGTATGACGTTTCCGCCACCGCCGCAACCTTTGTATGAAAAAAATACGAGCCTTTGGGATAAGCTCGGGGCCGCAGAAAATGGCAACATCGCCTCGAGTCTTCCGCAGTTGTCTGCCTCGGCAAGTGACGCAGAAGTCATTGCCGCATCAAAAGCGATGACTCAACTTGGTTCAGTGGTGACCACGGCTCAGAGTGAGCTGGTGGGGTTTGTGACTGCCTAGCAGAAAGGATTTGAGATGTCCCTGAAACTTCGACTGAAACCGGACGAGAAAATTATCATCGGCGGCGCCGTGATTCACAACGGAGCCAAGGCAAGTGAATTTGTCGTTGAAAATACGGTGCCGATTTTGCGTCAGAAAGACATCATGGCGGAACGGGATGCGGTTTCTCCGGCGCGACGGGTCTACTTTGCCATTCAGCTAATGTACATCGACAGGGACAATCAGGTCGACTATCACACCCGCTACTGGGACCTGGTCAGGGATATTGCCGCTGCCGCACCGAGTACCAAATCCATACTGGACAAAATCAGCGAACAGATTGTCTCCGGTGATTTCTATCAGGCTTTGAAACTTACGAAAAAACTGATTGATTACGAAGAGGAGTTACTTTCCCATGTCAAAAAATCCCTTTAATATTTATCAGAACGCAAACAAGGAAGGTATGTCGCAGCGCGAGTTGGAGGCCTCCCTCCTGACGAGGGCGGGTCTGATGCTGAAGGGCTGCCAGGACAACTGGGATGCCCCTGATCGCGATCTGCGACTGGAGGCAGCTATTAAATTCAACCAGAAAATCTGGAGTTTGTTCCAGAGTGAGTTGAGCATGCCGGATAATCCACTGCCGAAAAATATCCGGGAAGATATTCTCAATCTGAGTTTATTTCTCGATAAACGCTTGTTTGAAGTTCTTGCCTATCCGGAAGCGCATAAGCTGACCATTGCCATTAACATCAATCTTAATCTGGCGGCCGGATTATTGAAGAGCAACCAGAATGCACAGGACATTCAGCAAGCGGTATAACCGGTGCTGCCATTCTGATATTCGTCCCGGGGCAGTGGCTTTCCGGATCATCGTGTTACGGAAAGCCTTGCCTCTGAACATTTGTTTCCCCGTAGTCTCTGCCTAGTTGCTCCCGCCTCTGTTCTTTCAGTACCATTACCACAAGTACCCTGTAACAGATGTTTTTTCACAAACAACCCCCCTCAAACCTCCCCTGTGAAGGGGGGATTGAGGGGGGTTGTTTTTAGGTGTTACATGGTACTTGCTTAGTTACATCAGCTGTCCTCTCATTAGCGTTTATGTTGGGAACGGCTTCAACAGTCATTGTCCCTGCTGTAAAGACGTATTGATTGCATGCATCTTTTCGTTGCCGTAACCGTTTGCTAATGCTGTGTCGAGAATAGTTCTGGCCTCATTGAATCTCTGCGCCGAAATGAGCTTCTTTACTGATTCATGAATAAACTCGACGAAATTCACGCCGTTATCGGAAAGTTTTCTGAATAATTTGAGGCCCTCATCCTTTTTGTTGGCGTACAACCGTGTTACCGCAAGCATGGCCATGGCATTAGGGAATTCAGGTATTGCGGTAAGTGTTTTTTTCAAAACCTTGCTGGCTTCTTGAAAATTGCCGAGGCATAGTTCTGCCATGGCATAATTGTTGACTGCTTCATAGTAGTTTCTTTTCAACTTCATAGCTTTGGCTGAGGCGTCCCTGGATTCAGTAAATCTTCCCATTTGCAGATAGACAAAACCGAGGTTGAAATAGGCGAGGGGGAGATCAGGTGCAAGGCACAGGACCTTGCTCCATAACTCGACTGCTTCCGCATAACGACCAATTTCACCAGCCTGGATTGCCAGTTCGCTCAGCGCTGTACAGTCGTTTTCTCCCGTTTCAGCTAATTTCTTTATGCCGAGGAGGTAGTATTGTTCACCTTTTTCCTGTTGACGCTCTTTATCCAAATAGCCGTAGTGATGCACTGGGATTTGGGCCTTGCTGATCGGAATACCAGCTTGTGTCAGAGATTGGTCAACCATTTCGTGAATCGGGTCAACAAAACGAATTGTTTTTAGATTTGAAAATAGTCGTACCTTGTCGCTAGGTACCCACCCTCCGCCGGTCTCCTGATCAGGATAGTGTCCGTTGTTCGCCTGCCAGTGTTCCGCATTCATTTTTGTCATATAGTTTCGAGTTGTTATGCTGAATGCCATTCTTTTACCGGTTGAGGTTTTGATCAGTTGCCGGAATTGTTCGTGGTCCTGCGGAGCGAGTACTTCGTCTGCATCCATGACGAGAATCCAATTACCGGTAGCCTGTTCCAGGCTTACGTTACGGGCCTCTGAGAAGTCACCGGTCCACGGCTGCTCCAACATTTTTGCGCCGAAAAGTTCCGCCACGGTCCGGCTCCGGTCTGTAGATCCGGTGTCGACGATGATGATTTCATCGACTATCGGCTTCAGGCTCAGCAGGCAGCGGGGCAGATTCTTTTCTTCGTTTTTGACGATCATGCAGAGTGAAACGCTGGTTCCAGCCTTTTTCTTTTTCGGATCAACGGACAGCGGTCCGATTTTTTGTCTTAAATCGAGACCTGCCGCCAGCATGCCGTCTTCGATACCGAAAATGGTGCACGCCTCTTCAATCTCAGCGATCGCCTGTTGATACTTTTCCTGACGGATGAGGATGTCAATGAGCAGAAAGTGAAGGGTCCGGTGTTGGGGATAGAAACGGTGCATTTCTCGAAAGAGATCTTCAGCCCGGTCGAATTTGCCCGAAGCGCTAATCAGTGAATGATAGTGGTTCGCTGCTTCAGCTGAAATCGGCAAATAAAGAAAGCCTTTTTCAAGAAGGTTGACAGCATCTTCCAGCCGGTCCTCCTGAAGAGCAATCAGCCCCAGGCAAGTATAGGGTTCTCCATATCCGGGATTTGCTTTGATGGCTGCTTCAAAGAGACTGATTGCTTCCTGTTGCCGTCCCGAATCATAGGCGATCCTCCCTGAAAGTGCCAGGGCCGGCGCAGAGGATGGATCGTTTTGCAAAGCCAATTGCGCCAATTTTTCCGCTTCTTCAAGATTGCCCATGCCCGCAAGGGCGCGGCCAAGAAGAACGTATTTTCGTTCTCCCTCAGCTGAGTCAGGAAGTTCTTTTAGTGAGTCCAGGGCATCATTGAATCTTTCCTGATCAATGAAATAATCGGCCAGGGCAAAGTAAAAGCGATGCTCTTTGGATGCGTTACTTATTCCTTCTTTCAGGAGGGTGTCGATCGCCTTGTCTGTTTCTCCACGTTGATAGAGTGATTCCGCTTTTTCCAAAGTTTTGAGCGTCAGTATTTTGATGGCTTCGTTTTCATTTCTAACCTGGCGGCTCCATTTGTCATTGAAAACTTTCCTGTTGCCGGTCATGGCGCTGGTGAAGTCGATATTGTTTCCTTTGAAGGTTGCGCTGCCAACATGATGAATGAAAACATCACCGGCAATAACATTGCGGTACCCTTCGAGTTCTGCGCGCAGACAGAAGTCATCATCTTCGAAATTGCCCGAACCGAAATTTTCGTCGAGAAGGCCGATGGCATCGACCAGATTTTTTCTGAACAACATGCAGAAACCGACGATCCGGCGATAGGGGATGCGACGATGCCGGTTTTTTTCTCTGAACATCAAGGCAAATGCGTCAATCTCTTCCACTGATTCGTACTGAACTCCTGGAACCTGCTGTATTCCGCTGATATTGTTCGTCATGGGACCTGTGATGCCTCCGTCTGGCGTCAGAAGGAGGCATTCGAGAAGTCCGTCAAGCCAATTCTCTGTGACAATGACATCGTTGTTTAGCAGAAGTACATATTCACCAATCGCTGCTGCTATCCCTTGATTGCACCCGGCAGCAAATCCTCTGTTTTCCTTATTGCGTATAAGGGTGTAGTTGTCGTTATTGTTGCAAAGTTCTCTTAACCAAGTTGAAGTTCCATCGGTGGAACCATTATCTATAAAAATTATCTCATGCAGTTCAGGTGTATGTTTTTGGATGCTATCGATGCAGTCTTTTGTTTTGCCCAACTGGTTGAACGTGAGAATGACTATTGAAACCAAAGGAAATCGTTGTTTGTCTTCCGAAACTGGAGGTGAGTTTGGAGATTTGTAGGGAAAGATCGTGCCCTTGGCAGTGTCAATAGTCGTTTCATTTTCCGTTATGATGAAATCAGGAGTTATCTTGCCCCGCCATTTTTTATGCAGTAGGTCGATGTTTTGACCAGCTTTCGCAAAACGTTCAGGACCGCTTTTTGACTCGTGATGTATGACCACACTTTCCGGAGTGTAAACTATAAGATATCCTAATTCCCTGAGTTTGAAACATAAGTCGACATCTTCGTAGCCATTCCAAAAACACTCGTCGAATCCTTTTGCATCAATAAATGCCGATCGACTGATCATGAGCGACGCTGCAGTAAGAGCCTGGTAGCAGAAAGGAATATTTGCTTGCGGGAGATTTGATGGTTTTCCGCAATAAATATGCTTACCCAGTAATGGGTCATGAATATTCCGGTCATCCACTATTACTACGCCGGCATGCTGAATTGTACTGTCAGGGTATAGGAGTTTGCTCCCGACAGCTCCAATCTCGGGATTGGCTTGAATTGTCTTTAGAAGTGCATCTAACCAGCCTGGTTGAGGTTCTGTGTCGTTATTGAGGAAAACCAGATAGAGACCGTTCGCGACTTCGGCTCCTTGATTACAGGCCTTTGCAAAACCAAGATTAACAGGGTTGGAAATTACTTTAGATATGATCTCCTGTTTCTGCAGGAAATCAGCAGTACCGTCCGTTGAGCCGTTGTCGACGAGGATTAACTCGTAGCTCCCTG
This sequence comes from Deltaproteobacteria bacterium, assembly GCA_009668975.1. Taxonomy (GTDB): domain Bacteria; phylum Desulfobacterota; class Desulfuromonadia; order Geobacterales; family Geobacteraceae; genus RPRC01. The sequence continues at coordinate 268,389 of SBEG01000001.1, read as the reverse complement.
CGGTTGTGTTGCGTGAGAGCGTTTCAAGGCACTTTTCAGTAAATTCCAGCCGGTTGTATACCGGAATAATAATGGTTACTGTGCCGGTTGGGCAGTCTGTGAATTCTTTCTTTATTTTGTGTGGTTCAGTTGCATCATCTGGCCGGCCGTCAAAAAAAAAATCATAGTTATTGATGGAATCCAGCCGTTCCAGTAGTCGGTGAGCATCTATGTTGCCTGGTTCCAGCTCAACAATTTTATTGAGGAATATCCGGGCTTCTTCTGGCCGGTCGTTTTCGCTACTTATGATTGCAAGGGCACCCAAGGTGTCGATATCATCAGACTTCTCTTTAAGAAGTTCTGTGTACAGATTGATAGCGTCGTCGATGCGGTTTACTGATCTGTAGTACAATCCCGCGAGATTCATCCGGTAGTTTCTATTAAGAGGCGCCTTGCCAACTGCCTTCTCTTGGTGAAATAGGGCATTTTCCGCATCTCCCGTGCGGGAATAGAGAACTGCCAAATCGTTGTGGAAGAGAGCATTATCAGTGTCCTGTAGAAGGAGGCGATGAAGATCTCCGATGGCCTGTTCAATAAATCCGTCATCGGTCAATTTCAGAATCTTGCGGTAAAGTTCTTCAGTCGAGACATTTGCGGACTTATCCATATCGATCAACTCGGCTGATACATTATTCATGCGGGTCGACGAAGGCGGGTCAAGGTCTACCAGTGCTTTGCGTACTTCGTCATTCAAGGGATCAAGATCGGTAACCCGGCAGAAGAACGTTCTTGCTTCTTCGGGTCTGCCGATTGAATTGCTGATAATTCCGAGAGATGTCAACGCTTCAATGTCTGAGGGATCTGTCTTGAGGATATCCGTATAGATCGCAATTGCATCCATTGTCCAGCCCATTTCAACGAAGTAGAAGCTGGCAAGGTTTTTTCTGAAATTTGAATTTAAGGGGCAGAAGCGAACGGCTTTTTCATAATGACCGAGTGTCTGAAGTTTGTTGCTGACTCGATAATAGAGTACTCCCAGGTCATTGTGCGCTTCGGCGTGAAGAGGTTGTTCCTGGAGGAACCGCTCAATAATCGCGATGGATTCATGGGTCTCAAGTCCGTCTATAAGTATCCGAATACTGCCGTAATCCATGGCAGCAGTGTCAGGATGTGGCGTCTGACTAAATTCTCTTGCGGTTATATTCACTTGCGGGTTAGGGCAAGGATTAGCCTCTCGCGCTCCATACTCCCTAGGATTAGATGCCGAAGTGCATGCGGCAGCAGTATAATCAGTAGGCGCACGGTCCGCTTTTCCAGCCGCATCGCTCAACACTCCCAAATGCCGATTTACCACATGGTCGCTGGATAATTGTGTATAGCGGGTTATCCACTCACCGGCATCCTGCTCTATGGTCTTCACCGGCTCAATATGCTTTTTCAGATCATCTAACAATGAAGGATTGTCTGCAATGTCCTGCAGCCATTTTTGCAGTTCGTCCTGGTTGTTTGGGTCAAAAAGGATGCCATTATGAAGATGGGTTATGATTTCAGGTATCCCTCCGACACGGGAAGCCAACACCGGTATCCCGGCACTTAGTGCCTCCCGGACAACTAACGGATAATTCTCTGAGATTGATGGTACTACGACCATGTCGACTTGGTCGAGGATTTCAGGTAGTTGAGAGGGAGAGTAGGCTCCCTGATAAGAAATGCGTCCATCTCCCGCAATTGTGGTATTTAGTTTTTCAATGAAATGCTTTTCACCGTCACCGAAATAAATGAGCCGTGCCTTGCCGGTAACCTTCTTGAATGTTTCGGCAAGGAGGTATGTATTCTTTAATTCATGGATATTTCCAAGAAAGGCGAATGCTATCGGTGATGAAGTTGTACGGCGGCTCTTTCTGACAGTGTTCATCCCAAGTGGTGAAATTTCAATTGATCGGGAAATTCCATATTTATGGTGTAGATCCGCTAGGTATTGCGAAGGAGATGCGATGCAGTCAACGTTTTGCAGGGCGTCCCTTGCTTGGGAGTTGCGGAACTGTATCCAGGTACTCAGATTTGTCCGATCCTCCCTGGACGGGGTTATCGCAGTCTTTGCCAAGAAGCAATCCGCGCAATGTTCGGGAAACTCGGGGCCGCTGCAGAGTGAATTGGTTGTGGTGTCATTCAGGTGAACTCCGAGGCACAGATACCAGCAGTCATGCAGTGTTACACAAACCGGCACTCCCTGTTTCCGGGCAACATCGATAAAGCTGAATGGCATACCTAGCGTGTGGTGAAAATGGATCGCTGAAAAGTTTCGCTGTCGTAGAAATTCAGCAAATAGAAGTTCTTGCTCCTGGTTTGCAACCTGCGCTGTCAAACCACCATGCTCGGGTAAAGAGCGATCGCTCAGTAGCCTGAAGATCCTGATGCCGTCAAAAGAAGATTCCTCTATTTCAGCCCTCAATAACTTTTCTTGATGAAGAGGGTAAAGTACTGACACCTCGACACCCAGTCGTATCAGTGAGATTGCCAGTTGATAAGAGTATATTTCTACACCCGCATACCAGTTGGGCGGAAAGTTGTGGACTACTATCAGAACCTGTAACTTGTTTTCCTTGTCAGCATTTTCCGCGAGTAGTTGCTGGGACCACATCCTTGTGGCGTCATCATAGAGTTTCGGATGAAAACTTACAATCTTTGCCTTGTTTTTTGCATCATTCTGTTCATCTAACAGCAATCTTCCCGTCGGCTTGATACGGTAATAAAATAGATATTCCGGGATTCTGAATCCTATGAACCCTTTTTCAGCGGCGCTGATCCAGAATTCCCAGTCTTCATATCCGCAATCCAGCCTGTAGCCGCCAACGCTATCCCAAACTTTCCGGCGGAACAGGGCGCAGTAGTTTATGATATTGTCCGATGCCAATCGCGTAAGACTCCAGTCTTCCGTCTGATAGGCATTGTCTACGTCGCCGAAGCGGATGGTGTCACAGTATACGATGTCGACGGCTTGATCGTCGTCAAGAATCCGCACCATCTTCTCAATCATTGTTGGGGATATTTTGTCGTCCGCATCAAGAGGGAGAATGTATTTCCCCTTTGCTTCAGAAATTCCTTTGTTACGAGAAAACGCCGGCTGGCCGGAGTTAGCCTGGTTAATAAGTCTTATTCTGATGTGAGGGTTGGAATTGATAATTTGCTCTGCAACTTCGGCAGTATTGTCAGTACTCCCGTCATTGATGATAATGATTTCGAATTCCTGGTATGTCTGTGTTATGACACTGGAGACAGCTTCTGCCAGATACTGTCCATAGTTGTAGCAAGGTATGATAACCGAAACTTGAGGTGGGGAGTATCTATCATAGACGATCCGGCAATCTGGAATGAACTTGCTCCAGTCCTGGTCTCCACCCTTGGCATCGCTGTGGAACCGGTAATTAGCTAGCGTCCGGTCAATGTGGTACAAACGGTTTTTTTGTGAGAAACGCATCCAGAGGTCGTAATCCATTGCGAAATGAAGCGACTCATCCAGTAAACCAAATTCATCCAGCAGATTTCTTCTGAAAAAAATTGCCGGCTGGGTTGGGATGGACCGAGATATCCAATATTTTCTCAGCTCGTCAAAACCGCGTTCCTGGTTGATTACCCGGTCAAAAATGACGCCATCCGCATCCACCAGGTTGCAATCTCCCATTACGATATTTTTTCCAGGATTGGCGGTGAAAAAATCTGCGACTGCTTTGAAGGCGCCTGGTTCGTACCAGTCGTCGGAGTTAATCCAGGCGATGATGTCGCCAGTTGCAAGCCTAAATCCTTTGTTGATTGCGTCCGACTGGCCTCGGTCATTTTCCGATAGCCACTTGAGGTGTTGGCAGGATTTGAGGATCTCAACCGTTCCGTCATCTGACTTGCCATCCATGACAATGTGCTCCCAGTGGGGGTAGTCTTGGTTCTGGACGCTCTGTATGGTTTGCGAGATGAATTGCGCCTGATTGAATGATGGCGTGATGACAGAGAACAACAACGGTTTGGCGCCCTTCTGGGCTGGTGTGTCTTGCCGGCCGGTTCCGGTAGTCCTCTTGCTCTGAAACAGTTCCCGGTAATCAGCTTTGGGAAATATCGTGAGCTTGCCGTCAACTGTTGCATCAATGATTCTGCGGCCTTCCGACTCAAAGGTTTCCTTAGCCATCCGGTATGAACCTTCCGAACGTTCCAGGTCCGGCAGGTGCCAGCGGGCGCCCTTGCCGAAATAGCCGGGGTGGAAGTGATTTGGGTCGTCACCTTCTGAAACAACTTCCTTATTGGGATCGCCTTTCGTGACAAAATGATGATCAACGCCGATTAGGACGACTTCTTCGAACCCCATGAAGTAGGCGAGCTGCATTGCGACGTAGGTTACTGTCCACCCTTCGCAGATGCCGTTGCGTGGGTCCTTCGAGAAGAACCATTGCGGAATGCTTTGCAGGAAATGAATGTCACCTGGGTCATCAAAGAATGGAATTCCCTTATGGCTTAGAAACTTTGGTGCGATGATTCGCAGGATATCACCAGCGCTCTGCTCGATGACAAGTGGGTTAACGGAAACGTAGTAGGTGGGACGGAACTTCCACTGGTCAAACATGAGGAATATTCTGTTCATACCGAAGGTGATTTCATCCTCGAGAAATGAAAGATCCATCTTGTTAAGACTGGGGCCGTTGCCGATGATGACGCAGCGCTGCCCCTGGTGCTTATTTCTGAATTGGCCCAGCCTGCGGTTAGTCATGACGAAAAGCTCTTCAGGGGAGAGGCACCGCTGCGGCAGTTGCCGTGGCGACTCCGCATGGTTGGCCGTGTCAGCTGCTACCTGGTCTGATCTGGTTTCGGTCATAGTGGATGTTCCCCCTGATGAAAAATAGCCGGTCATCATGAGCCTGCTTTCGTCGCTTTTTACTCCGTGCAGGACCGGAAGCCGGTCGTGGTACCGGTTGAAGATTTCCGCGGCGGTAAGAGTGGAGCGGAAATCGCAAAAGATCAGATCGTCCCGGTTTGCAATCTCTGATACAGGCCACTGGAAGGGGTTGCTACTGCCTGTCGTCTTCCGCCAGAAATGGGCGAAGAGAAAATAGTCAAAGGATATGTCATACCCGCTGAATGCCGGTCCGTAAAAGCAGTTGTTGCCATTGCTGGTTTCGTGCAGATTCCGGAATCGCCACCATGGGTTTTCGTAACGCTCGGTAAACGTCCGTTCCAGGTCCAACTCCCTGAGCATGCGGCCATTGTAAACCGAGCATCCAGCCCAGTGTGTCGGAATTGGAGTGCCGTTGATTATGCCGGATTTGAGGTGGCCGAAGATGGGGAGATTCACGTCGCGATACGCAGCATAGATATCCGCCAGCCAATCGTGCTTCAGGATGACGCAGTCCGGCTCGATCATGAGAAACGAATCGAGCAGCTGGATAAATTTATAGACACAGAGGTTCCATTGCAGAATTGAACGCTTCTGTTCCCTGGTTCGCCGGGCTTGGTTGCCGGGATATTCGGCCAGGTTCGGATCGTTTTCCACGAACGCCATCGGGACCGTGATGTCGGGCAAGTCAAAGTGTAGGACAACCTCTTTTTTCTCCCGGAAACGCTCAATGGTCTCCTTGATTAGCAGGGTGTCGGGCGGGTCGCCGTACTGTAGGTGATAGGTGCAGTCGATTCCCTCGTCGACGACCATGAGCAGGTTCAAGAGTGATTCGGCAGAGCTCTGGTCTCCCCTGTGGAAGTTGATCACCACATTCTGAGTCTCGCTCTGGTCTCCGAGCGTGGGGGGCGCTCCGGCAGCACCTTCCACCCCTGCCGGAGTGGGGGGGTGTTGTGGTAGGCTACTTGCCAGCACGGGTCTGGACATGACCAGTTCGATGAAGTGGTGGCTGAAATCACGGTGTTGGCCGTGTTTCGCCCGGAGTTCCTCTAACAGTTGCTGCGAAGGCGCCTTGTAGACACCGGCGGTGAAATCCTTGACCTGGAGCCGCGCTGCACTGAACGCGTCCTTGTAGTCTTCAAAAAAGCAGCGGTTGATGTTGTCGGAGTGGTAGACCCAGTTAATGATCGGCTCTATGAGCCGGTCGTCGTATGAACTGTCGAGCAGGTATTCCCGCATCTCGTCCTCGTCCCAGAGGAGATGAGAAAAGTCAGGGAGCGGGTTCCGATCGGGCTTCCAGAACCTGGCCTCCTTCCTCCCTGCTAAGGCGTAGACGTGATGCCCGATGCCGCTTGACCAGATGGGTGAAAAGTTCGTATAGAACATACCGTTAGGCTTCAGTACCCGGTGGCATTCTTCCAGGAATTTCGGAATGTCGAGGACATGTTCCATTGTTGCAATGGAGAGGATTGCATCGAACGATCGATCGTCGAACGGCATGCAGCAGCCGTCTGCCCCAAGGATCGTAACATTGGCGGGACCCTCAGCGGGGGACCGTTTGACGAATCCCGCCGCGGGATTAATTCCGGTGACCGTCCCGTCGAAGCGGGTCGCGATGTTGTCAACGACGGCGTATTCTACATCGCTTCCGATTTCGAGAATCCGTTGGGCCCCGGACGGAAGCAGACTGAAAAATTTGTTGACAGCCAGTTCCTGGTACTGGGCTAGTGGTTTCATTTGATGCTCCATTGAGGGCTCGCGAACCGGTTCAGAACCCCTGGTTTATGTAAATCTCTGTTTCCTTGTTCTGGATGCAGATGCCGCACACAGGGTTGTTGAACGAGCGAGATTCCATCTGGCGTCGCAGGCCGGTGAGCTCCGTGCCGGCCAGCAGGGGTCCCATCTCCTGCTGCAGCAGGTTGCCGATGGTTGAGTACTTGTGGATTCGTGGGCAGACGGCGACATCGCCGTTGCTGGCGATGTACAGTTGTGACCAAGGTGCCCGGCAGTTCTTCTCTCCGCCGTCGCGGGAATAGAGGGGGACCTGGAACGTAATGCCGTATCGCGCCGCCCGGGAGCGGGCAGTTTCAATGATGTGGTTGGCGCGTGCCGCATCACGGATGATTTCCGTGTCCACCTCCATCCCCTCATTGAGGATGAGATGGCGGCCTCGGATCTCAGTGATCCCCAATCCGTGCGCCATATCCACGAAATCCGGGAGTTCGGCGATATTCGAATTAATGACAGTCAGGTTGGCGCAGAGGCGTGGCCACGCGGCCCCAGTACGTTCCTTCATCCGCTTGATCATCGTGATGTTGCCGATGATCCTGTCAAAACTTCCGCCTTTCCTGATTCGCTCGTAGGTTACCCGTTTCGCCTCGCCGATGCTGAACACCAGGTTGGTGATTCCCGCCTCAATGATGCTTGCGGCCAGAGCTTCGGACAGGATCTGGCCGTTAGTGTAGATCGTCGTCGTCTCAATATTGTAACGACCCAGGGTCCGAACGATGTCTCCGGCGATGGGGGAGATGGAGTATTCCCAGGCGCAGCTGAGCTGGAGTGAGTTAATGTACGGTGATACCCGGTCGAGGATTAGCCCGAACTCCTCGACGTTCATCATCGTGATCTTGCCGTTGTTACGGGAGCAGAAGGAACAGTGCAGGTTGCAGCCATCGGTCGTGTCGATGAACGCCGCTATGGGGGGGCGATTGGCGTTTGCCGGCGAACAGAGATGCTGCGCTGTAGTTGACTCGTCCCGGGTTACTTCTGTCTGCGTGCCCGTGACCCTCCGCAGTTTGCGAATACCCACTGGCTGGTATTCAGGGTCCCATTTGCCCCACGGCATCCCGTTGTTTCCGGACCGGTAGTAGCATGGATCGAGGTGCTGCTGCAGGTAGTTGGACGTCTGCAGTTCCTGGAAATGTTGGTCGTACCGATTGAAGTTGGACCGCGGCCGCTGGAGAGAAAAGAGCCGGGCGAGGGTAATCTCGGTGAAGCACCAGCCCTTGGACTGCTCGTGAAACCAGTCTTGATTATCTGCCGCGCTGAGTGTGATCAGCATCGAACGGCCGGGCTTGAGCACGCGCTCAAGTTCGTGAACGGCAATCGTGAGGTTCTCCGGGCTGTTGTGCTCAAGCGCCGATACCGACACGATGCAGTCAATGGAGGCGTCCTCGAGTTCCGCCATGCTGCATAGATCGGTCCGGTAGTAAATGATGGTTCCTTCGTCGCACTGCGTGATCAACTCGCGCAGCGCACCGGCAGACCGTGCCGATGGTTCGTCCGTATGCCTGCGGGCCTGAAATTCCGTACTCAGGTGGCGGGTGTACTCGTTGTCGTATGACCGTCCCGAATCCGCCTTGAGGATGGTGTACCGTGTCAGGCAGTTGTGGGGGATGATACGTTCGGAAAAGTCGGCTGAAACTATCCGGTATCCCATGTCGGCGAGAATGAACTGGAGGAGCCCATTGCCGGCGCCAGCGTCCAGGACAACGCTCCCCCGCGGCAGTGAACTGATGTTCTTGATGATCCAGATGAGGTCGAGCAGATAGTGCCAGCCGAGCCCGACTTTCAGTTCCGCACTCCGGCGGTGGATCATCTCCACAATCTCCTTGTGTTCATCAATGAGGGAGACAGGGAGAATTTCGGTGGACTCGTAGTCATAGCGGTCTCCTGCGTCGAAAGCCGCGCTATCGCTTTCAGTTGAGGATGCAGCTACCGGTAAGCTGTCCAGATAGATAATTGTTGCCGCAAGAGCCAAGCATTTGTTGTCGAAACGCTCGCTCAATCCCACCAGGAAACTGAGGACACTGACCCTTACGATTGGCCATAAGCGAGCAGGCCAGTCCGACTCGGGGCGGCAGAGAACGCGCATGGCGCAGAACTTGACGGTATCCACCAGCTCCGTTACGAAGGTTTGTTCGAGGCATATTCTGCTGATATCCTGTGAGATCTCATCAGCCTCCGCTTGCTGACCGATAATGGCTGCCATCAATGAGCTGGTGAATGCCTTTTTGGTCAGGCTCCGGTGCTGGACTGCTCCTCCAAGTCCTTGCTGGAATTCCACAATTCCGTCTGCAGGGCTGTTGATTATTTCGAAGACTTTACGACACTGCCGATAGTGTTTCAGAATATTTGCATGGGAAGCACTTGCGGGGTGCTGCACCCAGCCGACATAGCAGTCTTCCACTTTTCGGAAGTAACCGCCGTGCCGCAAGACCCGATGCCAGAACTCGAAATCTTCCGCTGGACACAGTGACTCGTTGAACCCCCCCACCGCGGTAAAGGCGGATTTTTTCATGATAACCGACGTCGGGTTGAAGATTGAGTCGTTTAGCGACGAGAAATAGAGGCGGTTCTGGGGAAGCATGTGGTCAAAGAGCGGTTCCTCGCGAAGGAATTCCATGTTTTCGCCCAACATAACGGATGGACAAAATACACCGATCATCTCCGGGTCGTCTTCGAGGGCGAATACTTTCATTCGTTCCTGCAGACTGGTATCGAAGAATATGTCGTCTGCATCGAGGAAAGCGATATAGTCAGCCGAAGAGGCGGCAACCCCTCTATTTCTGGTTGCTGAGACGCCGGAGTTCCGCTGATCGATTACTACTAACCTGTTGTCAAGTGAGGCAAATTCGTTCAGGATCTCCAGTGTACGATCTGAGCTGCCATCGTTGACGAGAATTACCTCGTAGTTCGCATAGCGTGACAGGCGTATAGATGTCAGTGCCCGTGCGATGGTGGCCTCGGCGTTGTAGCAGGGGACGACTATGCCAACAAATGGTTCGAACATGCTTTCCTCCATAATGTATTTGGCCATGTGAAATGCGAGTTAGAGTTGTCCGGTGTCATGCCGGGTCATGTAGGCAGTTACAAATCCCGCCGTCGACGTCCAAAGTGCTTCCGGTGATGAATCTCGCATGCTTGCCTGCCAGGAACAGTGCCGCGTCGGCAATCTCTCTGGATCGGGCAATTCTACCGGCGGGATGATACTGCTCCAGAACGGAGAACCCCAGCGGATTGTCCACAAATCCTTCACGAAGCATGGGGGTATCGGTTGCCGCCGGGAGAATGGCGTTAATTCTCACTTCTGGGGCGAGTTCCAGGGAAAGTGCCTTTGTCATGGAAACCAGTGCACCTTTACTCGTGGCGTACGCCGTGAAATTCCTCTTCGTCAGATTGGCATGGATACTGGCGATGTTGACGATAGCGCCCCTGGCCGCCTTGAGCTGCAGGTGCAGCATCTGGATCATCCAGAATGGGGCCATCAGGTTCGTGTCCAATGTTAATTGCCAGTCATTGCTCGTCAGCTGACCGAACGGTTTGATGATCTGTATGGCTGCATTGTTCACCAAGACATCAAGAGTGCCGCCAGTAATTTGTTCTACCTGGCTGATGAAACGGCGCGCTTCGTTGTCTTGGTTGCATAGGGAGGTTACGTCGAACGTAATGAGTGGATGTTTGATCGAGTCATCAGTTTGGCAATCGACTCCCAGCACGGAATAGCCGGCTTCGGTAAATACATCGCATAGAGCCCGGCCGATTCCACCACATGCTCCGGTAATTAGCGCCCAAGGCATACTCTCTCCTGTAAAACCGTCTGTAGGTCGACATCATTACTTATGCCGAGTACGGAAAATAGATTCTGTATGGTGTTGATATGCACGCGTTCCCACGCCGCCGGACTACTGTTAGAGTTGTGGGGTGCAAGGAGAACGTTGCTCATGGTTCGCAGAGGACTGTTTGCTGGCAACGGTTCTTCCTCGAAAACATCCAGTCCGGCTCCTGCCAACCGCCCTTCCTCAAGGGTTTCTATTAATGATGTTTCATGGATTATCGGCCCTCTTGCTGTATTGATGAGGAATGCGGTATTTTTCACTAATTTGAACTTCTCTTTGTTTAGAAGGTAACGGCTGGTTGGGTTGAGATCGCAATTTATGCTGATGATGTCTGATTCACGTAATAGCTTGTCCAGTGAGACACTGCTGATTCCAGTGAGTGTGATATAGTCGGGACAAATAGCGGCAGTATCGTTGCCCAGTACATTCATGCCGAAAGAAAGAGCCCTTTGAATCACCGCTTTCCCCACATTGCCGACTCCTATTACTCCCAGTGTTGCTTCACGCAAGGTAAAACCGGGAATCTTTTTCCAGATGCCATTTCGCATATCTTCGGTCATCCACGGAATCTGCCGGGCAAAACAGAGCATGTATGCCAATACCGAGTCAGCCACGGGTTCGCTGAAGGCATTAGGCGTATTGCAGAGAACGATCCCCAGTTTATCGCAAGTTTCCCGGTCAATTGAGTCAATGCCGGTTCCCCACTTGGATATGACTTTCAGTTTAGCCGCTGCACGCAATACGCGGTCGGTAAACCGGTCGTCACCACACATGACACCGTCGATGTCACCAATTATTTGCAGTAAATCCGCTTCTTCAAGGCGTTCATTGACCGTTGGGACAATCAGCTCAATGTTTTTACTCTGAAAGATTGGTCGAATAGTATTAATGATTGGCTGCATATAGGGTGCGCTGACTAGTACTTTGATCGTCATAAGCTACGCGGCTCCTCGCGATGGTTATAGAAAAACTCGGCACGGACGAAATCAATTTCCTCATCGATATCCGATGCTTCGAGTTTGTCGATTTCAAACATGAATGGGCGTACCCCGATGCGATTTTGACGGGATTCAAGGGTGTTACGATTGAAAATATAGATGCAGGAATTTTCTTCATAAATTGGGGGCAAATCCTGAGTGCGTAATAGAATGGCAGGATTGTGGTTGACTGCACGGGATAACTGGTCCCAAAGTCTGGTTTGGAGTCGTGTCACGCTGAACAGCGTATCGTAGACCGGATACACTGACAGAAACGTCTCTATGGCTTTTGTTATAGTTGCAGTGGTAAGTAACGGATTAGTGCTGTGAGTTTGCAGGTAAAAATCAGCTTCGTCGCGGGTTACGGCGTTGAGAAGCACCTCGTTCATGGGAACGGTCCCAGCACGCAAGTGTTCCGGCCGTTCCCGAACAGTCACTACAGGAAAATGTCTTTGACAATCCTCCATGATAATCTGGCTGTCGGTGTCCACAATGACTGTTGCAATGAGCGGGCATGCCAGAAGATTCTTGATAATGTAATGATAAAGGGGTTGCCCGGCAAATGAACGGTAATTTTTGCCGGGAACTCGCTCGCTGGTATGCCTAAGCGGGACAATCGCCGCAATTTTATAATTCACGTCCGCACTCCTTTGTGTGTTCTGCATAGCGGCGCAATACCGCACGTGCCGGAGCTGCTTCAGCACCTGCCAACTTGATTGGTAGACAAATGAGCTCGTAACTCCCAGCACTCACGGCACTGAGATCAAGTCCTTCTAGCAGGACAACCCCGGAGCGGAGCATGAGCAGATGTACTTCTGGTTGATTGCCGAATTGTTCTATTGACAAATAATCAATGCCGACCAATTTGATTCCATGCTCGATGAGCCATTCTGCTGCATCCGGAGTGAGTGCCTGAAAATTTTGTGAGAACTGGTTTTTTTTCCATAATTCTGAATTACCTGTTCGCAGCAGCAGTCGGCGGGCATCCGGGGGGATTGCCTGGTGTTTTAAAGAAGAGGCGGTTATATGACCACTTTCTGGTAAGTGGACAACTATGGCCGGGCCTATCAGCACATCAAGATTGGTATGTTCGACTGTTGCACCATTCCTGATATGATGGCTTGGGGAGTCGATATGAGTTCCAACATGAACATCACATTCGAGTTTTGTCACGGTAACTGCATCACCGGTTTCCAGGGAACGCGCCCTGACGGTTTTAAAGCCGGGACTGTCAGGCCAAACTGGCATGGTGTTGGAAAGTGTGACAGATATGTCGATGATTTCTCTCATTAACGTTCTTCTTTTAAATGGATGGAATAGTCAATGCGTCTGGCGGAATCGGATCGCGATGAGTTGTAACGCGAGTGCTGAGTGTTATGGGGGTAGTAGAACCGCTGTTTTAACCGGGTGGTTATCGGACCTTTTTGAGAGAACCCCCGGTAAGTTCCCCAGAATTGCATGAGCCTGAATGCGAGTATGGAAAAATACTCCTGGAAGCAAACCTGGTCATGCCATGCGTGCCTCCAGTCATTTAAAGTGTTAATTGAACAGAGCCGCAAGAAATCTGGAAAAGTAAATTTTTCTTCCGGAATTATTTGTTTCAAGGCGATAGCTTCCCTTCGGTAGCGGTTGAAAATGCTGCCATATGATTCATTATGCAGGTGGATAATTTCAGCCTCCGCAGAGTACGCTATCTTATAGCGTAGCTCCATGATGCGCTTGGCCCAGTCAAGGTCTTCAAGACCCGTTACGTTCTCATCGTATGCTATCTGTTCCCAAAGATTTTTTCTGATGGCGGCATTTGCGTTATTGCAGAAGGGGTGACTTTGGTGATTGTTTGACTTGTCAGGGAACCATTGTCTAAAGATCTGATACTCAGAGTATTTTGTCTGTTCGTTGCCTCGTTGTTTGCCATAGACAAGTCCAACCCGATCATCCATGAAATGTGAAAGGAGTGTTTCCAGCCAGTCATCATAAACTGGGTATACATGTGCACTTGCCAGAACTATGAAATCTGCGGATGCAACCTCACATCCGCGGTTGAGTGCTCTGCCAAAAGAAAAATCTTCCGGGTGGATATGGATAATTTTGACAGGGTAGCGGGAGGCAATTGTTAAGGTCTCATCTGTAGACCCTGAATCAACCAGGATTATTTCAACTTTTTTGAGTGTCTGATGGAAAATCCCTCTCAGTAATTTTTCTATGTGTTCAGCTTCATTGAAGCACCTGATAACTACAGCACATTCTAGCTTCTGTAATGTTTCCATGGAACTCCGCCTTAGCAATTTTGTCTGCGCACAGTTAGTTGGACGAAGATGCAGATCTGCTTCTGATATTTGAATGCAACAGTGATGCCATCAGGGTTTGTGTTGCAACTATCCGATATGTTGAGACATTTTTTGAGTAAGCGTAGTAAGGTCAAAGAAATGAACGAAAAGAGTCATGATTGAGATGTTCGTGGTGTTGTCGCGGGAAATGTTCCTGATACTAGAGCGTCATGTCTAGATGTAGGGTTTCACTAGCATTATGACTCATTACAATAGAAATGAAGGTCAAAAACAAGGTGAAATTTTTCCTGATTTATCAGAACACCCCACCCTTAAACCCATTATACTGATCCGCCGCGGAATCCATCTTCTTTCCGTCGATGTCGGTGCCGGAGAACTTGAAAACCAGGTGCTTCGGATCGATAACCGCAGTGCCATAGGGGTTCTGGGCAATGGTGAAGGTGATTGTTGCCTGGTAGGTGGAGGCGTCGTACATGACGCTTTTCGGGAGAGGTGAGATGATAGCTTCTTTTTCCGGATAGAGGGTGACGCCGTTATTGTAAAGGCCGGCTTCGCCGCCGGAAGCCTTGCTGATGGACCAGTTGGTGATATTCATGACCGATGAGGCGTCCATATCCGAATTGAACTGGAACTGCATGGTGAAGTCTTTACTGGAATTGGGGGGGAGGAGATCGGCGCTCAGAAACGAGAGCGGTGTTACGGCGCCAAGGAACGTATTGAAAGTGCTATTGGCCGGATTAAAGGCTAATATTTTTGGATAGGTCAGGTTCTGTTTGAGGTTTGCGTACAATGACGAATCCAGATCTTTCAAGATTGCTAACTGTCCTTCAGCATCTTCCTTTCGATCAAGTCCAATATAGGAGGTGCCAAGTTCAAAACGTGCCAGGGCAAAGTCTTTTTTTAAGCTTACGGCTTTTTCCAGCTCGGCTATCGCTTCGTCGAAGCGCTCCATTTTATTGTAGGTCGTCCCTAGGGCGTAGTAGACGTTGCCGTCCTTGGGGGTCATGCGGATAACTTTTTTAAACTGATTTTCAGCTTCCGAATAGCGCTCCGTTTGCAAGTAGAGCTGGCCAAGGGTATAGGGGGCCAGGTTGTCGGCCGGGTCGAATTGAGCCGCGGTCTTGAAGGACGCTTCCGCTTCAGAGTAGCGTTTTTCTGAAAAATAGACATTGCCGAGTTCGGTGTGTATTTCGCTTTGTGAGCGGTCTAAGGAAAGGGAAATTTTATAGGCATTGATGGCCTCGGTACTTTTTCCCTGTTTCAGGTAGGCCTTCGCCAGGTAATTGTAAGCGTCAACATTGTCAGGTGCATAGGCGGTAGCCTGTTTGAAGGCGGCAACCGCTTTGTCGGTCTTTCCTTTCTGGTAGAGAGAGAGGCCACTGGAAAGCATGGTAGTGGACATTTGCATTTTGAGGCCGATTTGGGACGTCAGAGCGGAAAACATTTTTTCCGATGATGGTAATGATGACATGTTCAGGCTCCCGGCAGGTCATTTTGTGGTGCGGTACTTTTTCCTGTTCAAATACAGCAGGAGTCGTGCCGTTCTGCTTCCTTCTCAGACCAACATCTGCCTGATAGATGTATCGGTATATCGAGCAAGAACTTGAGTATTTCATCAAGAATTAGTAGATACATTTCCTTGCGTTACGCATTTGTGATCACTTTATTTGTGCTGTTGTCAAAATTTTGAAAAAAAGCGTCAGGAAAGACGACCTGATTTTCTTCAGGAAACCGGAGAAGTATTATTTCCTGACCCATCGGGCCGATATTTTCATTAAAGCTTTATCCACTGCTGACGATATATCCTTGTAGAAGCTGTTGTTTATTGCGGGTCGGAGGGTTTTACGGTGACTGACAGTATTGCCAGAATTTCCGAACTGCCGTCTGCTACGTCCGGCGGCACCGGTTCTGCAAAGGATAAGCGTGGAGCCAAACGCTTTCGTCACGAGACTGATCATGACACCGTGACGATATCCGCGGAGGCACGGCGACGCTTCTCTTCAAATGACGAAGAATCGGATAACGGTGAAGACGAGTAGATCCTCATGGAGGGGAAAATTGTTATGAATAGTAGCGGTAATACGCTGAACACTTTGAGTGACGCTTCAGAATATCGCCAGCCGGGCGGTAGATTGGCAATGCTGGTGAACAATGTGTGTGACGTCATCGGCACCCGCAGAAATTTGCAGGAAATGTCTTTCATGGCTGATTTCTTCCGCTCCGTGACGACTTCGCTGATTACCGAAGAGGTTTTGGAAGTTGCTGCCCGGAAGATATATGAGTACTTCCGTTATAACCTGATGGTCGTGACTCTGACCAGCGGCGCCGAGGAAAGGATCATGGCGTATTCACCCCGCGATATCGAGAATGCTCCGGAGGACCTTGCCGCTATTCTGCGAAATTATGTGGGACTGCGCGCCCATGACGTGAAGGGGTACCGGATCCTCGGTCTTGACGGGCCGGAAGGAAGCCTGGTTTTCGGCAATACCAACTACCTCGAAATTCCCCTGAACCTGGGCAGCATTACGATCTATTCCGAGTTCAATTTTATCAATCATTTTTCCGACGAAATGCTTCAGGGGCTGATGGAAACCTTTGCTACTGCGCTGCGCAATTCTCTCGAGTACGGAAAGGTGAAAGAGCTGTCCATGCGGGATGGACTTACCGGACTCTTCAACCGCCGCGTTCTTGAGGAAATGCTTGAGATGGAAGGGTGTAAAAGACAGGTGTCGCCGTTGTCGCTCCTGGTCATTGATCTGGACAATTTCAAGCTGATCAATGATACCTACGGGCACCCGGCCGGTGACCTGGTCTTGCAGACGGTGGCGCGCGTTCTCCGGGAGTGTACCCGTGGATCCGATCTGGTTGTGCGCAGCGGAGGGGAAGAATTTTCCGCTCTGCTTTCTGCGGTTTCTCCCCTGGGCGGCTTGGAGGTCGCCGAAAGAATCAGGGTCAATCTGGCAAAAAATCTGGTGACCTATAACGGACGGCAGATCAGGATGTCGGCCAGTATCGGGGTCGCCCATCGGTCTGAAAAAAATCTCTGTACCATGAAAGAGCTGGCAGTACGGGCCGACCAGGCTTTGTACGAGGCGAAAAGGCAAGGCAAGAACAGGGTCTGTGTCTATTCCAAAGGCACCGGTTTGACTGAAAATAGTGAGCGGCCGAATCCGGAAACGAAAGATGCCCAGATTGTCAGAATAAAATAGCGCAGAAATCTTTAGTGAGTCATAAAAAAGGGTCCCTGCAGGACCCTTTTTTTGTAGCTGATGCGAGAGTAAACCGTTTACCCTGCCGCGGAGAGAAAACTCTTATCGTTTTCGTACGCTTCGGTGAATTCTTCCAGAAGGGCTTCCAGCTTTTCTTCATCCAGCCCAAGGAAGCCTGCTGCCTTGGTGCTGGTAAGCGAAAGCTCTTCCAAGGGGTAGCGCTGTCCGATACCGAGTCTGAGGCAGAACAGATCCGCCAGATTGACGACCGAGGTCAAATGGAGCGGGGCAATGTCGCTGAGGTCGGAGAAGGCAAAGGCATGATGCTGCTGCACGGACTGGGTCAGAGTGTCGGGAAAGTTCCATTTTTTGATAACGAGCGCGCCCGCTTCTTCGTGGGTGAACGAGTAGAAGCTTCGTTCCGCCTCGTTGAAACGGATTTCCTCGTTATAGCAGCGTTCCATAACCATCTGGAATTTTGCGGGATCCTGGCTGTTCATGATGACCTTGCCGATGTCATGAAACAGTCCGGCGAGAAATGCTTCCTCCTGGTCTACTCCACCGATGGCCTTGGCAATTATCCGGGCTGCCAGTCCGGCCCCGAAGGAGTGCTCCCAGAGCATCTTTTCCGTCAAGCCGAAGGGCTGGTACACCTGCCGCACGGAAGCGGTCACGACAATGCTTTTCAGGGTGGTGTAGCCGAGCAGAACGATGGCCGCTGAAAGGTTCTGTATCTTGCCCTGGCGGCCGTAAAAGGAGGAATTGGAGATCTTCAGTACCCGGGCTGCGACTGCCGGGTCGGAAGAAACGACCTTGGACAGCTCCTCTGCCGTTGCCCGGTCACTTTCAATGAGTTTCATGACCTTTGTCGCAACAATCGGGATGGTCGGCAGGTCACCGGCCGACATGATGGTGTTTTCCAGTTCGGTATTCATAGCAGTAGCTCTTTCTCTGGGGTGTTCAGTAAGTTTCCCGTGTAAAGTACGACTGATATCGTTTTCTGTCAAGATGTGAGATTGAGGTTCACGTGGGGATACGGCGGGAAGGGGCAGTTCTGCCCGTGATGTAAGAGGGGGCGCATCACAGGAAGAGAATGCCGGCGCAGAGCTATGGATCATCGTGCCTGCTGACCTTGTCAGCGTCTGCCGTTTTCCGCCACCTTGGAAATTTCGAAACCGATCTGGTCTAGGGGCAGGACCACATCCGCGACCCCGCCGTCGACACAGGCTCTCGGCATCCCATAGATGGTGGAGCTTGCTTCGTCCTGTACCAGGGTTATGCCGCCCTTGCTTTTCAGGTGCTGCATCCCCTTGAAGCCGTCATTACCCATGCCGGTAAGGATAACACCGAGCATGGCCCCGCCGCAGGCATCCGCCAGAGAGGTCATCATCAGGTCAACAGCGGGGACGTAGGTATTCTTCGGATACTCGCTGGTAGGCGACTGGTGCACATAGAGACCTCCGGCGCGGCGGGTGATGAGGGTGTGGGCGCCGCCAGGAGCGATCAGCGCGGTGCCGGGTTTGAGCATATCCCCTTCGGCCGCCTCCTTGATCGTAAGCGAGCACTTGGCGTTGAGCCTTTCGGCATACGGTCCGGTAAAGGCCTTCGGCATGTGGATGACCACCATGATCCCGTACGGAAAATTGACGGGAATCCGGGAAAGTACCTCCTGAAGCGCTACCGGTCCGCCGGTGGATGCGCCGATAGCCACATAGTTTACGCGTATCTTCGGCAGTCTGGTTTCCGTAACGCGTCTGACGACCGAAGTCTGCTTCCCGGTGAGAACGGGCTTGCGGTTACCGCTGGAGCGGACGGCCGCCTTTACTTTTCGTAAAAGCTCGTCGCGGAAGATCGCCTGGGCCGCCGGAGAATCGGTGATGTTTTTCGGGACATAATCGACTGCGCCAGCTTCCAGGGCGTCAAAGGTTGCGGTTGCACCTTCATTGGTGAGAGTGGAGACCATGATGACCCGCGTGGGCTCCTTGGCCATGATCTGCTTTAACGCGGCAATACCGTCCATAACCGGCATTTCCACATCCATGGTGATCAGGTCAGGTTTGAGTTCCAGGGCCTTTTTGACACCATCGGCTCCGTCATTGGCCGTCCCGGTGATTTCGATGTCGGGATCACTGCTCAGGATACGGCGAATCACCATACGCATGAAGGACGAGTCATCAACGATCAGAACACGGATTTTGTTGGGTCTTGGCAAAATCATGAAACCTCTCTATTTAGTTTCCATCCGGAAACTCCGGATGTGAAACTAACGGTTTCCAATTCGGAAACGAGGAATTTTTTGTCCTGACAAGGAAATCAAAGGATTGTGCGGAGACGTACTACTGTACGTCGCACAAACAAGACTGCTGATTGACGCTGTCAGGGCGAAAAAGGACCGTTTCCGGATGGAAACTATTTTATCATTCCCTCGAAAAGCGAATCGACGAGATCCTGAACCTCAGGAACCCGTTCATCAAGTTCGTAACAGAAACGCTCCACATCCAGATCAACGAAGTTCGGGGCGAAGTCTTTGAGTATTTGCCAGGCCGGTTCTTCCGCCAGGTTGAAGCTGATCCATTCGCGGCCGCCGTAATCCAGGTGCCGAACGGAGCAGAAAAGATCCGCTAGGTTGACGATCGCTGAAAGGGTGGGGTCGTTGGTGGCATTGGCCGGTGCATGGTGATGCGCAATTACATCGCAATACTCAGCCGGGAAATTCCAGTTTTTCGCCAGGCAATAGCCGACTTCGCAATGGGTCGTGCCAAGCAGTTTTTCCTCCGCCGCGACAAAGCTCTGGTTGGTGCCCTTGAGTTCGTCAACCACCTGCTGAAAACCATCTTTCATGTGATAGCTGAGGAATACTTCTCCGATATCATGAACGATTCCTACGATGTAGGCTTTTTCGATTTCAGGGTAGCGGATGCGCTGGGCAATGATCTTTGCCACAACGCCGACACCGAATGAATGTTCCCAGAAGGTCTTGACATCGAAGACACCGGTTTTGCCTTCGAAAGCTTCGATAATTGAGCAGGTGAGGGCGATGTGCCGAATCTGGCGAAAGCCAAGATAAATCAGGGCTCTTTTCAAGGACTTGATTTCGTGCATCGGTTTGAAAAAGGGCGAATTGACAATCTTGATCACCCTTGACGCCATTACCTGGTCAACAAGGATCGTCTCGGCTAGTTCTTCCAATTCGACATTCGGTTTGTCGAACATATCCAGAACCTTCGTGGCAATCTCGGGAATTGTCGGGAGTTCGTGAATACCTTTTACCAGATTTTGCGCTTTTGACATCTTGCCGTTGATTTCCACAGGTATTCTCCTCTATCGCTACTTTTTGTAGGCGAAGCCGCCGGGGAAGTGGACTGTTTTGAATTTATCACTCACCCCGTGGAGTGATTCGGACTGCCCGACGAAAAAGTATCCATAGGGTTGCAGGTTATTATAGTAATGCTGAACGACCTTCGCTTTCGATGATGTGTCGAAGTAGATGAGCACGTTGGCGCAAAAGATGAAATCAAAGGTTTTCATGAAGATCATCTTGTTGTCGTCGTACAGGTTGAGGTGTTTGAAGGTTACCAGCTTCTTCACTTCGGGAGAGAGAATGAATCGGTCGGACGATTCTTTCTTGAAGTATTTTCGCAGGTAGTTTTCGGGGACATGACGCACCGAATAGGCATTGAAAATTCCTTCATTGGCCTTGGCCAGCACTTCGTCGTTGATGTCGGTTCCGACAATTTCAAAGGACCAGTTTTTCAGCAATGTTTCCCGTTTCTCCAGCAACAGCATCGCCAGCGTATAAGCTTCCTCGCCGGAGGATGAACCGGCGCTCCAGATTCTGAGTTTCCGGAAGCCGATCTTTTCCTTCGGGATCGCTACCTCGGGAAGAAGCTGATTTTCCATCGCTTTCAACTGGGGAGGGTTGCGGAAAAAGTAGGTCTCGTTGGTGGTCAGGTCGTTCAGAAGTTGCTTCAGTTCGACGGAACCGGCGGAACCGTTTTTCAGAAAGCGGAAATATTCGGCCGGCACCTTTATGGAGTTTTTTTCCATTCTTTTAAACAGACGGCTTTCAACAAAATATTTCTTCTGGATGGTAAAAAACATCCCGCAGGTATTGTAGATAAAGTCCCGCAGTACCTCGAAATCCGCATCGGATAATTTCATAAATCTCCTACCCGTTTCAATATCTGGAGTGCAAATTTTATGTGCTAGCACGAGTGTCCACCGTCCTGATCGGTGCAATCCCTGCCACGGTGACACCTTGAGCGGGTATGCAAGTTGGATGCCTGATCGTTAACACGACAGGAGCTATGCAGCCCAGCTGCCGGTGCTTCCCGATTCTTCCATTTCAATAATTCCTGCCGGATCGATGATCAAGGCAACCCGGCCGTCTCCAAGAATTGTAGAGCCGGCAATTCCAGGCGCCTTTGCCAGGTATTTGCCCAGTGACTTGATTGCGACCTCCTGCTGTCCCAGCAGTCTTGAAACAATCAGTCCCATCCGTTTCTCGGCAACGCCGATGACAACAATATAGCTCTGTTGTGACGAACAGTCCCTCTCGGCAACTCCGAAGACCCGCTGCATGCGAATGAGAGGCAGTACCGAATCTCTCAGCTTCAACACTTCCTGCCCTCCGATCTGGTGGAAGGAACTTGTTTCGACTTTGAGAGTTTCCAGAACCGCGGCGAGCGGGACGGAATAGACCTCGTTTTCCACTTCCACCAGCAGGGACTGGATGATTGCCAGTGTCAGCGGGAGCTTGAGGATAAACTCGGAGCCTCTGCCGACCTCGCTTCTGATTTCAATCAAACCGTTAAGTTTCCTGATGTTGGTGCGGACCACATCCATGCCCACGCCGCGTCCGGAAAGGTCGGTCGCATTTTCTTTCGTGGAGAAGCCGGGCAGGAAGATGAGATCAAGGATCTCTTTCTGTGACATGACCGCTACCTGCTCTTCGCTGACAAGGCCCTTGTCAATCGCCTTGCGGGACAGTTTTTCCGGGTCGATGCCGCGGCCGTCATCTTTGATGCTGATGATGATCTGGTTGCCTTCATGGGTGGCGGACAGGACCACGTTCCCGCTGCGCGGCTTGCCGCTTGCGACGCGTTCGTCAGGCATCTCCAGCCCATGGTCCAAGGCGTTGCGGATCAAGTGGATCAGCGGATCACCGATTTCATCGACGACCGAGCGGTCAAGTTCCGTTTCCTCACCGATGATCTCGAGGTTTACCTCTTTCCCCAGATCGCGGGACAGATTTCTCACGATGCGCGGAAATTTCTTGAAGACTTTTTCCACCGGGATCATGCGTATTTTCAGAACCTGCATCTGGAGCTCGGAAGTGACGAAGTCAATTCTCTTCGCCAGTTTGCTGAACTCTTCGCCGAAGTTCGTCATATTCTCGCGGCTCTGGTAGTCGATGTTCATCTGCAGGGTTCTGTTTCGCTCCAGAACCATCTCGCCAACCTGGTTCATCAGATCATCGAGTCTTTTGACATCGATTCTGACGGTGGTGTTATCGGACATATCCTCGTTTCGGGCGGATGCGGGTTTTTGTGCCGCCGGCCGGCTTGCCGGAACTTGCGCCGCCTGCAGGGCAGGGGCGGCTGCTGCCGCCAGGTCCGCACCTTCGTCTGCCTCTTCTTCGAGCTCTTCGGCTTCGTCAGCCTGCGTTGCCGCATCGGCGGCCGCTTCTTTCGGAACTTCCGTGAGAACGGTGGCCTCCTGCAAGGTTCCGGAAATATAGGGGATGAGGTTGTTGACCACTTCTCCCAGGTCGCGCTCGACGATTTCTCCATTGCGGATGTCGTTGACCAGAAGTTTGACATGGTCCGCTGCGTCCAGGATAACGTCCATGATGTCGGGTGTCACCTGCAACTCACCCTTGCGAAGCCGATTGAGAACATCCTCAGTCTTATGCGTTATGGTAACCAGAAGTTCAAAACCGAGAAAACTTGAGGCGCCCTTAACCGTATGGATGGAGCGGAAGATGCTGTTCATCAGCTCCATATCCTCCGGCGCTTTTTCCAAAGCGATCAGGTCGTCATCCATTTTCTCGAGAAGCTCGGTTGTTTCTGTCAGAAAGCCTTCCAAAAGCTCCTGGTCTTCGCATAATAATGACATCTTCAGCTCCTTTTCCATGAACTTCTAAATGTATTGATCCACTGCCGGATGAGGCGCCGGCAGTTATTTACACCTTCATTGCCGAGAGTATCCCCTGCGGTTAGTTCTTCCTGCTGCTTTTCTTGGACTTCACGCAGTGCCTGTCTGTTATAAGCCGGCATTCAGCAGGGAATCCCGCTCTGCCTGGGAGAAAACCCTTTCCAGGTCAAGCAGGACCAGCAGTCTGTCGCTGCGATTTATCACGCCGGACAGATATTCCTGGTCAACTCCGCCGTTTACGACAATCGGAGGAGGCTGGATTTCGGAGGAGGTAATGCGGATTACTTCGGAAACCGAGTCAACGATGAAGCCCATCAGGTCGCCGTCGACATCCATGACGATAATGCGGGTCTGTTTGTCGTTTTCCACTTCCGGAAGAGAGAATTTTTTTCGCAGCGAGATGATGGGAATGACCTTGCCTCGGAGATTGATCACCCCTTCAACATAGTAGGGGGTGTTCGGGACCCGGGTGACATTGGTGATTCTGATAATTTCACGAACTTTCAGAACATAAACCCCGTACTCTTCCCGGTCGAGGTTGAAGCTGACCAGTTGGATGATTTCGGCCTTGGCTTCTTCGGTTTTAAAATTCACTGCGGTTGCCATGTCTGTTTCTCCTGTTATCGAAATTTGATTGCAAGCCGTGTCATAGATGCTGCCGTTAAGCTGATGCAAGAACAGCGAAGTACTGTTAAGAGTTCTTTTCGGCGGCTTTTGGAAAAAATTGAATAAAAAAATACCTGGCTGTTCTGAAAGTGTTGTTCTGTCGGAAAAATGACGACTGGCTGTCATAGACATGTTGTAAAACTGTATTTTGTCAGGTGTCATTCAATTTCTCATTCAAAATGACATTCATGGTCCGTAGAAACGCCCCGGTGGGGTGTCTAAGACGTGCCACCGGCACGTCTCTACAATTCCATCTTGAATGCAAATCTGAATCAGCAGCGGTTTTGTCTGAAATATCGTGATGAGAAAAGAGTGGTCGGGATGTGCGATGGATTGGATTTTATCGTGGGGAGAGTCGGGCATAACTTTTCTGCCAATTCCAGATGGAGGATTATCTCAAGGCGGCGAGGATTAAGGCTGCGAGGCGTACTGAAGAGTACGTTGAGCAGCCGAAGACGAGTCAACGCAGAGAAGGTCAGGCGGATTTTGTCGCCTCCCGGAACGGTGTGCATCCGATCCGGGAGGTCCGAGGGTGAGTTGCTGGTGATAGCGAATGAAGGGTTTTATTCTTTCTGTTCAGGTTCGTCCGCTACCGGTTCTTTCTTTTTCCGTGGGGTTCGTTTCCGTTTCGGTTTTTCCGGAGCCTCTTCAGCAGTGGCCGGGGTGTCAACTGTGCTCTGTTCAGCTGACGGCACGACTATTTCTTTAGATGGCTCAGCTGGTTTTTCCGCTTTCGCGGAAGTGGTTTCCTTCGGCGCGGATTCAGGGACGGCGTCTGTGACTTCCGTGGCCGCTGCCTTTGGTTTCCGGGGTGCTCTCGGTTTTCTTGGTTTTTTCTTTGGAGGTTCTTCCGTTGCCTCGGGAGTCTCGGGCGGTGCAACTTCTTCGGGAGGCGTCTTGGCCGGTGGTTCACCTTCTTCAACGGGAAGCGCCTCTTCCGAGCCTGCTTCAACAACAGGAGCTGATTTAGCGGGACGCTTTCTTCTCCGGCGGCGCTTCTTTTTCACCGCTTCCGCTGGCGAATCACTTTCCTCTTGCTCCTCTGACGAAGCCGCTTCCAGCGATTCATCCGACACCGGAGCAGCGTGGACCTGTTCAGCTGTTTCAACTGTTTCAACTGTTTCTTCCGTAACGGGAGTCTCTGCGTTTGGCTGAGGCTTTTTCTTGCCGCGGCGGCGCTTCCTTTTGGCCTTTGTTTCTTCACCTTCCACGGGGAGGGTCTGCAACTGGGCTTCATCGGAGTCTTCCGTCTTATCGATGTCGATTGCTCCCTGGAGGCCCGACTCGGAAACGCGGGCATGATCTGCCTGCTGCGCGTGTTTATCCTTCTTGATCAGTTCCAGCTCCATCTCGTTCATCATGAAAGAGGGTTTGCCTTTGACCGTCACTTCGATATCGTAATCGGTTTCAATCTGGGCAAGTTCCCGTTTTTTCCTGTTGAGGAGATAGTAGGCGACTTCCAGGGGCAGTCCGCCGCGAACCTCGGCCAGCGTGCCACGGGCCGCAGCAGTGTGAACTTTACGGAGGAAGGAGAGGGCCATTGCTTCCACCGATTTGACTTTTCCGTGGCCCCCGCAGTGGGGGCACTCCAGGTAGCTTCCTTCGTTGATGGTTTGCTTGATGCGCTGGCGGGACATTTCCAGCAGCCCGAACTGGGAGATCTTGTCTACACTTACCCGGGCCTTATCGGCTTTCAGGGCAGTTTTAAGTGCTTTCTCCACCTCGGCTTTGTGCTTGCGGTCCCGCATGTCGATGAAGTCAATGACGATCAATCCGCCTAGGTCACGGAGGCGCAATTGCCGGGCAACCTCTTCAGCCGCCTCCATGTTCGTTTTGAAGGCGGTATCCTCAACCCCTTTTTCACCGGTGGACTTGCCGGAGTTTACATCAATGCTGACCAGCGCTTCGGTCGGGTCGATAACAATTGAGCCGCCCGATTTGAGGGGGACCTTCTTTTCGTAGATCAGGTCAATCTGTTCTTCCAGCTGGTATTTGGCGAAGATCGGCCGTTTTTCCTGGTGTAGTTTTACGATGTTCTCGTACTTGGGCATGACATCTTTGAAAAAAGCCCGTGCCTGCTTGTAGACATCCTTGCTGTCCACCAGAACCTCATCAATTTCGGAGGAGAAATAATCTCTGATGGTGCGGATCACGAGATCCGATTCCTGGTAGATCAGGGCCGGAGCCTTGAGTTCCGCGGAGCGTTCCTTGATACTTGCGTAGAGTTTCAGCAGGTAGTGAAGGTCTTTGGACAGTTCGGTCTTGCGTTTGCCCACCGCCTCGGTTCTGATAATGTAACCGACGCCTTCGGGAATTTCCAGTTCCGCCACCACTTCCTTGAGCGCTTTGCGTTCCGATTCATTTTCGACTTTACGGGAAATGCCGCAGGAGTCGCTGCCCGGCATGAGAACCATGTAGCGCCCCGGGAGGGAGATATAGGTTGTGAGGGCCGCGCCCTTGCCCTCCCGTTCGCCTTTTTCAACCTGGACGTTCAGTTCCTGGCCGCGACGAAGGATCTCCTGGATGCGGGGGCGACGATTTTTCTGCTCTTCGGGCAGGTCGTCCCGCCACTGCCAGTTGTCCGGATGGATTTCTCCCATCTGCAGGAAGCCGAGCTTTTTCATGCCGATATCGATAAAAGCAGCCTGCAGGCCCGGTTCGACTCGAACGACAACTCCTTTGTAGACGTTGCCGCGAGTCTGTTCCTTTCCGGCTGTTTCTATGTCCAGCTCGATCAGGTGTCCTTCTTCGACGATGGCAACCCGTGCTTCTTCCGGATGCATCACGTTGATAAGCATCTTTTTTGCCATTCTGGTTACATCCTTTCTCTATAAAAAGGGCGCGTGCACTTTACAAACGATCCAAAAGTAAACTTTTGCGCGGATCTGTTTGCCAAGATAGAGGGGGCGCCGCATGATACACCATGAAATATTTTCGACATATATAACAAAAATGCAACTCCGAGGCAAAAAAAACATTGCACTGACGGTAAATTAGCGGGTTTTTCCGGGAAAATCAGGTCTATTCAGCCGGATGCAGGTGCCATCAGGGAATTTTGACAGGTAACATCAGCCGGGGGTAAACATAGATCGCTGCACGAGATAACCCGGGAGGAGCCTCTCCCGTACGCGAGTTTCCCTCCTCATTAATTGACAAATAAGGAGAAGACTCCTTACAATGAAGTTCAAGATATAAATTAATGGGAGAACTCCTGAAACACTATGGTCCAGATTACGAATCTTTGCAAGGATTTCGCCGCACGTCCCATCTTTTCGAATGTCACCTGGCGTATCGGCAAGGAGGATCGCGTCGGTCTCGTGGGAGAGAACGGTACCGGCAAGTCCACTCTCCTCAAAATAATAGCCGGACTGGTGGAACCTGCCTCCGGAACGATTCAGATGGCAAAGGGCGGCACCGTTGGCTATCTGCCCCAGGAAGGAATTGCCGTCAAAGGCCGGACGCTCTTCGCCGAAGTTATGTCCGCCCTGGAAAAACTGCAGGAAATCGAGCGGGAGATCCGGGAAATCACCGAAGCCCTGGAATCAGTCTCCGACGACGGACTGCATGATTCACTTCTGGAGAGATACGGAATTCTGCAGGAGGAGTTCCGCGCCAAGGGGGGCTATACCTGGGAAGCGATGGTTGGCAGCGTCCTGCGTGGTCTCGGCTTCAGCCCGGACGATTGGGATAAGCAGTGCGAGACTTTTTCCGGCGGCTGGCAAATGCGGATCGCCCTGGCAAAACTATTGCTCCGGAAGCCGAAATTGCTTTTGCTGGACGAGCCGACCAATCACCTTGATATCGAGGCCCGAAATTGGCTGGAAGGGTATTTGTGTGACTATCCCTATGCCGTGGTTCTGGTTTCCCATGACCGCTATTTCATGGATCAGGTTTGTCGCCGCATCACCGAGGTCTGGAACTGCACCCTGACAGACTTCGCCTGCAGCTACAGCCGTTATTTAGAGGAGCGGGAGGAGCGGATTGCCCGTCTTCGTGAGGCGAAGCAGCGCCAGGATGAGGAAATCGCCCGGATGGAAGATTTTATTACCCGTTTCCGCTATAAGGCTGATAAGGCCGCGCTGGTTCAGTCCCGGATCAAACAATTGGAGAAGATCGAGAGAATCCTCCTGCCCGCCGAACGGAGACGCGTCCGCTTTTCATTTCCCGACCCTCCCCGGAGCGGCAGGGTTGTTCTTGAGTTGAAAAAAATCGTGAAAGCGTACGGGGAGCTCGTTGTTCTGGATGGTATCGATCTTACCGTCGAGAAGGGCGAAAGAATCTCCCTGGTCGGTCACAACGGGGCAGGGAAATCGACCTTGATGAGGATTCTTGCGGGAGATGCTTTCCAGGAAGGTGAGCGGACGGTCGGGACTAATGTTGCTCTGGATTACTTTGCCCAGGACCAGGCTGCCGCTCTCGATCCCGAACGGACGGTGTACGAGGAAATTCTCGCGGATGCTCCCTATGACAGAGTGCCGATTCTGCGTGACCTTTTGGGCACGTTTCTTTTTTCCGGAGACGATATTCACAAGAAGGTGGGCGTCCTGTCCGGCGGTGAAAAGAGCCGGCTGGCGCTCGCCAAGATGCTTCTGCGGCCTTCGAACCTTCTGCTTCTCGATGAGCCGACCAATCACCTGGATCTCTTTACGAAGGACGTGCTTCTGGATGCTCTGCAATCCTTTTCCGGGACCCTGGTTTTCGTTTCTCACGACCGCTATTTCGTTAATGCCCTGGCTACGCGGACGGTTGCCGTGGGGGGCGGAAGGATTGTTTCCTACCCCGGAAATTATGATGACTATCTGGAGAAAATCGCTTACGAATCGGCGGCTCTGGCCGGGGTGAACCGCGGCTCTGAACCCTCCGAACCGACCGGCGATGCTGCGGACAAGGCTTCCCAGAAGAAGGAGCGCCTGCTGTCGCGAGAGGAGGAAAAACAGCGCCAGCGTGAGGAAAGGTCCCGTCTCAAGCGACTCTCCGAGCTGGAATCGGTAATTGAGGCAGCTGAAAAAGAACTTGCGCTGCTTGAGCTGATCATGGGCGAACCAGACTATTTCAGTGATGTCGAGAGGTCTCGTGAAGGTACGAAGAAGCATGACACGCTTACTTCTCAAATCGCCTTGCTGTATGATGAATGGGAAACGCTGCATGTATCGCAGGGATAGTTGGGAAGAGGCAGATAATCCGGCAATTTTTTTGACAGTGGAATCGTTTCCGTGTCGTGCCGCTCTGCTTGACACGATGGTGAATACTGGTAGCCTTTCCGAATGATTATGCACTGTTACCCTGGTTCAAAAAAATGATTTGAGGTGCTTCCATGTCTGATACCGCTGTTTTATCGATTCCTGAAATACTGCCGCTTTTCCCCCTTGATGATATGGTGGCATTTCCGTACATGATCTTCCCGCTGTTTATCAAGGAGGAGGAGCTTGCTCCGTTTGAAGAAGCCGCGCGCTACCAGAATTACGTCGCACTGTTCCGTCGTCGCGAAGGGCAAAAAACTCTCCTGATAAGCGACTTCTGTGATACGGGTACAGTGTGCAAGGTCAATCAGCTGATAAAATTGCCCGATGGGGGGGCAAAGCTCAGCCTGGAGGGGGTTGCACGGGTCAGAATCGAGGAGATTCTTCAGGAGATGCCGTACCTGTTAATCAGGATTGAGCCGGTGCGTGAGTTCGCGGAAAAGTCGATCGTTTCCGAAGCCCTGATGCAGAGCCTTAATGCTCTGCTTAAAATCGCCATTTCCTATGGGCGGCCGCTGCCCGACGACGTGATGAAAATGATTGACTACATCGATAATCCGGCACGTTTTTCGGACCTCGTGGCACTCTATGTCACACTTTCCCAGGACGATCTGCAGGGGCTCCTCGATACCGTGGATCCGATCGAGCGGCTGAAAAAAGTCTACATCTACCTGACGAATGAAGTGCAGCGTTTGCAGATCCGGGGTGAAGTTCAAGCGGAGGTGACGAAGCGGGTCGGCAAGACCCAGAAGGAATATATCCTGCGAGAACAGATGAAGCATATCCAGGAAGAGCTCGGCGAGGACGATTCCCGCATTGCCGAGATGATGGATTTGCGCAAGAAAATCGCGGCTGCCGGAATGCCCGAAGAGGTCCGGAAAGTTACCGACAAGGAGCTGAAACGGCTGGAGAAAATCAACCCCGCTTCTCCGGAGTACACGGTTTCCCGGACCTACCTCGATTATCTGGTTGGTATGCCGTGGCAGCTTGCGACAACCGACAACAAAGATATCAGCCAGGCGGAACAGGTTCTGAATGAAGACCATTATGATCTTGAAAAGGTCAAGGAGCGGATTCTGGAATACCTGGCGGTCCGTTCGCTCAAGGATTCGATGAAGGGACCGATTCTCTGTTTTACCGGTCCTCCCGGAGTGGGTAAAACGAGTCTCGGCAAATCGATTGCCCGGGCGCTTGGCAGAAAGTTTATACGGCTCTCGCTTGGGGGCATGCGTGACGAGGCCGAAATCCGGGGCCATCGCCGCACCTACATCGGCGCTTTGCCCGGGAGAATTATCCAGGAAATTTATCGGTGCGGCGCAAATAATCCGGTTTTCATGCTTGACGAGGTGGATAAGATCGGTCTCGATTTCAGAGGGGATCCGGCCAGTGCCCTGCTTGAGGTGCTCGACCCAGAGCAGAACTTTTCTTTTACGGATCATTATCTCGACGTGCCGTTCGATCTGTCCCGGGTCATGTTCATTACCACCGCAAATGTGATCGATACGATCCCTGCACCTTTGCGTGACCGGATGGAGGTGCTGAACCTATCCGGCTACACGGAAGAAGAGAAGGAAAAGATCGCTTTCCGCTTTCTCATCCCCCGGGAACTGGAAGAAAACGGCTTGTCTTCGACTCCGCCGGAATTCGAGGTGGCGGCTGTCTACACAATTATTCGGGACTACACCCGTGAGGCCGGGGTGCGCAATCTGCAGCGAAATATTGCCTCCGTCTGCCGGAAGGTAGCAAAGGAAATTACCCAGAATAAGCCCCTTCGGGAAGTAATCACCGCCGGTGTGGTCGAGGGCTTCCTCGGCCCGCGAAAATTCTACAACGAAGTTGCCTCGGAAAAGGACCGGGTAGGTGTCGTAACCGGGCTTGCCTGGACCGAAACGGGTGGGGACATTATTTTTATCGAAGCGACCCGGATGCCCGGGCGGCGTGAACTGATTCTTACCGGTTCATTGGGCGAGGTCATGCGTGAGTCGGCGCGGGCCGCGCTTTCCTATGTCCGGGCCCATTGTGATGAGTGGAATATACCCGGCGAGACGTTTCGCACCATGGATATTCATATCCATGTCCCGGCAGGTTCGATTCCTAAAGACGGCCCTTCGGCGGGGATCACCATGGCAGCAGCCCTGGTTTCGCTTCTGACGAATCGTCCGGCCTTGCGCGACGTTGCCATGACCGGCGAAATAAGCCTCTCCGGACGGGTGCTTGCCATCGGCGGGCTCAAGGAAAAATTACTTGCCGCCCGCAGGGCCGGCGTGAAAAAAATTATTGTTCCTGCCCGAAACGAAGTTGATATGGCTGATATTCCCGATACGGTGAAAGGGGACATGGAGATTGTCTTTGTCGAGGATGTGCATGAGGCTATTTCCCAAGTCATGTAGGCTGTGCGGATGACGTTTGAGCGGAAAAGCAACTCCTTGCCGGACCTCGCGCTTGTCGGACGGGAATTCACCCCTGGAACCGGTCCGCGCCTGAATTGACATGAATCTGGTTCCCATTTTTAGCTTGACAAAGTCTGGGGCATTCAATTAGGATAAACCGCTTTACAGGGAGTAGTTTGTCTTTTATGAGTTTTAAAAGGCGATCCGCCAGGGATCGAAGGTCGAGATATATTCATGTTTGATAGCCTTTCCGATAAGTTGGACCAGATATTCAAGAAGCTTCGTGGTCAGGGGGTCATGACCGAGGAGAATATCAAGGACGCTTTGCGGGAAGTGCGCCTGGTTCTTTTAGAGGCTGATGTAAATTTCAAGGTCGTGAAGGATTTTGTCGAACGTGTGAGGGGCCGCGCAATCGGTTCTGAGGTTCTGCAGAGTCTGTCTCCCGGTCAGCAGGTCATCAAGATCGTGCATGACGAGCTTGTTTCCCTGATGGGTGGCGGAGAGGATAATTCGCTCAATCTGGCGGCAAAGCCTCCTGTGGCCATCATGCTGGTGGGTTTGCAGGGGTCGGGCAAGACAACCAGTTGCGGCAAACTTGCCAAATATCTCAAGGCCCAGCGCAGAAAGCCCTTGCTGGTCCCTGCCGACGTATACCGGCCGGCGGCAATCGAGCAGTTGAAAACTCTGGGCGCTCAACTGTCCCTGGAAGTTTTCGATTCGCGTGCCGACCAGAATCCGGTTGACATCTGTCGCGAAGCGCTGCGCTACGCTGCTCTGTCGGGATTCGATACCGTGCTTTTCGATACGGCCGGACGCCTGCAGATCGACGAAGTTCTCATGCAGGAGCTTGTGCGGATCAAGGATGTGGTTGAGCCGGTGGAAATTCTGCTCGTGGCTGACGCGATGACCGGCCAGGAAGCGGTTAATGTCGCGACCGGCTTTGATGCTCACCTTGATCTCACCGGGGTCATCCTGACCAAGCTTGATGGTGATGCGAAGGGTGGCGCCGCTCTCTCCATCAAGGCGGTTACCGGCAAGCCGGTTAAATTTGTCGGCCTTGGCGAAAAGCTCGATGCGCTTGATGTTTTCCATGCCGACCGCCTCGTTTCCCGGATTCTGGGGATGGGCGATGTCCTGACCTTGATCGAAAAGGCTCAGGCCACCTTCGATGAGGGACAGTCCCTGAAGCTTCAGCAGAAACTGAAGAAGAACCAGTATGATCTGGAAGACTTCAGAAATCAGTTGCAGCAGATGAAGCAAATGGGGTCACTTGAGTCGATCATGAGTCTCATACCGGGTATGGGCAAGATGATGAAGCAAATGGAAGGCGCCGGCCCGAGCGAGAAAGAGTTGAAGCGGATTGAGGCAATCATCGATTCCATGACTCGCGACGAGCGTGCGAATCCATCGATCATAAATGGCAGTCGCAGGTTGAGAATTTCCAAGGGGAGCGGAACAACGGTACAGGAAGTGAACCAGTTGCTGAAGCGTTTTGCCGAGGCGCTCAAACTTGTAAAACATATGCAGAAACTGGGTCCGAAAGGGCTGATGAAGGGGATGGGCGGACTACGAAAAGGAATGTCACCTTTTTAAGGCGCTTCTCTTTTTGTCTGCGTATTTGAAAATAACATAAGAAGGTATAACACAGGAGGATTCAATGGCTGTAAAGATCAGACTTGCCCGTGCTGGCGTAAAAAAGAAACCGTACTATCAGATAGTAGTTGCTGATGAGCGTTATAAAAGGGACGGCAGATTCATCGAGAGGGTCGGCAGTTATGATCCGAACCAGGACCCCGCTGCTTTCAGATTCGAAGAAGGCAAGACACTTGAGTGGCTGGCAAAAGGTGCTCAGGCAACCGATACGGTTAAGCAGATTTTGAAAAAGGCTGGTATTTGGCAGAAATTCGTAAACAAGGCAGCATGATGTTCCGTTTTTCCGGTTCGCCGGATACTCCACTTACACAGAGGATGCCATCATGAAAGAACTCGTAGAAATCATTGCCAAGGCTCTTGTCGACGATCCAAGTATGGTGAATGCAACCGAAGAAATGGAGAATGATACAACCGTTATCAAATTGACGGTTGCCAAAGAAGACATGGGCCGGATTATTGGCAAGGAGGGACGCACCGCGAAGGCAATTCGCACGCTCCTCAACGCGGTTTCGACGAAAAGCAACAAGAAGGCGATTCTCAAGATTGTTGAATAATGCCTGAAGCACATGAACTGATTCCTATCGGCAAGGTTTTGGGTCCCCATGGTATCAGGGGGCAGTTACGGATAATTCCCTATTCCGGTGATTCAGCAAGCATCACTTCCTTACGGACGGTTCTGTTGCGTGCTTCGGGCGGCACGTATGATTCGTACGAAATAGCACATGCTGTCGCGCATAAAAAGCATGTGCTGGTTGCACTGAAGGGCTTTGATAACATCAACCAGGTACTCTCACTGGCAGGCCGCGAAGTTTTTGTCCGGCGTGACCAATTTCCGCAGCTGCCCGCTGGAGAGTATTACTGGTGTGATCTGATCGGCCTGGCCGTTCAGACTGAGGCTGGTGAAACCCTCGGTGAGTTGGTGGATATTTTTGAAACGGGAAGTAATGATGTGTATGTAGTAAAGGCCGGTTCCCGGGAAATACTGATTCCGGCAATCGAAGAAGTTGTTCTGGATGTCAATCTGGCTGCCGGAAAAATGGTAGTACGTCCTCCCGACGGGCTTCTTGATTTATGAAATTCGATCTGCTGACGCTTTTCCCCGGCATGTTCTCCGGACCTTTTTCCGAGAGCATCATCAAAAATGCCGTTGAAAAAGGTTTGGTTGAAATTTCGCTCCATAATATCCGCGACTTTGCTTTTGATAAACATCGGGTCACCGATGATTACCCTTATGGTGGCGGGGCTGGAATGGTGATGAAGGTTGAGCCCTTGACCGCCTGTCTGGAATCGGTCAAGGCTGCCAGGCCTTTGTCAAAAGTTATTCTAACTACCCCCGGCGGACACCCCCTCAGCCAGTCCCTGGTGGAGGAACTTGCTGCAGAAGACGGCCTGATCATTATTTGTGGCCGCTATGAAGGGGTTGATGAACGGATTCGGGAGCTATTCGTCGATCTGGAAATTTCCATCGGCGATTTTATCCTCACGGGCGGCGAGCCGGCCGCGGTTGTTCTGGTTGATGCGGTATCCAGGTTTATTCCCGGTGTTTTGGGGAGTTCCGAATCTGCCCGGGATGATTCTTTCGGCAATGGTCTCCTCGAGTACCCGCAAT
Organism: Deltaproteobacteria bacterium; assembly: GCA_009668975.1. Taxonomy (GTDB): domain Bacteria; phylum Desulfobacterota; class Desulfuromonadia; order Geobacterales; family Geobacteraceae; genus RPRC01. The sequence goes on along the minus strand of SBEG01000001.1, from coordinate 233,728 downwards.
ACACGCGGCCGCCGGTGTTTCGAGGACTGACGGTTCCTCCTGTTCTGCTCTCCGGGAATCATCTTGAGATTAAACGCTGGCGACGTCGCCAGTCACTCAGTCGAACCTTTATCGCCAGGCCTGAATTGCTTGAGACCGCAGCCCTGACCGAGGAAGAGAAACAATATATAAGGACATTGCGCAACGGTGGAGGAATTCAAGACTGAAAATGGTGCGGGAGCAAAGCTGGCGGTTGCCCTGTTGCATTATCCGGTATATGACAAAAACAGTCGCATCGTTGCAACTGCCGTCACCAATTTTGATCTGCATGACATAGCGCGCCTCGCGAAGACCTACGGACTTGTCCGGTATTATGTCGTAACACCGCTTCCTGAGCAGCGGGAACTTGCTTTGCGAATCTCCCGGCATTGGCAGCAGGGCTGGGGCGCTGAATATAATCCGAAAAGAAAAGCCGCTCTTGATCTGATGACGGTGACCGAAACGCTCGAGGATGCGCTCGCCGATATGCAGCGCGATTTTGGAGGTCCGGTGAGTACGATTGCCACCGGCGCAAAGGGAACAGCGAACGCCGTTTCATACGGCGAAATGTCCCATTTGCTGAAAAAAGACGGAATGAACTACCTGCTCCTGCTCGGGACCGGTTGGGGGTTGACGGAAAATGTGCTTACCGGATCCGACTATGTACTGGCGCCGATTACCGGTCCGGGAGACTACAACCATTTATCGGTACGTTCCGCTGCTTCAATTATTATCGACAGACTGCTCGGTGAGCACTCCTGAGAATTCGATATAACGTAGCGATTATTAACAGAGAAAGAGACCTTGTACAACATAGGGAGGAAAAGAAATGAACACGATTGATTTTATTGAATTAGAACAGATGAGGAAAGATATCCCTCCGTTTAAACCGGGTGATACGGTACGGGTTCAGGTAAAAATTGTAGAAGGTGACAAAACAAGGATCCAGGCTTTCCAGGGCGTTGTTATCAAGCGTCAGAACGGCGGTCTTCGTGAGACCTTTACCGTGCGGAAGATTTCCAACGGTATCGGTGTGGAGCGCTGTTTTCCCCTCCATTCGCCAATTCTCGATGCTATCCAGGTGGTAACCCGCGGCCAGGTTCGCCGGGCCAAGCTCTACTATCTGCGCAAGCTTCGCGGTAAGGCTGCAAGGATTCGCGAGAAAAAGTACGTTGCACAATAACTGATAATTCAGGCCCCGGTTTTCCGGGGCCTTCTCTTTTGTGGTGTGGAAAGGGAGGCTTGCAGTCCTAGGGTTTCCCGTAACGGGGGTCACATGTCGGGAACTCTCTTCGAAGACGCTCCCCGCGACCTGTTTTCCTTTGAAAAACGGGCCATGAGTCGCGGCTTTACTACCATTGCGGGCGTCGACGAAGCGGGCAGGGGGGCGCTGGCCGGGCCGGTTGTGGCAGCTGCCGTGATCCTGTCTCTGCACGGTGATTACTCGGGTATCGACGATTCAAAAAAACTGTCGCCGCGGCAACGTGAGATCTGCTTTGACCGGATCATGAGTCAGGCCGTTGCCGTGGGTATCGGCTACGGTGACGCGCAGTTGGTTGATACGGTCAATATTCTCCAGGCGACTCTTCAGGCAATGATTGGAGCGGTTCGGACATTACCGGTTGTTCCGGACTTTCTTCTCATCGACGGCATCTCCTCCCCGAATATCTCAATTCCTGTCCAGACAATCAAAAAGGGTGATTCGGCCAGCATTTCCATCGCCTCTGCTTCCATTATCGCCAAGGTGACACGAGACAGGCTGATGGTGGCGTTCGGAGACAAGTATCCCGAGTACGGTTTCCCGGTTCATAAGGGCTATGGCTCAGCTGCTCACCTGGCTTCACTAGCCGACTTTGGTCCCTGTCCGATTCACCGACTGACCTTTCGGGGGGTGCGGGAGCATGTCAGGGTGGTGAAATGACTGCCGGTGTTTGTTCAAAGGATCTGTCCCTGGGGCAGCAGGGGGAAGCCTTTGCCGCCACCTATCTCAAGGGCTTGAAGTATAAAATCCTTCAGACCAATTATCGCTGTCGCTGTGGCGAGATTGATATAATCGCCCGGGATGGCAAGGTTCTGGTTTTTGTCGAAGTTAAAGCGCGAAGAGGGGCCTCCTATGGACCTCCGCAGCTTTCGGTCACGCCGTTTAAACAGAGGCAAATATCAAAAACCGCGCTCACCTATCTGCTGCAGAACCGGCTGATGGATGAAAATGCCCGGTTTGACGTCATCGCCCTGGTTTTCCGTAATGATCAACCAGATGTTACCCATATCAAAGACGCCTTTGACTTGGCTTATTGAGCAGGTACTGGAGTGAACACCATGAATTCCGGCACCCTGTACATACTGGCGACACCGATCGGCAACCTCGAGGACATGACCTTCCGCGCTGTGAGGATACTCCGGGAGGTTGATCTCATTGCCGCCGAAGACACGCGGCATACCCGGAAGCTGCTTACCCATTTCGGCATTTCCAAGCCGCTTACCTCCTATTTTGACCATAACAAGACGCTCAAGGGAACGGTTATCCTGGAAAAGCTGAAGAACGGCTTTTCCGTCGCCTTGGTTTCGGACGCCGGCACTCCCTGCATTTCCGACCCCGGTTATCAACTGGTGCGGGATGCTGTGGCGGACGGAGTGCCGGTCGTTCCGATCCCCGGCGCCTGTGCCGCGGTTGCCGCACTCTCAGTATCCGGCCTGCCGACCGACGCGTTTGTCTTTGAGGGTTTTCTGCCGAACCGGAGTGGAAAGCGGCGCGAGAAACTTGCCTTGCTCAAGGACGAAAAACGCCTTCTGATTTTCTATGAAGCACCGACCCGGCTTATGGCGACACTTGGCGATATCGCTGAAATAGTGGGTGATCGGGACGTTGTTGTTGCCCGCGAGATAACGAAGCTTTATGAAGAGCTCCTGAGGGGACCGGTATCGGAGATTCTCGAAACACTTCGTGAACGGCAATTGAAGGGTGAAATTGTCCTGCTTGTCGCTCCTTCAGCGGAAGCTCCGCCGGTTCGGGAAAATCTGGTAACGGAACTGTTGCAACGCTACCTTTTTTCCGATGGGATATCAGTTAAGGACGCGGTTCGCAAGGTTGCGGAGGAAACCGGAGTGCCGAAAGGGAAGGTGTATGATCAGGCCCTTCAGCTCAAGGCTGACAGCTAATTCTCTTGCAGAAGATCGCAGTTGAAAAGTTGTTGCACCGTCAGGACACAAAAAAACCCGCACGTAGCGGGCTTTTTTGTGTCCACGTTATGGATCAATTTAGGCGCATTCACTGTATCCGCATACCCGGCAGACTGAACAGCCGCCTTCGTGCTCAACCACCCCGCCGCATTCAGGACAGGCGCCCCGGTCGAATGGCTTTTCTTCGTAGTCTACTTCGGAGTCGCTCAGTCTCGTGTGTGCCTGGATGGCTTTGGCAACCGCGTCGGCGCAGGAAAGGACCTTGTTTTCGCCGAAACCCGATTGCGCGTGGCAGGAGATCCCCAAGAGCTGCTTGATTACCTGGCGGGCCTGGACACCGCTGCGCCATGCAAGGGAAACCATGCGGCCGATGGCTTCACACTGCGAAGCGGCGCAACCGCCCGCTTTCCCCATGGTGGTGAACAGCTCGAACAGCCCTGAATTGTCTTCATTGACGGTGACATAGAGGGGGCCGCAACCGGTCTGCATCTGGTAGGTCCAGCCTTTCAACGCCTTCGGTCTCTCCCGTTTGATGAGCTTGATCACTTTTTTGTCATCCACGGCAACCGGTTCGGGCTCCTTCTTGCCGGTGGAGAGCACCTGCATGTCCCGCGAGCCGTCGCGATAGATGGTGACCCCCTTGCAGTCAAGCTTGTAGGCAAGCATGAAGACCTTTTCCACGTCATCATAGGTTGCGTCATTCGCAAAGTTAACTGTCTTGCTCACGGCGTTATCTGTATGTCTCTGAAAAGCCGCCTGCATATCGATATGGATTTCCGGAGTAATATCATGTGCCGTAACGAAAACCCTGCGCACATCTTCGGGGATCTCGTCCATATCGTGGATGGTGCCATGTTCGGCAATGCGCTGCATCAATTCTTGCGAGTAAAAGCCACGTTCTCTGGCGACTTTCTCAAAATGGGGATTCACTTCAACCAGGATATTGTTGTCCAGCACCTGGCGTACGTAGGAGACGGCAAAGAGCGGCTCGACGCCCGAGGATGAATTGGCGATGATGGAGATCGTTCCGGTCGGGGCAATTGTCGTGACGGTGGCATTCCGGAGGGGGGCGGCCCCCGGTTTATCGAAGATGGAGCCGGCATAGTTCGGAAAAGGTCCCCGCTCAACTGCCAGAGCGCGAGATGCTGCATGACCTTCATCGTTGATGAATTTCATGACTTTTTCGCCCAGAGCGATCGCTTCCTGCGAGTTGTAGGGTACTCCCAGCATGATCAGCATGTCAGCCCAGCCCATGACACCCAGGCCGATTTTTCGATTACTGCGCGTCATTTCGTCGATCTGCTGCAACGGGTAATTGTTTACTTCGATCACATTATCGAGAAAACGCACGGCAAGCTGGATGGTCTCGCTCAGTTTATCCCAGTCGATTTCCCCGTCCTTGACCATCTTGCCAAGATTGATGGAGCCGAGGTTGCAGGATTCGAAGGGCAGGAGCGGTTGCTCACCGCAGGGATTCGTCGACTCGATCTCGCCAATGTGGGGAGTCGGGTTGTCCCTGTTCAGGCGATCAAGGAAGATAATTCCCGGTTCGCCGTTGCTCCAGGCCTGCTTGACGATTCGGTGGAAAACTTTTGCGGCATTCTGTTTTCCTGCGACTTCGCCGCTTCGCGGGCTGATCAGGTCATATTCCTCGTCACGCTCAACCGCTTTCATGAACGCTTCGGTCAAGCCGACCGAAATGTTGAAATTGTTGAGTTGTGTCTGGTCGGATTTGCACATGATGAAATCCATGATGTCCGGATGATCGACCCGCAGTATGCCCATATTTGCACCGCGACGGGTTCCGCCCTGTTTGATGGTTTCCGTGGCGATGTCAAAAACCCGCATAAACGAAATGGGCCCGCTGGAAATGCCGGTGGTGGACATTACCACGTCGTTGGCCGGGCGAAGCCGGGAAAAGGAAAAACCGGTTCCACCGCCGGATTTGTGAATGAGGGCGGTATTTTTGACGGCGTCGAAGATCTCTTCAATCGAATCGCCAACGGGCAAGACGAAGCATGCTGAAAGCTGCCCCAGTTCGCGACCGGCATTCATGAGCGTAGGCGAGTTCGGGAGAAATTCGAACTTGACCATCATGTCGTAAAACTTCCCCGCAAGAGATTCAACATCTGCATCCGGGGTAAAGCTCAGTTCAGCGGAAGCAATGGCCGTGGCTACCCGTTGAAACATTTTTTCCGGTTTCTCCAGAACCTTGCCATCACGATCACGTTTCAAGTAGCGTTTCTCCAGGACAGTGAGCGCGTTCTTCGATAGCTGCAGTTGCTGAACGGAGCTTTTGGTTTTTACCATGACTGGTCAATCCTCCTTTTCTTCCTTCAAGTGTATTCAGATGATAACAAAAAATATACTATATTTTGTATGACGATATGCAATAAACCACAAGATATATGGGGTGTCAAGCGATTTAACGGAAATATTATAACCCGTTGAAATAACATGATAACTCCTCTGTTCAGGCCTGGCCGGATGTGAATAGTGGAGAAGGGGCGGCAAGGAATATCAATTTACAAATATCATGGAGTATGGTACGAAATTACAGGCTTATACGGAAGGTTGACCAGTGTGTTGCACCCTTCAGAATGTGATTAGATCATGATACCCTGCAGTTTATTCATCAGAATTTTCCTTTGTTTAACTCTTGTCTTCAGTGCAGGATGTGGCCAAAGCCTTTTTCCATTGGGAAAAAAGACGGCTGAAGCCGCACGGCCTGCTGCCCCGAGCGAAGAGGCTTCCACGCCGTTGTTGCCTTTGCCTGCGAAGGTTGACCCTTTGCCCGCCGCAAAACAGCCGGTTTGCTATGATACCGGTGCCGACTATACCCTGAGGTATCAATCCAGCGTCCTTACCGAAGATGTTACCTTGAGCGGGAAGGTTCTCATCACGGGAGTTATCACCATTGCTCCCCACGCCACCTTGCGAATTCAGCCGGGTACGACACTATTCTTTGCTCCTGAGCGGAACGGCCAGCAGAATGGGGCGCTCGTCATACAGGGACGCATAGAAGCTGCCGGAACAGCCGATGCGTTGATCGTCTTCAAGGGAGCTACTTCGGATAAAAGCAAGGACAGCTGGCGCGGGATACTTGCGCTCGGCAGCGAGAAAAATAATCTCTTCGAGTACTGTCGGGTCGAGGGCGCAACCGTCGGTCTGGATTCGATTTTTTCCACGATTTCTCTGAAAAACACTATTTTTCTTTCCTGCAGGACCGGCGCTCGCCTGCAGGGTTCTTTGTTCCAGGCCTTGGGTGGCGGTGTCAGCGGTTCCGACCGGGGCTATGTTTTGCGTGACAGCGAGTCTTTTCTTCGGGATATCTCCTGTACGGATAATATCACCGGCGTGGCGCTTTCCCACGGCTCCTTGAGTGTGCAAGGTTCCTCCTTTGCGGGTAATGCCGCCAGTGCGCTGGAGGCAGTCGACTCGAAAATCAAAATTTCGGGTGCGGTTTTTTTCCGAAACGGTACCGGACTCGCGCTTACCGGCACTGAGGGATCTGTAGCGAACTGCAAGATACGTGAGAACCGTGAATATGGACTTCAGCTGCTCCATGCCCGCATGAAAATATACGCTAATCAAATTTTTATGAATGCCGGCATCGGCATCATGGCTGACAGCGGCGGTTCAGCTGCCTGGGGCAACAACATTTCCCTCAATGGACTCTATGATTTCTATCATGCCGGTTCCGAAGACTTTCGCGCAATTGGCAACTGGTGGGGCGCACCAGCGGGGAATAGCCAAAAGCGACGGATCTTCGACAAAGCTGCAGACCGGAAAAACGGAACGGTTTTGACGTTTCCGGAATTGACTTCCTTACCGTCGGGCATGCAGTAACACTGCCCCAATAGCATCTTCAGAAATTGTTCCTTAAGTCCGGCAGGCTTCCTTGAAAGGATTTTATGAAAACCTTCGTTCTTGATACTAATGTACTTCTCCATGACCCCCATGCACTGTTTCGGTTCGAGGAAAACACGATCCTGATTCCGATCACGGTAATCGAGGAGATCGACCGCTTTAAAAAGGATATGAATGAAACCGGCCGTAATGCCCGGCAGGTGTCAAGAATTCTCGATGAATTGCGTCAGAAGGGGTGTCTGTCAGCGGGAATTACCCTCGAGAGTGGCGGCAGTCTGCGGGTTGCCTTGCTGAATAACGAGATGCTGCGAAATATTCCCTCCGAACTCAGCGATCAGAAGAGTGATAACCGGATTCTTGCCGTTGCCCTGGAAGTAAAAAAATCGGCTGAGCAGATGCCGGTGATCCTGGTCACGAAAGATACCAATCTTCGCATCAAGGCTGATGCAATCGGGCTCGATGCGCAGGATTACGAGTCTGATAAGGTTGATATCTCCGAGCTCTACAGCGGTTTCAGCGAATTTGACGTTTCGTCGGAAACAGTGGACCGTTTTTACGGGCAGGGCTGGGTGGAGCCCGAAGAAACCCTGTTGCCGAATCAATATGTGGTGATGCGCGACGCGGGGAATCCTTCTCACAGTGCCCTTGCAAAATTCGTATCCGCCCAGAATAAACTGGTCCCGGTCATCAAGACGGGAAAAGAGGGGGTCTGGAGCATTCATCCCCGCAATCGCGAGCAGACCTGCGCGCTGGATGCCCTGCTGGACGATTCCATCAAGATTGTCACGCTGGTCGGCAAGGCCGGAACCGGTAAGACTCTCCTGGCAATCGCGGCCGGTCTCCACAAAACCGCGGAAGAGAACGTCTATAATCGCCTGCTCGTTTCCCGCCCGGTTTTCCCGATGGGCAAGGACCTCGGTTTCCTGCCCGGAGATATCGAGGAAAAACTGGCGCCGTGGATGCAGCCCATTTTCGATAATGTCGAACTGCTTCTGAGCGGACACGAGGCAGAGAAGCGCCACAGTAAAGGATATCGGGAATTGATGGCGATGGGGATCATGGAAATCGAGCCGTTGACCTACATTCGGGGCCGCTCCATTCCGAACCAGTTTCTGATCGTCGATGAAGCGCAAAATCTTACCCCCCATGAGATCAAGACCATTGTGACCAGGGCAGGGGAGGGTACCAAGGTGGTGCTCACCGGAGATCCGTATCAGATTGATAATCCCTATGTGGATTCTTCAAGCAATGGTTTAACGTATCTTGTGGAACGTTTTAAAGGTCAGGAAATTTCCGCCCATATCACCATGATGAAGGGGGAGCGTTCCGCACTAGCGGAACTTGCCGCCAATCTTCTCTAGGAGCCTGGAACAGATGTTTTTTCGCGGACAACCCCTCCAAACCTCCCCTTGACAGGAGAGGCTTAAAGGCTTCCTCCCTGTCAAGGGGGGATTGAGGGGGGTTGATTTTTGGCGTTACATGGTACCAGTCCTGGTGTGGCTGATTTGAAAAAAAGTATTTACAAGGAGAGGTAGGGGGACATGCAAACCATGTCCCCCCTTGTTTTCATATGCGACTACTTACCATTGAATCATCCTGCGACGAGACCTCGGCTGCTGTTGTGCAAGACGGCCGGGAGATTCTGTCAAATGTCATTGCTTCCCAGGAAGCTGTCCATGCCCCGTATGGCGGGGTTGTTCCGGAACTTGCTTCCCGCAAGCATTTGGAAGTGGTTTCGCCAGTCATAGAAGAAGCGCTATCCAGGGCATCCCTCACACTCGATTCGATTGAGGGTGTCGGGGTGACGCAAGGACCGGGACTTGCTGGCGCACTCCTGGTGGGAATTTCAGTGGCTAAGGCCCTTGCCTATGCGAGGAATATCCCGCTGGTTGGCATTCACCATATCGAAGGTCACCTGTTCGCCGTTTTTCTCGAAAATCCGCTACCCTTTCCCTTTGTAGCTCTCGTGGTGTCGGGTGGACATACCCATCTGTATCGTGTTGACGGCTTCGGAAGATATGCGTCGCTTGGTCAAACCCGTGATGATGCCGCCGGAGAGGCTTTTGATAAAGTCGCAAAGATTCTCGGCTTGCCGTATCCCGGGGGGGCATTGATCGATAAACTGGCCTCAGCAGGAGATCCCGGTAGTATCAAATTCCCCCGGCCCCTTCTGCATGACGGGAGTTATAATTTCAGTTTCAGTGGCCTCAAAACGGCTGTTATGCAGTTCGTGCGCAAGAACCCCGCATCAGAAACGGGAGGGCCGCTTCAGGATCTCTGTGCGTCGTTCCAGGCCGCAGTTTGCGATGTTCTTGTGGAAAAAACCAGAGCTGCCTTGCGGGATACCGGAATTGACCGCCTTGTTGTTGCCGGAGGGGTTGCCTGCAACAGCGGTCTTCGTGCGGCTATGGGTGAGCTTGCCCGGGAGACCGGGGTAGAGCTTTCTATTCCCTCTCCGATTTTGTGCACAGATAATGCAGCGATGCTGGCCGTCCCGGCCGACTATTATCTGCGAAACGGCATACGCAGCGGTTTACAGCTAGATGCGAAGACGGTTTGGTCTCTCGATTCATTGGCTGAGCGGGTAAAGGACTGACGATATGGGAATCATCCGTGCGAAAAAAGCTCTTGGTCAGAATTTCCTGGTTGATGGCAATGTCATAGACAATATTATCAAGGCCGCACAGGCCGGTGCAGAGGAAAATGTCCTTGAAGTGGGCCCGGGACGAGGTGCCTTGACTTCTCTTCTTTCCGAAAAAGCTGCCCAGGTTGTGGCCGTGGAATGGGATCGAGACCTTGTCCCCCTTCTGAAGGAAGGGGTTGGCTCCAGGGCGAACGTTGAAGTTGTTCATGGTGATATCCTTCGCGTTGACCTGCCCGGACTGCTGCTCCCTGTCCGGCAAGGGCGCTGGAAAGTTGTGGCAAATCTTCCTTACAATATTTCCTCTCAGGTACTCTTTAAATTCATTGAAAATCGTCCGTTATTTTCCGAATTGATCCTCATGCTGCAGAAGGAAGTCGGAGAAAGGCTTCTGGCGCCACCGTCCACGAAAGAGTATGGTGTTCTGACCGTCCTGTGCCGGCTTGTTTTCGATATCGAGAAAGTATTTCTGGTGAAACCCTCCTCTTTCCGGCCAATTCCAAAAGTGGATTCGATTGTGCTGCGTTTTCGCGTCCTCCCGACAAATCGCCTTGACGTCGGTGATGAAAAGTTGTTTCGAATAATTGTGAAGGCTTCTTTTTCCCAGCGGCGCAAGACGCTCTGGAATTGTCTGAAATCCATTGATCTCTTATCCGAACCAAATACGCTTGAGCAGGTTTTTGAAAAATCCGGCATCGACAAGGCGCGCCGCGGAGAGACGCTTTCTCTTCAGGAATTTGCTGATTTGACCAGAACTGTCGCAGCGTTATTCGATGCCGGAGCCGGTACCCGGTGATTTTCGCCAAAAGCTCGTTTGACTGTGTCAGTCAGGTTCTGCGAAAGGCTTGATAGTCTGGAAGATTGTCCTGTTACCTTAGTCTGTGGGCTGAAAGCTGTTGCCTTGACTGGCGTTGAAGAAAAATTAGTAATTATTCAAGTTCTCGTTTGACTTAACGTAATTTTTGGTATATAGAACGAATGCTGTAACCACAGCGATGTGCTTGCTGATGTCAAATTGATACCCACCAGTATAATTCTGGAGCGACAAATTGTTGCGGCTGTTGTTGCTGGCTAAACAACCCCGGAAAAGAGAGCACTGCAGATGCGGACAAAAACAAAAGACACCCCGGTAGTTGCCCCGGTGAAAAAAGGAGTGAAGACTTCAGTTTCCACTTTCGGCGGGTTGAACATTTATTTCGATAATGAGCCGGTCTCCATTGCCTGGGAGAGCCAGAAGGCCCGGCTTTTATTCTGCTGCCTCCTTGTGACATGTGATCAGTGGGTGCATCGGCAAAAAATAATTGAAGCGGTCTGGCCTGGCTGTACCTATGCGTCCGGCGAAAAGAATTTCAAGACCACGTTGAGCCGCTTGCGCAAATCATTTTCCACCGCCCATGGTATTACTCCGGTTCTTGCCCAAGGAGAAGCGATTCGCTTGAACCATCTGGATGTCTCCGCCGATGCCAGTGATTTCAAGAGCAATGCAACCCAGGGCATCAAGCTCCTGGTACGGGGCGAGATCAAGGCTGCCCGAAATTATCTGGAAGCGGCGCAAGACCTGTACCTTGGAGATTTCTTGCCGGAAGAGCCCCATAATAGTTTTATTTCCTCGGCACGAATGGAATATGCCGATACCTATAATTCCGTTATCAAGTCGCTTGAGAAAAGCTATCTCCTTGAAGGTAATACGGATGCGCTGGAGGTCTTTTCGCTGCTGAAAAATGTTCCCTCGGTGAACCTGCCTATTGAATAATGCGCCAGCGCAGGCGTCTCCTCTTGTGCTCCCCAGGCTTCCGGTTCGCCTGGGGAGAGAGCGCTTTCCCCTTACACCCTTCACATCTTGACAACAAAATATTCCCTTTGGGCAACGCAGCCCTAGGGGCCTGCCGGACTTAGGTAAGTCTGCTGCAAATCCGTCTGTTCGGTTCATATTACGCCGCTTTTTTGGGCAATAGAACAACTATTTTCCGGAAAAATCGACAAAATCTGTCCTCGTCCAGTTGGATTTTCGCTTCGATTTCCTGAGCCAGGAAGACTCCTCGTTGCGGAGCTTCTTTATTCCTTGAAGGCAGTTGATATTTTAAGTATACTCAATAAGTTTTCGTACAATTCTTTGCATTTTTGAACGGAGGATTCCCTGTGATTGATTTTCTCGGTGACTGGAAAAGAACCAGCTATTGCGGCATGTTGACCGCTGCGGACATAGGAAAAGAAGTTGTTTTAATGGGTTGGGCTATGAGGCGCCGTGATCACGGTGGCCTAATTTTCGTGGATTTGCGCGACCGGGAAGGGTTGGCGCAGATCGTGTTCGATCCGGAAGTCCAGGCGGACGCGCACCGCAAGGCCGAAGCGGTCCGGAATGAATACGTCCTTGCGGTCAAAGGCAAAGTTGCGCCGCGTCCGGAAGGGACCGTCAATCCGACTCTGAAGACCGGGGAAGTTGAAATTCTCGTTTCAGAGTGCAAAATTCTGAACCGCTCAAAGGCGCTGCCCTTCACCCTTGACGAGCATGTTGAGGTGGCGGAAAATATCCGGCTGAAATATCGGTATCTTGACCTCCGGCGTCCGGCCCTGCAGAAGAATCTCCTGCTCCGGTCGCAAGTTACGGAAATAACCCGCGAGTATCTTTCCCGAAACGGTTTTGTCGAAGTTGAAACACCCTATCTGTCAAAGTCAACTCCCGAAGGCGCCCGTGATTTCCTCGTGCCTTCGCGCATAAACCAAGGTGACTTCTATGCCTTGCCGCAATCGCCGCAACTTTATAAGCAGATTCTCATGGTGTCCGGATTTGACCGTTACTACCAGATCGTACGCTGTTTCCGCGATGAGGATCTGCGCGCCGATCGTCAACCGGAGTTTACCCAGATCGACTGCGAAATGTCCTTTGTGGACCGGGAAGATGTCATCTCGATCATGGAAGCGCTGATTGCGAAGATCTTCAAGGAGGCAAAAGGGGTCGACGTTCAGTTTCCCATGCCACGCATGACCTACAGCGAAGCAATCAGGCGCTTCGGTGTGGACAATCCTGATATCCGTTTCGGTCTCGAATTGGTGGAGCTTTCTGAAATTGTCGGTTCATCCGGTTTCAAGGTCTTTGCCGATGTTGTTGCCTCCGGGGGGATTGTAAAAGGAATCAATGCCAAAGGCTGTGCCGGCCTGTCACGAAAAGATATCGACGAGCTGACGGAGTTTGTAAAGATCTACGGTGCCAAGGGACTTGCCTATGTGAAAATGACGGCAGAGGGCTGGCAGTCTCCCATTGCGAAGTTCTTTACCGAGGATGAAATCAAGTCGCTGAACGCTTCGTTCAGTGCGGAGGAGGGTGATCTGCTCCTCTTTGTTGCGGATAAGCCCAAGGTCGTAAATGATTCTTTGGGCAAGCTGAGGAATCGGCTGGCGCAGACTCTGAAGCTGGCCGATAATGATACCTACCGTTTTGTCTGGATAACTGATTTTCCCTTGCTGGAGTGGGATGAAGAGGAGAAGCGCTGGGTCGCGGTACATCATCCGTTTACCGCGCCCATGGATGAAGATCTGCCGTATCTAGACGCGGAGCCGGGACGCTGCCGTGCCAAGGCCTATGACCTGGTTCTGAACGGGAACGAAATTGGCGGTGGCAGTATCCGTATCCATCAGGAGAAAATCCAGTCGCAGATGTTCAGGATGCTCGGTATTTCCGAGGAAGATGCCCGGGCGAAATTCGGCTATCTGCTCGACGCCCTGGAATTCGGAACTCCCCCACACGGTGGCATTGCCTTTGGTATGGACCGTTTGATCATGCTGATGACCGGTAGTGAGTCGATCCGCGAAGTCATTGCTTTTCCGAAAACACAGAAGGGCTCCTGCCTGATGTCCGAGGCGCCTTCTAGCGTCGACACCAAGCAGCTGCGGGACCTGGGACTTCGTCTGAACGTAAAGTAAATATTCTGTCGTACGGAGGCGCCGGAACCTGCCCGGTTTATGGCGCCTCTGACAGTCTTCCAGTCTGGCGGAGTGCTTCGTAAAGGACGATTCCGGTCGCAGTTGCCAGGTTGATGCTGCGGACCTTGCCGAAGATGGGAATGCGGATGGCGGCCTCGGGATTCTCCCTGAGAAGTTCTTCCGGGAGTCCGGCGGTTTCTTTCCCGAAGACGAGAAAATCACCCTCGGTATACTGAACGTCCACGTATGATTTTTCGGCTTTCTTGCTGGTATAGAAAAAGCGGCCTACCGGAAAGGCCTGCTTGAGTTCAGCGAGGTTTATCCAATACCGAATTTCCACTTCTTTCCAGTAATCCAGCCCGGCCCGTTTGAGCGTTTTGTCGTCGGTTGAAAAGCCGAGCTTGCCGACCAGGTGCAGGATGGAGCGGGTTGCGCCGCAAAGTCGCGCAATGTTACCCGTGTTTGGCGGGATTTCCGGTTCGACTAATACGATGTTGAATGGTTTGAATGAAATCATCTCGGTTTCCTGTCTCGGTTTTTGGTTGGCGGAAAACAGCCGTGGAAGATTTCCTATAATAGAAAATACGTGAAAGGGCAAGGTTTCAATCGCCGGTAGCACGATCATGGTGTCGCGGTGAACCTTTCCTTTGAAGTTTGTAATAGATGGAGAATCTGTTTTAGATAAATGATGATTAAAATACCCTGGGATGAAATTTTCCGGCAATACTATGCTACCGGAATAGTAATGTGGTTGAAAACGAACTGAAGTCAGTTGACAGAGTGACGGGGTGGAGCCTTTCCGGATTTATTTTCTTGACAAAATTACGACCATGTCTTTATACTCCAAAACTTTCGATACGGAGATGGGTAAAAGTCTATGAAAATAAGGGTTGAAGGGTTGTCTGATTCGCCGGTTGTTCTTTCGGCCAGGGAACCTGTCGCAGATTATCCGGCTCTTGTCGGCGTTCAGGAGGCTGGTGAGTGTGCTTTCCTGGCGCCGCTCCAACTTGATTTCAGGATTGAGAAACAATTCGGGCAGATAAGAGTTCACGGACACGTTGCAACAAAAGTTCGTCTGGCTTGCTCGAGATGCCTCGCAGACTTTGAAGAGAATATTGTCAGCGATTTTACCGTATTTTATTCCAAAACATCGAAGATGCCTGTGGAAGAAGAAGTGGCGTTAACCGAGGAAGATCTGATCTCGGCCCCGTACGATGGCGATTCTATTGATTTTACCAACGAGATAGAAGAGCAAGTGCTTTTGGAGATTCCGTACAAACCTCTTTGTCATGAAGAATGTAAAGGGATTTGTGCCAAATGTGGAGCCGACCTCAACGCCGGAGAGTGCGGCTGTGATCGTTCCGGTAGTGGCTTAGCTTTCAGTGCCTTGAAAAATTTTACCGTAAAAAGATAGAAGGAGAACCAGAAAATGGCAGTTCCAAAGAAAAAGACATCCAAATCCCGTAAAAATATGAGAAGAGCACATGATTTTCTCACGCCCCCAAACGTCTCGGTTTGCCCCCAGTGCAAAGCCCCCAAGCTGCCTCATCGAGTCTGTCCTTCCTGCGGTATGTACAAGGGTAAGGAAGTAATTCAGGCTAAAGATCTTTGATTTTAGCTGATTTGCTATTTAAATGCCAAAACTGGGTGGTATTCTATGAGAGTTGCCGTTGACGGAATGGGCGGCGATAACGCTCCTGTAGTCGAAGTTGAGGGAGCAGTTGCTGCCGCACGTGAATTCGGGATTGCCGTCACGCTGGTCGGGAACAGTGAAGTGTTGCAGAAGGAACTTGCCAAACACAACTGTACGGGCTTGAACATTTCTATCGTTCACGCCAGTGAGGTTGTGGGAATGCATGATTCTGCTTCAGATGCCATTCGCAGGAAAAAAGATTCATCTATTCGCATAGCCTATGATCTGGTGAAGCAAGGCAAGGCAGATGCTGTGGTCAGTGCCGGAAATTCCGGCGCTACCATGGCTGCAGGGATGTTTCTTCTCGGCCGGTTGAAAGGGATTGACCGGCCGGCTATCGCCACAATCTTTCCTAATTTGCACGGAAGAACTCTTATCCTCGATGTCGGCGGAAATGTTGACTGCAAACCGCAGAATCTCGTGCAGTTCGCGGTCATGGGCGAAGTGTACGCCAAATATTTCATGGACATGAAGAGTCCGCGTGTGGGGCTCCTGTCCAATGGTGAGGAAGAGAGCAAGGGGAACGAGTTGACGCGTGAATCGCACGCGAATCTTCAGGAGCTTTTGCGTGGGACTGCCTTCAACTACCTAGGTTATGTGGAGGGCCGGGACGTATTTAACGGTTCTGTCGACGTTGTCGTCTGTGACGGTTTTGTCGGTAACGTTGTGCTGAAGGTTTCAGAAGGACTTGTCGAAACTGTTGGGAAAATGCTGAAAGCTGAAATTAAGCAGAGTTTTCTTTCCATGGTAGGATATTTATTTGTTCGTGGAGCATTCAAAAACTTTCGCAAGAAAGTTGATTATTCTGAATACGGCGGCGCTCCGCTCTTGGGGATCAATGGCGTTGGCATGATTTGCCATGGTGGTTCCAGTGCGAAAGCGATTAAAAATGCCATCCGCTTTGCTCATGATTATGCCCAGAAGGGTGTCAATGTAAAGATGGCGGAAAAATTGAAACAATATATTACGGACAGCAAACAGCAGCGAGAAGCGTAAGAGTTCCACGCTGCCGGCTGAGAAGGTGGGAAGAATGGCTCATGCTCGCATTACGGGAACCGGTTCTGCCGTTCCTGAAAAGGTCTTGACCAATGCCGACCTGGAGAAGCTGGTTGATACGACAGATGAGTGGATTACCACGAGAACCGGTATCAAGGAGCGGAGAGTTGCCTCTGACGGAGAGTTTACCTCGACATTCGCAACTGCCGCCGCCGAAAAAGCACTGGCGATGGCTGGGGTTTCGGCGGACGAGCTTGACCTTATCGTTGTTGCTACCGTCACCCCTGATTTTCCTTTCCCCTCCACCGCTTGTCTCGTGCAGAAAAATCTGAATGCAAAAAAAGCCGCGGCGTTTGATATCTCGGCGGCCTGTTCCGGTTTTCTATTTGCCATTTCGATAGTCGACAATTTTATCAAGTCCGGCAGCATCACAAAAGCCCTGGTGATCGGCGCTGAAACGCTTACGCGCGTTACCGACTGGCAGGACCGAAACTCCTGTGTATTGTTCGGCGATGGGGCCGGCGCCGTGATCCTTGAGGCTACCAGCGAAAAGGCTGGCGTTCTTTCCACCCATATTCACTCCGACGGGACATATTGGGAACTTCTCCATCAACCGGCCTGCGGCAGCAGAAACCCTGCTGAACAGCGTGTCCTTGACGAGAGGCTTACCTTTATCAAAATGCAAGGTAACGAGGTTTTCAAGTTGGCGGTGAGGGCAATGGAAGATGCCGCCAATGAGGCGCTTTCCGCGAACGGGCTGTCTGTTGCGGACTTGGATCTATTCATTTCCCACCAGGCGAACCGTCGAATTATCGATGCCATCGGTAAAAGATTGGGCTTAACGCCGGAACAGGTTTATATTAACCTGGAGCGATATGGCAATACTTCAGCGGCCTCCATACCTATTGCCCTTGATGAGGCCCATAGGGCAGGTACGATAAAAGAAGGCGACCTGGTTCTGCTGGATGCATTCGGGGGCGGCCTTACCTGGGCGTCGGCACTGGTGCGCTGGTAGCCGTTCTCTGACTGAAAACTTTTGTTCCGCACTGCAGTTGTCTCCCGGCAAATTTTCCGGTTCACCATATGCTCGAACGATTCGGATACTCCCCTTAGCCTGCCAGGAAAATATGTTCCGCTGTTTGTACCAAGAATAGGGGTTTTTCAGGGATTCCGTACAATCCCATTACTAGGAGGACTGGAATGGAAAAGTGTGCATTCCTTTTTCCCGGCCAGGGTTCACAATATCCCGGCATGGGGAAGGAACTGGCTGCAAATTTTGCGATTGTCCGCCAGACATTCGAAGAGGCAGATGATGCTTTGGGAAGCAAGCTGTCCCGAATCTGTTTTGATGGTCCGGAGGGTGATCTTCTTCTCACCGAAAATACTCAACCGGCACTTCTTGCAACCAGCACCGCCTTTTACCGTTTGATAAAAGCCGAGACCGGTTTGCAAGCTTCCTATTTCGCGGGACATTCTCTCGGAGAATATTCAGCGCTTGTGGCAGCTGGCTCGCTGGATTTTGCCGATGCGTTGAGGACGGTGCGTGCCCGCGGTGGTTTTATGCAGGACGCTGTTCCGGTTGGTACCGGCGCCATGGCGGCGATTCTGGGTGCGGAACCTGAAGTGGTCGAGGCGGTTTGCGCGGAGGCTGCCCAAGGGGAGGTTGTCGTACCGGCAAACTTCAATTGTCCCGGTCAGATCGTTATTTCCGGTCATGCTTCGGCGGTGAATCGTGTCATCGAGATAGCAAAGAATCACGGAATCAGAAAGGTTCTGCTCCTTCCTGTCAGTGTTCCTTCCCATTGCAGTCTGATGGCGCCTGCCGGTGACAAGCTGGCAGCCGTACTCGATGCCGTTTCTGTTACGCCGTTAGAGGCTCCCGTTATCAGCAACGTCGAAGCAAAGGCTAATTCCGCAGCCGAAAGAGTCAAAGAACTATTGGTTGCCCAGGTCAGCTCTCCTGTGCTATGGGAAGCTTCTGTGAAGGAAATGGTTGCGCTCGGTGTTACCAGGGTTGTCGAGGTGGGGCCGGGGAAAGTGCTTTCAGGACTTGTGAAGAAAATCGACAAGAATCTGATACAGAATAATTTTGATGATGTGGCCGGGTTTAGCGCATTCATCGGGGAGGTCGCATGAGTCTTGCCGGAAAGAAAGCCCTTGTTACCGGAGCTTCCAGAGGCATCGGAAAAGCTGTTGCAATAAAGCTGGCTGCCGCAGGCGCGGAGGTTATTGTTACGGCAACCTCTTTGGAAAGAGCCAAGCAGACGGCAGACCAGATTGTTTCGCTAGGTCACAATGCAATTCCCGTGAAGGTTGATGTGGGGGTGTCAACTGATGTTGAGGCACTTTTTCAGGTGGTCGCTGCGGAATTCGGTTCACTGGATATCCTGGTAAATAACGCGGGCATTACTCGTGACGGTTTGTTGATGCGGATGAAGGATGAGGATTGGGACAGTGTGCTTGATGTCAATCTGAAAGGGACCTTTCTCTGCACGCGTGAGGCCATAAAACTGATGGCCAAGGCAAAGAGCGGCCGCATTGTCACGATCAGTTCCGTTGTCGGTGAGATGGGAAATGCCGGACAGGCCAATTACTGCGCCAGCAAGGCCGGAATTATCGGCTTTACCAAAGCTGTAGCAAGGGAATATGCCAAAAGAAACATCACGGTCAATGCCGTGGCTCCGGGTTTTATTGAAACCGACATGACCGGCGTCCTCACTGAAGGCGTCAAGGACGAGCTTTTGAAGCAAATTCCGGTGAATAGATTCGGTACCCCTGAAGATATTGCAAATGCCGTGTATTATCTTGTTTCCGATTTGGGAAGTTATGTTACCGGTCAGGTTATCGCGGTAAATGGCGGTATGCACATGTAACAGGATGATCCCTCTGTTGGGCCGCCGATCTCGATCTTGATTGTTTGAGGCAGTCGGGGTGTCCAGGCGTATCACTTCGCAAAAGGCCGGCGAATTTGTCTGCCGCTCAAAAATACCTTTTGCAATTTTGAAATTTCATGTTAATAAGCAGAAGTACTACATGGTTTGAATAACCGAAAAATGCTAACTACTCGAATGGAGGTACTGTAAATGTCGTCAATAGAAAAAAGGGTTAAAGAGATTGTTGCCGAACAGCTGGGTGTTGATGAAGCTCAGGTTACTGGTGAGGCTTCTTTTATGGATGATCTCGGCGCTGACTCCCTTGACACGGTGGAACTCGTGATGGCCCTTGAAGAAGAATTCGATATCGAAATCTCTGATGAGGACGCTGAAAAGATCGTTACCGTTCAGGATGCAATCGATTATATCGCCGATCATACCTAACAGGTATTGAGTAACGTCCTTGAGCAGTAGTGTCGCCAGAGTAACCGGATAAGTTCCTTGCTAAGGGATACCTGGTCGTAAATGGTGTATATCTGGCTGCCAAACGACGGAATAGGATAGTTTGTATCGTATCTCGGAGAGAGGGGGGAAACCCCCTTTCTTGCCGTTACTACATTCCTGGGCACTGTGTCTACAGGGAGCTAGTGAGTTTCGAGGAGCCTGTGTATATGAGAAGAGTCGTCGTGACGGGAGTAGGAATTGTATCGCCACTGGGTACCGGAAACCAGAAAAACTGGGATTCTCTTGTTGCAGGTGTGTCCGGTATAGATAAAATAACCCGATTTGACACATCCGATTTCCCTGTCCAGATTGCCGGAGAGGTAAAGGATTTCAATCCGGAAGATTTCATCGAGAAAAAAGAAATCAAGAAGATGGACCTCTTTATCCAGTATTCACTGGGAGCAGCCCACTTTGCCATGCAGGATTCGGGTTTACAGATTACCGAAGAGAATGCAACACGTGTTGGGGTTCTGGTTGGGGCCGGATTGGGAGGGCTTCCCACCATTGAAAAATACCATCTTGCTCTTCAGGAAGGCGGCTACAAGAAGATTTCGCCTTTTTTCATTCCAATGCTCATTACAAATCTGGCTCCGGGGCATATCTCGATCAAGTACGGCGCCAAGGGCCCGAATTTGTCTTCCGTGTCTGCCTGTGCCACCGGTACCCATTCCATTGGCGATGCCTACCAGATGATCCGTCGTGGTGATGCCGACGCAATGATCGCCGGTGGCACCGAATCAACGGTTACCCCCTTGGCTATTGGCGGTTTTGCCGTTATGCGGGCTCTGTCAACGCGCAACGATGACCCGGCCGGGGCTTCCCGTCCCTTTGAAAAAAACCGTGACGGCTTTGTTCTGGCGGAGGGGGCCGGGATTGTGATTCTCGAGGAATATGAATCAGCCAAAAAGCGTGGTGCAAAAATTTACGCGGAAGTTGTCGGGTATGGCATGAGCAGCGATGCTTATCATCTGACCGCTCCTGCTCCCGATGGGGAAGGTGCTGCCCGCTGTATGAAAATGGCACTTGATAATGCCGGTATTAATCCCGAAGAGGTAAATCTTATCAACGCCCACGGGACATCGACTCCTTTCAATGATTACTATGAGACACTGGCGATTAAATCTGTTTTCGGTGAGCATGCAAAGAAGCTGATGGTTACCTCTTCCAAATCCATGACCGGGCATCTTCTTGGCGCGGCAGGTGGCGTTGAGGCGGCAATAACAATGCTGTCAATGGAAAAGAACATTGTTACTCCGACCATTAACTACCAGGAGCCTGACCCTGACTGTGATCTGGATTATGTTCCGAACACTGCAAGGGAAGCCAAGGTTACCTGTGCCATGTCAAACTCATTCGGGTTTGGCGGAACGAATGCAACACTCCTCTTCAAGAAACTATAGGGCAGCATATATGATAGTGATCGGTAGTGACCATGGCGGCTACGAACTAAAAGAGGCGATAAAAGCTCTTTTGCAGGCGCGCTCAGTTACGGTTCTGGACTTGGGAACAAGCAACGGTGGTGATTCGGTTGATTATCCCGATTTTGGTGAAAGCGTTGCCCGTAAAGTTTCCCTGGGCGAGGCGGAAAAAGGCGTTCTTGTCTGTGGAACCGGAATCGGCATGTCGATTGTTGCCAACAAGTTTCCTGGTGTGCGTGCGGCATTAGCGGCGGATATCTACATGGCAAAAATGGCCAAACTGCACAACAATGCCAATATCCTCGTTCTTGGCGGCCGGGTGCTCGATGAGAACGAGGCTTGCGAGATGGTGGCAGCCTGGCTCGATTCCACATTTGAAGGCGGTCGCCATCAAGCCCGGCTTGACAAGATCTCTGCTCTTGAAAAGGAACTCTACAAATAGATTGATTTTCTGCTGAAACAGGTGGCGAGATGCTTGCCAGAAACTAATGTACGGTATACGGGACTTGTTCGGTCCCGTTTGCTTTTTTACTACAGTGAAGGAGAAAGAGATGTCGATACTGGAAAGTTTTGATCCGCAGGTTGCCCAGGCAATTCGTCTGGAGACGGAACGAGAGGAATACAACCTGGAGTTGATTGCATCGGAGAACTTTGTTTCCGAGGCGGTCATGGAAGCCCAGGGTTCGGTAATGACCAATAAATACGCCGAAGGATATCCGGGAAAGCGCTATTACGGCGGTTGCACCCAGGTGGATGTGGTTGAGAACCTGGCCATTGAGCGGGCCAAGGAACTGTTTGGCGCCGAGCACGCTAACGTTCAGCCTCACTCCGGATCCCAGGCAAATATGGCGGTCTATTTTTCCGTCCTTAAGCCGGGTGATACGATTCTCGGAATGAATCTTTCCCATGGCGGCCACCTTACCCATGGAAGTTCGGCCAACTTCTCCGGAAAATTGTTCAACGTGGTTTTTTACGGGGTTTCCCAGGATACGGAAGTAATTGATTATGATGAAGTTGCCCGCCTGGCCCGTGAACACCGCCCGAAGATGATCGTTGTAGGCGCCAGTGCCTATCCGCGTACTCTCGATTTTGCCCGGTTCCGGAAGATTGCCGATGAGGTTGGCGCGGTAATCATGGTGGATATGGCTCATATCGCCGGCCTCGTGGCCGCTGGGCTGCATCCGAGTCCGGTGCCCTATGCCGAATTCGTCACCACAACTACCCACAAAACCCTGCGCGGTCCACGTGGCGGGATGATCCTCTGCCGGGAGCAGTATGCCAAGGTTCTGAACTCGAATATCTTCCCCGGCATTCAGGGTGGGCCACTTATGCATGTAATCGCTGCCAAGGCGGTTGCGTTCAAGGAGGCTCTGGCCCCGGAATTCAAAACCTATCAGGCACAGATCATCAAAAATGCCAAGGCCCTGGCGGACGCCCTGATTGCACAGGGATTCCGCCTTGTCTCCGGCGGCACCGATACCCACCTGATGCTGCTCGACCTTACCGAGACCGGACTGACCGGAAAAATTGCCGAAGAGGCGCTCGACAAGGCCGGCATTACCGTCAACAAGAACACCATTCCCAATGAAACCCGCTCACCGTTTGTTACCTCCGGTATTCGGATCGGGACCCCTGCTGCCACTACACATGGCTTGAAAGAGGCCGAGATGGTGCAGGTTGCCGGTTTCATTGCCGCTGCGTTGAAAAATACTGAAAATGAGGCTGAGTTGCTGCGAATCAAGGGTGAAGTGAACGCCCTGATGAAAAAATTTCCGCTGTATGCACACCGCTTGGCCTGAGTAACGATACATTGAGTAGAAAAGGGGACGATTGAAAGATCGGCCCCTTTTTTTTAACTTGAAAAACCGCTGCTATTCGTTTACTAATCGTCCAACGAATCATAATTTATTAATGTTGCGATGGGATGAAAAAGGGGGGTCGGACCTCATGCTTGGCAGCATGTCGCAAATCAGCGGAAAAGAATAATTCTTGATCAGATTTCGCAGCATTACTCTATGTAATGCAGAAAAGGAGGGTAGTATGGAATCCAAAGCTATCGATTTTGCGAAAATTCCCCAAACAGCTATAAAAGTTGTGACCACACCGGCGGAATTTTTTCGGGAAATGCCGAAAACCGGCGGTTTTGTCGAACCCTTGGTATTTATGATGATCATGGGGGCAATAAGCGGTCTGATTGGCGGTCTGTTTCAGGCGGTATCCAACCTGCTGGGTCTGCACCTCTATGCCGGCATGCAGATGGGCGTTGCTTCGATCATCCTTCTGCCGATCATATTTGCCCTCGGGTCTGCCGTTTTCGGTTTTGTCTCCGCTGCAATCCTGTTCGTTATCTGGAAACTGATGGGCTCCAATGAGTCCTTTGAGACCGCCTATCGTTGTGTGGCCTATCTGGCCGCACTGTCTCCCATTACTACGGTTCTTGGCATAATCCCGTACATAGGCGGGGCCATCGGTCTGGTTATTATCACCTTTTATCTTGTTACCGCGAGTGTTCAGACCCATGGTATTGCGGCGCAGAGAGCCTGGCTGGTATTCGGGATCCTTGCAGCAATCTTTATCGTCTTCAGTGTGAGTGCACAGATCGCGGCGCGGCGCTTTGCCCGGAACATGGAGCAGGCCGCCGAGTCATGGAAGGGTGCTTCGGAAGAAATGCGGAAAGCCGCCGAAGAGATGCAGAAAAATATGGAGGGGGAACTGAAAAAGCATCAGCAAGCGCTCCCGCAACCGGCTGAACAACCGCAGGAACCTGCCCAGGCTATGCAGCAATCCGCCCAGGAAATGCAGAAAGCCGCGGAAGAGATGCAGAAGCAAATGGAAGAGCAACTGAAGAAGCAAAATCAGTAATTACCACCTGCTACCAATTTCAGATCAAGGATGATCTCAACTCGGCAAGGATTGAGGCTGCGAGGCGTACTGAAGGGTACGTTGAGCAGTCGAAAGCCAACGTAGAGGGGGCCTTGATCTGGAATTGGAATAAAACACTCAGGAAAGGAAGTACGTGGAGAATCTTCTGGTTACCGGCGGAGCCGGATATATCGGCGGACATGTTGTCCGGCAGCTTTCGGAGGCCGGCTATCGTCCAATCGTTTTTGACAATCTTTCTACCGGGTCGAGGGCCACACTGCTCAATGGCGAAGAATTGATTGTCGCTGACTTGGCGGATCAAGATTGTCTTGAGAAGACCTTGAAGGATTTTCGAATTACTACAGTCCTTCATTTCGCGGCATCCATTATTGCTCCTCAGTCCGTGAGCTTGCCGCATGAATACTACCAAAACAATACCTGCAATACCCTGAAGCTTCTGCAGTCCTGTGTCCGGAACGGAGTTGAAAAATTCATTTTTTCCAGCACCGCCGCCGTGTATGGCATGCCTGAGTCCGGAATCGCCGCGGAAGACTCGCCTACCTGTCCCATCAATCCGTATGGGACTTCAAAGCTTATGAGTGAATGGATTCTACGTGACACGGAAGTGGCCCATGGTCTTCGCTATGTCGCGCTGCGTTATTTCAATGTTGCCGGGGCTGATCCAGGGGTCCGCATGGGGCAGCGCGTCAAAGATGCGACGCATCTGATAAAGGTCTGCTGTCAGGCGGCTTTGGGCAACCGTCCGGAAGTTTGCGTTTTCGGAACCGATTATCCAACTCCTGACGGTACCGGTGTACGGGATTACATCCATGTCGAAGATCTTGCCTCTGCCCATTTGGCGGCACTTGCCTATCTTGAGAAGGGTGGAGATTCGACAACCCTGAATGTGGGTTATGGCAGCGGCAGCAGCGTACGGGATGTTATTGAGGTTGTTCAGCGGGTTTCGGGTGTGAAGTTCCCCGTTTGCGAGGCTCCGCGCCGTCCCGGTGACCCGGCCATGCTCGTGGCCAGAGCCGAACGGATCCGGCAGGTCCTGGACTGGACGCCGCGCTATGCCGACCTGGAAACCATTGTGGCGGATGCCTGGCGTTGGGAGCAGAAGGTTGCACTGACTCAGTAATGTCCGGATAGAATATTGCAAGTTGAAATGTAAGTCCCCTTGGGGACGTCAGAATGTAGCCGGGGGATTTATCCCCCGGACAAAATGGTCAAATATCACCACGTCAGGTAGTGACGTGAAGAGACTTTTATCACGGTAACCGGGGAATGAATTCCCCGGCTGAAATCATTCTGTCCCTCCGGGACGTAAGCAAGAAACTGACCGGACACTGCTGCTGATAATTAGTCCTTCGAGTTCTTCTTGCGCAGGAATTCCATTCTTTCGTTGATATATTTTTCGTAGCCATGCCCTGCCGGACGGTAGAATTTCTTCCCTGAAAGCTGCTCCGGCAGGTATTCCTGCTCCACAAATCCTTCCTTGAAATCGTGTGCGTATTGGTAGCCCTTGTGGTAGCCCAAATCCTTCATCAGCCGGGTCGGTGCATTCCTGACATGGAGTGGAACCGGGAGCGCACCGCTTTTTCTGACTTCCGCCAGTGCCTCGTCAATGCCGAGATAGGAGGCATTTGATTTCGGGGCTGTTGCCAGGTAGGTGACCGCCTGCGCAATGATCAGCCTCCCTTCGGGCAGTCCGACGAACTGAAAGCCCTGCAGTGCGGCTATCGCCACCTGGAGTGCGCGGGGGTCGGCGTTGCCGATGTCCTCCGAGGCGAGAACTACCATTCGGCGAAGAATGAAGAGCGGATCTTCGCCTGCTTCCAGCATGCGCGCAAGCCAATAGAGAGCAGCATCCGGATTGCTGCCCCGCAGCGATTTGATAAATGCGGAGATGACATTGTAGTGTTCTTCACCACCTTTGTCGTACAGGAGCGGCTTTTTCTGGACAGCCTCACGCACGGTTTCAAGATCGATTTTGTCTTCCACGGCAAGCTTGGCAGCCATCTCCAGTGTGTTCAGGGCAATGCGGGCATCACCTTCTGCCTGATCGGCAATAAAAGCAACCGCCTCTTCAGTCAGGCTCAGGCCGCTTTTTCCGAGTCCCCGGTCTTCATCAGCCAAGGCATTCCTGAGAATTTCCTCGACCACCTCTTTGCTTAACGGTTTAAGTACCAGCACTTTGCAGCGGGATAAGAGGGGCGATATCACCTCGAAAGAGGGGTTTTCCGTGGTGGCGCCGATCATTGTCAGGATGCCCTTTTCGACATAGGGGAGAAACGCGTCCTGTTGGGCCTTGTTGAATCTATGTATTTCGTCCACGAACAAAATGGTTTTTCTGCCGCTGAAACGAAGCTCTTCTTCGGCCTCTTTTACAATCTGGCGCAGGTCCTTGACTCCCGAGAGGATTGCCGAGAAGAAGATGAAATGTGACTGCGTGGCATTAGCAATGATCCGGGCCAGGGTTGTTTTTCCGGCGCCGGGAGGCCCCCAGAGAATCAAAGATGAAATCTGATCCGACTCAATCAAGCGGCGCAGGATCTTTCCGGGGCCCAAAAGATGTTCCTGGCCCTGGAACTCGTCAAGATTAACCGGTCTCATCCTTTCAGCTAATGGGGTATTTGCTTGTGTATTGGGCATCAAGTATCCTTACTTACGTCTGTTCCAGATTTTCAACTATTGACGGAATTATGTTGCCACCTGGTTGACCGGTTTCTGTTTTTTTGGCCGGGCACGGGACGGGGAGGTGATTGCGGTACTTCCTGTTGCTGCGTTCTACCGTTACGGGTTTTACGTCCCAGGTGTCTTGTGCATATTCGGCAATGGATCTGTCACTGGAGAATTTTCCCATGCCGGCGGTTGAAAGGATTGATCGACGCGCCCATTCATCAGGGTCTTGATAGATTCTTTCAACTTCTTCCTGACATCTGACATACGATTCGTAATCGGCAAGAACCAGATAGAGGTCTCCCTGATTCAGCAGAGAGTTGATAAGCGGGTGGAAAATATCGGGTGTTTCGGGAGAAAACACCCCCTGTGTTATCATGTCAAGGGTTTGTTTGAGTTCAGGAATGCCGTTGTAGATTTCTCGGGGATTATAACCCCGTGCCTTCAGCGCTGCAACCTCTTCAGACTTGAGGCCAAAAAGGAAAAAATTCTCTTCGCCGATCTCTTCAATTATTTCAATATTAGCTCCATCCAGGGTGCCGATCGTCAGAGCACCATTCAGGGCAAACTTCATGTTGCCGGTGCCTGAAGCCTCAGTGCCCGCGGTTGAAATCTGCTCCGAAAGGTCGGCTGCCGGGATAATGCGTTCGGCCAGGGTTACCGTGTAATTAGGCAGGAATACCACCTTGATCAGATCACGGACCGCAGAATCACTGTTGATTTTTTCCGCTACGGCATTGATCAGCGTGATGGTGAGTTTGGCAATATGATAGGATGGGGCAGCTTTTCCGCTGAAGATAAAAGTCCGTGGGAGGATCTCTTTGTCGGGGTTATCCTTGATCCGGTTGTAGAGGGTAATAATGTGCAGGACGTTCAGAATTTGCCTTTTATATTCATGGAATCTTTTTATTTGACAGTCAAAGAGTGAGTCGACGGAGACGCGCAGGTCGGTTTTCGCAAGAATGTACCGTGCCAGGCGTTCTTTGTTCTCTCGTTTCGATTCTCGCCAGCGGTTGACGAAATCCGGATCTTTTATAAGGGGACGGAGTCTGGCAAGTTC
Source organism: Deltaproteobacteria bacterium (assembly GCA_009668975.1). Lineage (GTDB taxonomy): Bacteria > Desulfobacterota > Desulfuromonadia > Geobacterales > Geobacteraceae > RPRC01. The sequence goes on along the minus strand of SBEG01000001.1, from coordinate 206,010 downwards.
GCCCAGGTCCGTAATCCATCCATCGCCGAGGTACTCGGTTATCAGGGAACTGAGGCTCGGATTCGCTTTTTTCAGCCAGCGCCGCGGTGTTATTCCGTTCGTCTTGTTGCTGAATTTTTCGGGATACATCTCGAAAAAATCCCGGAAAACCTTTTGTTTTAGGATTTCCGTATGGAGTTGCGATACACCGTTGACTGCATGGCTTCCGACGATGGCGAGATGTGCCATTCTTACTTTTCTGTCCTGAGACTCCTCGACGAGCGACATCCGTTTAACCCGCTGCAGATCACCGGGGAAGAGCTCCTTGACCTCGGCAAGAAATTTTTCATTGATCTGGTAGATGATTGCCAGATGATTCGGGAGAATCTTTCCCAGAAGCCAGACCGGCCACTTTTCAAGTGCTTCCGGCAGGACGGTATGGTTGGTGTAGGCAAAGGTTCTGACAGTGATATCCCAGGCCGTGTCCCAGTCAAGCCGTTCATGACAGAGAAGTATCCGCATCAGTTCCGGGATGGCCAGGGTAGGGTGGGTATCGTTGAGCTGAATTGCCACTTTTTCCGGGAGCAGTTTCAGGTCTTTATGTTTTTTCTTGAAACGGTAGAGGATGTCCTGCACTGTCGCAGAGGCAAGAAAATATTCCTGTTTCAGGCGAAGTTCTCTGCCTTCCAACACCTGGTCGGGGGGGTAGAGTACCTTGGAGATGTTTTCCGTGAGCATCTTCTTTTCAACGGCTTCCAGGTATTTCCCTTCGATGAAGAAGTGAAGATCGAAATCGCGAGTGGCTTTTGCCGTCCAGAGACGCATGGTGTTGACCACGTCATTGCCATAGCCGGGAATCGGGATATCGTATGCCATCGCCATGACATCTTCGGTGTTTTCCCAGCAGGTGTACTCATTGCCGTTTTCGTCATGCCTGGTTGACACGGTGCCGTAAAACTTGATCGGGTGCAGATGCTCCTTGCGGCCGAATTCCCACGGATTGTCATAGCGAAGCCAGTTATCAGGCAGTTCGACTTGTGAACCGTCAATAATCTTTTGGAAGAAGCTTCCGAATTCGTAACGGATCCCGTAGCCGTACGCCGGGATTGAGAGCGTTGCAAGGGAGTCGAGAAAACAGGCGGCGAGCCTGCCGAGACCACCGTTTCCGAGCCCCGGCTCCCATTCCAGCTCTTCAACGCATTCGAGATCAAGGTTCAGTTCCTTAAGTACTTCCTGCCATTCTTCAACGAGGCCCAGGTTTATCAGGCTGTTTCCGAGGCTGCGTCCCATCATGAATTCCATCGAGAGGTAATATACCCGTTTTGCTTCCTGGTCGTAGTAGGATTGCTGGGTGTCGCGCCATCTTTCCACAAGAAGATCACGAATTGAATATGCCAGGGCCAGATAGATGTCATGCCTGGTGATGGAAAAATTGTCCTTGCCAAGGGTGTATTCCAAATGCTTCAAAATAAGACGGCGGAGATTGGCAGGAGTGAGGGCTTCGCGGGTCCTGTTCTCGAGGATATAATGGTGGTTGTGATTTGACATGGCCTGTTCCTTTACCCGTGTAATGGTAGCGGTCCGGTGCGGGAAGTATATAGGGAATGAAGCGGTAACGCAACAGCGCGTTACCATTGGACATCACAGGATTTTCATGCTACTAATGGACCATTTGTAGAGCATTTTTCAACGGGTAAGCAATTCGTTTCAGGAGCATCAACCGTGCCCTCTCTCAGTCACTACAGTCTCAACTCGTCCGTGAAAAATATCGGCATTTTTGCCAAGGTACAGGATCCCCGTTGTCGCGAGGTTGCCGGAGAATTGGTGAGCTGGCTGCAAGAGCGTGGCTTTACACCTCTTCTCGAGGAGCGGTTGTCGCGATACCTGGAGTGTGATGATGGCTTCACGGGCGCCGACATACCCGCCCGTGCTGATCTCGTTGTCGTCCTTGGCGGCGACGGTACGCTGATATCCGTGGCCCGGCTCGTGGGTGAGAGCGAGGTGCCGATCCTGGGGATAAACCTGGGCAGTCTCGGCTTCCTGACTGAAATCCCGGTCAGCGGTCTCTATGAAGCTCTCGAAGCATGCCTGTTCCGGGAGTGTAAAATTTCCCGGCGGATGATGTTGAACGTCACTCTGGTCAGGGGGGGGGAGGAAATCGGATCATATCTGGCGTTGAACGATGCCGTCATCAACAAGGGCGCACCGGCCAAGATCATCAGCCTCGATGCCCTGGTTGATGGTCTGTTCCTCGCAACCTTCAAGGCGGATGGCTTGATTATCGCCAGCCCTACCGGATCAACCGGGTATTCCCTTTCGGCCAATGGTCCGATTGTCGACCCGACCATTGATTGCCTGCTCATTACCCCGATTTGTTCGCATACCCTGACCAATCGCCCCATTGTGGTGAGTGCTGATACCGAGATAACGGTTATCCTTCAGTCGCAGATGGAGAATGTGATGCTGACCCTTGACGGCCAGGTGGGTATCCCCCTGGAGTGCGGTGATGAGATGCATGTCAGCCGGGCCAAGTTTCGAACCCGGCTCATTCTCTCCGATGAAAGCGATTATTTCACGGTACTCAGAACCAAATTGAAGTGGGGCGAGAGATAGAACGCGGAAGTATTCTTCCCGCGGTTTTGACCTTTCGCCAGCTGCCTGATCTGCCGCTGCGGAGAGATACTGTATGCTTACCGATCTGATAATAAAAAATTTTGCTATTATCGACACGCTCCATGTCTCATTCCGTCCCGGCCTGAATATGCTCACCGGAGAGACCGGCGCCGGCAAATCGATCATCATCGATGCGGTGAATCTCATTCTCGGCGGCAGGGCTTCAGCCGACTTGATCCGTACCGGGGAAGACGATGCGGTGGTTGAATGTCTCTTCGATCTTTCCGGACATGAGGCGATCCGTACCAAGCTTGCCGAATCAGGGGTGGAAACTGACGGTGAGTTGCTGATCAAGAGGGTCGTGTCCCGTTCCGGCAGAAACCGGGTCTTCATGAACGGTGGCATGTCGACAACCTCCCTCTTGGCTGAGATCACCCCCTTGCTGGTAAATATCTACGGGCAGCATGAATCCCAGACTTTACTGCGTCCCGAGAATCACCTCTATCTTCTGGACGGTTTTGCCGCGATTGTTCCCCTGCGGGAACGCTTCGCACGTCTCCACGAGGAGTATCGGCAGGCCGCAGAAGAACTGCGTCTTCTGGAAGCGGATGAGCGTGACGCCATCCGGCGGCTCGATCTGCTTTCCTTTCAATCCAAGGAGATTGCCGAGGCGCAACTCCTTCCAGGAGAGGATGTCGAGCTGCTGGAAGAGCGGCAGCGTTTGCTGCATGGAGAAAAACTGATCCGTGCAACCAGTGGTGCCTACGATGCCCTGTATGATGGCGATGACGCGCTGCTCGGGGTGCTGCGATCAATCATCACCGAAGTTGAAGAGGCGGGCAGCATGGATAAGGCCCTGGCCGAAATCTCCGCCCGGCTGAACGAGTCGTATCTTTCCCTGGAAGACGCCGCCCTGTCACTGCGTGATTACGGCGCCGGTCTTGAGGCTGATCCGGGCCGTCTCCTCGAGGTCGAAGACCGCCTTGACCTGCTCTATCGCTTGAAAAAGAAGTATCTTCCCACCATTGAAGGTATACTGACCTTCAAAGAAGAGGTAGATACGGAGCTGGAAGCGTATGCCCATCGCGGAGAACGCCACAGTGAACTGGAAGAACTGCTGCGTCGTCTGGAGCTCTCCCTCCGGGAAGAGGGTCTCGAGCTTTCCCGTCTGCGTCATGCGGCAGCAAAACGGCTGAAAAACGCTATGGAAACGGAGCTGCATGAGTTGGCCATGAAGAATGCGCATTTCGACGTTGCTTTTACCACCTTCGCAGAGCCGCGGGCCACGGGGCTGGAGCGGGTCGAGTTTCTCTTTTCGCCGAATCCCGGCGAAGAACCGAAACCGCTTGCCCGGGTCGCTTCGGGGGGCGAGCTTTCCCGCTTGATGCTGGCCTTGAAACAGATTCACCCGGAGAGCGACGTGCCGTCACTTATCTTTGACGAAGTGGACACCGGAATCGGCGGCGCCGTTTCGGCGCTGGTCGGGAAAAAACTGAAGCGTGTCTCGCGTAACCAGCAGGTTCTTTGCATTACCCATCATCCGCAGGTGGCCGCCTTTGCCGACCATCATTTCAAGGTCAGAAAGGTTGCGGAAGCGGGTCGCACCAGGACGACGGTAGATCTGCTATCCGGCGAGGAGCGGGTCCTGGAGGTTGCGCGCATGCTCAGCGGGACAAAGATCTCGGAAAAGACCCTTGAACATGCCCGGGAAATGATGGAAGATGCTGGTGGTGACGATATTTAGTACAATGTAACACCTGAATTCAACCCCCCTCAATCCCCCCTTGACAGGGGGGGACGCCCTTAAGTCTCCCCTGCCAAGGGGAGGTTTGGAGTGGTTTACTGCGAAAAACATGTTTCAGAGTTCAAGGAAGTTTGCATCTGTTTGGTAAATCAAGTGCTGGGTGTTTATTACAGGCGGTGAAAGGAACGATATGCTCCGAAAAGCACAGATCAAGGATGTCAAGGAAATCCAGAAGCTTTTAACCTACTACGCGAACCAGGGAGTGATGCTTTCCCGTTCTCTTTCAGAGCTCTATGAATCGGTGCGAGATTTCTATGTCTTCGAAGAAAGCGGCAAGCTGATTGGCGCGTGTGCACTGCACATCATGTGGGAGGACCTGGCGGAAATCCGCTCGGTTGCGGTGAGTGAGGATTACGGGCGGCACGGGATCGGCACGCGGCTGGTAACGGCCTGCCTTGATGAAGCGCGCCAGCTTGGCCTGAAAAAGCTGTTCTGCCTCACCTATAAACCGGATTTTTTTGCCCGCTTCGGATTCGTAATTGTCGACAAGTCGGAACTCCCGCACAAGGTCTGGCGGGACTGTATCAACTGCGTTAAATTTCCGGACTGCGATGAAATTGCCATGATCCTGGAATGCTGAAAGCCGCTGGTGGAATATTGCTGTATGAACATAAGGATAACGAATGAATCAGTCAGAAATTGCCGATACCATTGAAAAACTGCTGAATGCGCAAGCTGTTGACGGCTATGAGATTTCCGTCGGCGCCTCGCACAATCTTTCCATTGAGGTGAAAGAGCAGAAAATCGATACCTTCAAATGTTCTGCTCCGGTCGGTGTGAGTATCCGGGTGCTGAAAGCGGATGGTCTGGGGTTTTCCTACTCAACCAGCCTGGCCGAGGGTGATCTGGCGCGGATGGTAACCGATGCGGTAATCTCCGCGGAAAACCAGACCCCGGATCCCTGCCACGGCTTTCCCGAGCCGCTGCCGTATCCGCAGGTCGACGGCTTGTTCGACCAGGAGCTTGCCGGAATTGATGAGGATCGCAAGATTCAGTGCGCCATGGACCTTGAACGTTTGACCTGCGCGGCGGATTCCCGCATCAACAAAGTCCGCAAGGCCTCCTATGGTGAATCGGAGTACGAGGTCTATATCAGGAACTCACGCGGAGTCGAAGGCAGTCTGCGCGGCACCTCGGTATCCGCCAGCGTCTCCGCCATTGCCGAAGATGGCGACGACTCGCAGATGGGCTGGGATTTCGGTTTCGGCAGCTCCTTTTCCGATCTGCAGGTGGAGCGGATTGCCGCTACCGCCGCATCCCGTGCGCTCGGCCTGCTCGGGGCCAGGAAGATTGCCAGCATGCGTTGCCCGGTGGTGCTTGATAACCAGGTGTCCGCGGATATCCTCGAAGTTCTCGCGTCATCTTTTCTGGCCGAAAATGTCCTGAAAGGCAAGTCGATGCTCGCGGAAAAGCTGGGTAGCAAGGTCTTCTCCTCCCAGCTGAAAATCCGCGACAACGGGATCCTGCCCGGTGGCATGGCAACAGCCCCCTTTGACGCCGAGGGCGTCCCGCAGCAGGATACCCTGCTGGTGGAGGACGGGAAAGTCCTGTCCTTTCTCTATGACAGCTACTGGGCGCGCCGTGCGGGTGCCAGATCAACCGGCAATTCGACCCGCGGCGGCATGAAAAGTCCCGCGCACCTGGGATTGACGAACTTTTACATCGAGAACGGGACACTGTCTGCCCAGGAGTTGCTGCAGGGCATGACCCAGGGGGTGCTGATTACCGATGTGATGGGCATCCATACGGCAAATCCCATTTCCGGTGATTTTTCCGTTGGCGCCTCCGGCTTCCTCGTGGAAAACGGCGAGATCGTCTATCCGGTCAAGGAAATTGCCCTCTCGGGGAATCTCATCGAGCTTTTTGCCGCCGTGGAGCTGGTCGGAAATGACTTACGTTTCTTCGGCAGTGTCGGATCACCTTCACTGCGGATTGCCGCGCTGGATGTGAGCGGGACATGAGGGCAAGTTTGAAGGATGAATGATGAAGTATGAAGGCAAGGCTGGAAAACCAAAAACCAAAAACCAAAAACAAAGGCCTGGATCCTGGAGACGTGAGCTCCAAACCAAGAGTTAACAAAAGAACTCAATTAGGCGCTATTGGATCCCCCTTTGCTGTATACGGAGCACAACGTTATGATAGAAGCATATCTTCAGCACGAAGCAGAACGACGCGAAAAGGGGCTGCCGCCGCTGCCCCTTGATCCGGAACAGACGAAATCACTCTGCGCACTCCTCCAGAATCCTCCTGCCGGACAGGAAGAGTTTCTGCTGCATCTCCTCAAGGAGCGGGTCTCGCCCGGGGTAGATCCAGCCGCACAGGTCAAGGCCGAATTCCTGGCCTCGATCGTTGCCGGCAGCCTGCGGTCTCCCCTTGTTTTACCACTCGAAGCGGTGAGGATTCTCGGCACCATGCTTGGCGGCTACAATGTTCAGCCGCTGATTGCCGCCCTCGCGGTTCCCGAGTTGGCCGAAGAGGCTGTTGCCGCGCTATCCCGCACGATCCTGGTCTACGATGCCTTTGACGACGTCTCGGCACTTGCCAAGACTCTTCCTGCTGCACGGAAAGTCCTCCAGTCCTGGGCACATGCCGATTGGTTCACCGAACGACCGGCGCTGCCGGAAACCATCACCGTCCGGATCTTCAAAGTTGATGGTGAGATCAATACCGACGATTTTTCCCCCGCCGGCGACGCCTGGAGCCGTCCGGACATTCCGCTCCACGCCCTTTCCATGGGCAAGGTCCGCTTTCCCGGCGGGGTCCAGGCCATCGCTGCCTATCGAGCTGCCGGTGACCTGGTGGCCTTTGTCGGTGACGTGGTCGGTACCGGTTCTTCGCGAAAATCAGCCTGCAACAGCGTCCTCTGGCATATCGGCGAGGATATCCCGCATGTGCCCAATAAACGCCGGGGCGGGGTCATCCTTGGCGGGGCGATTGCTCCGATTTTCTTCAACACCGCCCAGGATTCCGGCTCCCTGCCGATCCGCTGCGATGTGACGAAACTGAAGACCGGCGAGCAGGTCACCATTGACACGAAACGTGGTCAGGTACTCTCAGTAGATGGTGAAGTTCTCTCGACATTTTCCCTGTCTCCCGAAACCCTTGCCGATGAATATCGGGCCGGTGGCCGGATCCCGCTGATTATCGGGCGTTCACTCACCGCGAAGGCGAGGGAAGTTCTTGGCCTGGACAAGTCGCGGCTTTTCGTTGTGACAGACAATCCTGAACCACCCGCGGGACAGAAATACACCCTGGCCCAGAAAATGGTCGGCAAGGCCTGCGGTCTGCCCGGTGTATTGCCCGGCATGGCCTGCGAGCCGCGGATGACGACCGTCGGTTCCCAGGATACCACCGGCCCGATGACCGCCGATGAATTGAAGGAACTTGCCTGTCTCCGATTTCAGGCCCCGCTTTTTATGCAATCTTTCTGTCATACGGCTGCCTATCCGAAACCCTCTGACGTGCGCATGCACAAGACGCTGCCCGATTTTATTTCCGAGCGGGGCGGGCTGGCCCTGCGTCCCGGGGACGGGGTAATTCACAACTGGTTGAACCGCTTGATTCTGCCGGATACCGTCGGCACCGGCGGCGATTCCCATACCCGCTTTCCGATCGGCATCTCTTTTCCGGCCGGTTCCGGCCTTGTGGCCTTTGCCGGAGCCCTCGGCTTCATGCCGCTTGATATGCCGGAAAGTGTTCTGGTCCGCTTCAAGGGTACGCTGAATCCGGGCATTACCCTCCGGGATCTGGTGAACGCCATTCCCCTTGAGGCAATCCGTCAGGGGCTGTTGACGGTGCCGAAAAAGAACAAGGTGAATGTCTTTAACGGCAGAATTATGGAAATTGAAGGGTTGCCCGATCTGCCCGTTGAAGAGGCTTTCGAGTTGACCAATTCGGCGGCCGAGAGGAGCGCCGCTGCTGCCTGCATCCATCTTTCCCGCGAGAGCGTCGCCAATCACCTCCGCTCCAATGCCGCACTCATGAAGCAACTGATCGAAGAGGGCTATCGTGATCCCGAAGCCCTGCGCAAGCGCATTGCCGCGGTCGAAGAGTGGCTGGAAAACCCGGCTCTCCTTGCCCCGGATGATGGGGCCGGTTATGCGGCTGTCCTGGAGATTGACCTGGCGACCATCACGGAGCCGATCCTTGCCTGCCCCAATGACCCTGACGATGTCAAGCTGCTTTCCGAGGTTGCCGGAACGAAAGTGGATGACGTTTTCATCGGTTCCTGCATGACCAGCATCGGTCACTTCCGGGCCGCCGCGGAAATCTGGCGGGGGGGAACTTTTAATCCACAGGTGAGAACCTGGATCTGCCCGCCGACCCGGATGGACAACAAGCAGCTTCGCGATGAGGGCCTGTTCGCCGTTTTCGGCGCCGTGGGTGGTCACATCGAGCTCCCCGGCTGCTCCCTCTGCATGGGGAACCAGGCCCGGGTACCGGATGACGTCACGGTCTTTTCCACTTCGACCCGTAATTTCGACAACCGCATGGGGAATGGCGCCCGGGTGTTTCTCGGTTCCGCGGAGTTGGCCGCGGTCGTTACGGTCCTGGGCAGCATTCCTTCTCCCGAGGTCTATTTGTCCCTCTACGCTGAAAAAATCGCGCCTAAAAAAGATGACCTCTACCGTGCGCTTCGTTTTCATGAAACGGACCGTTGATTTATGGAAAGGAACAAACGCCCGGCAGGCGTTGCATCTTCATTACTAAAGGGTACCAATGTCTGACGTCACTCCCATGATGCGCCAATATCTCGAGATCAAGGCGGAGTATCCTGATGCCATCCTCTTTTTCCGTCTCGGCGATTTTTACGAGATGTTTCTGGAGGATGCCGTCACCGCCGCAAAGATCCTCGATATCACCCTGACATCACGGAACAAGAATTCCGAGGGCGTTGATGTGCCCATGTGCGGGATTCCCTATCATTCCGCAGCGCCTTACCTGGCAAAGCTGGTTGACGCCGGACAGAAGGTCGCCATCTGCGAACAGGTGGAGGACCCCAAAACGGTGAAGGGGATCGTCAAGCGTCAGGTTGTCCGGGTTGTTACCCCGGGTTTGGTCCTGGATGGCGATACCCTGACGCCGAAGGAAAATAATTACCTCCTGTCGCTCTTTTCTCTTGGGGGAGAAGTTTGTGGCCTTTCAACCCTGGATATTACCACCGGGGAGTTTCGCGTTACCGAATTGCAGGGCCGGGAACCCCTGCTGGCGGAAATCGTCTGCATCAGTCCGCGGGAGATTCTGCTCCCGGAGGAGTTGCGGGAGAGCCCGCTGCTGCGAAGCCTGGCGCCTGTCCTGGAGGGTGTAGCCCTTTCCTATCTGGCTGACTGGGTCTATGACCAGGATTACGCGAAGCGCCTTTTCACCGGTCAGTTCGGGGTGCAGTCGCCAGACTCGCTGGGCTGTGGCGGTCTCAAGGAAGGGATCCAGGCGGCGTGCGCCGTTCTTCATTACCTGCAGGATACGCAGAAAAGCGCCGTAGTAGGCCACATTACCGGGATAACCCCCTACACGAACGCCGAGTTCCTGGTCCTGGACGAATCCACGCGGCGAAACCTCGAGTTGACAGCCACCCTTTCGGAGAACCGGAAAAAAGGTTCTCTGCTCGGGCTCCTGGACCGGACCGCCACGGCGATGGGTGGTAGAAAATTAAAGCATTGGATTAACTATCCGCTGGTATCTGTTGAAAAAATCAACGAACGTCTTGACGGAATTGCCGAACTTCTGAAGGGTCCGGGCCGACGGAGCGAGATCCTCTCCCTGCTGAGCGGTGTCCATGACCTGGAACGTCTGAACGGCAGAATAAGCTTGGCCAGTGCCGGAGCAAAGGATCTGGTGGCGCTGAAAGAATCGCTGCAGCGACTGCCCGCTCTCCTGGCCGTCCTGGACGGGAGCGAGTCCGCGCTGTTGCGGCTGATCCGGCGCGACACGGACCCTCTGGAGGATGTGGTTAAGCTGATTGTCCGCGGGATCGTGGAAAACCCGCCTTTTCTCCTGCGCGACGGCGGCATCATCGCTGATGGTTACAACCCGGAACTTGACGAACTGCGTGCGGTCAGCCGCGAAGGGAAGAGCTTCATTGCCCGGCTCGAGGCCCAGGAAAAGTCCCGGACCGGCATCAGCTCGCTGAAAATCCGCTATAACAAGGTGTTCGGCTACTACATCGAGGTCACCAAGTCCAACCTGTCCGCTATCCCCGAAAACTATGTCCGCAAGCAAACCCTTGCCAATGCCGAACGTTATATCACCGAGGAGCTGAAGGAGTACGAGGACAAGGTCCTCAATGCCGAAGAGCGGATTTCCGGCCTCGAATATTCGCTGTTTCAGGAAATTCGTGAAAACGTAGCTGCCCAAGGGGAGAGAATTGCCCGGACTGCCGACCAGCTTGCGACCCTCGATGTGGTGGCCGGGCTTGCCGATCTGGCCCATGAGCAGGGCTACTGCCGGCCCGAAGTGAACGAGGGTGATACCGTTGAGATCTGCGAGGGCCGCCATCCCGTGGTTGAGGCCTCCAGCCTGTCGGAACGATTCGTGCCCAATGATGTCCTGCTCGATACCACGGAAAACCAGCTGATCATCATTACCGGTCCGAATATGGCGGGTAAGTCAACTTTCATGCGTCAGGTGGCGCTCATCACACTCATGGCCCAGATCGGAAGTTTTGTTCCGGCCAGCCAGGCGACGATCGGGATTGTCGATCGGATTTTTACCCGGGTCGGGGCCTCGGACAACCTGGCGCGCGGACAATCGACCTTCATGGTGGAGATGATGGAGGCCGCGCACATCCTGCGCAATGCAACGTCCCGCAGCCTGATCATCCTCGACGAGATCGGGCGGGGCACCTCAACCTTTGACGGGGTTTCCATTGCCTGGGCAGTTGCCGAGTATCTCCATGACACCGAATCGTGCGCGGCGAAAACACTTTTTGCAACCCACTACCATGAACTGACCGAGCTTGCCGTAACCAGGAAAAGGATCAAGAATTTCAACATTGCCGTACGGGAATGGAACGACCAGATCATTTTTCTGCGCAAGATTGTCGAAGGCAGTACCTCCCATTCCTACGGCATCCAGGTTGCCCGGCTTGCCGGTCTGCCGTTCGAGGTAATAGACCGGGCCAAAGAGATCCTGGTCAATCTGGAAAAGGGCGAGTATGTTGAGGGAGGCGTCCCGCGCATTTCACGGGGAAAACGCCAGAAAATGCCGGCGGCTTCACCTCAGCTGGCGCTTTTTGCCGAGACGGAGGATGCGCTCCGCAAGAGGCTGGAGGGGATATCCATTTCCTCCCTTACCCCTCTTGAGGCGTTGAACATACTGGATCAATTGAAAAGGATGGTGTGAAGTGAAAATCAGAAACGGATTCATCATTTTGATTCTTCCGTTGCTCTGTTTTCTTCTGCCTTTGGCTGCAGGGGCGCGAGGGATCACCGGCACGGAACTCACGACGGCGAATAGTCCTTCGGACAAGCCCATTCAGCTCAGTAAAGTCAACGTCAGGGAAACCGCGGGAAAGGGTTCAGTTAAACAAGGTATCGCGGACAACTGCGCTGAATCCAGGAAAGCCCTCGTTGATGCCATCGGGGCTTCTGGTAGACCCCGGGCCCTGGTTACGGACCTCCGCTCCTGGTCAAATCCGGACTATACCCGGATCGCCGTTACCCTGGATCGAGAGGTTACTTTTACCCCGCACAAGCTGCGGCGCGATCCCCAGGTCTCTCTTCCCGAGCGTATCTACATTGACTTCGCCGGCGCACGGATCGCCCCAGGAGTGAAGGATATATCCATCGGAGACGGTCTGCTGAAAACGGCACGGGTGGGTCAGTTTCGATCCGATGTTGTGCGGGTCGTGCTCGATATTGAAAATATTCAAGATTATAAAATCTTTCCTCTGTCAGATCCGTTTCGCGTCATTATCGACGTGAAAGGTGAACGTAGAACGGAGATTTCCCGTTTGGAAAATACAATTCAGGCGTCCAGACCAGAACCTGTTCCGGAGAGAGAACCTGTCAGGGTTGAGCGGGTGAGTACCGGAAGTTCGTTCAAGCCGGCGAAAATTAGACGCATTGTCGTTGATCCGGGGCATGGTGGGCATGATCCCGGCGCCATCGGCGCCGATGGTCTGAAGGAAAAGGACATTGTCCTCTCCATCGGGCTGAAACTTGCCCGGCAGTTGAAGGAACAACTGGGCCTCGATGTGGTGATGACGCGCTCCACCGATGTCTTTATCCCGCTGGAAGAACGGACGGCGATAGCCAATAAGGTGAATGCCGATCTCTTTCTCTCCATTCACGCAAATGCCTCTCTGAACAGGTCCGCATCAGGGATCGAGACCTATTACCTGAACCTGGCCAAGTCGGACAAGGCGGTCCGTGTGGCTGCCCGGGAAAACAACACCTCCCTGGAAAAGGTCGGACTGCTGCAGAATATTCTTTTCGATCTCATGGCAAATTACAAGATCAACGATTCGGCCCGCCTGGCAGATGATGTGCAGAAATCACTCCATGGAAAACTGGAGAAGAAATACAGCGGAGTTAAAAACCTCGGGGTCAAACAGGGCCCGTTTTATGTCCTGCTTGGGGCGACCATGCCGAGTATTCTGGTTGAAACCGCCTTTATCAGCAATGAGCACGATGCGGAACTCCTTGCCGACAGCAACTATCATGAAGCGACGGCAGCCGGAATTGTTGAGGGTGTCCGAAGCTATATCAAACAGTTGCACTAACGGTCATTCAATTTGACGCGGGCAGTCGAATCTTTTCCGGTTTCCGGGCTTGGCTGCCCTTGTTTTGTCGTAGAGCGATGTGTTTTGGATGAGGACTATGGATTTCGAAATCGATCGATATTTCCCTGATGAGAACCAGGCGTACGGCGACTCCGGCCGGGCTTCCTTCGAGGAAAAAAGGCCGCTGTATCTGTCCGGAGCCAGGTATTTCATGAGCCACTACGGAGAGCTCATTCAGTCCCGTCATGCTGACGGTGCCGATGGGGTCTGGGTGGTGCGCACCCTGGCCGAGATGGTCGATATCCTGATGAAGAAGCTTTTTCAGTGCATCATCAGCGACGTGCGTTATCAGAGCGGCGGACGGGAGCAGATTACCCTTGTGGCCACCGGCGGCTATGGCCGGGGAGAGCTGAACCCGCACTCGGACATTGATATCATGTTCCTCCATAACGGCAAAGACAGCCGCCGGGTTGAGGATATTGCCCAGAAAATCCTTTATTTCCTTTGGGATTTGCGCCTTGACGTGGGTTATTCGGTCCGGACCATCCAGGATTGCCAGGAAATGTCAAATTCTGATATGACGGTGAAAACGGCACTTCTTGATACCCGCTATATCTGTGGAAATAAAACCGTTTTCAAGGACCTCCAGAAGACCGTCCTGACCCAGATCATGACCAAAGGCAGCGATTCTTTCATCCGGCAGAAGGTCTCTGAACTGGAACTGCGCCGTGAGAAGTATGGTTCTTCGGTCTATCTTCTTGAACCGAACATCAAGGAAGGTGATGGCGGCCTGCGCGACCTGCAGACAGCACTCTGGATCGCAAAGGTCAAGTTCAAAGTTACGGAGCCCCGCGAGTTGGTGATGAAGGGCGTTCTCACGGAACAGGAACTGGAAACCTATGAAGGCTTGCTTTCCTACCTATGGAGAATCCGTAACGAGCTCCATTACCTGGCCTGTCGCAGAAACGACCAGTTGACCTTCGGCGATCAGAGCAAAGTTGCCGCGTTCCTCGGCTACAAGGACCGGGGTGACCAGCTTGGTGTGGAAGATTTTCTCCGCGACTACTATCTGCATGCTACCCGTGTCGAGCAGTTCTGGTCGCTTATGGTATCCAAATGTCTGCATCGCGAAGATGCTTCCCGCAAAATACTCGGCTACCTGGTGCGCAGACCGGTCGGTGATGGGTTTTATGTGATCAAGGGTGAATTGGCGCTCCCCGTCGAGAACGCTTTCAGTGAAAACCCGGCCCTGCTGATGCGGCTGTTCGAATATGCACAGAAGCATGATGTCGAGATCAGCATGCATGCCCAGAATCTGGTGCGCCGGAACCTTCATCTGGTGAATGACAAATTCCGCCGCAACCGTGAGGTGAACCAAGCTTTTTTTGCCATACTGCGCTCGCACAAAAAGGTGGGGAGCACCCTCAAGAAAATGCATTACCTGGGATTTCTCATTCGCTTCATTCCGGAGTTTGAGCGCGTTTATTGCAAAGCCCAGCACGATCTCTACCATATGTACACGGTTGATGTGCATTCCCTCTTTGCGGTAGAGGAAGTAATCCGGCTTACCCAGGGTGAACATCGTGAGGTTTTACCTCTGTTGACGAAACTTGCCGGAGAGATCGCAAAACGTGAACTGCTGTTGCTGGCTGTTCTTCTGCATGATATCGGTAAAGGTGAGGGGGGCAATCACTCGGAAAAAGGCGCCGAAATGATGCCGACCATTGCGCGGCGGCTCGGCCTCAGCAAGGAGGACAGCGAACGCCTGGAGTTTCTCGTGCGCCACCATCTGCTCTTTGCTCACATTGCCCAGCGGCGCGATCTTCATGATGAAAAAATGATAATCCAATTTGCCCGGCAGATGGGCACCAGCGAAACCTTAAAGATGCTCTACCTGCTCACCTATGCGGATCTCAAGGCGGTAGGGCCAGAGATCTGGACCGACTGGAAAGCGATGCTGATGGAGGAGTTGTACGAAAAGACTTTTGCCGTGCTGGAACGGGGCGACTTCAAGTTTGAAGTGCGCAGCGACCGGCTGAAGAAGATTCGGAAGGACGTCCTGAAACTTCTCGAAAACGATTACCCTGCCGCAGTCGTCAAAGAGGAACTGAAGGCTCTCAGTATCAGGAACCTCCTCTCCAATACTCCTGCTGTCATTGCGGAGGAGGTCAGGATGTTGCTGACGCTTGGCGATGCACCGTTCCTGACCCGGGTTCAGCATGCTCCGGACGGTTCCTATTCGAATGTGAGCATCTGCACCCTGGACGTACCCGGCCTCTTTTCCATGATAACCGGAGTGATGGCCGCCAATGGCATGAACATCCTTGGCGCACAGATTCATACCAGCAGCAATGGTAAAGTATTTGATGTGCTGCAGGTCAATTCTCCGCAAGGTTTTATCATTACCGAACCCGCCCGCTGGGAGCGCCTGGAGGAAGACCTGTTGCAGGTCATTCAGGGTAAGGTTCAGGTCCAGACTCTGGTGGAAAGACGCCATCGCCCGAGTGTCCTGACCGAAAAAGTCAAGCCGCGCTTTCCGACGGTCATCGAGATCGACAACGAGGTGTCCGACGACTACACGGTTATCGATATCTATACCCATGACAAGGTCGGCTTGCTCTACTGCATTACAAGCACTCTGACCAGGTTGGGGCTCTATATCGGTATAGCGAAAATTTCGACGAAGATCGACCAGGTAGCCGATGTTTTCTATGTAAAGGACATCTTCGGGCATAAGCTGACTGCGAAAGAGAAACTGGCGGAAATCAAGCAACGTTTGTATTCGGCGATCGCTGAGGCATGAAACAGTTTCTTGATCTGTTTCTCTCCTATCTGGTGGTGGAAAAAGGCCTTTCCGATAATACCCTGGAAGCCTATCATCGAGATATCGAGCGCTATCTGACTTTCCTGTCACGGCAAAAGATAGACGAACCTGCGCGGATCCGGCCACTTGATATTGCCTCCTTCCTGGCCTGTCTGAAGGAGCTTGGTCTCGCTCCCCGGAGCAGGTCGCGTGCTTTATCCTCGGTCCGGATGTTTCACCGTTTTCTTGAAATCGAGAACTACTGTGAGGGGAATCCGGCCTCGCTGATCGATGCTCCCCGTACGGTGGCCAAGTTGCCGGTGGTCTTGAGTTTCAAGGACGTCGAGCGACTGCTTGCCGCACCCGCCGGTGAAATTCCGGAAGATGTCCGGGACCGGTCGATGCTGGATCTGCTCTATGCAACAGGGCTTCGGGTTTCCGAACTGGTGCTGCTGAAGTCGCGAGAGGTCAACAGGACAGCCGGTTTTCTGCTTACCTGCGGCAAAGGCGGCAAGGAACGTCTGGTGCCATTGGGGGAAACCGCGATTGCATCCCTGGATGAATACCTGGCAAAGGCACGCTGGAAGCTGGACAAAAAGGGCGGGAGCGATTATCTTTTTCTTTCCCGGCTCGGTACGCCCATGACGCGCCAGGCTTTTTGGAATATTATCAAAAAAAGAGCACGGCAGGCGGGGATCGTGAAAAACATTTCTCCGCATACCCTGCGGCATTCGTTTGCCACGCATCTCCTGGAGAATGGCGCAGATCTGCGGAGTGTTCAGCTCATGCTCGGCCACGCGGATCTTTCCACGACCCAGATTTATACCCACATCACCCGGGAACGCTTGAAGAAGATCCATGAAGAATTTCATCCCCGGGCCTGACCGTATGGTGCGGGCTGAACGGGTTTCTGTATCGTATCTGTAAGAAAGGACCAACTCATGAAATATATCGTATTGCTCGGTGACGGTATGCCTGACGAAGGGATCGAGTCTCTGGGAGGGAAAACTCCGCTGCAGTTTGCCCGGACGCCTGCCATGGATTTCATGGCCCAAAGGGGGCTGATGGGGCTCGCGCATACGATTCCGCCCGGCTATCCCCCGGGGAGCGATGTGGCGAATCTCTCGGTTTTCGGTTATGATCCTCGCACCTGCTATACCGGAAGGTCTCCCCTGGAGGCGGCCAGCATGGGTGTCGCCCTTGGGCCCGACGATGTTGCCTTCCGTTTGAATCTGGTGAACCTGCGCAATGATGATGGAACGGTGTTCATGGCTGACTACTCTTCCGGTCACATCACCACGGAGGAGGGGCGAGAGCTCATTGCGACACTTGCCGCTGAGTTGGGAGATAGTGAATTCGAATTCCATCCCGGGGTAAGCTACCGGCATCTGCTGGTCTGGCGCAATGGAAAGGTAAAGCTCGATCTCACTCCTCCCCATGATATTTCCGGAAAGTGCATTGAGCCGCATCTCCCCAGGGGAGACGGGGCGGAGTCACTTCTGCGCCTGATGAAACAATCGCAGTCGATTCTCGCGCAACACCCGTTATATCGGCAACGTCTGGATGCCGGCAAGACGCCGGCCAATTCCATCTGGTTCTGGGGACACGGCAAGGCGCCGCGCATGGAGACGTATCGTGACAAGTTCGGCCTTACCGGTGCGGTGATTTCCGCGGTTGACCTGGTGCGCGGGATCGGCGTCTACGCCGGTCTGGAAATCATCAAAGTGCCCGGAGCAACCGGCTACCTCGACACCAACTATCAGGGCAAAGCGGATGCCGCTCTCGATGCCCTTGAGCGTCACGATTTTGTCTACCTGCACGTGGAGGCGCCGGATGAATCATCCCATTCCGGCAGTCTCGACAACAAGATCCAGGCCATTGAGGATTTCGACAGCAAAATCGTGGCGCCGATATGCGCGGGAATTAAGAAATTTGGCGAGTACCGGATCCTTTGCACCCCCGACCACCCCACGCCGCTCCGTCTCATGACCCACACCAGTGATCCCGTGCCCTTCATCGTCTACCGTGGAGAGGATGTGGTGAAACCGGGGATTGAGGGTTACGATGAGATTTCCGCCGCCAAGACCGGCTTCGTCCTGGAGGATGGCTTCCGTTTGATGGAGTTGTTGACGGGGGAGTAGCGGGTTGTTTGGAACAGTATGGTAAGGATGGGGCTTCGGAATTTTCGGAGTCCCATTTTTTTGTGGAGAAGATATGAACCTTACCACCCCTAGCCCCTCCTAAAATAGGAGGGGGACTTGGAGTTCAGGAGGGGTTGGGGGTGGTATGGTTTCGCCTTTCAATGCTCCCGTAAATCTTCCTTAAGTCGGTTAGCGGAAAGAATGAGACTTTCCAGCCGGGTCTTGACCAGTTGTGAAAAGGGCGTGCCGTCGCTTTCGATCGCCAGAAACGGCAGCTGCAGATGTTCTTTGTTGCGAGCCCAGAAATTCCCCCGTGACCGGGAGAAATGCGCCTTCTCCTCTTCGAGCCGGTAGCTGAGGATCGATTCGGCGATGCGGCAGGGCATGCAGCCGAAGGGGCCGATGCTGATCACGCCATGGGTTTCGTCACCGATCTCGGTGAGGGCCGAGCTGATGGTCAAGATTGCTTCGCCGGTCAGTTCCGGGTTGATCAGGGCGGCACCCTTCGCCATCAGGTGGTCCATATCAACGGTGTGACCGTCATGGAAGCCGGACAGTGCGAGATGCCGGAAAATAAGCCGTTCATCCTTGCCCATGACAAATTTCTTCAATGTCAGGCTCAGTTTCTTTTTCAGGGAAATGGGGCCATTCAGGCCCTCCCTGAAACAGTAGTCCGTGTAGTGCAGCCATTCGGTAATCGGAGCGGTTCTAACCAGAATGCCTTTTTTTGCCAGACTTTCCACCAGGTACTGGCGCGAGAAACCGTCTCGCCGCACAAAGATCTCACCCACCAGCGCAATTCGGGTCACTTCATCCAGGCCGAGCTTTTTCTTCAGGGAGGCGAGTCCTGTCATCTCTTCCCGCAAGGTATCCATCAGAACGTCATACCGGTCACTGGCGATGCTGTTGATGATCCGGCTTCTGGCCCGGCTGAAAGCGGTAAGCGCCTCCTCCTGGTTTGCCGCCAGGGTCAGGATTCCGGCACGAACTTCCTCGAGACCGTCCCCGATGGCCATGCCCAGCCAGGCGCGCCGTGCAAGTCCCGCCGGCAAACCGTCGTAACTGTCACTGGAAGAAAAGGTCAAGAGGGCCAGATCCGGAATCCTGTTTTTGCGGATGAAATTTTTCACAAAGACATTGTACTGGCCGAAGCGGCAGGGCCCGTCCGTGTCCGGCATGAGATAGGCTAATATCTCTCCCTCTTTTCGTATTTCGTTCAGATAGTTCACCAACGAGCCGGTGGTCAGGATGAGTGGCAGGCATTCCTTGCAGGTGGTATGTCCTTTGCCAAGGGAGAGCTCTTGCGGCCCGGGCGGGGCAAGTGCGGTTGTCTTGATACCGACATGGCGAAATGCGGCGGCGAGGCATAGGGTGGTCGAGTCGCCCATGGACGGAATGACCAGATGCACCCTCGGATCAGTAATCCGGTAGCGTTTCCCGTCGCCCGTTTCCAGGCAATGGTCACCGTCGATACTGAGCATCCGGGCGGGTCTGAAGTCGGAGGGCTGCTCGGGAGCGATCTCCAGTTCCCGGTATCCCGTGATCACGTCGAGGAATGCCTCAATGCGCGTATCGATACCCGCATCCGCGGTATGGGCGTCTACCTCGAGGGTGAGGGAGGGCTTCCTGCCCATCAGGTCACGGAAATACCCGGTGATGAAGGAGTCAGGCCCGCAGCTGAAATTGGTGACGTAAACCCCGAAAAGATTCGGCTGCGACTGGACGAAGTGTGCCGCCTGCATGATCCCCTGGCCGGTTGCCCAATACATCTGGCTGACCGAAGTCCCGCCCAGTTCCTCGAGCGGCAGGAAATCGTGCGGGAGAACCCGGTAGCCACGGCTGGCGAATTTATGGGGAATGCCCATATTGCCGAACTTGCTGAAGGCGTTGTAGGGGCGGCCGAAGAGCACAATGGCGCTTTCGTCCGGTTTCAGGCTCGCCAGAAAATTTCGGCCGATCTCATGCATCTCACGGTGCATGGCTTCAAAGGTGCTGTTGGCCTGCTTGAAGGCCTGCAGGGCCTTGCCGCGGGAAAAGCCCAGTTTCCTGGCCAGTGAAATAAAAGCCTTGCGGAGGCGTTCCGGGTTGTCGAATTCAAGCACCTCCGTCAGGAGTTTTTGCTCCAGCGAGTCGAAGAATGCCGCCTGCAGGAAGTACGGTTCCGCCTGGACCAGGGGGCAGGTGCAGTTTGCCTCGTCGCTGGTTTTCAGGGTCAGGGTCTTGACCTGGGGAATGAAAATATAATCCACCTCCTGCTGCATGAGCCCCTGGAGGAAGGCGTGACTTAGCAGGATCGGAAAACAGAAAGCCGCGCCGGGTGCTTCCATGCCTTGGGGGTCAGGGGTAATGCCCGGCACGACACGCAGGCCCAGGTGGGTGAAGAACGCAGCATAGAAAGGGTAGAGATTGTTGGTCAGGAGGGAAGCCGGAATGCCGACGCTCCGTGCGTCTTCATTTTCGGCAGACTGGGGCGCGTATTTACGAAACACCAGATCCTCGCGGACCTTGACCAGATCCAACCCTTTGGGATCGAGGTTTTTGTTCCGCAGCAGGTTGTAGTGGAGATCGCAGGCGCCGCCGAAGGGGTAGATGGTTCCGTTAACCTCGATGCGGGCGATCGAACACTTTCTGTCGCATTTTTCCCGTCCGCCGGCGCAGATGAACGGCTCCTGGTAATGCACCTCCCGATCCGCCAGTTCCTGCAGATTAAAGGCGGCTTTTTCCATGATTCCGGCATCGATCTTCCGCTTCATCTCAAGTGCCACACCGAAGGCACCCATCAGGCCCGGGTCCGGCGGGACGATAATCTTCTGTCCGCACAGCGAGGCCATGGCTGCCGGTACCGCACGGTTGTAACAGACCCCGCCCTGCATGAAGATCTTCTTGCCGAGCGGACGTGCGCCTTTTACCCGGTTGAGATAGTTCTGGCAGACCGAGAAGACCAGCCCGGCTACGATATCTTCCTGAGCGATCCCTTCCTGAACCGCGGTTTTGATGTCGCTGCTGATGAAGGCCGAGCATTGATCGCTGAAATTGGGCGGCGAGGTGGCGCAGAGGGCAATGGCCTCGATTTCCTCGGTGGTGATGCCGAGCGTTTCCCGGCAGGCTTCCTCGAGAAAAGAGCCGGTCCCCGCGGAACAGGCCTCGTTCATGGCATAATCACTCGCTACCCGGTTGGTGATGAAGGTGTATTTGGCGTCCTGTCCGCCGATCTCGAAAATCGTTTCAACTTCCGGGTCGAAGAAAACCGCTGCCGCGGCATGGGCGACAATTTCATTGATCACGCCGGGGGTCTGGGCATGGAGGCCGGCTATCTGTCTGCCGCTTCCGGTGGTGCCGATGCCGATGATTTTTAGGGTGATGTCATCGGGAATCTGCCGCAGCAATTCCCGGTAGCAGCGCCTGCTTGCCGCGACGGGATCACCGGAGGTCCGCAGGTAGATGCTGGCAGTGATGGCGCTGGTGTCTGTCCGGAGCAGGATGGCCTTGGTCGTCGTGCTTCCCACGTCAAGCCCGAGAATATACTCGCCGTGATGGAACGGACCGCGTGCCATGGCATTGAAGGTGACTTTCGTCAGGGCTTCGTTCAGTCCGGGGAGAAAAGTGAAGGAGGTGTGGGCGTGGGTGAAAAGTGCCGCTGTTTCAGTCAGCAGGGGGCCGTTCCGTTCCGCTTCGCAGAGAGCTCCGAGCGCTTCGAAAAAAGGCGATTCGGGGAGTGTCAGGGTCTCCGGATAGCTTTCCCGGAGGAAATCCAGCACGACATTGTTGCGCGAGACGCCGCCAATCACCAATATTCGCTTCGGCCGGTTTTTTTTCAGGATTTCAGTGATTTTTCCGGCCATCATCCTGCATAAACCGGCGCTGATCCGTCCCTTGGAAAGACCTTTGTTCAAGGCATGGGTGCAGTCCGATTTGCAGAATACCGAACATCTTCCGGCAACGGGATAGGGCTCTGCTCCATCTGCCAGGGTGACGGCGTCCGGCAGGTCCAGGTCCATCCGCTGAATCTGCTGGAGAAAAAATTCGCCGGTACCGGAGGCGCATTTGTTGCCGGTCTGCACGGAGCGGATTCTGCCGTTCCGGTCGAGGAAGTAGGCCAGGAACGTCTCTCCTCCGGCGGAAACGATGCAGTCGACCTCCGGACATGTCTGGCGGAGGGACGCATATGCATGTTCCACCGCTTCCGGTTCCGAAAGAGTGGGAATGGTGATCAGATTGCGGAAAGAACGTCCGGTAATGCTGACCCTGGCCGGAAGGGCCGTGTCGAGAAACTGGCGAAGCACCTCGTCAACCTTGCCCTCATGGCGTATCTGTGAAAAGAAGCGATGTTCTCCCCGACGCCGGGCAATGGTGATGGTGCTGGCGCCGAGGCAGATGCCGATTATTTCGGCCTCATCGTGGGCAGTTCCCCTGTTCCCCGTTCCGGTTGCGGATTCAGCCGACATCGGCATACTCCCTCTCGCGAA
Source organism: Deltaproteobacteria bacterium (assembly GCA_009668975.1). GTDB lineage: Bacteria > Desulfobacterota > Desulfuromonadia > Geobacterales > Geobacteraceae > RPRC01. The sequence goes on along the minus strand of SBEG01000001.1, from coordinate 183,482 downwards.
ATATGACACCCAGCGATTGGGTCAGGCGGCGAACGGCTTCAATATCGATGCCGGGTACCGTTACCGCTGAAGCTACCACGGTGGGAATATGTTTCTTCGCTTCGACCAGAAAGTCACAGACTCCCGCAAAACCTGCCGAGCCGAAGGGGGAGGCGCAGAGCTGCTGATAGGTTTCGGCGTCGGCGGCGTTAAGGCTCACGGATATGGCGTCAATCAGGCCGGCGAGTTCCGGAAGGATATTTCTGCCGTAGACCAGATTCGCCTGGCCGTCGGTGTTGATCCTGATGCGGCAGCCCATTTTTTTCAGCCTGCCGGCGACTTCGCGTACCAGGTCAAGGCGGAGCAGGGGTTCGCCATAGCCGCAGAAGACAATCTCGTCATAGCCGGATGGATCGCCGATGGCGGACATTACCTCATCTGAGGACGGCTCGTGGTTCAGCTTGAGCAGGTGTCCCTTGACCAGAAAATCGCTGAATTTCGCGCAGAAGGAGCAGTGGTTGGAGCAGCGGTTGGTGATGTTCAGATAAAGGGAGTTTCTGATCTTGTAGGCGATGGATGCCTGTTGCTCCTTCAAGCCCAGGCCGAAAAGGGTTTCCGCATTGAGCGTGGTGATGCGAGCCACATCCTCCAGGGAGAGCCCCTTCACTTCCGCGACTTTTTCCGCCGTTATTTTCAGATAGGCGGGCTCGTTGCGTTTTCCCCGATACGGCACCGGGGAAAGGTACGGGCAGTCGGTCTCCAGAAGCAGACTTTCCATGCGGATACCGCGGACCACGCTTCGTAACTGGTCATTGCCGGGATAGGTGATGGTCCCGGGGATCGAGAGATGAAAACCCAGGTCCACGCACTGCCGGGCCATTTCCAGGTCACCTGAAAAACAGTGGAGCACGCCGCGCAGACCGCGTGTTTTTTCTTCCCGGAGAATGCGCATAAGCGGCTCATGGGCATCGCGGTCATGAATGATAACCGGCAGGGAGAGCTCGGAGGCCATGATGAGAAAACGGCGGAATACTATTTCCTGTACGTCACGGGGGGAGCGATCACGGTAGAAGTCTAGACCGATCTCTCCGATGGCAATATTTTTCGGTGTTTCCACCGCCAGCTGGCGGATTATCTCATAACTTTTTTCCGTGACGCGCACCGCATCATGCGGGTGGACGCCAACGGAACAGTAAATTTCATCATGTTGAGTGGTCAGTTCGCAGGCCTTCCTGCTGGATTCGATGTCGGTACCAACGGTAATCATGCGGGAAACACCGGCTGTTGCTGCTCTCTCAATTACTTCACCGATGTCAGCCTGGAACTCTTTTCCTTCGATATGTGCATGTGTGTCAATAAATGCAAGTGATTCGGACATGAGCATGAACCTTCCGTTTCGCAGTTAGTGGCAGTGCCGGACCGGCGGATTTGCGGGCGCACCGGCATTAAAACATTTATACTTGTACCACATTTTCCTGCTCTGTGAAACCGCTACATCCGCTCAGGTGCGGCGCGGGGTGCCTCTTGCAAATAAAGGGTCCACGTGCTATACGTTTTCATCGTATGGTGTCATTAAAATAAAAGTATTTTTCAGCTTTTTTCTCCCCGGCGGGGAGACGGCTATTTCAAGGAGAATTTGTGCGCATTGCTGAACATATCCTTCCCGGGAAGCAGTTTCTGTCCCTGGAATTTTTTCCACCGAAAAATTCATCCGACTGGCCGGCCTTTTTTCGGGTTGTCGCTAACCTCAAAAATCTCCAGCCGCTTTTTGTTTCGGTGACCTATGGTGCCGGCGGCAGCACCAGTGACAATACCCTGGCGATCGTCACCCGCCTGAAACGGGAATTTTCGCTCGAACCGATGGCCCATCTCACCTGTGTCGGCGCCACGGAGCAGAGCATCCTGTCCTTTCTGGAAAACCTGGCAACGGCCGGGGTCGACAATGTCCTCGCTCTACGGGGAGATCCACCGCAGGATCCGGCATTTGTGCTGCCTGAGTCGAAGGATTTCATCTTTGCCTCGGACCTGGTTTCCTTTATCAAGGAACACTACCCTGCAATGGGGGTCGGGGTGGCAGGTTATCCCGAAGGGCATCCTGAGTCGGCCAGTTTGGATAAGGATCTGCAATCGTTGAAATACAAAGTTGATCAGGGTGGTGACTTTATCGTTACCCAGCTCTTTTTTGACAATGACTACTACTGGGATTTCGTTCAGCGGGCCCGGGAGCTTGGCATTGAAAAACCGATCGTGCCCGGTATCATGCCGATTTTCAGTCTCAAGGTAATCCAGAAGGTCGTGTCACTGTGCGGCGCAACCGTGCCGGCTGATTTTCTCAAAGAGTTGGAAGAGGCTGAAGAGCAGGGTGGGGCGGATGCGGTTCTGGCCCTCGGGATCCGGCATGCGCGCAATCAGATCATGGGCCTGCTTAAGGGCGGCGCCCCGGGTGTTCATCTTTATACCTTGAACAGGGATGATGCCTGCCTGGAACTCCTTGAGGGTATTTTTTAGTTGTTAACTTCCTGAGGTCGGTTCTCTTCCGCTGACTTTAACATGTTTTGTTTCGGGGCAGCTCTGCGGTAAGGAGGCTGGTTTGGATTCTGTGTGGTTGGAATTACTCCTGGTATTTCTGCTTATTCTGGCAAACGGTTTTTTCTCCGGATCGGAACTTGCGATCATCTCGGCCCGCAGGAGCAGGATCGCCCAACTGGTGTCAATTGGTGATCAGAAGGCCAAGATTGTCGAGTCCCTGCAGGATGACCCCCATCGCTTTCTGGCCACGGTCCAGATCGGTGTTACCCTGGTTGGAACCATGGCTTCCGCAGTTGGCGGCGCCGCGGCGATTCAATATCTCAAACCACTTTTTCTCAATGCTCCTTTCGAATTCATGCGACACGGTGCAGAGCCCCTGTCCATCACTGTCGTGGTTCTCGTCATCGCCTATTTTACTCTGATATTCGGCGAACTGGTGCCGAAAACGGTTGGACTCCAGTTTGCCGACTCCATGTCGCTCCGGGTGGCGAAACCCATTCGGTTTATCGCAACCGTCGGTTCCGTTGCGGTAAGTTTTCTTGCTGCCTCCAACCGGGCCGTTCTGTCACTCATGGGCATCAAGGCCGAAGGGGGGCAGGCGTTTATTACCCGTGAAGAAGTGGAACATATTATTCAGGAAGGTCAGGAGACCGGGGTTTTCAGTGCCACAGAGCGGGAGTTTATCGAGAATATTTTCGATTTTACCCACACCTGTGTTCGCGAAGTAATGGTGCCCCGCACGAGGGTTGTCGGTCTCAATCTCGCTGCGTCGCGGGAGCAGATGCTGCAGGCCGTGCTGGAAAACAAATATTCGCGTTACCCGGTGTATCAGGGGTCTATCGAAGAGATTGTTGGAATCATCCACAGCAAGGATTTCCTCGGCAGCATGGTGAATGAACCAGACTTTGATATCGAGACGATCATCCGCCCGCCTTTCTATGTACCCGAGTCGAAAAAGGTAAATAGTCTTTTGAAAGAGATGCAGCGGAAAAGGATGCACATGGCCATGGTGGTTGATGAATATGGCGGGATCAGCGGCCTGGTCACAACCGAGGACCTCCTGGAGGAGTTGGTGGGAGAAATCGAAGATGAACATGATGTGGGTGAGCCGGGAAAAGTGCAACGGTTGGCGGACGGCAGCATTATCGTTGATGCGATGATCTCTCTCTCCGACCTGACCGAAATCCTGGACATCAAACACGAGGAAGACCTGCATTATGATACCCTTGCCGGCCTGATTCTGGACCGGCTTGGCAGATTCCCGGAAAAGGGTGAGAAGGTCATGGTGGACGGTCTCGAAATGGTCTGTGAGGAAGTTACCAGGACCGCCATTCTGAAGGTGCGGATTCTGAAAACGGAGACATCATAATACAAATTCCAGATCAAGGATGATCTCAAGGCGGCGAGGAATGAGGCTGCAAGGAGTACCGAAGAGTACGTTGAGCAGCTGAAGATGAGCCAACGCAGAGAGGGCCTTGATCTGGAATTGGAATAACCCGTCATCGGGAAGCGCTCCCGAACCAGTGGATAATTGGATATCTCATGGATCGCCGACTCTTTTTCACGTTGATGAATTTTTTCTTTCTCCTCGGGTCTTTATACCTTGTCTACCGGATTCTCGCCCCCTTTCTTGATACGCTCGGCTGGGCCGGTGTAATCGGGATTGCCACCTATCCCCTCTATCGCAGGCTCAGGAAACACCTGCCTGGCCGGGGCACGTTAGCTGCCTCGATCATGACGATGCTGGTGATCCTGACGCTGGTTGTGCCTTTTGTTCTTTTCATTTTTGTCCTCGGCAGCGAGGTGTCCCAGGTTTACCAAAAACTCGAAAATCTCACTGCTGCCGAGGGTTCGAGTCTTCTGGGGACTTTGTCGCATAATCCCGTTATTGAACCGATTCTGGACAGGGTAAGCCCCCTGCTCGAGATGCTGGATATCGAGGTCAGCACCACTCTCCTCCCGGCCCTGAAGAAGCTTGCGACTTTTCTGCTCGGCTACTCAACCGCAATTCTCAAGAATTTTTTCATCATGATCATCAAGTTGGTTTTGATGGTAATTACACTGTTTTTTCTCTACCGCGACGGAGAAACTTTTCTGCGGAGGTTTCTGTCGGTATTACCCTTGGATGTGGCTGAAAGCGATGTGCTGCTCGATACGGTCAAGCGGGTGCTGTCGGCGGTAATCTACGGCATTCTCTTTACCTGCCTGATCCAGGGGACCCTGGGTGGCATCGGCTTCTGGTTCAGCGGGCTGCCTTCACCGCTGCTGTTCGGGGCGCTGATGGCGGTATCCGCGCTGATTCCGGTGGTGGGCACAGCCCTGATCTGGCTGCCCGGCGCACTCTGGCTGATTTTCGAAGGTGATGTGGTTATGGGAATTGTGCTTCTTGCCTGGGGAATGTTCGTGGTGGGGATGATCGATAATCTCCTCCGCCCTTTTTTCATCAGCGAAAGAGCCCATCTGCCGCTGTTCATCATCGCGCTTGGAGTTCTTGGCGGCGTCTTTGCCTTCGGCCCTTTGGGCGTGGTTACCGGACCTATCGTGCTGGCATTATTCCTTGCTGTTTTCGAAATATATTCTCGTCGGGTGTTTCCCGGTAACACTGTTGTTCCTGCCAGTAAAGAGGAACCTTGAAGGCTCAGGCGGGAATTTGAAATTAAATCAATGTTGCATCAAGATTGCATAATACCCAACCACTGCTCCCTTAGGCCCTTTGGGTCCTCATTTGTAAGGAGAGTCCCCCTCCTAATCCGCTTAAAAGCTTTTACTTCTGGTAGGAGGACCCAAAGAGCCTAAAGGGTTAGGGGTGGTAAGGTGTCAGCTTGAATGTCTAGGAGTCCGACAGGCTCCTAGAGGAATGGGTAGAAAAATCTTCCCGAAATGGCGCGGCCATTCCGGGTTTTTTTATCTCTTGGCTGGAGTTTTTCCCTTGGTATCGAAAACAACGGAAGTGATGATGGTTATGGTGAGCACCCCGGCGATTACCCCGAGAGAGAAGTAGATCGGAATCGGGTAGACGGATGAAAGGAGCATTTTTACCCCGATATAGGCGAGAATGATCGATACCCCCAGTTTCAAGTGGGTGAACATCTCCATAACGCTGCTGAGCAAATAGAAGAGTGACCTGAGGCCCATTATGGCAAAAATATTTGAAGTGTAGACAATGAAGGGGTCCCTGGTGACGGCTAGGATCGCCGGGATAGAATCGATGGCAAATATTACGTCGCTGCTTTCAACCACGAGCAGTGTCAAGAAAAGCGGGGTAGCCGCAAGCATTCCTTTCCGGCGAACGAAAAATCTGTCACCGTAGAGTTTTTTTGTGATCGGTATGAGTTTTCTCGCCAAGCGCACGAGGAGGTTTTTTTCCGGATTGATCTTTTCTTCGCCGCCGAACGCCATTTTGATACCTGTCACGATCAGGAGGGCGCCGAACAGGTAGATCATCCAATGGAAGCGTTCAAAGAGTTCAATACCAATGAAGATGAAGATTGCTCGCATGACAAGGGCACCGATTATGCCCCATTTGAGGATTTTCGGCTGGTAGGCGCGGGGAACCTGGAAATAGGAGAAAATCATGATGAAGACGAAGAGGTTGTCGACGGAGAGGGACTCTTCGATCAGGTAGCCGGCCAGGAATTCCAAGGCTTTGGTTGTGCCGAGAAAATGGAGGATTCCCAAGTTGAAGGAGAGGGCGAGCCCCACCCAGACCAGTGTCCAGGTGAGAGCTTCACGAAAAGAAACTTCATGGCTCTTTCTGTTGAATACCCCCAGGTCAAGGATTAACATGGAGGTGATAAGGACCGCGAAGCCTCCCCAGAGGATTACGGATGTTGTCATAGGTTTTGCTCCTGTACTGTCTTTCTTATTGGAAAGGCCGGATGAGATTCGAATATTTTGTGGTGCAGGGTAGCCGTTTCCTCCGGAAGGTTTATTTCAGCCCGCCACTGCGCTGAGGACGGAACGTGGAAGATTCTCAGTGTTTTGCTTGGTAGGGATTTACCGTGAAAGTGCCGATCAAAACTAGAAGAAAGAGGATTTTTTGTCAAATTATTTTACTTCGATTTTTCCTGGTCTCAGTTGATTGACCGTTGTGCCGGCAACCCGTTATTTTGGGGGCAATTAAACATCGCAAAGGTAGGGGCTAGGCGTGCCTCGCCCAATTGGGGCACGGCGCGCCGTGCCCCTGCATCAGGGTTGTGATGTTTAATTGCTGAAGTAATACTTCCGGTTTTAGCAGAATAATGAGTTGCCGGGACCGGTTTCGAACGGTATAAGGTAGTAGATACACCAAACTTTTCCTGAGGATACCTGTATGGCGCAGTCGATGTGGAAGCCCTTGCTGGCACTGGTAGCATTTGTGGTAGTGATAAATGTTGTGTATCCGATGGTGAGTCAGAAGGGGCAGCTTGATAAGGCAGAGGTCCCGTACAGTCAGTTCAAGAATGAGCTCGCCCGGGACAATGTTAAAGAAATTACCATGAAAGGCTCACTCCTCAATGGGGTCTTCAAGACAAAAGTACAAGCTGCGCAAGTTGCCGGCAAAGAGACTCCGTCCAAGGCAACAACGAATTTTTTCACGATCCTTCCGGGGATTGATGATCCCGCCTTGATGGCGGAGCTGCAGGCCAAGAAAGTCATGGTAAAGGCAATCTCGACGGAATCTTCCCCCTTTACCACTGCATTGCTTTACCTGATTCCCTGGGTTCTCATTATCGGAGTCTGGGTATTTTTCGCCCGCAGTATGAAGGGACAGGGGCCGGGAAACATGATGGGCGGATTTGCCAAGTCAGGGGCCAAGCTGCATGACTCCCAGAAAACCACCGTTACCTTTGCCGATGTGGCCGGCATGGAGGAAGCAAAACAGGAGTTGCACGAGGTTGTGGAGTACCTGAAGGAACCGAAGAAATTTGAACGGATCGGCGGCAAAGTTCCACGGGGGATACTGCTCGTCGGACCTCCCGGCACCGGAAAAACCCTTTTGGCGAGGGCTGTTGCCGGTGAGGCGGGGGTGGCCTTCTTCAGTATTTCCGCGTCCCAGTTCATTGAGATGTTTGTCGGTGTCGGTGCCAGCAGGGTGCGCGATCTCTTTGCCGTGGCGCGGAAAGAGGCGCCGAGCATCATATTTATCGACGAACTGGATGCGGTCGGCCGGAGTCGCGGCGCCGGCTTTGGCGGGGGTCATGATGAGCGCGAGCAGACGCTCAATCAGCTTTTATCCGAGATGGACGGTTTTGAGTCCCATGAAGAGATTATTGTCCTGTCCGCCACAAACCGGCCTGATGTCCTCGATCCGGCGCTCCTCAGGCCCGGGAGGTTTGATCGCCGCGTTGTGATTGAGCGCCCTGACTGGCGTGACCGGGAAAGCATCCTCAAGGTGCATACCCGTAAAACCCCGCTTTCGGCGGATGTGAATCTGGCCGTTATTGCCAAGGGCACTCCCGGCATGACCGGTGCCGACCTGGAGAGCCTGGTCAACGAGGCCGCCATTCTGGCCGCCCGCGAAAACTCAGAAACGGTGACGATGAATCATCTGGAACTCGCCAAGGATAAAGTGCTGATGGGCGGCGAGAGAAAACTCTACCTCTCAGACCAGGAAAAAAGGATAACGGCAATCCACGAGTCCGGGCATGTTCTTGTGGCGAAGCTTCTGCCCGGAACCGATCCTGTCCACAAGGTTACGATTATCCCCCGCGGCATGGCGTTGGGTGTCACCCAGCAGCTTCCCGAGGATGACCGGCATCATTATCCGAAATCCTATCTCGTCAACAGGCTATCGGTAGTTCTTGGCGGGAGGGTTGCGGAGCGGCTGGTCTTTAATGATGTTTCCACCGGTGCCCAGAGTGACCTGAAGATCGTCACCGAGCTTGCGGAGAAAATGGTCTGTCAATGGGGGATGAGCGATAAAATCGGCCCGGTAACCTTCAGTCGCGGCGAGGAGCATCCTTTCCTCGGCATGAAGCTGGCACAGGAAAAGTCGTTTTCCGAAGAAATGGCCTGGCAGATCGATCAGGAGATTACCGTTGTGATCAAGGACGCGGAGGACCGGGCCATGGAGATACTTTCCTCTAATCGCAACCAGCTGGAAGCATTGGCAACAGCTCTCCTGGAAGAGGAAACACTTGACAGCGCCAGGATCGACAGCATTCTGGCCAGTGTCTGATCCAATCACCCATATCTGACAACCTATGACCATCCCTGACCCCTCCTCGACAAGGAGAGGGAATGAAAAGCTCCCCTTCTTGTCAAGGAGGGGCTGGGGGTGGTCGTTACTATTTGGTCGGTCAGTAAAATGTTATGCAATCGAAAACGGGAGAAACCATGCAAATCGTGAGAAAAAGCGGCATTCTTCTGCATCCCACTTCTCTGCCGGGACCCGGTGGCATCGGGTCTTTGGGCGCCGAGGCACGTAAGTTCATCGATTTTCTCCACACATCCGGTCAATCTCTCTGGCAGGTTCTGCCCCTCGGCTACACATCATACGGCAACTCTCCCTACATGTGCTACTCGGCCTTTGCCGGCAATCCATTGCTTATCGATCTCGAACGTCTTGTTGCGGAAGGGGATCTGAATGCGACCAGCCTTCGCGATGATTTGCTTTCGGAGCGGGTGGATTATCAGCAGGTAATGGACTACAAATTTGGACTGCTTCGGACCGCAGCTGCAGCCTTCTTCGCTGGCGGCGGGGGGGAGAGGGTGGAAGAGTTCTGGCATTTCTGCGATACAACCCACTGGCTCCATGATTTTGCCCTGTTCATGGCGTTTAAGGAGCAGTACCCGCGCAAGAGTTGGTGTGACTGGCCCAAAGAGATTGTTCAGCGTGAACCTGCTGTGCTGGATGAGGCATCCAGAAGTCTCGGTTCCGCGATCGGAGAGCAGAAATATCTGCAGTGGCAGTTTTTCCGGCAATGGCATGAAGTGCGGGACTACGCAACTCGTCAAAGCGTCGGAATTTTTGGTGATATTCCCCTGTTTGTTGCCTACGATTCCTGTGATGTCTGGGCAAATCCCCATCTCTTCCATTTGGATGAGGGGGGGCGTCCGACCGTAGTCGCCGGTGTCCCACCTGACTATTTCAGCAAATCCGGGCAATTGTGGGGTAATCCGCTCTATAACTGGGATTCCATGGCACAGGAGGGCTATGCCTGGTGGATAGAACGTGTCCGGTCCTCGCTTGATTTGTATGATCTCATTCGGATCGATCATTTCCGGGGCTTTGCGGCCTGCTGGGAAGTGCCCTATGGTGAAAAAACGGCAACGAATGGCCGCTGGGCACCGGGCCCGGGAGAAGCACTGTTTTCGGCTCTTACGAGAGAGTTCGGAGATTTGCCGATTGTTGCGGAGGACCTGGGGCACATTACCCCGGATGTGGAGGCACTGCGGGACATGTTCTCTTTTCCCGGTATGAAGATTCTTCAATTCGCATTCGGCTCAGGGCCGGACAATCCCTATCTTCCCCATAATCATGTCTGCAGTTCCGTTGTTTATACCGGGACGCACGACAATGACACAACGGCAGGCTGGTTCAACTCCCTTTCGGCGCGGGAGAAGAAGATGGTTCTCCGCTATCTGGATCGCAACGGCGACGGGATTGTCTGGGATTTGATCCGGACCGCCCTGGCTTCGGTGGCGGATACGTGTATCCTGCCTCTTCAGGACCTGCTGGAACTTCCCGGAGACGCGCGCATGAATCTGCCCGGCGTCGCCGGCGGGAACTGGTCCTGGCGTTTTGGCGAAGGAGTCTTGACGGGCAAACTTGCCAAACGGCTGCTGGAATTGACCCAAATCTACGGGAGAGACCGGAAATTGTAATTCCGATTCGCAAGCAAGGTGAGATCATACGTAAATGGCAAGTTGAATTCAAAATGGAGTAAGTACAGTTGTCTGGTTTTATTTGCTTCATTCTGACTGCCTCAATCTTTACCAATTACATTGGCATTGACAAACAGGAAGCTCTTTCGTATCCTTTCAAAAACGAAATAGTGAAACCTTCTTATCAAGAGTGGCGGAGGGACAGGCCCCGTGAAACCACAGCAACCGGCCCGCAAGGGTGTCAGGTGCTAAATCCTGCCGGTTAGGAAAGATGAGAAAGATGCTTTATGGCGGTAGTAGAGTATACGGCCCTTCTCATCAGTGGAGGGGCTTTTGTCGTTCAGAAAAGATGAAACCTAGCAACTATCTTCAACAAAGGGGGAATTCCCATGCCGGAAAACAAATTCAGCTTTGATACTCTTGCCCTGCATGCCGGGCAGGTGCCCGATTCCGCGACTTTGTCGCGTGCCGTGCCCATTTACCAGACTTCGTCGTATGTTTTCCGCAGTTCGGAACATGCCGCGAAGTTGTTTGCGTTGGAAGAGCCGGGGAATATCTATACGCGAATCATGAACCCGACAACCGATGTGCTGGAAAAGCGGATGGCCGAACTGGACGGCGGGGTCGGCGCTCTAGCCGTGGCTTCGGGACAGGCTGCCATTACCTTCGCGGTGCTCAATATTACCCAGGCAGGGCAGAACATCGTCTCCACCGATTCACTCTACGGAGGCACCTACAACCTTTTTCACTATACCCTGCCGAAACTCGGCATAAAGGTCAAATTCGTTGACAGCTCGGATCCGGAAAACGTGCGTGCGGCAATTGATGAAAATACCCGTCTTGTCTATACCGAGTCGGTGGGTAATCCGAAGAATAACGTGGATGATTTCGAGGCCCTTGCCGCCATTGCCCACCAGGCGGGAATTCCTTTTATCGTGGACAATACCGTGACCACGCCCTACCTCTTCAAACCCCTCGAACACGGGGCGGATATTGTCGTCTATTCGCTCACCAAATTCATCGCCGGTCATGGTACAAGTATCGGCGGCTGCGTAGTCGACGGTGGGACCTTTCCCTGGAACAACGGCAAGTTTCCCGAATTCACCGAACCTGACCCTTCCTATCACGGGATCCGCTTCTGGGATGCCCTGGGAAGTCTTTCCTATATCATCAAGATGCGGGTAGAACTCCTGCGCGACATCGGTGCGCCGCTCTCGCCGTTCAATGCCTTCCAGATCCTGCAGGGGCTGGAAACGCTCCATGTCCGCATGCCGCGTCACGTGGAAAATGCCGAAAAGATCGCTGCATGGCTGGATAAAAACCCGGACATAACCTGGGTAAATTATCCGGGGCTGCCCAGTCACAAGGACTTTGAGCGTGCGGCACGTTACCTGCCGAAAGGCCGTGGGGCAATTATTGGTTTCGGCATCAAGGGCGGGGTGGCAGCCGGCAAGAAATTCATCGATAATGTCAAGCTGCTTTCGCACCTTGCCAATATCGGTGATGCCAAATCCCTGGTGATTCACCCGGCCTCGACCACCCACCAGCAGCTCACCGAGCAGGAGCAGATCGCGACGGGCGTCACCCCGGATTTCATCCGTCTTTCCGTTGGAATCGAGAATGTCGAGGATATACTTGCCGACATCGACCAGGCCCTGAAAGCTTCGCAATCATAGAGTGCTTCAAATCTACTGCTTTTCCCAAAAATGCGGCCCTGAACGGGGTCGCTTTTTTTTTTGAGCAGAAGCTCCGAAACCGAAAGATTATTATTTTTCCATAAAAATATGATTAAAGTTGCTCCGGTTAATGTCGAAGAGATTATCGTGATCGACTAAGAGTACGTTTTACCTAGTGCTTTGTTGTCAGATCAGATTTTCAAATTTGTCAGATGATTCCGAATTTGATGAGGGTCATTAACGGAAAAGTTATGTCAAAAAACCGGGGAGGAAGTGATGATTTTCGCGAAGATGAGAATTGGACCAAAGATGGGACTGGTGTTCGGATTTGTGCTGGTCATGATGCTGCTGATCATCTATTTCGGCATCAGTGGAACGTCGACGGTAAAGAAGTCGATGGAGGGTCTGGTAGAGGGTGAATACCAGAAGACGGTCTATGCCTTTGGGGCTATGGAAGCCCTTGACAGTTTGGTCATCACAATTCAGAAAATGGTTATGGTCAGTGATCCGAATGAGATTCAGCGCCTGAAAAAGGAGCTTGAGGAGGCTCGGGCGGATTATCGTGAGAATCTGAAAAAATTGGAAGAGCTGGAAAAAGATCCTGAAGGTATAAAGCTGCTTGAGGCCTCTAAGTCGGAAGCAAAGCTGGCTGCCGCGGCGAATAACCAAGTGGTCGAACTTGCCTTGGCCAACAAGAAAGAAGCGGCCTTTACTTTCTTTATGAGTCAGGCAGCTCCGCTGACGAAAAAGCTCCAGGACTCCTTTGCGGAGCAGGTTGCGTTCCAGGAAGAAAATGTCAAGGCTGCCTATGCGAATGCCGTTAAGGTGTACGAGCGGCAACGCGTTTTGATTATGATAGCTGGAGCGCTGGCCTTCATACTCGGTCTTGCCGGCGCTATCTTCCTGACCCGCAATTTTGTGACACGCCTTAACCGGGTTGCTGCCTCAATGGGGCGAATTGCCGACGGTGATATTTCCACCCAGATCAAGATATTTGCCAAAGATGAGATCGGCGAACTTGGTCATGCCATCAACCGGATGCTGACCTCTCTTAATGGTATGGTGGCGTCGATCAAGTCCACCGCGGAACAGGTTGCCTCCGCTTCCAGCCAGCTTTATGCCACTTCCGACCAGATCGCCACCGGCACGGAAGAAGTTGCGGCGCAAGCCGGGACAGTGGCCACCGCCAGCGAAGAGATGACCTGCACCAGTTCGGAGATTGCCAATAATTGCCTGATGGCAGTTGAAAGCTCGAAGCGCGCAAGTGATTCGGCGTCCTCAGGATTTGCTGTTGTTCAGGAAACGGTCGAGGAAATGGGACGCATTGCCGAGCGGGTAAAAGAGTCGGCCTGTACTGTGGAAAGCCTTGGTGCGCGCTCCGACCAGATCGGCGAAATCGTCGGGACTATTGAAGATATCGCCGACCAGACGAATCTGCTGGCGTTGAACGCGGCGATTGAGGCGGCACGAGCCGGTGAGCAGGGCCGTGGCTTCGCGGTCGTGGCAGATGAGGTCCGGGCGCTCGCGGAACGAACCACCAAAGCAACCAAGGAAATCGGCGCCATGATCAAGGCAATCCAGCTGGAAACCAAAGGGGCGGTTGCTTCCATGGAGGAAGGGGTGCGGGCGGTAGAGAAAGGCACTGCCGATGCTTCACGGTCAGGGAGTGCTCTCCAGGAAATTCTGGAGCAGGCCAATGCGGTAACCATGCAGATCAACCAGATTGCCACCGCTGCTGAACAGCAAACCGCCACGACCAACGAAATAACGAATAATATTCAGCAAATTACCGATGTTGTACACGAGACGGCCAAAGGATCCCAGGAGTCGGCCTCCGCTGCGAATCAGCTTTCCCGTTTGGCCGATGAACTGACTCATCTGGTGGGCAATTTCAAGCTTGCAGTATAATAATCAAGCTGCAATGGAGCTTCATCATCTGCGTGTTTCGCACGATGTGGGGCGAACTTTACGAGATTAGCACCCAATATTTCCGTAACCTGCAGAGTGGTACTTGGATTGGTAGAAACAGGGCGTCCCGATTGGGCGCCCTGTTTCTTTTTTGTTTTGGTTGTGAGATGCAGGAAAGCGGAGCATTGCTTGAATTTACCAGGACAGGCATTCATTGTATTAAGTTGTACCCATCAACGTTCCGATATTTAATTAAAAATAAGCTTAAGTTGGACCAGTACTTGACGAAAAATATAGAAAATACAGTTTGTCTCACTGATGAATGTGGCAAGCTGTTTACGAACTGGTGCCGGAGATGCCGGTTCCAGTCATCAAAGACTTAACGAAGATAGGAGAGACGACAATGATTTTCGCCAAGTTGAAAATTGGTCCAAAGATGGGGTTGGTGTTTGGTTTCATACTGTTGATGATGGTTGTGAACATCTTTTTTGGTCTCCAGAGCTCTGCGAAGGTCAAAAAATCCATGGCCGGTATCGTCAATGGCGAGTATCAGAAAACTCTCTATGCTTTTCGGGCTATGGATGCACTTGACCAGTTGGAGATTTCAGTCCAGAGATTGGTTCTGGTCAGTGATGTAAACGAGCTTGCCCGGCTGAAAAAGGAAATTGATGAGGCGAGATCGACGTACCGGGAAAATGTGAAGCTGTTGTCCGAGGTTGAAAAAACCGAGAAGGGCATAGCTCTCATCGAGGAATCGAAAGCAGAGGCTGGCCCGGCGGCAGCGGCAAATAATCGGGTCATCGAGCTGGCCCTGGCAAACAAGAAGGCGGAAGCCCTTTCTGTCTTATTGAAAGAAGCGATACCCCTGACGATTAAACTCCAGAAAACCTTTGATGTCCAGATTTCCTATCAGGAAGAAAATGTCAAGGCGGCCTACCAAAGTGCGGAGAGTGATTTTAACCGGAACAGGCTGCTGATGATTATTTTCGGCAGTATAGCGGTTCTCGTCGGACTGGCCGGGGCGTATTATCTTACCAACAATTTCGTGACTCGTCTCAACAGAGTCTCAGCTGCCATGGGCAAAGTTGCCGATGGTGATCTATCTACCAAGATCAAGATATTTGCCAAGGACGAGATCGGTGAGCTTGGGCATGCCATCAACCGGATGCTTGATTCGATGCACTCCATGGTGACTTCCATCAAGTCGACTGCAGAGCAGGTTGCCTCTGCTTCTACCCAGCTCTATACTACCTCCGAACAGATCGCAACCGGGGCGGAGGAAGTGGCCTCCCAGGCCGGTACCGTGGCAACGGCCAGTGAGGAAATGTCCTGCACCAGTTCCGAGATCGCCAGTAACTGCCTGATGGCGGTGGAAAGCTCCCAGCGTGCCAGCGATTCTGCTTCCTCGGGTTTTGCGGTTGTCCAGGAAACGGTCGATGAAATGGGCCGGATCGCCGAAAGGGTGAAAGAGTCCGCCCTGACCGTGGAAAGTCTGGGTGCACGATCCGACCAGATCGGGGAAATTGTCGGCACCATCGAGGACATTGCCGATCAGACCAATCTGCTTGCCCTCAATGCCGCAATCGAGGCCGCCCGTGCCGGTGAGCAGGGACGAGGTTTCGCGGTTGTGGCCGATGAGGTCAGGGCACTCGCGGAACGGACCACCAAAGCCACCAAGGAAATCGGCGCCATGATCAAAGCCATTCAGTTGGAGACCAAAGGTGCGGTAGCCTCGATGCAGGAGGGTGTCGGTGCAGTGGAAAAGGGTACCGCCGATGCGGCCCGGTCCGGTCAGGCGCTCCAGGAAATTCTCGAGCAGGCCAACTCGGTTACCATGCAGATCAACCAGATAGCTACTGCCGCTGAAGAGCAGACTGCCACCACCAATGAGATAACAAGTAATATCCAGCAGATCACTGAGGTTGTCCATGAGACAGCCAAAGGCTCTCAGGAGTCCGCTTCGGCCGCAAATCAGCTTTCACGGCTTGCCGAAGAGTTGCAGCAACTGGTAGGAACGTTCAAACTGGCGGTTTAAGTATGAAATGGTTTCAGAGGTAACTAAAAAGGGCGTCTCGTGTAGACGCCCTTTTTATTATGAAAACAGCTGGCTGGGGATCAGTTCCGCGGGGCCAGGAGAAACTTTTCCAGTTCCAGCGTTGCTTCAGCGAAATTATCCAAAGAAAGAACCCGTTCTTCCACCCAATCACGAGTCTTGTAATAGACCTTATCATAATAATTTTCCAGCAGACCTTTCATAAAGAGAGGCATATCCCAGCTTTCCAAATACCCGGCAATTTCTTCGTACTTCTCTCCGCCAAGTTTTTTCCTGATTCTCAGCAATGCGATGGCCATCTCTTCGCGGTACTCATCTTTACCGTACTCGTGGATCAGGCGATTGATCCTGGTTTCCAGGGACGTCTCGCACCATATTTTGCTACTCGCCCCCATGACTTCATAGAGGTTTCCCGGTAGGGATATCTTCCCGATTCTCCGGCTTTCTCCCTCAAGAATAATGGGTTTTCCCTGAGGTGTCTGCCGGAGCGCGTTCCAGAGGATGCTTTCAAAATGCTTCTGGCTCAAGGTTTGGGAAAGGCCAAGCGCGCCAAAAGCCGACCCTCGGTGGTTTGCCAGACCTTCAAGGTCGATAATCGTAAAGCGGTCGCCCGGCAACGCATGCAGGAAAGCCGTCTTTCCCGAACCGGTTAAACCATGCAGTACAATCAAGGGTCCGTTGGGCCGAAACTCGTTGAAATAGTCTGTGACATGGGCGCGGTATGCTTTGTACCCTCCCTGAAGCTGGACCGCATGAAAACCGCTCAGGTCAAGAATTGAAGTCACCGTTTTGCTGCGCAGGCCGCCACGCCAGCAGTAAACCAGGATCGGACGATTACCGGCCAGATCCGCAATTGTTTTTACCAATGCGGGAAAACGTGCCGCGGTCATTTCCAGGCCCCGCAGCCGTGCCTGGTGCGGACCCTGCTGCTTGTAAAGAATGCCGATCTCGACCCGTTCGTCATTGTCCAGGAGCGGGACGTTTACCGCCCCGGGAAGGTGGTCCTCCTCGAATTCAAGAGGGGTGCGGACATCAACCAGGAAATGCGTGTCCAGAAGAGCTTCCGTGAAAACTGCCGTTGCTGTCAAAATAGTTTCTCCTGAGGTGTAGCGTGTGGCAAGCATATTTGAGACTGTTGGGCGAAATTCGCGGGATCTGTTCCGAAAAATCCTCTTGACGTCAACGATAGCTCATACGTAGACATACCATATGCCGATATTCTTCGCAAATCAATCCGGCGCTGCTTTCAGAAACAAGAGCTGTGCACGGTGAAGATGAAAAGGAACTTGCAAACTTGAATTGTCTCAGCCGGCGTGATATACAATCATGTTGACAATTTGAGCATGTTGGAACCTCATGCATGGCATTTGCCTGGCTCATGGTCATGTCCTTTCTCAGCGCGTTATTCCAGGACAGATTTGAATTTTACAGACAGTAGGAGGTGCGAATATGTGCGTACAAACATCCGCGGTTCAGGATGATTTTCTCAGGGCGGTTGAAATCGGACGGCCTGAAAATATTGTAAAACTCTTTCCCAATTCGAAGGCGCTTCTTGTCAGCGGCAAGGTGGTCGACCGTGCCATGCTGGCCAAGGGAAATGCCATCGCCATGGCGGCAAACGGCAGAAACACTTTTATTATCCGCGGGGTTCTCAGGGCCGCCCAACGGGCCGATGCCGCCGTCATCATAGAAATCGCCAAGTCGGAAGGTGGCGCCAAGGCATACTGTGCCGTTAACTACTGGAACATCGCGCTCCACGTTGATGCCATCTGCAATGAGCTGGGCATTACCGTGCCGGTGGCCATTCACGCGGATCACTACGGTATCAAGAACGAGAAAGACGTTGAGTCAGCCCGGGTGGAAATTCCCAGCATGTTTGATGCCGGTATTACCTCCATTGCCATCGATGCTTCCCACCTGCCCGACGACCGGAATCTTTTGGCAAGTATCGCCTTGAAAGCGTATGTCCCTTCCTGGGCGTCATTGGAAACGGAAGTGGGAGAGATCAAAGGGAAGCACGGCCTGTCCACCAAGGAAGAGGCGCTCTTCCTTATTCAGGGCCTCAATGCCCACGGCATTTTCCCTGACTGGATCGCCCTCAATAACGGCACCACCCATGGCATCGAAGCGAGCGACCAGGGCATCCAGGTTGAGCTTACGGCCGAAATACATAAGGCTCTGGAAAAATACGCGGTTTCCGGCGCCCAGCATGGCACTTCCGGGAACAGTTCGGAACGTCTCCGGGCGATTGCCGCCGGGACACGCACAACCAAGGCGAACGTTGCCACTGCCCTGCAGATGGTCTCCTGGGGGCTGGAGGTGAATGATTACGGTAATGCCATTCTGGATGAGAGCGGTTCATTCATCAAGGTTGCCGGAGAGGGCATGTGCGATGAATTGTGGGCGGAGATCGTCGCCTATGCCGACGCCAAAGGCTACAAACCGGGTGATTATAAAAATCTGAACCTGCCGTTCGAAAACAAGCTTCTGTCCCAGTCCCGTGAAATTCGCGAGCGCATGGTTAAACGGGTGGAAGATTTCTCCTACCGGATGATGACGGAGGTTTTCAATGCCCAGGATACCGCTCCTCTGGCCATAGCGGCTATTTTGAAGGCGGGTTCCGGCGATCTCGGGCCGAAAGTGTCCCGGATGGAAGATCCCGCGGAATGGACCGAGGAGAAGATCCTGGCCCGTGCCGCTACACTGAATTCCGATAAGGGTCCGGCGGGGAATTTCGACGACTAGGAGCCTGTCGGACTTAGGGTAAATATGCTGCAAATCCGTCTGGACGGTCCAAATTTCGCCGCTTTTTTGGGCAATAGAGCAACTATTACCCTGCAAAATCGACAAAATCTGTCCTCGCCCAGCCGAATTTTCACTTCGATTTCCTAAGTCCTACAGACTCCTAGCGGGAATTGTTGGTCAAGTACGTAACCCTTTGGCGGGCAGTGCTTGTCCGGCAGGACAAACTCAAATTGATCTGATTTTAATTCCATTTCTGAAAGAGTTGCATGAAGAGCTATTCGAACATACTTCTTATCAAACCGGGTGCGGTCGGCGATCTCCTGCAGTTGACGCCGGTGGTCCGGGCCCTTGCGCTGAAGTATCCCGGTGCCAGAATCACCCTCCTGCTGGGCTCTTCTGCCTCTGCAACCATGTTTCAGCACAACCAGCACATTTCCGAAACGATTGTTTTTGACCGCAAAGGCGCCCATCGTTCCCTGGCGGCCTTCCTGCAATTGTGGAACCGGATCCGAGCGGCCGGCTATGATCTGGTAGTGAATTTCCAGCGGAGTAATGCAAAGGCCTGGCTGCTGGCTTCCGCGGCTTTTCCCTGCCGGGTCCTGGTGTACCATAAGGCACGGGGCAGAACTGTCCATGCCGTGCAAAACCACCTGGAGACCCTGGCTCCCCTCGGTATTCGTCCGGAGCAGTGCGACTATTCCCTGGAACTTTCCTATGGCCCGGCTGAGCAGAATTTTGCTGATGACCTATTCCGGCAAAATGGTATCACCGGCAAGATTGTCATCGCGCTGAATCCCGGGGCCAGCAATCGGATCAAATGCTGGAGTCCGGAACAGTTTGCGGCTTTGGCCAACCTCCTTGTTTCCAAACTCGATGCGGGAATTATCCTGGTGGGCGGCGGCAGCGAGCGCGACCTGGCCGAGGGCATCCTGGCCGGGATGGAGAGCAAACCACTCGATCTCATCGGGAAGACGTCTCTTCTGCAACTGGGTGCTGTTCTCACCGGTTGCGACGTTCTGGTAAGTGGCGATACCGGTCCTCTGCATATGGCGACAGCGGTGAGGACGCCGGTGGCGGCACTTTTTGGCGCCATCGATCCTTTTCGAACCGGTCCGGTCGGAGAGGGGCACCGGGTAATCCGTCATGACGAGCTTGCCTGCGTTCCCTGTGTTGCCAAGTCCTGTGTCAACAAGATTGATCTGGAGTGTATGCAGAGAATTACCCCGGACGAGGTTTTTGATACGGTGGTCGACATGTTGAAGGCCATGGGGCGGCTGCCGTGAGGGTGCTCGTGGTGAAAATGAGTGCCCTGGGCGATATCATCCATGCCCTGCCGGTGCTTGATTACCTGCACCAGGTGCTGCCCGGCATTGAAGTCGATTGGGTGGTGGAGGAGCCGTTTCGCGATATCCTGGAAGGAAACCCTCTCATCAGCCAGCTGCATGTGGTGCGGACCAAGGTCTGGCGTAAAAAGCCTTTTTCGGCAGCGACCCGCCGCGAGATCCGCGCGGTCAGGAACGCCCTGCAGGCCCGCGACTACGATCGGGTCTTCGATATCCAGGGCAACCTGAAAAGCGGTCTGGTGGACTGGTTGAGCGGTGCCGAAAATCGCATCGGTTTCAGCCAGGAAACCCTCCAGGAATCAATCAACCTCCTCTTTACCACCCAGCAGGTCCCTGTTCGCCGCCACGACTATCATATTACCGATCAATACCTCAGGCTGGTAAGCGTCTCCTTTGGCAAAGATTTCAGTACCCTCAAACTTTCTTCGGATATCCATACTTCTCACGAAGATGATGAGGTTGCCGGGGCTCTTCTCTCAACCCTTTCGGACGGTCTGGTCTTCCTTTTTCATTACGGCACCACCTGGCAGACAAAGTTCTGGTTTCAAGAGGGTTGGATCCAACTTGGCAAGTCCTTGCTGGAAAAGTATCCGGATTCCACTATTCTGCTGTCCTGGGGGAACGAGTCGGAGCGGGTCGTCGTAACCGGACTTGCCGCCGGTATCGGCACGGGCGCAAGGATCCTCGATCGCTACTCCCTGAAGGGATTGACCGCCCTGTTGAAAAAAGTCGATCTGGTCGTGGGCGGGGATACCGGTCCGACACACATCGCTGCCGCGGTGGGCACTCCCACGGTCTCGCTCTACCGGGCCAGCGACGGTAAACGGAGCGGCCCCCGTGGCGCGTGCCACGTCATTGTCCAGTCACCCCTTAGCTGTACTTCCTGTTTCCGTACCGAATGTGATAAAGACGAAGAATGCCGCCGAAGCATTACCGTCGAGTCCATGACGAAGGCTGTTGAAAAGGCTTTGGCCGGCTAATGGCGGGACACCGGAAGAACATGTCTTCGGATAGTTTTTTCAGCTTTGCCGGTACACTATCCATCCATTACCGGACGCTTGGCCAGGGACCTTTGCCAATCCTGTTCCTGCACGGATTTGCGTCCTCTTCCACAACCTGGCAGGAACTGGCAGAACTGTTCCCTGGTGAGGAATATACTCTTTTCCTCCTTGACTTGAAAGGTTTCGGCCTCTCCGCGAAGCCGAAAGATGGCGCCTATTCCATCGAAGATCAGGCTGAATTGGTAAAAGCGTTTATCCTCGACAAAGAATTTCGCTCCCTGGTGTTAGTCGGTCATTCTTTGGGCGGAGCCGTGGCTCTCCGGGTCTGTATCGATGCCGGCATGGACGGTGGCGCTTTTCGCGTGGACAAGCTTGTCCTCATTGATTCCGCGGCATATCCGCAGCGGCTCCCGAAATTTTTCCGCAAGCTCAGGTCGCCGCTCGGGCCACTGTTTCTCCGGCTGATGCCGGCACGGATGCTTGTCCAGGGAGTCCTTGAGAGAGTTTTCTTCGATAAGTCCGCGATAACTGCCGAGAGGTTCGAGCGCTATACAAGCTATTTTCGCGGAAAGGGGATTGCCTATGCCCTACGGGCAACGGTGAAGGCCATTGAACCGGAAGCGTATGCACAGATCGAGGAGAGCTATCGCTGCTTGAGATTACCCGTTCTGATTATCTGGGGGGCGGAAGACCGGAATGTCCGGCTGAGCCTCGGACAGCGACTTCAGAGAGATCTTTCCGGTTCCCGGTTGAGGGTTCTCGAAAAATGCGGGCATAACCCCCACGAAGAACGCCCCGAGGAAACCTATTCAGAAATCAGCTCTTTTCTCCGGGACAGGTAATTGCAATTCCTTATCAAGGCCCTCTCTGTGCTGGCTCGTCTTCGGCTGCTCAGCGTACAGTTCAGTACTTCCTCGCAGCCTCAATTCTCGCCGCCTTCTGATCATCCTTGATCTCCGGGATTGGTATAACATCCGCAGTGTCTGCAAAAGCTTGTCTTGGTACTGTCGCACTTTTGACGGCTTTTGCCAATTTCTTCGAAGATTTTTTCCGCGGTCCCTCGCAAAAAGTCTGATCTCCCGCATGCCATTTCTACCGTACGTGCTGGCTTTACGTTGACCGTGCACCATCTCGCCCACAAAGTACCGCCCGATTTATCGAGGGGGATTTTTTTAATGAAAAACTATCCGGGCACAAAATCTGCTTGTTATTCAAGTGTTCGTGTAGGATACTCAGCGAAACTTATTGGTTGATGGAATCTCCACTTGACCCAGGGATGAAATGATGAAAAACGCACCAATGCTTCTCGATAAGCTTGTCAGCCTTACCGGAATCCAAGACATTGAACTGATGGAGTTCAGCTTGCTGAAAACGCTCGCCGATTTCATTCGCCCCCAGGAGCTTTCAATTCTGAAACTTGACCGCAGGGGGCTGCCCTGCTACCAGTTGCAGATGCGGCAGGAGAAGTACGAGATCCTTTCTGATAACATTTCCTTGCCGGAGGAGGTGTTTACCGCCCTTGATATCGTGCAGGGGACGAAACAGCCCTTCCGTACTAAGCTCACAACGGGAAGCATGCTTGTCACCTGGCATGTCCAGCAGACCAAGATGCAGAACGTTTTTCTCGTGGCGGTTATTACTCGCGAACTGAGCAAGCTTGACTCCCATATGATTCGCGGTTTGCTGCAGATTTACCGAAATTTCTACCAGGTGCTCATCGAAGCGCAGCGTGATCAGTTGACCGGTTTGGCAAACAGAAAGACCTTCGATGATGTCATTCAGAAAATCTACAATCAACCGGCGCCGTCCACCGACCCTGTTCCCGTGGATCGTCGAAGCGTTTTTGATGAAGAAAACGTCGGCTATTGGCTTGGGATGATTGATGTGGACAACTTCAAGCGGATCAATGACACCTGGGGACACCTGTATGGTGACGAAGTGCTTCTGCTCCTCTCGCAACTCATGCAGCACCACTTCAGGGAGGGCGATTTTCTCTTCCGTTTCGGCGGTGAAGAATTTGTTGTCATCGTCCGTGCCGGTACCAAGGAGAATGCCATGCGGGCCTTCGAGAGGTTTCGGTTGGCAGTGGAAAGTCACGATTTCCCTCAGGTCGGCCAGGTTACCGTGAGCGTGGGAATGGTGAAGATGGATCCGGAAATATTCACTGCGACCCTGCTTGACCGGGCGGATCAGTCCTTGTACTACGCAAAGAAAAATGGACGCAACCGGGTTGAATATTTTGAAGATTTGCTCAAGGAAGGACTGGTGTCAATTGGCGAGATTGCCACTGGGGAGGTGGAATTGTTTTAGCCGCTTCATCCGGAAAACTCTTTCAGGAAAAGTATGCTCGCCTGTGATCGAGAAATGCCTTGAAACTTCGCCTCGCTGAATACTGCTTTTTCCGTCGAAGCATCCTTGCCTTACTATTCCGAAGGTCTTCTCCAGATTCCGCAGTCAACCTGATTGTGGTTCCGGGACTATCAGGCGTCCAGCACGTCACGCACTGTCTTGAGAAATTTGGGCAGAGTTGAAGGTTTTGTCAGGATCGTGACGTTTTCACCCTGAATCCCGCTATCATGAATAGTCTCCTTGCCATGTCCGCTGACAAAGAGAAATTTCACCGCTGGATTTTCTCTTTTTACGGCTTCATACACATCACGCGCATTCCTTCGCGGCATGATCACATCAAGAATGAGCAGCTCTATTTCGTTTTTATTGATGAGAAAAATATCAATTGCTTCTTCCCCATTGGCGGCCTCCAGAACGGTATAACCGTTTTCTTCCAGGACCGATCGGTAAAGTTCCCGAAGTTCCTCCTCATCCTCTGCCAGAAGCACAACCTCCGACCCCGGATAGGATTCCTGTTCTTCAACCTCGTTGGCGGACTTTGCTCCATCTTGAACAAGCGGCAGATAGACTGTAAAGGTTGTGCCGTGTCCCTGCTCGCTTTCCACGCTGATATAGCCATTGTGCTGCTTGATGATGCCGTAGACAATGGCGAGACCCAGTCCCGTTCCTTTGCCTTTATCCTTTGTGGTGAAGAATGGTTCGAAAATCCTCTCACGGGTACTTTCATCCAGGCCGATACCCGAGTCGCTGATGGAGACTGTTGCGTAATTACCCGGTGTGCCGAAGCCGAATGCTTCAATGAATTCGTTTTCCAGGTGGACCGGGATGGTTTTGATCAGGATCGATCCGCCGTTCGGCATGGCATCGCGGGCGTTGGTAACCAGGTTGATCAGAACCTGTTCAAGTTGTCCGACGTCAACCATAACGGTCAGATCGAAGGGATGGATTTCTTTGCGAAGCTCAATGTCTTCCCTGATTAAGCGCGAGAGGATGGAGTCAAGTGTATTGATAATTTCATTCAATTCGGACGGTTGCGGGTGGAAGGCCTGTTTTCTGCTGAATGCCAGAAGGTTTTTGGTCAAATCCGCGGCCCGCTCTGAAGCAAACATGATGTTGTCTATGTATTTCCGGGTGGGAGCTTCACTTGGCGTTTTGAGCTGTAAGAGATGTCCGTAACCGATAATCGCGGTAAGGATATTATTGAAGTCGTGGGCAATGCCCCCGGCCAACTGACCGATTGCATCCATCTTTTGCAGGTGGTTCAACTGCGTTTCCAGTTTGCGCTGGCTGGTAATATCACGAGTGATTCCCACAACGCCAATTACTGCTCCCTCTTCGTCGAAAACCGGGGCGGTATGGATGTCCCGTATCGTTCCGTCAGAAAAAGACATTTCTTCGCTTTCGGATTTGCCCGACTGGAAACTTCTTTGAACCGGGCAGACAGTGCAAGGTTTATTCTCGTGGTGCCACGCAGCGTAACATGATTTGTTTAAAATCTCCTCCGGGTTCATTTCCAGGGACTGGCAGGCGTTACGATTTGCCCAGCGGATTTGCAGATCAGGCGAGTAGAGAATAACCGCATCGGGAATCGCCTCGAGCAGCGCCTGAAACTCCATGGATAGCTTGCGATATTTTTCCTCATTATCACGCAGGTTCTCTTCAGCTTGTTTGCGTTCAGTTATGTCGACAATCACCCCCACGATGCCTTGAACGTTACCGGTATGATTAGTGAAAGTAGCTTTGGAAAAAATTACATTGCGGAGTCCTGCGTCCATATATTGCACAACTGAATCGTAGGTTTGCTGCCCCGGATTCATCAGGAGCGCGGCGTCCATTCGATGGAAGACACTGGCGAATTCTTCCGGATTGATGTCAAAGACGGTTTTACCGATGATTTCCGCCCGTTCTTTGCCGAGATGATGGGAAAATGCCAGGTTACAGCCAAGGTAGCGCCCTGAGATGTCTTTGTAGTAGACCGGATTGGGGATCGCATCGATGATTGACTGCAAGAGGTGCAGCTGTTCCTGCAGTCTTTCCTCGGCAACCTTGCGGTCCGTTATGTCGGAGAAAATCGTGGCGAACGTGCCTTTTTCAGGGGAGAAGGCCACGATTTCAAAATGCTTTCCCAGTTCGGAAGAATAACGCTCAAAGCGAAGTGAGTTTCCGAAACGGGCAATCGGTTCATAGATTTTGATCCATTCTTCAACACTCCCCGTCATGACCTCACGCAGGGTTCTGCCGATCGTATTTTTCGCGGAGAGGCCGGTGATTTTTTCGAAGGCAGGGTTTACCTCCAGAAAACGGTAATCACTGGCGGCACCATTCTCATCGTAGAGCATCTCGTGGAAAGCAAAGCCGTTGAGCATTCTGGAGAAGAGTATCCGGTACTTGTGCTCGCTTTTTTCTATGGCTTTGGTTGTCAGTCTCTCCATGCGGAGGATAAGATAGGCCAGGCAGGAAAAAAGCGCCATCAGCACCAGAGCCACAAAGATTGCCTTAGAGCGTATGGCGTCATAGGCGGCAAAGAAATCGCTCTTTTTGCTGCCCACGAACAGCGCTCCGATTATTCTGCCCGAACTGTCTCTGATCGGGTCATAGGCGGTGAAATAAGGAATGTTGAGAATCTCTGCTTCTCCCCGGTAGGATTTGCCGTGTCGAAAAAGTGCGTCGTAGGCCGGGCCTATAAGTTTTGTTCCCACTGCGCGCGAGCCGTCCTCTTTCAGGACATTGGTGGAAATTCGCGTGTCCCCCAAAAAAATTGTTGCCGTCCCACCGAAAAGGTCCTTGATGGTATCCGGTATCTCGTAGTTATCGTTAAGGAGATAGTCGCCGACAAACATTTTCCCGTCACTAATCCGGAAGCCCTTTCCCTTGCTGTTCAGAAGTGCCCAGAAGGTTTTGAGATGGCTTTCTTGTGACGAGTTGACGTACTTTTCTGCCTCCGCACGCATTTGTGCGAGGAAAAAAGTAGCGGTGATGGCAATTCCGATCGTGACGATCAATATGTTCAAAAGCATGATACGGCTTGTTTTCTTCATGAAATCACCGGCTGGTCCTCGTCGCTGTCAGACTGTTTGCAATGAAATGGCTTGTTTCGGGCAGTTACAGTTTACCATGGAAAAAATTACATACAGCCTAGGAGCCTGTCGGACTTAGGAAATCGAAGCGAAAATTCGGCTGGGCGAGGACAGATTTTGTCGATTTTGCAGGGTAATAGTTGTTCTATTGCCCAAAAAAGCGGCGAAATATGGGCCGTCCAGACGGATTTGCAGCAGATATACCCTAAGTCCGACAGGCTCCTAGGAGCCTGTAACAGATGTTTTTTCGCATGCAACCCCTCCAAACCTCCCCTTGACAGGGGAGCCTTAAAGGCTTCCCCCCTGTCAAGGGGGGATTGAGGGGGGTTGATTTCAGGTGTAACATGGTATTAGTAAACAGTATCGGCAATCATGGCAGAAAACTTTATGCCGAAAAAATAACAGACGGATGGCCGGGAAAATTACTGGAAATGCTCCCGCCGAAATTCCAGAGTACTGTACAGTATTCACAGCAGTGAATGATTGTCAAAGGTGTTTGTCTGGACTTTTTCAACAATTTCGGCAAGACTGGCGATGTGTTGGCTGGACCGATAATTTGTAATATTGCGCGGGGGAGGGCTGTACAGACGGGCCGTGAGCCCGTCTGAGATTTGGTGCGTGCTAGGCCTAATTCGTGGTGTGGCGGATATCTTTTCCCTTGATCATGAAGATGACCATTTCTGCTACGTTGGTGGCGTGGTCGGCGATTCGTTCGAGACATTTCGAGATGTAGTTGAGTTTGAGCGCCCTGGTTATGGTGCCGGGATCCTCCATCATGAAAGTAAGCAGTTCGCGCTGGATCTGTATATTGAGATCGTCAACAAACTGGTCGTTTTCACAGACCTGCAGGGCAAGTTTGTCGTCCCCGCGAACAAAGGCATCGAGTGATTCCCTGACCATGGCCCGAGACGATTCCGCCAATCGGGGCAGGTCGATGTATGGCTTGAGAGGGGGTTCTTCATTCAGTTCCTTCACCCGTTTGGCTATGCTGACGCACTGGTCGCCAATTCTCTCCATGTCGGTCACGATTTTCAGGGCCAGGGTAATGAAGCGCAGGTCCCGTGCGGCCGGTTGCCGGCGCGCCAATACCTCGAGGCACTTTTCATCGATGAGGACTTCCAGGTGGTTAACCTCATGGTCGAACGGGATGGTGCTCTCGGCAAGCCCGGTATCCCTGTCCACCAGGGCCTTGATGCAGTTGGAGATCATTGCTTCGACCTTACCGCCCATCTGCAGGATCAGGGTGCGTATTTCGTTCAGTTCTGCATCGTACTGCTTGATGATATGTTCGCGTTCCATGTAATAACCTCGAAAATAGCTCAGTATTTATCTCTTTGTTCGATAACGTTACGGACAGAGATCAGCCGAATCTGCCGGTAATGTAATCTTCCGTGTGTCTCTTGTCCGGATTGGTGAAAATCTTCTTCGTCTCGTCGAATTCTATCAGTTCTCCCAGATAGAGGAAAGCGGTAAAATCGGAAACCCGCGCAGCCTGCTGCATATTGTGGGTGACGATTACCACGGTGTACTGTTCCTTCAGTTCGTTGATCAGTTCTTCAATCTTTGCCGTGGCAATGGGATCGAGAGCCGAGCAGGGTTCGTCCATGAGGATGATCTCGGGGTTGACCGCAATGGCGCGGGCGATGCAGATCCTTTGGGCCTGTCCGCCGGAAAGTCCGAGCGCCGAATCGTGGAGGCGATCCTTTACCTCGTCCCAGATTGCCGCGCCTCTCAGGCTTCTTTCCACGGTTTCGTCCAGCACAGCCTTATCGCGTATCCCGGCAATGCGCAGGCCATAGATGATGTTTTCGTAGATTGATTTCGGAAAAGGGTTCGATTGCTGGAAGACCATGCCGACCCGGCGCCGCAGACCGATTACGTCGAGATCCGGCGTGGTGATCTCCTCATTGTCAAGCTTGATGCTTCCCTCGATCCGGACATTTTCCAAGAGGTCGTTCATCCTGTTGAAGCAGCGGAGCAGGGTGGATTTGCCGCAACCCGAAGGGCCGATAAAGGCGGTCACCTGTTTGCGCGGTATGGTCAGGGAGATGTCTTTCAGTGCCCGGGATGTTCCGTAGAACAGGTTCAGGTTGGATATTTCCAGCACCGGATCAGTAATGTTTTGTGGCGAACGTAACGGCATACTATCTATCTCCATTATGTGGCAGTGTTTTCATTTGGTCGAACACGCCCGTTAAAAGGCCTTGGTGGCGTATTTCTTTTTCATCTTGTTCCTGAGGTAGATCGCGGTGCTTGACGCGCTGATAACGATCGCCAGCAGAAGCAGGGTGGTGACGAAAACCATTGGTTTTGCTGCCTCCACGTTGGGTGACTGGAAGCCGACATCGAAGATGTGGAATCCCAGGTGCATGAATTTCCGGTCCAGGTGAAAGAAGGGAAACTGGCCGTCGATGGGCAGCGTCGGAGCCAGCTTCACGACTCCGACCAGCATCAGCGGGGCGACTTCGCCTGCCGCACGCGCCATGGCGAGAATCATCCCTGTCATGATGCCGGGGGTTGCCATGGGCAGGACGATTTTCACGAGTGTCTGGAACTTGGTTGCCCCGAGCGACAGCGAGCCCTGCCGCAGTCCCTGCGGAACCGAAGCCAGCCCCTCCTCGGTGGAGACAATTACCACGGGGACGGTCAACAGTGCCAGAGTCAAGCTGGCCCAAAGGATGCCGCCGGTGCCGAAGGTCGGTGTGGGCAATCGTTCTGGAAAAAACAGCTGGTCGATTCCGCTGCCGATGCCGTAAATGAAGAAGCCGAGACCGAAAACACCGTAGACGATTGAGGGCACGCCCGCCAGGTTGTTGACGGCAATTCTGACGATCCTGACCAGAAGCCCTTCTTTAGCGTATTCCCGCAGATAAATGGCGGCAATCACCCCAAAGGGGAGAGAAAAAATGCTCATGAAGAGCACCATCATCACCGTGCCGAAAATGGCGGGGAACAGCCCGCCTTCGGTGTTCGACTCGCGCGGCTCACCCACAAGGAGCTCCTTGACCTTGCCGGCATAGAAGGCTGACTTGGCGAAGAAACCCATGGTGTTTGGGTGGTAGGCACGAACGATATCGGTCAGGGCGATCTCTTTCTCCTCTCCCGAGGCATCCTGAAAGAGCGCCGTGGACTGGTTGATTTCGGCGGTTTCGCTGTTCAATTTGTCCAGCAGGAGGTTGAATTCCGTCAGCAGCTTTTCCTTCTTTACGGAAAGAGTCTCTATTTCCTGCTGATTGGCGATCTTGTCGCGATAAGATAACTTCAGAATTTTCAGGCGAAGATTTTCCGCGGCCGAGTTGAGGTCCGACATTTTATCCCGCAAGTCGTCAAGATTGTGCTGCGCCTGTTTTACGCTTTTCCAATGGGAAAGCAATTGTTCCCACGGGGCAGCCGAGGCCGGGGTCTGTGCGCCGTTCTGTGAGAGTGATTTCAGAAAGCCGTAGAAATTGCCGTTTTCCTTCCGCTCCAGCACGATGGCGTCGTCAGGGTAGCTGAGAGACGCCACATCCTTTTTATCAATCCAGCGAAAGTCCTGGCCGTACAAATCCCGGTTGCCGACCTTGAACTGTAGCTTGCCCCCCTGGGTTGCCGTGGCCTTTTCTTTGTCGGTGATTTCGCCAAGCAGCTTTGTCCCGTCCTTCAGCGAGACGAGAGCCGTGTCGGAGGGCCAGAAGAAACCCAGACCATTGAGCATGACGACACTGATGAGTGTCACGACCATGAGAAGGGTGATGGTGAGCGCCGCGGCCGTGCCCCAAACCTGGGGTTCGCCTTGTTTCCAGAATCTGCTCATATACTATCCGTCCTTGTCAGAATCGCCCGTATTTCTTGCGGAAATTCTGGCGCAAGACTTCGGCGACGGTGTTGATGATAAAGGTGAAAATGAACAGGAGCACCGCAGAAAGGAACAGTACCCGGTAGAGCGTTCCGAAAACCGGCGCCTCGGGGATTTCAACGGCAATGTTTGCCGAGAGCGAGCGGAAGCCGTTGAAAATACTCCAGTTGATGATCGGGGTGTTGCCGGTTGCCATAAGCACGATCATGGTTTCGCCGATGGCCCTGCCGAAGCCGATCATCACCGCGGAAAAAATTCCGGGAAGCGCCGAAGGCAAAACGACCCGCCAGGCGGTCTGCCAGCGGCTGGCGCCGATCGCCAGAGAAGCGGCGGAGAGGTTTTTCGGGACATTGGAAAGGGCATCCTCGGCCATAGTGAAGATCAGGGGAATAACGGCCAAGCCGAGGGCAAAGGCAATGATGATTGAGTTTCGCTGGTCGAAACGGGCGTCGAAACTGTCAAACAGCCAGAGTTTGAAGTCTCCGGCAAAGAGTGCCGCCTCCAGCAGCCCACCAAGCGCATGCGAAGCATAGATTCCGAGTAAAAGTGCCGGTACCAGCAAGAGAAACTCATAACCGACGGCAATTTTTTTCAGCAGCGGTTTGGTACGGAATTTCTTCCAGCACAAAATCGAGAGAAGTACGGAAAGCGGGATGACAACAACGCTAACCAGGACCGAAACGATGCCCTTGTCGAGCAGCGGGGCAAGCCAGAGACCGGCGAGGAAACCGATCACCACCGAAGGAATGGCGGCCATTATTTCGATGCCGGGTTTGACGACCTTTTTCAATTTCGGTCCCATGAACTGGCTGGTGTAGATAGCACCGAGCAAGGCGAGCGGAACGGCGAAAATCATGGCGTACAGGGTGCCTTTGAGGGTGCCGAAGATCAGCGGTGTGAGACTCAGTTTCGGCTCAAAGTCGTCATTTGCCGAGGATGACTGCCAAACGTATTCGGGTTTGTCGTAATTTTCATACCAGACCGGGCCGAAAAGTGTCCTGAAGCTGATCTCCGGGTGCGGGTTGGATACGTGCCAGGTGCTGATCCGGTTGCTGGCATCCAGACCGATCAGACCGTTATCCCGCGGCGATACGGCAAATAGAACAAGCGGTGTTTTGCTTTTCAGTGACAGGAGATGCCGCTCGGAGGTCATATGGTCGACGTTAATCGACCCATATTTATCGAGCGAGTAAAGGCTTTTGTTCCTCGGCGAGGGGAGAATCGCGGTTACTGCGCTGCTATGGCTGGTTAACGGGTGAATGCGCGTCAGCACTTTGCTGCTGCCGAGACCCGTTTCAGAGGCAGGAAACCAGGTTGAAAAGGAGCCGTCGGCGTTGCCCACGGCAATGGAAATATCCCCCAGAACCAGGTTCAGGGCCGTTACCGGGGACCCTTTTGCGTTTGTCTGGACGGAATCGAGCAGCTGTGGCGATTCGCTTTCTGTTAGGCCCCAGCGGAGCAGACGGCCGGTGTCGGTTCCCGCGTAGAGAAACTCGGCTTTCGAGTCGAGGGCCACCGCGGTAATCTGTCCCGTTATTGCAGCCCGAAAGGACGTGCGGGTACTCGTTGCCGTTTCATTTCCCATGAGATCTGTGGACGTGGTCTTGCGGGAGAAGATGAAGCGATTCCCCGGCAGAAGATCAACACGAGAAGGCGAATCTTTTTCGGCGAAACGAGCCAACGACAGGAGCGGTACCGGGCCGGATTCCTCACGTTTTTCCTCCATAAGTGTTTCGATTTCGCGGGCCGGTTGACCTTCTGACTGATTATCGCTGTTTTTGTCGAGATGTATCTGAATCGCGGAAAACGAGCCATCCTTCCAGAGGATATCGAAATGCCGGTCTGGTGCTGCGCTGATTGCCGCTATCCCGGGGTTCGCATTTCCTGGCGCGGGCAGAGTGACGGTATCTGAAACAGCGCCGTTCTGGGAGTTGAAGAAAATGACGGTTCCTTGGTCGTCAACGAGAAAGCCGGTCTTGAGGTTTTCGTCAATTCCGAGATTGAGAATTTTTCCCGCGGGTGCGGATCCGCTGAGACTGGTGGTCGAGACCAGGGCTGCGTCAGGTGTAAAGAACAGCGGCGCTGCCACCTTCAGGATCAAAAGCAGAATCCCGATAACGGAGATCACTACCAGAAGCCCGCCGATATTGATCAGCCAGGCGGCAAGACGGTCATTTTTCTTTGCGCGTGCGAGGAATCTTTTGGTGTCTGGCAATGAATCGTTCCTGCTTCGAAGTCCCATTTTCCGGCTCCAGGTATAATCATGGTAGTCAGGCTGTGAACGTGCCTGAAATTATGTGGAAGAACGGCCTGGTGTTGTCGGCCGTTCTTCCATTTTTGCTAGATGCTGCACTATAGTTCCGGTCCGGAAACTAAAGACTAAAGTGACGAGCGGCTCTTGGCACTGAGTTTTTCGGTGAGAGGAAGAAATCCGTCCTTGATGACAATTTCCTGACCCTCTTTTGAGAGGACGAATGTAAGGAATTCTTCCGTCAGCTTCGGGAGCGGCTTTTTCGGATTCTTGGCGACATATATATAGAGGAAGCGGCTCAGAGGATACTTGTTGCTCAGTGCATTGGCATAGGTAGCTTCGTATGCCGGTTGACCAGCTTTCGCCGAAACGGGGAGTATCTTTATGCCGGAAGTCTGGTAGCCGATCCCGGAGTAGCCGATGCCGTTCTTGTCCTTGGTGATGCCCTGAACTACCGAAGCGGAGCCAGGCTGTTCCTTAACGATGTTTTTGAAGTCACCCTTGGAAAGTGCAATTTCCTTGAAGAAGCCATAGGTCCCAGATGCGGAGTTGCGGCCATAGAGGCTGATGGGCTGCGCTGCCATTTTGCCGGTTACTCCCAGCTGTCCCCAGGTAGTAATATTGGAAGGATAACCACGTTTACGGTTCTTGGAGAAAATGGCGTCGATCTGCTCCATGGAAAGACTTTTCACGGGGTTGTCTTTATTGACGAACAGGGCGATAGTGTCGATCGCCACCGCAATCTTGGTTGGTTTGTAGCCATATTTCTTTGCAAAGGCATCGATCTCGCTGTTTTTCATTTCACGGGACATTGGCCCAAGTTGTGCCGTTCCGGCAACCAGGGCCGGTGGTGCGGTGCTCGAGCCTTTGCCTTCAATCTGAATGTTGACGTTTGGGTATTTCTTCCGGAAGCCTTCCGCCCACATGGTCATCAGATTATTGAGGGTGTCTGAACCGATGCTGTTCAAATTGCCGGACACACCACCGACCGCTTTATAGTTTTTCAGGGATTTGTCGACTTTCAGTGCTTCGGCCGAGGCCAGACCTGCCGTCGCAACCAGTATGAGCGCTGAAGAGATAAGAATTTTTTTGAACATAATTTCCTCCTGTGAGAAATACGCTGCTGAACTTTGAAACAATACCTGGCAAATGTTACAGCTGTGTGACAACCGTGCAAAGGAATCCTGAAATTTACTGATGTCAGCTGTGCGTTGAACGAATTGTGACACCATTGCCACATAATTTAATTCCCCTTTGGTGATCTGTATCGTCAGCTGAACAGGTCGTCGGGAAACATCGTCCGTTTCATCAAAAATACTCTGTTCAGGCCTTTCTCAGGGTAAAGGAGAAGATTGAGCCTTTGCCTGGAGTGCTTTCGACGGCAACTGAACCGCCATGGGCCTGCACGATGTGTTTTACAATGGAGAGGCCAAGTCCCGTTCCTCCCAGTTCCCGGCTTCTGGCCGTGTCGACCCGATAGAACCTCTCGAAAATTCTGGGAATATCTTTTGCTGGAATACCGATTCCCGTGTCTTTCACGTCGATGCGAACCCGGTCACCCAGGTCCGTGGCGTCAATCGTTACCGTGCCTTTGGCCGGGGTGAATTTAATTGCATTATCCAGCAGATTGATAAGAATCTGCTCCAGTTTGTCCGGATCAGCCTGGATGTCCGGCAGTACCGAAAGTGCAGCCGTTTTGGTAAGGGTGACCTCTTTGCTGAGAGCTTTCTGGTCAAGCAGATGGGTCACCCGGTTTACCGCGGCAAGGATGGACACCGGTACCGGCTCGAGGGGGATTGCTCCTGATTCGATGCGTGACAGGGTGAGCAGGTCGCTGATGAGATGAGCCAGACGTTCTGCGTGACTGTGGATAACTTCGATAAATTGTACCAGTTTTTCCGCGGGCAGGTTTTGGCCTTCACTGAGGATCGTTTCCGCATAACCTTTAATCACTGAAACCGGAGTCCGCAGTTCATGGGACACATTGGCCACAAAGTCCTTTCTGATTTTTTCGAGCATTTTCAGGTCGGTGATGTCGTGAAATACCGCCACGGTACCGATGAGTTTTGACTCTTCGAGCAGCGGCACCCAATGCGTCAGGATGTTTTTTTCTTCGGGCACCAGCATTACCAGCTCTTCCAGCAGTTCTTCCCGGGAATTCAGGACTTTTTTCAGGGCATTGTTCAGGGACGGCTGACGGGCTATTTCGATCAGCGCTTTGCCGATGCAACTCTGATCAAGTGAAAATAGTGCGCGAAAGGCCGGATTGGCCAACGTCACGATGCCGGTATCGTCAGTGACGATAACCCCTTCGCCCATCCCTCGCAGTATGGTGTCGAGCCGGTTTTTCTCGGCGGAAATTTTTTCAAGCTGACTTTCGGTTTTTTCCGCCATTTCATTCAATACTTCCGCCAGTTCACCAATTTCGTCACTGCTGGAGACCGGAATGCGCGAACCGAATTCTCCTTTGCCGATACGGGCGGCAGCTGCCGCCATGCTGCGGAGCGGGCGTGATGTTATGAATGAGAGTAAGTAGCTGAGCAGCAGAGAACAGATAACCGCCAGAAACAGGGATGCGCCAAGGATGGTGCCGAGACTGGACATAGCCGCGTCGATGCGGGAGAGCGGCAGCGCGAGACGGATGACGCCGGGCTGGCCTGAGGTGGTTTGGAAAGGCAGGGCGGTGTAGATCATATTTGTACCGAGGGTGGCGGAGAAGCGGGTGGCAACCCCTTGGTCGTTTTCGATTGCCTGGATGAATTCCGGCCTGCTTGCGTGATTTTCCAGTTTGAGAAGTTCCGTGTCGGTCAGTTCCGAATCTCCGGCTACCTTGCCATCCTTGCGGATGATACTGACGCGAGCCTTGATTTCTTTCCCGGCGGTCCTGGCAAGAGCGGGGGCATCGCGGTCCAACTCGGCAAGCTCTTTCGTGGACATGAGTCTAACGAGGCGTGTTTCATTGAACAGGTTTTCGCGTATCTCAGCGTCAAGATTATTTCTCAGTGTGTGGTTCAGGTACCCGTACAGGATCGTGCCGATCAGGATCACGAGGGCAAGGTACGAAGCCATCAATTTCCACTGTATTTTTATCCTCATGTATCCTCCATTTTATAGCCGAAACCGCGGACGGTCTTGATCATGTCCCCGGCGCTGCCCAGTTTGGTGCGGAGTCTGGTGATATGCGTGTCCACCGTGCGGGTGTCCCCGATGTAGTTGTAGCCCCAGACATTTTTAAGCAACAGATCTCGGTTTTGGACCCTGCCAAGCCGTTCCGCGAGATTGAGCAACAGTTTGTATTCCGTAGTCGTCAGAACGACGTCTTCGCCCGCCGAGGTAACGATGTGGCGACCGGTATCAATGGTGATCTCTCCGATTCTCAGGATCTTTTCTTCCTTTACATCGGGCTCGGAACGACGCAGAATGGCGCGAATTCTCAACATCAATTCGCGGTTCGAGAAGGGCTTCACGACATAATCGTCGGCGCCGACTTCAAATCCCACCACCCGGTCAATCTCTTCACCTTTTGCGGTGAGCATGATTATCGGGATGTTCGAGGTCTTGTCACTGTTCTTCAGGATCCGGCAGATGTCCGTGCCCATGATACCCGGCAGCATCAGGTCAAGGATAATCAGGTCGGGAGATCTGGTTCGGGCTGTTTCCAGGCCGTCTTTGCCATCCAGGGCGGTCAGGACCCGGTAGCCCTCTCTTTCCAGGTTAAATGCCACCAGGTCGAGCAGATCGCGTTCATCTTCAATAACCAGTATTGTTTTCATGATCGAAAATCCTCGTTTTCGATGGATACTACCTGTCCACTGTGACAACCGTGTTACAGGAGGATGAATTATTTCATAAAAATACCACAGAATCGGGTTATTTCAGGAAATCCACACAATCTGTTGACAGTCTTGTGGAAAACGATGTGGATTCCAGCGAATATGTTCCCGGACTATCAGACCTTACTACCGGATTGCACAAAAAAGTAGCTCCGGTTTTCCCGGATGGGAAAATATTTGAAGGTTGATGCTGTGAGCGTTGCCGGGAGTTGTGCCAATATATAAAATCTTGACTTGTCTTTCTTGCTGTGCTAAGTCATAAAATCCTTTTAAATCAACAAGTTAAAATTTTCTCGTGATGCTGTCCGGAACAGGATCATTTTTGGGATTAGTGCAACTTACGCTAGCTGTAATCAATTTCCCGCGTTTTGTTTGCTCATCGTGCTTATTTCATTGCTGTTCTCTTTCTTGTGGCAGATCATTTGGTATGTCTTGTTTTTGATTAAATCATCTTTCCTGTTATTTGATCGTGGAGGTCATCATGTCGAAATTTCTGGAGTGTACTGTCGGCGGACTGCTGGACCAGATGGCGGAGCGTTACCCTGATAACGATGCCGTGGTATATGTGGAACGTGACCTCCGCTATTCCTATCGGGAATTCAATGAAGTCTGTCGAAAGGTGGCAAAGGGTCTGATTTCACTTGGGGTCAAGAAAGGCGATCATATTTCGATCTGGGCGAATAATGTTCCCGAGTGGGTGATTCTGCAATTTGCTACTGCAAAGATTGGTGCGGTTCTCGTAACCATCAACACCAGTTACCGTTCAGCCGAGTTGGAATACATTCTCAAACAATCAGATTCGAATGTTCTTTTCATGGTGAAAAGTTTCAAGGGGACCGATTACGTCGAGACACTCTGTGACGTGGTGCCGGAATTCAGAAATGCTGCCGCCGGTTTCAGCGGGTGTGAAAAGCTGCCATTTCTTGAGCGGGTGGTCTATATCGGTGAAGAGACTCCGGCCGGCATGATCAACTTCGCTGAACTCTATGCCTTCGCCGATTTAGTGGATGATGCAACACTTGCGGCGGTCGAGGCGGGGCTGTCTCCCCAAGACGTGATCAATATGCAGTATACGTCCGGCACCACCGGCTTCCCGAAGGGGGTCATGCTCACCCATTTCAATGTCGTGAACAATGGTTTCAACATCGGCGAGTGCATGCGTTTTACCGAAAAGGACCGGTTGTGCATTCCCGTGCCCTTTTTCCATTGTTTTGGCTGTGTTCTTGGTGTTATGGCCTGTGTCACCCATGGAGCAACGATGATTCCGGTCGAGACATTTAGCCCATTACAGGTCCTGCAGGCGATCGAAAAGGAGCGTTGTACCGCGGTGCATGGCGTACCGACCATGTTCATTGCCGAACTGGAGCATCCTGATTTCGAAAAATTTGACCTGACCAGTCTCCGCACCGGGATCATGGCCGGCTCTCCCTGTCCCATCGAAGTAATGAAACGGGTGATTCGCGATATGCATGCCTCCGAAATTACCATTGCCTACGGACAGACCGAATCCTCACCGGTGATCACCCAGACACGGACCGATGATCCCATCGAGTTGCGGGTCGCAACGGTGGGCAGGGCGCTTCCGGATGTCGAGGTGAAAATCGTCGATATCGAGACCGGCGCAACCTTGCCCCCCGGCAAACAGGGAGAGCTCTGCGGGCGTGGCTACCTGGTCATGAAAGGTTACTACAAGATGCCGGAAGAAACCGCCAAGGTGATCGATGCCGAGGGCTGGCTGCATACCGGTGACCTGGCGGTAATGGACGAGCATGGCTATTGCAAGATTACCGGCCGGATCAAGAACATGATTATCCGGGGGGGAGAAAACATCTATCCTCGCGAGATTGAGGAATTTCTTTATACCCACCCGAAAATATCCGATATCCAGGTTTACGGTGTGCCTGATCGAAAATACGGCGAGCAGGTCATGGCGGCCATTGTCCTGAAGAAGGGTGTCGAGATGACCGAGAGTGAGGTAAAGGACTTCTGCCGTGACAAGATTGCCCACTACAAGATTCCTCACTACGTGAAATTCGTTGATTCCTATCCCATGACCGCTTCGGGAAAGATTCAGAAGTTCAAGCTCCGCGAGATGGCAATCCGTGAGCTCCAGCTGGAAGATTCCGGGGAGACTGCTTGATATGAACGATCGGGTAACGCCAATAGAAGAGCTTGAGCGTCGGTGCAGTGCCTTGCAGGGCTTGATGGCGGCTGAAGGGCTTGATGCAGTCATCATCGTTCAGAACGCCGATCTTTTCTATTTTACCGGCACTATCCAGTCCGGCTGTCTGTATGTCCCCGTTGAAGGTACGCCAATCTACCTGGTGCGGCGGGACGCTCTGCGTGCCAGAAGAGAATCCGCCCTGACAGCAATTGTGCCATTTTCCTCCATGCGGGAGGTTCCCGAGGTTATCACCGGGTATTCCCTGCCCGAGCCGAAACGGATCGGTATGGAGTTTGATGTTTTGCCGGTAAGTTTCTTCGAGCGGTATCGCAAGGTGTTTCCTGCTGCAGAGTTTCGGGATGTTACACCCTTGATTCGCAGGGTGCGGATGAAGAAATCCGCCTATGAACTTGCCTGCATGCGTGATGCCGCTCGCCAGGTGGACAAGGTCACTCGGCACGCCGCAGAAACAATCCGTGAAGGAATGACCGATCTGGACCTGGCCGCGGAACTCGAATTTGTTGCACGTAAAGAAGGGCATCTCGGTCATATCCGTATGCGGGTTTTTAACGGAGAGATGATTTTCGGACATACTTTTTCCGGCGCCGATGGCGCGGTTCCTGCCTATACGGACACGCCGCTGGGCGGCGCAGGGCTGCATCCCAGTTTCGGTCAGGGGTGCGGGCGGAAACGGATCCGGCCGGGCGAACCAATTGTGGTCGACTTCGCCGGAAGCTGTGACGGTTACCTGGTGGACCAGACCCGGATATTTGCCTTGGACGGACTTCCCCGGAAGCTTCTTGCTGGTCATGAGGATATGCTGGCAGTGCAGGCGGAGATGTGCCGGCTCGCGCTGCCCGGTGCGGTCTGGGGAGATATCTACGAAGCCTGCCTTGCCCTCGCGGTCAAGCAGGGTCATGCCGAGCATTTTATGGGATACCGCGGGTCACAGGTATCATTTATCGGACATGGTGTCGGGATCGAAATTGACGAGTATCCATTTCTGGCGCGTGGCTTCAATGAGATGAGGCTTGAAGCCGGGATGGTCTTTGCCTTCGAGCCGAAACTGGTTTACCCTGAGGTAGGGGCGGTCGGGATCGAAAATACCTTTCACCTTTCGGAAGCCGGTCTCGAGCAGTTGACCTTTTCCAGGGAAAACATCGTAATTGTATAATGAGTTGATACAGCTTTGCTGAATAATTATGCAGCATTGTGGTGGAATATCCGGAGCTTTGAAGCACCGCTGAAAAAAGGAGAATTTCCTGGATGTCGAATTTGAAGGAAAGGCTTTATAAAAAAATCGTTCCGATGCGCGAACGTACGAAAAAACTGCTCAAGGAACATCGAGATGTTGTTATTGATACCGTAACGATCGGACAGTGCATCGGCGGCGCCCGTGACGTGAAGTGCCTTGTTACGGATATATCTTCCCTGGACCCGCAAGAGGGTATACATTTCCGGGGCAAGACCATTCAGGAAACCTTTGCCCAGCTTCCCCATGTCCCGGGTTGCGAATATCCCTATGTGGAGGGCTTCTGGTATTACCTCCTGACCGGTGATATCCCCACAATGACCGAAACGCTTTCCGTCGTTGAAGATTTCAGCATGCGTTCTCAGGTGCCCCAGTATGTATTTGACATCCTGCGCGCCATGCCGCGGGACACCCATCCCATGACCATGTTTTCAACGGCAATTCTTTCCATGCAGCGAGAATCAATTTTCGCGAAAAAATATTCCGAAGGCATGAAAAAGAGCGACTACTGGGAGCCGATGTTCGAAGACAGCTGCAACCTGCTGGCCAGATTGCCGGCTATTGCCGCGTACATCTACCGCATGAAGTACAAGTCGGATACTTTCATCCCACCGGAGCGTTATCTTGATATTGGTGGAAACTTTGCACATATGATGGGGTTGCCGCGCCCCTACGATGATGCAGCGCGCATGACTTTTATCCTCCACTCGGATCATGAGTCGGGCAATGTTTCTTCCCACGCGACCCATTTGGTGGCCTCGGCGCTGGCCGATCCGTACTACAGTCTTTCCGCCGGCATCAACGGTCTGGCCGGCCCGCTTCACGGACTTGCGAACCAGGAAGTTCTCAGCTGGATTCAGGAGGCTTTTCATATGCTGGGCGGCAAGGTCCCCTCGGAAGAAGACCTGAAAAAATTCATCTGGGATACCCTGAACAGCGGTCAGGTTATCCCCGGGTATGGCCATGCCGTGCTCCGAAAAACCGATCCACGCTATACTGCGTTGAAAGATTTCTGTGAAAAACATCTGCCTGACTACGACCTTTTTAAAGTTGTGAACATGATCTACGATGTTGCCCCCGCAATTCTCAAGGCCCACGGCAAGGCAAAAAACCCCTGGCCGAATCTGGATGCGCAATCGGGAGTCGTGCACTGGTATTACGGAATCACGGAGTATGATTTTTATACGGTTCTGTTCGGGGTAGGGCGGGCAATAGGCGTCCTTGCCACCATTATCTGGGATCGGGCCCTGGGGTACCCCATTGAACGACCCAAGTCGGTGACAACCGATATGCTGGAGAAGTGGGCTGCCGAAGGTGGCCTGAAAATATCGTGAGATACAGAGTGACAGGGACCGCAAAAGCCGCAGCCAGCGGGGATGCTGGTGAGTTATTTTTCGCCGAAAATCTGAGCGCTGAAGATGTACAGGTCAGCACCGCTTATCCAGGCATCTGATTCCAGACCGGCTTTCAGGCAGGTCTGTGTCAGAAACGTGGTCCGGTCCCAGCCGTATTCCGTGGCAACCTGGGGGAGGAGAACTCCACGATACATGTTTTTTTCAATATACAGTCCATGGGTTCCGACTTGGATTTCGTCAATGGACTCTATTTTTTTCAGGCTGGACAATACTGAAATTTCAATCGTAATGTCATCAAGTTCATCTTGGTGGAGCGGATAAAATCGCGGGTCGCGGGAGGCCGCGGCAATTGCGAACTCCTGCACGGTTTGCCAGAGTGGTTTTTCGGCTGTGAAGCAGCCGATGCAGCCGCGAAGATTTCCGTGCGTCTTGATGGTGACAAAACAGCCGGATTTGCAGGTAAGTCCTTCGTCTTGGAACGGGATTTCTTCCAGTTGCCCGTGTTTTACATAGTTAACAATGGTTTTCCTTGCGAGGGTAAGGAGCTGCTGTTGTTCTTTACGCGTTAATTTTGTCTGCACTTGAGCCTCCCGTGTCTCTCATACGATATTTTGTTTCTATACAGGAATTATCTGCTGATGACAATTTGAATTTGAATTCTAAAAAATGTCGTTTCATGCGCGCCGCGCCTTAATAATTTATCTCTTTGATTTCAGTACCTTGCACATGTATACGCGTTGTTTCTTTCTGGGCGAGAGAAAAATCTTGACATTTAAAACTAAAATAGTATAGTCGCGTTTTGTTTGGCAAGAAAAACCACGCGCAGTGCGCGATTTTGGTATTCAAAAAGGAAAAGAGGTGATTATGTCAATGAAAAAGCTTATCGTATTAGCTCTGTGCCTTGTTGTCGCTCTGGCTTTCGCTGCTGGTTGCAAGAAAAAAGAAGAAGCAGTCACCACAGAAACTACCACTACTACTGAGGCGACTCCGGTACCGCAGGCTCCTATGTCTTCTGTTACCACCACCACAACAGAAACAACTACCACTGAGACGGCTCCTGCCGCAAAGTAATTTCCTGACTGCACATGCTGTTTGGAAAGAAAAGCCTACAGATTTATCTGTAGGCTTTTCACGTTTCAGGGATTGAAATCCCTTGACATACCTGACTCTGAATGGTAGTTAGAACGATGATTTACCGTCGATATTCACCTGATTGGAGTTGAAATGGAAAGAACTTTTGCAATCATCAAACCGGATGCTGTCGAGAGAAATATTATCGGCGGTATTTTGGTTAAAATTGAATCCGCGGGGTTCACCGTAGTCGGATTGAAGCGTATTCGCCTGACCAAAGAACAGGCTATGGGTTTCTATTATGTGCACAAGGACCGTCCCTTTTATGATGAGCTTTGCTCCTATATGGCACGCGGTCCCATTGTTGCTCTGGTGCTGGAAAAGGATAATGCCATCGCTGACTGGCGTGCTCTCATGGGTGCAACGAATCCTGCCGATGCCATCGAGGGCACGATCCGTAAGGAATTCGGCCTGAGCCTTGGTGAAAACTCGGTGCATGGGTCGGACTCGGCTGAGTCCGCTGCCTATGAGATACCCTATTTCTTTAATGCTCTAGAACTGGTGTAGGTGAAAAGACATAAGGAAAAAAGCCCTTCCCGGTGAAGGGCTTTTTTATTCATATTATGGAACTGGTCGATTTAAAAGATTTATCATTGGAAAGTCTCGAAGCATTCCTCTTGGGGCTCGGCAAGGAAAAATATCGCGCGAAGCAGATTTTCAAGTGGCTATACCAGAGGGGCGCCACGACCTTTGACGATATGACGGATCTCTCCAAAGATTTCCGCCGAGAACTTTCGCTCAAGTCCCGGATTTCGTCTTTTGTACCTGATACCGTTGAAATATCGAAGGATGGTACGAAGAAATACCTTTTTGTGCTGGAAGACGGCTCGAGCATCGAATCCGTTCTGATTCCCGAAGAAGACAGAGCGACTCTCTGTGTTTCCACCCAGGTAGGTTGTGCCATGGGCTGCCGCTTTTGTCTGACGGGAACTTTCAACCTGAAACGTAATCTCCGGTGTTCCGAAATTGTAAACCAGTTTTGCGCCGTTCAGCGCACCGACCGCATAACAAATGTCGTGCTGATGGGGATGGGTGAACCCCTGGCAAATCTGGACAACGTCATACCCGCATTGAAGATTATGACCTGCCCTGACGGTTTCCAGATCTCCTCCCGCAGGGTAACTGTTTCTACCTCCGGACTTGTCCCGGAAATCGAGAAGCTGGGATCTGCCGTTACCGTTAATCTTGCTGTTTCGCTCAATGCAACAACGGATGAACAGCGCGATCTTCTGATGCCGGTAAACAGGGCCTACCCCATCGCGAAACTTATCGCCGCCTGTAGAAAGTTCCCTCTGCCGAACCGTCGAATGATAACAATCGAATATGTTTTGGTCAGGGGGGTCAATGATTCTATTGAAGACGCAAAGAGGCTGGTAAAGCTTTTGAAGGGGATACCCGTCAAGGTGAACCTGATACGTTTCAATGAATATGCAGGGTGCGAATTTAAGTCCCCGGAGCAGGCTGCCATCGACCGCTTCCACAGTTACTTGCTGGAGAAAAATCTTACGGTAATCACCAGAGCCAGCAGAGGAGCCGACATCTCTGCGGCCTGCGGCCAGCTTCGCGCCAGGATGGAAAAAGACGACACAAACTGAACG
Organism: Deltaproteobacteria bacterium; assembly: GCA_009668975.1. GTDB lineage: Bacteria > Desulfobacterota > Desulfuromonadia > Geobacterales > Geobacteraceae > RPRC01. The sequence goes on along the minus strand of SBEG01000001.1, from coordinate 139,594 downwards.
GCCTTTCCGGCCGGACATTGAATTTCACGGATAGACTCGAGGATAAATGATGAAAATAAATGAACAGGTCTTAGGCGTAATCGGGGGCAGCGGCCTTTATGAGATGGAAGGTCTGGCGGATGTGCGGGAGGTCAGAATCCAGACACCATTTGGCGATCCTTCCGATGCGTTCATTACCGGTGTGCTTGACGGGGTGCGGATGGTATTTCTTCCGCGTCATGGCCGCGGCCACCGCTTACTGCCTTCCGAGGTCAACTACCGGGCAAACATCTTCGGCATGAAACAGCTCGGCGTAACACGCCTTATTTCCGTTTCCGCGGTCGGGAGCATGCGGGAGGAGATCGAGCCCGGACATATTGTCATTCCTGACCAGTTCATTGACCGGACGAATGCTACCCGCGCTAACACATTTTTTGGTAATGGGATCGTTGCACACGTGCAGTTTGCCAACCCGGTCTGTGCTGACCTCTCCGCTGTGCTCGAGACCGCCTCAAGGAAGGCCGGCGCTCGGGTCCACCGGGGCGGTACCTATCTTTGCATGGAGGGGCCGGCCTTTTCAACCAGGGCTGAGTCACTGATGTACAGGAGTTTTGGCGTCTCGGTCATCGGTATGACAAATATCCCCGAGGCAAAATTGGCCAGGGAGGCGGAAATCTGTTATGGTGTCATAGCTCTTGCAACCGATTACGACTGCTGGCACGAAACCCATGACGATGTCTCTGTTGATGCAATTCTGGCAATCATCAAGCAGAACGTTGCCATGGCAAAAACGATTATCGTGAATGCTGTCGCCGGTGTGGCTGCCGAGAGAATATGCCCTTGCGCCGATGCTCTCCGATATGCGATTATCACCGACAGGTCGGTTATTCCGGGGAAAGTCAAGTCTGATCTTGATCCGCTTATCGGCAAGTATCTCTGACTCACCGATTTTATAACCTTGAGGAGAAATTTTTATGGGTATTCTGGTAGTTGGTTCGGTGGCATTCGATTCGGTGGAAACTCCCTTTGGGGTAGTTGAGAATGTACTTGGCGGCTCCGCAACCTATTTTGCCACGTCCGCCAGCTATTTTGCCGATGTCAGTCTTGTTGCCGTGGTTGGCGAGGATTTTCCTGCGGAACATATCTCATTCCTCGAGTCCCGGAATATCGATCTGAGAGGACTTACCCGCAGTTCCGGCAAGACTTTTTCCTGGAAGGGCAAGTACGGCTATGATCTGAATGAGGCGCAAACCCTCGAAACAAAACTGAACGTATTTGAAACCTTCAAGCCGACGATTCCTGCCGAATATGCCGATGCGGAGTTCCTGTTTCTCGCGAATATCGATCCGGACCTGCAAATGGATGTCGTGCGTCAGGTGAAAAATCCTCGGGTTATTGCAAGCGACACGATGAATTACTGGATTTCCTCCAAAGCGGAATCTCTGAAAAATGTCATCGGGAAGGTTGATATCCTCATTATTAACGATGCCGAGGCACGGCAGCTTTCCCAGGAACCGAACCTGGTGAAAGCGGCAAGACAGATTCTGTCGCTTGGGGTAAAAACTCTGATCGTGAAGAGGGGCGAGTACGGAGTGTTGATGTTCACCGGCTCGAATATTTTTGCCGCGCCTGCCTACCCTTTGGAGAAAGTCTTCGACCCGACGGGGGCAGGGGACACCTTTGCGGGCGGTTTCATGGGTTACCTGGCAAATACGGGAAATCTCAGTGACGCCGGAATTCGTCAGGCTATTATCTTCGGCAGTGTCATGGCATCATATAATGTCGAGGATTTCAGTCTTGACCGGATGAGGAGCCTTACCTACAAGGAAATTGAAGAGAGGTATCGCAGTTTCAAGGCAATGACATATTTTGAGGGTCTTCCGGAATCTGCCTAGCCCAATTTCGGGATTTGCTGTTGTTGGAAGTCCGAAAGGCTCCTAGGAGTCTGTCGGACTTAGGGTAAATCTGCTGCAAATCCGTCTGGACGGTCCATATTTCGCCGCTTTTTTGGGCAATAGAGCAACTATTGCCCTGCAAAATCGACAAAATCTGTCCTCGCCCAGCCAAATTTTAGCTTCAATTTCCTAAGTCAGACAGATTCCTAGAGGTTCTCATGAAAGAGGCTACCATGAAAAACGGACTCGTAATCGTGTTGCTCTTCGCCATGGCATTATCCGCAGGCTGCGGGGCCATGGAGGCATCGCGGAAAAAGGCTTCTTACCATTATCAGATGGGCCTCTCGTATCTTGCCGAAGGCAATTATACCCGCGCACTTATTGACCTCAGCGAGGCGGAGAAAATTACGCCTAACGACCCGGTCCTGCTGAACTATCTCGGACAGGCTTATTTCTTCAAAAAAAGATTCGATTTGGCTGAAGCAAAATATTTGCGCTCCATCGAACTTCGTCCCAATTACTCCGAGGCAAGAAACAACCTTGGCGCCACCTATCTGGAGATGCAACAGTGGGATAATGCCATCAAGCAACTGACGCTCGTGAATAACGATATTTTTTATCAGAATCATGATACCGCGGCCATGAATCTCGCCTTGGCCTACTTCGGGAAAGGCGACTATCAACAGGCTCTTTCTCTCCTTCGCCCTGTCATAGCTAGGAACCCGAGAAGCCCGGTTGCCCGGTTGAACCTGGGAAGGGTGTACTTTGCCGATGACAAGACCGGATTGGCAATTGAAGAATTCAAAAAGTCGATCGAGCTCAGCCCAGACTTTGCCAAAGCTCACTATCATCTGGCTCTGGCTTATCTGAAGTTCAAGAATACCGATGCCGCGAAAGATGAGTTCATTGAGGTAATCCGGATCAACCCGGATGATGAACTGGGCCAGATTTCAAAGGAACATCTGCAGATGCTCAGGTGAGAGGCACATGACAGTTACGTTTGATTCCGATGAGAGTATGTCCGCGGGTCAATTACTCAGGAAATCCAGGCTGGAAAAGGGGGTTGACCTGGACGAGGTGGCTCGGGTAACCCGGATAACGAAAGGGTACTTGCTTGCCTTGGAAGATGATGCTTTAGAGAAACTTCCGAGTGAAGCATATGCCCGGGGGTTTTTACGTATCTATGCCAATTATCTCGGGTTGCCTGCTGAGAAGGTCTCGACACTTTATCAGCACAATACTTGCGAAATCACCCAGGAGGAATTGGTTCCCCTAACCCCGCGGGTGAGATTGCCCCGAGCGAGTAACATACCTTCAAAACCCTGGCTTTGGTCGCTTGCGGCTGTCTGCCTGGCGGTGTTGGCTGGATCTTTTCTCTTTACTGACAAGGAACCGGGCGCAACGCGTGAAAATCAGAGTAGGCAGTTGTCTCAACCGAAAGAATATGTCGTGACCGCGCCGCTTGAAAACCTGCTGAACAGCGAAAGTACTACGGTAAGTCCGTCTCAAAACCTTCCGCTACAATCTGAAATTACCGCCAATGACCCTTCTCTGACAGATCAGGGCATTGTCTTGAGGATGCGGGCTCTTGAAGACGGTTATCTCAAGCTTACCATTGATGATGCTATCACCCAGCAATATGACCTGAAGGCGGGCGACCTCATCGAGTGGAAGGCCGATAAGGTTTTTTCGCTGGATCTGGACAATGCCGGAGGAGTTGAAGCAGAGCTGAACGGAAAGATTCTCAAGCCATTCGGAGCAAAAGGCTCTCCGGCGCATATAATCTTAAGTGCCGGGTATGATGGAGAAAAAACAAAACGCTAGTGCTGCGGAAAGCTTGACAGTCGGCCTCCCCGTGATACACTTCAATCCACATGAACACAAAAAGAATGGACACATCCCGACCGGTAAAAGTGAAAAGAATCCTTATTGTAGAAGATGAGGATAACACCCGCCAGGCCCTTACCAAACTTCTGACTCGAGAAGGATATTTCGTCGAGGGAGTAGCGAACGGCTATGAAGCGTTATCGTATCTGCGAAGGCAACCGGTAAATCTGATCGTAACAGACATCAAGATGCCTCGTATGGATGGTATTACCTTCCTGAGAGAACTGAACAAAAATTTCCCCAAAAGCAATGTGATAATGATAACCGCCTACGGTGGCGTGGATTCCTATCTTGAAGCCATGAACCTGGGTGCATTCGAGTATATAAACAAGCCGGTGCAGATTGATGAATTGAAAATTATTATGGAGAAAATATTAAACGTTGAGGATTCCTAAATTACCTTGTGAGGGGGGAACATGAAAGACTTTTCAAAGATACTTTTCGCCACGGATTTTTCCGAAACCTCTGAATATGCTTTTGACTATGCATGCACCCTGGCGAAAACTTTTAAGAGTAAATTGATTGTCATGCATGTCATTAATGAGCCGGTTGACCTTCGCGGGTTTTACGTTCCCCATATCTCTTTTGATTCTCTCGAAAAAGAAATTGAAGACGCCGCTGAAAAGATGATGATAAAATTCTGCCTGGGCAAGCTTACGGATCTGGCTGAAAGTGAGACGGTCATAGTCTCCGGTATCCCCTATGATGAGATAATTGCTCTGGCGGATAAGGAAAAAGTATCGCTGGTTGTCCTAGGCACTCACGGGAGAGCCGGTCTTGATCATCTTCTGTTCGGCAGCACCGCGGAGAGGGTTGTCCGGAGGTCGCGTTGTCCGGTCATGACCATTCGGCCGACGGCGAGCGAGGAATAATCGTTGTATGGGTAAACTGAGGATGAAAAGGCAGCCAGGTGCTGCCTTTTCCATTTCTGTCAGTAAAAGGGGCGAACCTTTTATGCCGAGGCAAGAGCTGCAAGAAGGTAAAACCGTACTGGGAAAGACTAACCAGCGGGATACGACACTGCTTTTGGTGGATGATGAAAAAGTGAACCTTGTGCTTACTGCGCAAATTTTCCACAACAGGGGTTTCAGAGTTCTTACCGCCTCAAATGCCGCGGAAGCGTTGGTTTTGGCCAAGAGCGAGCAGCCGGAAGTAGTTCTGCTCGATTACTTCATGCCAGGCAAAGACGGTTTCACTACCCTGAAAGAAATCAAAAATACCTTTCCCGATATCTATGTGATTATTCTGACGGGGAAGGGCAGCGAAGAAATTGCCGTATCCCTTATGAAAGCGGGAGCATCCGACTACGTTCTCAAACCTTTTGTGAATCAGGATCTGGTTGAGCGGGTTGAAAAGGTTCTCAAGGTCCGGGAAGTCGAGATACGCAATAAAGAACTGCTCCAGGAAAGAGACCGTCTCCTTCTCGAGATTGAATCCTGGAACAGGATGCTCGAAAAGCGAGTCGAAGAGAAATCCCTTGAACTGCAGAAGGTCCAGGAGGAAATTGTTCAGACTGAAAAGATGTCGACGCTCGGGTATATTTCCGCGGGAATGGCGCATGAGATCAGAAATCCCCTCAACTCGATCGGCTTGTATGCACAACTCCTGAAGGGTGGCCTCGATGATCCGGAACGCTTCGAATTTCTGGAAAAGATCGAAATGGAAGTGCAGCGGATTGATGGAATCCTGCGAAAATTGATGGATGCCGTGAAGAGGCCTCGCTATCACCTTCAAGAGCTTTCCATACCAAAGGTAATCGATTCTCTACTCGAATTATTTCAATCACGCGCCAAGATGCATGGTATAAGGATCGAACGGGACTACCGGGCAACGCCGCCCCAAATCCTTGCTGACCTCACGGAGGTCGAGCAGATCTTTTCGAATCTTTTTGCAAATTCCATCGAAGAGATGTCGGATGGAGGGGTTTTGACAATTGTCCTCGAACAAAAAGAGGACATGGTCCACATTGATGTGATTGATACCGGCAAGGGTATTCCCCAGGAGGATCTGCAAAGAATATTTGACCCGTTTTTTACGACAAAAAGTTCCGGGACCGGTCTTGGTCTGTCCGTTGTGCTGAGAATTATTCGAACCTATAACGGAAAGATAGCGGTGAAAAGCGAGGCGGGCAAAGGAACAACATTTTCCATTACTCTTCCGCTGCACTCCCCGGAATCCTAGGGGTTTATCCTTCCATTTTAGACCATGTTGGTGTACTATTGCGCCATTTTAAGGGCTTTCCTGAGGTTCTGATGCAATCCCCCGGTGTCAAGATTCTGATCATAGACGATGATGCCCTGTTCCGGAATATTCTGTCGGACATCTTCCGTGAGTATAATTTTACGGTTGTCACCGCTGAGAACGGACTGGAAGGTATCAAAACTTTTCTTGCCGAGGCTCCGGATGTGGCAATCGTGGATCTGGTCATGCCGATGCTCGGAGGTGTCAGTACCTGTCTTGAAATAGCCCGGCTTGCCGGAGATACGCCTCCGATACTTATCCTGCTGACCTCAATGTTCAAAGGGGCACCCCATGAGCATGAAGCTCCTGAGATGGGTGCTCGGGTGCATATACCCAAATCTACAAATCCGCTGGATATCGTGATCATTGTTGAACAGCTTCTGGACCGGAAAAAATTTCAACAGTAGCTCGATGAAGGACTCTCGTGCCTTTCCTTATTCGCAACCTTGTTTTTGACTATCGCACCACTGAACCGGTAATCTTTGCACAACTGCTTAATCGGCTATCCCTCAACAGGGAAGAGCTCGTTTCATGGAAGATCGTACGCAAAGGGCTTGATGCGCGGAAGAAGAAAGCCATCCGCTATGTCTATACGATAGAAATTTCCGTCAGTGACGAAGCTGCCTGCGTTGCCAGATTCGCTGATGACCGGGATGTCACACAGGTCCCGGAGACGACGCCTAAAACCTATGCCCCTATTACCACGGGCAAGGAAATTGCCATTGTCGGCATGGGTCCGGCCGGTCTTTTTGCCGCCCTTCGCCTCGCCGAATACGGACTCCGGGCTACCATCATCGAGCGCGGCCGTCCTGTCGAGCAGCGCGTTCAGGATGTGCAAACTTTCTGGGATCGCGGGGTCCTGAACCCGGAAAGCAACGTTCAGTTTGGTGAAGGGGGAGCCGGCACTTTTTCCGATGGTAAACTGACCACCCGGATCCGCGATGAGAACCTCGGTTATATCCTGGAACATCTCGTCCGTTTCGGTGCGCCGCGCGAGATTCTGTTTTTGGCGAAACCGCATATCGGTACCGACAAACTGCGCCGGGTGGTCGCAAATATCCGGGCTGAGCTTCTGGAGCGGGGATTCACCATTCGCTTCAGCGGGAAACTGACCGATATCATGACCAGCAAGGGCCAGGTCAGCGGCCTCGTCCTGAATGGAGCTGAAGAGCTGCCCTGTCACTTTCTGGTGCTGGCGACCGGGCACAGTGCCCGTGATACCTACGAGATGCTGCAGAGACGATCCATTCGCATGGAAAGGAAACCCTTTGCGATCGGTCTGCGGGTTGAGCATCCCCAGGAATTGATCAACGGCATTCAGTACGGCGACAGGTCAGCGGCGGGACTCCCGACGGCCGAATATGTTCTGACCCACCATGATCCGGAAACAGACCGGCCGGTCTACTCTTTTTGCATGTGTCCGGGAGGGGTCGTCATGGCGGCGGCATCCGAGGAGGGCGGCGTCGTAACCAACGGCATGAGTTCCTTTCAGCGGAATTCACCCTTTGCCAACAGCGCCCTGGTTGTTGCTGTCGGTGAAAAGGATTTTCCCGGAACCCATCCCTTTGCCGGGATTGAGTTCCAGCGGGCATTGGAGCAAAAGGCCTTTGCCGCGGGCAATTTTTCCTACTACGCACCGGCCCAGAACCTGCTGGACTTTGCTACCGGGAAAGGCTGTCACGACGTTCGCTCCACTTATCGGCCCGGCATCGTCCCGGTTGATCTTGCCGAAATACTGCCGAGGGATGTTGCGCTGGCGCTGAAAGCAGGTGTCAGGCAATTCGATCGCAAGATGAGAGGATTTCTTACGGTTGAAGCTTCTCTTACCGGTGTTGAAACCAGAACCTCGGCACCTGTTCGGATCGTGCGGAATGACACGTATCAGTCGGTCAGCCTGCCCGGACTTTTTCCGGCAGGTGAAGGCGCGGGGTACGCCGGTGGTATCATGAGCGCCGCGGTGGATGGCATCAGGGTGGCTGATAGTATCGCCCGGGATTTGCAGCTGAAATAAGGAGATTCGTGTGACCAAGATGTTTGTAAGTGAGATCCAGGATCGCAGTCAGGTTGATTCCGTTTTTCTCGTCAAGGAAAAGATCTCGGCACTGGCCAGGAACGGGAAGCCCTACCTCACACTTCACCTTATGGACAAATCAGGGGAAATCGAAGGCCGCGTCTGGGAAAATGTCGAATCCATCGGGCAGTTGTTCGAGAAGGACAATTTTGTTCGGCTGAAAGCGAAGGCCACGGTGTATCTCGGCAAAATGCAGCTGATTATCTCTGATCTTGCCTGTGTTGCTGATAGTAAGGTTGCTCTGGAGGACTTCCTTCCCGAGGGTGATCGAGATGCCGCTGAAATGCTCGTCGAGTTGTCGGCACTGGTGGAATCCTGCTCCGACTGCCATCTGCGTCGACTTCTGCTATCCTTTGTTGAAGACCCAGCTTTTCTGGAGCTCTACCGAACGGCGCCTGCCGCCAAGGGGATGCACCATGTATACCTTGGCGGGTTGCTCGAACATTCTCTGTCCGTTGCCCGGCTTGTGGACCAGATAATGCCTCTCTATCCGCAGCTTCAGCGTGATCTGCTCATCGCGGGTGCACTTCTGCACGACGTGGGAAAGGTTCGGGAAATGACCTACCTCCGTTCCTTCGATTATACCGATGAAGGAAAGCTGCTCGGCCACATTTCCATTGGTGTGGAGATGATCCACGAAAAAATCGTTCAACTGGATGGGTTCCCTGCCGAACTTGCCATGCTCCTGAAACACATGATTCTTTCACATCATGGACAGTATGAATTCGGCTCACCGAAAAGGCCAAAGACGATCGAGGCAACCGTACTCAATTACCTGGACGACCTGGACTCAAAAATCAATGGCATACGTACTCATATGCGCAAGGAGTTGGCGAACCATTCCCGCTGGACAGGGTATCACCGGCTCTATGATCGTTATTTTTACAAGAATGCTGGATGCGACAGGGTTATAAACCACCCTCCCGAGGAGACTCCCGCACAGGAACCGGTTCCGGAGATCATGAATCCGGGAAACAATGACATGAAGAAAAGCGGTTTTCGAAACAGTCCCTTCGAAGGGTTGAGAGAGAAGAGCTCTGAATAATTTTAATTCGAATCCGGAGCTGTACTACCAATTCCAGATCAAAAATGATCTCAAGGCGGCAAGGATTGAGGCGGCGAGGCGTACTGAAATGTACGTTGAGCAGCCGAAGACGAGCCAACGAAGAGAGGGCCTTGAGATGGAATTGGAAATCCCGGGTGCTGCTCACTGCCAGCAAGAAAGGTGATACATGATTCTCGAAATCGTCGTAGTCGGGCCCCTGATGGTCAATTGTTATATTGTTGGTTGTGAAGAGACCCGGGAAGGGCTTGTAATTGATCCCGGTGGTGATGCCGAAAAGATACTTTCCGCTCTTGCACGCCATGAACTTTCGATCGTGCAGATTATCAATACCCATGGGCACTTCGACCATGTGGGAGCGAACCAGGCCCTGATGGCGGCTTGTGGCGTCGGTCTCCGTATTCATGAGCTTGATGCTCCGATGCTTGCCCACGCGGATATCACCGCTCTCAAGTATGGCCTGAAAGTAGAAAACTCACCACCGCCAACCGCATTTTTGTCTGATGGGGACACAATATCTTTCGGAAAATGCAGTCTCACGGTTCTCCATACCCCCGGTCATACCCGCGGGGGCTGTTCGCTCTATGGTGAGGGAGTCGTTATCACCGGTGATACCCTGTTTGCGGAATCCGTCGGCAGAACGGATTTCCCGGGCGGATCTTCCGCAACTCTACTGAAAAGTATCCGGGAGAAGTTGCTGACACTTCCCGATGCAACCATTGTGTATCCTGGCCATGGTCCAGCGACGACGATACTTCATGAGAGGCTTCATAATCCCTATCTCAACGATTCAGCAATATTCTAGGTGCCTTATGATGACAGGAAAGGTGATAGTTCTCGGCGTGACGGGTGGGATTGCCGCGTATAAGGCAGCAGAACTTGTGCGGCTTTTTGTCAAAGGCGGGGCTGAGGTACATGTCCTGATGACGGCATCCGCCCGGCAGTTTGTGACACCGCTAACCTTCCAGACGTTATCCAGAAATCCGGTTCATACCGATCTGTTCAATTGCATCGAAGAACAGGAGGTCGGACATATTTCGCTTGCTGACCGTGCAGACCTTATGGTCATTGCACCGGCTACCGCCAATACGATCGGTAAGATTTCCTCCGGGATTGCCGATGATCTTTTGACCACGACCGTTATGGCGACCAAAGCTCCGGTATTGATCGCCCCGGCCATGAACGCGAATATGTACACGAATCCTCTCTACCGGTTGCATGAGGATCGTCTGCGTGACCATGGGTATCTTTTCGTCGATCCGGTGAAGGGGATGCTGGCGTGCGGCTGGGAAGGGGAAGGAAAGCTTCAGGACCCGGCAATTATCTATCAGGAGGCGCTCTCCGCTCTGACAGAAAAGGATCTGGGCGGGGAAAAGCTTCTGGTCACCGCCGGGCCGACCCGGGAAGAATTGGACCCGGTCCGCTATCTGAGCAACCATTCTTCGGGTAAGATGGGCTATGCAATTGCTCGTGCGGCGCAGCGTCGTGGCGCCGAGGTGGTCCTGGTAAGCGGTCCGGTCTGCCTGGAACCTCCCTATGGTGTCAAAACCATCAAGGTAGTCTCTGCGGAAGAGATGGCAGAAGTGGCGCTGCGCGAGTTTGCCGCTGCTACCATGGTCGTCAAGGCTGCCGCGGTTGCAGATTATCGGCCGGAAAACAGGGCAGAAACAAAGATGAAAAAGAAGGGTGCCCCGCTGACGCTGGCCTTAACGCAAAATCCCGACATCCTTGCTGAAATGGGTAAAATCAAGAAAGAAAAAATACTTGTCGGTTTTGCTGCGGAAACAGCCGCCCTGGTGGAAAACTCACTGAAGAAGCTCCGGGAGAAAAACCTGGACTTGCTGGTTGCCAACGATGTTACCCAGGAAGGCGCCGGTTTTTCCGTTGATACGAATATTGTGAAGATTCTGTCCAGGGATGGGTCGATAGAAGACTGCCCGCTCATGGATAAGGAACTGCTGGCTGATTTCATTCTGGACCGGATTCTTGCCGTGCGCGATCAGAAGCGAGGACGTGGAACTAAGTAGGTTTTACGTTCATGATCCGTAGGATGAAGCTGCTGGAGTAACGCCGGGGCGCAGATGGACTGGCGAAGTTTCGGTTTCAGATCTTCCAGCTGCGCAAACGCCTGCAGTTTTGTGATCTTCCCGCTTTTATAGAGAATTCTTAGGTTTTTCCGGATAATTTCGGCCGTAGCGAGTGCCCTTTCTCCCGTCGGATCGGCTAAAAAGTAGCGGGACTTTTCCCTCTGGTTTAGATAGTCGAAGGCGGCTTCCTCTGAAAGTGCCGTGTATTCTTGCCGATCTGAATCTTCCAGGGCATAGCTGGAAGAATCGGAAACCGTTTTGAGCATTGCCTGCCATTTCTCCAGACGGCTCAACAATAGAATCGAATTGAAAATTCGCTTGTTCGTGCCAAAGGAGAATATTGTATTAGAGAGCACACTCCGCAGCAGTTCGTCGTTTGCCCGGTAGTGTTCCAGACAAACTTTTCTTCCGATTTCCCATATTTCCTTGTCGATGAAATTTTCAAAGCGAATTTCCCAGTACGCGTGCTTCATGGCAATTGAAGGAAAGCTCCGCATGATTTTGTAGGGTACAAAATAATTATGTGCCACCGTATCCGCCGCCAGGTGGGTCAGGTAGCCGTAGGCACATGCCTCCTGCTTTCTGCTGCGGGCGGAGTGCAGCACTTTCAGCCCGACCGGCCAACGATGGCAGTGTTGCAGGTAGCTGGTGAATTTTTTGCCGATGGTAATGTCCGCGGCGACGCAGCCGTAAAGATAATCAAGGGGATATTCGCTCAGAAGAGTGGCAAGGGCAGGTTTCAGGGCTTGCAGGTTGTTCAGGACAGTTGAACCGATCTGCAAGTGGAATCCCGCTCCCCATGCAAAAGCATGGTCCGGGGAGATGAGGAGCAGCAACAGGGCTGCGCTTATAATTGCAATCATAGTAAAAGAATAGTGTCTGCTACCGGGAATGTAAAGGGATAAACATTTGGCTACCGAACTCCACTATCTGATTTCGTCATTGAAGAGTTATCTTGTTGAACTTCGGGAAACGGGGGTCGACGGGCTGCCGTATGGGTATGGCGTGGCGACGGTTACGCCACCTTCCGTCGTTGCTGAAGAGCCGGCACAGTTGGAGACCAACGGAATTTCCGGCAGTGTGCGCGGAAGTGAAACCGTGGCAGAGATCCGGCTTGAGCTGGGAGACTGCCGGCGCTGTCAGCTTGGTGATACAAGAACCAATCTTGTTTTCGGCGTCGGTAACGAAAAGTCTGAGGTCGTTTTTGTCGGTGAGGCGCCCGGGCGGGATGAGGACCTCAAGGGCGAGCCGTTTGTGGGCGAAGCCGGGCAGTTGCTGACAAAGATCATTCAGGCAATGGGGCTTGCCCGGGAAGACGTGTATATCTGTAACGTACTCAAGTGCCGGCCGCCAAACAACCGGAATCCGCAAACAGAGGAGATCGAAGCCTGCCAGCCGTTTCTCCTCCGCCAGTTGCAGGCCGTCTCTCCAAAAATTATCATCGCTTTAGGGACTTTTGCCGCACAGACTCTCCTACAGAGCCGAGCACCGATTTCGCAACTTCGTGGTCAGATCCACGACTATCACGGAATTCCTCTCATGCCGACATTTCACCCCGCGTTTCTACTCAGAAACCCCGGCAAGAAACGTGAGGTGTGGGAAGACATGAAACAGGTCTTGAAATTGCTTGGACGCGAGCCCGCAGGTTCCTAGCTTACCCCCAGAATAATATCCGAAGCCTTGCAGATGGCACAGGCGCGGTCTTTTTCCCTCAGGGCGAGACTTTCCGCGCTGCAGTTTGTTATTATGGCGCTGATGGTGTTGCCGCCGGAAAGTTCGAGCATTACTTCCGTATTGACCGCCCCTGTAATGAGTTTAATGATTTTCCCGTTCAGGATGTTGCCGGTGCTCAGCCTGGTGCCTTCCAGATCCTTTCCGATAAGAACCGAACTGGCCTTGATGATGGCATAGGCTTCAGTTCCCACCTCCAAACCAAGATTTTCGATGCTTTCGTTCGTAACCACCGAAACGAGTTTGTCCCCGCCTTTCAGCGCCAGCGTCACTTCAGCATTGATCGCACCTTTCGTCAGTCCGCTAACGGTCCCTGCAAATATATTCCGTGCACTTACTTTCATGGATATCCTCTTGATAAATTTATACAGTTCGCTTGCCGAACCGATTTTTTTGCTGAGATTTGCGAGGAACTTTTCGTGTTCCTCCAGAACTACCCGATATTTACGGATTACTTCCCGGCCTTCGTCGGTAAGGCGGGTGCCGCCGCCGGATTTCCCCCCTGCCATGCGGACGAAAAGCGGCTTGTCAGAGAGATTGTTTATTGCATCCATCGTGTCCCAGGCGGTCTTGTAGCTGATGCCCACGGCTTTCGCCGCCTTGGTAATGGAGCCTTGGTCTTCAATCATTTCAAGAAGCCTGATTCTGTCTTCCCCGAGGAATAACTGGTCGGATTTGCACAGTGATACCTTGCCGGAAAGATCCATTTTCTGTTTGCTCGTGCTCATTCTGATAGTAACTCCTTGTATATGAGAATTGAAATCAGGTTGTGGGAAGTCCGAATGTTTTCTTCAGGGCTTGTATCTGTTCCTGAATTTCCCGGGTGCTCCCCAGTTCGAGAAGCCTGGTGGCGATGTCTTCCGCATCTCTCTGGTAAATGGTGCGCAGAAAACTTTTTATTACGGGAATGGACGGAGCAGAGAGGCTGAATTCCGTGATTCCGAGTCCAAGGAGAATCATGGCACTGAAAGGATCGCTGGCCATTTCTCCACAGAGAGATACCGGTTTGCCCGCCTTTTTCCCGACCAGTGCAACATTGCGAATCGACTGAAGTACCGACGGGTGGAAGGGGTCATAATACTGTTGGACCTTCAGATTGTTTCTGTCCGCAGCCAGCGTATATTGAATCAGATCGTTTGTTCCGATGCTGAAAAAATCCACCTCTTGAACAAGGAATTTCGCCGTCTGGACAGCGGCGGGAACCTCGACCATGATGCCGATTTTGATGTCGTCCGCTACCGGGTGGCCCGCTTCTGTCAGCTCTTTTCGGACCTCGCCAAGGATATTTTTGAGTAACCGCACTTCATCGACCGCTGTGATTAGGGGAAACATGACCCGCGTCGTACCGAAGGGCGATGCCAGCAGAATGCCGGCCAGTTGTTCCCTGAGAATATCGCGTTGCTCGAGAGAAAGCCGTATGGAACGCCAGCCCATAAAGGGGTTTTCCTCCAGAGGGTGAGGAAAATAGGGCAGCTTTTTATCACCGCCGATGTCCAGCGTGCGGATGGTTACCGGCCGTGGGGCAAATTCTTCCAGCACTTTTCGGTAGAGACGCACAAGATCGTTTCTGTCAGGAAAGTTGCTGCGTACCATATAGGGAAACTCGGTCCGGTAGAGGCCGATTCCTTCTGCTCCATTTGCCAGTGCAACTTTTACATCATTGAAAAGGGCGATATTTGCCTGTAAACGAACCTTGACCCCGTCAAGGGTGATGGCTGGTTCATCACGAAGTACGTCCAGTTCCCGCCTTTTCAGGTTGAAGTCGAGACTCAGCCGTTCATATTCATCCTTAACCTTCTGGTCAGGATTCAGATACAGGCAGCCGGTGTTGCCGTCGACTATCACCTCGTCCCGGTTGGAGATGTTCCTGATATCATCCCACTTGGCAATGACCGCCGGGATGCCGAGAGATTTGGCCATGATGGACGCATGCGAATTGACATCACCGCTGCCGGAAATGATTCCGAGGATCTTGTCGTGGTCCAGTGAGGCGAGGTCAGAGGGGAGTATTTCTCGAGCCACGAGGACTTTTTTTTCGCGAAATTTTGCCGGGGTCCGGTTGTTTCCGGTGAGGCTGTCACTGATCCTACGGCCGATGTCCTTCATGTCTGCGGAACGTTCGCGCAGATAGGGATCTTCCATGCGGGAAAATGCTTCAACATAGGATTCGACGACATCATCTACGGCATGAATTGCCCCGAAATCGTTTTCGATGCGCTCTAGTATCTTTGAGAGAAAGCCCCGGTCCTCAAGAATCATCAGGTGGGTATGGAAAATGGCCGCGTCTTCCTTAGAGAGTGACTCGGCAACCCTTTTTTCCAGATAAAGGGTCTGGATTTTGGCTTTTTCGACCGCCAGAAGAAAACGCTTCTTTTCTTCCGCGCGTGAACCGACTTTTTCGAGGGAAAATTGATTGCTGGCGGTGGTGTGGTTGATTATTGAGACCTTTCCCCAGGAAAATCCCGGGGAAACAGCGACGCAGCGAACCATGAGCTGGTATTTCTTCTTTTTCCTGTCCTGGGGTTTTCCCTGGGCGGCCGTAAGGGTGCCGGCCTTGATCTTGTTCAGTTCCTGCTCGAAAAAAGCCCGTTCCTCTTCCTTCTTTCTGATCGAGTCAAGAAGTCGCGCATTGATGATAATACTGCTGATCTGGTTGGCAATGGTCGTAAGGGCGCTGATTTCTTTCGGCAGGAAAGAACGAGATTCCCTGGTTTGGATGACGATGACACCTGCAGGGCTTTTGTGCTCGAATAATGGTATGCCAAGGAATGAAAGAAAGCGTTCTTCTTTTGTTTCGCGAAAATATTTATAGCGCGGGTGGGAGGGGGCGTTCCCGGTTGCAACTACGCTCCGCTGTTCCACTACCAGCCCGGTCAGGCCTTCCGAGGTGTTCATCTGGACTTTGCCGACAGAACCCTTGGACAATCCTTTTGTTGCATAAAGCGTGAGAGTTTCTCCGTCTTTTTCCAGGAGATACAGTGAACAGACGTCAGAACCCGTTCTTTTTGAAACAAGGTTGACGATGTTCTGCAATGTTTCCCGCAGATCATGGGAGTGAAGGATCAGTTCACTGATATCTTCCAATGTTCTCAGGCCGAGATGTTCCGCATTGTCTTCAATCATGGGGCTTTTTCCGTGAAAATAAATTGAAAGATTATACGAGAGTTAACCGGTAAAAGAAAGGTTTTTCGATCTTCCGGTATCTGGCGGATGTGATGTCTGGCAATGGAATCAGCTTTCTGGTATAGTCTCGAAAAATGGAATTATTTATGAGGAGGGCGGGTATGTCTGCTATGTTTGAAGAGATGATGCAAAAGGGGGAAGAGCTTCTTGACGAGGGTGAGTTCAAGAAAGCTATCGAGTGCTTCAAACAGTGCGTGAAGTCCCGTCCGGAAGACCCTGCGGTTTTTTTTAAGCTTGGCTATGCACTTTCCGAGAGCGGGAAGCTTGAAGAGGCTCTGAAGTCCTACAGGGAGGGGCTTCGCCTCGATCCTGCGAATACCGAGGCGCTGACCGCGGTTGGTGATATATACTTTGAATCGGGAGAATACCAGAGGGCCTTGGAATCCTATCAGCGTGTCGTCGAGCTAAGCCCTGACGATCCTGATGGCTTTGTCAGTATCGGGCTGGTCTATAACACGATGGATCAGCCTCAGGAGGCGATCCGTTTTTATTCAACCGCTCTGGAGATGGACACCAAGAACGTTTTTGCGCTGAACGCGCTCGGCGATGCCTATTATGCGCTTGGTGACAGGGATAAGGCTGTTGACGCCTATAAGGCCGGAATCGCCGTCGATTCGGAAGATGCCGCCGCTCGCTTCAATCTTGGAGAGTTATACTACGATATGGAGGAACTGGCCGATGCTGAACGGGAATGCCTTGAGGCAATCCGGCTCGATCCTTCCTTTGCATTGCCGTATCTAACGCTGGGCGGCATTTGTCTCGACCTGGAGAGGATCCCCGATGCCATTCGTTATTTTGAGCTGTACCTGAAAAAGGAGCATTCCCCACGTGCGGAAGAGATGCGCCGCGAGGTTCAGGCGGTTCTTGAAGGTTTGCGGGAGGAGGTTGAGAGTTGATTGTCAGGGTCTTCATGCTGCCGGTGCTCATTGCTGTCGGACTTGCCGGAATGTTTCTTTCGCCAGAGGTTTCATTCGCTGATGAAACGATCCCTGGCCAGGTGACGGTTGCTGCTTTCAGCAGGGGGGACCTTTCCGGTTGGTCGAAAAAGATTTTTAGCGGTGAGACGGAATATTCGATCGTCCAGATTGATGGCAGAAAAGCCCTGAGAGCTGTCAGCAAAAATGCCGCATCTGGGCTGGTGAAGAAGATCGAGAAAGATCCGTCACAGTATCCGCTGCTCCGCTGGTCCTGGAAAATCGAGCATACACTCAAGCGGGAAAATGCGACGAAAAAAAGCGGGGATGATTTTGTTGCCCGGGTGTATGTGGTCTTTCCACGGGTTCTTTTCTGGAAAACCCGGGCAATCAATTACGTCTGGTCGGCAAAGTTACCGAAAGGTACGGCCATTCCCAACGCCTATACAGCAAATGCGGTCATGGTTGCCGTGGAATCCGGTGATGGAAAAGCCGGTACCTGGGTGAGCGAAGAGAGAAATATTTTCGAGGATTATAAGAATTTTTTTGGCGAAGATCCGCCACCTCTCGGTGCGGTGGCTCTCATGAGTGATACTGATAATACCGCGGATGAAGCTGTTGCCTATTTCGGAGATATTTTCCTGAGTCCGTCACGCCCGTAGCGGAATCCACTTCCGGCAACATGCCGGTCAAGTAGAAAAGAAGGGGAGGAGGCTCTGGTGAGCCTCCTGATGTTGATTGTTATCCCAAAATACGGGCCAGACGTGCACGCTGTTTTTCAAGCTTTTCCTGGCCGTCTTCGATGGCCTTTAATATTTCTTTCTTGGTTTCATACGCAAGATCAGCGCCTTTGTCGAGCAGGTCGGCGGCATTTTCTCCCACTGACTCCACCATTTTAGAAACATTGTGTGAAAAATCGTCAACGATGTCTTCTGTTTTTCTCCGTGCCTTACGGGCATAGCGCGTAATATTTTTTCTCGTTGTTTTCCCTGATTGTGGAGCAAAAAGCAGAGCAAGTCCGGCTCCGATCACGCCCCCGGCAATCAGCATCAGTCCACCGACCTTTATCGTGGTATTTCTGTCAGACATATCTACCTCCTGAGTTGGTAACGATTTGTTAATAAGTCTACCATAAATACCAATTTGGTAAATACGAAGAAATAATCCACTGTTCTGTTATTATGTGACTTCTGATGTATCTGTTCACAGAGTAAAGTTGTATCGGGATCTTCGAAAACAGTTTTTCACCGGTTATCAACGGAGAGACCCCGCAAGAAGGGAATTGACAGAGAATTGGATAACCGGTAAAAAGATTTGACCCTTAATCATGGCGGTTGTTTCGTGGCTGGCGGGCTTTCCTGAATACCGACAGCTCCAAAACCTTGCGAATTCTGCCGGAAACCGTACGACAAGGTTCAGCGTAAATAAATAATCAGTTTCCCCGAAAGTCACGAGTGCAATGATTTATGGAACCGGTATCGACATAGTTGAAATAGCACGATTCGAGAGATTTCTTCAGGACGGCAATGACGCTCTTTTTCGACGCCTTTTTACGCCGGGAGAACGCGCATATTGTTCGGCCAAGAAAAAAAGCGCGCAGCATTATGCTTTACGTTTCGCCGCAAAAGAAGCGTATGTCAAGGCGCTCGGACTAGGTTTGCGGGATGGCATGTCCTGGCAGGAAGTTGAAGTCGTCAATAATGAGCTTGGGAAGCCGGAAGTGTCCCTGCACGGCAGGGCCGGGGAGATTTTCTCCGAATTGAAGCTGAACAAGGTTCACGTGGCTCTCTCCCACGACGGAGCATATGCCGTTGCCATGATGGTTCTGGAGCGATAGGCAATGAAAGTTGTATCTGCGCAGACTATGCAGCAGGCTGAACGCCTGACAATGGACAACTACCGTATTCCCGGGCAGGTTCTGATGGAAACGGCCGGACGTGCCTGTGCTGATCTTGTCGATGCCGAATATGGGCCAGGCAGGGGTAAATCCGCGGTTATCTTCGCCGGCAAGGGCAACAACGGGGGCGACGGCTATGTCATTGCCCGCTGCTTACTGCGGAAGGGTTGGACAGTTTCGGTCATTGTCCTTGCCGCTAAAAGTTCCATTTCCGGTGATGCCGACAAGAATCTTGCGCTGTTGGACTCTTCGCTCGTGCATTTTTGCCCGGAAAAAGAGGGATTATTTCCCTGTCGAACCGTCGTTCAAGGTGCGGCTGTGATCGTTGATGCGCTTTTCGGGATCGGTCTTGCCAAAGAGATCAGCGGTGTCCATGCCGAAGCCGTACACCTGATGAATTCCTCCGGCAAGCCTGTGGTGGCGGTCGATATACCATCGGGAATTGACGCTTCCAGCGGCAGAGTCCTCGGTGTTGCCGTTCAAGCTGACATGACGGTAACATTTGCCTTTGCCAAACTGGGACATGTCGTTTACCCTGGCAGAGCCTATACCGGCCGGCTTGAAACGATTGACATCGGTTTGCCGGATGAGATTGTTGCCGCGGTTGAGTATTGTGACTATCTGGATAGCACCTTTATCGCTCCACTGCTGAAAATGCGAGACCGTTGCGGTCATAAGGGCAGCTACGGCCACTGCCTGATTGTCGCCGGTTCAACGGGCAAGACCGGTGCGGCTGCTCTGTCGGCAAACACCGCGGTCAGGGCTGGTTCCGGGCTCGTCACTCTTGCGGTCCCGGCCAGTTTGAATCCGATTCTGGAGATTAAAACCACCGAGGCGATGACCTTGCCCCTGGAGGACAGCGGGAAAGGATATTTCAGCGCAGATAATCTTGCTGCCCTGCTCCGGGCAACGGAGGGGAAGGATGCCGTTGCCTTGGGCCCGGGTATCTCCAGTACTGCTGATACGGTAACTTTTGTGCAGGGATTCGTGAGCAATTGTCCGCTGCCGCTGGTGATAGATGCGGATGGCCTTAATGCTCTCGCAGCAGATCCGGGAATTCTACTCAATAAAAAATCTCCCGCGCTCGTTCTTACTCCGCATCCCGGTGAGATGTCCCGCTTGACCGGTCTTTCCCTTGCCCGGATTGAGAGTGACCGAATCACTGCTGCCAGGGATTTTGCCGTTCGTTACGCCGTGTACCTTGTTCTCAAAGGCGCCGGGACCGTCATTGCCGCACCGGATGGTAGCGTTGCCATCAATGGCAGTGGCAATCCGGGGATGGCATCGGGCGGCATGGGCGATGTCCTGACCGGTATCATCGTTTCGCTCATCGGTCAGGGCTATCCGGTTCGTGAAGCCTGCCGATTGGGGGTTTTTCTTCATGGGCACGCGGCAGACCTCGTCGCCGGGGAAAAAGGTGAGGTTGGCATAACCGCAAGCGATGTTTTGGAAAGGCTTCCCTACGCCTATAAAATCATGCATGATGCAGGACATCACAAAGGAGAATAAAATGCTTACCGCTTTTGATATTATGACCAGGGATGTGGTTACTGTAACTGCCGGAACCTCGATCAGGGATTTGGCGGAGATTATGACCCGTCACCGCATCGGCAGTGTGCCGGTTGTGGATGAAAAGGGGGCACTGATCGGCATTGTTACGGAATCGGATCTGATTGAGCAGGACAAAAGTTTCCATATCCCCACGGTGATTTCACTTTTCGATTGGGTAATTTACCTCGAAAGCGAAAAAAAGTTCGAGCAGGAGTTGAAGCGGATGACTGCTCAGACAGTGGGTGATATCTATACCAAAGAGGTAGTCACCATCGAGCCGAATACGAAGGTGCCTGAAATAGCAGATCTCATGTGTGATAAAAAGATCCATTCACTCCCTGTCGTTGACCAGGGAAAGCTGGTTGGCATTGTCTCACGCATCGATCTGATCCGGAGCATGGTGGACTAGCGGCATGTTTTCTTTTGTCAGCACCAGTGTTGTAGAAACGGTCGCGCTTGGTCGGGAACTCGGCAAGAGACTCCTGCCCGGTGATTTCATCGCCCTGATTGGTGATCTTGGGGCAGGGAAGACTCACTTTGTCCAAGGCGTTGCCGCAGGGGATGACGTGCCGCCCGAGATCTGTGTGACAAGCCCGTCCTATACCTTGTTGAATGAATATTCCGGCCGGATTCCGCTCTATCATTTTGACCTGTATCGACTTCATGGTGATGGCGATATTCAGGAGCTCGGTTTTGAGGAGTATTTTTACGGAGATGGCGTCTGTCTTGTGGAGTGGGCTGAAAGGCTGGACCAGGAACTTCCGGATAAGAACCTGAAAATTGTCTTTTCTCAACTGGATGAAACGACTAGGAAGATCGATTTTTATTGTCATGGATCCCGTTATGAGAAGATAGTGGACGAACTTTTTTCTGAAAGGGGAAAAAGTATTTGACCTCATCGGGTCTTCTTGTTATGAAACTTTTACGTTTATCTGTTGTGGATGAAAGCTCGTTGATTTTATTACGTTTGATGGGAGAAGGGAAATGGCTCTAGTTGTTCAGAAGTTCGGTGGAACTTCGGTTGGAAGTGTCGAACGGATTCGCAATGTTGCCAAACGTGTCGCAAAAACCTACGATGCTGGAAATGATGTCATCGTGGTGGTTTCCGCCATGTCTGGCGAGACCAATAAGCTGGTTGCTCTTGCCCATGAAGTTACCGAGTTCCCGGACACCCGCGAGTATGACGTCCTGGTGTCTTCAGGTGAGCAGGTTACCGTTGCTCTTTTGGCCATGTGTCTAAAGTCGATGGGCTATAAAGCGAAGTCGTACCTTGGTCATCAGATACCAATCTTGACTGACAGCTCATTCAGCAAAGCACGTATCAAGAAGATCAATGATAAGAAGATCCGGCAGGACCTGAATGATCGAACTATCATTATTGCCGCCGGTTTCCAAGGTGTGGATGGAGATGGGAATATTACCACCTTGGGCAGAGGCGGTTCCGACACCTCGGGGGTTGCATTGGCTGCCGCTCTCAAGGCTGATGTCTGCGAAATATTTACCGATGTTGACGGCGTGTATACCACGGATCCCAATATTTGTGATACCGCGAGAAAAATCGCTCGGATTTCCTATGACGAGATGCTCGAGCTTGCAAGTCTGGGGGCAAAAGTTCTGCAAATCCGTTCCGTGCAATTCGCGAAAAAATTTAATGTTGATGTCCATGTCCGTTCCAGCTTTAATGATAATCCGGGAACCCTGGTGACCAAGGAGGATAAAGAAATGGAGTCGATACTCGTCTCTGGAATTACCTATGCAAAAGATGAAACAAAAATTGCCGTCATGCGGGTGCCGGATAAACCCGGAATCGCCGCAAAAATTCTTTCGCCCCTGTCTGCCGCGAATATTTCGGTGGATATGATTCTACAGAATGTCAGTGAAGACGGATTTACCGATTTTACCTTTACCGTGACCAAGGCTGATTTCAAGAAGGCTCTCCTGATCACCAGGGAAGCCGCAAGTGAAATACATGCCCGGGACGTCCTGACCGATGAAAATATTTCCAAGGTTTCCGTTGTCGGTCTTGGCATGCGCAGTCATGCCGGGGTGGCGACGAGAATGTTTGAGACTCTTGCCAGAGAGGGGATCAACATCCAGATGATCTCCACTTCCGAGATTAAGGTTTCGGTCGTAATAGACGCCAAATATACTGAGCTTGCCGTGCGGGTTCTGCATGATGAATTCGAGCTTTCCGGTAAGGAAGTCACGGTCGAGAGATAATACTTCAACACCCGAACGGTACAGGTGAAATATGAGTCAGATTAAGCTCTACGATACAACTCTTCGTGACGGCACGCAGGCCGAGGATGTGTCGCTGCTTGTCGAGGACAAGATCAGAATTGCCCATAAGCTCGACGACCTGGGTATTCACTATATCGAGGGTGGCTGGCCGGGAAGTAATCCGAAGGATGTGACCTTTTTCAAGGACATGAAGAAGGAGAAACTCAGCCACTCGAAAATTGCGGCATTTGGTTCTACCCGGAGAGCGAAGTCGACGCCGGAAAAGGACCAGAATATTCGAACCCTCATTCAGGCCGAAACCGACGTCGTTACAATTTTCGGCAAAACCTGGGATTTCCAGGTGCATGAAGCGTTGCGCATTACATTGGAAGAAAACCTGGAATTGATTTTCGATTCGCTCGAATACCTGAAGGGCTACGTTCCCGAGGTGTTCTATGATGCAGAGCATTTTTTCGACGGTTTCAAGGCAAACCCCGAGTACGCACTAAAGACCCTGAAGGCGGCAGAAGATGCTAAAGTGGATTGTATCGTGCTCTGTGATACCAACGGCGGTTCTTTGCCTTTCGAAATTTCCGAAATTGTCGACCAGGTGTGCAAAAGCATAAAGACGCCTCTCGGCATTCATGCTCACAATGATGCGGAATGCGCTGTGGCCAATTCACTCACCGCAGTTCAGCGTGGCATAGTTCAGGTCCAGGGCACTATCAATGGTTTCGGTGAGCGCTGTGGAAATGCCAACCTTTGTTCAATTGTGCCTGCCTTGATGTTGAAGATGAAGCATTCATGCATTTCTGAGGAGCAGTTAAGGAGGATTTCCGAGCTTTCACGATTTGTTTATGAGCTTTCGAACATTTCACCCAATAAGCATCAGCCGTATGTCGGTAAGTCAGCATTTGCCCACAAGGGCGGTGTTCATGTCAGTGCCATTCAGCGGCATCCCGAGACCTATGAACATATCCGCCCCGGACTTGTCGGCAATTCCACGCGAGTGCTCATATCGGATCTCTCGGGACGCTCGAATGTGCTGGCAAAGGCTGAAGAATTCAATATCAATCTCGATAGTAAAGATCCGCTGACGATGGAGATCCTCGATAACATAAAGGATCTTGAAAACCGCGGTTACCAGTTTGAAGGTGCGGAAGCTTCCTTTGAGCTCCTTATGAAACGTGCCTTGGGAACTCATCGGAAATTTTTCTCCTTGATCGGTTTCCGTGTCATTGATGAAAAACGCCATGAAGACCATCAGCCGATTTCCGAAGCCACCGTGATGGTCAAAGTGGGTGGCAAAATCGAGCATACAGCCGCTGAAGGCAGTGGCCCGGTGAATGCTTTGGATAATGCCCTGAGAAAAGCCTTGGAGAAATTCTATCCGAAATTAAAGGAAGTAAGGCTCCACGACTATAAGGTCAGGGTCCTGCCTGCTGGTCAGGGTACAGCGTCAGCCATCAGGGTATTAATTGAATCGGGGGATCGAGAAAGCCGATGGGGCACGGTCGGAGTTTCGGAAAACATCATTGAAGCTTCATATCAGGCACTTATCGATAGTATTGAATATAAGCTGGATAAGAGCGGGGAGGGGGAGACTCCAAGGAAATGAACGAGCAGCCAAGGAGGTTTGTCCTCTGGGTGCTGATGTTGGCGGTATCTGTTCTCCTCATAATTCAAGGGCGCCCTATCTTTTATCCGAGAGAGAAGGTGCCCTTTTTGCCTGAAAGGAGTTCCGTGCCGGGTGGCATGACGATTCGCCTGGAGGGAAACTGCGTAAAACCAGGTGTTTATCAGTTTGATAGAACTGTATCTCTCGGCACCGTCATAAATATGACGGTGCCCTTTTTGCGGGGATTTTCTGGGGGTCAAGGTTTGACCGAAAAGAGACTTTCTACCGGTAATGTAGTTTCAGTAACGTGTAATGATGGTGAACATGTTGAAATAACGAGAAAAAATGTGTGTGCTGTGGAGAGAATGGTCCTTGGTATACCCCTGGACCCCAACAATCTTACCCCTGTTGAATGGGAGCTGCTTCCTCGGATTGGCCCGGTGTTGGCAAAGAAGATTGTGCTGGACCGTCAAGAAAATGGCGATTTTCGGTCGATCTGTGATCTGGAAAGGGTTCCGGGTATTGGTGCTGCAACGGTAAGGCACTTAAAAGGTTATTTTTCTGCGCTGTAGTCTATTGAAATAATGTAATAAAACAGTATTTTGCCGCTCGAAGGAGATCAGTAAGGTCCGAAAAGTCAACATTGGCACGCATGATGAATAATAGTTGGTACCTGTTATTCTTTCTCACATTTTTAAGGAGGGTTCATCATGCAATGTCCAAAATGCAAAGGCCTTATGTACTCCGAGAAGTATTATGATTATGTTCGATCATATTATGCATGGAAATGTACAGGGTGTGGCGAACTGCTGGATCCGACAATTCTCTCCAACAGGGCAAGAAGGAATAATTTCCTGATCGGTTAGTGTTTCTTTCGCAAAGAGACTCACCGGAGATAATTAATAATAGCCTCATTGTAAGTAATTGCAAGAAGCGGATGCCTTGGGTTTGATCGTAACGATAACCCAGTTTGTTATGCCCCATGCGGCACGTAACAAGGTATCCGCTTTGCGTATGTAGCATCTCCCTCCTGCTGATTTTTTTCTCGACTCATCCCTTGTCCAGAAACTCTCGTTGAAAATTTCCATGCAGACTTTTTTAGCTTCTGTTTTTGGGGATATTTTGCTGACTGTTTAGCCTGTACAGATGTTCGAATGCGCCATGTTTTGCCACAATGGGAATTTTTGCAATTACTATCTAATCGGGCGGATGTTCCAAGCTACCGAATACTGTACACCAGAGAATACCCTGCGCTAATCGCACTGGATTTCGTGGTGAATTGAGCCATGCATTCTTTGTGAAGTCCTGCTATAGTAAGGCTCAGAGTGATACGGTACATCAGACCATGCTTTTTACGGAGTAGGTAATGGAAATTCCTGACTATCCCTCCTCAAGACCGGTAGAACTTCTCGATAAATCGCTCTTTGACTCGCTTTTTCTGCTATTACAACCACGTATTTCAGAGTTGACCTTTGCAAATCTCTATCTTTTTCGTCATGCGCACCTCTACCGGCTAACCAAGATCGGAACTTCCCTGGTGGTTTTCGGCTGCGGATATTCCGGGGAGAAGTACTTCCTTCCGCCTTTGGGCGGGGATGTCGGTATTGCGTTGAATACTCTTTTTTCAAATGGGCACGTTTTGTACGGAGCTGATGACGGGTTTCGAGTAGCGTATCTGCAGGGACTCGGTCTTGACTCAATCGAGGACCGTGATGCCTTTGATTATGTATATTGCAGAAATGACCTTGCGACTCTTTCCGGAAATCGTTATCACAAGAAAAAAAATCGTGTGAATTATTTTTCGAGTCGCCATTCCTTTACTGTCGACAGGTATTCGGCCGGTTACCGTGAAGATACTCTTGCGCTTCTCGAAGAATGGCGGCGGATTCGAGTAGGGCATGATAACCGGTCACTTGAATTGGAGGTTGCGGCTGCTGCGGAGGGGCTGGAAAGAGCGGAGCAATTGGGGCTAGAGGGCGTGGTCGTTCTTGTTGAGGGGCGTGTAAAGGCCTACGCCCTTGGTGAACGGATGAATGCGAGAACATCGGTTTGTCACTTCGAGAAAGCAGACCCTTTTCTTGACGGTCTCTACCAGGTTGTCGATCAGGAGTTTAATTGCCGGTGTTTTATCGATTGCGAGTTGGTGAATAGAGAACAGGATCTTGGCGAGCCCTCTCTTCGGAAATCGAAGCTTTCCTATCACCCGATCGAGTTGGTGAAGAAATATCGTTTCTGGAAAACCAAACAACAGAGTAGCGGTTCGTTCCGTAACGGTGCTATTCACCAATAATTTTTACCAGAACCCGCTTCTTTCTTTTGCCGTCAAAGTCACCGTAAAACAGTTGCTCCCAGGGGCCAAGGTCGAGATCATAATCGGTAATGGCAACTACCACTTCCCGACCCATTATCGTTCTTTTCAGGTGTGCGTCGGCGTTATCTTCACACCCATTGTGGTGGTATTGCGAGTAGGGCCTTTCCGGGGCCAGCATTTCAAGCCATTCTTCGAAATCGAGGTGCAGTCCGGGCTCGTCGTCATTGATGAAAACACTTGAGGTAATATGCATGGCATTGCAAAGGAGCAGTCCTTCCTTGATGCCGCTATCCAACAGACATTCTCGGATTTGTGGAGTAATATTGATAAAATCCCTTCTTTTGTTGATTTCGAACCAGAGTTCCTTTCTATAGTGTTTCATGAAAATGGCCTCCTGCTGTCTTGAGTCAATCGATGTTTTTCTGGAAATAGAGTGAGTGGCTGTCCAGGTCCAGCGCAGCCAAGGTTCCAAGTTGAGCTGTTGTTGCATAAACACAGCCATTATCGAGCGGGATCAGTCCGGTTGAAATAGATTGTTTAATGGTTTCCCTCGAAACCGGGGTATGGCCGGTAATAACTTTCCTGTGTCCGATCAGTTCGCTGTCAACAACCTGACTTCGTGTCCAAAGCATAGCTTCCTTGTCGCGAAATGGATCGTTTCCCTGGAATTTCAGGCCGGCGTGGACCAGGATATAATCATCCAGTTCAAGGTAGTAGGGCAGTGTATCGAAGAATCTGCGATAAGTCAGGGGTATCTCACAAGGGTCCTCAACACCAAAGCTATCAAGAGTTGCATTGCCGCCGTTTGATCTCCAGATACGTAAGTAATCAATGCTGCTGCAGGCTCTCAGCAGCATATCATCATGATTGCCGCGAATGGGATACACGGAAAAACCTTCACTTCTCAGTGTGAAAATCTGGTCGATAACCTCTTTGCTTCTTGGTCCACGATCAGTATAGTCACCAAGGAGGTAAATCATGTCTGAAGTCCGAACCTTCAGGACATCATGCAAAAGAGCGCTAAAAGTATCTGAGCAGCCATGTATATCAGGTATAACGAAACGTCGGGTTCTCATAAGGAAATATCTTGTCCGATATCAGATCTTGCCCTTGGGCGTTGAAAGATAAATTCTTATTGTGTCTGCACAGTAACCTAAATCGTCTTCTTTGAAAAGATTGTAAACATTATAAACGATACAACCCGGAGAGTGAGCTTTTGGCGTGCCTTTCGATCAATCTTGTTTGATGAAATCACAAAAAGTCATTTTTTAGCCACAGAGAACTCAGAGAAATACCTTATTTTCCAAGACGTTAACTCGGTGATCTCCGCGTCCTCTGTGGCAAAGATTGTTTTGTTGCAGCTGCATGTTGCCTAACAGTAGCTGAAATGCCTGTCGTGGCACCTGTCTGAAGCGCTATCGGTGTTTGCCATCGTCAACCATAATCGGCATGGGACGATACTAGTAAAACCGAACCGGCATTTTGACCTTGACAATAATGCCTTGTAGTGAACAATTGCCGAAATCAATAAATATCCGGGTTACCTACATGAAGAAATTACTCATTATTGTCGCCATCTCGCTCTTTGTCCTTGCTGTCGCCGGATACTTTCTCTTCCTGAAAAAAACACCTCCTGCCTTTAAAACCGCCAAAGTTGAGCGCGGCTCGGTTGTGGCCATGGTGTCGGCAACCGGGACTCTCAATGCGGTTACTACCGTTCAGGTCGGTACCCAGGTGTCGGGGACGATTCAAACACTCTTTGTCGATTATAATTCACAAGTTGCTAAGGGCCAGATTATTGCGCAGATTGATCCTGCCATCCTCACTTCCCAGGTGGAGCAAAGTCAGGGTAATAAACAAAGTGCCGCGGCTAACCTGGCAAAACTCAAGGCTGCCGCTCACGATGCCTCAAGAACTCTGGCGAGGAACAGGCAATTGTTGCAGGAAGGTATTGTTTCCCAGGGAGATTTTGATACCGCGGAAACAAGATACCAGGAAGCTGTGGCCGCGGTCATGGCTGCTGAGGGTACTGTTCTGCAAACCCGTGGTGCGTTCCGGCAGGCACAGACTAATCTTAACAACGCAACGATTCGGTCCCCCGTTGATGGAGTTGTCATCTCAAGAAATGTTGATGTGGGCCAAACCGTTGCTGCATCGTTCCAAACCCCGACACTATTTACTATCGCTCAGGATCTGACCAAGATGCAGATTAACACGAGTGTCGATGAGGCCGATATCGGCAAGATTCTCGTAGGTCAGCCCGCTTCCTTTACCGTGGATGCCTATCCGGAAATACAATTCAAAGGTTTGGTCTCACAAGTCAGAATAGCTCCGGTAATTACCCAGAATGTGGTTACCTATGATGTCGTTATCATTGTGGAAAATAAAGATCTGAAGCTTAAACCGGGAATGACCGCCAATGTAAGCATAGAGGTGATGAGAAAAGATGCTGTATTGACAATTCCGAGTGCCGCCTTACGCTTCAAGCCGGAGGCTGCAGAAACAGCAACAAAACAACGGTCCTCCGGCCGAGGTCAGTTGCCGGGGAAAAATCTTTCACAGAAAGTCTACCTGCTGCAGGAAGGAAAACCGGTAATGGTACCGGTCCAGGCCGGAATAAGCGATGATACTCACGTGGAAATTGTGGCAGGCGAATTGCGTTCCGGCCAGGAAGTAATTGTCGATCAGGTACAAACCAAAAAGAAAACGGAGCCTCGCGGCGGAGTAATGGGACCGAGGTTTTAAATGGGAAAATTAATTGTTCGGGTAGAGGACGTTTCCAAGGTTTACACCATGGGGGAACAGAGGGTCGAGGCTCTGAAAGCGGTTTCCTTGGAGGTCGAGACCGGCGATTTTGTCGCTATCATGGGTGCTTCAGGGAGCGGAAAGTCGACTTTCATGAACATCCTCGGCTGCCTTGACACACCAACCTCCGGTACCTACTGGTTGCAGGGTGAAAATGTCCGCGGCCTGCTGAAACGAGACTTGGCAGCAGTTCGAAACAGGAAAATCGGCTTTGTCTTTCAAGGGTTTAATCTGCTTGCCCGGACCACGGCTCTGGAAAACGTCGAATTGCCGCTCATTTATGCAAAAGTGCCCGCTGCGGCCCGGAAAGAAAAGTCTCTGGCAGCTCTTGCTTTGGTCGGGCTTGCCGATCGTGCCGGGCATACCGGCAATCAACTCTCAGGCGGGCAACAGCAGCGGGTCGCCATTGCGCGCGCCTTGGTGAATGACCCCGCAATCATCCTGGCTGATGAACCTACGGGAAATCTCGATTCTGTCACCAGCGTGGAAATCATGTCGATCTTCCAAAAATTGAACAGCCGTGGCAGTACGATCATCATGGTTACCCATGAGCCTGAAATAGCCGCCTTTACCAAACGCAATGTCGTTTTCCGGGATGGACAGATTCTTTCAGATACACTCGTCTCCGACCCGTTGGATGCTGAGCAGGCAGGAGGGCGCAGTTGATGGAATTTCTGCTCAGTCTGAAAATTGCGGTACGGGCGCTCAGGACCAATAAAATGCGTTCTTTTCTGACGATGCTGGGTATAATTATCGGAATTGCCGCGGTTATTGCCATGGTCGCTATCGGAACCGGGGCCAGCAGGATTATTTCCGAACAGATAGCCAGCATCGGCAGTAATATTCTGCTGGTTCTGCCCGGTTCCAGAACCGCCGGTGGCATTCGCCTTGGTTCCGGCAGTACACCGACCCTTACTTTTGATGATGCCAAGGCAATCAAAACGCAATGTCCTGCCGTTGCGAATGCCGCGCCGATCGTCCGTGGCGGGGCGCAGGTTGTCTATGGGAATATGAACTGGTCTACGGTTGTCATGGGCATAACACCTGAATACCTTGCGGTGCGGGATTGGCCGGTGACCGAAGGGCGAAATTTTGTCCAATCGGATGTAGAAGGCGCGACCAAAAATTGTCTGATCGGCAAAACTGTCGCCGATACCCTGTTTGGATCCGAAAATCCGCTGGGGAAAATTGTCCGGGTCAAGAAAATACCCTTTACGGTGATTGGCGTCATGGACCGCAAAGGGCGCTCCCCCCAAGGCTCTGACCAGGACGATATTGTCTTTGTCCCCTTGCGGACAGCACAGAGAAAACTTTTTGGCAGCCAATTTCCGAACTCGGTTGGTTCGATTATGGTCCAGGCGAAAAGTGATTTGGAGCTTGGTCGGGCCGAGGAGCAGGTAAACGCGCTGTTGAACCAGCGGCATAAGATTGGTCCCAATCGCGAGCCTGATTTTACCGTGCGCAACCTTACCGAGTTACTCGATGTCGCCGAGCAGTCAACCAAGGCAATGTCGCTTTTGCTTGGTGCGGTTGCATCTATTTCCCTGATTGTCGGCGGGATCGGCATCATGAATATTATGCTGGTCTCCGTTACCGAGCGGACGAGGGAAATCGGGATCCGTATGGCAATCGGGGCTACGGAGCGGGATATTCTGCTCCAGTTTCTCACTGAGGCGGTCCTTCTGACCCTTATCGGCGGAATTATCGGCATGCTGCTGGGAGTAGGGGGAGCCAAACTGGTTTCCATCATTTTCGATTGGCCTACGCTCATATCGTTTCAGGCAATTGCCATCGCCTTTTGTTTTTCCGGTGCGGTCGGGATTTTCTTCGGCTTTTATCCAGCCCGGAAAGCTGCGTCAATGAATCCTATCGAGGCATTGCGTTACGAGTAGCCGGGCAGTTTTGCATCGTAGTTTTTCAAGAAAGGATTTCTGATGGCTTTTCATCGAGTACTTGTATTTATGCATATTTTTCCGCTCCTTGTACTTGTTCTTTCCGGGACTGCCCATGCCGGGGATGATGTCGTTAATCTGACCTTGAAACAGGCCATCAGCATGGCTGTGGAGAAGAATCTGGAGGTCAGGGCCGAGCTTTACAACCCGGCCATGAATGAGGCGGACATCAGACGAAACCGCGGCATCTATGATCCATTGCTTACTCTTGTGACCAACTACCGGCAGTCCGTCACCCAGTCGGCCAGCACCGTCGTTTCCGGTGCCCTGATCAGCCGGCAAAAAAGCCTCCAGGCAGATGCGGGAATCAACCAGCTCCTGCCCATAGGCGGCTCGCTGGGTTTTTCTTACACCAATCTCTGGAATCGCAGCAACGCTGATCCGAATCGTGGTTTTCTCGATGATTACTGGAGATCGGAACTTGTGGCAAGCTATGCTCAGCCGCTTCTCAAAAACTTCGGCCGGGAAGCTACCGAAATTGGAATTGCCGTGGCAATAAATAACAAGACGGCTTCTCTCGATCTTTTCAAACATACCCTGATAGATGTCGTTACCAGAGTCCGTTCCGCATATTTTACCTTATACAGTCTGAAGGAGAACCTTGAGGCAAGAAAATCGGCTCTCGTCCTTGCTCAAAAAATTCTCGCCGACACCAAGGGGCAGGTGAGAGCCGGTGTCCTCCCGGCCATGGAGATACTGAATGCCGAATTCGGTGTCGCTGCGCGGGAGAAGGAATTGATTGATGCGGAAAAGCTGTTCATGGATCAGATGGACGTGGTGAGAATTCTGCTGCAGATAGAGGGACATCAGGCGTTGAATCCGGTTGAGCCGCCGACTCGTGAGCAACATTCCATCAACGAAGCTGAGGCAGTTGCCAGGGCACTGTCGCAACGCCCTGATCTGAAGGCCCAGCGGGTAAATCTTCAAACTCTTGACCTGCAAACCCGTGTGGCCCATAACCGGACCTTACCGGACCTGACGTTCAATGCCAGTGCCGCTCTCACCGGACTCGAAAGAGATTTCAGCCGCGATATGAAAAAGCTTGGCTCTGCGGAATATCCGGTTTGGGCAGTCGGGCTGCAATTCAGTTATCCGCTTGGAAACCGGGCCGCGAAGAATGATTTTATCAGGAGCCGGCTCAGTTCGGAACAGGCGCAGGTGCAGCTCAAGAGTCTTGAAGAGAACGTCAGAAATGAAGTAAGGAGCGCTATTCGTGGAATTCAGGCGAACTATCGGCAATTGGATGTTGCCGACCGCGGCCTCGCCTATGCCGAGGAGCGCATGCGTGCTTACATAAAAAGGAATGAGGTCGGGCTTGCAACCACCAAAGAGGTAGTTGATGTCCAGAATGACCTGGTTACCGCGAAGGTGAACCAGATTCAGGCGCAGGCGGACTACACCATTGCCATCGGAGAGTATTGGAGAGCCACCGGAGAGCTGCTGGATCAGGAAGGGATAACAGTTACCGGAAAGGAAGCGGATGCTTTATATGAATCCTCCAGTCGCTAGCGGAACTTCATGCAAAACGTGTCGGGAGGTGTACCTTTTCACTGAAGCAACTTTTATTTGCTACGCTATGTACCGTATGTGCTTTGCTGACAGCCTGTTCCGGTCATCTACATTGTTCTCGGAATCCTCTATGAGAGCTTCATTCATCCACTCACGATTCTGTCCGGACTTTCCGCTGCGGGTTTCGGTGCCCTGGTCTCGCTGATTCTGTTCCACAAGAACTTGGATGTCTACGCATTTGTCGGGGTGATCATGCTGATCGGGATTGTGAAGAAAAATGCCATCATGTTGATCGACTTTGCCATCGAGGCACAGCGCCGGGAAGGGAAGCAGCCGCTGGAGGCAATCTGCCAGGGCGCCTTGATTCGTTTTCGTCCCATCATGATGACCACCATGGCGGTCCTCATGGGAACTCTGCCCATTGCCATCGGTTTCGGAGCCGGTGCCGAGGGACGCCGCCCCTAGGGTTTGGCGGTGGTTGGAGGTCTTATCGTTTCGCAGTTGCTGACACTTTACATTACGCCGGTGGTTTACTACTATATGGACAGATTGCAGGTTCGAGCGCTTGCTCTTTTTTCTGGCAGGGGAAATAACCGCCAGTCATCCATTCTTGACTGACGTGGGAGTAAAATGAACATGTCATTATTTCTGCTGACATTTATCTCGCTTTATGCGGGCATGCACTACTATGCTTTCCGTAAGGTGAATGCCGCGTTCCCGCTGACCATCCTGGGTACTGTTTCACTCGCTGCCTGGATGATGTTGATGGTCCTGGCTCCGGTGCTTGTCCGTTTTATCGAAAAAAAAGGGCTTGAATCAGTTGCGGTTCCGCTTGCCGTAACCGGCTATACCTGGATGGGGTTTCTTTTTCTCTTTTGCGTGACAATGGTGATGATAGATTTCGGTAGAGTTTTGCTCTGGTTGGGAGGTCTTTGTTTACAACGGGAGGCCTTGATTTTCGTTACCGCTCGCCAGGCTTTTCTGTTTGCTGGTATCCTTGCGCTTGGCATTTCCATATACGGGTTTTTTGAGGCACAAGCTGTCAGGTTGGAAAAAGTCGTCATCCCGACCAGCAAACTTCCACCATCGATCAATTCATTCAGAATTGTCCAGATTTCCGATGTCCATGTCGGCTTGATCATCCGGGAGCAAAGATTGCAGAGAATCATTCGAGAAATCGAAAGGGCGAAACCGGACCTGCTGGTTTCAACCGGTGATTTGGTGGACGGTCAGTTGGATGGTATGACGACTCTTTCTGATGCATTGGGCAAAGTCCATACTCCCTTCGGCAAGATTGCGGTTACCGGCAACCACGAGTTCTACGCAGGGATCAAAAATTCAATGGATTTCATGCGGAATGCGGGATTCAGCGTACTGCAAGGTGAACTGCTGGATGTTGCCGGCATACTGACGGTCGTTGGGGTGGATGATCCTGCTGGGGTTAAATTCGGTTCAGGGAAAATAAGTGAAGAGGGACTTCTCAAAAAAGCTCCCCAACGGCGCTATGTCGTGCTGTTGAAACATCGGCCAGTGGTGTCAAGGCAAAATGCCGGGTTTTTCGATCTGCAACTTTCAGGGCATATCCATAAGGGCCAGATTTTTCCGTTCGGTTTGGCGACACATCTGTTCTATCCGGTTCAGACCGGCCTTTCCCGGGTCCTGGATACCTGCTTTTTGTATGTAAGCAGAGGAACGGGAACCTGGGGGCCACCGATCCGATTTCTGGCACCCCCGGAGGTTTCCGTAATCGATTTGGTGCGTGTTCCCGAGGAAAACTAGCGACGAGAAATCAGCGACAATCGTCACGCCAGATGCAGGAATACTGTCCACAGGTATCGGATGAACTGGTATTGTAACAGTCGCAATTTCCTTCATCTCGCTGAATTGCTCGAATGAGCTCTGCTTTTTTCATGTTTTTACTCTGTAAGCCCCGGTCTTTTGCAATTTTTTTCACGTCATCAAGTTTCATGCGGGTTTCTCCTTGTAGTGGGTTACGTGGAATTTTTTCAAAACTATAGCAAAAAAGTTTGTGAATTCAACCCGGCATGATTTGTTTTGCGTCATCCCGTCAAGAAAAAAGGAGAACATACATGAGTATCAAAGTGAATTGTACGAGCAGGGCAGGTATTAATAATATCCTGGTGATTTTTTTTGCATGCCTGTGGCTGTCATCTTTTTTCTTTGCCGAGAAGGCGGCAGCATTGACCATTCCAGAAAAACTGATTTATGACCTGACCTGGACCGGTATTAAGGCGGGGACAGCTACGCAGGAAATTACGGCCGATAAGGGAGAAATCAAAATTGTCTCCATTGCCCGCTCCGCCGATTGGATTACGGTTTTCTTTCCGGTTGAAGATCGAATTGAATCGGTGTTGACGTCAAATCCTGATTCAAATTTCGGCCATTCGAAATCTTACTCCCTGAAGACACGGGAAGGTAATCATCGCCGGGATAGGGAGATTCAGTTTAATCATGCAAAGGGAATCGCCTATTACAAAGACAACCTGAATGGCGAAAAAAAGGAACTTCCTATAGTGCCTGCAACGTTGGATACACTCTCCAGCTTTTATTATGTCAGGACTCTCAATCTGGAAGTAGGAAAGTCTGTGTTCCTGACGATTCTTGATAATACCAAGACATGGAAAGTAGAGGTTCAAGTGCTGCGGAAAGAAAAAATCAAAACATCGCTCGGTACCTTTTCTACCATCGTTATAAAACCGCTCATGCAATCGGAAGGAATAATTGATAGGAAGGGCGATATGTTGATCTGGTTGACTGATGACAGTCGACTCCTTCCGGTTAAAATGAAAACAAAAGTAAAGATTGGTAGTGTCACCGCAACGTTGGTGGGAGGAACATATAAACGGCAGTAAGTGCTGTTGCTAAACCGTGACCGCCAGTGAAGTCATCAGAACTTTGCTGGCGGTTACTTTTTAGTGAGTCTCGCGTTTCCAGTTGGATCCTGCCCCAATGCCGAAAAAATCCTTTTACAAACAATTTAGGATGTGGTACCCCAGAAGTTGTTAACCTGTTCTGTGGATAAGGTTGACCAGTCGGGTGGCTTCCATGGAGGGTGAACAGTTGTGGCGAATTCGTATGCCTTTGAACTTAATGTATTAAAATGCCAGGGCCTGTACCGGAGTATGTCGCGTATCGAGGGGAGCCAAGGCGCTCGAGTTGTCTTGGACGGGAAAGAGGTGCTCCTGCTCTGTTCGAACAATTACCTGGGGCTGGTCGATCATCCGGCTCTCAAAGAGGCAGCGATAAAGGCGGTTGAAAAGTATGGCGTCGGGACCGGTGCATCCCGCCTTGTCTCTGGAACAATGGCGCTGCATGAGCAACTTGAAGAGCAGATCGCCACGTTTAAAGGGACGGAGCGGGCGATGCTTTTCAATTCGGGGTATGCCGCCAATACCGGTGTTATTCCTGCACTTGCGCAAAAGGGTGATATTCTTTTTTCCGATAAGTTGAACCATGCCAGTATCGTTGA
This sequence comes from Deltaproteobacteria bacterium, assembly GCA_009668975.1. Classification (GTDB taxonomy): domain Bacteria; phylum Desulfobacterota; class Desulfuromonadia; order Geobacterales; family Geobacteraceae; genus RPRC01. Next base: position 103,190 of record SBEG01000001.1, on the reverse strand, counting down.
TGGGTGTCTTCTTTCCCGCGCCCGGATGGTGCGCTATCCCCATAACGATATGGCTTTTCTTCGTCGTTGCCTGGAGAACTCGCGGGGTGAGGGCCGTAGGATCATTATTGCGGACGGGGTCTTCAGTATGGATGGAGATCTGGCAAAGTTGGCGGAGTTGGTGTCCCTGAAAAAGGAATTCGGCGCGCTCCTCATGGTGGACGACGCGCATGGAACCGGGGTCCTGGGGCTTACCGGGCGCGGTACAGCGGAATACTTTGGACTCTCAGCGGAGATCGATATTACCATGGGTACCCTGGGCAAGGCACTCGGCGGTTTTGGGGCATTTATTGCCAGCACGAACGAGATAGTCGATTATCTCGTGAACAGGGCACGTTCCTTCATTTTTTCGACCTCATTGCCGCCGGCAGTGCTGGCGGCGGCATCAGCGGCCATTGAGATTGTGGATTCCCGTGAAGGCGCCGAGTTACGACAGCGCTTGGCGGAAAATTCGCTGTATCTGCGGACAGCACTTTCCTCCGCCGGATTTGACACCCTGGGCAGTGATACCCAGATTGTCCCGGTCTTCGTTGGTGAGGCGCATAGAACCATGGAGTTCTCACGTGCTCTGCTCGAAGAGGGGATTTTTGTTCAGGGCATACGCCCGCCGACGGTTCCGGTCGGCAGCAGCCGCCTGCGTTGCACGCTCATGGCAACCCACCGTTTGGCGGATCTTCAGCAGGTGGTGGCTGCCATATGCCGGACAAGGGACCGGTTGGGCATACTTCCGGAAACGACGGGTGCCGGGCAGGAATCCGGGCCGCGAAATGAGGCTCTCTGATGCCGTTTATCACAACGAGCGACCAGGTAAAACTCTATTATGAAGAGGTTGGCGCCGGCAAGCCCTTGCTGTTTGTTCATGGCTGGTCTCTTTCCTCTCAGATCTGGTCGCGGCAAAAAGAATACTTTGCATCCCGCTACCGCTGTATTGTCTTCGATCTTCGGGGGCACGGCCGTTCCCAGCCGTCCTGTTCGGGGTATGGCATCGAAGCTCTGGCTGCAGATGTCACACTCCTTTTCGACCATTTGGAACTTGCCGCTGTGACACTGTTCGGCTGGTCGCTCGGTTCGCTGGTAGCGCTTGCCGCTTATCCGGCCGTGCGGGATCGACTTACTTCGCTGGTGCTGGTCTCCGGTACCGCGAAATACTGTTCAGCTGCTGATTATCCGCATGGACTTCCCCCGAAGGAACCGCGGTCCCTTTCCCTGCTTCTGCGGAGAAATCCACGGAAGGCGCTGGACGGTTTTCTCCAGAGGATGTTTTTCTCTGAGGAGCAATCAGAAAGGGGGTTCAAGGAATTAGCTCGGGAGGTCCTGCCCAAGTTGCCGGTTTCTGCGGAGACGGTTCTCGTTCCGGTTCTGCAGACGCTTGAAACGGCAGATATGCGATCTGTACTCGCTACGATTACAGAACCGGCACTGCTGGTTCATGGTGACCGTGATGTGATTTGCCCTGCAGATGCCTCACGATTCATGGCCGGACAGATTTCCGGCGCGCACTGTACCATTTTGGCCGGGGCAGGGCATGCTCCCATGTATTCACGTCCCCGCGAATTCAATTCTGTGATTGATGAGTTCCTTGAAAAAATTTATGGGTAAAATTGACAGAACAAAAGTACGGAAAGCCTTTGATCGTGGCTCATGCCGCTACGAAGAAACCGTCATAGTCCAGAAGTTGGTCATCGATAGTATCCTTTCGGAACTCTCGAAACTGAAACCGGCAATCTTCCCCCGGCGGATCCTTGATGTGGGAGCCGGAACCGGGATGCTCCTCAGGTCTCTGCAAAGATCCTATCCCGAGGCATTCCTAGCCGGGCTTGATCTGGCCCCGGGAATGGGGATCGAGGCGATAAATTCCTTTCAGGAAGAAGGAAAACATCTGTATGTTCAAGGAGATGCTGAAAATCTCCCTTTTGCCGATGGGACTTTCGACCTGGTCATTTCGACCTCGACCTATCAGTGGCTTAGCGTGCTGGATCAGGCTTTTTTCGAGGCAAAAAGGGTGCTTGCGCCTGGCGGAATATTTCTGTTTGCATTGTTTGGCGAAGGAACACTGTCCGAGTTGAAGAGCTCGTATCAACGAGCTTTGTGTACCGAAAATGCTACCGGCAAGGACCGAACGCATCATTTCTTTTCTCAGGGAGAAGTGCTGAGTGCCCTTGCGCAACCCGGTTTCTCTGATCTCCTTGTTAAGAACAGTCGTGAGAAAGAATATTACCCGGACGTCGCTGCTTTTCTTCAATCACTTAAAGGTATTGGTGCCGGAACAACCGCCTGCATGCCGGAAAAAGGTCTTGGTGGAAGAAGAATTATTACGAAAATGATGGAATTCTATCAGCGTGATTTCCTGGAAGAAAAAGGTGTTCCGGTTTCATATGAAGTTATCTATGGAAGGGTCCGGAAAGTTTAGCAGCCGTAAGGGTACATGCTTTGTCTGATACATTGTTGCTACGAGGTGACAAGGCCACATCGGACTGATGTGGCCTTGCTAATTCCGTGCGGGAATATTTGTCACCAGACATGAGAGCTTTTGCTGGCAGGGACGCTATTTTTTTTCAGTGGCCTCAGCGTCTTTTTTTTCGGTTGTTTTCATTTTTTGCAGAGCCTTGTACTGTGACGCGGTGTCCGCACCTTTTGTTGTATCGGTAACTGTCTCCTCCTGAAGGACTTTCCCGTCAGGAGTGCTCACCGTCATGGTTACGGACGCTTCCTGAGTAGGGTACTCTTCCGCGGCAAAGAGTATTCCGGAACAGGCTACAAATGCTGCTACTGTTACTGTTGCGACCAAAACTTTTTTCATGATTCCCTCCTTGAGATTGATTTCCAGTGTGTTGAGAAGATTCCTCAGTGTGATTCAAGCCAGAATGTTTTATGAAATACTAGCAATATAAAAGTATAATGCAAGTACCTTCTCATAACTGACGCCGCAAAGTGATGGTCACGGGTTATGAACAGAGAGCAAATCGGGAAATCAGCGGAGAGATATGGCATCCAGTCACCAGCATTAGACCTCAGTGACCGGGAGTCAGTTATTGGGCGATTTTCTTCCCACAACGATAACAGCAAAGCTCCGGCTGAACATCGCGGGCAATAAGGATCGAGTTACAATCCGGACAGTTTGTCAGACCCTTCAATTCGGCTGGGGCGGATTCACGATAGTAAGATTCCCAGTCAACATCCTTGAGTTTTGCAAGTTCTTCTTCAGTCATGGTTTTGTTAGATCGTACGACGTTTTGCATGATATATCCTCCCATTGAGAGTGTGTTGATTGATACTGCCATTTCGAAAATGCATCCGGAAAAGCAAATTGCTGCTTATACTACCATAGTTTTTCGTGAATTTGAATCGAGAAGCTGAATTTTGGGTGTCCTCCTGCGATTCGGTAAAAAGAGAAATTTGTTGACTTTGACTTGTGGTTTCAGATAATGAGCAAGCATGAAGGAAAACAACTGAATATGTTGAGATACACGATAATACTAAACCAGCCGCGAGGGTGGGGCGGAAAGCCTAATGGGTCTCATGCAGACAGCCGGGTTGCCGAAATATCTGAAGTGATATTTGGCCCCGGCTTTTTTTTTGTTAGGGCGGAATTACTTTCGCAATCCAGCTAGGCATATTGGCCCTGTTAGCTTATTCTTAAACGTGCCAAGTGTGTTTACGATTTAACTGGAATAACCGTCTCCGGCAGGCATCTCAACTTTGGCACATCAGCATCAGTTCGGGTTTATGGGGTGAAAGATGTTTATTGAAAACAGTATGTTGAATTTTATTGAAGCAGATGCTCAGGACGTTGTCGCGATGTATCGCTCAAGCTCCAGCGTGATGCTGGCACTCGGGAAAAGACAGCGGCAGCCCTGCGAGGCCTTTATCTGTGTGATCAATGACGGTGACTCTGCTTTTGTCTATGTTGCACTTTCACTCCTGTATAGTAAAAGCTTCGTTGTCTATGTCCCGGAGAGGCAGCCAGATGCTGAGAAGACGTGTGACCAGTTGCTCATGGAAGCGCAAGACTTTGTCAAGGAATTCGGCTTCGAGATGCAGAGCATAAACCTGAACTACAGCAAGGCACTCAAAGAGGTCGTCCTCAATGACCTGCGGGTCGTCCGCTCTGTAACGGCCGGGAAAAAAACATCGCAAAGAAAAGGTGTTTCTGACAAAACATTCCGGCAACAGCAGGAAGTCGCGGGGAAAGCGCCTGAACCAGAAGACAAATCGAGCGGAAAAATCAAAACAGCAGACCTTGAACAAGAAAAGAAGGCTGCAAGAGTGGTGAACGAGACCTCTCCTGCAAAGGAGGGGGCGAAGGAATTGGCAGTTCTTAAATCTCCGCCGTCTCAGGATAAGGCCTTACTTGAAGAGCTGGAACGCAAGGAACAACTGGTTGCAGAGAAAGAGCGAGCGGAGAAAGAAGCAGCTCAAGCCTTGGCTCTTCTTCGCTCAGACAACAAAAGACTTGAAAAAGAGCTGGCTGCGTTTGAGGACAAAAGCAAAACGGAGATTGCCGCTTTACAGTCCGGGTTGGCAGATCTGGGGCGTCGGAAAACTGCTGCCGAAGTTCAAGCGGAAAAAGAAATATCAAAGTTGGAGAAAGAATCTCAGCGACTATCTGAACAAGTGGCGTCTCAGGAAAAATTCGCGGAAGACAAGCTGTCTGCACTCGCAGCGGAAATAGAAAAATTGTCTCAGGTAAAGAAGGCTGCCGAACAGGATGCTTCTGGAAAAATAGCTGACGCAAAAGCGGAGATTGATTCGTTAAAGGCAGAGCAGGCAGAGTACGCTGCTGCTGCCGCTGCTGAGAAGCAGGCCCTTCACGTTGAGTTGGAGCAGCTGAATGCCGCAAAGACGAGCGCGGAAAAGGAGCGTGCGCGCGAAATCGCCGTGCTCAAAACAGAACTGGACGGGTTGAAGTGTCTGGGTGACACGGATCAGGAGTTGACAGCTTTAAAGGACGAACTTGAACGACGCAGAGCTGAAAAATCAGCAATGGATAATGATCTTCAGAAGGAGTTGTCCGGGCTTCAGGTCCAGCGTGCGGTCTTGGAAGAGGAAATACAATCAATAAAAGTGCGGCGCAGAGAGGAGTTGCCGGTTTTGCAGGCTGAGCTGGAGGAGACGACGCGGGAAAAACAGCGGCTGTCAGTGGAACTTGAAAAAGAGCTCGTATCTCTCCAGGAAGAAATTGAGCGGCTTAGGTCGACTATCGCCAGTACCCGGAAAACTGCGGACGTAGAGCGTGAGAACCTTGCTGCCGAGCAGCAAAAGCTGCTGCAGGAAAAATTCGATACAGATCAAACTTCTGAACAGGAACTTTCAAAACTTCGAGCTCAGATAGTTCAGGCAGAGGATGAGAAAAAGGCTGTTCAAAACTCCTGTGCGGATACCTGTGCTGAATTGAATGCAGAGCTTGAGCGACTTGCCACGGAGAAAGAATCACTGCTGCGCGAGTCTGCCGAGAAGCGGACTGCCTTGCAGGAACGAATTTCACTTTTGAATGATGAGATTGCTGCTGCACAACTTTCCCATGATGAACTGTTGAAAAGTCTCCGTTTGGATGCGGAGCAACTTCTTGCCAGGAAAGCTGAGGTAGAAGAGGCAGCCGCCGCCGAAATTTCTTCGCGTGAGGAGGAAATCTCCCTCCTTAAAAAGACTGCAGAATCAGAGCAGAGTGCCAATGAAAATACAATTGCCGAACTCAAAGAAAAAATAGAAATGCTTACTGCAGATAGTATTTCCCTTGAAGTAATTACCGCGGAAGAAATTGCCTCACTCGCAGCGCAGGAAGAGCAGTTGACCAGTAAGCTGCGTACCGATGAAGCTGCTGCTGCGGAAGAACTTGCGGCGGCCAAGGCTCGACTTGTAACGGTCAAAAGTGAACTCAGAAAGAAAAACGACGCAGCGAAAGTAGCGATAGCTAGTGTTACTTCTGAAATCGAGAAGTTGGAAATTGAAGGGAACTTGCGGGCAAGCGAGGCTGCCGCTCAAATGACTTCTCTGAAGGCACGCATGCTGCAGTTTGCTGATGATCTGCTTCAGGCGGAGAAGCAGGCCGCAGAAAAAACTCGAGAGGTTCGAAAGACACTAGTATCACTTATTGCTACTCTATCCGATGATGAGAAGCTGACTGGGGAATCTAGCGCAGATCCGGATCTTGAAACCTGGCTGGCTTCTTTGCAAAAGGAGGCCGATCAGTTGCAATCGGAAAAATCCGCACTTGAAAATACTACGACCGGGGAGGTGGCAATGCTCCGGGCGAAGGTCACGAGCCTTGCTGCGGAAAAGCGTGCCATCGAAAAAAGTCTTGCTCGTGAGATGGAAGCATTGCACGTTGAAGCTGAGAGGTTGGCCACGGAAAAAGCAGCTGCAGAGAAAGCGGCAAATAAAGTCTTGAAGGACATCGCTGAAGAGGTGGAGCGACTTTCTGAAGAGAAAGCAACCGCTGAGAAAATTCTCGAAGAAAGTATTGCCAGCGCAAAAACCACAGCCCGGAAACTGGTTGATGAGAAAGCAGAATTGGAAGAGCGCATGGTGCAGCACACCAAGGTTCATGAAGAGATTCTTGCTGAAAGTGTCGAGTTGCCAGATAAGTTTTCCGTGACTTCGACAGTGCCTGCGACGAAAAAGGCTGTGCCTGTTTCCCCGCCGGTACAGTCCTCTTCCGGGAAGAACTACGTGATGACTCTTGATGACAGTTTCGAGACTACTGAAACAGCAGCGGTTTTACCCGTGAGTGACGAGACGGACCCCTTTGCCTTTCTCCAGCAGGAAGGGGCTTTTGAGTTTGGTATTCAACCGAAGCATGGCAGGAAGTCTTCAATCGTGCCAGTCACCTTTTCACTGGTTAAGTCGAAAGCTAGCGTTGATTACCGCCGTCCGGAAGATGTGATGGAAATTTATAAATCTCTGAACAGGACGCGTGTTGCCAGGGATGACAATACTACCGTGACTTGTGATGCGTATGTTTTTTCTCTGCGGGAGGATGGGATGCCGCGGGTGTATATAGCGTTTTATCTCGTGGACTCAAAAGAGGCTATGGTCTATGTCCCTGAAAAACAGCCGGAAAATGAGGAAGAGCATGCCGCAATTATGAGTGATGGTTTTGATTTTATCGAAATTGTCGGATTCATGATGGACCCCATGGATCTAGGTGACAACACGAAGAGCAGAATTACCAAATTGGAAAAAATCCCGGTGCTGAAAAGACTTACTGTCGCGGAGGGCTAGATTTTATTTTGCGGACTTTTACACGGGATCCGTCCTGGTACTTTTTGTTGATACACTTGAGACAAGGGGGACAACAATAGTTGTACCTCCCTTGTTTGGTAGCGTGTTTCATCAGTTCGATTTGTTGTGGCTCTACCTCGTGGGGGCGCCGGTTTGTGTTGCTGACAGGCAGAGCAGAAAGGCGGGTAAAAGCGGTTTGTATGGACGTAATCTGGATCTGTTCGCAGAGTATACGTCTGAAATGCGTGGCAAAGTGCAGGTCTGAAAATTTAAGATGGTGCGATCTATTGGGTCATGAGATAGACAATTTGTTTGGCAAGAGGGTGAATTACGCTGTAGTGTACTTCTACACCTTCACGCTTACCTTCGATAATTCCCTTGTTCTTGAGGAGTGCAAGATGTTGGGAAACTGTCGCTTGGGGAAGTCCAAGGCACTCCCAAATACGTTTTACATTACATTCCTGGGAGCAGAGTCCGGCAACTATCTTTAAGCGTACCGGATGACCGAGTACTTTGCAGACTTCTGCTTCGTTGTCGAAACTTCTATTCTTGTTAAATTCCATGCCTGGCTCCGTGTTTCAAATAAATTAATATATTTATATATATTCTTGCTTGGGCTGTTTGTCAATTTATCAATACGTTATGAGTATTTCAGAGGTTGCTCGGTTGTCCAGTAATCCCTTGAGCCAGAATTTTGACAATTTATCAGTTTTTGAAAATATTTACCACAATATTATGTGGGTATTTCATTTGTGTAACATTCCTGTAATTATGTGAATAAGGTGTTGCTGATTAAGTACTTGCGCGGAAATTGAGCATTGAAAACAATCGGGGAATTGCCCTGTTTTGGAGTTTTCGGATGGTATTTAATTGGTTTGATTCAGGCTGAAATGACACGCGGCAAGGTGACCGGGCCTTTTCTCCTCAAGGGGGGGCGGAAGCACCGCGCAGACTTCCGGACGGGCATACGGACATCGGGGGTGAAAGGGACACCCGGTCGGCGGCGCAAGGGGGGAAGGTATGTCACCTTTCAGGATTATTCTTGTTACACGCTTTTGGACTTCCAGATGTGGCACTGCTGAAAGCAGGGCTTCGGTATACGGGTGCAGATAGCGGGAGAACACTTGCTCCGTGTGACCAATTTCCACGATTGAGCCGAGGTACATGACGGCAATGCGGTCGCTCATATGATGCAATACGGAAAGATCGTGGGCGATAATCAGGTATGACAGTTTGAATTCGTGTTTGAGTTCCTGGAGCAGGTTGATGATTTGCGCCTGGATGGATACATCGAGTGCCGAGACCGGTTCGTCCGCGACAATGAGCCGGGGAGAAACCGCCAATGCTCGGGCTATGCCTATCCGTTGTCTTTGCCCCCCGGAAAATTCGTGAGGATAGCGGGAAAAATACTCTTCTGCAAGCCCCACCTTTTTCATGAGAGCAGCTACCTGTTCCCGGTATCCGACCGAATCGCTGATTTCATGTATTTTCAGCGGTTCCCCGATAATGTCACCAACCTGCATGCGCGGGTTCAAAGAAGAATACGGATCCTGAAAAATCATCTGGGTTTCTTTTCTGAAAGAAAGGAGTTCCTTGGCGGAAAAACTCTCCAGGCATCTGTTCCGGAAAAGAACTTCGCCTTCGTCAGGTGTAAGAAGCCGCAGCAGCAGTTTTCCCAGGGTCGACTTGCCACTCCCTGACTCGCCGGCAAGGCCGAGTGTTTCTCCTTCATTCAGTTGAAAAGATATCCCGTCAACCGCTTTCAAAGGGAGTGATTTGGCAAAAGGTGTCGATTTTACAGAGAAATATTTGCGGAGATTTTTTGCTTCCAGTAATGGTTGAGTCATAGCTGTTTCCAGCAGCGGACAAAGTGTCCGGAAGTTATTTCCCGGTAAGGCGGAGCCTCGATTGGGCATTTCCACTCTTTTCGGGGACAACGTTCGCAGAAGCCGCATCCCGGAAGTTCCAGGAGCAGATTCGGTACTTGGCCGGGAATCGTTGACAGGGGCTGTCCTGGTTTCGCTTGTTGGGGCAGTGAGGACAGCAGACCTTCAGTGTAAGGATGCCGTGGATTACGGAGTACCTGGTCCGTAGGCCCGGATTCAACAATCTTGCCGGCATACATGATTGCAGTCCGATGGGCTCGTTCGGCAACAATCCCCAGATCGTGGGTGATAAGCAGCAATCCCATGCCGAATTCCCGTTTCAGCTCGTCAATCAGTTCGAGTATCTGGGCCTGAATCGTCACGTCAAGCGCAGTTGTTGGCTCGTCGGCAATCAGCAGGCGAGGTTCACAGGAGAGTGCCATGGCAATCATGACACGCTGGCGCATACCACCGCTTAATTGGTGGGGATAATCGTTGTAGCGCGAAGAAGCCGAAGGAATGCCGACTTTATTGAGCATTTCGATTGAAATTTCTTTAGCCTCGCGTCTAGCAAGCTTTCGGTGGAGTAAAATTCCCTCCGAGATTTGATCGCCGATCCGGAATACCGGATTCAGCGAGGTCATCGGTTCCTGAAAGATCATTGATATTCTATTGCCCCGGACGTGCTGCATTTCGCTGTCGGTGGCGTAACGCAGATCCTGGCCTTCAAAGAGTATTTCACCGGCCACAATGCTGCCGGGTGAGGGAACAAGCCGCATGATTGACAACGCGGTCATGCTTTTGCCACATCCGGATTCTCCGACAATTGCCAGTGTTTGCCCTTCAATAACGGTCAGGTTAATATCGTCTACCACTTTCAATGTCCCGAGGGGCAGGCTGAAGTGTGTTGAGAGTCCGTTCACCTGGAGCAGCTTGGTCACGAGGAAACTCCTGAATGTGGGTAGGTGATGAAAGTAACGTGGACCAAAATATCACGAAAAATGAGATCGGGCAAACGGTTTGCCGGGAGCTGTGCAAACGGGTGACAACGTCTCGGAAAACTTTCGCCGTTGCAGCCTGAAATGACGAGACATCGTGTATTGTTCCGTACCATGACCTGAACGGTACTCGCCGCCGACTGAATACGAACATTGCATCTGAATGCTTGACAAGGTGAGGACCTCTCCCTATGATACCGGTCCAAACAGGTTGAGAATGTTGACGGTTTTTTGCTGGATGATTCGTACGGCAAGGTTTCGGCTAGACAATGAATCCAACCGACAAAATCGTTGACTTCATTCAATATTTTTGTTTTTATCGAAAGGTTGCGAAGTCGACGATGCACACGTTGAAGATATTCTGGAGTCTGGTCATCGGGATGCTTTTTTTGCCCTCAGTACTCTCTGCTGCAAACGGTGACTCCGAGACGATCCGGGTTGCGATTCAGAGGGGAAAAGAGACCATACGCATCAACGGGGTAGGGTTGGTGGCTGTCGATTCTTACGGCAATAACCTTTCTCTGTCATACCCCCTGGTTGTCAAAAAAGAGGGGAACAGCATTTCCGCAGGGGGAATGCTCCTCCGCTCCATCAAGGTTTCGTCCCCCGGTTTTGTGCAGATAGACGGCAAGGGCTATCGCGGTCACCTGGAAGTGTATCCCTCTGAGAAGGGGTTGCTGGTGGTTGATGAAATGCTCCTGGAAGATTATTTGGTTGGCCTCATAAACTGCGAAATATCTTCCCAGTGGCCGATTGAAGCGGTAAAGGCCCAGGCGGTTGTTGCCCGGACTTTTGCGATCTTTCAGAAGCAGTCCAGAAAAAATCTGCTCTACCAATTGGAATCTACGGTATACGATCAGGTCTACGGCGGATCTGACATTGAAGACAGCAGGGCCGCCCGCGCCGTTTTAGAGACCCGTGGTGAGGTTGTCCATTACAACGATAAAATTATTCAGGCTTTTTTCCATTCAAACTGTGGTGGACATACCGAGGCGTCTCATAACGTCTGGTCAGTTACCTTGCCCTACCTGCGGGGAGTCGATTGCACCTATTGCATGCAATCGCCTTCAGTTCTCTGGGAACTGGCTCTATCGCCAAAAAAGATCGAGACTCAGCTTCGAGCCGCCGGTTACAATGTAACTGGTCTGGAAAGAATTCAGGTGCTGTCACGCTATCCGAGCGGCCGGATTTCGAAACTTGAATTTGTTTCAGCAAAGGGAAATGTTGCCATCCCGGCAGTAGCCTTCCGGAAAATTATGGGTTATAGCGTTATCCGGAGCACGGATTTCGAGGTGAAGCTGGTAGAAGGCGACTTTGTTTTTGCCGGGACCGGTTACGGGCATGGGGTCGGACTCTGCCAGTGGGGAGCGAAACAGCGCGCCGAAGAGGGCTTCAGCTACCGGGAAATACTCTCGTACTATTATCCCGGAACACGGGTAGTCAGTCATTACAGTGAATAGGTTATATGTTTTTTCGTGATTATGATTATGAATTGCCGCAGGAGTTGATTGCCCAGGCTCCGGCGGACCGCAGGGACGCCTCCCGTCTCATGATTCTTGACCGGGAGACAGGGAGAATCGATGAGAGCGTCTTTTCCCGCATCGCCGAACAGTTCAACCCCGGGGACCTCCTGGTCCTGAATGATACCAGAGTCCTGCCGGCGCGGCTCTTCGGGGAAAAAGAAAGCGGTGGCCGTGTCGAGGTCTTTCTTGTCCGAAGGATGGGCGGTGATGCTGAAGTCTGGTCCTGTCTTCTCAGGTCGTCGAAGAAGCCCCGGCCCGGCTCCTTTCTGATACTACCCGCCGGAATGAAAGCTCAAGTTCTGGAGAGAAGCGACGACGAAACCTGGCTGGTCGGCTTTTGTCCGCAGGAAGGTTTCAATCAGTGGCTTGAGGAGCAGGGCCGGATGCCTCTTCCGCCCTATATCCGGCGAGCGGCCGAGGTGGAAGACACGTCCCGTTACCAGACGGTCTTTGCCCGAAACAGCGGAGCGGTTGCCGCACCGACCGCCGGACTGCATTTTACCGAGCAGCTCCTGCAAGAGGTGCAGTCACGGGGCGTTGATATCGCCCATCTTACCCTCCATGTCGGTCTGGGAACTTTCCTTCCGGTGAGGGTCGAAGAGGTAAGCGAGCACCGGATGCACCGGGAGTTCTATACCATCCCACCGGAAACGTCCGCGGCAATTGCTGCCCGCAAGGCAGGCCAGGGAAGGGTAATCGCCCTTGGAACAACGACCACCCGGGCGCTGGAGCATGCGGCAGATACTGCCGGCGCTGTGCGTACGGGAGATGGCGAAGCGGATATTTTTATTCATTCCGACTACCGCTTCAAGGTCATTGATGCGCTGATCACCAATTTTCATCTGCCATGCTCGACGCTTCTCCTGCTGGTCTCGGCTTTTGCCGGAAAAGAGTTTCTTTTCCGTGCCTATGCCGAGGCAATCCGGAAGAAGTTTCGCTTTTTCAGCTACGGAGATGCAATGTTTATCCGTTGATCGCGGATTGAAATCAAACATTTACGGGTAATCCTGTACTTCACGGCTACGGGAACGTACCCTGAAAAGGTATCGTTTGCAGTCATTTACTTTCAAGCTCCTTGCGAAGGATGCGTCAAGCGCCGCTCGGCTGGGGTCCATTTCGACGCCCCATGGAACAATCTCCACTCCGATTTTCATGCCGGTGGGGACTCAGGCAACGGTCAAGGCCATGAGTCCCGAGGAGTTGCGTGAGGTCAAGTCCCAGATAATTCTGGCCAATACCTACCACCTCTATATCAGGCCCGGCCATGAGCTGATCGGCAGGATGGGCGGATTGCACGAATTCATGCGCTGGCCGGGACCAATTCTGACCGACAGCGGTGGCTTCCAGGTTTTCAGCCTGGGAGAGCTTTGCAAGATCAAGGAAGAGGGCGTTACTTTCCAGTCGCATCTGGACGGGTCTTATCATTGTATCTCTCCGGAGGTCTCCATCGGGATTCAGGAGGCACTCGGGGCGGACATTATCATGTGTTTTGACGAGTGTCCTCCCAGCACCTCCGATTATGCTTATGTGAAGAAATCGATGGAGATGACAACTCGCTGGGCCCGGCGCTGCAAGGAGGCCAAGAAACGCGACGACCAGGCACTGTTCGGCATCGTCCAGGGCGGCAGGTTTCACGACCTGCGCGAACAGAGTCTCCGGGAACTCCGCGAAATCGGTTTCGACGGCTATGCCCTGGGGGGTCTTTCCGTGGGCGAGGAAAAAGAGGTGATGTACTCTGTCATGGAGTGCTGCGAGCCGCTTCTGCCCGAAGATCACCCTCGCTACGTCATGGGAATCGGCACGCCCGAAGATTTGATTGAGGGTATTTACCGAGGCTACGATATGTTCGATTGCGTCATGCCAACGAGAAATGCCCGCAACGGGATGCTCTTTACCTCAACCGGGAGTTTGAATATCAAGAACTCCCGCTATGCTGAAGACCGTCTGCCGATTGATCCCGCATGTGACTGTTATGTCTGCCGGAATTATTCCCGGGCATACCTTCGCCATCTCTACCGCTCCGGGGAGATTCTTTCGTCGCGCTTCAACACCTATCATAACCTCCACTATTATCTGAATTTGATGGAATCGGCACGAGAGGCAATTGCACAGGGCGCCTTTGCCGCATTTCGCCGGGAGTTTTATAATAAACGTCAACAAAATGACCAGTAACTGATATACTGTCTCACTTTGCGTGGTTCTTAAATCTGTGCCCCTGGGCACGATCAATTTTTTCAGGAGGATTGTATGTTGACTTTGGCTTACGCAGTTGGCTCTTCACCTGCCGGGACTACCGGTTCCAGTTTCATGAGTTTTATCCCTCTCATCTTCATGTTTGCGATCTTTTATTTTCTTCTCATCCGCCCCCAGCAGAAAAAGGCGAAAGAGCACAAAGCTCTGCTTGAGACACTGAAAAAAGGCGATCAAGTCGTTACCGCCGGCGGAATTCACGGCAAGGTGACGGCGATTGATGATGGTGTCGTGGTAATGGAAATTGCTACCGGGGTAAATATCCGCATCAATAAGGGCTATATTGCTACGGTAGTTAAATAGTTTTGTTCCACTGCGGGTTTATTTGCCGGCCTAGTGTAGTATTCTTCCGGTAGTTCCGGCTGGATACCCTATAATCTCGAGACATTTTCTTGAAAGGAGCGCTGCCATGTCCAAGGGACTCACCTGGCGCATCAGTCTCATTGTATTTTTTCTTTTTTGTTCGCTTTTGTATCTGGCTCCAACCCTGTTTGCCACTCTGCCTTCCTGGTGGTCTGGACCTTTTTTACCCAAGGATAAGATAAATCTGGGACTTGACCTGCAGGGCGGAATTCATCTTGTCATGGAAGTGGAAACGCAAAAGGCTGTCGAGGGGCAACTTGACATCATTGCCACTGACGCGGAAGACACCTTGAACGAAAAGAATTTGCGTTTTAAAAAGGTTTCCCGTCTTGGCAGTGACCGGATTGCCATTGTTCTCTACGACAAGGGGACGCTTGCTTCCGTGCAAAGCCTTCTCAAGGAAAAATATCCGCGTCTTGAGTTGCTTGCTCCTATTGACGAAGGAGGCTTTCTCAATCTCCAGATGAAAATGTCGGACTCCGAGATTGAGTCGGTAAAAGACAAGTCCGTTCAGCAGGCCCTTGAAACGATTCGCAACAGGATTGATCAGTTCGGTGTTACTGAGCCGGTAATTCAACGGGAAGGGATCAAAAACATCGTGATTCAGCTTCCCGGTGTGAAGGACCCGAAGCGGGCCATCGAACTGATCGGCAAGACGGCGCGCCTGGAATTCAAGCTGGTTAATGAAGAAGTGAATCCGGCAACGGCAACCCAGGGCACTCTGTCAGAGGACGATGAGATTCTGATGGAAAAACGGATTGATCCCGACACCGGAGCGGTGACGGAAATCCCCTATGTCCTGAAAAAGAAAACCCTGATTACCGGTGACCTTCTGACCGATGCCCAGGTCCGGATCGATACGCAATTTAATCAACCCTACGTTGCGATCAGTTTCAATTCGGTCGGCGCGAAGCTTTTCGATCAGGTAACCGCGGCCAATGTGGGCAAGCGTTTTGCCATTGTCCTTGATAATAACATTTACTCGGCGCCGGTGATCCGTGAGCGCATCTCCGGCGGCGATGCCCAGATCAGCGGGTCCTTTACCGAAAAAGAGGCCAGTGACCTGGCCATCGTCCTGCGGGCCGGTGCTTTGCCCGCTCCGGTCAAGATTCTCCAGAACGTTACCGTGGGGCCATCACTCGGCCAGGATTCAATCCGCAAAGGGTTGATGGCCGGCTTGGTCGGTGTCTTGCTGGTGGTCTGTTTCATGGCGATCTACTATAAACTGTCCGGACTGGTTGCCAACTTCGGCATGGTGCTCAATATCGTATTCCTGATGGGCGCGTTGGCGGTCTTCGGCGCGACCCTTACCCTGCCGGGCATTGCCGCGATCGTGCTGCTGATCGGGATGTCGGTTGATGCAAACGTGCTAATTTTTGAGCGAATACGTGAAGAACTTCGCCTCGGCAAGACACCGCTGGCAGCTCTCGAGGCCGGCTATGACAAGGCATTTCTGTCGATCATGGACTCCCACGTGACCACGCTCATTACCGCCGCGGTGCTCTTCCAGTTCGGGACCGGACCGGTAAAGGGGTTCGCGGTTTCCCTGAGTCTCGGGGTTATCATCAACCTGTTTACAGCCCTTGTCGGCACGAAAGTGGTGTTTGAATATTTCCTCGGCCGTCGCCGGGTGACTAAAATAAGCATATAGGCTGGTTACGGGGGAATTCATGCAGATCATTAAAAAAACACATTTCGATTTTATTGGTAAAAAGAAGATCACCTTCACCATTTCAACAATAATTGCCATAATCGGCATAGTCGCCATTGTCCAGATAGCCCGTGGTTCTGCAAATCTCGGGATCGATTTCACCGGGGGAACCGCCCTCCAGTTGATGTTCGAAAAACCCGTTTCTTTGCAGGAGGCTCGCAAGGCCCTGACCAAGAACGGCCTGGACGTCAGTCTTCAGGAAATCACGGATGGGAACAAGTTATTGATCAGGGTCGGCAAGACGACCTTGGCGACGGGAAATGTAGCTGCTGCGGTGGAAAACGTATTCAAGAAAGAATTCTCCACCAACCCTTTTATTGTGGAGAGTTCGACGGAAATCGGGCCTTCCATCGGGGAGAAACTGCGTAAGGACACTCTGATTGCCATTGTGGTCGCGATGATCGGGATCATAATCTATATTGCCTGGCGATTCGATTTGAAATTCGGGATTGCCGCGGCGCTGGCAACGTTTCACGATGTTTTGGCGATCCTGGCGATCTTTTACCTGCTCGATAAAGAGATCAATCTCCTGTTGGTAACCGCGATCCTGACCATAGCCGGCTATTCACTGACCGATACGGTGGTGGTTTTTGACCGGATCAGGGAGAATTTACACAAGAATACCAAGGATTCCCTGGCGTCACTCTTCAATTCCAGCATCAATGAAACTCTTTCGCGAACTTTTATCACGGGACTTACCACGCTGTTTGCCACACTGTCCCTTTATCTCCTGGGGGGTACGGTAATCCATGATTTTTCCTTTGCCCTGGTGGTGGGAATTGTGGTGGGAACCTATTCATCCGTTTTCGTGGCGAGCCCCCTTGTTTTGCTCTGGGAAAACAGGGCGTTGCGTGCCAAGGCATGATCTTATTTTGCCGGCAACCAGTCACTGCCCCCGGTTAACGGGGGCTTTTTTTTGGGAGAAATCATGCAACCGGTTCGGGACAGGCGTTGGAACATAGCGAAAATAGATGAAAACCAGGTGCTGCGTCTTGCCAGGGAATCTTCCCTGCCGCAGCTGCTGTGCCGGATTCTGCTGAACAGAGGTGTTGATACAGCGTCAGACGCACGTCGATTTCTGTCTTCTTCCCTTGCGGAAATGCGTGATCCCTTTCTACTCAAAGACATGGACAAGGCGGTGGAGCGTCTTTGCCGGGCATTGCTGGCCGGAGAGAAAATCTGTGTCTACGGGGATTACGATGTGGATGGTGTTACCTCCGTGGCCTCTCTGGTCGCTTTTCTTTCCGCCCTGGACGGGAATTGTTTTTACTATATCCCGAAGCGGATGGAAGAGGGCTATGGGCTGAATGCAGGGGGAATCAGGGAAGTTGCCGCACGGGGCGCACGGATTATCATCACTGCTGATTGCGGCATTACCGCCCATGAGGAGGCGAATTTGTCTGCCGCTCTTGGGATCGACCTGATCATCACCGATCACCACACCCCGCCGCCGGAAATTCCCCGAGCCTACGCCGTAATCAATCCCCTGCGCAGTGACTGCGCATTTCCCTTCAAGTCGCTTGCCGGCGTCGGGGTCGTATTCAACCTGTTGCTTGCCTTGCGGAAACAGCTGCGGGAGGCCGGCTATTTCTCCTCACGCAAGGAACCGAATCTGCGAGAGTTCCTCGATCTGGTGGCACTGGGGACCATCGCCGACATTGTGCCCCTGGTGGATGAAAACCGCATTCTGGTACGCCATGGTCTGAAGGAACTGTCCCTTTCCAGCCGGGCCGGAGTGTCTGCCCTGAAGGCCGTTGCCGGCGTGTCGGGTGAGGTTGACTGTGGCATGGTCGGCTTCCGGTTGGCTCCCCGCATCAATGCCGCCGGCCGGCTGGACGATGCCGCGCTCGGCGTCGAACTGCTCTTGACCAATGATGCGCGAAGGGCGGCGGAGGTTTCCGCGGAGTTGAATACCAGCAACGAGGATCGACAACACCTGGAAAAGGTCATACTTGAGGATGCACTGCAGCGGCTTGCCAGCGATCCGTCCTATCTGGGTCGCACAAGTATTGTCATGGCTTCAGAGTCTTGGCATGCGGGTGTAATCGGAATTGTCGCCTCTCGGCTGGTTGATCTTTTCCATCGGCCGACGATTCTGGTTGCACTTCAGGGCGGTGTCGGCAAAGGTTCCGGCAGAAGTATCCCGGGTTTTCATCTTTATGATGCTCTCCAGGCCTGTTCGGACCAGTTGCTCGGCTTCGGCGGACACAAGTATGCCGCGGGTTTGTCTCTCAACGCGGAGACGTTCACAGACTTTGCCGAGTCATTTGACCGGCATGCCGCCGGGTTGCTTACTGAGGAGGATCTGCTCCCCGAACTGCGCATTGACGCCGAAATCTTGCCGGAGGAGGTGACCCTGGAAGCGGCAAAACTCATTTCCACCCTGGAGCCATTCGGCATGGGTAATCCTCGTCCTCTTTTCGTCATGCGCGGGGTCCAGGCGCTGGAATCGAGGATTTTGAAAGATTGTCATCTGAAAACTCGATTCCGCCGTGGCGGGTATTGTTTCGATGCCATCGGCTTTGACATGGCTGACAGAATTCCTGCATCTGATTTCGTGGACATCGTCTTTTCTCTTGATCTCAACAGCTGGAATGGCCGGACATCAGTGCAGCTGCGCCTCAAAGATCTTAAGGTAGCCACGAAATGACGGTATTGTTATAGCAATATATCCATTTTTTTCAGAGGCGCAAAAAATATTTCCTGGTAGAATAGTACGCTGATTGGCTTGTCGGAGGATCCTGATGAACAGAGAGGAGAGATTTGCCGATGCCGAAAGAGTCATCAGGATAGGTTTCTGGTTCAACGCTGTCTTGATGATCATGAAGCTGGCCTGCGGTTATTTCGGGAATTCGGAAGCGGTTTTTGCCGATGGTGTCGAAAGTGCCTGTGATTTTATCGCCATTGCTACTGTTTTGATCGCGCTTCGCATCGGCAAGAGACCCCTGGACGGCACACATCCCTATGGCCACGGCCGAGCTGAAAGCATTGCCGCAATCATCGTTTCCCTGCTGATACTGCTGACCGGGGCGGGAATCCTTGTTCGCTCCGGTTTTACGGTTCTGCGCGGGACCTACCCGGCTCCGGAGCTGATCGCGGTTTTGGCTGCCGTCGTGACCATTGGGGTGAAGGAGATTCTCTACCGTTTTTCCATGCGTGTCGGATCGCGATTGGAAAGCCCGTCGCTCCTGGCAATTGCCAAAGACCATCGTAAGGATGCCGTCACCTCCATTGCCACCTTGGTCGGGGTCTGCGGGGCTTTTTTCGGTATCGGAATCATGGATCCCCTTGCTGCGGGACTGACCTCCCTGTTTATTTTTCACATCGGCTACCAGACTTTTCGCTCCGCGGCCCATGATTTGATGGACGGCAGGCCGTCCGAGTCGCTGATAACCGGAATTCGTCTGCTTGCCGAAGCGGTGGAAGGGGTGGAGCATGTCCATGAAATCAGAGCCCGGCGTTCCGGGCAGTATGTCATAGTCGATCTGAAGCTGGACATGGATCCTGAGATGACGGTGAAAAGGTCCCACGAGATATCTACGCACGTCAAAAAAAGCATCTTCAAAAATTATGGTAATGTCGGGGATGTCATGATCCACATAAATCCCCATGATGAGCAACACAAGGATTTGACGAGGCTCTAAAAGGCCTCGATATTTAACTCATAAGGAGGTATGACATGGCTGAAAACTCGAAATCAATGGCTCATCTGCAGGAGGCGTTCGCCGGAGAGTCCCAGGCAAACAGAAAATATCTTGCTTTTGCCAAGCAGGCTGATGCGGAAGGTTTTCCTCAGGTGGCGAAACTTTTCAGGGCCGCTGCGGAAGCTGAAACGGTTCATGCGCACAGTCACCTGAAGGTGATGGGTGGAATCAACGATACTAAGGCGAATCTTCAGGAGGCCATTGCGGGTGAGACACATGAATTCAAAAGCATGTATCCCCAGATGATTACGGATGCCGAGCAGGAAGGCAATACCCAGGCACTTCGCAGCTTCAAGTTTGCCAATGAAGTGGAGAAGGTTCATGCCGGTCTCTACACAAATGCTTTACAATCCCTCGGACAAGGCGGGGAAGTGTTTGACTATTTCGTCTGCTCGATCTGCGGGCATACCGTGGAAAAAGCAGCTCCTGAAAAATGTGTGGTATGTGGGGCCGGGAGCAAGGCATTTTTTCAGGTTTCCTGAGAAGCCTTGATGAGCCGTGAGTCCGAGGCACTCTGTTTCGGGTTCAGATGCTCCTTGAGAGTGTAAAACCGCCGCCGCCGAATATTAACGGTGCGGCGGTTTTTTTCTGTCGATCATCTTGGCGTGTTACCGCCAAACAGCTTTCCTCACCGTACGCGCTGTGATAGAATGCGTTCTGCTTCAGCCCTGCCGATATGCCTGACAAGCAGATTCAGGTGAAACAACGTGAAGAAGGAAATCCAGACGTGGCAAAATCAAAGCCGGCTCCCCGAAACAGCAGAAAAAAACAAAGTTCAAAACGTCCTTTTCTCTACCTTTTACTGACCCTGATACTGATCGGCAGCGTTCTGTATCTGCTGGACCACCGCAAAAAGAAGGTTCCGGAGAAAATTGCTCCTGTCAAGCCCCCGGTTACCGTGCCTGATAAACCGTCGTTGCCACCGGCAAAGCAGCAACCTCTGCCGGAAGCGGAAAAACCGGTCATTCCCGAGAAGCCGGTCAGTAAGAAGCCTGGACAAAAACAGTATTCCTCTCCCGTGATTACGACTCCCGTGGTACCTCCTCCGGCAAAGATCAGCGGACCGGCTGTGGTGGCTATCATCATTGATGACATGGGTTCCAGCATGTCGGAAGTGCGCGACTTGATGAATATCGGTGTTCCCCTGACTTTTTCCGTTATTCCGGGTCTCCCCCAGTCCCGTCAGGTGGCAACAGCCGCCCACAACAACGGCTATGAGGTGATGCTCCATCTCCCGATGGAACCCCAGGATTACCCGCGGAAACGTTTGGAAAGCAACGGATTATTGTTGTCGTACGGAGACAAGGAGATTGAGGCGCGGGTGCGCGGGTTTATGAATGTGATACCCTATGCGGTTGGTGCAAATAATCATATGGGTTCACGCTTTACCGAGGATCGCGGGAAGATGGGAGTTGTTCTAAAGGTGCTGAAGGAAAACAGGATGTTTTTCATTGACAGTATGACCACGCCGAAGTCGGTCGGTCTGGCCATGTCACGGGAGTTGGGATTGCGGGCCACAGCGAGAAACGCACCATTCCTCGATAATAGTCAGGAGGTGTCCGCAATCAAGGTCCAACTGGCAAGTCTGACGAAAATGGCGGTGAAGAAGGGCAGCGCTGTCGGGATTTGTCATCCGCACCGCGGCACGATCCAGGCCTTGACTCAGCAGTTGCCCATCATGAAGAGGCAGGGAATACGCTTCGTTTACGCTTCAACGTTGGTCAAGTGAGTGCTGCTTCCGCTTCCTTGCCCGAGGTGATGAATCATTTTGGCAATACGCCGGTAGTTTTCTTCCGCCAGGATTGTTTCCGGTCTGCGCGGATTGGTCGGGTAAATCAGCAGGAACGCGTCACGCAACTTCCCTGGGGACTCTCCCAGTGCTTCGAAAACAAATGAGTACAAGGCATTTTTCTTATGCGGGGAATCCGCGTCCGCAAATTCACGGAGCGGCTGGATCTTTTTCTGGACCGGCGAGCCATCAATGGTAAAACGCCGCACCTCAACGCAGGGACCTTCGCCGTTACTGAAAGGCCTCATCGCGTAGATCGATTCCCTGGCTGTTTCCTGGAACATCAGCAACAGAGGGTCATTTTCCGCCATATTTGGTTGCGCATCATAGAGACAGGAAAGCAGCAGTTCCGAGCCGCAACGATCTTCAAGATAGCCGCAGGCGCCTCCGTCCGACGTTTCAAAGTAGAAAGTTCTGTTCCGGGCGTTTTCCGCTGTCAGATTGTTTCCACAGAGCAGACAGGAGTCTTTCAGGCGCGAGAGCCGGAATTGGAACTCGTCGTTTTTCCGTTTTTCTTCGGAGAGCATCCATTGAGCGAAATGATACGAGCGCGGCTGTTGCACTGAACTGTATTCCGAAAGAATTTCACGGCCGAGTTGGGTGTACTGGCTGTACACATCGGTTCCGCGGGCGTGGGTAAGGATCGGATAAATCTTGCCTTCCGGGTTGGTGTTCAGGCTTTCCACCTTGGGACTTTTGGAGATGAAACCCTCACAGCAGCGATAACCGCGATTGATGGCAAAGGCCCTCAGCAGCGATTTATGATCTTTGAATGGACCCTGGTATTTGATACGGGCGTCGATCAGACAGGGAATGATACTCAGGCTCTTTTTGTCGAGGCCTTTTCTTTCGAAAAGAGCAAAGATATTACGGCAATTTTCCAGGCTCGGCGTATCCTTTACCGGGATGATGACCCGGTCGGCCGCGTAGAGAGCGTTCTGGGTGAAAATATTCAGTTCGGGACGTGTGTCGATTATCAGGATACCCGGGATCTCCGAAGTTGCCAGGAGCCGGGACAGGACCATCGTGCCTTTGATGGAATCCCGCAAATCGTCCAGGGCCATGGATGAAGGAATATAATCAACACCATACTGGCCGGTATGAAGCAGGCTTGCCCCCGGTGTTTCCAGAAGGAGGTCGGTAACATCCCCGCTAGTTTTCTGCCCTTTGATGGCGAACATTTTGTCGACGGTAAAGTGGTTGTCAAGGGAGACGACCGAGACGGGCAAATCTTCGGAAAGTGCTTTCAGGTATATGGCGAGATTCGTGGCAAGCGTGGTCTTGCCGACACCGCCTTTTTCCGATGAGATGGTTATGACATAGGGGTACTTTTCCATAGGCTGAGATGGTACTATAAAGAATCGAGGGCGGTCAACCGATACTTTAATTGTTTTCGCTGATACATGATTTGTCTTGTGATAACGAATGGTTGCCGGGTTGACGCCAGTGAGCAGGTCGCACGGATCATCTGAGATTTGCGGAGTGTCTCGAGCAGTGCGGGAGGAGGGTAGGGAATGTTTACCGAAAAGAGAATTCTCTCCGTCAGTAAGCTGACTTCTCTGATCCGGGAAGTGATCGAGGAGAATTTCGAACATGTCTGGGTGGAGGGCGAAGTTTCCAATCTGGCCGTACCGGCTTCGGGACACCTCTATTTTACCTTGAAAGATGCCGGCGCCCAGATCCGCTGTGTTCTGTTCCGCGCTTCTTCACGGATTCTCAAGTTCAAGGTCCAGAACGGCATGGCGCTGGTGCTGCGCGGCAGGGTGTCCGTCTATGATCAGCGTGGCGAGTATCAATTCATCGCCGAATACCTGGAACCGAAGGGGATCGGTGCGCTCCAGCTGGCTTTTGTGCAACTGAAGGAAAAGCTTGCCCGGGAAGGGCTGTTTGACGAGTCCCGCAAGAAACCTCTGCCCGGTTTGCCGCGCAGAATCGGCGTGGTCACGTCCGCCAGCGGCGCCGCCATTCATGATATCCTGACGGTCTTGCGACGCCGCCATGCCGGCGTTGAGGTTTTGATTTGTCCGGTTACCGTACAGGGAGAAGGCGCCGCGGCGGAGATCTCAGCCGCGATCCGTGATTTCAACCGCTATCGTGAAGTTGACGTGCTGATCGTCGGCCGTGGCGGCGGGTCCATGGAAGACCTCTGGGCCTTTAACGAGGAACAGGTCGCCAGGGCGATTTTTGCTTCGCGGATCCCGGTTATCTCGGCGATCGGGCACGAAGTGGACTATACCATTGCTGATTTTGTCGCGGATTTGCGCGCTCCGACACCCTCGGCCGCCGCCGAATTGGTCGTCAAAAGCCGCCAGGAACTGGATGCGCAGTTGAGCAACCTTTCCCATCGTCTTTCGCTGGCCATGGAGCATTCTCTGGAGGGAGCCCGTGACCGGACGGAAGGGTTGCTGGCTGCCCTCAAGGATCCGGCTCTCTGGATCGGCCACCTGATGCAGCGTATTGACGAATTGTCGGATCGGGCTGCTCGCGCCCTGAGGGGCAAGGTTTCCCTGTCCCAGGAGCGCTTCGTCTGGCTGTCACATCGACTGCAGATCCGCAGCCCGGCACTGGAGGTCGAACGCTTCCGGGAGCGATTGCTGATTGCCTCGGACCGGATGGCCGGCGCCATGCGTCACAAGATAGAGAATGTCCGGGAAAAAAATGCCGTGAATGCCGCACGTCTTTCCGTCCTTTCGCCGTTGGCGACCCTTGAGCGGGGTTACTCCATAACCCGTTCCCGTGCTGACGGCCTGATCGTTCGCAGCAGTGACCAGCTTGAAAAGGGCGATTCCGTTACCGTGGCGTTTCGACACGGATCGGCAAACTGTATCGTTGAGACCGTACAGGGTGAGTCCTGAGCCCCTGCCAAAACCAAAATCCAAAATTCTCAATCCTCCACCGTCTTTCTTGACTGGCCGGAAGGATTCCGTATAATGCACAAATCGCTTTCAGGAGGGAATTACCGGTATGGCGGCGGAAAAATTTGAAACTGTCCTGAAAAAACTTGAAGATGCGGTGCGTAAACTGGAAAGTGGTGACCTCACGCTTGAGGAATCGCTGAAGGTTTTCGAAGAGGGGGTCCGTTCCGCCAATTTCTGTGTCAAGAAACTTGATGAAGCAGAACGGAAGGTGGAACTCCTCCTCAAACAGAAAGACGGCGCTTTTGTGAAAAGGGAATTTTCCCTGGATGACGAACAGTAAAAATCAACTCGAATCGAGACATGACATGGACTTAAAGAGTTACTTGAAGAAAATGCAGAAAATGGTTGACGAATCACTAGAAAAATATCTTCCGCAAAAGGATGAGTTGCCATCGTCAATTCATTCCGCCATGCGCTATTCGATGTTCGCCGGTGGCAAACGGGTTCGCCCGATCCTGGTTCTTGCTGCCTGCGAGGCGGTTGGTGGTGATCTGAAGAAGGCGATGGCTGCTGCCTGTGCCATGGAGATGATTCACACCTATTCGTTGATCCATGATGATCTGCCGGCGATGGATGATGACGATTTTCGCCGCGGAAATCCGACGAATCATAAAGTTTTTGGTGAGGCAACGGCGATACTCGCCGGTGATGCGCTTCTCACCGAAGCTTTTATCCTGTTGAGTCATCCCTGTTGTTCCGGGGATCTTGATCCTGGAATTCAGTGCCAGGTTCTCCATGAGATTGCGGTCTGCGCAGGTTCCCGGGGGATGATCGGCGGACAGGTGGTGGACATGGAAAGTGAAGGGAAACCGGAGATTGATCTGGCAACCGTTCTCTATATTCACACCCACAAGACCGGCGCCTTGATCAAGGCATCCGTGAGGAGCGGCGCCCTGATCGGTGGTGCCGAGGGCGAGAAGCTCAATGCAATTACCCGTTATGCGGAGGCCATCGGCCTTGCCTTCCAGATTGCCGATGACATCCTGGATATCGAGGGCACCACGGAACAAATCGGGAAAGATGCCGGCAGTGACCAGGCGAGAGGAAAGGCAACCTATCCGGCCGTCCTGGGACTTGCGGAATCAAAGCGGCGGGCTGAAGAACTGGTGGATGCAGCCATTGAAGCCTTGTCCTGCTTTGACGAAAAAGCTCAACCACTCCGGGAAATTGCCAACTATATCGTGAAACGGAAATCCTGATGACAGAGATACTCTCTTCCGTCAATTCCCCGGATGATTTGAAAGCGCTGTCCCTAGAGGACCTTGCAATACTTGCGGAAGAACTCCGGGAAACAATTATCAAGGTCTCTGCCGCAAACGGCGGGCATCTTGCGCCCAGTCTTGGTGTCGTGGAGTTGACGATTGCCCTGCACCGGGTGTTTTCTACGCCTACGGACAAGATTCTCTGGGACGTGGGTCACCAGGCCTATGCCCATAAACTGCTCACCGGACGACGTGACAACTTTCCGACACTTCGCAAACTTGGTGGTATGAGCGGCTTCCCGAAACGAGCCGAGTCTCCCCATGATGCCTTTGATGCGGGACATTCGTCCACGTCCATCTCCGCAGCCCTCGGTTTTGCCGCGGCTCGCGATTTGAAACACGAGAACAACAAGGTCATTGCGGTGATCGGTGATGGTTCAATGACAGGAGGCCTCGCCTATGAGGGGCTAAATCATGCCGGTCATTTGAATAAGGACTTGATCGTTATTCTTAATGATAATGAAATGTCCATAGCCGAAAATGTCGGGGCGCTCTCGAATTTTATGAGCCGTACCATGACCAATGATTTCGTGCATCGCATCAAAAAAGATCTGCAAGGTTTCCTCGAAGGTCTGGATGGTGTCGGTCAAAGCGTTCTCCACGTGGCACGCAAGGCCGAAGAGTCGCTCAAAGGGCTCTTTACGCCCAACATGCTCTTCCAGGCCTTCGGTTTCGAGTACATCGGGCCGATTGATGGCCATAATCTTGAGCGTTTGATCAGTACCCTGAAGAACGTAAAGCGCTTTGATAATGCCGTACTGATCCACGTGCTGACCAAGAAGGGCAAGGGCTATCTCCCTGCCGAGGAAAATCCATCGCTCTTTCACGGTATCGGGCCGTTCGATCTGGAAACCGGCAGAGCACGCTCTTCGAAGGGCGGGACTTCATCGTATACTGCACTGTTTGGCGAGACGCTGCAGCAGATTGCCGGTGAAGATGAGAAAATCATTGCCATCACCGCGGCCATGCCTGAAGGGACAGGACTTTCCGGTTTTGCCCGCGAATTCCCCGCGAGATTTTTTGACGTGGGTATTTCGGAGCAGCATGCCGTGACTTTTGCCGCCGGCCTTGCGGCAGAAGGTTTCCGGCCGGTTTTTGCCATCTACTCGACGTTCCTCCAGCGTGCCTATGACGAGGTATTTGATGTCTGTCTGCAAAACCTACCGGTAACCTTTGCCATTGACCGGGCCGGAGTGGTCGGTAACGACGGTCCGACCCATCACGGGCTTTTCGATCTCTCCTATCTGCGCACTTTCCCCAACATGGTAGTAATGGCGCCTAAGGATGAAAACGAACTGCGGCATATGCTCGCAACAGCAATTCAGCATGACGGCCCCATAAGCGTGCGCTACCCTCGCGGCACTGGTCTTGGCGTACCTCTGGACCAGTCGCTTTTCCCCTTGGAGATCGGTCGTGGCGAAATACTACGGGAAGGCGAGCAGGGGGCAATTCTTGCGCTGGGAACGATGGTCAACCCATCCCTGCTGGCAGCCGAAAGACTGGCAGCGGAGGGGTTATCGTTTTCCGTCATGAATGCACGGTTTGTGAAGCCGCTGGACCACGACTGTATTCTTGATCTTGCCCGGCGGACCGGAGTGATCATAACCGTTGAAGAGAACGTCCTTGAGGGAGGTTTCGGTACGGCTGTTCTGGAGCTCCTCGCAGAGGAGGGCCTTGAAGAGGTGAGGGTGAGAAGACTCGGTTTCCCCGACCACTACATTGAACAGGGTGAGCAGGCAGAACTTCGCGCTATGTATTGCCTGGATACTGATGGTATCCTTCTGAAAATAAAGGAGTTTATGGGCTACTGAGTGGGATGCCACTGCCGGTATCCGCGACTACGGGAAGAAAATTCAGCTCCGCATGTGCCTGCGCGGGTCTGGCGGAGCTGAAATTTTCTCTAAAAAATACTCCAAATAGCGGTTGACAGGACTGGAACCTTACGTTATAAAAGGACAAAAAAGATCCAAAAGGTGCGTTTATGATGGAACTGACCCGCAAGGGTGAATACGCAATCAGGGGCATACTCTATCTGGCCCGGCAACCACAAGGGAAGGTCTCCCTGGTTGGAGATATCGCCGCGGCATGCGATGTTCCGAAAACCTTCCTGGCAAAAATTCTCCAGCATTTTGTCAAAGTGGGGCTCGTTAGTTCCTCGCGGGGAACCGGTGGCGGATTTATGCTTTCCAGGCCAGCGGAGCTCATTACCTTGCGCGAGGTAGTGGAGGCAGTTGACGGCCCAATTATGCCGAATCGCTGCCTGATCGGGGCGGGCGCCTGCGACCGGGATGGCTCGTGCCGGGTCCACCCCGTTTGGGAACGGGTCCGTACTCAAACGGTGGCTATTCTGGACGGAATTACCATCGAAGAGCTTGCCCGTGAGTAAGCCATTGTTATACTGGTTGCCATGAACACCGATTTATTTTGTGGAACCGGTAGTAATTATGGGACTCAGTAAATAACCGGAGCATCGGAAAAGGAGGATATTGTATGGATGTGGTGGAGTTGAGCAGGCTGCAGTTTGCCCTGACCGGTATGTTTCATTTCATTTTCGTGCCACTTACACTCGGGCTTTCCGTCCTGGTAGCATTCATGGAGGTCCGTTATGTGAGAACCGGAAACGAACTCTATCTGGCAATGACGAAGTTTTGGGGTAAGCTGTTTCTCATCAACTTTGCCCTCGGTGTCGTAACCGGCATTACCATGGAGTTCCAATTCGGTATGAATTGGGCTGAGTACTCTCGCTATGTGGGCGATATCTTCGGAGCGCCGTTGGCCATTGAAGCGACCGTGGCCTTTTTCCTGGAATCGGTTTTTATCGGCGTCTGGATTTTCGGCTGGAACAAGGTCTCAAAGAAAGTACATGCCCTTTGCATCTGTATCGTGGCATTCGCCTCTAATCTTTCGGCGCTCTGGATCCTGCTCGCCAATGGCTGGATGCAGCGCCCGGTAGGCTATGTTCTTCGAAACGGCCGCGCTGAGATGGTTGATTTTGCGGCCATGTTGACGAATCCCTACGGCCTCTTTAAATTTGCACATACCGCGGTTTCAGGGTATGTGGTGGCAGGCTTTTTTGTGCTGGGTATTTCGGCTTGGCATCTTCTTAGAAAAAACCAGCCCGAGTTCTTTAAAACCTCATTTCGTGTGGGTGCTGTGTTTTCGCTGCTTTCCATCTTTCTCGTCATTCTGTCGGGAGATTACAGTGCGGTGGTAGTCGCCGAAGCGCAGCCGGTCAAGTTTGCTGCCATGGAATCAATTTGGGAGACCCAGGCATGTGCCGGTTTGAATCTGATAACTTTTCCCAGTGCAAAAAATGAATGTAATATCGTTGAAACGGGAACGATCCCGAAGCTGGTCAGTTACCTGGCTTTTCACAATCCCAATGCGGTAGTGAGAGGATTAAAAGATTTTCCCAAAGAAGATCGTCCTCCGGTGCTGCCGGTTTTTCTCAGCTTCCGGGCCATGGTCGGTATGGGGTTTTATATGACGTTACTGGCCATTCTGGCGGTATTTGTCTCCTGGCGGGGAACTATCGAGAAAAACACGTTATTGTTGCGGATACTGCTCTATTCCATCCCGATCCCCTATCTTGCCAATCAGTTCGGCTGGCTTGTCGCCGAGATTGGCAGGCAGCCCTGGATTGTCTACGGAGTGTTGCGGACTTCGGATGCCGTTTCGACTTCCATCAGTGTTGCTCAGGTAACCGGTTCTGTGATCGGATTTACCCTGCTTTATGGATTTCTTGGCTTCGTCGATATCTATTTGCTGGTAAAGTATGCCAGGAAGGGCCCTGACGGAGATCTTTCTTCCCTGACCCCATCTGCGCATAAGGAGGCTTGAAATGGATTTTCAGATTACTTGGTTCGTACTGTGGGGAGTCCTCTGGGCAGTCTATTTCATGCTGGATGGTTTTGTGCTCGGCGCCGGAATGCTTCATCGCTTCCTCGGCAAGAACGATACTGATCGTCGCGTTATCATCAATACCTTTGGACCGGTCTGGGACGGCAACGAGGTGTGGCTGATAACCGCGGGTGGTGCGACCTTCGCGGCCTTTCCCACCACCTATGCCCTGATGTTCAGTTACCTGTACACCGCATTGCTGTTGCTGCTCTTTTCACTTATCGTGCGAGGGGTATGCTTCGAGTTACGCGGCAAAATGGAGAGCGACAGTTTGAAAGGGGTCTGGGACACAACCATCGTGGTCGCCAGTTTTCTTCCGGCGTTGCTGTTCGGGGTGGCCTTCGGCAATATCTTCCAGGGACTGCCGATGGATGCCGCCGGTTACCACGGTACTTTTTTTTCACTGCTCAATCCCTTTGGATTGCTCACCGGAGTACTCTTCGTTCTGCTGTTCATGGTTCATGGCGCTCTGTACCTGACCGTTAAAACCGAAGGTGACCTGAGTGCCCGCGCTCTGGCGACCGCCAACCGTTTGTGGCCGGTACTGCTGGTTGTTGCCGCCGTGTTTCTGATTGCCGTGTATCCGGCGACCAGGCTCTACGACAATTACCTGAGAGTTCCGCTCCTGCTGGCCGTTCCGCTTCTTGCGGTTGCTTCACTTCTGGCGATTCGGATCAATACGGCGAAGGGTAAGCTACTTACG
The DNA here is from genome assembly GCA_009668975.1 of Deltaproteobacteria bacterium. Classification (GTDB taxonomy): domain Bacteria; phylum Desulfobacterota; class Desulfuromonadia; order Geobacterales; family Geobacteraceae; genus RPRC01. The sequence goes on along the minus strand of SBEG01000001.1, from coordinate 72,944 downwards.
GCATTTGCGGCGTCCTGTTTGACAATTCTTCTGGTAGTGGCAACCGGGATCATCGGCCTGTTTCCCAATTTGATTCCTTCATCACTAGATCCGGCTGCAAGTCTTACCATTTACAATTCATCATCCAGTCAGTACACGCTGAAGATCATGACCGCAGTTGCACTGATATTTGTTCCAATTGTTATTGCCTATAAAATCTGGGTCTATCGAGTTTTTCGGGCGAAAGTCACTTCTCAGGATGTCTTGGAGGATGAACATTCCTATTAATTCCATTTCTCATTCAATTGACATTCATATTCCGTAGAGACGCCCCGGTGGGGCGTCTAAGACGTGCCACCGGCACGTCTCTACAGTGCCATTTTGAATGCAATCCTGAATAAGCACTATCAGGGGATGTAAGAAATGTTTTTTTTGGTAAATTTCGTTACAAGTGGTTTTCATCTCTCGCGTTCTGTGGTAAGTATAAGAAAAGACACTTTTTTGCAGAATTATCACGTGAATCAGACGGCTCTTTCCGATTTCACTGATCCGTTCAGGATCGAGAATCGCAGAAGCCAGGATTCACACCGGCCTGCTCAGATGTGATTCCCGGTACAAAGCCGGTGCCATTACTATTTGCTCGCGAGGAACAGAAAATGGGAAAACTAAAATATTCGGAAACAACCGCTCTTGCTGCTTTTGTTGCCGGTGCTGCTTTGGCTGCCGGTGTGACGCTTCTTCTCAGTCCGAAAACGGGTCGTCAGATTCGTGAAAATATCGGAGATATCAAGGAAGAGGCTGTTGAGAAACTCAAAGTTTGCGCCCGAGAGGCAAAATTTAAACTCAGTCCGAAAACAAAACCGGATGCCTTCGTCTACGAAGGCGGTGATTGTTGGATCTGAAAATTTGCAGACAGGAACCCGGTGCATAACCTCTGTGCACCGGGTTTTTATTTCTCATCTGTTCCATTAGCTTGCCTCGTTCCATTCCAAACCGACTTGCCGGTCCGCTTCCTTAATGACTTGTTCCCTGCAAACGCACTTTAGTTGCGAGAAATCCTGACCTATTATTTAACCAGTTAATTTTACCGTATAGTATCCTCTGTCTAATTGTTCATAGTGTCGCGCTATAGCAAAGATGTGGCGAATTTAAGTTGATTTGCGGCAGGTAACATAGTACAAAACATCGTTTAGAAAATGGCCTATTTCACCTTGAGGTTGATCATGCAGCGTATTCCCATTTCACTTGCCAGACCTGGCATGCTGCTTGCCAAGGAGTTAGTCCGCCCGGAAAACCCTTCCGGTCCGGCAATCTGTGGAAAGGGCATGGAGCTTACGGACTCACTTCTCGAACGATTGCGGAATATGGGGATCCAGTCTCTGACCGTGCAGGGACATCCGGTCTGGATGGACGGGGATAAGACCCTTGAAGAATTACTCCATGAATTGGATCATCGGTTCAGCCATGTTGAACAGGATCCTCACAGCTCATGCTTGAAGAATGTCTACCGGAAGTATCTTATCAGTTCTATGGGAGAGTAGATTGGAAGAACTGAGGACTGAAATCAGAAACTTCATCATGGACACCCGGACTCTGCCGACTCTTCCCGGCATCGTGACGAAGCTCAATGCTCTTGCGGACAATGAAAAGTCCTCCTTGCAGGAAATGGCCCGGCTCGTTTCCTCCGACCAGATTCTCTCGGCCAGAATACTGCGGCTGGCCAACTCTCCTTCTTACGGCTTTTATCGGGTTGCGACCATTTCCAATGCAATGATACTGCTTGGCGTTGACGTGGTGAAAAGTCTCGTGCTCAGTTCTTCCATTTTCGAGATAATGGAAAACAGTGCCCTAGGGCTTTGGGAACACTCTCTTGGTGCCGGCGTTGCGGCCAATATCATAGCGAAGCACCTGAATCTCCCTGATTGTGAAGAAATTGCCACAGCGGCTTTGCTCCATGATATCGGCAAGGTTATCATTCGGCTCAAGCTCCAGGATGAATACGATGTACTGTTCGCGAAAGCCTCACAAAGCGGACGGCCTCTCTACGTATTGGAAGGCGAGACAATTGGCACTGATCATGCCGAAGTGGGCGGGTGGCTTGGTAAAAACTGGTTTCTGCCGGAAAAGCTGGTGGTGCCGATCACCTGTCACCATAATGTTGCGGCAGCCTCCTGTCATCAGGTCAAGACTGCCGTCGTGCATTTTGCCGACGTGCTGATTAAAGCCAGCGGCTTTGGATTCAGCGGTGACCAGTTTGTTCCGGCCATTCAGCCGGCCGCCTGGAACAAACTCGGCATGACGGAAGCACTTCTTGCGGAGATTGTCGAGGAGTTGGAAGAAAAACTGGTTGATTCCAAAAACTTCAGCCTGGAGATACAGTCGACTGATGAAACAAAAACGTAGGATTACTCTTTATTCCCCTGATGCGTCTTTTGCCGCAACCCTTGAAATTCGTCTCCAGAGTCGTGCCTATCAGGTTTTGACCCACCATAAGCTTTCCCCGTTGCTCGGTCTTATTTACGCCGATCCTCCCGACCTCATCATTATCGATCTTACTTCGCCAAACAAGGATCTGAAGGGTCTTCTTCAGAGCCTGAAAAGTGATAGCTATTTCTGTGCGATCCCGGTTATAGGGCTTATTGCCGCAGCTGAATCCGAACAGTTTCCCTGGGATGATTTTCAACTGGATGACTTCGTTGTCCTGCCGATCAAGTTTTCGGAACTTTTTGTCCGCATCGAACTTTCCCTGCGCCGGATTCAGAGAGTTTTCGACAATAACCCGCTGACGAGATTGCCAGGAAATACCTCGGTACAGAATGCCATTGCCGACGCAATCGGCAAGCCGATGGCAGTCTGCTATATCGATATCAATAACTTCAAGCCCTATAACGATGTCTACGGCTTTACCCGCGGCGACGAAGTGCTGCGCATGCTCGGCAGAATCATGTCCAATGCCGTCAAGGAGACGGGCGGTGGTTTCGCTGGGCACATCGGCGGGGATGATTTTGTTTTCATTGTTCCGCTGGAAAGGGCCGAAACCGTTTGTTCGATCATTATCGACAACTTTACCACCATCGCTCTCGACCTTTTCGATGAAGAAGACCGCGAGAACGGGTATTACGTCGCACTAAATCGCAAAGGGCAAAAGGAAAGCTTTCCTCTGCTTTCTATCGCTATTTCTGTCGTCCCAACAGACCAGGCCAAGATTCATCATTGTGGCAAGGTTTCCGAGATGGCCGCCGAATTGAAAGCTGTCGCCAAGAAGTCCGGCAAGAGCTGCTATGTTCTTGATAAGCGAAAAAAGTAGCGGAAATGTTTTGCTTGGAAGTGAAGTGCGAAGAACAGGCGAAGACTGCTCAGGATTTACATGATGCGATGGTAGGCGGAGTGGCAGCCGGTCCCGAAGAAAATCCCTGGTGTTACCGGCAGGCAAAAAAATGGCGGAGACCGGGTGGTTTCGGTTTGAATCAATCAGTCTGTTATTTAAATCAGGTGGCTATTTTTCGCCGGTTTTTCGACAGTATTTATCCCCGCAGTTTTTTTGCTATCTCCGCAACTCTCCGGCCCTGCGCCCGGGCAATCTCCAGATCCTCGCCGGTGGGGATCAATTCACCCCGCGCTCCCGCTACAGTAGACGCACCATAGGGAGTTCCACCGCGCCCCTCGGTGTGCAGCATTCCCGGTACCGAATAGGGGACTCCGACGATGATCATGCCGAGGTGAAGCAGCGGTGCCATCATGGTGAGCAAAGTCGTCTCCTGGCCTCCGTGGGTCGATGCCGTCGAGGTGAACACCCCGGCCGGTTTACCTTCCAATTCCCCCTTGAGCCAGAGACCGGCGGTTGAATCGATCACTTGTTTCATCTGCGCCGCCATATTGCCATAGCGAGTCGGTGAGCCGAAAAGGATCCCGTCCGCTTCACGAAGATCATCAAGCGAGCAGAATGGTATGTCCCGTTGTTTTTCCCGGATCTGCGAAGCAAATTCATTCCCGTCAATGACCCTGTTCACCATTACGAACTCTTCCACCCGGCGAAGCACTGTCTCAACTCCGTCAACGGAATTAACGCCTTCCGCTGCGGCTTGCGCGAGCTGCAGGACGTGGCCGTACATCGAATAATACACTATCAAAATCTTCATAAGAGAATCACCTCCATTTTCTTGTAATTATACCAGAATACGCTAAGAACAAAATTGGAGACGTTGACGACGTATCGTATTGGGGAGTTGTTTGTTGCGTCCATATTGCTTGGTTGCGTCGAACTTAACTTCAAGGACGGTCTGTCCGAGGATTCCTCAAGGTGGGTTTACGTGAAAAGACCTGCCAGGTTTTGAAAACCTGGCAGGTCTCGGGATCTGCAATTAAGGATTTAACTTTATTTCTTGTCCCCTTCACGATACTGGGCAAGAAAATCATTCTTGTAGCTGGCAAAGCGTCCTTCCTCTATTGCCGTGCGGGTTTCCGCCATCATGTTCAGGTAGAAGTGGACGTTATGAATGCTTGCCAGGATCGCTGACAGCACTTCATTGGAAACGAAAAGGTGATGCAGGTAGGCACGGCTGAAATTGCTGCAGGTGTAGCAGCTGCAGTTCGGCTCGACCGGATAGAAATCGCGCCGGTACTTGCGGCTGGTAAGACGTATTCTGCCGCGGTTGGTGAAAAGCGTGGCGCTCCGGGCGTAGCGGGTCGGGATGACACAGTCGAACATGTCCATGCCCCGCTCGACGCTTTCGAGGATGTCTTCCGGAAGACCGACACCCATCAGATAGCGCGGTTTGTTTTCCGGCAGATGGGGAGCGGTGAAGTCTACGACCTTTTTCAGCAGTTCCAGTCCCTCGCCGACACTGACACCGCCGATGGCATAGCCGGGAAAGTCCATCTGGACCATTTCCTTGACGCACAGGGCCCGGAGGTCCTCGAAGACGCTGCCCTGCACGATGGCGAAGAGCGCCTGGTCCTTACGGGTATGCGCTTTTTTGCACTGCTCGGCCCAGCGGATGGTTTTCCTGGTGGAGCGGGACGCATAGCTTTTATCGCAGGGGTAGGGGATACATTCGTCAAAGGCCATGATGATGTCGGCACCGAGCGCTTGCTGGATGGCCATTGCCTTGGCCGGGTCGAGGAAGATCTCTTCTCCGGTGATCTCGTGCTTGAAAAAGACCCCGTCTTCGGTAATGCGTTTATTGGGCAGCGAAAAGACCTGAAAGCCGCCGGAATCGGTGAGGATCGGACCGTCCCAGGCCATGAATTTATGCAGTCCGCCGGCTTTTTCCACCAGCGACTCTCCCGGGCGGAGGTGCAGGTGGTAGGTATTGCAGAGGATGATCTGCGCGGCGCAGTCGCTTACCTGTTGCGGAGTCATGGCTTTCATGGCGGCGTGGGTGCCGACCGGCATGAAAATCGGCGTTTCGATCTTGCCGTGGGGAGTTTCCAGTACTCCGCGGCGGGCAGCTGTCTGCCGATCCTTGGACAAGAGGGTAAAATTGAATGATTTCATAGATTTTGTAATTCCTGTGAATTCGGATATTGACAAGAACCCGAGTTTATTGGTATTTTTTCGCACTTGTGTTTTGTCCTGCCTTTATTACCAGATAGACCCCGGAAAAGCAATATGTAGTACCGCTCCATTTCTGATCCAGTGACTGACACTTTGTTTTGCCTATCGTCGGAGTCGCCAGTTCGTTTCCCGTCAGTAAATGTTTTTCTCGTTTGTTTGCTGCACTGATTAATAGAATTTATTGAGAGGAGAGTTCATCACTTGGCAACTCAGAGAATGTATTCCTTTTTTCTTCGCAGGCTCCATTCCCTTACCGGCGTGCTTCCCATCGGCGCGTTTCTGGTTGAGCATTTTTTCACCAACAGTTTTGCCATGTTCGGTCCGGAGGTGTATAACTCCAAGATTGAATTCTTCATGGGGTTGCCCTACATACTGTTAATTGAAATCGGTTTGATCTGGGTGCCGATCCTTTTTCATGGCCTGTACGGAATGTACATCGTCTGCACCGGTCAGGTGAATGCCGGTTCCTACTGCTTCATGCGCAACTGGATGTATCTCCTGCAACGGATCAGTGGTGCCGTGGCGCTCATTTTCATCGTCTACCACGTGTATGCAACCCGAATCAGTGGTCTGTTGACAGGGCAGCATGTCACCTTCGAACAGGTGCATCAGAGCCTGCAAAATCCCCTGATTCTGGCGTTCTATATCCTTGGCATTGTCTCGGCATCCTACCATCTGGGAAACGGATTGTTCGGTTTCCTGATTACCTGGGGAATTGCCATTGGTGACAAGACTCAGCGCGCGGTGAGTGTTTTTTGCGGGATGGTGTCGGTAGGGATGGGGGTATTCGGACTTGCCGCACTCAGGTATTTTGTTTGATTCCATTTGGATGGTTGCCGACGGCGAGGGGCACACATTTTGATTCGTAGCGGCCTTTGCTTTGAAGGGTAAGATTTTTTGCTGAGGAGTTTTGCATGAGTACTAGAATTATTATCGTAGGGGGAGGTCTTGCGGGACTGATGTCGGCTATAAAAGTTGCCGAGGCAGGTTGCCAGGTGGACCTCTTTTCCCTTGTCCCGGTGCGCCGGTCCCACTCCGTGTGCGCCCAGGGCGGCATCAACGGCTGTGTGCAGCCGACTCGCGAGGGCGATTCCCCGGACGAGCATTTTGATGATACCGTGTATGGTGGGGACTTTCTGGCCAATCAGACCCCGGTGCGCAATATGTGTCATGCGGCACCCGCGATCATCAACCTCCTTGATCGCATGGGGGTGATGTTCAACCGTACTGCGGAGGGAAACCTCGATTTTCGCGCTTTTGGCGGCGCGAAATACCGGCGAACCGCGTATTCGGGGGCGACAACCGGTCAGCAGTTGCTCTATGCCCTGGATGAGCAGGTGCGCCGCTTCGAGGTTCAGGGGAAAATTGTCAAGCATGAGTTCTGGGAATTCCTTGGGGCCGTGATTGACGATGACGGGGCCTGCCGCGGGATTTCCGCCCTTGATATGCGTTCCATGGGCGTTCATATCTTCCGTGGCGATGCCGTGATCATGGCAACCGGCGGGCCGGGAGTCATCTTCGGCAAATCGACCAATTCGGCCATCAATACCGGTACTGCTGCAGCATCTCTCTATGCGCAGGGCGTCCGCTACGCAAACGGTGAATTCATCCAGGTGCATCCAACCGCGATCCAGGGCATTGACAAGTTGCGGCTCATGTCGGAATCTGCCCGGGGTGAGGGTGGCCGCATCTGGACCTATAAGGACGGCAAGCCCTGGTACTTTCTCGAACAAAAGTATCCCGCCTATGGCAATCTCGTGCCCCGCGACATCGCCACCCGCGAGATCTTCCATGTCTGCGTCGACGAAAAACTCGGCATCGACGGCAAAAATCAGGTTTACCTGGATCTTACCCATCTCCCTGCCGATTTCCTGGACCGTAAGCTGGGCGGGATTCTCGAGATCTACGAGAAATTCGCCGGCGAGGACCCTCGCAAAAAACCGATGCGGGTCTTCCCCGGAGTTCACTATTCCATGGGTGGAATGTGGGTCGACTTCAGCCAGATGACCAATATCCCCGGTCTTTTCGCCGTGGGTGAGTGTGATTACCAGTATCACGGGGCAAACCGGCTTGGCGCCAATGCTCTCCTGTCCTGCATCTATTCCGGCATGGTAGCCGGACCGGCGGCGGTAGCGTTCGCTAGCGGCCGCCAAAAAACAGCCGAGGATCTGGACAGTGGCTGTTTCGAGCGTGAGAAACAGCGTCAGGAAGAAGATTTTGCCGCCATCTACCAGATGACCGGTCCGGAAAACCCCTACCGCATGGCCCAGGAACTGGGTGAATTGATGACGGCTAACGTAACCGTAGTACGCTATAACGACCGGCTGCGGGCAACCGACCTGAAGCTCCAGGAATTGCAGGATCGCTGGAATTCCCTCGGGATGCTTGATACCGCCCGAGGATCGGCAAACCAGGCTGCCCAATTTGCCCGGCAGTTGCGGCACATGCTTGATCTGGCACGGGTTATTACGGTTGGCGCCCTGCTCCGGGATGAGTCGCGCGGAGCCCATTACAAACCGGAGTTCCCTGAGCGGAACGACGAGCAGTTTCTGAAAACGACGATTGCCGAATATACCCCATCCGGTCCGAAGATCAGTTACCAAGAGGTGGATACTCAGTTCATCAAGCCCCGTCAGCGGGTCTATAACGTGGAAAAGCACCTCGAGCCCCAGAATGGAGGAGTCTAGCATGGCGGAAAAACAGATCAAGCTGAAGATCAAAAGACAAGATACGCCGACCTCCGATCCCTACTGGGAGGAGTTTGTTATTCCGTATGTCCCCGGACATAATGTCATTTCCGTGCTGATGGAGATTCAGAAAAATCCGCTGAACGCCTCTGGGAAGAAAACGACCCCGGTGGTATGGGAATGCAACTGCCTGGAGGAGATCTGCGGGGCCTGCACGATGCTCATTAACGGCTCTGTCCGGCAGGCATGCTCTGCCCTGCTTGACCAGATCGGCACGGAGCTTACCCTGGAACCGGTCAGCAAGTTTCCGGTTGTCCGTGATCTTCATGTGGACCGGCAGAAAATGTTTGAAGCCTTGAAGAGGGTCAAGGCCTGGATTCCCATCGACGGCACCTATGACATGGGCGAGGGTCCCCACATGTCACCACGGAATCAGGAGGAAGGGTACCATCTCGCCAAATGCATGACCTGCGGCTGCTGCATGGAGGCCTGTCCCCAGTACAACCCCCGTTCCACTTTTCTTGGGCCGGCGCCCATAGTCCAGGTTCGCCTCTTCAACCTCCATCCTACCGGCGCAATGAACCGCACCGAGCGGCTTGAAGTGCTCATGGAAGAGGGTGGGATAGCGGAATGCGGGAATGCCCAGAACTGTGTGCGGGTCTGTCCCAAGGGGGTGCCGTTGACGAAAACTCTGGCGGAATTGAATAAGGATGTGAATCTTCAAGGGATTTTCGGTTTTCTGAAGAAATAGTGGCGACGGGGGCAAGGTGCTGAAGGTTCGTTTGCTCAAACAGCTTGACCGGTATCTCGGGAATGCCGCCGTTTTCCTGCTGGGGAAACCGCTGCCCGTTGCCGGGCGTGCGCCCCGCAACATTCTCTTCATCCGTCCCGGCGGTATCGGTGACGCCGTTCTCCTGCTGCGAGCCATACGTCTGGTTAAGGCGAAGTATCCAGCCTGCACGATCACCGTCCTGGCCGAAAGACGGAATGCCGCGATCTTTTCCTTCTGCAGCGCCGTGACGCGCATCCTTCTTTACGACCGTATTTCCGACCTCCGTGCTATCGTGCGCGGCGGATTCGATGTGGTCATTGATACGGAGCAGTGGCACCGCCTTTCCGCGGTGGTTGCCCGTCTGACAGGTGCACCACTCCTGATCGGGTTTGCCACCAATAACCGGAAGAGGCTTTTTACTCATGCGATAGCGTATTCGCATGAGACCTATGAAGGCGAAAGCTTCCTGGCGCTCCTGAAGCCGCTTGGCATTCTACCGCCGGATGATCCAGAGCTTTCGCTTGATATTCCCCCCCAGGCTGTCGCGAATGTGGAGAAAAAACTTGCAGTCCTGGCGGGGAAATCCTATATTGTACTCTTCCCTGGGGCCAGCATTCCTGAACGACGCTGGGGCACGAAAAAGTTTCAGGAGCTTGCCCGTCGAATTCATGAGCTGGGTTTCCCGGTGGTGGTTGTGGGGGGCCGGGATGACGAGTCGGCTGGAAATGACATTGTCTCCGGTGGCCCCGGTTTTAATTTTGCCGGAAAAACGTCTTTGGCGGAGACCGCGGCTCTTCTGGCGCATTCCCGTCTGCTGATAACCGGTGATTCCGGTTTGCTGCATATTGCCGCGGAACTCAAGGTTCCCACGGTTTCCCTGTTTGGCCCGGGGATTGAAAAAAAGTGGGCTCCCCGTGACGCGCGGCACATCGTGCTGAACAGGCAACTCGACTGTTCGCCCTGCACCCGTTTCGGCTCTACGCCAAAATGCCGCATTGGTGCTCGCTGTCTCGAACTGATTACGGTAGATGATGTTGAAAACGCAATCCGCAGGATTTTAGGTTAGATTCCTTCCTGGATTTTTGGAAGTGAATAAATTTCTTGACAATATTGGACGTACCTGTTAAATAAACTCTGCTTTAGATGAAGGCGCGTAGCTCAGGGGTAGAGCACTAGCTCGACACGCTAGGGGTCGGCGGTTCGAAACCGCCCGCGCCTACCATTCATCACGGATTATTAAATGACAGGGGCATCGACGTTTGATGCCTTTTTCTATTAAGGGGCCTTACATGAAAGAGATAGGGGTTGCGCTACCGGACGGCTCGAACAGGTCTCTTGAAGAAGGAGCCACGGTACTGGACCTTGCCCGTTTGATTGGTGCGGGTTTGGCCCGGAACGCCATTGCCGGCAAGGTAAACGGCGCAGCTGTTGATCTTGCAACGGAACTACACGATGGTGACAAGGTTGAAATAATCACCGAAAAGAGTTCTGAAGCTCTTGACATCATTCGTCATTCCACCTCGCACCTCATGGCTCAGGCAGTGAAATCCCTCTTTCCGGAAGCAAAAGTAACTATCGGTCCTTCCATTGAAAATGGATTCTACTACGACTTTGATGTGGAGACTCCTTTCAGCCCGGATGACCTTGAAAAAATTGAAGCGAAGATGCGGGAGATTGCGAAGGCAGGGTTGCCTGTTACCCGTGAAGTGCTCACCAAGGATGCGGCGATTCAGCTTTTCAAGGATCTGGGTGAAGGCTATAAGGTTGAGCTGATCGAAGATCTGGATGCCGCAACGGTCTCTTTGTACCGTCAGGGTGACTTTGTCGACCTCTGCCGCGGACCGCACTTGCCGTCCACTTCGTTCTGCAAGGCTTTCAAGCTCACCTCCATTGCCGGTGCCTATTGGCGCGGTGATGAGAGCCGCAAGATGCTTCAGCGCATTTACGGTACCGCCTTTGTCGACAAGAAGGCCCTTGACGAATATCTTGCCCGCCTGGAAGAAGCCCGCCGCCGTGATCATCGGAAAATCGGCAAGGAACTTGACCTTTTTTCCTTTGCCGACGAAGTTGGGGCCGGTCTGGTAATCTGGCATCCCAAGGGCGCGATGCTCCGGACCATCCTTGAAGATTTCGAACGACGTCAGCACCTGAAGCGCGACTATGATATCGTCCTGGGACCGCAGATACTCAAGAAAGAGCTCTGGCAACGTTCCGGACACTATGAAAACTACCGGGAGAACATGTATTTCACCGAGGTTGATGGCCAGAGTTACGGCATCAAACCGATGAACTGTCTCGCCCATATGATGATTTATAAGTCTCAGCTGCGCAGTTACCGCGACCTTCCGCTACGCTACTTCGAACTGGGAACAGTGCACCGTCACGAGCGGGCCGGCGTTCTGCATGGCCTGCTCAGGGTTCGCGGTTTTACCCAGGATGATGCGCATATTCTCTGTACGCCGGAACAGCTTGATGCCGAAATCAAAGGCGTGCTATCTTTTGTCAATGATGTCATGGCGATCTTCGGTTTCGATTATGAGATGGAGCTCTCCACTCGTCCGGATAAATCGATCGGAACCGACGAGGACTGGGAACGGGCCACCAAGGCGCTTCAGGCCGCACTCGAGGACTCCGGCCGTCCCTTTGAGGTAAATGAAGGCGATGGTGCTTTTTATGGTCCGAAAATCGATATCAAGCTTCGTGATGCTCTTGACAGAAGGTGGCAATGTGCTACAATCCAGTGCGATTTTACGCTCCCCGAGCGGTTTGATCTCACCTACATAGCTGCTGATGGTGAGCGGAAAAGACCGGTCATGGTGCACCGGGTGATCCTCGGCGCGATCGAGCGCTTCATCGGGGTTCTGATCGAGCACTACGCAGGCAACTTTCCCTTGTGGTTGTCCCCGGTTCAGGGTGTGCTGCTGACGGTAACCGACAATCAGGTTCCCTATGCCCGCAAGGTTTACTCCCAGCTGCGTGAAGCGGGGATTCGCGTGCAGCACGATTTCCGTAACGAGAAGCTGGGATTCAAGATCCGCGAAGCACAGCTGCAAAAAGTTCCCTATATGTTCGTCATTGGCGACAAAGAGGTTGAAACGGAGACAGTTACGCCGCGCTATCGCGACGGCAATAATCTGCCCGCCATGAGAGTGGCGGAGCTTGTAAATTTTCTTGAGCAAGAAGTGAAAAGCTTCAAATAGGAGGTGTCGCCATAGCGAAACCCACAGTAAACATCAATCAGGCTATTCGGGCGCGGGAGGTTAGGGTTGTCGGTGCTGAAAGTGAGCAACTCGGCATTCTACCGCTCAGGGATGCCCTTGCCTTAGCGGAAAGTCAACATCTGGATCTTGTGGAAGTATCGCCGACCGCTGTTCCTCCTGTCTGCCGGATCATGGATTATGGTAAATATAAATACCAGCAGAGTAAGAAACTGCAGGAAGCAAAAAAGAAACAGGTACAAATCCAGTTAAAGGAAATCAAGCTCCGACCCAAGACGGACGAGCATGATCTTCTATTTAAAATCAAGCATGCTCGACGTTTTATCGAAGAGGGAAACAAGGCCAAAATTTCAGTGGTCTTCCGCGGACGGGAAATCACCCACATGGAGTTTGGTCAGAGAGCACTCGACCGATTTGTGGCTGATTTGGAAGATATTGCCACCATTGAGGTGCGACCCAAGATGGAGGGGCGCAGCATGTATATTATTGTTTCCCCTAAAAAATAACCGAGCGTGATATTTCTTAGATTGATATAAAGGAGAATACGATGCCGAAGATAAAAACAAATCGTGGTGCAGCAAAGCGCTTCAAAAAGACCGGTTCCGGAAAGATCAAGCGGGCGTGTGGTTTTACCAGCCATATTTTGACTTCCATGAGCCGCAAGCGGAAAAGAAACCTTCGTCAAGGTGCTTTGGTTGCAGCTGTTGATGCCAAAAATATCGCAAAGCTGATTCCCTATATGTAATTTGAGACGCTGGCCTTTGTGCCAGTGTCTCACACGATGTCCGTGAACCGCGAGGAAACGTCTCCCCTTGCGGATCCGGCAAATACAAGCAAAAGGAGTAATGTATGCCAAGGGTAAAACGAGGATTTAAAGCGAGACAACGTCGTAATAAGGTCTTGAAGCTGGCGAAAGGTTACCGTGGTGCGCGCAGCAAACTCTTCAGGAGTGCCACCGAAGCTGTAGATCGCGCACTGAAGTACGCGTATCGTGACCGCAAAGTCAAAAAAAGAGATTTCAGAGCTCTCTGGATTGCACGCATCAATGCAGCTTCCCGCCTGAACGGCCTTTCTTACAGCAAGTTCATTTACGGGCTGAAGCTTGCAAATGTCCAAATAGATCGAAAAGTGCTTGCGGATCTCGCAGTCTCCGATTCCCAAGCCTTCACCGAAATAGCGGGTTTGGCAAAAACAAATCTGTAGTTAGTACCTGGTATAGCTTGAAGAAATGGGATACAACGTATCCCATTTCTTTTTTTAGCGATGGTAGTTCAATCTTGTTTGTGACTGCCCTGTTGCCGGCGAAGCAATCATTGCGGTAATTCGCCACGGACCATCCTGAGAAAAACTTGATTGGATTGTGTCCGCCAGGAGCAAAGTATTTCACCATCGGAAGGTAGCTGATTATGAAAGAAAAACTGGAAGCCTTGCTACAGGGTGGCTTGTCTGAACTTTCGGATGTGACCACGGAAGAGTCGCTCCACGAGTTGCGCGTGAAATATCTGGGCAAGAAAGGACTGTTGACCTCGGTCATGAAAGGCCTGGGGGGACTATCCGCGGACGAACGTCCGTTAATCGGACAGATGGCGAACGTGGTGAAGGCTCAGCTTGAGGAACGGGTGGATTCTGTTCTTCAGGACATCCGCCGGAAGAACAAAGAGGAAAAGCTAAAGAGTGAACGGCTTGATGTTACCCTGCCTGGACGTCGTAGGCCGTTGGGCACCAAACATCCAATCTCCCAGGTGATAGAAGATATTTCTGCAATCTTTGCCGGACTCGGATTCAAAGTTGCTGAGGGTCCTGAAATTGAGATGGATTATTACAACTTCGAAGCCTTGAATATTCCGAAAGATCATCCCGCTCGGGATATGCAGGACACCTTCTTCGTCAATGACTCCATAGTGCTGAGAACCCACACTTCTCCGGTCCAGATCCGCACGATGCTGAAGCAGGCGCCGCCGGTCAGAATTATCGCCCCCGGAACCGTCTATCGCTGCGATTCCGACGCCACCCATTCTCCCATGTTCCATCAGATTGAAGGGTTGCACGTGGACAAGGGAGTTACCTTCGGGGATTTGAAAGGGATTCTGACAATATTCGTCAATCAGTGTTTCGGGTCAGGCACCGGGGTCCGTTTGCGTCCCAGTTTTTTCCCTTTTACCGAACCGAGTGCCGAGGTTGATATTGCCTGTGTGATGTGTAAGGGAAAGGGCTGCCGGATCTGTAAGAATACCGGCTGGCTTGAGATCCTTGGTGCCGGCATGGTTGATCCGGAGGTCTTCCGTCATGTCTCCTATGATTCCGAGGCATACACCGGTTTTGCTTTCGGGATGGGGATTGAGCGAATTGCGATGCTCCGCTACGGTATCAGTGATATGCGATTGCTGTTTGAAAATGACCTGCGTTTTCTGTCCCAGTTTTAACTCGTGATATTTAAAGTGATACTTTAAGGGTAAAATCCAACCTTTGAAAAGTGTGAGACTATGATCGTTACGTATAATTGGTTGAAAGAATTTGTCGATTTTGATTTGTCATCTGACGCACTGGCTGATCTCCTGACCATGATCGGGCTTGAAGTTGAGGGCCTTCAGAAGGTCGGCACTGACCTCGATGAAGTGGTCGTGGCGATTGTCCGGGAAAAAGCCCAGCATCCCAATGCCGACAAGCTTTCCTTGTGTCAGGTTGATAATGGCAAAGAGGTACTGACGATCGTCTGCGGTGCCCAGAATTTCAAGACTGGCGATACGGTGGCCCTGGCGCAGATCGGTGCCGTTCTTCCGGGTGATTTTCGCATAAAGCGCTCGAAGATTCGTGGCTCGGAATCGTTTGGAATGCTCTGTTCGGAAAAAGAGCTGGGTCTTGCTGATGAATCAGAGGGAATTATGATTCTCCCTTCTGGCCTGCCATTGGGGACACCGGTCTTTGAGGCGCTCGGGTTGAAGGATGTTATTTTCGAAATCGGACTTACCCCGAATCGGGCCGATTGCCTCAGCGTGATCGGCATCGCCCGCGAGATAGCCGCTATGCTCGGCCTGAAGGTCAAGTACCCGTCGCATGACGTCGTGGAAAAAGGCCCGGCGATCGATACTGTTGCTCGTATCTCGGTACAGGATGCCGATCTGTGTCCCCGTTACATGGCCCGTTACCTTACCGGTTGTACGGTTGGTCCATCACCTTCCTGGATGGTTAACCGCTTGAATGCTGTCGGCATACGATCCATCAACAATGTGGTTGATATTACCAATTATGTCCTGCTTGAATATGGTCACCCCCTTCATGCCTTCGATTATCGACTTCTTGCCGGTGGTGCCGTTATTGTTGAGCGTGCCGCGGATGGAGAGAAATTCGTTACACTGGACGAACAGGAGAGGGCGCTGGTAAACCAGGACCTTACCATTCGTGACGCGGAGAAGGCCATTGCTCTTGCCGGGATCATGGGCGGCGAAAACTCGGAAATCTCCGATTCGACTACCGATATCCTGCTTGAGAGTGCCTATTTTGAGCCTTCCGCCATACGCCGGACAGCTCGTCGGCTTGGCATGCACACCGAGGCGTCTCACCGCTTCGAAAGAGGAGCGGATATATCGATCCTTCCCAGAGCATTGGACCGTGCCGCTACATTAATGGCGGAACTCGCCGGCGGAAAGCTTGCTGTCGGCAGTATTGATGTGTATCCGACGCCGGTCCAGCCAAGAACGATTTCCGTCCGTCTTGAAAGGATCGCGTGCATACTGGGCATTGAATTACCTCTCGATGAGGTGATAAGAATTTTTCACAACTTGGAATTTACTGTCCTGTGTCCCGAGCCGGGTATTCTGCATGTCACGGTTCCTACCTACCGGGTGGACATCGAACGTGAGATTGACCTGATTGAGGAAGTCGCGCGGCTGAATGGCTATGAAAACATCCCTGTGACCATGCCGAAGATTCGAGCATTTTCCGATCTCCCGTCGCCACATCAGGTGCTTGAAAGGAAGCTTCGTGATCTTCTTGTGGCCCATGGGCTTTCCGAGGTTATTACCTATTCTTTTGTGAATACTTCCGTCTTCAATAAGATAATGCTCGATGAAAACGATCCGAGAAGGAATCCTGTCAAGGTTCTGAATCCTCTTTCTGAAGATCAGGCGGTGATGAGAACCACGTTGCTTCCGGGCTTGTTAGACGTGACCGCACGAAACCTGAGTGTCAGACTGATGAATGTTCAGGTATTTGAGCTGCGGAGGATTTATCTCCCCGTTGCTGATAGTGAATTGCCTGTAGAACCCGTTTATGCGGCTGGAATCCTGACCGGCTCGCGGGACCCGGAGTGTTGGAATCGAACAACGGAACCAGTGGATTTCTATGATGTTAAAGGAATGCTGGAGAATGTTTTCGAATCGCTCGGTATTTCCGGTGTTCTGTTTGAGGCGCGGGAGTTAGAGACATATTATCATCCAGGGAAAGCGTGCAGTGTCTATTCCGGCCAGGATCACATCGGGTCTTTTGGCGAAATTCATCCGACCGTGCAGGAAAACTTCGGCATTGAAAAGCCCCTGTATTATTTTGAGCTGAATTTTGAAAAACTGCTTTCATTGTGTACCGAAGTTACTTCCGTGTCACCACCCCCGCGCTATCCGGATACCTTTCGTGACATTGCCCTGCTTGTCCAAGACGAGATGGAGACCGGAATTATTCTGGACTGCATTCGCGGAAACAAAATGAAAGAGATGGAAAATGTTGAGCTGTTCGATCTCTACAAAGGGCCTGGTATTCCTGAGGGTCACAAAAGTATTGCGGTCCGGGTCCGCTATCGCTCACCGGAGAGGACTCTTACCGATGAAGAGGTTAACCGGCTTCAGGAGCAGGTTGTGCAAAATGTCCTGAAAAAAATAAATGTTACCATCAGGTAAAAATGGGTTGATAATCTCGGCCTGCTATGCTATAAATCCAAACGCGTTTCAGGATTCTTGACTGTTTATAACTATTTAATATTATTGATTTTGAGGGATATTATGACAAAATCAGATATGGTTGAAAAGATTTACGAGAAAATCGGTTTTTCAAAGAAAGAATCTGCCGAATTAGTTGAGATGGTTTTTGACATAATAAAGAGTACTCTTGAGTCCGGTGAAAAAATTAAGATTGCCGGTTTTGGTAACTTCATTGTTAAGGAAAAGGCTGATCGTCGTGGCCGTAACCCTCAGACCGGAGAAGAGATCGTCATCTCTGCCCGGAAAATCCTTACCTTTAAACCAAGCCAGGTACTTAAGTCGGCGATTAACACAAAGTAATGCCTCTGCGGAGGAGTTGTGGACACCAAGCTTCCTGATAAGCAATATATGAAGATTGGTGAAGTTTCCCGCTTAACCTCACTGAATTCTTCGGTGCTTCGATTCTGGGAAACCGAGTTTTCGCAGCTTCGCCCCTTGAAGAGTCGTTCCGGTCAAAGGCTCTATACTCGAGAAAATCTCGAACTCATCCTGAGTATCAGGCAGTTGCTCTATCAGGAAAAGCTTACCATTGCCGGTGCCAAAAGTAGAATCGCCAAGTTAGCTGCCGCGACAGAACTTTGTGTGGCTGATGAGAATTCTTATCTTGAAATGAGTACCCTTTTGAAAGAGGTGCGACAAGAATTGAATGAGTTGCGGAATTTACTCAGCTAAGTAGTGAAGTGATGAGTTTTTCTGTGGAACTTGAAAGTAGTATCCAGGAATGTTTCGGGGCGTAGCGCAGCCTGGTAGCGCACTAGACTGGGGGTCTAGTGGTCGCTGGTTCGAATCCAGTCGCCCCGACCAGAAAGAAAGAGAAACGGTTGGCTTTTCTTATTGCCTTTCCGTTTCTCTTTTTTTTTGCCGGCAAAGGATTGTTTTAATGCTTAGTTAATTTAATGTTTAAATCATTAGATTAGTTATGTATAAGTATGGTAAGTTTCTTGTGAAGGAGGCGTATCATGCTGATTCAAGTTATATATCAAAGCGACAAGCGTTTTGGTGCCGTTCATAAGTTTCGACTTGAAAACCTTATTAAATCCGGACATTTGTTCGCGTTTCGACGTGCAAACGAGTGGGTTATTATCGAGAAGGATCCGGTCAGGAAGGACGAGGGGGGCTACACTGGACCGGAGAGGCGAAAGGCCGCTTCTTTTGTTGAGCAGTCTTCACTTGTCCCGGGTGATTCAGATGGACAGGTTTTGTCAGCAGAACTTGAATGGGAACGTGTGGAATCGGAATGCCTGAAAATTCTGGAATCTTATAATGAACCTAAAGTTGTATAGCTGCGATTAAATCCGTGGAGTTGTCGACATTTCGTTTCCGTATGAGAACTGTCGCATAATTTTTACTTTTGGAGCTACTATGATTACGCATATTGTTTTCTTCAAGTTGGTCGAATCCTCCCCGGAAATAGTTCAAGCAGTGCAGGAAATGTTGTTGAGTATGCAGGGCAAAATACCGCAATTACTCCATCTGGAGGTTGGTGTCGATCTGGTAAAATCAGATAGATCATACGATCTTGCTTTAGTCACACGCTTTGCGTCCCTAGGTGATCTGCAGACTTATCAACTTCATCCTTATCACGCGGAAACTGTCGTTCCCTTCGTAAAAAAAATTGCGAAATCTTCAGTAACTGTCGACTATGAAAATAAGTAGCCTATAGAAAAACTATTGCGGGGTCGATCTGCGCTGTTACTGCTTGCTCTAAACCTCAACGTTTGCCATCGCTTCTCGCTCGCTTGAGACCTGACGGCCTATTTTGACTTTTTTCAACAGTTTGTGGGGAGCATCTACTGATCATCATTTTACTTAAGAATCTGGGGACCCTATCCTGTGAAAGAAATCAGCGACCTGTTGCACAATTATCATAATCTCGTTGGCAAAATCGACTCCCTGTGCCGCGGTGTGATGACTCAATGTGCGGACAGTATCAGTTGCCGAAAAGGCTGTGATTCATGCTGTCGGCATTTCTCGATATTTTGGGTGGAAGCTGTTAATCTGGCTTATTTTGTAGCCACTTTGCCGCAGAAACAGGCTGCCTTATTGCGGAGTAAGGCGGATGTGCTTGCTGATCACGACGTCTGTCCTTTGCTCATGGAGGGCGCTTGTGCAATCTATCCTGCCCGTCCAATCATCTGTAGAACACACGGTTTGCCTATACTTACTCGCAGCGAAACTGCGCAGATCGTTGATTTCTGTCCGAGGAATTTTACCCAA
Source organism: Deltaproteobacteria bacterium (assembly GCA_009668975.1). GTDB lineage: Bacteria > Desulfobacterota > Desulfuromonadia > Geobacterales > Geobacteraceae > RPRC01. The sequence goes on along the minus strand of SBEG01000001.1, from coordinate 53,544 downwards.
GTAGAAACTGTTCCGGGACACCTGATAATTGATCTGGATACGCTGAACAAAACTCTTGTAGCAATAAACGCACTTTTCGTATCCCGATACTTCAACGGGAGCCCGCCTCCCACCGAGCGACTTGCCATAGTGGATGCACTTTTTTTGAAAATCTGATATTTATTCCCCACTTTTGTTATGGCATAATAGAAAACTTTGGTTGCTGTGAATCACGATTCTTGTTGACCGGCATATCTGCGTCCACAAGATTCATTTAGTTGACCAGAGTCTTTTTTGATAGCAAACTGGCGGTGAACTTGGTACATATTATACGAGATGTCTCGGTCGGATAAAAAAGTGTCCGAGCCCATCGCAGGGATAGGACGGACAATTGGGAATTCTACAAGCTGGGCGAGACTGGTCGGATTCTGATTATCTGTAATGTCGCGGGCTTTGCCCCAAGATTTTTTATGTAAGGAGAATGTTTTCAGTGCAAAAGATCGGGAGAAACGAACCGTGCCCTTGCGGCAGTGGAAAAAAGTACAAGAAATGTTGTCTTGCAAAAGAGCAGGGAAAAATGACGCGTCTTCGTGATGAATCAACGGTGGCAAAGAGTGCCCTTGACTGGTTGGGCGGCCAATACCCTGAGGGTGTTCGGTCGGCCATTCAGACCGGTTACTACACCGGCTTGAAAAAAGCTGAAAAACAGGCATTGGATGAACTGCCGGCTGAGAAGAAGGACTTGCTCTCAATCAATATCGGCGAATGGTTGCTTACGGATGCAAAAATTGCTGTTCAGGATGAAAGTAAGCCGGTGCGGGAACTTCTGCTGGGGGAAAATGGTTCCGTATTCAGCGACACTGGGCGTTCCTGGCTTTCATCTTTAGGAGAACGATCGCTCAGTTTGTTTGAGGTACGTCAGCTTAAACCTGGGGTCGGCCTTCTGTTAAAGGATGTGTTGTTCAGCGAGTCGCCCGAAGTCTGGGTCGCTGAAAGCAAACTTTCCCGAGGTCTGGTCCTCTGGGATATCTTCGGTGCACGACTCGTTCAGAATGGTGATGAATATAAACTTTCGGGTGCGGTGTATCCCTTCTTGCGTGGGACAGCAAATACCTGTAAGGCAAAGATTCTCCGGAAGGTGAAAGGCCTGGACCCCTGCTCCGCGGAGGTCCGCGACGTATGTTGCTCCCTGATTACAACCGAGTGGCTGAGAAGCCTCGTGACTGCGCAATCCGCGGAAACAACGGAAGGTGCTGTTTCTGATCAGCAGGTAGACCTGTCGTCCGATTCACTCGACGCTTGGGTGGAGGAACCGCTTGCAATCCTTGGAAACCGCTCGCCACGCTCTGCTCTTAAAACTGCCGCCGGTCGAAGGTCCGTAGTCGAACTTCTCAAAACTTATGAAAATCAAAATGCTCACCATGTGAAATTATTTGGTAGCGAGGCGTTTGAATTCGAACCTTTATGGGAATTGCTCGGACTGAAAAGAGACGAAGAGTAGAATTCGGGAGACGGGGCGCCGCTGGCGCCCCGTCGCACTGTTACAGAACTTCCTGCCGGGAAACAAAATAATGAATACAGTCTTCACTGCGAGATATCGTGTTCGCTCCTATGAAACCGATTTTTTGCGCAGACTGAAACCCGTAAGCCTCTTGAACTATTTCCAGGATGCCGCATCTTCCCATGCAGCTTTACTCGGGTTTTCCGTTACGGACCTCCTGCGGAAAAGACTTACCTGGATGCTTTCCCGCTACCAAATTCGGGTCTATCGCTATCCCTGTGAGGGAGAAGAGCTCCTTGTCAGAACTTGGCGCTCTGCCGTTGAAGGGTATCATGCCTTGCGTGATTTTGAACTTTTCGACTCACAGGAAAGGCTTCTTGCCGTTGCCAGCAGTTCCTGGTTGATCGTGAATTTGGAGTCACGGCGTCCCGTTCGTATCAAAACTGCGGTTGAAGATTTTCCCGTCCTTGCCAGCCGGTCTTTTCCTGACGATTTCGTTACGTTTCCAAAAAGAGAAAACTACGAGAGAGAACTTCTTTTTCAGGTGCGAATGGGAGATCTCGACCAGAATCGACACGTGAATAACGCCGTGTACCTTGACTGGGCGTTAGAGGCGACACCGCCTGACTATTTGCAAAATTTTTTGCCCGTGGAAATCCATATCGCGTATCGAGCCGAAGCGCTGTATGGCGACAAAGTTATGTCACGTTCCGCTGCGATCGACTCCCCCTGTTCGGAGGTTTTTCTGCACCAGCTTGTCAGCGAAGGTGAGGTCAGGGAGTTGACGCGGTTAATGACAACCTGGCAAGCTCGGGACAGTTTCTAACTTCTGGAATCAGCTGTTTCAGAACAAGGTGGAATTCAGAAAAGTACCAAGGTGAATCACATGGAAACGTGGCAGAATAACCTCACCGCGGCAATCATCGATCCCGGTGAATTGGCGGCTCTATTTCCTTGTGACAGGGAATCCCTCAGTCTGGTTGCCGAGAAATATCCTCTGCGCATCTCTCCCTACTATCTGAACCTGATCCAGGCCCCGGGAGACCCCATTTGGCGGCAATGCGTGCCTGATATCCGGGAGTTGCGGGAAGACGGGTTGCTGCCCGACCCCTTGGAGGAAGAAAACCTCAGCCCGGTTCCCTGCATCATTCATCGTTACCCTGACCGGGTGGTTTTTCTTGCTACCACCCGTTGTGCCGTCTACTGTCGCTTTTGCATGCGGAAGCGGAAGGTCGGTTGCTCTTCTGCCGACGTTGACCGGGAAGCTCTTGAGGCGGCAATCCGCTATGTCGAGGAAACGCCTGCTGTTCGTGATGTGATCTTGTCCGGCGGTGATCCCCTCCTGCTTCCGGACGATCAACTGGAATATCTGCTTCAGCGACTGCGCAAAATTCCCCATGTGGAAATTATCCGGATCGGTACGCGGGCGCCGGTAACCCTGCCGGAGCGAATAACCCCGAAACTCTGCCGGATGCTCAAGTCGTTTCACCCGTTGTACATCAATACCCATTTCAACCACCCCCGCGAAGTGACCGCGCAGTCGTCACGAGCCTGCTCGCGCCTGGCGAATGCCGGTATCCCTCTGGGCAACCAGACCGTTCTCCTGAAGGGGATAAATGATGATCCTGATACGATGAAGAGCTTGATGCAGCGACTCCTCGCCATCAGGGTGCGTCCGTATTACATCCATCAGGTGGATCTGGTGAAGGGTACCGGACACTTTCGTGCGGAGGTAAAACGGGGACTCGAGATCATGCGGGGATTGCGCGGCTACACGTCGGGACTGGCAAGTCCCTATTACGTGATTGACGCGCCGGGCGGCAAGGGGAAAATACCCCTTCTGCCTGATTCTGCCTGTTTTCAGGATGATCTGCTGGTGCTGAGGAATTATCTGGGAGAGAAGATCGAGTATCCTCTGTCGTAAAAACGTAACTCTTCAGTTACCTGTGTAGATGTTTTTTTCATGGGAAATTGGGCTACGTAACCCCTCCCAATCTCCCCTTAACCTAAGGGGAGGAGGCTTTAAATTCCCCCCTCTTAAGTTAAGAGGACCCACAGGGCCTAAAGAAGTTAGGGGGAGTTATTGCTGGTCGGTGCTGAATAGTTACGTAAAAACTTTGGCATGATACCCAGAGTATTTTTGTACCCGTTACTGTTTGTTGGGTGAGAGCAGAGTGGTGTTCGTGGGATATGTCCGGTTTAGAGTTCTTCAGGAGTGAAGGCGACAACCTGTTCGATACGCTCGGCTTCAAGCAAAAGCATTACCAGGCGATCGATGCCAAAGGCGATGCCTGCCGACGGCGGGACATCCGAAAGTTCTCGCAGAAATTTTTCCGGCAGCGGATAGACAGGCTTTCCGTTGGCGGCACGGTAATGCTGTTCCTGAATAAACCGCGCTCTCTGCTCTTCGCTGTCCACAAGTTCGGAAAAAGCATTGGCAAGTTCGATACCGCCGATATACAGCTCAAAGCGTTCCGCAACATCTTCCTCACCGCGTTTCCTCCTGGCAAGTGAAGCGCGCTCGGTCGGGTACTCCATCAGGAATGTCGGTTTCTCCCGGCCAAGATGTGGCTCGATCTTGCAGACCATGATCTCATCGAACAGGTCCTGTGCCAGCGCCTTTTCCGCAGAAATCCCGCCGAAGCGATAAAAAGCCTCGTTAACGGTAAGTCTTTCCCACGGGTCATGGAGCCGGATCTCCTTCCCCTGCCGATGGAGTATGCCTTGCAGTCCTAAGGTATCCGCAACAGACCTGACCAATGCTTCACAATCTTCCATGATCAGCAGATAGTCGGCATTCGTCCGATACCATTCCAGTAAAGTAAATTCCGGCAGATGCAGTGAACCACGCTCGCCGTTCCGCCAGCAGCGACAGAGCTGAAAGATACGCTCATGGCCGGCTGCCAACAGCCGTTTCATAAAGATTTCCGGAGATGGGTGCAGGACCCAGGATTCTGATTCCAGCAGGTCGATATGTGCTTCCGGGATGGGAAGGGGAATCCTGTGGGGCGTCTCAACTTCGAGAAAGTCGTTGTTCGTGAAAAAGTTTCGAATCGCCCCGAGGATTATTGCCCTTTTCTGGAGGTTTTTCTTGTGTCCGGCAGGGTAGGAACCGGGAGTCATATGATTAGCCTTTGACTCTCGTGGAATATTCACCGGTACGTGTATCGATGGTAATGAGTTCTCCTTCTTCGATGAAGGGCGGCACTCTCAGTACGTAACCGGTCTCAACGGTGGCAGGTTTCGAATCGCTGCCTGTGGTGTCACCCTTGAGCCATGGATCGGTCTGTGTAACTTTCAGATTGACGAAGTTCGGCAGGCTCACACCAATCGGTTTATCCTTAAAAAGGAGGATTTCCGCTTCGATGTTGTCGATCATGAAGTTTTTCGCATCGCCAATGGCATCTTCACTGATGCTGATCTGCTCAAAACTCTGATTGTCCATGAAGCAGTAGTGATTGTCTTCCTTGTAGAGAAACTGCATGGTTCTTTCTTCGAGAAAAGCTGGCTCGAAGGTTTCTCCTGAACGGTAGGTCCGGTCCAGGATCGTGCCGTTGATCATGTTTTTCATCTTGGTACGATAGAGGGCCTGTCCTTTACCCGGCTTGACGAAGTCAAAGGCAATCACTAAATAGGGATCGCCATCAAGGGTGATTTTTAAGCCCTTTCGCAAATCAGCAACAGAATACATTGTCAGTTGTTCCTTTTGTATGAAATTTCACGATCAGCTTGTTGAATCGCGATATAGTTTGTTGTTGTTCCCGGTCCTCACTGCGAAGCCGCTCAATCATCCCGGTAGCGGGTTGGTACTTGCTATCGTGGCGGAGAGCGTTACCGGTTAGGATACTGTCACTGTCTGCCATGCAAAGAGATCTGCCTGAATCCACCTCAACAATCAATGAGTTCCTTCTGCTCACCTGGCACACGTTGCCCCTCCCGGCAAATCCGGAGTCAGGACCGGACGAGACGCTCCAGGTTACCGAATCTGTCTTGGGTGGAGAGGAGGAGAGATGGTGTCTGTTCCCGATAATTCAGAATGATTCTGTGAAAGGATTGGCTGACGAAGAGAACCGGGATATGAAAGACGGGACTATTTTGACCGGTAGGTGATGCGTCCGCGTGTCAGGTCATAGGGGGAAAGTTCAACCGTCACCTTGTCTCCAGGAAGTATCTTAATGAAAAATTTTCTCATTTTTCCGGAAATGTGGGCAAGTACCATATGGTCATTTTCCAGTTTTACCCGGAACATTGCATTAGGAAGCGGCTCAACAACCGTTCCTTCTACTTCAATAGCTTCTTCTTTCTTCATGAAAACTCCTTGCTGGCACCATTTCTTTCGAACGGATTACAATCATAGTTAATCTTTGTTTTATAGTCGTATTTGCTGAAAATAGCAAGGATGAAATATCTGCGTGGTAGCTGTTCCAGACTGTCATTGCGCAGTATGACGCGTCTGGTAGTATTAAACAGTAGGTGCACTCTTTGGGAGGTGAATATGGTACGCATAGTGAAAAATTTCATTGGCGGTTCCTGGGTCGATGCTCGGAGCGGGAAACGATTTGAAAAAACAAATCCTGCCGATAGTCGCGATGTGGTTGCTTCGGTGGCCCTGTCTGATAAAGATGATGTGGATCGCGCCGTTGAGGCTGCGAGAAGTGCTTTTCCCGCCTGGAAAGCTTTGCCTCCGCCCAGGCGGGGGGAGATGCTTTTCAGGGTTGGAGAGATACTTTTGCAAAAGAAGGACGAGTTAGGGCACCTGGTAACGCGGGAAATGGGAAAGGTTCTGTCCGAAGGGCTGGGTGATGTTCAGGAAGCCATTGATATGGCCTATTATATGGCAGGAGAAGGGCGGCGGTTACAGGGCGAAACAGTACCCTCGGAACTCCCGGATAAGGACTGCAAAAGTATTCGCGAACCCCATGGTGTTGCTGCGTTAATTACCCCCTGGAACTTTCCCGCGGCAATACCGGCCTGGAAACTCTGCCCGGCGCTCATTTGCGGAAACACCGTGGTGCTGAAACCTTCCTCTGCGACGCCATCCTGCGCCGCGGCACTGGTTCAGGCTTTTGAGGAGGCTGGTATTCCTGATGGCGTCGTGAATCTGGTCTATGGGCCGGGTGAAGAAACCGGCGAATATCTCGTTACCCATCCCGGGGTGGATGCGGTTTCCTTTACCGGTTCATGTGCGGCCGGTGAGCGGCTCGAATCGCTGCTTGGTAAACTGCACAGGCCCCTGGCCCTGGAAATGGGCGGCAAAAATGCCATCATCGTTATGGACGATGCCGATCTTCAGTTGGCTTTGGAAGGGGTCCTCTGGGGCGCCTTTGGAACCAGCGGTCAGCGCTGCACTGCCTCCAGTCGGGTTTTTGTGCATGATTCACTGTATGGGCAATTTCTTGAGTTGCTGAAAACAGCCGCGGCTGGTCTGAAAATCGGTCCCGGTCTGCATCCTGCGACCGATGTCGGGCCTCTGATCAATGAATCGCAGCTGCAGAAGGTGTTGAAGTACATCAGAATCGGACAGGAAGAAGGGGCACGCCTGGTTACCGGCGGAAATCGAATTCTAACCGGAGATTGTTCTCAGGGTTATTTTGTTGCACCGACGATTTTTGCCGATGTCCTGCCCCGGATGAGAATTGCGCAGGAGGAAATTTTCGGTCCGGTCGTCTCGGTTCTTCGCTTCTCCACTCTGGACGAGGCAATTGCCATGGTAAATGATGTCCCGTTCGGGCTTTCCTCAGCCATCTACACCGGCAGCGTCAACACCAGCGCCCGGGCAGAAAGGGATCTGCGGACCGGTCTCGTCTACATCAACGCCTCCACCATCGGTGCGGAAATCCAGCTTCCCTTCGGCGGCTGGAAACATTCCGGTTCAGGTCATCCGGAGGCCGGTGGGAGAGGTGGAGCACTGGATTTTTACAGCCGGATGAAAGTCGTCTATCGAGATTTCAGTGGCCGTCTTCAGAAAGCGCAGATAGACAGGTAAATGAACAGCAACTTGGCTGCCGATCTCGAACACCGGGGATAACTTCTCTTTTTGAGTTTCAATAAATGAAGTATATATGCAGGGGGTTTTGATGAATGATTCATGCGATGTTGTCCAGCGGGCCGCTAAGGTTTTTACCCCGGCCCTGCACCTTTATTATCCTATTTCCGTTGTCCGCGGCGAAGGCGTTTCCGTCTATGCTGCGGATGGCAGGAGTTGGCTGGATTTTTCCTCGGGGCTTGCGGTCCTGGCAGTGGGTCATAATCACCCACGAGTTGTGGCTGCGGCCCAAAAACAGCTGGAAAACCTGATCCATACCGGGGGGGTGTACTTCAATGAGACGACCGTGGCGGCTGCGGAAAAACTCGTTTCCATCACGCCCCCCGGTCTTGACCGGCTATTCTTCAGCAATTCAGGAGCCGAGGCCGTGGAGGGCGCCTTGAAGGTTGCCCGGTATGTAACCGGCAGGCAGGGAATACTTTCCTTTACCCGCGCCTTTCATGGCCGCACCCTGGGAGCGCTATCCGTAACCACCAGCTCCTCGGCGTATCGCAAACGCTATCACCCACTGCTTCCATCGGTGTATCAGACCCCCTATCCCTACTGTTTCCGTTGTCCGTTCCGGCAAGAACCCGACAGCTGCGGACTCTGCTGTCTCCAGGACCTGAAAGAGACCTTGAAACACCGGATCCCTGGCGACGAGATTGCGGCAATCATCATTGAGCCTTTTCTCGGGGAAGGAGGCTATTTCCCTGCGCCTCCTGCCTTCCTTGTCGCCTTGCGCGAACTCTGCGACCACTATGGAATACTGTTGATCTTTGATGAAGTTCAATCGGGGATGGGCCGGACCGGCCGCTGGTTTGCCTCGGAAATCTCTGCCGTTGTTCCTGACATCATGACGGTTGCCAAGGGGATCGCTTCCGGATTCCCGCTTTCGGCTGTGGTTGCACGGAAGGAGATCATGGAACAATGGCCTTCCGGTGCCCATGGAACGACCTTTGGCGGCAATCCGGTGTCCTGTGCCGCTTGCAGTGCAACCATCGATGTCATACGCGACGAGTCGCTCCTGGAAAAGACCACTCTCCGGGGAGACATGATACTGGAGAGGCTGCAACGGTTGGCAAAGAGTCATCCCGTGATCGGCCAGGTGCGCGGACACGGTTTTATGATCGGCATTGAATTCGTCCTGCCTGATCATGCCCCTGATCCCGGCTCCTGCGAAGAGGTGATTAGCTATTGCCTGAAGCATGGTTTGATCCTGATCAACTGTGGTATCGATCGGAACGTTATTCGTTTCATCCCGCCGCTGACGACAACTGACCGGGAACTGGACAATGCCCTCACTATTTTCGAGGAAGGAGTGCAGAGACTGGGATGAAACGTGAACGGATTCTCATCATGGGGGCAGCGGGCCGCGATTTTCATAACTTCAATGTCTGTTTTCGCGAGAACCCGGACGTGCGGGTGGTTGCTTTTACTGCTGCCCAGATTCCGTATATCAGCAATCGTCGCTATCCGGCTGCACTGGCCGGAAAGCTCTATCCGCGAGGAATTCCCATTTACGAGGAAAAGAATCTGCCCGAATTGCTCGCACGACTGCGCGTGGACCGGGTGGTTTTCTGCTACAGCGATATTTCCCATCTGGACCTGATGCATAAGGCTTCATTGGTAATGTCGCTGGGCGCCGATTTTTCACTTCTGGGCCCCGCTGCCACCATGTTGCAGAGCAGGAAGCCGGTTATTTCGGTGTGCGCCGTTCGCACCGGCTGCGGGAAAAGTCAATTGACCCGCTATCTGTGTGAAATCCTGAAAGAAAGAAACCTTCTTCCGGTGGTTGTGCGCCATCCGATGCCCTATGGTGACCTGGCACACCAGGAGGTGGAGAGGTTTGCCAGTTTCGACGACCTGGCGCTGTATCGCTGCAGTATCGAGGAGCGGGAAGAATACGAGCCGCTGATTAACCGGGGCGCGGTGGTCTATTCCGGTGTGGACTATGCAAAAATCCTGCAACTGGCGGAACGGGAAGGGGACCTGATTATCTGGGACGGCGGCAACAACGATTTTCCATTCTTCGTCCCGGACCTGGAAATCACGCTGGTCGATCCACTGCGCAGTGGTGATGAAACGAGCTATTTTCCCGGTGAGGTGAACCTGCGGCGGGCTTCGATTGTGGTCATAAACAAGAGCAATACCGTTGTTACTCAAGTCTGTGATCGGTTGGAGAACATTGTTCATGGGATAAACCCGCGTGCCAGGGTCGTGCGGACCCTGTCGCAGGTCGCTCTGTCAGATCCGTCTGCCGTCGAGGGGCTGAAGGTCCTGGTAATCGAAGATGGCCCTTCCATCACCCATGGCGGACTTGCTTCCGGTGCGGGATATGCCGCCGCAGTCCAGTTCAGGGCTGCCACCATTGTTGATCCGCGACCCTATGCTGCCGGTTCACTGGCGGAGACGTTTGCTGCCTACCCCCACATCAGCCGGGTCCTGCCTGCGATGGGCTACAGCGAGGAGCAGGTTGAAGACCTCCGCCAGAGCATCGAACGAACACCGTGTGACCTGATCCTTTCGGCAACCCCGATTGATCTTCGTCGCCTGATGTCTCTCTCCAAACAGGTTCTGCAGGTGTCTTACGATATTCGCGAGGAACCGGGCTCGCCGTTGAAAAAAATTATCTTGCAATTTCTTGGCGAAAAAGGTCATTAATTCTAGGAGCCTGTCGCCCCGGCATGATTTTTAGGGAGCGCCCTACCGTTTGTCACCAGGATATACCCCTTTTCAGGAAATGAACCTCAATGACCGTCCAAGGAGCTTTTCATCGTTGAAAACATGTTTCAGAAAAATCGATCTGAGTAATTCGTTGACTGTTCAGGTTTACGATACTACTCGCCGTTATTATGAAGATTATCATCTCGTGAGACTGGAAATAGAGTGTGAAGTGGCCGTAAAGGAAGAGTTCTTCGCGGAGCCGGAGACCTTTGCCCGGGCGCGTATATTGCTGGGCGAATCAGTCAGATATCAGCGAACGGTTGAAAAAATGGGGGTGCCTTTCGCAGAGATTGCCGCGGCTCGTGATGAGATGCTTGCCTGTTTTAGCTCTACGGCTCTTCCGTACATTTCTTCGGAGATTTTTCCCCGCAAGTTTGTATTGTCGGAAGTGCAAAAGGTCTCGGATGCGATGCGCCGGAGTGCTGTCAGATGGTAAGGGAACATAAGCGGGAGGAAGTGGTGACGATTGATACCCTCGCCTTTGGCGGCGCAGGTCTCGGCCGTGTCGACGGCAAGGTCTGTTTTGTACCGTTCACTGCCGTGGGTGATATGGTACGTGTCCGTGTTGTGACGGAAAAGAAGTCCTATCTCGAAGGTGAAGTTTTGGAGTACCTCACTGCATCACCTGAGAGGATAGCTCCTCCGTGCCCGGTTTTCGGTATCTGCGGCGGTTGCAGCTGGCAACATCTGCCATATGAACTGCAGGCGAAGATCAAAGGGGATATTTTTGCCGAGACGATAATGCGGGCAACGCGCATCGAGCGAACCAGAATTCTGCCGATCCTTGCCGCAGCGAATCCTTACGGCTATCGGTCTCGCGTGCAGTTCAAATTGCGCTCTGTGTCCGGCAAGCTTCTGATGGGTTTCTTCCGCAAGGGCACCCATCAGGTTGTTGATATTCCGGGTGGCTGCGCGATTGCCAATGAGCAGATAAATAACATTTTTCTGCAGCTGCGATTGCTGCTGCATACTTTTCCCGATCCGGAAAAAATACCCCAGATTGATGTTGCCACGGGCGATGCCGGCGATGCTGTTGTGCTTTTTCATTATATTGGCGACAGGCAAAAGGAAGTATCGGCGTGGCTTGCCCGGGAAATTCCAGGGCGGATTCCGGTTACGGGAGTTTTCCTCCAGCGAGGCAGGAAGGTCACGGTCAACAAGATCTGGGGGAGTGAACGAGTTTCTTATTCATTTCCACAAAACCTGGTTCCTGATTTTCCTGAAATGGCTCTGACGTTCCGTGTCGGAGGCTTTTCCCAGGTAAATTTTCAGCAGAATACCGCATTGATCGAAACTGCATTGCGCTGGGCGGGGCTTACAGGCACGGAGCGGGTTCTGGACCTGTTCTGTGGCAATGGAAATTTTTCCCTGCCACTTGCCCGCCATTGCGCCGAAGTTGCCGGGTACGAAGATTATGCCTTTTCCATAGAAGATGCCGTAACAAATTCGCTGCGCAATAATCTGAGCAATACCAGTTTTTTCTGTAAGGATTCGGCAATGGGCGTACACGACCTGGCGCGGCGAGGCGAGTCCTTCGACCTGGTACTGCTCGATCCACCGAGAACAGGCGCCCTCGAGACGGTGCGGGTGATTCCCCAGGTGAAGCCGGAAAAAATTATCTATGTTTCCTGTGATCCGCCCACACTTGCGAGAGACCTGGTTTTACTTCAGAAAAGTGGCTACGTAATTGTCAAAAGCTGTCCTGTGGATATGTTCCCTCAAACGTATCATGTTGAGAGTATAACCATTTTGCAAAAGAATTAGCGCCGGTTGGGAAAGAAACTTGCAAGCTGAATCCTGCTGATGTGATTGTCAGATGTACAAGATGCGTGGTTTGCCGCTCATGTCAGTCAATACAATAAAACCCTGTTTGAGTAATTTGCAGGGAAAATGGTCCACGTGTGCGAAATGCGAGACGGGGCATTGCTTCGTGTTCCATCTTGAAAAAGTGTATCACTTTCTTTAGATAGTGCTCAATTTTATAACATATAGCGCATCACTGATGCGGTTAGCCTGTAATCCAATGTAATTTATTAGCGATAGTCTATCAGCCTCATTGTCACTTGAAATCATGTTCTGTCTTGGTTGTGGCAATCTGGCGGAGAACAAACTGCTGGAGGAAGTAATGAACAAATCTGAGCTTATTGAAGCCCTTGCGGAAAGAAAAAACCTTTCTTTCAAGAAGTCCGAAGAAATTATTAATACGATCTTTGATTCTATGGCCGATGCGCTCCAGGGTGGCGAACGGATCGAAATCAGAGGATTCGGCAGTTTTGTCATCAAAGATTATAAGCCCTACGTCGGACGAAACCCCAAGACCGGGGAAGCCATCAAAGTAAAACCGAAAAAGCTGCCTTTCTTTAAAGTGGGGAAAGAGTTGAAGGAAATGGTTGATAACTAACCAGTTCTTTCGGCTGCGGTAAAAATTCCTTACCAAGTTCTCTGTGCAGACGTTGCCGGCACTCATTGCTATCGTATACTTCTCGGTAGGTGCGTGCGTCAAGTGTCTGGGAAAGATACACGTGTATCTTCTCAGCCAAATCTCGCCTTTTTTACGAACACTCACCAGCACACAAAGAAAACCGGAGTCTGACCATATGCGGCTGTTTCAGCTGTTAGAAGCACTTGGCGGGCTGGGCTTGTTCGTCTTCGGCATGAAAACCATGGCGGACGGTCTCCAGCGTTTCGCCAGCGGCAAATTCCGGCGCCTGCTCGAAAGGTTCGCTGGAAACCGCCTTTCCGCTGCCTTGATGGGAAGCTGTCTCTCTTCGCTCCTGCAGTCGAGCGGAGCTGCGTCAATCGTCATCATCGGTTTTGTCAATGCCGGATTAATTTCCCTCTACCAGGCCCTTGGTATGCTCGTGGGTACAGGCCTTGGTACGGCACTTGCCGTTCAATTCATCGCCTTCAAAATTTCTTTTCTCGCTTTGCCGGCAATATTTCTTGGAGTCGTTCTCAGATTTTTCAGTAAGCGGAGGAGATGGGTTTTTTTCGGTGAAATCCTGATCGGTTTCGGATTGCTGTTTTTCGGGTTGGAAATCATGGAATCCCGGCTCTTGCCCTTAGGACAAGCTGAAATTCTTCGGGGTACCTATTCTTTTCTCTTTGAACTACCCATTGCCAATGTGCTGATCGGGGCATTGATCACTTTTCTGGTGCAATCGGGCAGTGCCGCCATCGGGGTGATTCTTGCCATGGCCGGCAGCGGCTTCATCGGTTTTGAACAGGCTACGGCCATGGCTATCGGAGAAGTTCTCGGTACCCTGGCTCTTACGGCAATAGGCGCCATCGGCGGGTCTCTGACGGCAAAGCGGACCGTTTTTTTTTATGGGATCATTTCACTCGTTTCCGTTGCCGCCGTTCTGCTGTTTTTTCCGTTCTACCTGGGGCTGGTTTCCAAGGTTACCCTCGCCACTGGAGTAGGGATGCCGAACTTGGGAGGGGTTTTTACCCTCACTTCAAATGAAATCGGGTATCACGCCGTCACCGCCAGGGCCGTTGCCAACAGCTATACCCTGTTCAGTGTTTTTGTGGCTTTGGTATTTCTCCCGAGTATCGGCTTTTTTGCCCGGTCCGCGGGGAAAATTCTCCCGGAAAAGGATGCTGTTGACATAGAACCCCATCCGCGTTTTCTGGATTTCCGGGTCGTCAACACCCCGACGCTGGCTTTTCTGCAGGCCGGCAATGAATTGAAAAGGATGGCGCAGGTGGCCCATTCGATGGTTGCAGATACACTTGAGCAGTTTTATGAATTCAACGCGAAAAAGGTTACCCTGATTCAGCAAAAAGAATACCTGCTTGATGTGTTGCAAAAGGAAATTTCCAGTTTTCTGGTACTCCTGGCCCGCCAATCCTCTTCTGCGGAAAAACCTTTGGAGATTCCGGTGTATCTCAGTGCCGTCAATGACCTGGAGGGCATCGGTGATAATTGCGAGATCATCCTGGACTGCCTCCGCCGTAAAAAGGAAGGCTCGGTGTATTTTTCCGGGACAGCAATGGATGAATTGAAGCTGCAGGCGAAAATGGTCTCGTACCTGATGACCCTGGCGCTCGATGCCCTGGACAGCTTTGATGTGCCGGACGCCGAAGCGATGGAGGAACTGAAAAAAGAACTTCTTGCCAAGGAGGAAGAACTGAAGGGAAATCACCTGGTCCGTTTGAGCACGGGAAATTGCACCGTTATTGCCGGTCTTTTGTTTATGGAAATTGTCTCCTCATTCACCAAAATAGGTGAGTACTCATACTCAATTATCGAAACACAAAGGACACTTCGCTGATGCATACGCCGTGCGCTTCCATTGACCTTGGCACCAACAGCGCCCGCCTGTTGATCGGTTTCACCGACCCCACTAACGGTATTCGACCGCTTTTGCTCAAACGAAAGATTACCCGCCTTGGCGGTGGATTTTCGAAGGAGAATGGACTCTCTCTCGAGGCTCGCAGGCGGTCGTTGGCTGTCTTGCACGATTTTGCCCTGGAAATTCAGCGGCATGGAGTGAGTCAGATCCGCGCCGTGGCCACCAGTGCCGTGCGTGATGCCGTGAACGGAAATGATTTTATTGCCGAGGTTTTTCAACGGACCGGCATCCTCCTGGAGGTCATCGATGGCCGTGAGGAAGGGCTATTGACCCTGCGGGGCATCTTCTCAGGTATTCGGGCCGAGGGTGATGTTTTTATCTTCGATATCGGTGGTGGAAGTACCGAGTACACCCTGGCGCGCGACGAAACGCCACTGTTTACCAAAAGTCTTCCGCTCGGCGTGGTGCGCTTGACGGAAGGAAAGAGAAGTATCCCTGCCATGGAGGACAAGATTAACCGTGAGCTTGAGGCGCTTCTGACGAATCTGGCACAGGCCGGATATCCTGCCTGTGCTCCCGGCACCAGACTGATCGGTACCGCTGGCACTCCGACTACGTTGGCGGGGATTGATCTGGGGGTGACCGATTATGCTGCCGAAAGCGTCCACGGCCATGTTCTGTCGCTTGAAGTCGTCAGGAATATATACGAACGTATCCTTCCCTTGACCCCGGAACAAAGTTTGCTCGTGCCCGGGATCGAGAAAGGGCGGGAGGACCTGATTCTGGCCGGAACTCTCATTACCCTCCGGACCATGGAACGGTTCGGTTTCGATTATTTGACCGTCAGTGAAAGCGGACTGCTGGAAGGATTGCTTCTAACTCTTTAATCTAACAACTTAATTCACAAAGAACAACTATCCATGCAGAAACGGAAAACGCAAAATCAGCTAGTTTGCAGTTGACAGAAACAATGGTTTATCAGTATATATTCCATGCGTTTTCGGGAGCAATTCCCGTATTTTTTTGTGCAGGGGGCAGTCACTAATGAGAGAAATTCTGTCCGGTAATGAGGCAATTGCCCGTGGGGCATATGAGGCTGGTGTGAAGGTTGCCAGTGCCTATCCTGGTACGCCTTCCACTGAAATTCTGGAAAATATCATCCAGTATAAAGAAATTGATTCATCCTGGGCACCCAATGAAAAAGTAGCTCTCGAAGTGGGTATCGGGGCCTCTTTTGCCGGCGCCAGGGCCCTGGTTGCCATGAAGCACGTCGGGGTCAACGTTGCCGCTGATCCTCTCTTTACCCTTTCCTACACCGGGGTCAAGGGCGGCCTGGTCCTGGTCACGGCTGATGACCCGGAAATGCACTCTTCCCAGAATGAGCAGGACAACCGCAATTATGCCAAGTTCGCCAAAGTGCCGATGCTGGAGCCGGCCGATTCCCAGGAGTGCAAGGAATTTACCCGCCTTGGTCTGGAACTCTCCGAAGAATACGACACGCCGGTATTTCTCAGAACGACGACGCGAATTTCCCACAGTAAATCAGTTGTTCAGCTTGCCGAGCCGGTGACCGGCCTGCCGGTTCCCGCTCTGGTGAAAAATGCCGCCAAGCAGGTGATGTTACCGTCCAATGCCCGTGTCCGTCATCCATTGGTGGAAGACCGGATGCTCAGGCTGGCTGAAGCTGCCAACAGCATGGCCATCAATCGCCTGGAATTGCGGGACACCAGGGTGGGCATCATCACCTCCGGTGTCTGCTATCACTACGTGCGTGAGGTTTTCCCCGACGTATCCACCCTCAAGCTTGGTCTAGTGCATCCTCTGCCCATGGATCTGATCCGCCGGTTTGCCGCAGCCGTGGACCGTCTGTTTATCGTGGAGGAACTGGATCCCTTTTTCGAAGAGCAGATCAAAGCCCAGGGCATCGCCGTTTCCGGCAAGGATTTTATCTCCCTGTGCGGCGAACTCACCCCCGAACGAATCCTGACGGCCTTTGCCGGACAGGGGATTATCCCGGAGTCCACAACTGTTCAAGCTGCGACATTGACTCAGGTTGCCCAGGAGTCACTGCCCGGCCGGCCGCCGAATATGTGCCCCGGTTGCCCCCATCGGGGCGTGTTTTATGTGCTGAATCGGCTGAAAGCCTATGTTACTGGCGATATCGGCTGTTATACACTCGGTTTCCTGCCGCCTTTGTCAGCCATGGAAACCTGTGTCTGCATGGGCGCCTCGATCGGCAATGCCTCCGGGGTCGTGAAGGCGGTTTCCGAAGAAGAGCGCAAAAAAGTGGTTGCCGTTATCGGCGATTCGACCTTTTGTCATACCGGGATCAATGGTTTGATGGACATGGTATACAACAAAGTGCCCGCGACCGTCGTGATACTCGATAATCGCATTACCGCCATGACCGGCCGCCAGGATAATCCCGCGTCCGGTCACACCCTGAGCAATGAAGCCACCTATCGGGTGGATCTCGCCGAACTCTGTCGGGTCCTGGGGGTCCAGCATGTCCGGGTGGTGAATCCCTTTGATCTTGAGGAGACGGAAAAAGCCCTTCGCGAGGAAATGGAGCGTCCCGAGACCTCGGTCATTATTACCGACAAGCCCTGTGTACTGGTCAAACGGACCGGCGTGTTCCTGCGCGGCCCGCTCTATGCGGTTGATCCGGAAAAATGTACCGGTTGCCGCGCCTGCCTCAAGATCGGCTGTCCGGCAATCCAGTGGCTGCCGGACGAAGGGGTCAGGGGGCTCTCGTACATTGATCCGACCCTCTGCACCGGGTGTGATGTCTGCCGGCAACTCTGTAAATTCAGCGCTATCGGGAGGGCGAAATGAGTGAACGTGTAATCAATATCCTGCTGGTCGGCGTCGGCGGACAGGGAATTTTGCTGGCATCGGAGATCCTTTCCGAGACCTTTATGCTTGCCGGCTATGATGTGAAAAAAAGCGAGATCCACGGTATGTCGCAACGCGGCGGCAGCGTCGTGTCTCACGTTCGTTACGGCCGGGAGGTTTTTTCTCCTTTGGTCCCCGAAGGGGAGGGTGACATTCTCTTCGGCTTCGAACTGATGGAGACCTATCGTTACCTGCCCCTGCTGAAGAAGGGCGGGTCCGTGGTCGTCAATGATCTTGAAATTGCGCCCTCTTCGGTTCTGATGGGCAAGGAAGCCTATCCTCAGGGACTGGCGGAAAAAATCCGTGCACAGTTTCCCGATTTCCTGCTGGTCGATGGTCAGGGACTGGCCCGGGAAGCGGGAAATCTTCGCGCGGCCAACACGGTTTTGCTTGGGGCGGTATCCCGCCGATTGGACATAGCAGGAGAGTATTGGCTGCAGGCACTTGAAAAAATGGTTCCCGCAAAAGCCCTGGACGTGAACAGGAAAGCTTTTCAACTGGGACGGGAATTGTAGGGCTGAGATTCGGCAGCCAACAGGCAGGGGCAACCCCCTGTGGTTGCCCAATCAATATTGGTTGTATCATGTCTTTTGTTACGAGAGGAAAATGAAAGATGTATTTCAACGAGGAAATAGAGACTTTGCCACGGCAGGCGCTGGAGGCCCTGCAGCTGAAGCGACTGCAAGGCATGCTGGCAAGAATCTACGCGAATGTTCCCTTCTATCGCGAAACATTTACAAAGAACGGCATCAATCCGGGTGATGTGAAGTCCCTGGATGATCTGCGGAGGATGCCCTTTACCTTGAAGCAGGATATGCGGGATTCCTATCCCTACGGCCTGTTCGCCGCAAAGATGGAGGATATCGTCCGTATCCATGCGTCATCCGGTACAACCGGGAAACCGACAGTGGTCGGCTACACCCAGAAGGACATCAATACCTGGACGGAGCTGATGGCGCGTTCCTTTGTCACGGCCGGAGTCCACAAGGGCGATATCATCCACAATGCCTATGGCTACGGTCTTTTTACCGGAGGGCTTGGCGCCCACTACGGTGCGGAGAATCTTGGCGCCTCGGTAATCCCCATGTCGGGTGGCAATACCAAACGCCAGATTCTGATCATGAAGGATTTTGGTTCCACCGTTCTAACCTGCACTCCCTCGTACTCCCTCTATCTTGCCGAAGCTGCCCTCGATGAGGGCGTCGATATCAGATCGCTGAATCTCCGGGTAGGGATCTTCGGCGCCGAGCCCTGGTCCGAATTGATGCGCCAGGAAATTCAGGAAAAGCTCAAGATCAGCGCCATCGATATCTACGGTTTGTCAGAAATCATGGGGCCGGGGGTCGCAATCGAGTGTCAGGAAGCAAAGTGCGGTCTCCATATCTGGGAGGATCATTTCATTCCGGAGATTATCAATCCCGAGACCGGAGAACGGGTGCCCGAGGGCGAGTTGGGTGAGCTGGTCATCACGACCATTACCAAGGAGGGGATTCCGCTTCTGCGCTATCGTACCCGCGATATCACCAGTATCACCTATGAGCCATGCATCTGCGGCCGCAGCCATGCCCGGATTTCCCGGATGAGCGGCCGGAGCGACGATATGCTCATCATCCGCGGCGTTAATGTCTTCCCGTCACAGATCGAATCGATTCTCATGCAGGTCGAGGGGGTCGAACCTCATTATCTCCTGATTGTTGATCGCAAGGATAACCTTGACAGCCTCGAGGTTCAGGTGGAAGTTGATGAGCAGCTCTTTTCCGATGAGGTGAAGCATCTCCAGTTGCTGGCCGCCACAATCGAGAAGCAGATCAAGGACTTGCTCGGGATTACCTGCAAGGTGAGGCTTGTTGAACCGAAAACCATTATGCGCAGCGAGGGCAAGGCCAAAAGGGTAATTGATAATCGCGTTCGATAATAGTTGAAAAGTTTTTATGGAAAGGAGGCATTCATGAAAGTAGAACAGATCTCCATCTTTATTGAAAACAAATCGGGTCGTCTCGCCGAGGTTGCAACCGCTCTGGGAGAGGTGGAAGTTAATATACGGGCACTCTCTCTTGCCGATACCAGCGATTTCGGTATCTTGCGCCTGATCGTCAACGACAGCGAAAAAGCGAAACAAATCCTCAAGGAGAAGGGCTTTACCGTCAGCAAGACCGAGGTGGTTGCCATTGAGGTTCCGGACCGTCCCGGAGGGTTGGCGGAAATCCTCCATGTGCTTGATCAGGATGGTATTAATGTCGAATATATGTATGCCTTTGTGGAGCGTTGTGGAGGTAATGCCGTAATTATTTTCCGCTTCGATGAAACAGATAAAGCTATTCAATGCCTTGTTGAACGAGGTTTTAATGTTCTTGAAGGAGAACGGCTTTATCAGATGTAAATTATTAGATATCTTGGATTTTACTATTTGAGACTGGGAGGATCTATGGGAAAATTCGTGTCTATGGTATTTGCGTTGCTCCTGATTGCTTCGGCAACAGTAGCTCAAGCCGCCCCGACCATCAGGATCGGCGGGCTGTTTTCCGTTACCGGACCGGCTTCATTTCTCGGTGAACCGGAGAGAAATACCCTGGAAATGCTTGTTCAGGAAATGAATGCCCGCGGTGGTGTGAACGGGGCAAAGATTGAGCTTTTTATCTATGACACACAGGGAGATGCCACCAAGGCGGTGCAACTGGCAACCAAACTCATCAAGAACGATAAGGTTGTCGCCATCATCGGTCCCAGCACCACCGGCGAATCCATGGCTTTGATTCCCTTGGTTCAGCGGGAACGAATTCCTCTGATCTCCTGCGCCGCGGGTGTGAAGATAACCGAACCGGTCAAAGCCTGGGTTTTCAAGACACCGGCAAACGACCAAGTTGCCGGCGAGAAAATCTTTAACTATGCAGCGAAAAAAGGGCAGAAAAAAATTGCCCTGCTGACCGTGTCAGACTCATACGGCGCTTCGGGAAGAGAACAGCTCAAGGCCCTCGCTGTCAAAAAAGGCTTTACCATCGTTGCCGACGAGGTTTTTTCGCCCAAGGATACCGACATGACACCGCAGTTGACCAAGATTCGGGGGGCAAACCCGGATGCGGTCATTTGCTGGGGAACAAATCCCGGTCCGGCTGTCGTAACGAGAAACATGCGGCAATTGGGCATTACCACGCCCTTGTACCAGAGCCACGGTGTGGCTTCGAAGAAATTTATCGAACTTGCCGGAGCGTCTTCGGCTGAAGGGGTAACTCTCCCTGCCGGCAAGCTTGCCGTGTACGACATCATCTCCAAAAAGGATCCACAGGCCAAAATCCTCCGGGAATACGATCAGGCCTATCGTAAAAAGTTCGGTGTTGAAGCATCCACTTTCGGTGGTTATGCCTACGATGGTTTCCAGTTGATTGTGGCCGCCGTTAAAAAGTCCGGTGCAACCCCGGATAAAATCAGAAAAGGGATCGAGCAGGTTCGGGGAATGGTTGGTGTTTCCGGGGTGTTCACCATGTCCCCCACCGATCATAATGGTCTGAATCTCTCGGCATTCGAAATGGTTCGGGTCTCAAAAGGCGACTGGGTACTGGCACGGTAATACTTTCTTTGCGTAATTCTGGGAGGAAATTCCATGGTAACGAATAAACTTCGCAATTTTTTTCTGTCGGCTGTTTGTGTCCTTGCTTCGGCGGCAGTGGCCACAGCCGCTCCTACTATCAAGGTCGGCGCTCTCTTTGCGGTGACCGGTCCTGCATCTTTCCTCGGCGAACCGGAGCGTAACAGCGCGCAGATGGTCGTAAACCAGATCAATGCCGCCGGCGGAATCAAAGGACAGAAAATCGAGCTTATCGTCATGGACACCCAGGGCGACGCCACAAAGGCGGTTCAGGCGGCAACCCGACTGATCAAGGAAGACGTGGTTGCCATCATCGGTCCCAGCACCACCGGTGACACGATGGCGGTTATTCCTCTGGTGGAAAGGGCGAAAGTGCCCCTTATTTCCTGTTCGGCCGGGGCAAAAATCACCGAACCGGTCAAGCCCTGGGTATTCAAGACCGCGCAAAATGATTATCTGGCCGTTACGAAAATCTATGAACACCTGGTAAAAAATAAACGTACCAAGGTTGCGCTCCTGACCGTTTCCGATTCATTCGGGGCCTCCGGACGTGAGCAACTGAAGGCACTGGCCGGTCGTTATGGGATTACCCTTGTTGCTGATGACACCTATGGCCCGAAAGATACCGATATGACGCCGCAGTTGACAAAAATTCGCGGCTTGCAGGCCCAGGCTCTCATTTGCTGGGGAACAAATCCCGGTCCTGCAATCATTGCCCGGAATGCCCGGCAGCTCGGCCTCAGCATTCCCCTCTATATGAGTCACGGTGTCTCGTCGAAAAAGTTCATTGAACTCGCCGGAAGTGCCTCCGAAGGGATCATCCTGCCCTCCGGCCGGGTGCTGGTTGCTGATCTCCTGCCGAAAAACGACAAACAGAAGAAAGCCCTTCTGGCATTCGTGAAGGAATATCAGAAGAATTTCAAGGCTGAAGGAGATCATTTTGGCGGACATGCCTGGGATGCAATGATGCTGTTAAAGGGCGCCATCGAAAGGGGTGGGGCTTCGCGGACCGAGATCCGCGCCCAGCTGGAAAAAACCAGGAACTTCGCCGGGATCGGCGGCGTCTTCAATTACTCTCCGACTGATCACAGCGGACTTACCAAGGACGCCTTCGTGCTTGTCAAGGTCAAGGGTGGCGACTGGACTCTGGTCAAGTAATTATCCGATAAAAAGTAATTAGCCACAGAGAACACAGATCTCTCAGAGGAAAAACAAGCAGATATGAATTGTATCAGGCTCATCAGATCGGTGATTCCTGCAAGCCTGACTTCTTTAGTAATTACTCTGTGACCTCTGTGGCTAACCGTTTTTAGGATTATTCAACCTGGTTTCGCTGAAGTCAGGAAAGTAACTCACTCCCGATTATCCAGGTATTATCGTGACGCCCGTTAAGGGCGTCTCTTTTAGCCGCTCCCTAATGGGAGACGACATTTTTCAAGAAAAGGTCTTATGTCTGAACAGTTACTTCAATATCTTCTGTCGGGACTCTCGACAGGAGCGATCTATTCGCTGATAGGAATCGGGTTTGCGATAATTTATAACTCGACCGGTATCATCAATTTTGCCCAGGGCGAGTTTTTTATGCTTGGGGGGATGACGACGTACTACTTTCTCACCGTGGCACATCTGCCGCTCCCGGTCGCAATGCTTCTGGCTGTACTTCTCACCACGGCGGTCGGCGTGCTCTTCGAACGCCTGGCCATTCGACCTCTGAGAAATGCCTCTCCGCTGATCCTGGTCATCATTACCATCGGCGGCAGCATCCTTATCCGCGGTATTGCAATGCTCATTTGGGGAAAAGATACCCACTCCATCCCGATGTTTACCGGGAATGAGCCGCTCACGATCGGCGGAGCGACAATCCTGCCGCAACATCTCTGGATCTTCGGTATTACCCTGTTGATCATTATCATCAACAGGTTCTATTTCTATAACACCGTCAGCGGCAAGGCGATGCGCGCCTGTTCCCATAATCGCCGGGCTGCCAGCCTGGTCGGGATCGATGTGAAGCGGATGGTGCTCTTTGCCTTTGCCATCAGCTCGGCGATGGGCTCCGTGGCCGGGATCATTTCCGCGCCGCTTACCATGACCTCCTACGATGTGGGAATCATGCTCGGTTTGAAGGGCTTTTGCGCCGCCATCATCGGCGGTATGAGCAGTGGCATCGCAACCGTCTTCGGTGGGCTCCTACTCGGGGTGCTGGAGGCCTTTGGCGCCGGACTGATCTCTTCGGGGTACAAGGATGCCATTGCCTTTATCATCCTCCTGCTGATCCTGTTCATCCGGCCGCAGGGGCTTTTCAAAAAAGCTGATACTGAAAGGGTCTGAGTTCATCATGGGTACAGAAAGACACGTTCTGTTGAAATATCTTCTTTTCTCTGCCGCCGTGCTCGTCGCACCGGTTTTTTTCTCCGGCGGCTACCTGCTGAATGTTCTGGTGTTCGTGGGCATCAATACCATGCTGGCGTTGGCTCTTAACCTTCTGCTCGGCTATGCCGGCCAGATTTCCCTCGGCCAGGCGGCATTTTTCGGTCTGGGTGCCTATATCTCCGGCGTCGCCACCGCCAACTACGGCATGAACCCCTGGACGGCACTGGTCCTGGCCGCCGTTGTGGTCGGGGTTATCGCCTTTGCTATCGGCTTTCCGATCCTCAAGCTCAAGGGGCATTATCTTGCCATGTCGACCCTGGGCTTCGGCATCATCATCTATATTCTCTTCAACGAAACGATTGACCTGACCGGCGGGCCTTCCGGCCTGAGCGGTATTCCCTATTTTTCCGTGGGTGAGTTTCAGTTTGATAGCGACCTGAAAAATTACTTCCTGATCTGGGGCTTTGCTCTGCTGATGATCCTGTTTTCGGTAAATCTGGTGAATTCCAGGATCGGGCGAGCCTTGCGGGCCATTCATGATTCGGAGGTCGCGGCCCGGGTAATGGGCGTCAACGCCCGGCTGCTCAAGGTGCAGATCTTTACCCTTTCCGCGGTGTTTTCATCGATCGCGGGAAGCCTCTATGCCCATACCATGACGTTCATCTCTCCGGCCTCCTTCGGCTTTAACTTTTCCGTTGAGCTGCTGACCATGGTGGTGATCGGCGGGCTGGGTACTGTCTATGGCTCGTTCCTGGGAGCGGCGCTGCTGACCCTGCTACCTGAGTTTCTGCGAGCCCTGCAGGACTATGACATCGTGTTCTACGGCCTGCTGCTGGTACTCATGACCATGTTCATGCCTGGCGGTCTGGTGCGGATCCCGTCACTGTTGCTGCCATTCCTTGCAAAACTCAAAGTGAGGAGGCAGGGCAATGCTTAGGGTCGAAAAAATTACCCAGGTGTTCGGCGGAGTCACCGCGCTGCGTGACGTATCCTTTTCCGTGGCCAAGGGCGAGATCAAAGGGGTCATCGGCCCCAACGGCGCCGGTAAGACGACACTTTTCAATATCATCTCCGGAATCTATCGCCAGACCTCGGGAGATGTCTTCCTTGAGGAGAAAAGGATTACCCAATTCACACCCGAACGGTTGGCCAGGCGCGGCATGGTCCGGACCTTTCAAAATGTCGAATTGTTCGGCAGGATGACCGTGCTGGAAAATGTCATGATCGGGCTTCACACCAAGAGCCGCAGCGGCATTTTGTCTTCGGCCCTCAAGTTTCCCACGGCGATACGTGAGGAGCGGCGCATTCGTCAAAAGGCACTGGAGTGTCTCGACTTCGCCGGTATTACCGAGCACGCCGCAGAGACCGCCGACAATCTGCCCTTCGGCAAATGCCGCCTGCTGGAGATCGCCCGGGCCATGGCACTTGAACCGGGCATCATTCTGCTCGACGAGCCGGCCGCGGGGCTGAATGCGCGCGAGACCGCCGATCTCGGTCAGTTGATCGAAAGAATCCGCGCCACCGGAGTTACCGTTGTCCTGGTGGAGCATGACATGGAGCTGGTTATGGACATCTGCGACTCGATCCTGGTGCTCAATCTCGGTGAGAAGCTTGCCGAAGGCACGCCGCTTGAAATTCAGGAAAACCAGAAGGTTATTACCGCCTATCTTGGCGAAGGGTAATTCCTAATGGTAAACAAGTTGACACCTTACCACCACTAACCCCTCCTGCCAGAAGTAGGTGCTTTTAAGCGGATTAGGAAGGGGCCTTTTATCTCCCCTCCTTACAAAGGAAGACCCTATGGGCCTAAAGGAGCTGGGGGTGGTTGGGTTTGCGTCATCTTGATTCCGACGTAGAACGAATACCGACAAGAATTCTATCCTCCGATTTGGTGACACAATGCTGAAAATCAAGAATATCAATACCTATTACGGCCAGGTGCACGCACTGAAGAATGTTTCGTTGCACGTGAACGCCGGAGAAATCGTTTCACTGATCGGTGCCAATGGCGCGGGCAAAACAACGATTCTCAACTCCCTTTCCGCGGTCACGCCGCCGCGAGACGGCGAAGTGATCTTTGAAGGCACTTCCATAAGTAACCTTTCCTCCGACCGGATTGTCGAAATGGGCATTTCCCAGGTTCCGGAAGGGCGGCAGGTGTTCAAGGATTTCTCCGTCGAGGATAATCTGGAACTGGGCGCCTATCTGCGCTATCGCGGCCGTGAGGGCAGGGCGACGATCAAAAGCGACATTGAAGATATGTTTACCCTTTTTCCGCAGCTTTCCGACAGAAGAAAACAGATGGCCGGCACCCTTTCCGGAGGCGAACAACAGATGCTCGCCATTGGCCGGGCCCTGATGGCAAAGCCGAAATTACTGCTGCTCGATGAACCGTCCATGGGCTTGGCGCCGCTGGTGGTGCAGGAAATCTTCCGGGTAATCACGGCGCTGAGGGCGGAGCGGGGCACCTCGGTTCTTCTTGTCGAGCAGAATGCCAAGGCCGCCCTGAAGATTGCCGACAGGGGCTATGTGCTGGAAACAGGTAAAGTAATACTTGAAGAAAAAGCTTCTGAACTATTGGAAAATAAAGAAGTACAACGGGCCTATCTCGGTAGGGAAAAGAAAGAAATCTGGGAACGGTAATACTATTTCGAGGTTACGCTATGAAGATTTGGGATCCATTGCACGAATGCATGCCGCGGGAAGACCTGGAGCAGCTGCAGCTGGAAAGATTGCAGGCAACCCTGAACCGCGTCCATCGGTCGGTTGCCTGTTATAAGAAGAAATTTGACGAAGCGGGCATCAATCCCGAGGAGATTCGCTCTCTTGACGATCTGGCTCAGCTTCCCTTTACCACCAAGGAAGATCTCCGGCTGAATTATCCCTATGGAATGTTTGCCGTTCCGCTGCGGGAGGTTGTCCGGATTCACTCGTCATCCGGTACCACGGGCAAACCGACCGTGGTCGGCTACACGAAGAACGATATCCATACCTGGTCGAACCTGGTGGCGCGTTTCATGACCGCGGCCGGGGTGACCCATGACGATGTGGTCCAGATCGCCTTCGGCTACGGCATGTTCACCGGGGCCTTCGGACTGCACTACGGTTCCGAAACCATCGGCGCCTCAGTCATCCCCATGGGTGCAGGCAATACTGAAAAGCAGATCATGATCATGCAGGATTATAAATCAACAGTGCTCGTCTCTACACCGAGCTATGCCATTACCCTGGCCTCGCGTATGGAACAGCTGGGTATCGATCCGAAATCCCTGTCGCTGAAGGTCGGCCTCTTTGGTGCCGAACCCTGGTCGGAGGCGATGCGCAAGGAAATCGAGAACCGTTTATTCATCAGCGCTACCGATAATTACGGCCTTTCCGAGATCATCGGGCCGGGTGTCGCGGGTGAGTGCGAATTCAAATGCGGCATGCACCTGTCCGAAGATTCCTTTATCGCGGAGATCATCGATCCAGATACCGGCAAGGTCCTGCCGCGGGGCAGTGTCGGTGAGTTGGTGCTGACGACGCTGACCAAGGAAGCTTTTCCGATGATCCGCTACCGGACCCGGGATATTACCAGTCTTGATTACGAAAAATGCGCGTGCGGCAGAACCATGGTCCGGATGAAAAAGACCATGGGCCGTTCCGACGACATGCTCATCATCAAAGGCGTCAATGTTTTCCCCTCGCAGATCGAGGAGGTTCTCTTTGCTGTCGAAGGCTGTGAACCCCACTACCAGATTGTGGTCGAGCGGGAAGGGGAGATGGATAAACTTGAGGTGCACATCGAGGTTACCGAGAATATCTTCTTTGATGAGATGAAGAAACAGAAGGGTTTTGTGGAGATGGTGGAGAAGAAGATCCACTCCGTGCTTGGCGTTGGGGCGAGTGTCAAGCTGGTCGAACCGGCGAGCCTGCCGCGGCATGAGGGTAAGGCGGTGAGGGTTATTGATAAGAGGAAGCTGTAGCAGTTAGGGCGATTGCCGGAATTATCCACATATTTGTTGAGAGGAGGCCACTTTTCGGTTGGAAAGTGGCCTTTTTTGTATGCGGAGATGCCAGGTTATGTGGGCTCATGACGATGATGTTTGTAATTCGTGTTACGGAAATCTATTTTGACTTCAATCTTGAGCAGGAGTATATTTTGGCAGGCGTCGAAAATGGAAAAGTGTCGGTGCGCTTTGGGGTCGGACCAAGCTAAAAGGTCGTAATTATAGGTTAAAGTTGCTTTTTTACCCCCATTTTTGACCTTAAAGCATCGTTTTTGGTGGCAAAAGGGGGCACTTAAGAATGATGTGGGAATTTCCAACAAGGAAAATGGACACCGACCGCCCAAAGAAACCGCGCGGGTGGGTCATTTCCTGGTATTCCAGGGACAGGATACTAAATGGACAAGGAAAAACTAAAAGGTCTGGCCCCTCTGTTGACTTTTACGCTTGCCGATCAGTATTTATTATGAGATGTTTTATTTGTTGACGATAAGGGATTCTTGTTATTTATTGGCAAAAGTGAAAGATGTAACTGATTTTTTCTGTTGTTGCAGTGTTCTTGTCAGTGTTTCTGTTTGTCGGTGCATCTTGTTCAGGCCGGGGATAACCCCGCAGCCAAAATGGAGGGAGACAAAACTATGAAAGCACTTGTGGTAAAGATTCACATGAAGGCAGAGTTTCGTGATCAGTTCATCAAGGAAATGTGGGCCGATGCGATCGGTTCGGAGAAGGTTGAACCGGATTGCCTGATGTTCAACATTGTCAATGATGCCGCCGATCCCAACATCCTCTATCTGTTCGAGGTTTACACAGATGACGCTGCCATTGAGGCTCACACGAAAATGCCGCATTTCGTGAAGTGGCTGGAAGCAACGAAGGACTGGCTTGCTGCACCTTTGGAGATTATGCCGAGCGATGTGTTATACCCCCCCGCGAACGCCTGGAAGAAACGCCCCGCGCCCGAGCTGTAAGATGGAATGAAGATTGAAAAACCCCTCCGGAGAGCTCTCCGGAGGGGTTTTTTACGTTACGGGGTATTGCTAAAGAGTTTTACGTACTTCCGGGGACGTTCTTGTTTTAGTGCGTTAGATTGGTTGAGTTAACAATTACTAAACGATGTGTGTGGCCAATACCACGACAACCTCGACTCGACATACCAAGCCTACTGCAACATGTTATCGTCTGTGGGATCGAACGAACTGAAATAATTCTCGACGATGATGATCGCCGACGTTTTGTTGACAGGGAAGCTTACGAGTGTCCCTCCAGCCCCCCCAGTCCACCATGTGGATTCATATCTCAAACACAAAAGGAGCCCCCGGTTGGAGGCTCCTTTTGTGTTTGCATCAGTTTGTTGCGGGCTTTAGAGGATGAACAGCATTTCTGCATAGGTAGGCAGAGGCCAGAAGTCCGCGGAGATGATTTTCTCGAGGGCATCGCCGTCTGCTCTCAGATCGAGCATTTTGGCAAACACCTTTTCCCTGAATGCAGCGGCCTGCTTATCGATGTCCGAGATGTTCAAGGTGGCGTCGAGAACCTTCTCAAGAGCTTTGACGTTCTTGTTCATCGAGGACAGGTTGCTGGAGATCTCTTCCAGCAGCTCTTTCTGGGCAGACACATCGATCTTGCTGGATACGGCGGTAACGGCGGAAATCGACTGGGCGACTTCGGTTGCAAAGGAAGTGGCGGCAGGCATGATGCTGTGCTTGGCCATGTCGATCATGGTCAGGGCTTCGATATTGAGTGTCTTGACGTACTGCTCGACCAGGATTTCATAGCGGGAATGAAGTTCCTTTTCGGAGAAGACCTTGTGGGCAACGAACAGCTCGACTGCTTCCTTCTTCACCAGCTCCTTGAGAGCCTCGGGGGTGTTGGGGATATTCGGCAGGCCGCGTTTCTTGGCTTCTTTGACCCACTCGTCGGCATAGTTGTTGCCGTTGAATACGACGCGCTTGTGCTTCTTGGCGGTCTCCTGGAGGAGTTTCTCCAGGTCGGCGGTGAAGTTCTTCGACCCTTCCAGTTTGTCGGCAAACTGCTTGAGTGCTTCGGCAATGATGGTGTTGATAATGACGTTCGGACCGGCGATGGAGAAGGAGGAACCGAGCATCCTGAATTCAAACCTGTTACCGGTAAAGGCAAAGGGTGAGGTCCTGTTTCTGTCGGTGGTGTCCTTGGGCAGTGCGGGGAGAGTGGTCACACCGATTTTAATTTCCGAGCCGCCTTTTGAGGTTTTTGTGGCACCCTTTTCAATCTGCTCAAGGATCTCGGACAACTGCTCGCCAAGGAACATGGAAATGATGGCCGGTGGCGCCTCGTTTGCGCCCAGGCGGTGGTCGTTACCGGCACTTGCACAGGAGGCACGCAGGAGACCGGCATACTCGTCAACAGCCTTGATGGTAGCCATCAGGAAGGTCAGGAACTGGGCGTTTTCGTGCGGGGTGTTACCCGGATCGAGCAGGTTCTGTCCGTCATTGGAACCCATGGACCAGTTGTTGTGCTTACCGGAGCCGTTGACGCCGGCGAAAGGTTTTTCATGAATCAGGCAGATCATGTCGTGCCTGATGGCGACGCGCTTCAGCACATCCATAACCAGCTGGTTGTGATCGGTGGCGATGTTGGTGGTTTCAAAGATCGGTGCCACCTCAAACTGTCCGGGGGCAACTTCGTTGTGCTGGGTTTTGGCGGTTACGCCGAGCTTCCAGAGTTCGGTATTGACTTCCTTCATGTAGGAAACAACGCGCTCCTTGATGGCCCCGAAATAGTGATCTTCCATTTCCTGTCCCTTGGGGGGCATGGCGCCGTACAGCGTTCTGCCGGCCATCATCAGGTCGAGGCGATCGAGGAAATAGGACTTGTCCACCAGGAAGTATTCCTGCTCAGGACCGACAGTTGAGGTGACCTTTGTTGCAGTCTGGTTTCCAAAGAGCCTGAGAATTCTCACTGCCTGTGTGGAAAGCGCCTCCATGGAACGCAGCAGCGGAGTCTTCTTGTCCAGCGCCTCGCCGGTGTATGAACAGAATGCGGTGGGGATGCAGAGGGTGATGACGTCGGCTTCCTCTTTCAGGAATGCGGGAGAGGTACAATCCCATGCGGTATAGCCCCTGGCTTCGAATGTGGCTCTCAAGCCGCCGCTGGGGAAGGAGGATGCATCCGGCTCGCCCTTCACCAGCTCTTTGCCGGAGAAATCCATAACGATACCGCCGTCAGTCGGTGTGATGAAAGAGTCATGCTTCTCCGCGGTGACACCGGTCATGGGCTGGAACCAGTGGGTGAAATGGGTTGCGCCTCTCTCCACAGCCCACTCTTTCATGGCGGTTGCGACCACATCGGCAATGGACGGGTCCAGCGGCAGACCTTCATCGATGGTTTTTTTCAGATTTTTGTAAACCGCTTTTGGCAGTCTTTCTCTCATCACATCCTGAGTAAATACATTCTGACCGAAAATCTCCATTTTGTACGCGCTCCTTGTCTTTGTATTGTGTAGAAATAATGCAGCCTTTTGAGTTGCAACAAAATTAACCAGAATCAAGGCATTAAAGATAAACTCTTTGAAAAAAGCAAAACATGTGCCTATTATATTTCTGTCCAGAAAGTTCAAGCCCTAATCAGAGCCAACAGTCTGTAATGCTTAATGATTTAAAAAAACATCCGACCGGATTTGACGTAAGCTGTGTGGGAAAATGCCTGACTATTGGGTAAAAGGTGACAATTAAATAGGCATGGTGCATAAAAAATCAGGCGCGCTTTGCGCGAAAATTAGGCGCGCTTTGCGCGCTTTGGTTGCGCACTTTGTTGCGTTGCGCACTTTGGGGTCGGACCAAGCTAACATGTCGTAATTATAGGATAAAGTTGCACTTTTACCCACATTTTTGACCTTAAAGCATCGTTTTTGGTGGCAAAAAGGGGCACTTAAGAATGATGTGGGAATTTAATAAGAAAAATGGACACCGACCGCCCAAAGAAACCGCGCGGGTGGGTCATTTCCTGAACCGTTAGCCAGAAATAATAAGGAGGCCACGTGTCAAATATTTTTTCAACTACGGTCGTCATTCTGAGAATCTACACAGCATATATATTGGTGAACTCAAGCCTTTCAGCGGCAGCTCTTTTTATGTTCATTGGAAAAGTAGGAACGTCAGACCAGCCTGTCGACATGTATATGGCTGCCACAGGTTTAAGCACTGATACAAAAGGGTCCCTGGTCAGATCATATGTATATCCTTCCAGAGAATATGGGAAAAGGAATCGGGACAAAATTTACTACTCATATGAAAGAATATCTTTCAGAAAAGAAAGTGGATAAAGTACTCATTTTTGTCGACCCTAATGCTAGAGGATTTTACGAGAAACCCGGTGCAAAATTTCTAATAGACTCGAATTCAAGTATTCCGGGACGAAAGATTCCAGTATACGAAATGAAAATGGACATATGAGAGGCAATCGATAACCAGGAAGAAGCACCTGATCGAAAGGCTGTCAGATGTTCTCCCACGACGTGTTATGCATATCAAAAAAGGTAAAAATGAGAAAATTTGTTTTGTCAGCTCTGTTGTCCCTATTTGTTGTCGGTATCGCCTCTGCTTTTGCTGCTGAAATACAGAAAACTGATTCTGTAACAACGAAAAGTGCGCCAGACATTCAAAAGGCAGTCCCCGAGAAACCTGCAAGTTCTTCAAAACACAGAAGGTGGTTCCATACAAAGCTCACCGTATCGATAAGAACGTAGCAAAGATTGCCAATGCCGTTCTTCCCAAGGTTGTATATCCCACCATGACCCACCATTTGGGGTATGAAGGCCCGAAGTTCTCGATCACTGTTCGTTTCAATACGGACATGGACCGGAATACCGTTATTGTAGGCAGCACGGTGATATTCGACTTTTCCAAGGCAGCAAACGCTCCCGGCCAGATCACTTGGATAAGCGACCGGGAATTCAAGTGGGTACGGCAGGGCGATAGAAATCATGATGTTTGTATCTATGATCCTGACTGCGAGTTCAAACTCACCCTGACCGATGGAATTCTGTAAAAAGAGGGGTTGAAACTTGATGGCGATAACGACAATAAACAGGGAGGTAATTTTACTCTCTGGTTTATTGATTTAGGGTGAAATGAGGAAACATGAACATCCTAAGTCTTCGGTCAGGAAACAAAGCAGTTTGTTCTTGCATAAAAGGCCCCTCCCGGTTTATGTTAGCGTGTACTAATTATATATGTGTCTTTATTGAAAGGAGGGGTATGAAGATGAAAGCACCGAAGTTTACCATTTATGCCAGGAGTACCGGCATGGAGATCGCTCCTTACGAAAAACGGCAGGAGGGGAAACCCCGCGAAGGTAGAATTTCTCTCCGTTTTTTCAGGATGGAGGGCGGAAACTCGCATCTTCGCTTTGTTGCCGAACCTTGGGAAGGCTTTGAAATTTCACGCATGATTGACAAGGTGTCTCTGGAAGGGGGGAAGCAAAATCTCACCCACAAATTTGAGGGTAACTCCGGAGAAACCGTAACAAAGCTTACAATTGAAAAGTACGAACGGAACGGCAAAGAGGGTCAGGCCCTCACCATCCAGCGTGGAGACGACACCATAAACGTCCCTGTAGTCCTGGGTCAGTTTCTTTATGCAGGGGAATTCCTGCGGCACCTTTCAATAAGTGAAGCTTGGGTGGAGCAACATGATGGCGAGAGGGTAATCAATTCGGCCGACTGACGATACAATGACAACAGTGACAGGTCTCAACTTATGACATTGTCACAGGTGGAGACCTGCCACACTTACGATTGATCAATGTCTTTCGCCAACAGGGGATTTCTTTGGACAAGCGGATCGGCAACTATGCGAACCCGGCCGAATCTGAAGCCGCCTTGCGCGAGGCGGTCCGGCAATCTGCTGATCCCAACTTGGTGAACAATGAGTACCTTATCAAATCCGAAAACAGCAAATCAATTCCCTGAGAGATCCTGTTTTTTTCTTCGGATATGTTATCCGGAGAATATTTTCTGCTGTTCCTTTTCTCCTTTTAATTAGAATAGTTAGCTCGAATAAAACTTGATTTCGGTTCCCTGCCTTTTGGTTGTTCCGTTTTTCTGACAGAAAGTTCTAAATTTATTTCTGAATTCGCCGATAATACTACCACCTGACTTTTATCGTGGAGTATCTGCCCACCCTTGCCTGACGGTAGATCTCCTCTTGGTGCGGGTTGGCCTGAAAGCCGATCTGCTGACTTTATGGTATCAATTGGTACGTTGGCCACAAGTGACAGTTATCGGAGGTAACGTGATATGGACCTGAAAAATATCTTTAATGTAGGCTATCAAGGTTTTCCCGACGGGACCGTTAGTTTTTTTAGCAAGAGAATCGTCGAACTGACAGGGTATGGCAATGAGGAGTTTAACAGTAAATCACTTAACTGGGTAAAAGACCTCATGAATCAGGAAGATATTCCCCAGGCGACGGAGTCGCTGAAAGCCGCACTGAAAGGGGACAGGACCTATACGCGGTCCTACCGGATACGAACGAAGTCTGGCGCCGAGAAATGGATTCTCGAACTTGCCCAGATAATGTGCAACAGCGATGGGAGAATGGAATTCGTTACCGGGACACTCATTGATATTACCGACGAGAAGCATCGCGAACGTGAAGAGGAGAAAATCCGACGGCTTACCGGCAAATATCTGCTTGTTTCATTGCAGGAGCAGCAGTACGGTATCCCCATTGAAAAAATCAAGGAAATAATCAGGATGGTGTCTGTTACTTCCGTTCCCAATTCGCCGCACTATCTCAAAGGGCTGGTCAACTTGCGCGGTATGATGATTCCCGTGATAGATCTCGGTACCAAGCTGAATTTGGGGTGTTCCGAGGAAACCAAACGCGCCTGCATAGTTGTGGTGGAAATTTCATGTGATGCGAACATAGTTACTGCGGGAATTGTCGTTGACTCGGTATCGGATGCCATCAACATACATGGGACCGATATTGAAGACATGGTCTGCTCAATTACATCCGCCGATTATGGTTTTCTGCTCGGTATCGCGAAAATTCAAGGAGAACCGCACATCCTGTTGGATATGGACAGGATTTTTTCAACGGATGAATTTTTACAACTCAATGCTGAGTGATGAGAGCATTTTATTTAGGTAACTCCCCACCCCTGGTGGGGACTCCCAGAGCTTGATAATGCCTCGCTGATGAAGTTCCAAATGTCGTTAATGGTACCGGCACAAATAGGGGTTTTACCGTTTTGACTTTAACCTGATTGCCGACAGCCCCTTTGAGGGTCCAGCAATTGTGGTACTTCCCGCTGTGATATCCGATCCGAACCGGTAAACGGTAAATCTGCTCATAAACCGGCAGGTTCTATTCAAACTGCTTCTTGAACGCATCCACCAGTTGCCGCAGATCCGCCATTTCATTGCGCAGCGTCGTCACCTCCGCCTCCAACCTGGCGATACGGTCATTCTCTGCCGCCACACGCACCCGTGCCGCTTCGGGAGCAGTTCTTTGTTCCTCGACGGTAACATCCGGCATTCCGGAAAACAGCTGCGCATAACGCCCCTCTTTCCTGCCCGGCAGGCGGGGGAGCAGGGAAATCAGCGGTTTGTCCCGCTGCATCAGTTCCTGCAACACCTCATCCACCGCAGCCAGATCGCCGAACGGATGCATCCGCTCTCCCCGCGTCCGCAGTTCGCCAAGCGTCTGCGGTCCGCGCACCAGCAATTCGCAGATTATTGCCTGTTCAGCCGGGATCAGCCCCATTTTTTCCGCCAGCAGATGGCGGTATTTCGGCACTCGGCCGCCGTCTGCCGAAAGCACCGCCAGTTGCTTGAAGCGGAGTGAATCCAATGCCCGCACGACCTCCTCCTCGGAGAGAGCCATGACCGGGTCGCGGTTGGATTTCTGGTTGCAGGCATTGGTGAGGGAATTGAGTGAAAGCGGGTAATATTCCGGTGTGGTCAACTCTTTTTCTATCAGGCTGCCCAGCACACGCACTTCGATGTCGTCAAGCGTCATTTCCAAGGGTGCACCTCGATTTGTATCAGTTTGTGTATCTATCATCAAAATTTCCCGGTCAGAAAAGCTTCCGGAGGCATTCTATAGGTAACTGATGTTTCATGCAATCCACATATCTCTTCCCAACGTAACGTTGCCGAAACCACTTCGCCACATAGGGGCTGGTTATCTGCCTATCGACGCTGACCCGAATGAATTGTAGTTTATTCAGCTCTTTCTGAAAATTCAGGCATAATTCCCCGCCCCTTGCGGGAGGGGAAGCACGTTCTTGCCGGCTGTGAAACAATGCTGAATAGTTACAAAGAATTTGTGAGTTAAGGTAATTTCCTATTGCATACCTGCTCTTTCTGAAAACAGGTAAGGTCTGGAAACTACTGTGACTGCCGGGACGTTAAGCGGTTGCGCTTTGCCTGCGGCATGCTAGGCTTCAAGTAGAGACTCTATTCCAGATACTCGGATTGAGGAGATTACGTACACGGGAGGTATTAAAAATGATCAGATCTGGAGTGCTAAGCTTTATAGCCTTTTTTTTTCTGGTGTTCACTTCCCTGGCCATCGCGAAAACAGAATCCTACCACGCGGCCATCGATGAAGACGGCGTGCAGAGGGTGGAGGTCGTAGGCGGAGGGTATTTCTATAAGCCTGATCACATTACGGTAAAGGTTAATGTGCCGGTGGAACTCAAGATCAGGAAGGAAGAGGGCATCATCCCCCATGATTTTGTCATCGATGCACCGGATGCGGGCATTACGGTGAAAGAGAGCCTGACCAGCGAGTCGAAGGTCATTCGGTTTACCCCGACCAAAGTCGGAACCTATCCGTTCTACTGCAGCAAAAAACCTCCATTCTTTAAAAGTCATCGGGACAAGGGAATGGAAGGCGTTCTGGAAGTTGTTGAATAAATAGTGTGACGTTCTGCTTCCTTGCGGTCAAATAATTGGGCCATTGCTTCGTAGTATTGTTCGAAATACGGTGCAATGGCCCTTGTATTATTTATATTTCGTATAGGTTGGATAGATTGTTTTGCTGCCTGCACTAAAAAACAAAAGCCAGGAACATGCTTCCTGCTTTGACAGGATAGCTTTATCTCCCAAGACTGGCGCCATGTGAAGTCTGGGTGTCCTTTTTTCATGCACTTCTGACTCCGGTTTCATGCGGAAGATACTCAATCAGCCGGGCCCCACCAGCCGTGGTAGCTGAAGGGGGCGTGGTGGGTAAGATGAATCCTGGCCAGCGGCCCGTCCGTAATTCTTTCGGCCCGCAGAATGGCCAGATGACTGGTCCGGCTTTCGCTGTCATAAACCTCGCTCAGCAGCCATCCCGGTTCTTCGGCATCATCCGGTGCATAGCGTTTGCCGGGAACCGGGATGAAAACCGGCTCGCTGCAGAATTGTCTTCTGCCGAAATCGTAGGAGGTTTTTTCACCGGTCAGCATGTCGACCCTGGTGATGATCGACCAGAAGAATTCGCCCGCATGTCCCTGGTTGATATATGCGAACCGGTAACGGTGGCAGCGTTGCTGCTCATTAATCCGGGGCCACTCGAAATTATCGCCAGCGAACAATTCTTCCTTGATGCTTTTCCGTTCCGGATCGATCACATAGCGCCGGATTTTACCTGTGTACGTGTGTTTGCCTTTTTTCCCCTGCATGATGGCAGTTGCAGCCGAGTCAGGTCCGATCAGATGGTCGGGGTTGTCGTAACCGATGAAATCCCCGATTATTTCTCCCTTGATCTGGTAGGCGTTTATCGAGTGCCACATGAAACGCGCCTGTGTTTCCAGATAGAGCGGCGAGGCGTTTCCCTGTCTCTCCACCAGCATCAGCAGGTTTCCCTCGCCTGGATTCCAACGCAGGGAGTCGAACATGCTCCGGAATCCGAGCAGAAAACCCCAAACACGAATCTCCACCGGTTGAAAATTGAAGACCAGCCAGCGTTCAGTGACGAACCAGTCGTGCATGTAGACATTGCGGGGCAGGGGGAATGTGCGGTGGTTGGTCAGAGTGCCGTCTCGTCCAAAGATGGTGATATGGAGCCGTGGTGACGGGCCGAAAAGGATGCCGAAATGGAGCCATTCACCGCTCTTGCCATCGATTTTAGAATGGGCGGCATAGATGGTCTGGTCACGGGGCAGGCCGAGGCTGGTTTCTCCAAGTGTCGCCAGGCTGACCGGATCAAGCTGATAAGGCAGGCTCCCCTCGTCGAATGCGTAGAGCCTCTCATTTACCCGGTAGACAGTGACACTTGCCTGACTTGTGACCTCCTCGGCCCTCCAGAAGTTGGCGAGGAACCCGCCCGGAGCCTGGGTTCCCCAGGTGGGGTAGAGAAACCTGTCTGCTGCCTCCTCATCTACAAAGCGTTTGGTTCGTACGAAGCGGTTGCGGTAGCGTACTCCGTTTTCCTGGAAGGTAAAGGATTGCACCATGCCGTCTCCATCCAGGACCGTCCGCCGGCGAAGGCCGTTCCTGTCGAATAGGCCGGGGCCGATGCGATAGAAGGTACCTCGCAGTTGTCGCGGAATTGGGCCTTCTACTCTGGCCTCGTAGTTGTGCTCTTCACGTAATGAGGTGGCAAGGCCGAGATAGGGAGTGCCGGGTGCGCCGAAATCAGGGAAAACGTCCCGCCGTAACGGCGGGCTTACGGCACACCCGGGTAATGCCAGGTAAGCCCCGGCACCGGCGATAATGTTAAGAAAATCGCGACGAGTGAGCATTGTTTCTCCAGAGCCCCGGGCAGGGTAGATTCTAAATTATTTCCTAACGATGCCAGCCTCCATGTCCTTGCTGGTGATGACCAAATCCGCCGTGATGGCTACGCCCGCCATAGAAGCCATAATGGAGGTTTACGCTTGGACCATAATACCCATAAGGCCGGGAATAATAACCCGAACTATAGTAACCCGGATAGACAACACAACCGCCCAGCAGTAACGTGATAATTGTCAGAAGGAGAAGTTTTTTCATTCGGCACCTCCTCTTGATGCCTTTCAGTGCTCTGACAAATATAACGTTTTGGGCCTCCATAGGTTTACCGTAACTAAAGCTTGAACATGGGTATGTCGCTTTTGGATTGAAACCGCCATATCTTCTGTTACCCTTATACAGGGTAACCTCTTTCTGATGACCTGCTACGTCGATGGGAAGGAGGAATGTGCCGGGAAAACGGGTACTATTTAGATTTTCCCCTTCGAGTGCTGTGCATACTACCTTGTGCTTGATCCTGGGAGGGACAATGAACGGAAAAATCTTGATTGGTTTGGCGATTCTGGCTGTCAGCGGAAACTTTTTGGGCGGATGTAAAAAGGAGTCAGCTGAAAAACCGGCAGCTCCGGAGCAGGCGACAGCACCGGCCCCGGTTCCCACGGCTGAAGCAAAAACGGGCGAAGAGCTCTTCGGTCAACACTGTACGGTCTGTCATCCCGCTGGTGGCAATATCATCAATCCTGAGAAACCCTTGCATAGAAAGAAACTGGAGGCTAACGGCATTAAAACGGCCGACGATATAATCGCGACGTTGCGCAACCCGGGACCGGGCATGAATAAATTCGACGAAAAAACGATCTCCGATCAAGATGCGCAAGCTATTGCCGAATATGTGTTGAAGACCTTTCAATAGTATCGAGACGGTATCCATCAGTTTCTTGTGTGCAGAAAGTTGATTATATCCCAACGCTCTCTTGGTGAGAGCTTGTCCTTGAAGGGCGGCATACGACCGAAACCCAAGGTGATGACTCTGAATATAAAAACTTCGCTCAATTCCTGCATTCGGCTCTGGTCGAGGCCGGGCGGGCGAGGATCGAGTTTTAGGCCAACAGAGCCGGGTTGGGACGAGACTTCGCCGTGACACAGGGCGCAGTTGATGATAAAGAGTATCTTGCCTTGTTCCAGGGAGTCACGGGTTGCTTTGACAGGGTTTACCTCTGGAGTGCGTCCTTCCCGTCCCGAAGTCGGAACGGACCCGGCGGGCGTATTCAGTACAGGCGGCTGATACGGCTTGTAGGATTGTTGCCGGTCCATCCAGAGCGCCGCGGTCAGCAGCGGAGCAACGGCCAGAATGATAAATATCCCCGGTGATTTCATGACAGTTCCTCTTCGATCACACGCAGGACACCGGCAGCCTGCATTATTTCTTCTGCCCTTTTCTTCTGCTCTGCGGCGGAAAGGGCGGCAATTGCTCCGATGCATTCCCCTGATTCAGTTTCCGTTGGACAGTGCACCACCTCTCCCCCGACACGAATGGTAAGACTTATTCCGATGCAACCTTCTGCAATGGCCGGGTCATAGAGGCGCTTACCCAGTGCGGGCAGCCCCATATCAAGGAACATTCCGACCATGGTGCCGATTATGGCAAACAGCATGGCCACTTCGAAACAGATGATTGCGGTCGGGTAGAGCGTGATGATCGGTTTGTCCCCTGTTTGCACCGGGTAGAGCCAGGCGGTTCCGGCCGCCAGCGCAAAACCGGCTACAGCTCCCGATAACCCGCCGGCCAGTGCGATCCAGCGGAACCGGGAAGAAACTTCGGTCCTGACCAGTACCCCGTCAGGGTAGGGGACCGATGTCAAGGAGTCGACCTGGTTTTCGGTAAAACCGGCCCGAACCAGATCATCAACTGCCTTAGCCGCGGATTCGCAATTCCTGAAGATTCCCAGGATTTCCATCGATTCACTCCTTTCCCGCGATTGAGGGCAACCGGGTGCGTCCCATGGGGACCTTCGCCTCGCGTACTTCCAGTTCGCGGACATCTGAAATTGCCATAATCGGGAAAAATTTGGCAAAGAGGGTGAAGAGCAGGGCAAATCCGGCCAGCGCGGCAAGGTTCACCAGGATCTCCACGAGGGACGGACTGTAGCTGCCCCAGGCAAAAGGCATATTCTTGTGGGAGAGTGTCGGGACGATGATCAGGAAGCGCTCGATGAACATGGCGACATTGACCCACAGTGACAGCAACAGCATCACGCCGATAGAGCGCCGCATCTTCCTGAAACAGAGGAAGATGATCGGCAGCAACGAATTTCCTACCAGCATTATGAGCAGTTGCGGGGTGTATCTGCTGGACAGGTAGCTGAAAACTTCCCACTCGATCGGTTCATGGGCGTACCAGGTGATCTGAACCTCGACGAAATAGGCATAGGTCCAGAGCAGGGAGATTACCAGCAGCAACTTGCCCATGTTGTCGAAATGCAGCGGGGTCAGGTATTCTTCCAGATGGAAAATTTTTCGGATAATAATCATCAGGGTGATTACTGCGGCAACACCGGAGAGGATTGCACCGATAACGAAGTATGGGGGAAAGATGGTGCTGTGCCAGCCGGGGACCACGGTTACGGCAAAATCCCAGGCAACTATGGAGTGAACCGAGACCGCCACAGGAATAATCAGGGCTGCCATCAAGGTCGAGGCCTTATGGTAAACCGACCATTCGCGGGCGCTGCCACGCCAGCCCATCGCCAGGAAAGTGTACATCTTGTGACGCCAGCCGGTTGATCTGTCACGGGCGATAGCCAAATCCGGTAACATCCCCAGATAGAGGAAAAGACTGCTGCCGATGATGTAGGAGGTGATGGCGGTCATATCCCACAACAGGGGTGAACGGAAGTTCGGCCACAACCCGCGCTGGTTGGGGTAGGGGATCATGTAAAAGAATGTCCAGTTTCGTCCAAGGTGGATTAACGGAAACAGCCCGGCGACGGTGATGCAGAACACGGTCATAGCTTCTGCGGCCCGCAGGATCGGCCGGCGCCAGTTGGCCCGGGAAAGACGCAGGATGGAGGAGACCATGGTGCCGGAGTGGGACAGGCCGACCCAGAAGACGAAGCCGGTGATGTAGAAGCCCCACATGACCGGGCGGTTCTTGCCGGTAACATACATGCCATTCATCATCTGCCAGGTGAATGCGGCGAGACCGCAGGCCACCACTGCTCCGAGAAAGAAGGCCAATAGATACCAGGCAAGGGTGGGCGGGCGCAGTGAGGAAAGCAGCTCATCATTGGTCTGTGATACGCTCTTGGTTGTTCCCGGGGGATCAGACATGCTCTCGACCTCCTCCCTTGAGGTACACTACCGAGGGGTGCGTGCCCAGGTGCTCCAGCAGGTGGAAACGACGCGGGCTTCGAGCCAGCCGTGCCGCACGGCTTGCGGGATCGGCCAGATTCCCGAAGGTCATGGCCTCGGCCGGGCAGGTCTGGGCGCAGGCCGGCTGCACTTCGCCATCTCGAATGATCCGGCCTTCCAACGTGGCCTCCTCCTTGGCGCGGCGGATGCGCTGAATGCAGAAACTGCACTTTTCCATCACTCCCCGCGTGCGGACGGTAATGTCCGGAGAAAGCTGGTTGTCCAACGGTTTGGGCCATTCGTGGGGATAAAAATTGAAGACCCGCACGGCATACGGACAGTTGTTGCCGCAGTAACGGGTGCCGACGCAGCGGTTGTAGACCTGACCGTTCAGGCCGTCCGGGTTGTGGTAGCTGGCATAGACCGGGCAGACCGGCTCGCAGGGGGCGTCCTGACATTGTTGGCACATGACCGGCAGGAAGCGTACCCTGACGTCGGGGTACTCACCCACCCAGAAACGCTCGATGCGCAGCCAGTGCATGTTGCGCCCTTCGGCGATTTCCTGCTTTTCACAAATCCCCACGTTATTCTCGGCTTGGCAGGCCACAACGCAGGCACCGCAGCCGGTGCAGCGGTCAAGATCGATCACCATTCCCCATTTGTACGGACTGGTCAGTTTTTGCATGGTTGATGAATCCTTATTGCTCAAGTGATATGTTGTCAAATCAGATTAAATCCCTATCAATTCACTGCGGTAACTTCCCTCGGGATGTCCGGCTGTCACCAGGTTGCCTTTCTGTGAGATACGAATTATCCTCACCCGGGTGGCGTTCCAGGCAGCATGCTGTTCTTTTCCCTTCAGCAATGACAGCAATGTGAGAGGATTCACGCCCCGGTCTTTGGC
This sequence comes from Deltaproteobacteria bacterium, assembly GCA_009668975.1. Lineage (GTDB taxonomy): Bacteria > Desulfobacterota > Desulfuromonadia > Geobacterales > Geobacteraceae > RPRC01. The sequence goes on along the minus strand of SBEG01000001.1, from coordinate 11,217 downwards.
ATAACGCCCCCCGCCTTTGTGCCCTTGCCCCAGCGGAATGGCAACCATGTCGGGACGAATGCCAGGGTAGATTACCGCCGGCAGGCGTAACGAACTTCGAGGGGAAATTACTTCGACCAGATCCCCCTGATTTATCCCCAGCGTGGCAGCAGTCGTGGGGTTTATCTCGATCCAGCTGTCCCAGACTACCGTACTCATTGGATCGGGCATTTGCTGCAACCAGGGAAACGGGGTGCCGCGGCCGTCATGAAAGGCGGTTGAGGGATACACTTGCAAATTCAGGGGAAATTGTTTCGCCTCTCCGGCAAAAACGGGGGGGGGCGGATCCTCAATAACCGCTGCCGAGGACCAGCGATAGTACTTTTCCTGCCACTGTTCCGATGTGAATTGGCCTCCGTTGCGGAGAAGCTCAACCCAGAGTGACTCAAAATCTTCTTCTTTCCCGGAACTGAAACGTTGGGCAAGTGAAGACTTGAGATACTCCACAAAGGACTTCTGGGGCAGGGCGGCAGCCAGCGATCCACCCAAGCGTGAGGCTGCAGCCAGCAGCACATCGGCGAACTGGCGGGTGTCATAGAGCGGCGCGACCACCGGCTGCATCGTTCCGTAGACGAAGGCGCGGGAGCCGGCCAGCGGCACCACGTCTCCCCAACTCTCCAGGGCAGCATTGTCGGGAAGTACCAGGTCGGCCTGCAAGGCGGTGTCGTCAAGCAAGGTTGCAAAACTGACGATGAACGGTACCGAATCAAGCGCTGTCTGGAACCCGGTGGCCGGAGGTACGGTGTGGACCGGATTGCCTTTGATCAGGGCAGCCTTGATTTTCCCGGCACGCATGCCGGCAATAAGTGCTTGCAGTTCACTGAAAGAGCTCTCTTTGCGGGCCAACGTACCTGCCAGGGGATCTGAGCTTGCAGGATAGACTCCACCCGGACGGTTTAAATTTCCGACCAAGGTGTTCAGCAATTGAATGGCACGGACTGCTTCACGGCCGTTGCTCTGGTAGGCGACTGTTTCACCGGCCATGGCCAGTGATGGCCGGGTGGTGGCAAACTCGCGGGCCACCTCGATGATGGAATCCTTCGCCAACCCGGTCTCCTCGGCCACGCGCTGCAGATCGTAGCCCTGCAGGCGGGTCAGAAGCTCTTCCGGCCGGATGCCGCTGGCGGAGAGGTCGGCTTTGTCGTAGAGCGATTCGGCCAGGATCAGCCGGGCCAAGCCCAAGGCCAACATGCCCTCGCTACCTGGCCTGGCGGGCATCCAGCGGTCGGCGGAGGCACCGGTCAGGGACATGCGTCCGCCGATATAGGTGAAGTGTCCACGAACCGTGTCGCGTCCCTGGCGCATCCGGCCGAAGGCGTTACCGTATTGGACGGGAGACAAGTGGCTTTCCACGAAGTCGGCGCCGAAACTGAGCAGGTAACGGGTTTCGGCAAGGTCGTAAAATGGGAGGTCCGGGTGGCCGTAGGACTGCCTGTTGGCCAGGCGCAGCCAGTCAGGAGTCAGCAGTTCGTAGGAAAGATGGTTGCTTGAACCGAAACTTCGCATGAATGTGCCGGTAAGAGAGGCCAGGGAGCCGGAGAGTTGCGGTGTCAAAAGTGCCAGACTGTCAGTATTCTGATTCCGCTGCAATTCTGTAAGTTTGGCAGCAAGAAGGTTGAGAGCCTCGCTCCAGGAAATTTTCTGGAATTTTCCTGATCCGCGCGGTCCGCTGCGCCTGAGCGGCTGCTGTATCCGGTCGGGGTGGTAAAGTTCCTGTAATGTGGCCTGACCCCGGGCGCAAAGTCGGCCCCGGTTCACCGGGTGCTGGGGATTGCCCTCGATTTTCTTGGCCCGACCCTCTGATACCCGGACCAGAATTCCGCAGCCGGCCGGACAGCCGCTGCACGAACTGGCGTAATAGGTAGCCTTACCGGGTGTAACACCTTCATCGGGGGGGATCAGGTAGGGAATCAGTTTCTCATTTTGAGATTGGCAGCCTGCCAAAAAAGCGCTGGCGACCGTCATTCCACCGAGTTGTAAAAAGGTTCTGCGCTTCATCAGTTCTCCCTCAAAGGTGACAGGTCCAGCAATCGATACTGGCTTTGTGCTGCCGGTGACAGTCCAGGCACCAACCCATCTTGAGATTAGCGGTACGGCTTATCCGTTCCATCGTGGCCACCTGGCCATGACAGACGCTGCAGTCAATCCTGGAGCGGATGTGCATCATGTGGGGGAAATAAACGTGGTCGGGGACATTGTTGACCCTGATCCACGGAATTCCTTGGCCTTTGTCCCAATAGTCCATCAGTTTCTTGATTTCCGGTTTGTCAGGCGCGATGAACAGGTGGCAGGAGCGGCAGTCAGCCACCGATGGGATTCCGGCAACCGGGGATTTAGCGGCGTTGCGGTGACAATAGAGACAGTGGATGCCATTGCCGCCGGCATGCATTTTATGGCTGAAGGCGAGAGGTTGGACCGGAGAGCGTTCCGTGAAATCCAGTGGCAGCAGATACATCACTGTCAGTAGCAAAATAATGGCGACAATCGAGAGGGTCAGGCTGCCGGCAAACCAGGATATTTTCATAGACTTCACCAGGTTGTAGCAAAGTAATTGGCTGTCAAGATGGGAAACGCATTATTGGTACTAATAGTAGCAGGCGCTGAGCCGCTGTCAAAATACCACGGAGTAAGATAGGTGAGACGCTGGTAACCTTGTCGTGATGTCTAACTGTAATCTGGAAGAGGTCGCAGACCGGAGGTGGCGTGAGTTGTACGGAGAATGCGGAGATAAATTGAACTGTTACGCTGTAGAAGGGGGGGCATCAATGGACTGGGGATGAGAAAAACCGGTACAGATCTCGTGCCGGCACAAAACGATCTGCACCGGTTTTTCTCCTGTTTGTTATGGCTCAAATAAGTTTCCATGGGTTGTGTGAATGTAACGCACCGCATACCACAGGTTGGAAGACGCTTTTCTATGAGCAATCAAACGACCCGTAGTGAACCGTCTTGGTGCCGGTAACGACGAAATGCTTGCCGAAGCGGGTATCCTCGACCATGGCTCCCGAGTTGCCGCAGACCAGCATCGGTTTGCCGGTAATGAACAGGTGATGGTCGTCGAGGGGAAATGCATGGGGAAAGCCGGGCATGGTGCCCTTATAGACCGCAACCTGACCGTAGTCTTCGCAGATATCTTCCAGGTTCAGTTTGAAGGTACGCACGATGCGATAGCTGAAGGCGGCGAGTCCGACTTTGGCGGCAGCTTCCGGGTCGCTGATGGTGAGTTGCTGTTTCAGGTAATTCCGGTAATCATTGCAGCCGAGATCCCGCAGCAGCCTTCTCAGGTCTTCGCAGTAGAGGGCACCGGCAACACCGGCAAGGGCGAGGGGTTGATCTTCGGAAAGTGATGACGGGAGTCTTCTGTCGGCAAGGATCGTGGAAAAACAGAGCTCCCCGCCCGGTTTCAGAACCCGGAAAATCTCGGCGAAGACCGCTTTTTTGTCGGGCGAAAGGTTGAGAATTTCATTGGCAATCACCACGTCTACCGAATTGTCCTTGATACCGAGCGATTTCAGGTCTTCCGGAAACCCTTTCAAAAACTCCACGTTCGGTTTTTTGTACCGGAATTTCTTCATCTGGCCGGCCAGATGCTTGTTGGCGACAGCAAGGAGTGAGTCCCGCATATCCAGACCGATCACTTTGCCTTTGGACCCCACAAACCGTGAAGCGGCAAAGGCTGACTGGCCGCTGCCGCAACCGAGATCGAGCACGACACATCCTTCGAGATCCGGAGGGAGAGGGGAGGCGCTGCCAAAGGGCGCTGACAGTATTTCCTGGTCGATGAGTTCCAGAACCTTTTCCATGTCCGGATGCAGGAACTCCGACTGACACCCGCAGCCGACGATTTCACAGTCGCGTAATACTTTTTCATAGTACAACGATGATTTTTTCAGCTTCTGCGGCTCCTTTGCCATGTGTGATACCCCCCTCAAAGAAGATGTGGACCGACAAATTTTCCGCACAGTAGCATTTCAAATAGTCATTTTCAAGATACAAACTGGTTGACGCATAAAATAATTTGCTGTATGAGCATATAATCATATTGTGGAGGAAAACATGGGTGAACTTACTGTGGCGCGGGCCGAGATACTGAAGGCGATTGCTCAGCCGACCCGCATGAAGATTATCGAGTTCCTGAGGGAAGGGGAGCGCTGCGTGTGCGAGATTTTCCCGGCTATTGACGAGGAACAATCGAACACCTCCCGGCACCTGAACATGATGCAGGGTTGCGGTATCCTTGCCCGGCGCAAGGAGGGCATAAAGATCATGTACCGGTTGAAGCATTCGGAGGTGCTGGAAATTCTGGATTTGGTGTCGGTAATACTGAAGAAAGAAATCAGCAGCAAGAATGACCTGCTCAAGGCGGTCTGAGTTTACCTGTGGAAACCGTTATGAAGAACAGGTTCGCACGTGACCTGTCATATACCAATAAAGGAGAAGAACATGAAAATCGAGATTTTGGGAACCGGTTGCGCGAAATGCAAGAAGTTGTACGAAAATACTCTTGAAGCTGTCAAGCTGAGCGGCAAAGAGGCTGAAGTGTCAAAGGTGGAGGACATCAAGGATATCGTCGCGTATGGCGTCATGTCAACCCCGGCAATTGTGGTGGATGGAGTGGTCAAGGTTTCCGGTAAACTGGTATCCCCGGAGGAAATCAAGGCGATGCTGCAATAGTTTCTCAAAGACCCCCCTGTTTCGACTTTTAAGAGGGGTTCGGGGGACTTTACTTGCATTAATATCACAATAGGTAATAGACAGAACCGAACTGAGACATTTTGCATTGCGAGTGAAATTGATTTACGAAAGGACTAGCGCATGAATTGGAGGGATGAGTGGAAGCCGCTTGCGCTTATCATTGCAGTTTTCCTCGGCTGTTACTATCTGCCCGTGGGCACGGAGCGCTTCAATAACGCAATTCTGGAAGCCTTTCATCTGGTCAAGTGGTACGCGCAGGAGCATGTGATCCTCTGTCTGGTGCCTGCCTTTTTCATTGCCGGGGCGATCGGTGTCTTTGTCAGCCAGGCTTCGGTCATGAAGTACCTGGGTCCCAAAGCCAACAAGATTCTTGCCTATGGGGTAGCGTCGGTCTCCGGTACCATTCTGGCGGTCTGTTCCTGTACCGTTCTGCCGCTGTTTGCCAGTATCTATTTCCGCGGTGCGGGCCTCGGTCCGGCCTCGGCTTTTCTCTATTCCGGTCCGGCAATCAATGTCCTGGCCATCGTCCTCACCGCCCGGATACTCGGGCCGGAGATGGGCATCGCCCGTGCTGTGGGAGCAGTCACCTTCAGTGTAATTATCGGTGTGCTGATGCACCTGATTTTCATCAAGGAGGAGCGAGAAAAGGCCGATGCTCAGGTTATTCTTCCCGATGATGGTGTGAAGCGGCCGCTGTGGCAGAATGGCCTCTATTTTGCCTCCATGATCGGCATCCTGGTCTTTGCCAACTGGGGAAAGCCTGCCGTGGAAAGTGGTGTTTGGCAAGCAATCTACCAAGCCAAGTGGTTACTCACCTCCCTCTCCGCCATCGCTCTCGGAATCATTCTGGTATCGTGGTTTGGAGTGAAAGCGTGGAAGATCGTTTCCTCGGTGCTTTTGGTTACTGTCCTGGCGTTGGTCCTCCCTGACCAACCTCTGGTTCCTTTCATCGCCGGAGTAATTGCTCTTTCGATCATCACCACTACCGAAACCGCAGAGACCAGTGAGTGGTTCTCCTCGTCCTGGGACTTCGCCAAGAAAATTCTCCCCCTGCTGCTGTTCGGGGTACTGATTGCCGGAGCGCTGCTGGGACGGGTCGGACATGAAGGACTCATCCCTTCCCAATGGGTTGCGAACATGGTGGGCGGCAATACCCTCTCGGCCAATTTATTCGCTTCCTTTGCCGGAGCATTTATGTACTTCGCCACATTGACCGAAGTCCCTATCCTACAGGGTCTGATCGGCTCGGGTATGGGCAAGGGGCCTGCCCTGGCGCTGCTGCTGGCCGGTCCTGCCTTGTCGCTTCCCAGCATGCTCGTTATGCGGAGTGTCATGGGCACCAAGAAAACCGTGGTGTTTGTATCCCTGGTGATCGTCATGTCGACCATAACCGGTATGCTGTATGGGGCGATTTTCGGCTAGGACAATGTAACACCTAAATTCAACCCCCCTCAATCCCCCCTTGACAGGGGAGAAGCCTTTACGTCTCCCCTGTCAAGGGGAGGTTTTGAGGGGTTTAATGCTAAAAACATGTGTTACATGGTGAACGGTAAATTGTTCTGGTAGAGGTTAGTGGCCTACTCCCGCGCAAACAATAAAGGAGAATCGAGTGAAGAGTAAAAATATCGTAACAGCAATCCTTCTTGCCTTTGTGGTCGTGAGTGTTGCAGTTCTTATTGTTCGTGAAAGCCGTAGTCCGGTGGAACCAAATTCCTCGACTCAGTCCGTGGCAGCACCTGAAACTGTCTCGGCTTCCGGGGCGGTAGTTTTAAAGGACGAAACTAAGTCCACACTTCCGTCAGCTTCTGCGCAAGCAGCAAAGCTTCCGGTAGAAACCGGTTCAAGTCCTGCTGAAACTAATAACGCGAAGCCTGCCAACTCGAGCCGGGTTACCGAGAACGTACCAGCTCTGCCCAAGGTAGTTGTCTATTATTTCCATGGCAACACTCGCTGTGTCACCTGTAAAAAAATCGAGAACTTTGCCAAGTCGGCCATCGATAACGGTTTTGCTGCTGAGCTGAAAACAGGCCAAATTCAATTCCGTGCCGTAAACGTGGAAGAACCGAATAACGAACATTACGTGCAGGACTATCAGCTTGTTACGCGTTCGGTCGTGCTGTCGCGAATTCAGAACGACAAGCAGGACGCCTGGAAAAACCTTGATCAGGTCTGGACCCTGGTGCGTGACCCTGAAGCTTTTCAGCGATATGTGGTAAACGAAACGAAACAGCTGCTGGGAGGGTCCTGATGCCAGCGGAATTTATGTTGGCAGTTTTTTCCGCTATCTGGTTGGGTATTTTGACCTCCATCAGCCCCTGTCCCCTGGCCACGAACGTGGCGGCAATTTCCTTTGTCAGCCGCAGAGTGGACAACCCGGGTAAAGTTCTCCTGCATGGCCTGCTCTACATTTTCGGGCGGACCCTGACCTATGCCGTTCTGGGTGTCCTGCTGGTTTCCAGTCTCCTTTCCGCTCCGGCACTTTCACATGTTCTCCAGAAATACATGCACCTGGTGCTGGGCCCGATTTTGATACTCGTCGGTATGGTGCTGCTGGACTTGCTTTCCTTTCCTTTGCCGAGCTTTGGCGGCGGCAGGAAGATGCAAGATCGTATCGATGCGCTCGGCGCCTGGGGAGCGGTGCTGTTGGGCATACTGTTCGCTCTTTCATTTTGTCCGGTATCCGCGGCTCTGTTTTTCGGCAGCCTGCTGCCCCTCGCTGTTCAGCATAAATCGGGAATTGTTCTGCCGGTGCTCTACGGTATAGCTACCGGATTGCCGGTCGCCCTGTTTTCCTTGATTATCGCCTTCGGACTGCAACGTCTGGCGGAGGCCTATAAGGCACTGACCGGCTTTGAGAAATGGGCACGGCGCCTGACAGGTGTCTTATTCATCGGCATCGGTCTCTATTACAGCGTGACCATGATATTTGGCGTCGGTATCTAATTGCCGCCCGCAGCTGTAGCTGGCGGAAAAAAATAACTTGCCGTATCCGCTTATGCGGATATAATGGAAAGTGCGGTAACGCTAACAGGTTTCACAACCGATGTCGAGGAGGAACGAGATGGGAAAAAAAGGTTTCGTACTGTGTGTCTGTCAGGGGACGTGTCCGAGTTTCACCAAGATGGATATTTTCGGCATGCTTTCCGATATTCGGCGGGAAAAACTTTTCGACTATGTCTGCCTTCATCCACAACTCTGCGTCGGTGACGGTGACGAATTCATCAAGGCGCTCCTTTCGGGCGGCGAGACGGATAAACTCTATGTTGCCGGGTGTGACCCCAGAATGCAGTCCAAGATGTTCCGGGATGCCTTCGAAGCTGCCGGGTTTGACAAGGAGAAGCATGTGGCGCTTGATATCCGCAACAAGACAACCGAGGAGGCTGTTGAGGCTGTCAAGGAAATGGCCGCAAATAGCCCTTGAGAAGAGGTTCCCATGAAAGAGTGGCGTGGCATACCGAGAGAAGAGATCGACTGGTGTCCGACCATCGACGTGGAAAAGTGCAGCGGTTGCCGGGCCTGTGTCGAATTTTGTCCTAATGATGTTCTTGACTTCGATGAGGCGGCCGGAAAGGCGAGGGTGAAGAACCCCTTCAACTGCGTGGTAGAATGCCGGGCCTGTGCGAAGCTCTGTCCTGTTGATGCCATCGACTTTCCGGACGAGAAGAAGTTTACGTCATTCATCAAAGAGAAACTTGCCCGCAAGGGTGAAAAATGAAGTGATGTCATTATTCCTGAGTCAGCAAGACAGAAGGGGCGGGCATGAAAAGAAGACTCTGCCGTGAGTGTGGAGATGAAATGTTGAAGGAACTTACCTCGGATGGCTCCAGGTTTTTCTGCGATTCGTGTAAAAGTTATGGCCTCTACGATGAGTTTGACATGGAGCCGTTTTGCCCTGAGTGCGGAACCAAACTCCAGTTTTGTTCCAAATGCAGCCAGGGGTATTTCTGTAGTACCTGTGGCGGGCTCGTCTCGAGGAAAAAGATCGTCTGGAAACTGCTGTAACCAGTACTGATTCCGGCCTGGTGAAAATATCACTAGATATAAAGGAGAGTAACGAAATGGATGATCGTACCAGGGAACTCATCGCTATCGGTGCATCAGTAGGCGCTCACTGCCAACCCTGTCTTGCCTGGCATGTGGACAAGGCCCGTGAACTGGGCATCGACGACGAGACCATTCGTGAGGCGATTGAAGTAGGACACATGGTTGAAAAGGGCGCCATGAGCGCTATGAGAAAATTTTCCGCCGAAATTCTTGCGCAAGAAGCCGTGCCAAATACAGCCTGCTGTTCCGGTGATAAAAAAGAGGGTGGATCTTGTTGTGGTTAGGAGCCTTTCGGACACAGACTAAATCTGATCAAGATTCGTCTGCCCTCGCCCAGCCGAATTGTGTTTCGAATTCCTAAGTCCGACATGCTTCTTCGAAAACGGAATGGAATTTACCTTTTGTTGGAGATTGAACCCATGAAAGCTACCGCTCAAGTATTCAAAGCCCTTTCCGACGAAACCCGACTCCGTATCCTCTGCCTGTTGCTCGAGGGTGAACTCTGCGTCTGCGATCTCATGGCGGTGCTCCAGCTTCCCCAATCAACAGTCTCGCGACATCTGGCCTATCTTAAGAACTCTGGCTGGGTCGATGACCGCAGGTGCGGGGTCTGGATGTATTATTCCATTGCGGAAAACGGCAGTGAATTGCGAAAAGGTATTCTCGGCGCCCTGCATACCGCTTTGCCATCTCAGGAAGTGGCGGTAGCAGACCGCCAGCGCCTGAGCGAACTAAGCCCTAATACCAGTTGCGCCTGATTTTTTTACCATTCCATCCGCACATGTGGATATCCTGAAGGAGAGATAGGGTGAAGATAAAGGTTTTGTTTCTTTGCACCGCCAATTCCTGCCGCTCGCAAATGGCGGAGGGAATCGCCAATCATTTCCTGGGCGACCAGCTGGAAGCTTTTTCCGCGGGAACCGAGGCGTCTTTCGTCAACCCGAGAGCAATCGCGGTGCTGAAGGAAATCGGCATCGATATTTCCCAGCACCGTTCCAAGAATCTGGACGAGTTTTTCGGGCAGAATTTCGCATATGTCATCACTCTGTGTGGTGATGCCAACGAGAAGTGTCCGCTCTTTTTCGGAGGTGTGCGGAGAACGCATCTCGGTTTCTCTGATCCGGCCAAGGCCACGGGAGACGAAGAGGAGATCCTGACGGAATTCCGGAAGGTCAGAGACGAGATAAAAATCACCCTGATTGATTTTTTCGGGAAAGAATTCAACGAGAGATCTGTTTCCAGGTAGTCAAATTTTACGTGCAGGAGGAATATCTCATGGTACAGGGACTAACAAAAAAGCTGTCATTTCTCGACCGCTATCTGACTGTCTGGATCTTCGCGGCTATGTTCCTTGGGCTTGCGCTGGGCTACTTTGTGCCTGCTTCAAAAGCTCTGATCAACCAGTTTCAGGTCGGGACGACCAATATCCCCATTGCCATCGGTCTGATCCTGATGATGTATCCGCCGCTGGCCAAGGTAAAGTACGAAGAGATGCCACTGGTTTTCAGGAACAAGAAGGTGCTCGGCCTCTCCCTGGTGCAGAACTGGGTGGTGGGACCGATCCTGATGTTCGTTCTGGCGATCGTCTTTCTCCACAACTATCCCGAGTATATGATCGGCCTGATCATGATGGGCATGGCCCGCTGCATCGCCATGGTCATCGTCTGGAACGATCTGGCCTGTGGCGACCGTGAGTATGCCGCCGGTTTGGTTGCTTTTAACTCGGTCTTTCAGGTATTATTTTTCTCGGTCTACTGCTACGTCTTTGTGACGATTCTGCCGCCTTTGTTCGGCATCAAGGGGGCGGTGGTGAATATCACCATGGGCGAAATTGCCAAAAGCGTCTTCATCTACCTGGGCATTCCGTTCATTGCCGGGATGATCACCCATTTCAGCCTGACCCGGATCAAGGGGAAGGAATGGTTTGAAAATTCCTTTGTCCCGGTCATCAGTCCGCTTACCCTGATTTTTCTACTCTTCACCATCGTGGTCATGTTTGCCACCCAGGGAGACAAGATTCTCAGCCAGCCATTGGATGTGGTCGTAATTGCGATCCCGCTCCTCATCTACTTCGTTGTGATGTTTGTGGTCTCCTTTTTCATGAGCAAGAAACTCGGAACCAACTACGAAAAGAGTGCGACCCTGTCGTTTACCGCCGCGAGCAATAACTTCGAACTGGCCATCGCCGTGGCAATTTCCGTGTTCGGCCTCAACTCCGGTCAGGCCTTTGCTTCGGTCATAGGTCCATTGGTCGAGGTGCCGGTCCTGATCAGCCTGGTCAACCTGGCCTTTTACTTCCAGAGGAAGTACTTCGGCAACCAGATGGCCTGCAAGGTGAAGGACGTGTCAATGCCGTAACAGTGAGGGCATGGCGTAAAGTTTACGTTTACGTTTTGATGATCCAATGAATCAAAAGGAGAGAGAAAGAACTTCGCTATG
>SBEG01000016.1 GCA_009668975.1 Deltaproteobacteria bacterium | reverse complement strand
AATTTTGGACGCCGATTACCCCCAAAAGTGGGTCATTATTGCATGCCGATTCACAATAATTTGCTTGGAGAGGAAATTCATGTTGAGTCCAGCAGCAGAGAAGTAGCCGACTTCATCAATGCATTTAATCTGTTATCGATAAGCTTGCGCAACGAAAGGGATGGCCTGGTGCAGCAAGTTCAGGTTCGAACCAGTCAGCTTGCCGATAAAGTTCTAGAATTGGAAAAGGCCCTTTCGCTCGTCAAAAGACTCCAGGGAATCATCCCCATTTGCGGATATTGTAAAAAAATCCGCAATGACGAGCAAGTCTGGCAGCAATTGGAGGAATACATTTCTGAAAATTCTGGAGCATTACTTTCACACGGTATTTGTCCGGATTGCTATGAGAAGTGTCAGGCGGACTTTAAAGCGTATATTTCGAATCATAAACCGGAGAATGTTTCTCCAGAGTAACCAAAAGGGCTTTTCCCTTCTTCATCAAATTGATCCTGGTCTTGCCGAGGGTGCGTGCAGACTCCGCTTTCCTTCTGTGCGGGTCAATTCCAGGGCAACGATATAGCGCATGTACACCGGTTGGCGATACGTGCTGCGAGCAGAGAGTTTACAAAGAAGCTGGAAAATGACACTATGCTGCAAAGTGAGCTAGTCCGGTTGAAGAAGGAGTGAAACATGTCGAAGAAAATTGCGATAATTGGCGCGGGCCCTGGTGGATTGACCGCCGGTATGATCCTGGCGCGGCACGGGTACGATGTTGAGATTTTTGAAAAAGAAGGTCATGTCGGCGGAAGGAATGCGCCTCTCAAACTGGATGGCTATACCTTTGATACCGGACCGACATTCCTCATGATGAACTTTGTTCTGGAGGAGGTGTTCCGCCTGGCCGGAAAGGATGTTACAGAGTACCTGGAACAGGTCAAACTTGATCCCATGTACCGGCTTGTCTTCTCTGATCTCGAGATGACTCCTTCCAGCGATCCCCGGAAGATGGAGCAGGAGCTTGCCAGGGTTTTTCCCGGCAGTGAAGCGGGTTACCGGAAGTTTCTGGAAAAGGAAAAAGTTCGCTTCGATGCCATGTATCCCTGCCTGAAAGTCGATTACTCCTCGTTCAGTTCGCTTTTTTCGGCCAATCTGCTGAGAGCGTTGCCGCATCTCTCATTGGGGAAATCCATTTTTGAAAATCTCGGGGAATATTTTACACCCGAGAAGCTGAAGCTTTCATTCACCTTCCAGTCGAAATATCTGGGGATGTCGGCCTGGGAATGTCCCGCGGCCTTCTCGATTATTCCCTTTATTGAACATTCCTATGGCATTTTTCATGTAATCGGCGGACTCAACATGATATCCCAAGCCATGGAAAAAGTGTTTTGTGAACATGGTGGTACATTGCGGCTCAATACGCCGGTCGAGCGGATTCTGGTCGAGAATAAAACGGCAAAAGGAGTAGTGCTTGCGGGCGGTGAAGAAGTTTTTGCGGATGAGGTTATCGTTAATGCTGATTTCGCCTACGCCATGGCGCATCTGACCGATCCTGCCCCTGCGAAATATTCCCGGGAAAAGCTTGATGCCATGGAATACTCCTGCTCTACCTTCATGGTGTATCTGGGGATTGACCACCGCTATGATATCCCGCATCATAATGTGTTTTTTGCGGAAAATTACCGGGAAAACATCGAGGATATTTTTAACAACGGCCGCCTGTCCGACGATCTTTCCTTTTACGTACAAAATGCTTCGGTAACCGATCCGACGCTTGCGCCCGAGGGTCATTCGACCATCTATGTCCTGGTGCCCGTTCCGAACCTGTCGTTCCCCATTTCATGGGAACGGGAAAAGGAACGCTATACGGAGAAGGTGCTGGACGCGCTCGAATCGCGTGCCGGGCTTGCCGGTCTGCGATCACACATCAAAGTGAGTAAAATCACGACTCCTGATGATTGGCGGGACAGTTACCATGTGTACAAGGGGGCAACCTTCAATCTTGCGCACACCCTCCGTCAGATGTTGTATTTTCGCCCGCACAACGAGTTCGAGAGCTTCAGGAACTGCTATCTGGTCGGTGGCGGAACACATCCGGGGAGCGGACTGCCGACAATTTACGAGTCAGGCCGGATCTCCGCGGAAATGATACTGTCAAAGCATGCGGGAGGAAAGAGATGAGCTCGGTAGCGCATCTGGTGTTTCTGGTTCGAGTCGCCATGGCAGCAGTTCTGCTCTTTCCCTGCGCTCTCTTTGCGCAGGATGAACGGGGGGCTCTCGTTGTGGAGATAACCGGTTTCAGAAATTCCGATGGCCAGGTTGGGGTGCTGCTGTTTCCAGGGGAAGAGGGCTTTCCCATGGACCACCGGCAGGCAGTAAAAAAGATTTTTGCCGGTATCGACCGGAATGCCAGCCGGGTCAGGTTTGAGAATATCCCCTACGGAATCTATGGGGTCAGTGTCTTCCATGACGAGAACGCTGACGGGAAGTTGAAGAAGAATTTCTTCGGCATACCCCGGGAGGGAATAGGGGTATCCCGTAACCCGGCGATCAGGTTCGGACCGCCGAGATTCAAGGAAGCTAATTTTACCTTGGATTCAAATGAACAAAGACTCGCCATCACCATCAGGTACCTGCAGTAGCACCTTTCGAGAAAGTTTTTGATTACGAGGCAAAACGGAAAGTGCTGCGTCTTTGCTTCTCGAAGTATCCATCTTGCGGGCCAAGTAGGTCGCGGGGTTACATCCCATTTCCGCTTCAAGAAAAATTGAGGGATAGGCGATTTGCCTAGCCCTTTTTGCATATTTGGGCGGTTCCTGATCTGGGCCACCTTTCACCATCCATCGGAATACAATGCCGCAGTTGGCGCCCTATCCCAGTCCCTGACGTTATTGCAAAATCCACTACCTTTGTCACACCTGCAAATTCTGTTGAGGCCGTATCAGAAGCGTATTAATGGGTCGCCAGAATATTCCTCTTGACTTTGCATGTAAAATAATCAAACATTCATTTTAAATACGCATTTTATTATCTGGAGGACTTTATGGCCGGTAAAAAATCAGAGGCCAAGAAGGAAAGGCTGATGACGGTGGCAGGTGAGGTATTTATCGAAAAAGGTTTTCGGGATACCACGGTTGCCGAAATCTGCGCACGTGCGGAGGCAAATATATCTGCCGTCAATTACCACTTCGGCAGTAAGGAAGCGCTCTATCAGGAGGCCTGGCGTCATTCTTTCAGCGAGTCCCTCAAGGCGTACCCGATGGATGGGGGTGTCAGTGAAACCGCTCCGGCTGAAGAGCGGCTGCGTGGCCAACTTACTGCCCTGATCCGGCGCATTGCGGACGAGAACAATAGAGACTTCTTCATCGCCCAGATGGAGATGATCAACCCTACCGGCCTGTTGCAGGAAGTTATGAAGAGCGAACTGATCCCCGTGCGGCAGCAGACCCTTGCCCTGGTCCGTGAATTGCTGGGACCGGAGGCCACCGAGCAACAGGTGCATTATTGCGAGATCAGTATTATCAGTATGTGCGTTCAACCCATGGTGATGCAGCGGATAGCCAAGCGAACCAAGGATAAGAATATGCCGGCACTTATTGATGACATCACTTCCTTCGCCGACCATGTGGTCAAGTTTGCCCTGGCCGGCATCAATGCAATGCGAAGAATAGGAAGCGAGTCATGAAGTGTCCCAAAAAAAAGCTCCTCATCATCGGCGTTAGCGTAGTTCTCCTGGTGACAGCCGTAGCAGTTGCCGCAAAGAAGTTCTTTGTACCAGAGGAGATCACCTATATTACCGCAGCGGCAGCCCGCCTCGACCTGGAGGAGAGTGTCCTCGCCACCGGCATCCTGAAGGCTTTCAAGACTGTCGGGGTTGGGGCGCAGGTCAATGGACAGCTCAAGACCCTCCATGTCGCACTGGGTGATAAAGTGAAAAAAGGGCAACTGCTGGCGGAGATCGACCCGGTACTGCCGCAGAATACCCTCAAGGATGCCGAGGCGCAGGTGGATAATCTGCAGGCCCAGAAACGATCGAAGCAGGCCTTGCTGAAGCAGTATGAATTGGCCTGCCAGCGAGAGAGCCGGATGAACGCCAAGGATGCCGGTTCCAGAGCCGACCTGGAGGTCGCGCAAGCGCAACTGGAGAGCACACGGCATGACATCTCCTCCCTGGAGGCGCAGATCAGGAAAGCGATCATTGCGGTCGATACGGCCAGAGCCAACCTCGGCTATACCCGTATTCATGCTCCCATCGACGGGACCGTCATTTCCATCGACACCGAAGAAGGACAGACCGTGGTATCGAACCAGTCGGCCACGACCATCCTGACCCTTGCCACCCTGGACACCATGACGGTCAAGGCCAAAATTTCCGAAGCAGATGTAACCCGGGTCAAGCCGGGCCTGCCGACCTACTTTACTTTGCTGGGCGACAGCGATGCCCGTTATTACGGAAAACTGCGGGCTATCGAACCGGGTCCGGTCTCAAGCGGAACCACGACGACTGCCGGAACCGGCAGCACCAGCAGTTCCAACTCGGCAATTTACTATTACGGGCTTTTCGAGGTGCCGAATCCCGACAATAAGCTCAAGGTGTCGATGACAACGCAGGTGACGGTGGTACTGAATCAGGCCAAGCAGGTGCTCTGCATACCGGTTTCAGCTCTCGGAGAAAAACAGAAAGATGGAAAGACGACGGTCAGGGTGCTGGTGGGAGAACAGGCGGAAACTCGGACGATTCGCACCGGCATGTCCAACAATGTCCAGATTCAGGTTCTGGACGGACTGGGAGAGGGCGAAAAAGTAATCATCAGCGACAGTTCCAGCCTGCCGAAAACAGATTCGAGCACTATGCCCCCTCCATCAGGGAGACGCTAGCCATGGGAAAGCCGTTACTTGAAATACATGGACTGGTGCGTCGTTTCTCAACGGGCGATCAACAGATTGAAGTCCTCAAAGGGATTGACCTGTCCATCAATGCCGGAGAGATGGTCGCCATTGTTGGGGCTTCCGGTTCGGGTAAATCCACGCTGATGAATATCCTTGGCTGTCTGGACCGCCCCAGCGAGGGGAGCTATCGGATCGATGGCCGGGAGACCGGCAGCCTCTCCGACGACGAACTGGCCAGTCTCAGGCGGGACTACTTCGGTTTCATCTTCCAGCGGTATCACCTGCTGCCGCACCTGACCGCCACCCAGAATGCCGAGATTCCTGCCATCTATGCAGGAATAAAAAAACATTCACGCCAGGAGAGGGCGCATAAGCTCTTGGAACGGCTGGGGCTTGCCGACCGCTGTGAGCATCGCCCCAACCAGCTTTCCGGCGGGCAGCAGCAGCGGGTAAGTATTGCCAGGGCGCTGATGAATGGTGGTGACGTCATTCTGGCCGATGAACCGACCGGCGCTCTGGACAGCAAGAGCGGCAAGGAAATGATGGCCGTCCTGCATGAACTGCATGCCAATGGTCACACCATCATCCTGGTCACCCACGATCAGCAGGTGGCACGCCACGCCGAACGAATCATCGAGATCAGCGACGGCATGATAATCAGGGACGAGGCAAATAACAAAATATACCGCAATGCTTCAACCGCACTCTCCTCAGGTTGCTCAAAAGCAGTCAGATCGTCGCACCCGCAGGAAGCCCCGCGGAGGCGTAGCAGCGCTACGCCGCACAAGGAGGCTTTCGAGGACGTCGGCGAGATGGCTGTTTTTCAGCGACCTCTCCGGGCCAACTGGGGGCGCTTTGCCGAGGCTTTCAAGATGGCCCTGATCGCCATGCTCTCGCACCGCATGCGGACCCTGCTGACCATGCTGGGGATCATCATCGGCATCACTTCGGTGGTCTCGGTGGTGGCGCTGGGGCAGGGCGCACAACAGAAGGTCATCAGGGACATCAGCGCCATGGGGACGAACGTGATTGACGTTTACCCCGGCAAGGATTGGGGGGACGAGGACGCCGCCAGTATCCAGACCCTCGTGCAGTCCGACCTGGAAGCTCTGAAGGCGCAGGTATACGTCGACAGTGCCTCCCCGGCGACCGGGGGGAGCCAGCTGCTGCGCTACCGCAGCGCGACTGCCAATGCTTCGGTAAACGGCGTAAGTGAACAGTACTTCCGGGTCAAAGGGTATGAAATTGCCGACGGCATCGCCTTTACCGCCGATGACGTGAAACAGCAGGCCCAGGTGGTGGTGATAGATCAGAACACCCGCAAGAAGTTTTTCGCCAGGGAAGACCCCATTGGCAAGGTGCTTTTTATCGGATCACTCCCGTGCCGGGTTATCGGCATCACAAAGGAGAAGGACGGTCCCATGGGGGGCAGCTCGAACCTTGAGGTATGGATACCATACAGCTCAGCCATGAGCCGCTTGCTGGGGCAGCAGTATTTCAGTTTCATTACGGTTCGTGTCAAGGACGGCATCTCCAACCAGATTGCGGAGCAGAGCATCACAAAGCTGATCACGCAGCGTCACAGCCGCAAGGACTTTTACACGAACAGCAGCGACAGCATCATGAAGACCATTAACAAAACCACCACAACACTGAAGCTGATGATTTCGGCGATTGCCGTCATATCCCTCATAGTTGGCGGCATCGGCGTCATGAACATCATGCTGGTATCGGTGACGGAGCGAACCCACGAGATCGGCATCCGGATGGCGGTTGGAGCACGTCAGGAGGACATCATGCAGCAATTCCTCATAGAGTCGGTCCTGGTTTGTCTCCTGGGGGGGATGATCGGCATCGTCTGCTCCTGGGGGGTCGGCAAGGTGTTCTCCCTGTTCGTGACCAGCTTCGCCATGCAGTTTTCAATCATGTCCATTGTCTCGGCATTTCTTTGTTCATCACTGATCGGTGTCATCTTCGGCTTCCTGCCGGCGCGCAATGCGGCGCGGCTGGACCCGATCGAATCGCTGGCACGGGAGTAGGTTCATCATGACACGGGATTTCATTTTCAGATACCCCCTCGTACTAATTGCTTCTCTGGCGCTGGGCGGATGCAGCGGTCTCCTGCCCCGAAGCCAGTATGCCCGGCCGGAGGTGTCGCTGCCGCAACAATGGCAGGAACCAAGCGTCACCGGCTCGTCCGTTGCCACGAAAGAACAGTGGTGGCGGGATTTCAATGATCCAACCCTGAGCGAGCTGATCGAGCGGGCGCTCAAGACCAACAACAACCTGGCGGCAGCCACGATAAAGGTAAAACGGGCGCAGCTCTCATCCAGGCTTACGAATACAAATCTGACTCCAAGCGTCTCTGCCACTGTCAACAGCAGCCTGAATCGCGACCTTAACAGTCACCGGGATACCAAATCTAGTGGCGCCACTGCCACGGCAAGTTATGAAATTGATCTCTGGGGGAAGTTGGCCAGTGCCCGTGAGGCTAGCAAATGGGAGGCTGAAGCAACCGAGTTTGATCGTCGGAGCACCGCTTTGACTTTGGTCGGGACGGCAGCCACGAGCTACTGGACCATCGCCTATCTTAATGACCGGATCTCTTCGGTTGAAGCGAGCATTGCCAATGCCGGGAAAGTTCTGGAACTGGTGGAGGTGAAATATGACGCTGGAGCTGTTTCTTCTTTGGACAAGGTTCAGGCCCGGCAGACAATTGTCAGTCAGAAGGCCCAACTGACGCAGCTTCAGCAGCAGCTGACCGAAGCACGCAACGGTTTGGCGATTCTCTTCGATCAGTCTCCGGAAAACAGGCTGCCGGAACTGCAGCACCTGCCATCCGGATCACTGCCGGAAGTTGCTGCCGGTCTGCCCGCCAGCCTTCTTGCCCAACGGCCTGATCTTCAGGCCGCGGAATTACGGCTGAAAAAATATCTGGCAAGTGTAGATACTACCCGTGCCAGTTACTATCCAAGCTTCTCTCTCACCGGATCCCTTGGCACGAGCAGTACCAGTCTTGTCGATATTATCAGAAATCCCTACGCGGTATTGGGTGCCGGCTTGTCGCTGCCTTTCCTGCAATGGAATACCATGAAATTGGATGTGGAGATCGCTCAGGCCGACTATGAGGAAGCGGTGGTTACCTTCAGGCAGACACTCTATTCCGCACTGACCGAGGTCGAGAATGCCCTGTCCGCTCGCAGCAACTTTGCCGAGGAGGTCAAGCAGACGGAGGAGTCTTTGACATTGGCAAGAAAGGCTGAGGAACTCGCTGAAATTCGTTATCGCTCGGGAGCAACGGCGCTGCAGGCATGGCTGGATGCACAGGAGAGCCGGCGAGATGCCGAAAGAGCGCTTGCTGATTCCCGATTGGGCCAGCTCAAAAACTGCATGACGCTTTATCAGGCACTCGGAGGGACCATGAAATTGTAACTCCAATTCCAGGCGTTGGCTCGTCTTCGGCTCCTTGAGATCATCCTTGCTCTGGAATTGGTTTAAAAGCGCTTGACCGTAGCTCTCCTCAGCTACACCGGTGAAAAGAAATAGTTGTCTTCCTGCTTTTGCTTGGTACATTCAGAGTAGGAGGACAAAGCCATGCGCGAAGCTCGACTCGTTGACGTTACCGAAGAAGCCGCTGCAGCAGGGTTTTGTTGCCAGGTCCTGATGACTGAGAGGGTCTGGAATTTGTGCTGTCAGTGGACGGAACTGGACAATGTGCGGCAAGGTCATCAGGAGCAGGGCTCAAGGGTAGGGGATTTGTTCCTGGTCCCGGCAACAAAGTTGAAGATTGGTGTTGCTGGTGGCTATGCCGAGAACGAACTGCTGACACCCTTCGGCCTCAGGTATCAGTTGTACTGCCTTCTGCGGGGTGAAAACAGCCAGGAAGCCCGCCTGGTCACCTTGCGGATCCTCCCCGCGACCTTCATCGGAGACACCTATGGCTTGATAGTATCTTTCCCCGACGACCCGGTCTGAATTTCAATTCCAGATCAAGGCCCTCTCTGCGTTGGCTTGTCTTCAGCGGCTCAACGTACTCTTCAGTACGCCTCGCATCTTCAATCATCACTGCCTTGAGATCATCTTTGATCTGGAATTGGTATAACCCCGGTAGGTTGTTTCACAGGAGCAAGATTTGGGTCTCGAACCCCCGTGAGGCGGGCGTCAAAGAAGAAGACCTGGAAGTTATTGCCGGGAAAGCCGTGGGAAACGGGAATCTGGGCATTCTGTCTCCCATTGGCAAGGATGAGGTGCTGCAGATCTTGCGTACTGCATTCTGATATACAAAGAGGGGGAGAATTAGCGGTGCACGTACCATTTCTTCTTTTGTAGTGCCATTTATGGTCTGGCGAGGAAGTATGCGTTAGTAACGTCGTTCATTCATTGTAAAGAAACCCGCCTCCCTCAGGAGGCGGGTTTCTTTGTCTCCGCTTCCCTGCGCCAATGGCAGTTGTTCTGTGGTTGTGGGGGGGGCATAAATACATAAATCTCTGCATCAGAAACCTATGTTTAATATGGCTGTTACTTGATCAGTAAACGTCAAACTCAAAAACCTCCTCCAGGCGATTTTCGATTATGACGCGTATGATGTAACGACCTTTCGGGTCACCAGGCGCAACCGTCCAGCTATGTGAAATCAAACCCTGCTGCGGCTCCACCTCTTTATTCAGAATGGACACTCGCTTGTCCTCGGAAATGGATTGGCTGCCTTGCGTCTCAGCACTATCCCAGATTGCAGGAGCAGCCGGTAGTGTGAACTCCTCCCGCCATTTGATTGTTGGTTTTTTTGTGTCAAGAAAGACTATCCAGCCGTACCTCTGGTTCTCATTATGTGGGACTATTCGGCTGGGGATAAATACCTGCTCCCCTGAATCAAGAGGATTGAAGAGGCCGAATTCCGCCAGGACTATTGAGACTTCCGGCGTCAGCTGGTTTTTGACAGGACCAACAACGGCGTTGGCAATCGTTCCTTCATAAAATAGCAAAAGCATGAAACCGAAAATTACTGCCCATCCGATTCGCATAACTTGCCTCTCTTGATTCCCTGCCGGTGAATTCCTTCCAGATCATTATCGGCCACGTGCTCAGCAAACAAACGTTGCTCTGATGAGAGGTAGCTAATTCATTTTTTTCTCAAATTCCATAGGTAGTAGGCTAATAACAACATCCCCAGCGCTGTCAGCGTCTTGCCAGAATAAACCAAATTATCAAATGATACCGATTTTGGCGGACAGATCAAAAAACCGATAATAACAACTAGAAAGGAGGCAATCCGTGAATAATATCTTTTTACCATGGCTTCTTCCAGTCCCCATATACGGCATAGAAAAGCGCTGCCGATTCTATGAAACTCATGGGTTGACTTGGCGGGTTTCCAAAACTACTCAGAATGGCAGTTGAAGCATTCAATAATTCTTGTCCTGCTGGCGTTCCTGCCATAGTCATACCAGAGGCATACAGCAATGAACCTTTGGTAACAGCCAATCTGCCGGCAACACCTAGTGGCGGCCCCGCAAGAATGCTTGCACTGCCGACTACTCCGATTGAATAAGGCAGTAATGCCGTGGATATAGCCGGCATCGTCACCTTACGAGTCAATTCTCCAGCTCTTACCGCACTATCCAGAGTCATGCTGCGACGCCTGGAAGCAAATGTCGTCAATGTGAAGAAGCTCGGACCGTACGATAGCTCTCCTGTCGGCATCTTGACCCCCTCCATATATTTCGTGCTTGAACATAGTTATCTTGGTGTCATCCAGGAGTCTTCGGCCTCTATTCCGCTTGGTTCCCACGTCATCTTGATCTTCTTGTAAGTGAAGGAGACTACCTCCATGTGGCCATAAGGATCGTTTGCCGAAGTCAACGTTGTGGGGATATTGGGATGATAACTGACCACTATGGCGTCTTCGAGGGTCGTGGTGTAGTAATGCTCCTCAGTCCCCTGCTTGGTTATGCGATAAAACTTGAGGGTGACATTCTTCATATGTTCCCCTGTGCACAGGGCTTGAAAAAGCTTGGGAGAACTCTTGTCAATCTGCTTGACTATGGTGAAGGGGTCGTGGACACGCTTGCCGGTAGGCAACCCCGAATGGGGGTCACGCGGCATATGGACATTATGCTGTAGTTCATAGACGAGTATGCTTCCCTCCCGACCTTGCATTTCACAGGAACCGTCGATCTTTCCTTGCTTTTCGCCTTCCATGGTGAGATGGCACGGCATCGGCATGGTTTGTACCCTCCTTTTTTTGTGCTATGGTTAATTAGAGTATTCTGTCTACCACAACCACAAAAACAAATCTATAAAAATTATTAATACTTGCTTGCCGGCCCGTACAACCCCGCTGTCAATTAGTCTTACGCGACTTGACGTGCTCACCAAAAGAGAAAAGGGAGAAAAGGGAAAAGGCTACTTTATCAGAAAACCAGCCTGTCCCCTTATCCATTCCGCAGTCTCGGACCTCGCCGCCTTGAGAACATCCTTGATCTCGAATTGGTGTAACGTCCCATAATTTTATATTTTTATTCGGTTAAAAAGCTCCTTGACAAGCAAGAAATGCGTAGCTAATTTTTCATCAGAAACACACTTTTCGAAAGGAGGTGATCGGCATGTCAAATCTGCTGCCCGAAAAGTGGAGCGAGTCGCTGGAGCGGGTTCATGACAAGGTTGGCCATTTCCTGAACAAGCTGAAACCGTGGAAAAAAGAGGAGCAATTCCCTGAAAGAATCACTGCCGATACCCTACCGGTCTTCATGCATATAGGCGGTCCGCCGGTCGACATGCAAGAGACCGCTGATGAACTGATCATCAGGGTGGAAATGCCGGGACTGACGAAAGATGATTTCTCGGTTGAGTTTGCCGGAAAGCGGTTAACGATAAAAGGTGAAAAGGATGTCGTGCGAGAACGGAAAGCTGGTGATGGGTGCCTGATTTCAGAATGTCTCTACGGCAGCTTTGCCAGATCTCTGCATCTGCCGTACGAGATCGATGAGAAGAAGATTACGGCGGACCTCAAGCACGGGGTTCTGAACATCCGGGTGTCCAAGCCGGAGAAAGGATCGTATGCCCGCTACCGGGTGCCGGTATCCTGAACCGGCAGGTATTGTTTGAGGGCCGCCTGATGCGGCCCTTCTTGATTCGAGGGGGACATCCCTCCTTAATAATGAATTCTGGCGAGAGTGAAGATCATGTCAACCTATCAGGATTATTACGCCATACTCGGTGTGAAAAAAAAGGCAACTCAGGAAGAGATCCAGCGTGCCTACCGTAAACTTGCCCGGAAATATCACCCTGACATCAATAAGGAAAGCTCGGCCGAGGAGAAATTCAAACAGATCAACGAAGCCTATGAGGTGCTCGGTGACCCGGGAAAACGGGCCAAGTACGATCAGTTCGGCAGCGGTTGGGAGGGTATATTTGCCGAACAGGGGCCTCAGGGTGAAGAAAATGTCCGGTTCCATTTCTCCAATTCCGATCCGGGCCAGTTCAGTGACTTTTTTCAAAACCTTTTCGGCGGCGGGTGGAGTTTTGGTGAGGAAACGGAATTCCGGGGTGGAGGTGCCGGGAGGCGGCGGGGCCGTGACCATGAAGCCACCATCGACCTCACACTGGCCGAGGTCTATCATGGCGTCAGGAAAAGCATCGAGCTGGAGAAAGTCGAAGTTGACAGCAGCGGTAGACCGGCCAGGGCCAGACGCAGCTACGACGTTACCATCCCTCCGGGGGTAACTGACGGTTCCCTGATCCGCCTTGCCGGACAAGGCAGCATCGGCAGTGGCGGCGGTGAGGCAGGCGACCTGTTTCTACGAGTCAGAATCCTTCCCGACAGCAATTTTACCTTGAATGGCCACGACCTCGCAACGACGGTCGATATAACCCCATGGGAGGCGGCCTTGGGGGCCAAGGTCCTGGTGCCTACCATCGACGGCAGGATTAATCTGACCGTGACGGCCGGCACCCAGAGTGGTCAGACCTTGAGGGTGCGGGGTAAGGGTATGCCGGTTGCCCCGGGCCGTTATGGGGATCTGCTGGTGAATGTGCGTATCGTGGTGCCGAAGCGCCTCTCGGCCAGGGAGCGGCATCTTTTCGAGGAATTGGCCAAAGAATCGCGATTCGACCCGCGCATGTGATCGAGGAACAGTTATGACCGCTCAACAGTATGAAATCATCATCAGCAGAAAACATGATCTGGTCTCTGTGTCAGGCATATCCATCCACGAACTGAGCAGGCTGTGCGAGTGCCACTTGTCTGTGGCCAAGCGGCTCTTCTCTATCGGCCTCATTGAACCGCTCTCGACAGGGACAACTCCACTGTTTGACCGGAGCGCAGTGGTTAGGGTAAGAAAGGCCTTGCGGCTGAAAAGGGACCTTGGGCTCAATTTTGATGCCGTTGCCTTGGTGATGGAGTTGCTGGACCGTATCGATGATCTGGAAAGGAGACTCTGATGGAAAGCTGGAGCATGAATATTTTGTAGGTACTAAGCTGATTTTCATTTGCCAGGGAAAGTGGTTGTTTGTCCAAAATATTTCCAGGTTGGACATATATAAAGGGGCAGGTACCTTGTCACAGCGGTGCCTGCCCCTTTTCCGTCCCCTAAACTTCTATATCGCAGAAGATTTTTGCATCTTCAGTCTTGACCGGTTTACAGAGATCATCTTTGTTGTGAGAAACCGAACAGCAGGTGACGCATGAATACTCACCGCCCTTGTCTCTCAGAATCTCCGCTCGAAGTTCGCCGGGATCACTGATATCGCATATTTTCTTGTTTGATCCTGTCATTGAGGTTACCCCCCTTCCGGAGCAGGAATCTATCTGTTTCCATCCTGAACCGCCGGACGAAAAACCTTTTTTCGCTCCAACTAAATAATACTATTTATTGAATATGCTAGCAACTCTCCTGAGAAAGATATTTACAATCGGAGGATTTCTTTTTACTTGCAGGTATTGCCGCTCTTCCATGGCAGTTCCGTTGGTGGTGCCCGCCCCAAGGCCTTGATGGAAGATCGGGGCTCCACGTATATTGCCAAATTTTCGTCCAGCAGTGACCTCTAGAGCGTTGTCAAAGCCGAAGTCGATGTAATTGACCGGATTGAGACAGCCATTCGTGATAATTGGGAGAGGGTTTGCGGAGAAGCGGAGCTTAGCCCGGTTGATAAAAACTATCTGTGGGGACATCAATTTCTCAATCCGTTTTCCATTGAACGATGATCCGGAAGAATAAGAAATAGGGAAGTGTTCCTATGGGTTGAGAAACTGGAACCAAGTCCGGAACACCTCATGCAACAGCGTCCTGCGCATACAACGTGTGGCAGCTTTTAGGACAATGGGAAACCCCCCGGCTTTGCCGGGGGTACGTGACTCTTCCCAGCACCTGCTCAACCACGTCCTGTTACCCTCCTGAAATTCACGGATCTGTCCACAATACCGGGGCAAATTCACTGTGTATTCATGATCGTTGAAATGGAGGTCTTGTGGTGTCATGTAAGGTTTAAAATGCAACTCACGGGTGCAGAGGAAATTTCGTTTATCAGAGAAGCTTTTATTACCACTGACCCCAGCACACTCCCTGTGGTTATGGGAATGATTTGCTGGGCCATGTTCTCCGGAACCGTGATCGTGGCAGGAACCGATGCTAAACCGGGATCGGTACTAAACAGATAGACCAATGTCCCGCCAACGGGTGCATAGGTATCAAGAACAACGGTAACGGCGGCTGAACTCCCATTCTGGACAGAGATTAAACTTTGCAATACCGGATACAGGACGGAGTTAAAGTCGATGGTTACGGGGTAGTCAGAATAGCAAATGCAGCTTCCGATATCCTTTCGGTCGTTGTAGTACTTCCAGTGTATGGTTGCATCCGGAGCGAAGACGCATTTTGAATTCATGGAAATCTGGCTGACACCGCAGTTCATGGTAAACGTCCGAGTATCTGTTTGCAGTGATTTGGTCTGCATCACACAGGATGAGGAGGGCTGAAAAAGCAGCTTGCTGTTGAGTTTATTCATTTTTTCAAAACTAGTGGTGTTTTCGGGATTTGATGAATGCCACTCCCATTTGTAGTCAAATGTCTCGATGTTGGTCTTGTTGTCACACGACCAGTCGGCAATTTCTGTTTGAGTCGAGTGTTCTATTGTGAACGTTGCATCGACCCCTTCTTTACTGAATCCCACGTCAAAGTTGTAGCCCGAATCATAGCTGGTGACATCATTCTTGTTAGGTGGGGATGCAGTGAAAAAATGAAGAGTCTCTGCCGGATTGGAAAAAGCGGGCGAAAACGCGAAAACATACGCCATTTGGGCATAGCCCCATGATTTTGCAGCAACTTCAGCAGGACCATTTTGAGGATCATTATACGTATAGGTAAATTGCTGACCATCTCTCGGCATTGCAACGCTTTTACCCGCAACGTAGTCGGAATGGCTCGTTAAAGGATCAGCCGCACCCTGATGGTCGACGGTGAGCCATTGGAAATGGGCATTTTGATTGCTGTTATCCAGATACAACTGGACTGTGATAGTTGCACTGACGGCGCCCGCCTGAAAACCCTGGTTTGGAGCCTTTGCCGGATAAATGTACGGAGTGGGGTCCCCACCGGGTGTCATGTTGAAATACTTCCAGTGCGCATCCGGTTTAAAAATCCACTTCATGTTTTTAAGCTCTTGTGGCAGGCCCTGGCTGCCGGAATCGGTAGCTAAGACCGCGAGTTCGGCTTTCAACAGTGCAGTGGGCCGTTGTTTTAAATTGGCGTCAAGCTCGTCGCGAATGGAGGCAGCATAGGCCTTTGGTCCGGATACATTTTCAATGTCATTGATGAAATCATCCTGGCTGGACTGAAAGAACGCCTCATCAACCTCAATGCCAGCGCTGGTTAAATCTGTAATATCGATTACGTTTGCCCTGGGATGATCGAGAATTGTCATATGCCTTGCCTGGGAACCGGCAACGGGAACTATGCAATAGGCATGACTGGCGTCATTGCCGAAAGCGATTCCAATGTGTTGTACCAGCGCCTGCTTGTGGTCACCACTGCAATTCAGCAGTAACAGGGTCTTTTCTCCACGAAGATACTCTCTGATAACAGTGCTGGCCGCGACTTCTGCCGCGCTTATCCTGGCGCCATCAAGCACCAGTCCGTGATGCTCATCGCTAATATATTCTTTTACGGTTACCTCCAGTTTTTTCAATTGTTCTACAACCGGGTGATCGCCCACATAGTGCAGAGAGCTGAAAACAATTTTTGGTGTATCAGAGGCATTCTTGCCTGATGAACCGCATGAGGTAAGCAGACTGCCGGCACTCAGCAGAACCACTGTCCCGGCTGTGTACTTCATAAAATCACGTCGTGTAATGCCGTTTTTTGAGATATTAACATTGTCTGCCATTGCGGCCTCCTTCTAAATCAAAGGGATCTTGCTTGTGGTTGCTGCCACAACCGTAGATCAGCGAACCAAAAGAAACACACGCCACTGTTCCCGTGACGTACTTGATAAAATCCTGTCTGGTGATGCCGCTGTTCGGTGACGCTTTATTTCCATATTCTGGCGTTTCATCTGCCATAAAGAATCTCCTCTTGTTACTTGATAAGCTCAATCAACGTGAGCGGCTTTTTCTTCGTCAACTGTTATCGTAAGAGCGTACTCAGATTTCACTTCAAGAGCTGCATGCCCTGCATAATCCTGGGTCCAGCCGACCGGCCAGCTCAGTGAAACAGGGAAGTTCCAGGCTGGAGATCAGCCGCAACTCCGTCTTAGTCAGTCCATACCCCTCCCGCAGACAGACCACCTCGAACGAGTCGGTCGCCGCGCGACGGAACCGCGCATCCGTTAGCAACCTTCCCAGCACAAGTTCCACAGCCTCTTGTGACATGCTTACCTCCTGCCCATCATAAACCTGTCCCTAACCGGACAAACATGCCTTGTTTGGGCACGTTATCATGAAAGGTAGCGAAATTCGTACCACTGCTACGTTATGAGTTGTTTTCAGCATGTTATGGGATTACAAGAGCGGAAGCATGTCCAGACATGGACAGTATGTCCCGAATGGGACAATTGTTGTGGCAGGTCAGTAAAAAAGTTTGCGGGATGCCTTCAACAGCCGGGCGGCGGAGGATTTGTTGTTGCACTTAGCCAGGGCCCAATCAATCGGGGATGGGGGTCAAGTCTTGAAATATAAGTTTTATATCCTGTGCATTTGAAAAGGTACTTTTCACGACTTGACCCCAGTTTGCCTGAATTTTTCAGGAGACGACTCCCTGTTTCATGGCATTCTTCCTTACGAAGAGCGTCTTTGCCCGGCGTTCTCCAATTACAGTCAGGAATATCCCTAATTCCCGGCAGCCTCCAGAAGCCACTGGGGAAAATTCTGGACACCGGCTGCATTCAGAATATTTTCCGGCACATCCTGCGCACCCTGGATCTTGAAATTATTGATGAAGTTAAGATTTGTCGGATAGTACACGCCGTTTTCCGTAAACGGACAGACGATGTCGAAATACCAGAGGTTCTGTACGTAGTTTTCTTCAAACACGATGTCACCATAGGTCCTGCAACCACCAAAGTCAAAACCATAGGGGATATTGTTCAGTCCGCTGTAAGGAGGGTACTTCAGTTCGTCCGCAGCCTGCGCCTCTGGCCCGAAATAGGTCAAGCCGGTCGGGTTGTCGTATGAAACATTATTCTTGAGCACGATGTAACGACTGCCGCCATCGGTGTAGAACACGTTGCCGCCGCCAGACGTCCGTTTGCCTCTGGCCACGTTTCCCTGGATCAGCAGGGCATCGACCATTGACGTCCCCTGGAAACCGGTGGTGTAGATTGCCCCACCGTCCCAGGTAACCTGGAGAAAATTCTCGATAAGATTATTGAGAATCCTGTTCTTGCTGTTCGGAGTCGGGGTGGTATAGGGGCCCCATTGCCCCCTGGTTGCACCCGGCAATCCAGGGAACATGCCCGGATCAAGGAGTCCCCAGCCCCATCCGACAGCAATCCCGGACCAGGGGACACCGCTGATCGTATTATTGCTGATCAGCGTCTGCCGGGTAAAGCCCACGTAAATTCCCGCTGCGTCCACAAACTCCTGCCCGATGTTCTGGATAAAATTATTGGAGATCACATTGTTTTCGGTAACCTGACCGGGATCGGACGGGTGATGATCGTCCGTCAAAACACCGCCCAACTGGATGGCTGCGGAGGAAATATCCACAAACAGGTTGTTCACCACCCTGTTCCCCTGGCTTCCGGTGCCAAAATCGAGGCCTGCTGCTCCCAGATGGGAGAAGGTATTCCCGTCAAAAGTAATATTCCGGGCATACTGGAAACTGACGGCACCGGGAGTCCTCACGACATCGGTATAGTGGCCGATAACTTTGGGCTTGTTGTTGCTGCCCACCAGATGGAACCCGCTCTGGTCAGAGACGTACCCTTGCGGCTTGCTGGGATCCATCCAGGTGGCATAGGAAAAGGTCAGCCCTTCAAACCGGATGTTTGTCACCGGTTGCGCCAAGGTCCCGCGCCCCTCCACCAGCCTGTCCAAAAACGGCAGTTCCACCTGGGCCGTCGCCATATCTTCACCGGCACGGGGAATGTAGTAAACCGTACCACCGCTGGCGGAGCGGTCCAGATACCACTCTCCCGGCTGATCAAGGAAAGCAAGGGCATTCTCGAAGCGGGTCACCTGCCAGAAGCTCCAGAGTCCCGGCTGGTTCGTATCGCTTGAGAGAAAAAGATTCGCATTGTTCCACCCCTCTGGCTGCAGATGGATCAGACCGGTATGCGAGGGCACCGGCAGTGAAGGAAACCCGGGAGGGGGGACATACGGCAGAAACTGCGGATAGGGCGTATAGTCGGGGTACGGGACAACCGAGGCCAACGGTACGGACATCATCTTCCACTGGGTCACCAATACCGCCTCGATATCCGATACGTTACCCCACAAATGCGGATCACGCCAGGCTTGCGGGTTCAGATCGGAAACCAGGAATTGGATGCCATCCGGATGGGACACACCATCCAGGTAGAAATAGCCCGGCCGGAATGATGCCGGATAGTCGCTGGTTCTGGCCCGTACGGCACGGATTCCATTCACATACAGCTGACGGGACGTAACCGGACCGTCCGTCGCCGTACAGACCGCCTGGCCGGGAGCCTGCGTCCACAACTGCACCGGAGTCGAGCCGACAATCACCGGACGCGCCCCTGCGGCAGCCCGGTAGACCACCGGTCGCCCCGGCCGGCCGGAATCTCGCCAATCCAGCACCAGCGAATGTTTCAGCCGGTAGGTCCCCCCCTTCAGGGTCACCACGATTGAACCATTTCTCTGGGCCACCGGAAGGGACCGGATCGCATCCCGAGCTCCCTCAAGGCTTGCAAAAGGCTCATCAAGAGTACCCGCCGCATTGTCGTCCCCATCGGGAGAAACCCAGAACTCGGTGAAAGGAACCTGGCCGGAATCGCCATTTCCGCAACCGTTGACAAACACACAGAGGGCGATAACAATCAGCATCTGCCGCAGGCCCCACCCAAATAATCCGTTCCTTACCGTCATCGATCAGCTCCTCAGTACTTCTGTCGTTGAGCCTCAGAAATCCCCATACGATTTTCGGGCAGAGAACAGATGTTGTATCTCCGCATTTCTTTGCTACTTGTCATGGGGATAGATTGTGATGGTGCACAAGGTAGCTTCAGGCACCCAGGTAAATTCTCCGGCGGCATTATCATTCGGATAGCAAAAGAAGCCGTATTTGCCACGTGTGTCAGGGGTTGCCGCGGAATGAAGGGCCGTAACATATCCGGTGCCGGCCGGGCCGGGAACTGCTCTTTCGGCAAGGGTCTGCCATCCCTCCCAGTTGGTGGTGCCGATGCCGAAAAGTTGATTGCCGCTCTGGGGCAAACTGCTCAAAAACGCAGCATAGGAATCAGGGACCCAATTCCCGCTGGAGGGCCAGACCTTGTTCGGCCCAATGATCCGGTTCATATTTTGCGGATAATCATCGCTGTTCCAGACCGTCTTGACCGTGGCCGGCCAGATAAGAGCACCCCACTGATAATCCTGCTGCGCTTGCAATGCGGCCTTGACCGCGGCGAGACTGGTAAACCCGTATTCAAAGCCCTCTTCACAGCCGGTATAGGTGCCCGGCACTTTGGAAAAAGTTACCGTGATCGGGTAGGAATATTCATCGATGTAGGAAAGATCAACGGTATATCGGGAAGACAGCGGCTCATACAAATATTCCATGAAAGAATAGCTTGCCGTCGCATCCGAGTAATAGTTGAAAGCATCCGGCGCCTTGCCCTGCTCAATGGTGGCGCTTAAGGCTTTATTTGAAAAATATATTCTCATTTCCGGGTTGGTCAGAAGCGGAAGCTGAAGTGTCTGAGCGGGAGGGATCGTAATCGGCTGAGTCGCCAGCTGTTCTTGAAAGGGGTAATTGTACACGTACAGGGTGTCCGAAGTGGCATTTATTATGGTGAATTGTACCTCCGCTGCACCGGTGAGAGCGACATCCTTCCCGGCTTCGCCACCACAGGAAGCAACACTGAAAATCGCCATGAGCACCATTACCTGAAGCAGCATTTTTACCGACATGAGCGGACCTCCCCGTCTGCAACTTTTGCGACAATCCGAACAGTAAGAGACAGGATACGATTCATTTCGTCCGGCTGTTCGCTACAGTATTTTCGTTCTCTCGCATTTCACCTGAGTTTCATGTTTTTTTTTATCGGTAAATTGATGGGGAAACTTAAACGGATATTCCGCTTTGTAAAAAGTCGGTGCAGGCGTTGGAAGAGCGGATTCGTAAGGAAAGATGTATTTTTGCAGCGACAGGTTTGGCAATGACGGATATCTGCGACTGTCAAAACCCGATCTCACCGCCTTGAAAAAGGAGCCCCCTGGTCAGATCAGTGCGTGGTGGACAGCAGCCTTCTAATGGGTGACCCCAACCTATACCAACCAATATTTACCTTTGGCAAATCAAAGTAACAGAAAAGACGCCCCACCCCCTACCTGTAACTCCCTTTCCATCTGTACTCCCGGGCAAATGGTTGAAGTATCCTGACACTCAACTATAGTTAAATATCACCGAAGTTCTAGGGGCAGCAAGGCACGCTATGCGCGGAAGGGAGTATGAGCATGCGAAGACAGGTAAATCTTGCGGGAAAGGTTGCCGTGGTAACCGGCGGCGGTCGCGGGCTGGGACGGGCAACGGCCCTGGCATTCGCCGCAGCCGGGGCGAAGGTTGTCGTTGTCAGCCGGACAAAGGACGAGCTGGAGAAAGTGGTCCGGCTCATGGGGGACGACAACGGCCTGGCGGTAACCGGGGACGTGAGCGAGGAAGCTACCGCAATCCGGGTGATGGAGGCGGCGGTGGAGAGGTTCGGCGGCGTGGATATTCTGATGAACAATGCCGCCATGGTCTGACCGTTCCTGCGCATGGAAGAGGTCAGCGCAGCGGATTGGAACACCGCCTTGTCCGTTGACCTGATGGGGCCCTTCCTCTTCGCGCGGACGGCTGTCCCGCTGATGCGTCGCCGCGGCGGAGGGGCAATCATCAACGTCACCTCCGGCCTGGGGAACTACGCCCGCTCTCCTTTCGGCCTGTACTGCATTGCCAAGGGCGGGCTGAACCAACTGACCCGCATCCTGGCATTGGAACTGGAGGGTGACGGCATTCGGGTCAACGGGCTCAACCCCGGCGTCATGGATACCGAAATGCAGACGGAGATCCGCGCCGCCGGTCCCCAGACACTCGGCTCCGGGACCTGGCAAACTTTCAAGGGCTACAAGGAGAAGGGACAGCTCAAACCGGCAGAGGAATCGGCGCGTCTGGCGCTCTTTCTCGCCGACCCTTCCCTTTCTTTCACCGGCGAGATCGGCGACGCCGACCATTACGCTTCCCTTGGATTCGCGGGATAGGAACCTTTTCGGGGAATGGGGGAGGGGTTGTCTATTTGGAAGGGTAAAAAAGAAAAAGGCCCCTGACTGTATTAGCCAGGCAGGAAATCCGGGGACAGTAAACTTAATTCAAAAGGCGGACAATTGGGCCGCCTTTGCTGTTTTATAGAAAAAGGGGTCATGAGGCCTACTCTCGTAAACATGTTACCCCGCAAACTTGACCTCGGTACAACGAAATTCCGGCACAGATCTATTTTCTCTAATTAGCAATAAATTTAAAGTTCCTTACGTAACTGCCGATAAGCAAAATTGTAATTTGGAGGCGCAGCATTGCGGCTCTATACCCAATTGGAAATGGAGAATGAAAATGAAGAGCAGAGTTATTACTTCGTTGCTCGCTGTGCTTTCGTGCTGTTTGGTTTCTGCCGGATGTGGAAGCAATTCAAACACTGCCACAGCCATTGATTATTCAAAGTCTGCCAACTGGCTGTCTTTGCCTTCACAGCTTGATCCCGTACAAAATGTCGATGTTTTTTACGTGTACCCGACCGAGTACTTTGCAGGATCGACTGGTCCGCTTATCGGCGAAATAAACGATGTCAACATGGTGGCTGGCGCAAAGAACGCGTTTCAGAAACAGGCTACCGCCTTTGCCTCAGTCGGAAACATCTATGCCCCGTACTATAGGCAGGCAGACGCCGTCTACACCCTGGGATTGGAGACCATTCAAGACGTATATAACTTTATCGGAGGGATACCGGCGACGGATGTGATCTCGGCATTTGATTATTACATCAAAAATTACAATAACAACCGACCATTCATCCTTGTGAGCCATTCGCAGGGTTCGACGGTGGTTGCGCTTCTGCTGCAGAACTATATGAAAACCAATCCCGATGTGTACAAAAGAATGATTGCCGCGTATGCCATCGGCTGGTCCTTCACGCCGGATTATTTTGCCAAGAACACCCATTTGAAATTTGCACAGGGCCCCGATGATACGGGAGTCATTATTTCATACAACACTCAAGGTCCGGGCTTTACGGGAAGAAATCCGATTGTATTCCCCGGTGCCATGGCTATCAACCCTATTACCTGGACAACGGCAGGAGATTTGGCAACGGTCAATCAAAGCTCTGGGTCCCTGCTACTGGATGCCAACGGCAACGTCATTCTCCCGCCACAGTTGCAGCCTCACTTTGCTGATGCTCAAGTAACCCGGATCAATCCAACTACAAGTGCGGTCGATCCCTTATCTGATACGAGCGTATTGATATGCTCCAGTGTTGATCCGGCAAAGATGGTTATAGTCCCTAACATACCAGCAGGCTTTTACCATAACTATGACTATCCGTTTTATTACTATGACATTGAAAAGAACGCGCAAAACAGGGTTAGCAAGTTTGTAAGTCAGTAAGCTCCGCTCATGAGAGAGTATGTAAGCGTCAAGGCTACACACTTCGAGGAATAGGAGAACCTGGGATACTCCCCGGCCGGAATTCCGGGGACAGGTCAGTTAATTCAAAAGGCGGCCAATCGGCCGCTTTTGCTGTTTTAGGATCAAAAAGAAAAAGGCCCCTGACTGTATTAGCCCGGGACCTTTCTCTGATCAGCATCGGCAGCAGTTTGATACCGCCAATTTCTATCCGGTTACCGCATTTCTTACTCCGCGGTCGTCGGATCGATCATGCGCTTGACCTGGGCCACGCTGTTTGCCGGGAAGCCGCCCTTACGGGCATGCTCAAGCACCATCTCCTCGTTGGGGGCAATATAAATACAGTAAATTTTGTCTTCTGTAACGTAACTCTCCACCCATTGGACCTGCGGTCCAAGCTCGCTCAGAACGCTGCACGACTTCTGTGCAATGCCCTGCATGTCTGCCGCCCCAATTTGACCTGCCCCTGGAATCTCTCTCTCAATGACATACTTCGGCATACTCGTCCTCCTTAGTTTTGGGTTGAAATTAATACCGAACGAACATTCGTTTTGTACCATGTCACAATCTTAATTGCAACGGGAATTTCATCTTTCCATTCAGTCAATTTGGGGAACGGTAGTGATGCAGGTCTCCGTATGGACCGGAGTGTTCTTGAGGTAACGGTTCGCTCTTACGGGGGCAAATAAATATGCCAATGAAGGTGATAGGCGTGTCTCGCCCAATCGGGGCACGGCGCGCCGTGCCCCTACATCAGGATTGTGATGTGTTATTGCAGAAGTAATATCACCCTGTCGCCAAAGGCGATCAGCGTACGGACCAAGGCGGAGACACCAGTGCCAAGGCACGTGCATGCAGTGACAGGCATTTTCCCTGCGGGCAAAAGAATTTGCCATGGCAGCGCAAAGGGTGTTATAAATGGCTCAAATCTTGAGTCAGCTTTTCTTTCCTACCAGCACAGAGGACCCGATGGTCAGGCGAATAAAAAAATCCACTGAAAACGCAAACCTCCAGCAGAGCATTCTTGATACCGCCTTGAAGTTATTTACCACCAAAGGGTATTTCAACACCTCGATTCAGGATATCAGGCGCGATGCCAACATCAGCATTGGTGCCGTCTATCATTATTTTGCCGGCAAAGAGGAGCTTGCCTCGGCGTTATATGATTCTCTTCTGGAGAAGATTACGGCCGATTTTCTCGCGATCAAGAACAGCCATGCTACCGCGCATGATCAATGTAAAGCGATCATGGCGCACTTATTTGATCTCACCGAGTCAAATCCGGCCCAAATGGCGTTTATGCTGCATGCGAAACACAGCGAGTTTATGCCGACGGTCACACCCATCTGTTCTTCCAGACCGTTTGCCATCATGCGTGAAATGGTACAGGAAGGTATCGAAAACAAGGAAATTATCGATCTGGATTTGACCATTGCCTCCAACTGCCTTTTCGGAGGCATGTTCAGGCTGATAAATCTGCGTCTCGATAATACCATCGCCGGACCTCTCCCCGAACAACTC
The DNA here is from genome assembly GCA_009668975.1 of Deltaproteobacteria bacterium. Classification (GTDB taxonomy): domain Bacteria; phylum Desulfobacterota; class Desulfuromonadia; order Geobacterales; family Geobacteraceae; genus RPRC01. The sequence goes on along the minus strand of SBEG01000016.1, from coordinate 64,936 downwards.
GAAGACGTCTGGAATTGCTCCTGGCGCAGCATTGCCGCCAATCCCGACAAAAAGATCTGAATAACGTTGCAGGTGGCCGGCCGCACCCACAGAAGAAAGCAACTTCGCGAACATGTGCCCTGCTAAAATCTCAGATGCAGCAAAGGGGGGAAGAATGCCGAAGTACATTATTGAGCGGGAAATTCCGGGAGCAGGGTATATCTGCGGACCGGACTTGCAGGCAATCTCGCAGAAATCCGCCACTGTTCTTCAAGGGCTTGGGCCGCAAATCCAGTGGGTGCAGAGCTATGTCACCGAGGATAAGATCTACTGCGTCTACATTGCCCCCAACAAGGAACTGGTCCTGGAGCACGCCAGGAAGGCCGGTTTCCCGGCCAACAGTGTCGCCGAAATCAAACGCATGATCGATCCGACGACCGCGGAGTAAGACGAAAAGGGAAAAGCGGGACAGATCTATTTTTCTCTAATTATCACCAAATATATTTGTCCCGCTTTTCCCGAGTAGTTTTTCCAACCCCCGCAGTTTCAGGTTTATCCCTTCTTTGCTTGTTCGGACATTTCTTCCCCTTTCCTTCGGAAAATCACGACGAAACTCTCTATCTCGCTTTTTTTGATTTGCGTCATGACAAATTACGCGGAACATCGTTATCGTGTTACCATCAACGACAGGAGGTGCGAGCGATGACCCCAGGACAATTGGCTATAAAAGAGGAAGATTTGACACAACAGGATGTGCCGGAACACGGTTGTGGTTCCCGCACAACGGGAGAAGACGCAAACGCGGTTGCTGCATTTCTCCCGTTCCCGTCGCGACTTTTCGTAGAAACCACGACCCGTTGCAACTTGAAGTGCAGCATGTGTGTGAAGCAAACCGAAGACTGCGGGATCATTGAGGGCGATATGCCGCCTGCCGTCTTTTCCGCCTTGGAACCGGCCTTTCCCTCTCTGGAGAGTCTCGTCCTGAACGGGATCGGCGAGCCTCTTTTGCACCCGGAACTGGAGAACTTCATTCGCAAAGCCAAAGCAGCGATGCCGCGGGAAAGCTGGATCGGTTTCCAATCGAACGGCCTCGAGCTCAATGAAGTGCGTGCCGCTTCACTGGTCGAAGCCGGTCTTGACCGGATATGCCTGTCCATGGACTCCCTGTCCGAGGAAGTCTTCCGTGACATACGGGAAGGTGGAGAAGTCCAGGATATGGAAAAAGCCTTTGCCGCACTCAGGAAAGCAAAGACGACGACCGGACGCGATCTCCAGATCGGCGTTGAATTTGTGGTGATGCGCGACAACGCCCACGAGCTGCCGGAGGTGGTGCGCTGGGCGAAGAAACAGGGAGCGTCGTTTGCTATCGTTACCCATCTTCTTCCTTACGACAACGAGCATGCCAAAAAAATTGCCTATGACCTCAATTCAGAGCAAGCACTGGCGTTTTTCCAGGAATGGAAGGAGCGGGCCGAACAGGAGGGGATAAACCTGGAGACCTACTTCAAGGTCAGGTGGAATTTTCTGCGGTCTCCGGAGGAGGAACGGGTAGTCGCTTTCGTTACGTCGATGCAGGCCGAAGGACGCGCTCGCGGGATTTCGTTTCACATGAAGAATCTGCTGACGCGGGACGAAAAGTGGCTGGAGCGGTTGGCTCAGATTTTCGCGGAAGCAGAGCGGACGGCACAGGAAGTCGGCCTTGACCTGTCACTTCCGGCAATCATCCCGAAAAACAATAACGGGTGTGACTTTGTCGACAACGGGAGCGCGTTCATTTCCTGGAACGGCGACGTCCACAACTGTTACTTCCTCTGGCACAAATTCAGCTGCTGGTATTATGGGCAGAAAAGGTACGTCAACAACAAGTCTTTCGGTAACCTGGCCGAGAAGGGGATAAAAGAGATCTGGAACAGTCCGGCCTTCCTCAAGCACCGGAAGGAAGTCCTGGGGAAGGATTACTCCACCTGTTCCGATTGCAACCTCACCCCCTGCGACAACGTGTACAAGGAAGATTTCGAACACGACTGCTTTGTCAACACCGTACCCTGCGGAAGTTGTTTCTGGTCGAAGGGGCTGTTCAGGTGCTTGCAGTAAAGCCGGGTCGAAAATAAAAGGCAGTAATTCCAGGGACAGTTTACGTAATTCAAAAGGCGGCCAATCGGCCGCCTTTGCTGTTTTTAAGGCAGGTTGGGCAGGTGTAGGTTCCGGGCGAGATAGCTCATTCAGCTAATCCCGGACCGCAGATTGTCCAGGATGCCTCACTGCCCTATCACCGCAAAGAACATAAGCGTACTTACAATAAAGTTTGCCACAACATGAGCCGCCACATTTGGCAGTTTTGTAATATGGTACGGATGCCGATGGCAGTTTTTACTTCACCCCGTGCAGACTCCTTTCCATTCATCCTTTACTTTCAGCCCGTTACACTCAAAATTCCGCAGACCTTTTTTTGGCGTGTATGTTGCGTTGTGTTTTTGATTCAGCAAAACAAATTTCAGGAGGCCTCGCATGAGAAAAGTGTTTTTAGCAATAGTATGTGCTGTATTTGTGTTTGGTACGATAGCAACAGTGCCCGCAGTTCAGGGAGATTGGCGCGGGGGAATACGCTCCAGGATTCAGGCGTCAAAACAAAAAATTGAACAGGGTATCGAAAGGGGAACTCTCAACAGGTATGAAGCAGACAAGCTCAATGCAGAGTTGGGCACGATTCTCAACAAGATTGACCGCATGAAAGCAGATGGCTCTCTTAGTCAAAGGGAACGGGACAACATAAATAATGACCTGAATCGACTGGACAGGGATATTTTCAAAGAAAAGCATGATGCCGTATCAACAGTCCCCGCAGTTCAGGGAGATTGGCGCGGGGGAATACGCTCCAGGATTCAGGCGTCAAAACAAAAAATTGAACAGGGTATCGAAAGGGGAACTCTCAACAGGTATGAAGCAGACAAGCTCAATGCAGAGTTGGGCACGATTCTCAACAAGATTGACCGCATGAAAGCAGATGGCTCTCTTAGTCAAAGGGAACGGGACAACATAAATAATGACCTGAATCGACTGGACAGGGATATTTTCAAAGAAAAGCATGATGCCGTAACAACAGTTCCTGCAGTTCAGGGAGATTTGCGCGGGGGAATAAGCTCCAGGATTCAGGCGTTAAAGCAAAAGATTGCACTGGGTATTGAACAGGGAACTCTCAACAGGCGTGAAGCACGTATGCTCAACAAAGAGTTGGGTAAGATTCTCAACAAGATTGAACGCATGAAAGCAGATGGCCGGCTTAGCCAATGGGAACGGAAAAGGATAAAACGTGACCTGGATCGACTGGACAGGGACATTTTTAGAGCAAAGCGTAATGATAACAGAAGGTATTGAGATGATCGCGATCGTCACCAGTGCATAATCAGGGGAAGGTTTCCAGGATGAAAAGTTGAGATCAAAGACAAAATCTATTACGGCGACAACATTCCGGCGAAACCTTCGGCAAATCCGGGGCAGGACATGTGGCGTGTCCGCCTGGAGATGGCCCGGCACTGGGCGGCCACCGTGAACCGACACTGCGGCGATGTGACCGTGGTGCATCTGCCCGAAACAGGCATTTCGCGGCAACACGCACTTTCCGTTCTCGGATCTGAACAATCTTGAAATCGCCAACCTGATATACCAGTTCCTGGAGAAAAAAGTCCTGAGCAGCAGACAGGCGGAGCAGAGGAGCAGTATCACGCGGAGCGGCTCCCAGACTTCGAGTCAGTGATCAGCAGATTACTTCTCGGGTTTCGTAATAATCGACACCCTGTTTGCTTACCCGCTGGTTGTCGGTTATGCTGAATTTGGATACTACTGTCATATTTGCAGCAAAGAGGAGAGCGCACATGAAAGCTCTGGCATTCAATGGTAGTCCCCACAAGGAAGGCAACACCTATCACGCGCTGCGCATCGTTGCCGATCAGCTGGAAAAAGAAGGAATCGAGACCAGGATTATCCAGGTGGGGGACAAGGTCATCAGGGGCTGCACCGCTTGCTACGGCTGCATTCACAGCCAAAACGAGCAGTGTGTCCTGCCTGGTGACGAGGTGAACGCGTGGCTTCAGGAAATGAAGCACGCCGATGGCATCATCCTTGGTTCACCGGTTCATTATGCGGCCATGGCCGGCACGATGAAGTCGTTTCTGGACCGGGCCTTTTTTGTGGCCGGTGTGAATGGGAGCATGTTGCGGCATAAGGTTGGTGCAGCTGTGGTAGCGGTACGGCGGTCCGGTGGCCTGCCGGCCTTTGACCAGTTGAATAATTTTCTCTGCTATTCCGAGATGCTGATACCGACGTCAAACTATTGGAACGTGATCCATGGCATGGTGCCGGGTGAAGCGCTCAAGGATGAGGAAGGCGTGCAGATCATGCGTGTGCTCGGCAAGAACATGGCCTGGTTGATGAAACTGGTGAAAAATGGCGCTAGTACCATTTCTCCGCCCGCTCGGGAGCAAAAAACCTTTACGAATTTTATTCGCTGAGATGAAATCGTGAAGTGTTGCCGGTTGAAAAAAGGTCCGGACTGCGCGTCGTTACTTAGTATTGTCCAATGACAACAGCTTTCCCTTACAGGCTGTTAACCGGCACAGCCCACCACCTGGTTGACCAAGATGCCTATTCCCTCTATTTCCACCTCGACGACTTGCCCGGGACGCAGATAAACAGGCGGTTTTCGCATGAAACCGACTCCGCCTGGGGTGCCGGTCAGGATCAGCGTGCCGGGGAGGAGGGTGAAGGAGTGGGAGAGGTGCGAAATAATCCGCCGCACCGGGAAGATCATGTCTGCGGTAGTGGAAGACTGCATCACCTCCCCATCCAGGCGGCAGATAATGGCAAGGTTGTCCGCGTCCAGTCCGGTGACGATGGCTGGGCCGACCGGACAGAAGGTGTCATGACTCTTTGCCCGTGCCCACTGGCCGTCACTGAACTGGACAGCCCGGTTCGACACATCGTTGGCAGCCGTGTAGCCGAGGATGAATTCGCCGGCCTGATCTTCCGGCACATCCTTCGCGACTTTGCCGATCACGATGGCCAGTTCAGCTTCATAATCGATTTGATCCGGGTAGCGGGAGGGGAGCACGATTGAGTCTCCCGGACCGCACAGCGCGGTGGTTGCCTTGATGAACACCAAGGGTGCCTCCGGCAAAGGATGGCCGGTTTCCGCCGCGTGCGCCCGGTAATTGAGTCCGAGGCAGATAATGTTTGGCGGTTCTACCGGCGGCAGCAATCGCACATCGCTCAGGTCAATAACGGCAGCTTGGCGGGTCAGCCCGCTATAAGGGGTGCCGGCACAGGTTCTTATTCCGCCGTCTTCGACGATCCCATAGCGGGCGATCCCTTCATGTTGATATCTGACGATTCTCATTGGCAGAGCTCCTTTTCTTTCCAGCTTCCTTCCATCGCACTGAGGTGCGGGATGAATCGCAAAGCCGCCTTTCCGATACTACCCGTAAATTGCCGTTTCAGCAACTTGGAGTTTGTAAGTAGTTGGCGTTAAGGCCTGATGCGAGCCTGGGATGTTTGTTTTCGGACAAGCTCTTAGTGAGCGTGAAAAAGAGTCGTATAAAGTCGGGTGAGTTGATTGCCAAAATCTGAAAATCTGCTATGAAATAACAATGCGTAAAACCGGTGTTTTCTGCCGGTAGTCGGGAAAAGACCTGTGCCATTTCCGCCGTGAGACAGGAAAGTGTTGCTGCTGAAAGTCCCTCATTGATCTCTTAGGTGCTTAAAAGTCGTAAAATTGAAATTTTATCTAGCAAAAGCACGATATTTTCTGTTATACACATGTTCGCAAGGATATTTTAACTAATGTAATTTTTTCGGATCGTTGGAAATCAATACCCCGATAGAGGGGACTATCACACAGGGAGGAAATATGACAAAGGCGGAGATTGTCGGAAAAATCGCAGAGGGAGCAGAACTTACGAAAGTGCAGGCTGAAAAAGCTGCGTCAATATTTCTGGAAAGCATTGTCGAGGCCCTCAAGGATGGCGACAAAGTTACCTTTGTCGGATTCGGAACCTTTTCGGTGAGCGATAAGGCCGCCAGAATCGGCCGTAACCCGCAGACCGGCGCTGAAATTAAGATTCCTGCCAAGAAAGCCGTGAAGTTCAAGGTGGGGAAAGCACTTCAGGATGCGGTGCAGGAGAAGAAAAAAAAGCCGGCCAAGAAGAAGTAACTCATTACGATATGCTCCGGAAGGTTCGATCCGTACAACGGGCCTTCCGGCGATTCCCTCTTGCTATTGCTGCGACTCTTGTGGTAAAAGTCCTTCCCATGACCAAAAAAGACCTGATAGAAAACGTTCGTGCAAACTGCAGCCTCCAGAGGAAAGAAGCCGAAGAGATCGTTGAGTCCGTTCTGGACATCATCAAGGAATCCCTGGCTTCTGGTGAGGAAGTTAAACTCTCCGGTTTCGGCAAGTTCATTGTTCAGCAAAAGCGTGACCGTACCGGACGCAATCCCCAGACCGGTGAACCTCTCACCATTACCGCCCGCAAAATTCTCACCTTCAAACCAAGCACCCTCCTGCGCCAGGAAATCAACGGCGAGTAACGAAAAAGTGGAGTGGCATCTGAGAGACTTTAGTGCGCTCAGTTAACGTGCTTGAAACTTCTTTGCCATTCAATCCCGTTCAGTATGCCTGTTCGTTCCCGCTTCGGTTTATTCCTGCGCTGAATCAGACGGTTCGTATTCGCCGTCGCCCTCTCTCATCATCCTGATCACCATCTCCCGGACATAAAGTATGGCAATCACCGCGGCAGTCCAGGTTGTTAAAAAAATTCCCCACCAGATTCCCCGTATTCCCCAGCCAAAGTGATAGGCAAAGAGGTAGAACACCGGAACCGGTGCGATTATCTGCCGGAATACCCCGATCCAGACGGCGAATAGCGGTTTTTTTATTCCCTGCAGCGCGAAAACATTGATATAGAGCGTTACATAGGCGCAGAAAATAAACGCGGCTACCTTAAGATAACTGACGCCGATGGCAATGACCGCGCTATCGGAGCTGAAGAAAGCCATGAGTTGTCCGGCGAAAAGATAAACGAGAACCGCGGCGGGCAGTGTGATGACGATCCCGGTTATGAGGGCGGTTTTCACCGTTGTCTCGATGCGCTGGTACAAGCGCGCACCATTGTTCTGGGCCACGAGCGCCAAAGTGGCGATGTTCAGCCCCATTACCGGCAGGAGCGCGGTCTGCTCTATCCGTGCGGCGATGCCGTAGGCGGCAACGGCATCCTTGCCGAATCGGCTCAGGAACCAGGTGATGATGAACACACCGAGGCCGACGGTCAACATGTTGAGGCTGGCGGGAAAACCCTGCCGGGCAAGCTCGCGGAACGCCTCTTTTCTCGGGATGAAACTGGCCGGCCGGCAGCCCTGCAGCAGGCCGGTTTTACGCAACTGGAAAAGCAGATAAAAATTTCCGCTGCCTTGAATCAGAATTGTTGCCAATGCTATCCCCGGCAGACCCAGGGGCGGTAAGCCCAGTCCTCCGTAGAGAAACCAGGGATCAAGTATCAGGTTGAGAAAGAATCCGGCAACGAGAAAATTGCGGAAGCAGCGGGTGTTGCCTGAGGCATAGAGCCCTGAGTTGAGAATGTAATTGAGAAGGAAAAAAAAGGTACCGAAAAAGATTACATTCATATAGGAAAGGGCTAGGGTCAGGTAGTTGCCGGAGGCGCCCAGGAGCGTGAAGAGGGCCGGGGATGCCGCCAGGCCGGCGGCGGTGATGGTCAGCGCGGTAAGGACGGCAAAGGAGATCGCCTGTACGGTATAGTCGCGGGCGTCTTCATTCCGGTTGGCACCGAGAGCGTTGCCGATCAGGGCCGTGGCGCCGGTGGAGACGCCGGACCCGGCCGCGATGATGAAAAAGAAGACCGGAAAGGAGAGGGACAGTGCCGCCAGAGCCTCGGTTGAGATGAGGCCGCCGTAAAAAGTGTCCACCACATTGAACATGGTGGTAAAGAAAAAACCGACACCGGCAGGTATTGCCAGCCGCCGGAGTGCCCTTGAGACCGGAAGATGAAGGAGTTCGTTTTTCGCTAACTGACCGGTAGACATGCCGACCACTATACCTGTCGGGTTTCTGCTGTCAATACCGTAACCGGGGGTGACAGGAGGAGTAGGCGTGATCCGCGGTATAATTATGCCGATGAAGGACTCACATCACTCCCGTGAAAAAAGGAATTCAGGAATTTCACTAACCTTTATAAACCCTGGATACCCGCTTTCGAGGGTATGACGATTTTTTATGAAACAATCAAAATTGATAGATTTGCAAAAAGCCGTCACCCCGGCGAAAGCCGGGGTCCAGGGGGTTGCAACACATTGAAAAAACAGGATTCCGTCTTTCGCAGGAATGACGGAAAACGCCTTTCCGGACTTTTTGCGAAACACCAAAATTCAAGCACTTTTATGAATTTCAGTTTGATTTTCCTGCCAAACAACGTAAAGTTTTATTAATCAGTGCTTTCCGGAGGCATGCATGATTCGCCGCTTGAGCAGGTTCGGACTATTGGAAGCTTTTCTCACCATGGTCACCCTACTGTTCATAATTCTGACCTTCCAGGATTATCTGCATACGCTGAGCGAGTCACGCCGCCAGGCCTCCATCATGCTTCAGCAAGACCGGCAAACAGTTCTGGTGGAGGTGCGTCGCTTGTCCGATGCGACACGGACGGTTATCGGCCTGCTGGAGGAGGGGGTGCGTAATGATTCCCTTGTCTTCAATCGACCGGAGACCGTTAATCCATTGTTGATACCGGTTCTCCGTCTCTATTCTCCCTTGACTTCAGTGAACCAGGGTGACCGTGCCGGAAACGGTTATTTGCTGTTACGGGAGGGTCCTGTCTGGAAAAACCGCATCAGGTCGGCGGATAAGCCCGGTTCGGTCCTCTGGCGAACAGTTACTGATACCGGTCTGGAAACTGACCGGTCAGAACATCCCGACACCTATGATCCACGATTGCGCCCTTGGTATGTCAACGCACTGAAGGAGGAGGGAATATCCTGGAGTTCGCCCTATGTCCTGCGGACAACAAAAGATTTGGGTATTACCGCGTCGAAGGCCGTGTCATCCGGACGCCAGGTGATCGGTGTAGATATCAAGCTGAAAGATCTCTCCACCTTCCTGGCCAGAACCGGCCGCGAGTGGAAATATACCCGGTTGCTGATTGCCGACCGTTCTGGAAACGTACTTGCTTCTTCTGATGCGGCTTCCTTTGCCGAGCGGCTCTCCCGGCCCATGGCGACGCTTCCCTCGCTGCATGATGAAGAGTTTGCCCTGCCACGTGCGGCAGTTGCCGCTGCTGGAACCAAAAGCGAAACTTTCCACGAGCTCAGGACACCCGCGGGAATTGTCTACGCAGCTGTCAGTGACCTGCCGCTCGATGCAAACAGCAATTTTCACTTGATCATTTCCGTGCCTCGCTGCTCATTTATGAAAGCCTTCCATTACCAGCTCGCTCGTAAGGTTTCCGTCTATCTACTTTCCCTGATAGTTATTTCTTTCTTCTACGTCCGCCGTTATATCGTGCCGCTGAAGCAATTGAGCCGGAGAATCCGTGAATTTGATTTTAGCCGTCCCAATTTGCTGCCGAGTTCGCTGCGTTCTGACGAGGTCGGTCTGCTGACCGGCCACATCAACGAAATGACCGGTAAACTCCTGGAAGGAATGGCAGCACTCCGCTCCAGCGAAGCCAATTACCGTCTCCTGGTAGAGAACTCCGGAAGCATTATCCTGCGCAGCGACAGAAGCGATTGCATCACCTACATCAACCGCTTCGGCGCCGATTTCTTCGGTTATTCACCCGAGGAGCTGGTGGGACGCTCTTACCCGGAGCTGACGGCATGTCCGGAAAAGAGCGCTGGATGGGACCGGGAATCACTGATTGCCGGCGTTACTGCTGGGCCGGAAAAATTCCGCTCGGTAGTGAAATGCGCCTTTACCCGGGACGGACGCATGGTCTGGATCAACTGGTCCCACGCCGCCTTCCGTGACGAGTCCGGCACGATTGTCGAGGTCCTCAGTGTCGGTACTGACGTAACCGATCGTAAGAAGGCCGAAGACGAGGTCGCACGGTCCCGGAATTATATTTCCAACATCGTCAATGTGATTGGCGATCCGGTATTTGTCAAAGATGACAGGCACCGCTACGTACTGGCCAATGATGCCCTGTGCTGTTTGATCAATAGGTCCAAGGAAGAACTGCTGGGCAAAAGCGACCAGGATTTTTTTCCGCAAGAGCAGGTTGCGGTTTTTTGGGAAAAGGACGATCTGGTTCTGCTAACCGGCGTGGGAAATATCAATGAAGAAGAGGTGTTGGACGCGGGAACGGGACAAAATCGTAGAGTCATTACACGAAAGTCCCGTTATGTGGATGCCGACGGCAACCGGTTTCTCGTGGGGGTGGCCCGGGATGTCACCGATCTGCGACGTGCGGAAGAGGAGCGGATGGAACTGAACATGCGGCTCCTCCAGGCACAGAAACTGGAGAGCCTGGGGGTGTTGGCCGGCGGAATAGCCCACGATTTCAATAATTTGCTCATGGTAATCATGGGGAACCTGGATCTGGCGCTCTATAAGCTGCACGGTGAGCCTGACGTCAGGCAGAGTATCGCCCATGCCGTCAACGCCACAAGGCGTGCGACGGAGCTTACCAATCGAATGCTGGCCTATACCGGCAAGGGAAGTTTCTCGGTTGAGAGGTTGAATCTCAGCGATCTCGTGGAAGAAAATGTCAATATGTTCACTGCGTCAGTGTCCAAGAAACTGACGTTGGAACTGCGGCCGGACCACTCAGCGCCGCAGGTAATGGCTGATGTCGCACAGGTGCAACAGGTGATCATGAATCTGATCACGAACGCCTGTGAGGCGATTGGCGATCAGTCCGGCACCATCATACTTGCGACCGGCGTGCGGGAATGCGATTCGGCCTACCTGGACAAAAGCAGGCTTCAGGAAAAACCTCCACCGGGAAAATATGTCTGGCTGGAAGTGAGCGATACCGGTTGCGGAATGGACGAGGACACGGTGCAGCGGCTCTTTGATCCTTTCTTTACCACCAAGTTTACCGGCAGGGGGCTCGGCATGTCCGTGGTGCTCGGGATTGTCCGCGGACATCATGGTGCGCTGCTGGTGGACAGCACTCCAGGGAAAGGCACCGTGATAAGGGTTTTGTTTCCAGCTGTGGAGTCATCGTGTCCGGTAAAAGGGATGCTTGCGGATGCCACGGTCCAAAGGGACGAGTCGGGGATGTTCCGGCTGTCAGGAAACGTCCTGCTGGCTGATGATGAAACAATGGTCCGTGAGGTGTGCAAAGTAATGCTGCAGGAGCTCGGTTTTACTGTTGTTACGGCAGTTGATGGAGAAGATGCCGTGAGGGCTTTTTGTGTCCGGCCTGATAGCATTGACCTGGTCATACTCGATGCCTCAATGCCCAACAAGGGTGGTGTTGAGGCATTTATGGACCTGCGCAAGGTACGGCCTGATGTCAAAGTGATACTCTCCAGCGGCTATACGGAAATCGGGATTGCTGAGCAGGTGGCGGATAAAGGGCTGAACGGGTTCATTCAGAAGCCCTTTACCCTTGAAGGATTGCGGCGGATTGCCACTGAGGTGTTTTGTCGTACGATGCCCGGCCAGGGCGAAACGTCAGGGCGGGAAGGTGAGCCGAAGAATCTCGTCTAACGGGGGTTCCGCGAGCAATAGTCATAACAGAGGTGATGAAATCATGACTGAAGAAAATAACAGAATTTCCTATGGAACCCGTGTTGTGTATTCCTTTGCCGCCGGTTTCCTGGCCACACTGATCTTTCACCAGCTAACTCTCTGGGTGTTATGGCAGGCTGGGTTGGCGCCGTTTGCGCCCTTTTCACTGACCGCAACAAGTCCCTTCGGAATACCGGCGGTCTTATCCCTGGCTTTATGGGGAGGGCTCTGGGGGATACTCTTTGCGTTGGTTGAAGACAGATTTCCTCCCGGTGTCTGGTACTGGGGAAGCGCATTTCTCTTCGGCGCACTGCTGGCTTCACTGGTGGCGTTGCTGATCGTGCTGCCCCTGAAAGGGCGACCCCTGGGCGGCGGTTGGGGGCTGCCATTGCTCGTTACTGCGTTTTTGATCAATGGAGCCTGGGGGATTGGGACGGCATTATTTCTCAGGCTGTTCGTCAAGCGCCGGACCAATTAAAAAGCCTCCCTTTCAACTGAACGGGAGGCTTTACATGATTCACAGGGAAGTTGAAGCCAGTATATTACATGGTTTGCTAAGAGAGTCGCTCCCTTTGACATCTTCAAGCGGGGAGAATCTATTTCCAGTCGTCACAGGCATGGCTGTCCATATCACAGAAACAAGCATGCCGACCTACGGTGTTGGTTACGGCTTCAGCAACTCTTCTCAGTTCGTCACAGCTGTTGTGCTCACATGCCGTGTTCAGATATCCTTTGATGTTGGCAGGGATATAATCGTGCTCGACGAAAACGTTTACCTCGCTGCCCATGGTTACACGGAGAGAATCCGAATAGTCAACCTGTAACCCGTCGCTATATTCACATCTCATACTAACACCTCCTTTACGTGTCTCAATTATCCCATAATTATCCATATATTGCAAAGCCTGAATAGATGTGTGGGGACCTGCTGATATGCACCCGGGGTATTTGTTTATTTGCCGCTAAATTTTTGTTGGTAAAATGCGAAGAGATTATCTATAGATAGAGGCAAACAGGATTAGAGAGAAAATTCAGTATGCCGGAACTTTTCGTGCAAGTCTCTTGTCTAACAGGGCATGAACATAAGGAATAACGACATGAAAAATCTGCGGCCCAGCAGCTACCTGAACCAGGTCGACCTCGGTAACGGAACTTCTTTGTTGTATAACGGTTCAACTCTGTGCATCGACCTGGTGCCGAGCGATTTTGCCCAGCTGATTTTCGAGGGGCGCGATCTGTCGTTTCTTTTACCGGAAGAAGCACAGCATCTGCTGCAGCGTGGCCATCTGACGCTCTTGTCGCCGAAGCGTGAACGTGAAGAGTTCCGCAAAGATGTTCGTCTTATTCTTGAGAAAAGGGCAATGTTGGACAGCAAACGGCAGATTGCTAACCTATGCTTTATCATGACGTACAAGTGCAATCTCTCCTGTAAATACTGCTACCAGCACGCACTGGCTGAAAAATCGAAGGCTCCGCCGATGAGCGGAGAATTTGTAGACAGGTTTTTTACGGAATATTTTCCGCAGCTCTTTCCGCGCAAGCCCAAGAAGCTGTTTCTTACCTTGTTTGGCGGGGAGCCGCTGCTGCCGTCCAACCGTGAGGCCATTGTCCGGATTCTTGCCTACGCCAAAAGGCGCCCCTCCGTGAGGCTATCCGTGGCGACCAACGCTACCACGCTGCCGGAAATGGCAGATTTGATCGGACCGGCAAAAGGCAAGATCAGGAACGTGCAGGTCACCCTTGATGGCGACCGCATGCTCCATGATGAAAATCGCATTCCCGTTACCGGACAACCCACTTTCGATGACACGATTGCCGCGGTACGGCAATTAATCGAATTACAGGCACATGTCTCCCTGCGTATGCACATCCACCAGGGCAAGCTGGAGTCTGCTAAAAACCTTGTTGAATACCTCGAAAAGGAAAAAATTCTCGACCACCCGCAGGTAACGGTGTATTTTTCACCGATCAATACCTTTGACAGTGAACAGAATTCGCCGGCTGAGGCCGCTCTGTTTGCGGACCTGTTTCAGTCAGTGGCTGTCAAGACCAATCGGCCGCCGTCAAACCTCGATTTTGTGAGCAGTTTTCTGGATATGCAGGAAAAGAAAATTCTTCCCAAGGTGCGTTTTTGCGGAACCGGGGGCGACAACTTTCAAATTGTCGATTCGCTGGGAGATATATACGGCTGTTATGAAGAGGCAGGACACCGGGACCGGCGCATCGGCTCTTTTATCAAGGGTAAAATACACTTTCGGCCACTAAAGGCAAGCTATGCCAGGCGCCATCTTCTCAATCTGCCCGAGTGTCTCAGTTGTTCCGCTGCGCTGTTCTGTGGCGGCGGCTGTCTCAGCGAGGCCCGGCTCCAGAAGGGTACGATTTTTACGTCCCATTGTCACCAGAACAAGGAATTCATTGCACAGACACTGAAGGCATTTTTCTTGAGAAAGGAGGTGAGAGCATGAAAAAAACACGGGTTACTGAAGCTGTTGTCGGCGTTGCGGCGGTCATGACTTTAACGGTAATGGTGGGCCGGATACTTCCGGTAAATCTGATTGCCAACACCGGTGGTTACTCCACTGTCGGGGCTACCGAAGAATGTTGCGGTCCCTACGCACAACCATGTCCGGAGTGGGTTCGACCGGCAGGTCCGGGAGACTGAGCTTCTCTCGAGATCACGCGTTTGAAAAGATTCGGGACAGGTCTTTGATTGCTTCAGCGACCAGTGAGATCTGTCCCGAGTTGTTATCGCTTTTAGGGTTCATAATGTACAAATTTTTTTTCCGATTTGGGTTGAGGTTCAATATTGTATTCCATGCTCTCCCAGGGTAAACGTTGCGGCGTCCAGATCTTTTTCCAACAGTAATGATTTTTCTCCAATGCTGATCTTTACTCCGCAATATACCTGGCGCTCCGCTTTGATTGCTGCATTGTCAAGCAGGTTGAAGCGTCTTTTCAGTCGGCGTAGCTGTCCTGTCAATTCCTGGATATCCGTCTGCAGATCTCGCAGGACGATTTCCTTCTGCTTAATTTCCTCAAGTGTTGCTCCATTCGGCTTATCGCGATAGTACTCCAGTGCCCTCTCTGCTTCCATCTGCTCTCTTTCCTTGGCATGCAGCGATTGTTTTACCAGGGTGAATTTCTCGTGAACTTTCGGGTCTACACCAACTTCCAGCACGGTGCCGGCACCTGACCAGGAGCCGATGGCGATTGCTTCGATTCTTTCGGTTGCTCGGCAGAGTGAACTGATGATGCGGCCCTTGCTTGAGCCTGGCTCGCCTACCAGGATACTCTTTCCCGCATTCAATTCGCTGTTCATGACGAACTCGCTGATTTCGATGGTGCCTCCCGACGAGATGATTGCATTTTCCACGAAGAGTGCCTTTACGGATCCTTCCGCATGAACCGTTGCCGCTGCCGGGTTCAGGTCTTCCCCGTTTGTCCTGGGAGGCCCCTGTCCGATCACCGCGCCCTTTACCTCAATATCACCGCCTGCTTCGATATGGGCCGCTTCAACCATACCTTCAATAACGATATCAGCCGTGGCTTTCACCTTCATTCCCGGCTGTACGTCTCCGGAAATGGTGAGAGAACCTTCGATGTCGAGATTGCCGGTCGATAGGTCTACATTCTTTATGGTAATGACCGGCTCTATTTTTACTCCGTTCTTTACCAGAAATGGCTGACCTGCTATCGAGGATATCAGGAGATCCGGATCGTCCGGGTGAATTTCGGCTCCGCTGATCATTCCTGAAAAGTCGCTGTCGTTTCCTCTGGCTGCCGGAACCGGAAGGCCGAGAATATTAGTGCCATCTTTCCCGTCCGTGGGCCGCAATCGTCGCATCAGTGGCTCACCCTGCTTGACTGTCGTGATGTTGCCGAAGTTGCGATAATCGACAATCTCGAGTTCATCGGCGTAAAGGCGGGAATTTTTTGCTTCGGGGAGGAGGCTGATAAACTGGGCATCGTCGCCCTGTACCGGTTGGATCCCTTCCGCGACCAGCTTGTTTCGCGCATATCCTTTTGCCACGGCGGCGTCAATCGTTTCATTCCGGATTCCGAAACAAATTCCTTCCTCCTGGAGCTTTGAGTAAATTTGTGAAGTTGTAACCGGCTTGCCGCCGTAGGCTGGCGTTATGGTGAGATGAGCACTCATCTGATCAGTATCAATGCTGATGGCAAAAGAACCGTCGCGTCGTTCACCGAGAACCATGCTGAATCCTGCCCCGGAATTATAGCTGGACAGCATTTTATCAACAGCTTCAGGAAAAAGAAAAAGATCAGCAAAACCCTCATTGGCAAGGATCTGGGTAAGATGATCTTTGTTAATGGGTTCCCCGGTGACACCAGTTTCATGCGCGACCAGTAGCTGCTTTCCGTTCTTATCCAGGGTAAAAGATAATCCGCAGCCCGGTTCGACATCTTGAATCATGTCTGTCTCCTGAGGATTTGTTAATGGCATATGATACTCATCCTGATCTGTCAAAATGTTGTATCTATGTATATAGTATCGTCATTTTTTGCGGAAACTTTATTTCTGGAATATCCCAGGAGGTCGACGAATAGAAAGTTGCAGAAATCATTAAAGTTTTAAACATATTCTGCCGACTAGAAATTAGTGAGATGCACTTGTAAGCTATAGCTGTATTCGCAGCTATGATTTCAAATGCCAGCACTGCACATGTAGTTAGCAGAAGCAATTTTCGATAGGGAGGTTTATTATGAAGTGGTTTTATAGTCTGGGGCTGGCGAAAAAGTTTACCGTGGCTTTTTCTGTGATGTTGTTGTTCAACCTGTCCATCGGGATTTTCTCGATATACCAGTTGTGGCTGTTGCAGCAAGCCACTGGTTCGCAAGTTGATACCACTTCCATGTACTTGATGTCCCGCAATTTGATCATAGGATTGATGGTAGTGAGTGCTGTGTTGGGCGCCTGGCTAATGTATTTTATCGTGCATAAAGTTGTCTGCCGTTCCTTGTGGTGGGCGCTCAAATCATTGGAAAGGCTTGCCGACGGTGATCTCACGCAAGATATAAAGGTCAAAAGTACGGAAGAAATTGGTCAAATATTTTTGGCTATTAAAAAAATGATCGACAAATTACGAGAATTTTCCAACCACATGAATGAACTGTCTCATTCCTTGACAGCGAGTTCCAGAGAACTTCTTTCAACCACTGAGTCGATGAATCGCGGGGTGCATGAGCAGACAGGGCAAACGGAACAGGTTGCTAGCGCCGTTACCGAGATGTCGCAAACATGTATTGATGTTGCTGAAAATGCTGATCTTGCTTCGCAATCCGCGAAAGAGACTACCAACGCAGCCAGAGATGGTTTTAATACGGTTGCCGAGGTGATGGCGGAAATGCGTAAAATTGTCGAATCAGTCCAACTGTCATCGGTTACCATAGGTAAACTTGGTCAGTCCAGCAAGCAGATCGGTGAAATTGTCGGAACAATTGAGGATATTGCCGATCAGACAAATCTGCTTGCGCTCAATGCTGCGATTGAGGCGGCCAGGGCAGGAGAACAGGGGCGCGGATTTGCTGTTGTGGCGGATGAGGTCAGAGCTCTTGCCGAACGGACAACCAGGGCGACCAAAGAAATTGGTGTCATGATCAGTGCAATTCAGAGTGATACCGCACAGGCTGTAACGAGCATGATGACCAGCAAACACCAGGCGGACAGTGGCTTGGGTAAGGCAGATGAAGCCAGTAATGCTCTGCACCATATTGTGGATATTTCCAATAAAAATATGGAAATGATTTGTGTGATCGCGACGGCGACCGAAGAGCAGTCTGCGGTAACTTCACAGGTTTCAGATAGTGTCGAGCAGATAGCCGCCGGTACCCGGGTCTCGGAAACATCGGCTGATTTTATCCAGGAAAAGGCTGAACTTCTGGCAAAATTGTCGGAGGATTTGGAAGAAACTGCCGCTTGGTTCAAAACTGCTTGATTGTAAAGGGCAGGTTGCTCATGAATTTAACTGAGGTTCACGATGGTTCGTGATAATGACACGGATTACAATGAGGAAGGTGTTGAGGTCCCCTTTGAGGCATTGAGCGCCGCTGCCTTGCGAAGTCTCATTGAAGAGTTTGTCACGCGGGAATGGTCTGAGTTATGTGATTCCGGTTTTTCTCTGGAGGATAAGGTCGAACAGGTCCTGCGTCAGTTGCAGGAAAAAAAGGTGAAAGTTGTTTTCGATCTTACCTCGAATACGGCCAATATAATCGTAAGCCGGTGAGGGGAAATGGAGAGGCGGTTCCGTTGCCTTGCCTGGAAAGCTATCTGGTTGAAACTAAAAAAGCCCTTGAATATCAAGGGCTTTTTGTGTCTTGAGAGAGGTGTCTCTAGATTTTCCGTACGTTGGCTGCCTGCAGTCCTTTGGGTCCTTTAACCACGTCGAACTCTACATCGTCCCCTTCTTGCAGGGACTTGAATCCCTCTCCAGTGATCGCAGAGAAATGACAAAACACATCATCACCATTCTCCTGCTCGAGAAAACCAAACCCCTTTGCGTCGTTAAACCATTTTACTTTTCCTTTTGCCATTTTCGTGCGCTCTCCTGAAAATTGTGATTTTACCCGAAGTACTACCGGACAATTGTGTAACCGTACCAACTTTGGTTCCAATGTCAAGTAAATTGACGAGATTTACGTGAGTACTTTTCTGATTCTCGAGGATATTATGGCAATTTTGATGGTCCCGCAAATTCTCCAGACAGTTCATTTAGGCCCTTGTGGCTTCTCCCGCTTGTGCGCCGAAGCGCTTCAGCGAGCAGGCCCGATGGGCGGGGGAATGACTTTCTGCGTAGCCATCAACTTTATCACTGATGAAACTTTGTTTTCCAATCATGCGTGTAACTGACCGAAAAAAATACCGGATAATTTCCTGTCAGGAGGACGGTGGGAGGTGTCCGGCGAGTAACGCTGTCATTTGGTCTCGTGTGATTAATTAACCCGTTGACGTACTGAAAATATCTGTTACGATCTTGTCACTGTACCCTGGAAGATGCTGTGGTGGCGGAATTAGCTGAAATGCGCTGAGAACCTGGTGTGTTCTCCCCGGAACAGTGACCGATGATGAAATCAACCTTTCTGAAAATACCGCTGGTTTCTGTTCAGTTTGTGGCACTGATCTTTCTGCAGGTTCCGATCTTCCTGCCGTTGGCGGAGAAAGTCCTGTCTTTGCCTGCCCGCGGTGCTATCTGCCACCAGGACCACCGTCTGTGCGGCTGCTCCGCTGAGCGGATCGCCAATCACACCTGCTGCTGTGCCCGGAGTGCTGAAGCGGCTCGGCTTGCAGGGGTTCCTGAAGTTCAGGACAGCGATTCCTGTTGCCATCGTCAAGATCGTCCCACGGTCCGGCATTCGCTCATGATGGCCCCGTGCGGCGCAGCCTCCCCACTTTTTGTGTCCTCTGTGCAAGATTATCTGTTTTTCCAGTATCCGGGGGAGATATCTTCCCCCGTAATGCTGGATCTTCCCTTTTTTGAATGCCCCGGCACTTTGCTTACGGGGTACTTCGATCCGCCTGACCCCCCTCCAAGGAAGTTGTACCTCGTCTGACATGCTTTTATTCCAGTCGTCCGGTTGCGGTTGGCAACCATGGGGAGAGTATCGTGAATCCGGGCCGAATACCTGTGGCCGGCGTTCATGTTGCTCTATTTGCGGCTGCAACCCTGTGACCTGAATACAAACTATTCCGCTGAGTTCTCGCTGCAGTGCTTTCTGGTGGTGCCTGCTGAGCGGGAGCAGTGGTGTAACATACCTCAAGGAGTAAAAATGCGCATAAGATTTCTGGTCGGTTGTTTTGTAACAGGGGTCTCTCTGATTCCCGGATACCTGGGCGCTGCCGAGACCTTTTTGCTGGATGAGATAACCATCCGGGGAGCGAAAGAGTCCCCCCGGGAAGAAAGCCTGACGATCAGGGAAGTCCGGGAAAGTCCGGCCAAGGATATCGGTGAAGCTTTGCAGAGAGTGGAGGGGATCTCGTGTGTGCGCAAGGGGGCGATTGCCAACGATATCGTGCTGCGCGGCTTTCAGCGGGATAACATCAACGTCCTGGTGGATGGCGTCCGGCTCCATGGCGCCTGTCCGAACAGGATGGACCCGCCGGCCTTCCACTATGATTTCGCTCAGGTCGAAGATGTCCTGGTCTTGAAGGGGCCCTATGATGTGACGAATCCGGGCGGCCTGGGAGGTCTGGTGCAGGTCAAGACCAAAAAAACCGAGAAGGGTTTCCACAGTGATGTGAATCTCAACTACGGCTCCTACAACAGCAGCAATGACTCGGCCACCTTATCCTACGGTACCGACCGCTACGACGCCCTGGGCGGTTATGCATTCAAGTTTTCCGAGGTTCCTCGTTCAGGGGACGGCAAACTGATCACTGATATCTATCCCTCGACCAGTCCCAATCGCTACCGGCCCGATGCCTATACTTCGAAGGCCTACGAGATGCATACCGGATGGGCGAAGTTCGGCTTCAACCCCAGCGAAACTTCCCGGACCGAGCTGAGCTATTCCTACCAGGATGCGTCGCACGTTCTCTATCCCTACCTGAAGATGGACGCCGACTATGACCGGACGCATATTCTGAACTGGACCTACAAGGTGGAGAAGATCTCGGATGTTTTCACAAACCTTGAGCTGCAGGCCTACTGGAACAAAGTGAATCATGTCATGGACGATAGTTTGCGGGAAAGTTCCCGCCCCACGGCAAGGATTACCCGGCTGTATTCGATGCTGACCGATGCCCGCACCCAGGTGGTCGGGGCAAAACTGAACGGTACACTGGCAATCGGACCCGGCAGCCTGAAAACGGGCGCGGATTACTACAACCGCGGCTGGAATGCCCTGAATGTCCGGGCCATGTTTACCCAGGCAGTGCCTTACACGACGCTCAACATGATCCCCGATGTGGATGTGGATAATTTCGGGCTCTTTGCCGAGTACGAACTGCCGCTCAATGACCTGTTCACGGTGCAGGCCGGAATACGCGGTGACCTGACCTGGGTGAATGCCGCGGCGCTCAATAACGCCTCAGCCCAGCGCAACAACACCGATTTCGGCGAAGTGAGCGGCAATGTCCGGCTCACCTATACTCCTGTTTCGAGCCTGGACATATTCGTTGGCCTGGCCAGAGGCGTGCGAACTCCAGATCCGGAGGAACTCTATATCAGCGTGCCTGCTGCCCCACCCGCGGTCTCCTGGCAGGGTAATCCTGATCTGAAGCCGACGGTCAATCACGAGGCCGATCTGGGTGTAAAGTATGCGGGCGAGAAATTCTATGTCAATGGCACGATCTTCTACAGTGACCTGACCGATTTCGTCAATTTTCACCGTGCATCGAGCACAATGAAAAGTTACCAGAATATCGATGCCAGCATGTGGGGCGCGGAGTTTGGCTCGCAGGTCTCGCTTCCTTTCGACCTCTACCTGCGGGGCTCCCTTTCCTACACTGAGGCCCGCAACAAGGACGGCAATCGACCGCTTGCGGAAATCCCGCCGCTCCGGGGACTGCTTTCCCTGCGCTACGATGTGGACAGCTGGTTTTTTGAAGTGGCCGAAAACTGGGCAGCCCGGCAGGATAGGGTCGATTCAGGCTTGAATGAGCAGCCGACCGGAGGTTGGCTGACGACCGACCTGAAGGCGGGAATCAATTGGCAAGCTCTTTCGATCTATGGCGGCGTCAACAATCTGCTGGACAAGCAGTATTACAGCCATCTGTCATATTTGCGGGATCCTTTTGCCGGCGGAGTGGGATTCAAGGTTCCGGAAAACGGCAGGAATTTCTACCTGACGGTCATGTACAAATTCTGAGGTGTTTTTGTTATGCTGCGACCCGGGAGAAAACTTCGGCCGTGCAGGATTCAGGCACTGTTTTCCCCGGGTCGCGGGGTTCCTGCTGGCGATTTGCCCAAATAAAAAGCGAAACCTAAATTCAATCCCCCTCAATCCCCCCTTGACAGGGGGGGGAGTTTTTAAGACTCCCCTGTCAAGGGAGGTTAGGAGGGGGGAAATGCAAAAATACGAGTATTGCAGGCTCCTAGCCTGGCTCAACTCCTGCCACTCTTCGCAATTCCGCCAAAAGATTATCCTCGATCTCGATCATACCGGATTCCCGGTGCTGCCGGGCGCGGCGGGCGCCCTGTTCGCCGGGAACAAAGAGTTCCCCGACCCCCGGCAGTTTCTTCGTCCCTTTTACCCTGGCGATAATTTCACTCACATTCCGGACAAACTCTTCCCGGTCACCAAGAATCTCCGGGTCAATGGCATAGATCAGGTGCCCCCAGTTCCCCTTACTGTTGCCGAGACCGCAAAATGCCGCACCAACGAGCGGGCCGCCGAGAATCTCATTGATGAGGGCCAGGCCGGAACCTTTGTGACTGCGGTCAAAGGAGCGGATCGCGCCTTGAATTGCCTCCTTGGGGTTGGTGGTCGGCTTTCCTTCGGCATCGTAGGCAACGTCGTCCGGGATTTCCTGCCCGGCGGTGGAGGCCTCCACCAGGCCGTAAAAGGAGACCGCCGCGGTCGACATGTCGAGGACAATCGGGTCAGGCTTTGCCGGAATGCTGATTGCCAGGGGGTTGGTTCCGAATACCGGTTCGAAGGACCCGTGCATCGCCACCCGTTCGGGTGAGCGGCCGTAGACGAAGCCGATCAGTCCCTGCCGTGCAAGTTCCGCGGCAAAATAACCGATGGCTCCCGAAGAGGTGTTGGTGTTATTAGTCCCGGCTATGCCGAAGCCGTTTTTCGTAGCTTTTTCTATCACGATCTCCAGGGCTTTCTTCACCACGACCATGGCATGGTTTCGATTGCCGTTGACCCGTGCGGAGATCGGAGTCTCCTTTTCGACCACGATCTCGCCGGCGTTCGGGTCTCTCGGTATTCCCTTGCCGATGAGTTTCGCCACGCCCTGGTTGTTGCCGCGTAGTTGGGCATAAAGAAGTACCTCGCAAATCGCCCGCGTTTCATCCTCGCTGTAGCCAAAACTTTTTACAGCCCTGGCTGTGAGTTCCTCAAGTTCACGAATGGTTATCTTCATCTCAAGACCCTCCTGTTCTAAATATTCTCTTCAAAGCAATGGAAAATGCATTGTGAGTGGATGAATCAGCGTTAAAACCTTACCTCATCCCGTGTGTGCGGCTCAAGAAAAAACAGTGGTTTTTCAGAGACATTTCCCCAGCGGCTTTCAAATCATTCCCCAGGTGCTACACTATCCACTGATGTATCAATTCCATGCGCAAAGGGGAAACACTATGAAGAATGGCGAACACGTCGTATTGGGAATCCATATTCAGAACAGGGTGAAAGACGCACCGGAAATCCAGAAACTGTTGACCTCATTCGGCTGCAACATCAAGACCAGGATTGGCCTCCATGAGGTGACGGAGGATTTTTGTTCCGGCTCAGGTCTGGTTATTCTCGAAATGGTGGGTGATGTATCCATCTCCAATAAGCTGGCGGATAGCCTCAATGCTTTTGACGGCGTCGAGGTTCAGAAAATGATTTTCGGTCATGACTAGCGTCCCGTGTGGCTAATCCCATTCGCCATGCTTGCGCCGGCGCTTATGGTTTTAGCCATGCGGTATTTATCTTCGAATGAACAATGGCTACTGGCATGCCAAAGGCACGGAGTTTCTGAACTCCATCAGGATTCTCGAGTGGCTGCGTCTGCCCGCTGACTTCATTTTCATTGGTCTGGGGCTTTCCCCATACTGATTGCCGCTTTTTTTACCTGGCGATCCCTGGGAGAAGATTCCCGAGGGTAGCATGATAGAGTCCTTGCAGGCCATCAGCGCTCCGGCAATTCTGCTGGCGAGGAAATACATGGCAGGAAGCTTCGGGCCGGTTAACGGCTCCCGTGAAAATGAAAATGTACTGCTGACGATCGGCCACTCCACGCGGTCGATTGACGAATTTCTGGCACTGCTGCTGGCGCATGGTGTAAGCAGGCTGGTCGATGTTCGTACCGTCCCGCGCTCCCGGCACAACCCGCAATTCAATCGTGATACGCTTCCTGAAGCCCTTGCGGACGAAGGCATCCTCTACACGCATCTGCCCGGATTGGGCGGTCTTCGTCACGCCCGGGCCGATTCACCGAACCGCGGCTGGCATAACGAATCTTTTCGCGGGTTTGCGGATTACATGCAAACGGAAGAGTTTGCCGAAAATATTGAGAAGCTGATGGAGATGGGCAAAAAAGAACGAATTGCCGTTATGTGCGCCGAGGCGCTGCCCTGGCGATGTCATCGGTCACTGATCGCCGACGCCCTGATGGTTCGGGGTGTCAGCGTTGCTCACATCATGGGGAAAGCCAAGCTTGTTGCCCATGAACTTACTTCATTCGCCCGGACACACGGCACCACAATCATCTATCCTGCCGAGGAACAGCGGGAGGAGGGGCAACCATGAACTTTCAACTGGACCATCTTGTCCTGAATTGCACAAACGTCGAATTAATGCTGGAGTTTTACCGCACTGTTTTCGGGTTTTCAGCCGAACGGGTCGAAATGTACCGTGAAGGAAAAGTGCCGTTCCCTTCAGTGCGCGTTAACCAGGATACAATTATCGATCTATTCCCCGGGAAACTCCCCCGTACTGAATCCCATGGTGAAAAAGAAGGAACAAATCTCAATCACTTCTGCCTTTCGGTCTGCAAAGAAGACTGGCTTATGCTCAGCGAGAAGCTTGGCCATCTCGGCGTACTTATAGAGCAGGGCCCTGTGGAACGTTGGGGAGCTCATGGAACCGGAGTTTCCATCTATTTTCGTGACCCGGAGCTGAATCTGCTTGAGGTGCGGTATTATGAAAACAGGACTGATTCAGAAGTATGTCTGCTCGAAACATGATTCCGTGAGGGTACGGGAAAGGAGGTTGGATTCATGAGCTTTTCAGGAAAAGAAGCGCTGATAATCGGGGGGAGCAGCGGCATGGGGCTGGCAGCGGCCAGGATCCTGGTGGAAAAGGGCGCCTCTGTGACACTGGTTGGTCGAAGTTCGGCGAAACTGGCAGGCGCACAGGCAGCGTTTGAGAATCCCGGCAAGGTTCGTACCTTTCCGTGCGACCTGACAAACAAGGGTGATCTGGATGGTTTGATTTCCCACGTGCGGGACGAGATGAAGGGCGTGAAATACCTTGTCAACGCTGCGGGCGTATTCTCGCCCAAATCCTTTTTAGAGCACACGGGCGAGGATTATGATGCCTACCTGGATCTGAACAGGGCCATTTTCTTTGTGACCCAGCAGGTGGCGAAAAATATGGCTGCCAACGGGGGCGGGTCAATCGTCAACATTGGGTCCATGTGGGCCCACCAGGCCATCAAGGCCACCCCTTCATCGGCCTATTCCATGGCCAAGGCCGGGCTGCACTCCCTGACCCAGCATCTGGCGATGGAACTTGCGGGCTACGGTATTCGTGTCAATGCCGTGGCGCCTGCGGTGGTGGAGACGCCGATCTATGGCTCTTTCATCAAGCCGGAAGAAATTCATGCGGCATTGCAGACTTTTAACGATTTTCATCCCCTTGGCCGGGTCGGTAAGCCGGAAGATGTGGCAGCGGTAATCGTGTTTCTTCTTTCGGATGAGGCGGATTGGGTGTCGGGTGCTGTTTGGAATGTTGATGGCGGGGTGATGGCTGGGCGCAATCAGTAACTGATGAATTGGCTGCAGGCTGCCCGGTGCAACGTCTATTCCTGGTTTTCACCCTGGCAGGGCGCTCGATTCTTTGCAGAACTCACGTGACGCGGAGCTGCTTCGAACTGCTGGTGGACTTGCAGTAATGATGGTCTGTGGAGGGCAGGCGACAGGAAAAGAGACGGGCACTTTTTCAGATATTGTCACGATTTACATGGAAGCTGACCCGTGAATAGGTCGTGGTGCTGATGCCGGTGAAGCAGAGGAGTACAACCCAGGTCAGCAGCAGGATAACCAGTATCCCGGGCGACCAGAGCGAAAGCAAACCGCGCAGCAGATCAACCGGCAGCGACTGGTTGCCGTTGCGAAGGAGCAGGCTGACCCCCAGGGCAAAGATTACCGAAAAGACCGACATGAGCTGGTATGCGGAAATTTTCCCTCCGCCCCGGTAATCATTGCGGAAAAATTCGGAAAATATTCTCCAGAAACCGGCGAAGGCCGTTGCCGCAAGGTAGGCCGTCACAGTTCTGCCTTCAACGTAGAGGATCAGCGTCACCACACCTGCAAACGAGGAGGCAAGCATAGTGATCAGCTGGATCGGCACGATCTTCTGGCCGTTGAGGCCAGCGGCATAGGCAATTTTTTTATTCTCCCCTTCGTACACCACCGCGGACCAGTCAAAAATTTTCCGGAGAATTCCCCGGTATGCAGCGACCGGCTTGCCGTAACAGCATCCGTAACTGAGACAGGCGAGCCGTCCCAGCCCTTCGCCGAAGAGGAACGCCACTGCGCAGGCGGCGAGTGTCTGCCCCAACGGCAGCTCCGCGCCGAAGAATGGCGCCGTGAAGCGATTTAGCAGCAGGATGAGAAAGGGCGCCGCAATTCCGCCGACAAAAGCGGCCCCGCCGATGGTCAGGGTGGCCGGTTTCCTTTCCACCAGGCGCGCCACCAGGCTGGCGGCCGGGACGCAGATGAGCAGCAGCAGGGCCATCAGTGACAGCGCTGCTTCAACCGGAACGCCGACGGCGCCGAGCATGATCAGGTAGACGACCACAGCAAAAAGCGTGGCGGTCGAGAGGATCAGACCGTACCAGGTAATGTTCACCGCCTGCCAGGAGCCTTCAGTATCCTTGCTGACCGGGATCGAGGCGAAAAATTGCCAGCGCTCACGCGGAAGTTTGTTCCTGCCCAGGAGAATCGCCGCCCGGCAGAGCAATCCGATGCCGCCTATCACCAGATAATTCTTAATCATGAATGATTTTCCTTCCGATGGTTGATCTCACCTGCAGCTCTGTTTCCACGGCCGGCTGTTCCAGCCAGGCCGAGAAACGGGTCCCCACGTCAGACCTTCGTTGATTTCCCAGCAGGTCCCGGGAAAATTCTAAGCGATCCTTTTCGAAGATCAGGACAACCGTGCTGCTGCCGGGGCGGAAGAGCGCCTTGGGCTGACCTTTCTTCAGGAACAGGCCGGGTGCAACCGGCACCGGGTCGTGATAGCGCTCATCACTGTAGCATTGCTGTATGTCGCCGATCATCAAGGCAACTATCTCCACCATCAGCACCGTCCCGACCCTTGAGCCCCCCTCTACATCGGTATCGATCACCGTTACGACCCGGCGGTTCTTGGACAGGGGCGTGGCAAGGGCAAGGACCGAACTCGGATTGCAGGAGTGGTAGCGGCCGTCGACCTGGTAGATGTCCCGGACAACTCCAGAAACCGGGGCGTGGGTAAAGTGGTATTTTTCCGGCGTCAGACGAAAGACGGCATAGTCACCCCGCTCAAAATGCCGGTGCAGCTCGTGCCTGCTGCTGCCGAGCAGTTCCTGAAAGTCGAAAAATTTTCCCTTGAGGAACAGCGTGGAAACGTCATCGAGGGAGCCGGCCAGCATCCGCGAGTCGGCCGGGGAAACGATCACCCCCGCTGCCTCGTCCATCGGGCGGCAGCACCAGTAGGCGATCTTGCGTTCAAATATTTTCCGTGGGGTGTCCATCTCCGCAAGCGGGAGCAGGCATTCCTCGCTGTTGAGGCCCATTTTTTTCAGAAAGCGGGCTGAACCGGCAAAGCGCGCATTCAGCGCCAGATCGTAATTCACGAAACCGAGCAGGCTGGTTACGGAACGGCCGGTCAGTGCGGAGAAAAACCACGGGGCCTTTTCCCTGACAGTGCTGTAAATGAAGCGGATCGCCGCATCTGCCAGCAACTCTTCGTGCAAAACCTGGCCCGATTCGCGCTGGATATAGCTGTGGCTGTTATGCATGCTCTGCTCCTGCTTCAACCGTGTCGTGATGGATGGAAAGGATGACCAGGCCGATCAGCCTGGTCAAGGTTTCCGGCGTGGCGCTGTCCGTTAGCACCTCGTCCCGGCATTCCCGCAGGAAGCTGACCGGATCTTTTTCCCCGAATTCCGTGGCCAGGACGGTCTTTTCGCCTTCTTTCCAGCCGGTGGCGGAGGCGTAATCCTCCTCTAGAAACTCAAACGCTTCACTCATCTGCGCGCGACAGAGATCGGTACGATAGTACTGTTCGGCAGCGGCGTTGAATTCCTCGGCCCGCACCGCCAGCGGATTGCGCGTCCCGATGGTTGCAAGGATTCCCTCAGTCAGTTTTCCGCTTGCCGTGAGGCCCGGTTCGTCGAGCCGTGCTTGCAGATCCCGAAGCGTTTCTTCGCAACCGAGCATTTCCACCAGTTCTCCCGCTTCTTCCCGCAGGGTTTGCAGGAGAGCGCGACGGTAGGCGTTACTGCTGACTTTCTGATACTCGGGGTAGCGGGCACTCGGCCTGGGAGAGGGGATTTTTCTGAGGATCTGCCGCAGAAAACGATTATCAGTGTTCTTGCGGACATAGAAGGATGATAGCCCGATGGCGTCACCGAAGAAAATCTGTCGGCGTTCGCTTTCGCAGTGCGGGGTGTCAGGTATGTCGTCATGGCGAATCTTTCCCGCGGCGATCATCCGGTAGGCGCAGGCATGGATCAAGTTCTGAAGGTTGACCGCCTGGGCCATGTCGTGGCGAAGGCTTTCAAACAGGCTGTACTGGCGGGATTCAAAACCGGAAAAGCCGATGCGGGAGAACTCCCTCAACTTGATCGGCAGATAGAGCGACATCCCTGGGTCGAAGACGCCGAGTTCGGCAAGGTCGCTCTTGAGCCGTTCGCTGCTGCCCAGGGTGCCGTCCAGGGCCGGGCTCTGGTTGGTGCTGAGGAGACAGACCAGGTAGTCCAGCAGGCGGAAGTCGTGGACGAAATCCCCCTTGAGATTGAAGACCCGGCTGATCAGCCGGTCGAGCCATTCCGGTCCGAACGGAGTGACCGGTGCGCCGCAGATCCTGATCTTCGCCTTGGCCTTCCACATCCGCCAGAGGATGCGTAGTTGTGAATAATCCAGTTCGTGGGCCAGGAAGCCGAGGGCCTTCTCCGGATGGAAAGCGGAGTAATCGAGCCGGTAGGGAGCCGCGCTGTAGGTACCGACAAAGAGTGGCAGGAAGTGTTCGGTAATCTTGATGACCAGATCGCCAAGGTACTTTTCCTGTGCTTCACCGTAGACTTTGGTTCCCGCGGCCATGGCCGCGGTCAGTCTTTTGCTGCCGAGGCTGACATGGGTGCCGTTGTTGGCCAGGCTCACGTTGGAGGTGTTCGGCAGGACCACGAGGTTGTTGAGGATGATACCGGCATGTTTCAGCTTTGCCACGGCATTCAACTGGCTCCTGCTCAGGACCTTGTGACAGAGTCGCATGTAGCGGTACTTTTCTTCGCCCTGATCCCAGCCGGAAAGGCAGGGGCTCATGAACAGGTCACGGTAGAAGGAATCGGAGATATGTTCGTTCAAGGCCTTCTGACGCTGTGGCGGGTTGGGCGCCAAATAGACGCTCGCTGTCTGGCCGCTTTCCTTCAGTCCGAAGCTCCGGTTCGCATACATGACCAGCAATTGGGTAAGCAGCATCCGTTTCGATGTCTCCCGCGCCACGGCAAGACCCATCCCGGTCTTTTTACGCAGGGGGATGACATGGAAAGAGAAGGTCTCCGGGGAGGTGTTGTCGTTCAGGTAATGGCCCATCAGTCTTTCGGCGGTGGCGCGCAGGAGGAACGGCAGGTTCATTCGCGAGCCCAGGTACTGGGCCATGGCCAGCTTTACCAGGTAGCTCACCGGGATGCGCACCATGGGGCGGCCATCGCTGTCGTTAAAAAGAAAGCGGCCACTGTCCGTTCTGTTTGCGCTGTCGGGGGAGGACTTGTCAGCCCGCAGGTCACTCTCCAGAACCTGATTCGCATACGTGCAAAGGACATTTCTGCCAAAGCGGACCCAACTGTTTTCCCAGACCTCATCCCGATTTTCACTCAGATACCGTTCGATATCGGTGACACGCTTGCGGGGCAGGTCTCCGGTTGCGGCTCGCCGGATGGCATTCGCGAAATAGTTCGATGATTCGATCGTTCGGGGCAGATCCACGTCAAAGCGGGAACCATAGACCGCAACCTGCAATTCCGTCTCGGTGCCGACGGTTGTGTCGTTCGGCGCGAAGGGCAGGTTTTCCAGGTTCACACGACCGTACTCATCGACAATTTCCAACGCGCACAAGGCTTGCTGGAGCGGGCTTTTGCCCGGTTTCGGCGCGACTGTGAGGGTTCTGGCAGTGGATAACCGCTGATTTGGCGACATGGAAAGCTCCCCCTGTTTTAAGGATGTACGAGATTCCGGGAATGACGATTCCATGTCACCATAGTCATGTGGAGGCGAAGTTACAGTCAGGCGAATTTCTTGAAAAAGGGCCGGCTCAAAGTGAACCGGCCCGGATGGTTGTGTTTCATTTGGAAGAGTCGGCTGGGGCAGCACTGTTTCGGCGTTGGCGGATGAAAACTATTTGCGATTACAGTGGGCAACCTTGACAAAGATCGGGTTGGAGTAGAACCAGAGATCGGCATGGGCCTTTTCCGCCGTGTTCGGTCCCATCAGGGTGTCAATGAGGGGATTCCCTTCAGCGTCGGTTTCATTTGCCGTGCCGGCAGGAAGATTCGTGCCTCTGAGGCGGAAATACATGTCGTTCTTCACGTTTTTAAGATGGTAGACAATCGTACGGTAGCCATCCTTGTCACTTTCCCAGTCGTTTCTGTTGAACGTTGCGATAACCCGGGAGCTTTCATTGGTGTCTTTGGTGTACTCGGGGTTCAGGGTTACTCCGTCATCGAGATACTTGGGAATCCTGCCGGTTACGTTGCCTGCGATCAGATCGATATGGTCGATCGCCACCGTATCGCCATTGTTATTCCGTTCCGGTGACCTGAATCTGATCTTCAGCTTCACCTTGCCACCATTGTCCACGTGCAGCATTCCGCCCATTGGTGCCTTGTCGTCGCGGGATTGGGCGCTGAAATGCAGGTTGCTGATCAGGTCGCCATGCACGGAGAATGAGTTGCCTGATCGCAATCCGTCAACCAGTTCGTCCAAGGAAATGTTCTCATCCCGGTTTTTGTCAATGACAAAGGCATGGGATTTTGCATATTCACCCGGCCAGAAATCGCCCTTCGTGGAATGGAAGTCAGAGTTGACAAAGGTGAAGAAGTGGCGGCCCTCACCCAGCAGCGCATCCCAAAGCCCGCCGACCTTGGCGATCATGTAATCTGCTCCGCCGTAGGTGCGGGCTTTCTCGGAGGCATTCCCGTAGCCGCCGCGATTACTCTCCTTCTGGTGCCCGGGAATACCCTCAAAGCCGAAGGCAACCGTCGGTGCCGCATTGTTGAAGTCCCGAATGTCGGCGATCGAGTACTTCAGAGCCCGGGAGGGATGGTTGATCAGAAAGTAGCTGTTGTAAGGATAATTGTCCTGGAGCCACTTGGCGCCTGCCACCGCTTTGTCATGATTATTTGTCAGGATCTTCCCCGATACTCCAAGATGGGAATCGCTCGTGGAACCGCCGTCGCTTCCGTCAAACAGGTACTCGTGCCGGGCAATTGCAAGGCCCGATTCCTCGGCCGGGCCGACAATTCCGACACTGGCGTGTTCATGGCTTGGTACATTCCACTCGTACCCCTGCACGATCAGCTTGTCGGGATGTGCGGTCCGAGCTTCGCTGATGAGCGGATAGGAATACTGCCAGAGGGATTGCCAACGCCACATTTTGCCGCTCGGAGGGATGCCGAGGAAGACAGTATCCGTCGGCCAGGGTAATCCTTGCGGAGTTCGATTGAAGGCGCCGCCGTGCTCCGAATTGGCAAGCCAGTCAAGGCCAAAGCGGAACGCATTGTCCAACACGTCTGACTGGGTGTTGCTGCCGTCGGTAAGGAAAGTGTGATTGTGGAAATCTCCCGCCAGCCAGCGGCCTTTCAGGTGTTCCCCTCCGGCCAGGGCGAACGGAGACCAGGAAAGTGCCAGTGCCACGGCGCCGATGCCGATTCCCACTGCCAGGTTTTGCTTTCTCAGCTTCATGGTACAACCTCCTTGCGTAAAATGTGGCCAGGAACCTGTCGAACTTAGGAAATCGAAGCGAAAATTCGACTGGGCGAGGACAGATTTTGTCGATTTTGCAGGGTAAAAGTTGTTCTATGGCCCAAAATAGCGGCGAAATATGGACCGTCCAGACGGATTTGCAGCAGATTTACCCTACGTCCAACAGGTTCCTCGTGCCGGTTGCAGACGATACTGAAGGTTTATTGTGGTTTCATGAAGGTTGCGTAAAAATTCCGGTAAATAAACTGATGCCAATGTAGTCGATAACACAATCTGCTTGTTACGGTTATTTTACCTGCATGCAACATGACCGCGATAATCAACGGGTACTATCCGAGCTCGAATAATAGATGAAACTTGGAGGTGTAACCATGTGTAATAGTCTCCCTTGTCCATTGCATGGCCAGAACTGCTGGTATTGCCTGAATAGCGCGGAAGGAGAATTCACCGAGGTCGTAACCGCTGCCGGCACGAGTGCCATTTCCGCTTGCCATGCCTCCTGAAGCATCGTCCCTGCCTGCTACCGCTCAAGCCACCAGCAACGACGAGCAGTCCGGGGATGGAGCTGGAACTGGTACCCCATTGGCTGAATCACGGGACTTCGTGCCCTGCTTGCGGGATATCATGCAGGAGGCACACGACATTCACCCGGACCGGAAAGTGCGGGAGGTGGTTGATGTCTTCCAGGCTGACACCACGCTCCTGTTGCTCCCGCTGGTTGCCGAAGGTGTTTTTGCCGGTGCTGTCAGCCGCAAGAATCTCTTCTTTACCCATCTAAGCCGTAAGTTCGCGCTTGATCTCTACAGCAACAAACCGATAGCTGAACTGAAGGATGATAATCCGATTGTGATGGATCCTGAACTGGATATTGCCGCCGCGCTCGCTATTTTGATCGATCGGGACCCGATTCTGGAAAACGACTGTCTGCTTATAGCCGAAGGTGAACGGTGTGTCGGGGTTGTGCTCGTGTCCGATCTGATGATGCGGATCTCGGAATTCCAGCAAAGTCTCCTGGCGACACTGCGGAGCTTGAGTGAACGGATCAGGAACGAGGTGGCACACGCGAGCCTGATTCAGCAAGACCTGTTGCCAGAGCCGAAATTCAGTTTCAGGGATATTCGGATCGGGGCCGGCATCACCACTTCGACTGAGATCGGCGGCGATTTCTACGATTACTTCGTCTGTGGGGAAAACCGCCTTGGTCTGATTATCGCCGATGTCAGCGGGCACGGGGTGCAGTCTGGCATGGTTACCACCGCTGCCAAGGCGAGTCTCCATACCTTGCTGTCTCTTGGGGTCGCAACACCAACGGAGTTGCTTTCGGGCATGAACAGAGCAATAACGGCCACGGCCAGGCGCCGGTTGCTCATGACCTGTTTTGTCGCCGTGATCGACACGGAGAACAAGCGCCTCAGCTATGCAAACGCCGGCCACAACTTTCCCTACCTGGTGCGAGGCAGGTCGGGTTCACTGGAAATGCTTGAGGAGGCATCCGGCTTTCCCCTTGGTTTCGAGGAAGACTCCTTCTATCAGGAGTTTTCGCTGGAATTCTTGCAGGGCGACAGCGTTGTTCTCTATACGGATGGAATTGTGGAGTGCCGGGGGCCGGATGAAGAAGAATTCGGCTATAAGCGTCTGGAAAATCTTCTCCGGGAAAACTTAGGCAAAGGCCCGCACGAAGCGGCGCTCGCCATGCTGGAACGTGTCCGTGAGTATTCCGGAACTTCGAGCCTGGAAGACGATGCAACGGTCATGATTGCTGTCCTGGCTCCCTGAACTACATGGGTTTTCTATAAACTCATTATCCTAAAAGGTCGGCAAAGGCTGGGCTGGAACTTTCCCGAAGCCTCTCGTAATCGGTCATCAGCTGTCTTGCAACTCAGGCATTCTGCCGGTTCAGGCGACCTGTTTTCTATCTCGATCTTGCAAGGAAGCCGTACGAGAACCTTCGTGAATGCCCCAGCCCAACGCAAACGCACTGTTTCAAAATTGAGTATCAATGTATCTGCAGCAGTTAGTGAAAGGAAGAGTACCATGAATGTCATCGGAACAATCATCGCGCTGGTTTCCGACGCTGAAGAAAGGGCCGTCTGGGAGCCGATTTTCTCGCGCATGGAAGAAATGTCGTTACTCGTTGAAATGACGAAAATCCCACGAGTGGTCGCGGACCTTCGGAATAGGGGGGAAAGCGTTTCACTTGTTATCATCTCCACCAGGGTCTATCCCTTGGCGTTCCCGAAACTTGTCAGCCAGGCCCGCCAACTTTTTCCTCAGGCCGACATCATGCTGATGTGCCTTTCGTCTGACCCTCCTCCCTTGAGTCCCTTGCTTGCGGATAATGTCAGGCATCTGCTGATCAATCCGGTCGGCGGTCCGCACTATGATCTGAATAAAGTGGTGTCTCTGTTCGATCTCTCGATCCGGCGACTCAAAAACGGTACCTGTCTCACGATGGCTGATTACATCCGGCCGGGAACGCCCGTACATGAATTCAGACTCTCATCATCCGAGCAGAAAGAAGACCTGATCGCGGAACTGGAAAAAAGCATCGGCGGTAGCTCTCACGAGTACGAGATGCTCCGCATGAAGGGGGCATTGCTGGTAGACGAAATGCTGGAGAATGCCTTCTACGCCGCTCCCCGCGGAGAGCGGGCCGAACCGCTCTACCGGAAAGGTGAAAAGCGTGATCTGGCAGATGGGGAAGATGTCGTCTTCCGTTACGGCTTTGACGGTGAAACGCTTGCGCTGGAAGTTGCCGATGGCTGGGGGACGCTCTCCTCCGAGGATTTATTCGCACACCTCACCCACCATTGCGACACCCACTGCGTTCATGATGAAATCGGCGGGCGAGGGCTTTTCATTATCTGGCGTTTTCTGGATACCCTGCTGGTTCGGATCGAACAGGGAAAACAGACAGTCATTGGAGGGCATATCAGCCTCTCGACCTGCGATTACCTGCCGGAAATAAAAGGCTTTCATATTACTACCGCACCGTAGAAAATTGATGCAACCCTTGCCGTATTGAAGAGAGTTCGGTTGGGGCCGATTGTTTGCCGATGGGATTGCGGGAACCATTTACCAGAAGGAGAGGACATGGAAAAAAATTTCATAATGGAACTGAGGCACGGTTATGACGCCGACTTCATAAATCTTTCAGGCACCATAGATTATGATGCGGGAACTTCCCTGGAGGAACTGCTGGAAATCGTCAAGCGTCCCAAGATTCGTGTGGACTTCAGCAAGGTCGGACGCATCAATTCAATGGGGATCGCCTTTCTCCTGCGCTGTTTCAAGAAGCTCCGCGACGACAAAGGCGCCGAGATATCCCTGGTCGGACTCAACTCCATGCATACCATGCTGTTCAAGATGACCGGAGTCTTTCTGCTGGCTAACCCGGAGAATTAACAATTCTTTTGTAGCTGGTACCCCACTGCCGGTTCAACGCTATCTTTCCCTCCCATACTTACAGAAAGACGGGTATTCGTGCATGAAGATCAAAACCAAGCTTATTATCAGTTCCTGCATCTGCAGCGCCGGAATTATCGGGATTGCCTGCTTCAGTCTTGTCACCATCCTGATGATCAAAGACAAAATCACCGTCATGACGACTCAGTCGACGCCGCTCCAGGTGAAGACGGTGCAGCTGCAGCAGTTGGTGGAAAAATTATCGGCCGATCTGTTGCAACTCGGATTGTCACGGGATACACAGGAAGTGTCACAGGTGTCGGCTGCCATCGATATGCACCGAGATGGCCTGGAAAAAATTCATCAGGAAATCAGTGAATTCAAGGATCTGCCCTTGGATATGCAGGTCTTCTCTGACCTGCATGACCAGGTTCTGCGGGCGGTGGACGAAAAATTCAAGGCGATGGCGGTTTTTCGTGAAGAGGCGGGCCGGGTGAACGGCGCCATGGCCCGGGTGGACAAATCCCTTGAGGGTCTCAAGGAAATTATTGCCAGCATCCAGGGAACTGCTTCCCGTCGTTCGAGTATTGCTTCGAAATCGCTCAGCAGTTCGATCAGCGAGAAAAGTAGTGTGGCTCAGTTAATGGATAACATCGAAAACTATCGCAACGAAGTGGTCGACATAGAACTGAATAAAAAAATTCAGGATATCAATGTCCTTGTATATAACCTGGGCGTTGATTCGAAACTCCTCGATGCCAAGGCGCGCACAATTATGTTGAGTGAGAGCTCGGCTGATCTTGACCGGAGAACGGCTGAAGTTCGGGCGATCGAGGGGCGGATTCTGGGCAATATCACCCGCGTTGCAGCTGCCGTACAGGAGATCAAGAGTTCTGGCTACATCGACGAAACGATGACCTCCATAAAAAACGCTGCCGCCAGCGGCGGAGCATCGTTACGCACCATCGCGGTAGCGCAACGCAAAGTTCTGGAAAGCATGTCCCAAGTTGAGAGTTCCGTGGAAAGGATCAAGGAAGTGTCACTGGAGCAGTCCCGGAGAACGGAAGAAAATGTCGCATCAACTGCGCGGGAGCAGCAGGATTTCGTTTCCCTGGTCGAACAGCGGGTTGAATTGTTCAAGCGCTTACTGATCGGATTTTCTCTGACAGTGATCGTACTTGTGCTGGTCCTGAGCTTCAAAATCATCGGTTCTGTGCTGCGCCCCCTTTCAGGCCTGACCGACACCATCGTTACCATTGCCAAAACGGGCGATTTTTCGAAAGTGGTGCATGTTGAACGCACTGATGAAATCGGCGTGACTCAGCAGGGTTTCAACAGCCTGATTGTCTCCTTCAAGCAGATCATTTCGGCGATCTTTTCTTCATCCGCCAAGCTGTCGGATTGCTCACGCGAATTGACCTCTGCTGCGGCAGATATACATAACACGATTGAAAATCAGTCGGCCCGCATCTCCCAGGTGGCGGCGGCCTCACTGGAAATGGCCCAGACAGTAACGCTAATTTCCACGAACACCGTCCGGATTGCCGATTCCGCGGCAGAAGCCCGCTCAATAGCCACCGAGGGGTCTGCCATTGTTGATCAGGCGGGAAGCGAAGTTGCGGAAATTGCCCGAGTTGCCGAGGAATCTACCCTGGTTTTGCGGAAGTTGAGCGAGAGATCGCAACAGGTGGGTGAGATCGTCGATGTTATCGAGGGCATTACCGACCAGATAAATCTACTGGCCCTGAATGCCGCCATTGAAGCGGCCCGGGCAGGGGAGGCCGGCTTGGGATTTGCCGTTGTCGCCGGTGAAGTGCGCAAACTGGCGGATAATACCGCGACAGCCACGGTCGGTATCACCGAACTCATCAAGGCGATCCAGTCAGATACCGAGGTCGCGACCGCTGCGATGAAAAGAAGCCTCGAACGGGTGCAAAAGGGGGTCGAGTACTCTGCGCAGGCCGGTAGTTCGCTACGGCGGATCGTAGAGAGTGTCGAAATGTTCCAAGGCATGACCAGAGAAATTGCCCAGGCAACTGATGGGCTTTCCGTGACAGCTGAGAAGATTAGCTCGGATATCAACGAAATTGATTTTGGAGCAGCCGTTGCCGTACAGTCGGTACGCTCCGTTGCCGCACAGTCCGACTCCCTGAAAAAACTCTCTGAGGAGTTAATGCAGAAGATCGAAAGATTTTCCTGCAGCAAAAATGTAAGCAGCCCTACAGGTAATGAGCGTATCCCGGAAAGAAATCGACTAGCTATCAATTCGGCACTGCCCTCATCGACCCGTTTTGCCAGGACGTAATTTCACCGCGAAACTGACCGTGCAAGGCATCAAGAAGCAGGAAATGTTACCGTACCATGGTAGCTGGGTCACAAGATTGAAAATACCGAAATAACTAGCTTTTATCTGTTTGCGCCGGGCTTTTCGTGTGGTATGGTTCAACAACGTCTCCTTTTTATCAGCCTCCTCGGATTCCCTTTATCTTGGTCCGTGGAGGCATTTTTTTGCCGGGAACAATCACGTGAAAAGGTCTGGTGACACGACCATTGCCGGCCAAAATTTTACTAACATTTTTCGAATCGTCAAACGGTTGTCATACGAGTCTGTCATACTGAATTCAGATACAGCCGGAGCGCAGTCGGGTGGTGCCGCTCCAGACAACCAACAAGGAGAGTCACAAATGATAGTCGAATACAGGTGTTCATGCGGCTTTAAAACCATTTTTCCCCACAAATATGTACGACACACGAATTCCTGCACTGATCGGCCGCATCCTGAAAATGAAAAGCGGGTTTTTCGGGCAAATACCTCAGCCGCAAGTTCGGATCTGCGGTAGCTTGCGGGGGTAGTTTCGTAGCACAGCACAATCAAATGCGGTAACTGGAGGAAGCAGGTGAATAAAACGAATGTTTGCGAATGTGGCGCGCGGAATGCCGGTCAGGAATATTTCTTCCCCTACTGGGAAAATGAAGCGAAAAGTGGCTGCGGTTGTCGCAGGGGACGGCAAGAAATTGTTGGTGCTACCGGTATCGGAGTTCCTGCGGGAACCGATTCACTCCGAATATGAGATCTTCCAGGCCAAGCACCCGGCGAAAATTAAAAAGATTCATGAAAGCGGCAGGTCTACTGATGCCTGTAAGTGTATTCTGATTGCCCGCGAGAGGGTTTGTCCGGTTTGAATGTTACAGTTGTGTGAAAAAATTGGCCACTGTGGCGTTTCGGAACTTTTCTCTTGCAAATACAAGATGATATGTTTCAATCAAGTTCTAGCAACGGTAAAATTGTCGGTCGCAACCGAGTGTGTTTCAGAAAAAAGTATTTCCCCGTTTGTCTGACAATTCCGTAAGAGCTTTTTCTTTACCTTGTACAGCTGTATTTCAAAGAGGAAAGTAGCACGATGACTGAAATTATAGGTGTAATCCAGGTCAAAGGGGGCGTTGGCCGTTCCACGATCGCCACCAACCTGGCGGCGAACTTTTCAGACCACAGTTCGACCTTGCTCATTGATTGTGACTTGCCCCAAGGGACAAGTGCCTCCTGGTATGCAACCAGGCAAGCCTCTCTGCCTTCGACGACGCTCTTCCTGGCCACGGCGGCTAACCATCTGGAACTAATCGACAAGGTACAAGAAGCAGCGGAAGGTTTTCGCTATATCATCATCGATGCTCCACCACGTATCGCTGAGATGACCCGGGCCATTATCATTCTCAGTCATCTTTCCCTCATCCCACTGGGCGCCAGTGCCGCCGAAATATGGTCTGTCTGCGATCTGCTCACCACAATCGAAGAGGCCAAAAAGTACAAATCCGATGTTGATGCCCGTCTGTTGTGGACTCGCTACCGGGCAAATACGATGGAAGCCAGAGAATTGAGCGAAGCGGTTGACCGCGAGTTGCAACTGAAAGGAATGATTGCACGACTCGGATATCGAGTTGCCTACAGTGAAGCCCTCGCAAGGGGGTTATCCGTCGAGGATTGGAACGATACTTCCGCCAAGGATGAATTCAGGGCGCTTGTTGCCGAGATTGAAGACATTCTGGAGGAGAAAAGAAGATGACGAAATTGCGCACGAAACCGAGTATTGCAAAGCCGGTTATAGATACAAAGGCGGCACTTGAATTCATTGCTGCTCAACACGGTTCTGCTTCTGCTGAGGAGAAAGTTGGAAGTATAGTGGTTGATACTTCCACCAGGGCGGAAATTCCCGCTGGGTTCGTACGTCTCGATGTGACGGTCAAGGAAGAGCTCTTGGAACGACTCGAAGCTGAGGCCCGGCGTAAGGGAAAAACAGTCGCGGAGATGGTCAGTAAATTAATCACTAAGCACATCTCGAAACATTAATCCGACACTTCCGTGGGAGTCAGAAAAGAAATTGCCTGCCGGCCTTGTTCCGTCGGCTTTAGCAGCGTCGTGCAATACCAACCGGTATGGTGAGGCAGCAACGTTTGCCGGGGATCGATGAATTTGAAGCCGAGCCGTTCCTGGAGCAATCCGTAGAGTCCGCAGGCGACCCCTTGGGGAGAAGATGCCTCAAGCCTAAGTTCCGTGTTGTTTTTCGCCTGCCGTGAATGCCAGCGATAGCCTGTCCTTGGAACCTGCAGGAGCGGATAAGCGGAGTGATGTGCCGGGTGTGAGGAACGGTTCTTTGCATTTGCTTCAGATCGGGAAGTACGATGCAAATTTGGGCAGCAGGGGAGTTTAGTGTTACCCGGCAGTGGGGAATCCCTGGCGGAGCAGGGCAATGGCGTCAGTTACTGCAATTCGGACTCCCGGCGCCAGAAGCAAAGACTTGGACGCAACAACGCTGATTGATGTGCATTGTGCGGGTGTTCCGGTTGACTGGAGCCGTGCGGCAAGGGTGCAATCCGGAAAGACAAAGTGGCACAGAACGGCATGTCCGGACAGAACTGTTTGCAGCTGCTTCGACGATAGATTCACGGCAGCGCCGATACAGAGGGTCTTCGATTCTTAACGCACTTCATGCAACGCCCGATGAAACTCCCGGATCGTATAGGGTTTCGGCAGTACTCCACGAAAACCGTGCTCCCGAAATTCGGCGATTGAGCGGCAGTCGGAATAACCGCTGGAGGCGATGGCCCGCACCTCAGGATCAAGGGCGATGAGGTGCTGCAAGGCTTCTTGCCCACCCATGCCACCGGGAATCGTGAGATCCATGATCACCGCGTGGAACGTTTCTCCTGATTTCAGTGCCTCCTGGTAGAGAGAAACGGCCT
Organism: Deltaproteobacteria bacterium; assembly: GCA_009668975.1. GTDB lineage: Bacteria > Desulfobacterota > Desulfuromonadia > Geobacterales > Geobacteraceae > RPRC01. The sequence goes on along the minus strand of SBEG01000016.1, from coordinate 24,496 downwards.
TGTCGCCACTTTCGCAGGAAACCGGCTGATAACCCATGTGCTGCGCCATTTCCGCCGCGACATTTCTGATCATCTCTTCATCGTCCATTACGAGAATTTTGCCGCTGTTGCCGGTCAACACCACGTTCTCAACCATGATTTCGGTCAGGTTCTTATCCGATGCGGGAAGGTAGATCATAAAAGTCGTTCCCTTTCCGGGAGTCGACGCTACCGTGATATGCCCGCCGTGGTTACGGATGATGGAGTAGCTGGTCGCGAGTCCGAGGCCGTTTCCGTACGGTTTGGTCGTAAAATAGGGATCGAATATTTTTTGCCGGATTTCCTCGGGGATGCCGACTCCGGAATCCTTAACGGCAATCCTGACATAGCGCCCTCTCCCCAGGGGGAGAGACTCTTCATCGGCGTAGTGGATATTTTCACTGCTGATCCGGATGTGTCCGCCGCTGGTCATGGCTTGTACTGCGTTCACCACCAGGTTGTTGACTACCTGGTTTATCTGCCCCGGGTCAGCCTCGATGGCCCAGAGGTCATCCGGCAGGTCAAACTCACAGGAAACGCTGGCGCCGTGGAGGGCAAAATTTGCCGATTCCACCAGCAGCTTGGCCGGAGCCACGGTTTTCTTGATCGGTTTCCCCCCTTTGGCAAAGGTCAGGAGCTGCCTGGCAAGATCAGCGGCACGGCCGGCTGCCTTCTCCGCCTGGTCCAGCCTGGTGTGCGCGGCGTTTGCCGGCGGGATCAGGCAGGTGGCCAGGGAAATGTTTGCCAGGATCGCCGTGAGAATATTGTTGAAGTCGTGGGCGATACCGCCGGCCAGAAGACCGAGCGATTCCAGTTTCTGGACCTTGAAAAGTTCATTTTCGAGAGCCTTTTTTTCCGTGATATCCCGGAGAACGAGGACTACCCCGGAAATCATACTGTTCCGGTCATGGAGAGGGGAAACGGAGATGGAAACAATCTTGCTTTTCCCGTCACTGGAGACAAGGGTTGTCGCGGCAGCCAGCTCGATAACCCGGCCGGTTATCATGGCCGTGTCGAGAAGGGTCCCGAGGTTTTTATTGCTTCCTTCTTCGTGCGTGATATTGATTATCCCGGAAAGAAGTCTCCCTGCTGCCTTCTCCTTTGGGCAATCGATCAACCGTTCCGCGGCGGCGTTGATGAAAACGATCCTGCCGTTCATATCGGTGGTAATCACCCCTTCGCTGATGGAACGAAGCGTAACCGAGAGGCGTTCTTTTTCTTCCTTGAGAGATTCCAGTGATTTACTCTGCAGCGTTAATTTCCGTTTCAACGCCGTCAGTTGGAGACGGACGGCCATCAATTCCTGCAGCAGGTGATCGTCGGAGTGTTGTTGAAGTTCCATGGGGAATCCTTTTCGTCATTCATTGAACTGTCTCTGCATGTATTCAGGAGGGAATTCCGCATTCCGTATGACTCGATTCCTTGGTGCAAAGGGGTGAAGGTGCAAAACGCGCGAGCTTGCGGTCATCGGGCCCCCGTCTGCCGTTGAAATAGTCACTGGCCCGATAGTAGCGCAGGTCGCTGAGCCAGAGATCGGTGAGTTTTTTGTCCCGCAGCAAGCGCCGGGCTACCCCTAACGGGGCGGAGCATAATTCCTGAAAAGGCCCAAGAAGCTCCGACGGGTCACGGAAGCATTCCCAGTCGCATTCCCGGCAGGATCGTTTGCGGGGAGGATTCTTCAGGTCTAGATCCCAGAACTTGCCGAGATTCTCGCTGCCCCGGTAGCCGCACGGGTAGGTATTACCGTCCTTGGCGTCGATAAAGAAGAAATCGCTGCCTCCGTTGCAGGGGTAGCTCCGGTCCTCTTCGCCGGAATAGTGCTGAGCCAACGCGTGCAAGGAGCTGAGGGGCGAAAATATTCTGATACGGGAGCGGAATTCCGGGATGGTTTCCGCAAGGGCCGTGAACATGGCGTGTTTTTCCCGAACGCTGAAGCGGACGCAATCGTCCGCCGCCGTTGCTTCATAGACCGCGCTGAGAGAAGACGCCGGATCCGTCTCGATATTCATCGGATAGCAGGCGTTGGCAATGGTGAAGCCGAGATCGATAACGCGTCGGTAAAAAGCCAGGAAGCCCTCCCGGAATTCCTCGCGGGTGGATTCTGCGTCAGCCTGTGCAGCTGGTCTTTTTGGCAGGATCGCTTTCGTGATGCCGAGATTGGCCGCGGGAAAAACCCCGTGTTGGTGGAAAATAGGCAGCGCGCGTTCAATGCCCTTCATGACTCCGGGCAGTCCTCGCATGTTTTCGTGAGTGTCCGGATCGGGTGAATCTATGCTGATCCAGAAGGTGTAGAGCCTGGTGCTGGCCAGTGACTCGGCCAGGCGGGAAATTCTGGCGGTGAAGTCCGCGCTGTCGGGATTTTTGAAGAGAAAGCCGTTCGTGCCGGTCCGAATAAAGGGTATGCCTGCCTCACCGGCGCAGTGAATCAGCGTGAGCAGATTTTTCGCATGGAGAAAAGGTTCCCCGCCGGTAAAGGAAAGCGCGGCGATGCCGGAATTGGCGGCATGGTCGATGATCCGCCTGCCCTGCTCCAGGGGAAGGAGGGAGCGGCGGAAGGGGGCGTTCCGCCGCATACCGCACTGCGGACAGGTGGCGTTGCAGGAGTCGGTCAGCTGAATGATCAGCTGGGAGGGAATTCTGCCACGGGCCAGGGTAAGCGCGTGGCGCATCAGGGAAAGTTTCGAATATGTGACTGACACGGGACCTCTCAGTAGTTGACGACTTTCGGCTGCAGGATGGTGCCGCAGGCGTCGGTCATGGAAAGGGCGCCCTGCTCGGCGAAGGTGCGCGCATTTCTGCCCATTTCCGATGTCAGTTCCGGGTTCCTCAGCAGCAGGCGCATGGCGCCGGTCAGTTCCTCCAGGCTGTCAGCCTTGGTAACGAGGCCGGTACTCTTGTCGACCATCAGTTCCTTCGGTCCTCCACCATCGGAAACGATGACCGGCAGGCCCGATGCCTGGGCTTCCAGGACGACATTGCCGAAGGTGTCGGTGGTGCTGGGAAAGACAAAGACATCGGCCGAGGCGAAGGCCGCTGCCAGGGCCTCCCCGGCGAGGTAACCGGTGAAGATCACCGGGAGTCCCCGCAGCAGAGTCTGCAGGTCGTTTTTAAACGGCCCGTCACCGACGATCACCAGTTGAGCTGGTGCTTGTTCGGCACAGATGCTCCGAAAGGCCTCAGCCAGGAGTTCCAGATTCTTTTATCGCGAGACCCTCCCGACATAGAGGAATTTCAGGCTTTTGCTGCTGCCGAAGCGATTCCAGAAATCCGGGTCACGGTGCCGCGGTGAAAAGGTATCGATATCCACCCAGCGCGGCAGGGGACGGGTCTTCTCCGCCGCCAGTCCGCGTTCGATGAGTTGCGTCCGGGTGCTGGCCGAAGGGACCATCACTTCATCCATCTGGCCGTAGAACCAGATCATGAAGCCCCAGGCCGCCCTTTCCAGAATCTCGTCGGAAGTCAGGCTCCTGACATACTGGGGAATATCGGTGTGGTAGGTTCCGGCAATGGGGAAATCCATCAGCTTGGCAATTGAGAGGGCGAGCAGGCCCACGGTTCCTGGCGTGCTGACATGGATGCGGGTGAATTCCTCACGCTCGAAGTAATCGATGACATCAAGAACCGGCGGAAAGTGCAGTTTCAGTTCCGGGTACTCGGGCAGGACGAAGTCACCGACGGAACGGAAGTTCATGACGCCGTTTTCGTACCCGGTCGGATTCGGCGAGGAGGTGATCACCGTCAGTTCTATGCCCCTGGTCCGGGCAATGTCTATCAGTCGCCTGATCGTGATGGCCACACCGTTGATTTCATTGAGGGTATCGGTGAACAGGGCGATCTTTTCCTTCTTCTGTAATCCTTTTTTTGCAGCAAATCTCTGCGAGAGATCCGCCATCAACTGCTTGCCCCGGTGCTGATGATGGAACGCAAGGTAATAGGGCGAGATCAGCAGGTGGACCAGGCCAATGGTACTCAATGAGTGGATAATGTCGAAGAAACCGGAAGAAAAAGATATCCGCGTCAGACGTTCCGTGTAGAGGTAGATCATCCGGTTGGCCAGGTAACTGGTGACGGCAAAGATCTTGCGGTTCCTGGATTCCGTGCCGATGCTGCGCAGGAACTCGGTATCCTTCAGCAACCGCTTTGCTTCCTTGTCCAGCATCCCTTCGAAACTGCCATTTGCCCCGCGGTCGCTGCCATCCGGAAGGTTTCTGCGGATGAACAGTTTCAATTTGTCGAGAAAGGAGGAGCGCTCTCCATCCGAAGCGAAAAATCTCTCCAACAGCGCTTTGATGAACGGCATGGATGCGGAGGTGCCGGAACCGAGCCGCTGGCGATAGAAACTGTGGGTGATGGAGTAGAGGCTATGGGCGAGGGTGAGGGGATCACCGTCCGCCCCGGCTGGTGCCGAGTCGAGCTTGATAATGCCGTCGAGAAATTCATCCAGATTCGTCGCCCCGGGCACGACCGTATGGGCTCCGGCGATAAAGAGGCCGCTGTGATCGTCGGAACCGCCCACGCGACCCTTGATCCAAGGCGTATCGCCGACCGCTGTCAGGCCGTGTTTGTCCGCAAGTTCCGCGATCTTTTCCGGGGTCAAGCTGACGATGAGCTCTTCCAGGAATGTTCCGTAGCGTTTGGCCCGTGCACCGTTTTTTACCTCGAAGACCCGGAAAAGCAGGAGCATTTTTTCCAGATGGTCCGCGGATAATTTATCGTTCTGGGCATAGAGCGGATGGGCCACGAAATGGGGAATGCCGTTGTGATGGAGATAGTCGACCAGTTCGTAGAGGTTCTTGCGCAGTTCCAGAATTTCCCGAAAACTGTCCTCGTTAATGTTGAGAACCACCACGTGCAGTTTGCAGCCGTCTTCGGGAAAATAGCAGGTTACCTCTGAACTGACGAAGACTCCGGGAAGGTGGGCTATTTCCAGGGCGCCGCTGATGGCGTTGTGGTCGGTGATGGTGACATAATCCATTCCCTGTTTGCGTGCCGCATGGTAGATCAGTTCCGGCGATGAGTAGCTTTCCGGGCAGTTGAATTTGCGCAATGCCCAGTAGTTGGGTTTGTTGGAATGGCTCGAGTGGACGTGCAGGTCTACTTTGATTTTCTTCATGGTTCTTTTTGTATCATTGAACCATTGCAGTTTCATGTTCCCAGTGCAACATTTGGGTGAAATATTGGTGTGTTAGGTCATTGGTTGTAATTTTGGTCCGGTTTTCAGAGAGTTATGCAGGTTTTCCCGTTGAGTTCTCCAGTTAATGGTATTCTGACGACAGACACAGTTGCGGAAAATAGGTATACTTTAGTAAAAAGGTGTCTATCTGATCGGACGTCAAAAGTCAAAAAAGTTGACTATTTCCGGGACTGGCCTTACGGTCAGAGCGGCCCAATCAGGATTGAAAAAATTCACGATACAAGGAGGCCACCATGGCCAACTGCTGCAATCATAATCACGAGAATGAACATCAACATGATCATGAACATGGACACAACCACGACCATGCTCACGAGCACGAGCATGATGGGCCTTGCTGTTCTGCTCTGCCGGCATCGCTGGATCGCCTGGCCGGACAGGAGCAGGTTGCAGAGGGAATCAGAACCGCAATTCGCATCATGCAGATGGATTGCCCGATCGAAGAAACTCTGATCCGCACCAAGTTGAACCGCATGTCCTCGGTCAAGAGCATGGAGTTCAACCTGCTGCAGCGGGTGCTGACGATCGTGCATGATCCGGACGCACTGGATGAGATTCTGGCTGCGATACGCTCCCTCGGCTTTAAACCGGAACTGGCCAGTGCCGACAAGTCTCTGCCCGAGGCGGAGACGAAGAAGCCCTGGTGGCCTCTGATTCTTGCCGGATTGGCGGCAATTGCTTCGGAGGTGGTTCACTGGCTGGGCATGGCCGAGTGGCTTTCCGCCGGATTGGCTGTTCTGGCAATTGCTGTTTGTGGCCTGGGTACCTACAAGAAGGGCTTTTTGGCTATCGCCAACGGTAACCTGAACATCAACGCGCTGATGAGCATTGCCGTAACCGGTGCGCTGTTTTTAGGCGTGTGGCCGGAAGCGGCAATGGTTATGGTTTTGTTTACCATCGCCGAGCTGATCGAAGTCAAATCCCTTGACCGGACGCGCAACGCCATTGAAGGCTTGATGAAACTTGCCCCGGAACGGGCCACCGTCCAGCAGCCGGATGGCTCCTGGCAGGAGATTGAAGCCAAAAATGTTCTGGTTGGGAGCATTGTTCGGGTTAAACCGGGTGAGCGCATCGGCCTGGACGGTATCATCGTTGCCGGCCGCTCTTCGGTAAATCAGGCACCGATTACCGGGGAAAGTCTGCCGGTGGACAAGGCCGAAAGCGATGCGGTGTTTGCCGGGACGATCAACCAGGCCAGTTCCTTCGAGTACCGCGTGACGGCTGCGGCAAACAACACCACCCTGGCCCGGATCATTCATGCGGTAGAGGAAGCGCAAGGGGCAAAGGCGCCGACGCAACGTTTTGTTGACCGGTTCGCCCGCGTCTATACGCCCTGTGTCTTTGCCATGGCGCTGGCGATTGCCATTCTGCCGCCGCTGCTGATGGGCGGTTCCTGGCATGACTGGATCTACAAAGCACTGGTGTTGCTGGTAATCGCCTGCCCCTGTGCACTGGTGATTTCGACGCCGGTGACGATTGTCAGTGGTCTGGCCGCAGCAGCTCGGCACGGAATCCTGATCAAGGGCGGCGTCTACCTGGAAGAAGGCCGCAAGCTGGCCTGGCTGGCGTTCGATAAGACCGGCACCCTGACCCAGGGTAAGCCGGTCCAGACCGATTTTGAGGTGCGGACGGAGATGTCCGCCGAGCAGTGCCGGCGTTTGGCGGCCAGTCTGGCTGCACGCTCCGATCATCCGGTTTCGCAGGCAGTGGCCAGCGCCGCGGAACATGACGGGGTGGCGCGCGCGAATGTGGAAGCATTTGAGGCGCTTGCCGGTCGTGGTGTGCGCGGTGTCATCGACGGTAAAACCTATTACCTGGGCAATCATCGTATGGTCCATGAGCAGGGCGTTTGCTCTGCGGATCTCGAAGCCCAACTGGATTTGCTGGAACGTCAGGGTAAGACCGTGGTGCTGCTGAATGATGGGAAGCAGGTTCTGGCACTGTTTGCCGTGGCCGATACCCTCAAGGATACGAGCCGTCTCGCCATTGAGGATTTGCATCGCCTGGGCGTCAAGACCGTGATGTTGTCGGGGGATAACCTGTACACCGCTCAGTCCATCGCGGCTCAGGTCGGAATCGACCAGGTGCGCGGCAATCAGCTGCCCGAAGACAAGCTGCAGGCAATCGAGCAATTTGGTGCCGAGGGAATGGTGGGAATGGTTGGTGACGGCATCAACGATGCGCCGGCCCTGGCCCGGGCCGATATCGGCTTCGCCATGGGCGCCATGGGGACCGATACGGCCATTGAAACAGCTGACGTGGCCCTGATGGATGATGATCTGCGTAAAATCCCGACCTTCGTCCGCCTCTCACAGGCCACGCGGGGAGTGCTCGTTCAGAATATTTCCATGGCCTTGGGCATTAAGGTCGTTTTTGTGGCGCTCACTCTGGTCGGCTTGGGCACCATGTGGATGGCGGTATTTGCCGATGTCGGCGCCAGTCTGCTGGTGGTGTTCAACGGCTTGAGGCTGCTGCGGAAATGATAATGCTGACGCATGGTTTCCTGTGTTCTGTCAGTTACAGAGACCTGCAAGGTTTTGAAAACCTGGCAGGTCTGGTTGATGCTTCAGCCTCTTATTCATGACTACTTGCATAGCCAAAGCTGCGCCTGCCGGGGCGGGATGGCGAAATCAAACTGTTCCCCGTCGACCTGCATGTCATGTCCATGCAGCAGGCAGTGATAGCGGCCGTGACGCAGGCCGTGGGTCAGAATCCGCGGCTGCTGCCACTGGGCGGTTTTGTTGATGGCAACGATACCCCGGTCACCGCGCGCGAGGACGATGAAGCCGTCGCTCTCGAACAGGGCTCGCTGCGGCGCACCGTGCACGGCATTGTGAAACGCGATCATTGCCACGGTATCGGTGCGGTGCCAGGCCTCGTTCCAGCGGTCCCGGTCCTCCCCGAATTTCTCCGCGCTCTCGTTGTGATCGGAAAAAACCAGCGGAACGCCGCCGTCCCGGCAGGTGATATAAACGTTGGCCAGAAACTCGTCCTGGCGGTCGAGCAGTTGCCAGCGGAAACCGTCGTTGTACGGGATGTCATGGGTGATCGTGAAGGTGACCCCGCGGTCCCAGGGTAACGCTTGGCGGTAGGCCGCCGGATCGACCAGTTCCCGCATGCTCCCGGCCGGTGAGAAGACCCGGCGCAGAGTTTCGTGCAGGGGGAAGTCGTAATAGGAGATGGTGGTCGTGTTCAGGAGGGGCCAGAGGAAGATATTTTCTTCACCGTCGTTGGCGGTGAGTGCCTCGCCGAAGACGAATTCACCGTGCATCTCGGGTGTCTGGAAAACGCGGGCGATATGTTCCTGGGGCAGGTGCTTGATCGCGTCGATCCTGTAGCCGTCGAAACCGAGCGAGTTCAGGGCGGCCAGGCAGGTCTGCTGCTGCCGAATTACCCAGTCATTGAGGTCCAGGTCGGGAAGCCCGGACAGCCAATGTTCCTGTGATTCGTGGGGATCATTCCAGTTGAAGATGTCCCCTTCATAATTGAAGTCCCAGGGGCTGAACAGCCCGACATTCAGATCGCCGTAGAGCCGGTCTTGTTCGAACGACTCCCGCTCTGCGCGGTAGCGTGACAGTTCCTCTTCTCCGGGGAAGTTGTACGGGTCGGGACGCCGGCCCTTTTCGTTTGCCATGTGGTTGAAGACAATATCCACATAGACCCTCACCCCCTGGTCGTGCAGGGCCTTGATTGCCAACTCCAGCTCCGCCTTTCCTCCCAGGTACGACCTGATGACCCGGTAGTCTTTCGGCTGATAGCGCTGCCACCAGCTGCTGCCCTCCCGCTCGCTGTAGAGCGGCGGCGGGAGGAGCACCGCACCGTATCCGAGCCTGGAAATTTCTTGAGCCCGGGAAGCCACTTCCGTAAAGGACCAGTTAAAGGCATGGAGGATCACGTCGCGCATACTGTTCTCCTTTGTTATCTTGATAACAGCGGGAGGGTAGGGGACTGAACGATATACTACACTTGATTTTCGCAGTAATCTGAAGAGGGCTGGTTGAAAACCCTTCCCTGTATCCAGATCTACTGGAAATATATCGCCGATTCTCCTTCCGCGGACAGCTGGATGGAGATCTTGTCTTTTAGTATCAGTGCATCTCTGAATTGCAGGGCCTTGATATCTCCTCTCAGGTGAAGGTGCTCTGCCAGTTGAATCTGCGCTATCGCTTTCCTGGCCAGTTCGCGGGATTGTTCGAGTCTCTTCGTCAGGTCCATATTGAGCTTTTCCTGTATCCTGCTCCTGATCGTACCGTGGAGAAACCAGTCGGCCGACTGTAAAAGGAGACTCCGGGTCTGCATGTCGAAGTCCACATCTTCCACGGAAAAAATATTAGTCTGAGAGTTGAAGCGAGGTTTTCCCGTCAGGTAGAAAATGCCTTCCAGGGAGCCGGTGGTCGCTATTTTAATGACGAACTTGTCCCGGCTGCCATAAAGGTCAAAATCTTTTATGACGATCTTTTTTCCATCGGACGTAAACTCCTTGTCGAGCAGGAGCGGAGAGGCAATAGTGAGCAGGTCCTGATAGAAAAGATCGACATTCAGGGCGATCCGGAAACTCTTGTCGAAGTTGTTCACCAGCTTCAGATTCGGAAGAGGGACAAGTGTCGGGGTTGCCGGTTCCGGTCCGATCACCAATTCGGTAAACGATTTGATCCCCACGCTCAATTTGATCCTGTTGTTCCTGGTTTGCAGTGGAGAAAGCATGACCTCCAGCGGTGTCACCTTCAGCCAGGCGTTGTAGTTCTTGTTGGCCAAGATAGGTTTCTGGGCGGCGAACCAGACCTTGCTGATCTTGCTCTTCAAGGGAAACTTTTCATTGATCTTCTTCTCGATTGCCTCGGAGAGCATCTGCTGCAGCGGTTGGGTAAGTCCCTCCACAATGCTGCGCGGTTTCAGGGAAAGCGGACCGATGCCGACTTTTTCGGCAAGCAGATCACTCAGTCCGGTGTAATAGATTTCTGTGACCAGTTTCCATTCCGGGGTGATTCTGGGGGTGCTCCTGAACTTCAGCGTCAAGGGAATAGCCGGAGTTTCGAAGATTCCATAGCTCAGGGACATGGTTACCGGCAGGGTGCAATAGAGAAAATTATCGGCGGCGCTGATGGCAAGCGGCCCGTTCCGGACGATGTCCGCGGTCAGTCCCCTGGTTTTGGTCGATCCTTTGTAAAGATCCTTGCGGAGCGTCTGGTTCAAGGTCCGGCCGAGTTCCTCCGCCGATGCTTCGATCGGCACGTTGAGAACGGACATTTCCTTTTTCAATGCGGTACGGAAGCCCTCGTCCCTTGGGCTTTCGGCGGTTAAGGATGAATTGGCGCCGGAACAGCCGGACAGGGTTGCTGCGATTACGAGTGGTAGTAACACTACGATGAGCCGTTTTACTTCTGACATAACTATCCTTGCAATGAAAATGTCCCCAGCGTCCGCGGGGGGGCAGTGGTGAAGGTGTGGACTGTTTCGGTGTTTACTTGCTTTCACCCGGGCATTTTTTCCAAATATAAAGGTACCAGTACACCGGCATGGCAACCATATTCCCTAAAAAAATCACAACCGCCCAGAGAGCCTTTTTGTCCTGGGGAACGGCGTCCGTCTTGAAGATATGTCGTATGTATATAGCCACCAGGACAAAGACCCAGATCATGGTGAGAAAATGGAGCGGGAAGATGATTTTTATCAGGGTCGGCATTTCTCCCGAGGGAGGCTTGTCCGCAAAACCCATCAGCACCACCTGCGTGAACATGACACACATGAACAAGACCATGTATGCTATCGGCCAGAGCGTAAGCCCTCCGAGCACGAGGGCCTTTGATTTGGACATTCTGTTCTCCATAGTTGAAATTCATGAGGTTCGCCAGATAGCAAAGTTAGTCTCTGTAAACCTGGTTCCATTTATTTCAGATTTTCAACGGGTGCGGGTAAACTGCTGCCTACGGAATGCAGCTCGTTTCGTAACGTGGCGATCCGAGCTTCGTCTGCCCTGATCTCGTCACGTTTCTGAAAGTATGCCATGCGATAGCGTCCCGGCGTACTCAATGCGCTCTTGTTCACGTAGGGGTTGTCTTCGATTTTTACCACACCTTCGGCCGATTTCTCGTTAAACGTCTTAAGTTCTTCCGAGGTGGGCATTCTCCCTTTGGCCACCACCCATTTCCGGTGGAGACGCGCCAGTTCAGTTTTCTTGGCAGGCAGACCGGATTCAAGCTGCCGCAGTTCGCTGCTCAGCCTTTCATACTTCGCCTGGCCGGCATTTCCGTCACCTGCAGTTTGGCCAGAGGGGGTGACGGAATCGGCTCGTGCGGCAAACGGCGTTGAAAATACAAGGATCACGATAAAGAGCTTGATTGTTCGCAGTATCATTTTACCTCCCGTGTAAATAAAGAATGGCCGGTTTAATTTCAGGAGTTCGACGGTTAGGTGCAATATGTTCCCGAAACTCTCTTGTAATCGGTTTTACTTCGCAAGTATTTCTTCTTATCTATCGAAACGCCAGATTATTATAAATAACAATATGAAGCAACACATTAGTATTCGTAGGTAAAATGCCCTAGCCTGCATTCTGGGAGAACCTGACCTGGCGGTAGATCTGCCCTGTGAGATCCAAAGAAATTCAATTGCAGGAAAAGACTGAGCTGTGCTAAAGTTTAAACAAGACAAATTAGGTCCTTTTTATCCTGGCAAGGTTTCAGCCTGTTTCGAACAGCTTAGGGAGGGTGACGAAATGCGAAACGATCATAAATTAAATGTGAATTTCAGGCGATTACTTGTGGCCGCAATTACACTGTTTTCGGCTCTAGTGTTTTCCGATAGTGCCTTGGCACGTGGCGGTGGCGGACACGGCGGTGGACACGGTGGCGGTCATGGTGGAAGTGGACACGGAAGAGGGCACGGTGAAGTCGAGATTCATCGCAGTGGCGGACACGGTGGTGGCGGATTCGATTCCCATAGAGGGCGTCACGGCTCAATCGTTCGGGGTATTCCCCATGGATCACTGGAACTTTCTCACCGGGGGAATCACTTCTTTTTCCATGACGGGCGCTTCTTCAGACGCCATCATGACGGATTCCTTGTGGTGGCTGCTCCGCTCGGCGTAGTCGTGCCGAGTCTGCCGGATACGATCCTCAGAATCGATATCGGTGGTGTGCCGTACTATAGTGCCGATGACAATTTTTACCGCAGAACTGACGACGGGTTTATCTCGGTAGAGGCTCCCTATTGAGGGCAGCGGACACAACAGGGAAACCATGAAAAGGCGGCCGATTGGCAGCCTTTTTTGTTTTTGGAACTTCCGGGCGCCCTACAACCTTGTCTCCAAAGCTATCTGTCCGGATAATTGATAAACCCAGACCTTCCGCTTGACAACCAACATTTGTTCGGGGTCGGACCAAGTCAAGTAGCCGAATACATTGAGTTATAGTCCCAAAAATAACCGTTTTCGAGGCTTAGACGCTCAATTTTGGGGACAATAACAGCATTGTAAGGTGTCGATTCTTCTCTCAATACGCATCGATCAGTTTCCAGAGATTCGATCCTTCTTCACAGCCCCATAATGGCGAGCTTTGTCTTGGTTTCCTCCACAAACCTGTTGCTGCCAACGGCAATGCAATCGGTACAGCAACTTTCGCGCTGGGTCCTGCCATTCTCAACGGCCTCCTGAACCCATTGCCGGTGCTGTTCGGAAAACTGCGCGACGCCAGGCATACCGCAAAGGTTCCGTAAACCCTCAAAGTCGATCACTCCGTACCGTGCAGGAGGGTGCTGGATTTCATTGTATCCGCTCATATCCCATTCGGATTGATGACTTACTACTCCCGCCCGGACCATATTCAGATCGAGATAGATAAGGCAGCGGATCAGATGTTCGTTCTGGTCAACTGCTGTGGCGTGATAACGGTCTTCCCAGAATGCACCTTTACGTTGCTTGCGCTGATATATTCTTGAGCGGTCCTGCCGGCGATCAATTGCTTACTTTTCGAAATAGTGTCCGGTTCGGTGTCGAGTGCCAGCAGGTGGACGTGGTTAGAAGTAACAACGTAGTTGAGTATCCTCAAGCCGAAGCGTTTCTTGGCTTCAAAGAGCCAGGAATACCACCGTCTTCTGTCCCTTGCAAATTTCAGGAGAAATTCTTTCTTGTGGCAACGGTGGGTAATGTGCCACACCTGTCCGGGAATATAATGTCGGTTCGCTCGCGCCATTCTTAGTAGGCCATTTTTTATGGTAGAAACATGGCTCTAAGGCCAAAAACAGGGCCATTTTTGCCATTTAATCATGAAATATCAGAGAGTTAGCTTGGTCCGACCCCAGGAGCCACCCCAGGAGCCAAAGCTCGCGCCATTCTTAGTAGGCCATTTTTTATGGTAGAAACATGGCTCTAAGGCCAAAAACAGGGCCATTTTTGCCATTTAATCATTAAATATCAAAGAGTTAGCTTGGTCCGACCCCAGGAGCGATCTTAACGTTGCTTGCGCTGATATATTCTTGAGCGATCCTGCCGGCGATCAATTGCTTACTTTTCGAAATAGTGTCCGGTTCGGTGTCGAGTGCCAGCAGGTGGACGTGGTTAGAAGTAACAACGTAGTTGAGTATCCTCAAGCCGAAGCGTTTCTTGGCTTCAAAGAGCCAGGAATACCACCGTCTTCTGTCCCTTGCAAATTTCAGGAGAAATTCTTTCTTGTGGCAACGGTGGGTAATGTGCCACACCTGTCCGGGAATATAATGTCGGTTCGCTCGCGCCATTCTTAGTAGGCCATTTTTTATGGTAGAAACATGGCTCTAAGGCCAAAAACAGGGCCATTTTTGCCATTTAATCATGAAATATCAAAGAGTTAGCTTGGTCCGACCCCAGGAGCGATCCAAATCATGAAATATCAAAGAGTTAGCTTGGTCCGACCCCAGGAGCGATCCACAAGCCAATTTTCGGCAATAAACGGAGAGATAAACCCTGGAGGCTCACATGGTGAAAAATAACAGTTGGAATCAATGCCGGCAGAACCTGGAAGATCTGGCGGAAAGTTCGCATGATTCAATGATTCTGATTCAGTCAACGATGGAAAAATTGGCCGTGCTCATGGCAACTATAAAAAGTTATAATCCGTTATAAAAAGTTATAATCCGTGCTGAAAGGGGCAAATTGTCAATTTCACATCGATCCACCCAGCCGCCGGTCCCGCACAATGGAAAAGCCGATCTCCATCTTGGCCTTTTTCTTCACTTCGGTGGCCAGTGAAGCGAGCTGAGGGTAGGATTCGATTCTGCAGACTTCGGTGCTGACGATGCCGATCGAGAGGGAGAGGAGGTTGAATTCTTCTTCGATGCCGCGGCGGTTTTTGGCCGAGTAGCTGCCGCAGGTGAAGTCTTGCCGGCCGTGGAAGTCGGGGAGTTTCGACTTGAATTCGCTGGTGATCTCCTCGGCTATCTGCAGCGAGTCCTGGGGGCGGCTGACGACGATGAAGTCGTCTCCGCCGATATGGCCGGCGAAATTGAAGGTTGATGAGGTGAGGCGGGAGAGCACGCGGGTGATAATCGTGGCTAGGGATTTGATGATGTGGTCGCCCCGTTCAAAACCGTAATGGTCGTTGTAGGGTTTGAAATGATCGATGTCGATGTAGGCGACGTCGAAGTGCATGCTTTGGTGCAGTCGGAGGGTTATCTCGCGCTGGATGAAGTCGTTGCCCGGCAGACCGGAGAGGGGATTGCTTCCTTGCGCCAGGTTGATATTTCTTTCCATGATTGAATTGAGCAGGAGTGAAATCGGGACGGTGCCGTGGTATTTGCCGGTCCGGGTGACGCAGATGTCATCGTATTGCAGGGCGGATTTTCTCGACTGGATGCGCTGGGAAATTTCGTCAATCGAGGTGTTCGCTTCACAGAGAAAAAAATTCTTTTCCATCACGTCGGCAATGGTTTTATAGGTATTCATGGAGTAGCCGTAGCCGTGTTTGCCGATGATGTTTTCCTCGAGAAAACGGCTGCGGTGCAGCATGCCGACAACGCTGGAGCCCTCCACCACCGGCAGGGATCGCAGTTCCCGGTTGTCGGTGAATCTTCTCAGGGCACCGATGATTTGCTTGTCGGGACTGATCGGCTCCACCGCCGTGGAAAGATCGCCCATGCAGGACGATTCTCCCGCACGGGGCGTCGTGTCTTTCGTCGTGATGGAAAGGAGTGCAGGCGCGGCAGGTTCCGCATTCATTTCCGCTGCCGGATCGCCGAGGAAGTAGCCCTGCAGGTACTGGATTCCGGTGTTCCGGAGAACCGCGAACTCTTCTTCCCGTTCGAGCCCTTCTGCTACCACCGCGATACCGATACGGTGACAGGCGGTGGCGATGGCGTCCACCAGATTGAATTTGATCGTGGCCCGATCGATATGTGAGATGAAATGGCGGTCGATTTTCACGAAGTCGGGCTCGATGGTGGAGAGCATTTTCAAGCCGCCGTAGCCTGCACCGAAGTCATCGATGGCGATCTTGTAGCCCAGGCGACGGTAGGTTTCCAGGGACTGCCGGAAAAAGGCGTAATTGGAAATCATGCTTTCTTCGGTTATTTCCAGAACAATCTGCTCGCGCGAGATGCCGAAAGTCCCCACGAGATTATCGCAGGTATCGAAGAACAGGCTGCTGTTCATGAGGGTTTCCGGGCAGGTGTTGACGAAGAGCAATTCGGATCTTTGTGCCAGGGAGAAGGAGTGGGCGGTTGCCAGGGTTGAGGAGAGGCAGGCGCAGTCGAGTGTGCAGATGCAGCCGGTTTGCATTGCCCGATGGAATAAATCCCGAATCTCGCCGAAAGGGTTTTCTCCCTGCAGCCTGGTCAGGGCTTCGTAGCCGAGCACCGAGCCGTTTTCCCGGTTGAAAATCGGCTGGAACACCGTGGTCAGAAGATTATCGCTGATGATGCTCTGGATCGCTTCCAGGTCCCGGGTGATCCGCCTTTCATCATTTATCGCTTCGACCGGAATCTCCGGTTGGAGAACCACAGATTCCTCATCGAATTCCCATTTGATCCGAACCCTGCCGGACATAGCTTTCCTTTGTTTCAAGAATCTAAAGCCTTTTCAAACCTGGAGGAATACAGGGAGTGCGCAAAATTCTCCCTCCTAGTTCAGCCTGGGGTGACTGAGGATAGTGCTACAAACTACCGCCGTGCTGATATCTTAAAAAGTGCTGGCTGCCATCTTCTCCGCCCGCCCGGCAAAGTCCAGCAGGCTCCTGGCCATCTCGCCGTCCGGAGTCGGGTCGATGTGGGGGATTTTGCTCTGTCCGCCCAGTTTGCCGTGGATTTCTTTGGACCAGGTGTAGATCAGCCCTTCAGCGACCGGCACCACTTCCGGCCGCTGGATTCTGCCCTGAGAGCGGAAAGTGGCGTAGTCGGCATTTTGGCGGGCCAGGCTGGCGTCCAGGTGTTCGGCGAAGCGCGCGCTGTCGCTGATGCTGCCATGGCGCAGAGCCAGGAACCAGAGGTGGCGGCGATCGGCGATCTGCGGGCCGACGAGAAATTCCTGCACATCGATGCCGGGAATCCGGTTCAGGGCGGCAATCGCCTCTTCAACTTCACCCTGGGTAACCTTCTCCTCGAAGCGATCGAGAAAGCGGTCCCTGCCGGTGAATTCAAAGAAGAGTGGATCACGGGAGGTGAAGCGGAGCGTGTCGCCGATGTGGTAGCGCCAGAGACCGGCGCAGGTGGAAAGGATCACGGCGTACCGTTGGTTCAGCTCGATCTCCTCCAAAGGGACCGCCGGGGCATCCGGCCGGGGACACCCGCGTTCGTCCAGCGCCTCGAAGGGAACGAACTCGAAGAAGACACCGTAGTAAGGGGTGAGGCGCATCTGCTCTTCGCCCTGGACCTGGAAGCCCATGAACGCTTCGGACGAGGGGAGCAGTTCAAGAAAAGCCGGCTGCCGGGGGCCGAAGAGCCGCTCGAATTCGCCGCGGTAGGGTTTCATGCTGGTGCCGCCGTGGATGATCAGTTCCAGGTGGGGGAGGAGTTCCGAGACCTCCTTCCCCCCCATGTCGGCGCACTTTTTCAGGAGGAGGAGGATCCAGGGCGGTACGCCGGAGATGCCGCGAATGGTGTTGCCCGAGAGGAGCAGTCGGGCCATCTGTTCTACTTTTTCGTCCCAGGGAAGGCACGATATTCTGTCGTCAGGGGCAATGAAGGGACGAAGGTAGAAAGGCCGGTTTCGTAGGGTGATGGCGCTCATGTCGCCGCTGAGGGCTCCGTTTCCCCGGTCCGTGAGTCTGGTGTCACCCGCCATGTAGAGGAGTTTTCCCCCGAACAGGCGACTCGACTTGTTTCCCGACAGGAAGCAGGCCATGAGGTCGAGTGCCGCCTGGCGGTTCTCCGCAAACATTTCCCTGCTGAAAGGTATAAATTTACTCGGCGCCGTAGTGCCGGAAGTTTCACAGTAAAAGGGCACACTGCCGGGCCAGGTGACATTTTCCAGGGTGATATTCAGTCTGCCGTTAATATCCCGGACACCTCCCGAGAAATAGTCGTTCCAGAAATCGGCATAGGTCCGGATGGGAACATTTTCTTGAAAGCGCCGGTATGCTTCAGTGAAGGGGAGACCGGACAGCGCCTTGAATTCATGATCTCTGCCGAACCGGGTATTCGCCCCTCGGGAACTAAGTCGTGAGAAAATCTCTCGCTGACTCAGGTGCGGGTCACGGGAAAAAAAGCCCTTCGTACGGGCGTCAGCTGCTGTCTTCAGGAAGATGTTCATAATGGGTAAAGGGTCAGATTGCCGCACCGAGCGCGGCATCGCAGGTTTTACCATACCATTCCTTCAGCAGGGGGTTGTAAGCTTTGTGATGAAAAATCAATGAGGCATGGGCAACGGCATCGCCGCTATCAAACGAGCGGACATCCTTGACGATGCCGTTTGGAAAGAGCGCGGTGTGCGTCTCGTGACATCTCATCACGGCAAGACTTGGTGAGGTCGGGACCAGCATGTTTTCCTCCATTTCCGCCAGTAAAGTGAGTATCTGTCCGGCGAAAAGCGGTCGTGAGCTGTCAGGTACAGGGAAGTCCTTCAGGGCGTTTACCCTTTCGTAGGCGCCTGCGGCGGTGGTCAGGGCGATTACTTCCATGATTTTCCGGCGGATGGAGAGGTGGCGATGGGTCAAGGTCCGGTTATCCGCTCCGGCCTCGAAGAGGCTCTGGAAGCAGCGACGCGCCCTTTCGACCTGACGGGTGACATCCTCGGCCTTGTGGCTTTCAGCTTTCAGTATCCGGCGCAGATTGCTTTCGATGAGACGCACGCCGCCTTTTTTATCGCCAGGGGGACGAACCAGGTCCTCCGTGCAGAGAACCGGACTGACCATTACCACACCTCGTATTTCCACCTCGGAAGCGGCTTTTTCGCGAAGAAAACGTGCGGTGAGTCCGCAGCCGAAACTGATGCTGAAGAGGATCGGACTCTCACCCCTCTTATTGATTTCTTCGATAAGATCGGCCAATTGCGCCATGAACATTTCGCTGGAAAACCCGGTGCGCGGATAGTTCAGGTAAAAAATGTCTCCATATGTTTTCAGGAAAGGACGCTGAAATTCGATTACCTCCGTTGCATCGGGAACAAAACCGGCAATAACGATGGTGGGGGTGGCGCCGGTGCCTCTTTCCCGGAAAATCCGGCAGCGGACCGCGTGATAACGTTTGCAGTTTTCCCTGAGGTGAAGTTCCCGGTGCCGTGAAGCTGTTTTATGGGTCTTGATCGATAGTTGTCGCATCAAACCGCTGGCCGCGGTTGCAACCGCCAGCATGGCTTTGTTTCGTCGCAGGGTTTTAGCAACCACGGGAAGCGTGCTGTTCCTGTCCATGGCATTCACTCCTTTCAAAGAGTTGATGCCTGAACTATCCCATAGCGGCGTTACACCTCTGTTGCAACCGGGAAAAGAGTAGGTGGAAGGACTGGGCAGCCGGAGATGAGATCAGTTTGTTGTGGAATGGAAACTTATTTGAGGGCGGAATGGCGGATGTCTTCGCCCTTGATCATGAAAATTACCATCTCGGCAATATTCCTGGCATGGTCGGAGATCCTTTCCAGATACTTGGAAATATAGATCAGCTTTACGGCCCGTTGGATACTCGTGGGATCCTCCATCATATAGGTCAAGAGGTCACGTTGCAGCTGGATGTTCAGATCATCGACGAACTGGTCATTTCCGCAGACCTTGGCCGCGAGCTCCGCATCTTCCTTGACAAAGGCGTCAAGTGACTCCTGTACCATGGCTCGGGCGAATTCGGCGAGACGTGGCAGGTCGATATACGGTTTGAGCAGCGGTTCATCATTCAGCTCTTTTGCCCTTCTTGCGGTGCTTGCGCATTGGTCGCCGATACGCTCAAGATCGGTAACTATCTTCAGGGCCAGGGTAAGAAAGCGCAGGTCACTGGCGGCGGGTTGTCTGCGGGCCAGTACTTCCAGACATTTTTCATCGATCAGCATCTCCAGACGATTTATTTCAAGGTCTGCCAGTATGGTGTGCTCGGCAAGCGCGGAATCCCTTTCCACCAGAGACTGAATCGCAGTGGAGATCATCAGTTCAACTTTACCGCCCATTTCCAGAAGCAGGCTGCGAATCTCCTGTAACTCGGTGTCGTACTTTTTGATGCTGTGATTTCTTTCCATCTGAGCCTCACGGTCCTGGTTTGATCAATATTCCCCGTGTGAATTGTTACGAAGACTATCTGCTCCGTTCCGGCCAACGTGTTTTGTCATGCCGCATCTTCTTACAAGAACGGCCGGTGGGTACCGGCCGTTCTTCACCAAAAAGTCTTTCGTAAGCTGAGATTACATCAATTCAGCGATATTTTTGCTGCACATCTTGGCGGTAAGCGGCAGGAAACCGTCTTTGATTACCACTTCCTGGCCTTCCTTGGAGAGGACGAACTTCAGGAATTCTTCCTGCAGCTTCGGCAGCGGTTTGCCCGGCGCCTTGGCCACGTAAACGTAGAGGAAGCGGCTCAGGGGGTATTTGTTGCTGAGTGCGTTTTCGTAGGTCGCGGCATAAGCCTGCTGCCCTTTCTTCTCGGACAGGGGGAGGGTTTTCACGCCGGAGGTCAGGTAGCCGATGCCGGAGTAGCCGATACCGTTCTTGTCCTTGGTGATTCCCTGGACCACTGATGCCGAACCGGGTTGCTCCTTGACGCTGTCTTTGTAGTCACCCTTGGCGAGTGCATGCTCCTTGAAGTAGCCATAGGTGCCGGAGGCGGAGTTGCGGCCATAGAGGCTAAGGGGCTGGCTGGCCAGGCTGCCGGATACACCGAGCTGTCCCCAGGTGATGATGTCGCTGGCATAGCCGCGCTTGCGGTTCTTGGAGAAAATTGCATCGACTTCCTCCATGGAGAGGCTCTTGATCGGGTTGTTCTTGTTGACGAAGATGGCGAGAGTGTCGATGGCCACGGCAACCTTGGTCGGCTTGTAACCATGCTTTTTCTCGAAGGCATCAATTTCACTGCTTTTCATCTCACGCGACATGGGTGCGATTTGAGCGGTGCCGGCGATCAGTGCCGGAGGTGCGGTGCTGGAGCCTTTTCCTTCAATCTGGATGTTTACGTTGGGGTACTTTTTGCGGAAACCTTCTGCCCACATGGTCATCAGGTTGTTGAGCGTGTCGGATCCGATGCTGTTGAGATTGCCTGATACTCCGCCGACTGCCTGGTACTTCTTGAGGTTCCTATCCACCTTGAGAGCGGCCGCGGATGCGGCTCCCGTGGTTGCCACGGCAAAAAGGGCTGTAAGACAAACAACTTTTTTAAACATAGATATCCTCCTTCGTGTAGTGAGAAGCTTGCGTTTTTGGACATACTACCTTCAGCTTGTGACAGCAGTGTCACAATGACGCTAAAGTCTTCACACGTGGATAGAGACACATCAGCTTTTACACTACCTTTACGTGCGAAGGTATCCGAAGGGGGTACAATGGGTATAACGGCGGCTATTAAATAGCTCAATGCAGGCGCCTTCAGGCGCGATAATTGCGGCTCAAGCAGCTCTTGTGTCGACATGTTCAGCTGCCGGAGTAATAAGTACATTTCCTTTCTCGTTGTAAAATTGTGAAAGTCAGGAGTCACGGTATGAAGATTCTCCTTGTATACCCGAAGAATCCGGACACCTTCTGGAGTTTTAGGCATGCGTTAAAATTCATTTCCAAAAAGGCCTGCTACCCGCCGCTCGGGTTGTTGACCGTCGCCGCGATGTTGCCCGAAAGCTGGGAAAAGAGGCTCGTCGACATGAACGCGCAAAGGCTGACCGACCGGGATCTCCGCTGGGCTGATTGTGTCTTCATCAGCGCCATGACAATCCAGCGGGAGGCGGTGAAAGCGCTGCTGTGCAGGTGCCGGGAGTTCGGAGTGAAAACCGTCGCCGGTGGACCTCTTTTTACCACCAGTCCCGATGAGTTTGACGACGTCGATCACCTGGTGCTCAATGAAGCCGAGGTAACGCTCCCGCCTTTTCTCACTGACCTGCAAAGTGGTCAGGCACGTCACCTGTACGCCAGCGATATTCGTGCCGAGATGAAAGATACTCCGGTCCCGCTCTGGGAATTGATCGACCGGAAAAAATACGCTGCCATGAATATCCAGTATTCCCGCGGTTGTCCCTTCGATTGCGAATTCTGCGATATCACCGCCATGTTCGGGCGTGTGCCGAGGACCAAGACCCAGGAACAGCTGTTTGCGGAGCTGGATAGCCTCTATGACAGAGGCTGGCGAGGCGGTGTTTTCTTTGTTGACGACAATTTTATCGGCGACAGGAAAAAACTGAAAAAGGCAATCCTTCCCGATCTGGCCCGCTGGATGGAACTCAGGGGGTATCCGTTCACCTTTATTACCGAGACTTCGATCGATCTGGCGGATGATGGCGAGTTGATGACGCTTATGGTTGCGGCCGGGTTCGAGGAGGTTTTTATCGGCATCGAGAGCCCCAGTGACGAGGGGCATCATGAAAGCGGCAAGGTGCAGAACATGAACCGCGATCTGCTTGAAAGTGTCAGGAGGATCCAGAATTCCGGTCTTCAGGTGCAGGCCGGCTTCATCGTCGGATTCGACAGTGATTCACCGTCAATCTTTGAAAGGCAGATCCGTTTCATCCAGGAAAGCGGCATCGCCACCGCGATGGTCGGGATGCTCACGGCGCTGAGCGGTACCAAATTGTACCAACGCCTGGTCAGGGAAGGGCGGTTGCTGGAGGTGGCTTCCGGCAACAATACCTCAATCGCCACCAACTTTGTTCCCAAGATGAAGATGGAGCAACTCGTCAACGGTTACCGGACCATCATCGAAACTATTTACACGCCGAAAAACTATTACCGTCGCGTCAGCACCTTCCTCAAGGATTATCAGCCGATCCAGAAAGGTGGTGTGCATCTTCAGCCACGCTACCTGGTGGCGCTCCTCAAATCCATGCTGATCCTTGGCTTGCTCGGCAAGGAACGCTTCCAGTACTGGAAATTGTTTTTCTGGTCACTTTTCCGGCGGCCCCGGCTGTTTCCGACTGCCATTACTCTGGCCATTTACGGCTTCCATTTCCGTAAGATCGCCGAAAAGATCCCCTGGAGTTCACCGTGATTAGAGGCAGTGTCCGTTAGATTGTAACAATTTGGTATTCAAGCCCCATTAGGGGCGCCAGATTGTAGCCGGGGGATTTATCCCCCGGATACAATGACCAATTTCCCCCGTCACGTACGTGACGGAATGGCTTTTATCGAATTGACCGGGGAATGAATTCCCCGGCTACCGTCATTCTGTCCCTCCTGGACGTAAGCAAATAACTGAGCGGACACTGCTGAGAGAATTGAGTGCTGTTCCCGCTCAGCCTCCGCCAAGCCGCTTCAGCTGAAAACTACTTTTGTCGCTTCAGGGCCTTCAGTTCGTCCAGGTAGTTATCGCGGCAGGCTGGACAGAGCCCATGGGTAAAGTTGACATCCAGTCGATCCTTTAGATAGACCTCCACCTGAACCCAATAGTTTTCATCAGTTCTTATCTGCTTGCACGCGGCACAAATCGGGATGATATTCCTCAGTTCAACCAATTCGGTGATATCTTCCAGTACCAGGATTGCATAGTTCGCGTTTTGGTAAATAAAAGGGGATGAGGTAACAAGGACGTACATCTCGACAACTTTACCATCCCGAATGAGCTCCATTTTTTGACGGTTGCGAACAACTTTACCACCCTGGAAGGCCTTGTTTACAGAGTTCCTGACAACACAGTCGGCACAGAACGCGGTTCGACCACATCCATCTTCCTCGGCGTGGTGATGGATGCAATGCAGGGCTTCACCTCCACGCATCCTGAGAATTTCTGATTTATCCGCTGTCAGTAGTGCCGTTGCCGCGGTATTATATTCATGAAACCGCACATCTTCGTCCACCACAAAAACCGGGGACGGCATTGCATCAAATGCCCTTGCTAATAGATCATCCATTGCAATTCCTCATCAATTTGACTTTGTTTTAAAAAAATGGCGAGCATATCACAAAATTGTTGTTAGAGTGATACAAAAACGACAAAGCTTAGAGCGCTGCACTTTCTGGAACCTTTTGCGGGATTGGGAAGGAGCTGCCATGCAACTGAAAAAAATTGTCGCAATTATTCGGAACCGGTTTTTGATTGATGTCGAGGCTCGCCTGGTGGAAATGAGGGTCAAAGGGATCAGTGTGACCAAGGTCAAGGGGTATGGAGAGTACGCCAATTTTTTCAATCACAATTGGCTCGTCACCCATTCGCAGATCGAAATTTTCACTGAAGAAGGGCGGGTTGACGAAATTGTCGCCGCAATTATGGAGACAGCCAACACCGGCCAGGAAGGTGACGGGATCCTGGCTATTCTTCCGGTGAGCAAGTTGTACCGTATCAGAACGAAATCGGAAATTACGCAGGATGAGTTTTGAAGTATTAAGGGATTCGCTGGCGAAAGGGATGGCAGGGATGTTGGAGTGTTCCCCCTCCGCCGGAGCGGAGGGGGAGCGGTCTGTCACTGTGTGGCCCTGCTTGCGATGGCGAGCCGCACGGCATTGTAGAACTAGTTATGACTTTGTCTTAGCCCTGAACAACGCGACGGGCAGCGCGTTTGATGCTGACCAGGTTACGGAAGCTGACGTTGTCGGTGGTGATGTTGTTGCCCTGTGATCCGCAGCCGAGGGTCAGGGAGGGGATCATCACATTGAACAGACCGCCGATGGCGCCGTGGCTGGTGGGCGAGTTGAAGGTTACGCGGTTTGCGTCGACTTTCTCGGCGAATTCAATGCAGAGAGCATCGCTGGCGGAGTGGATGCCGGCGGTGTGGCCTGC
>SBEG01000075.1 GCA_009668975.1 Deltaproteobacteria bacterium | reverse complement strand
GGGTATCCGATTTCCATGATTGAAACCGGCTAAATCTCGCCGGCCTCAATCAGTCTCGTCAGTGTTGAAATGTCCGCCCCGAAGTTGATTTCCCTCACAGGCTCGGATGGTTGATGGGGTGTCATCCGCTCTAGGCACATGTAAGCCATTGCGAAGTCGCGTGTTGCCCGTTCAGGCTCCCTGCGACGCTCAAACTTTGGCCGAATGGTCTGCTTCTTGAAGGCGCCTTCAGAGAACAATATCTTGGCCCGTAACGCCTCGAAGCTGTAACCCCGGCCAAGGCGATTCATGACCCGTATGAGATTGTTCAGCGACTCCGTATAGGCGTTGGTCACCGGATGGTCAAAGTAGGCCAAGATGTATGGTTGCCAATTGCGCCAAGCCCGTATCAGGTCATGGAAGGCATCCCGGACATCGGGCATAACAGCGATTTCCCAGGCTGCAAACCGGCGTAGCGCCTCTTCTTTGGTCTTGGCGTCGTATATCTTGAAGAAGTCTTCCTTGAGGCGATACGCCATGCCAAGCTCGGGGTAGTTCTTCAACCAGCCCGACAGTTTGATGGCTTCCTCGTCGTTCAAGTCGTGCTCGCGCTTGAGCATCACAAATCGGTCATGCATCAGGCCACGGCGTTGCTTGGGCGTCAGGGACTCACGGTAACTTTTTCGGACACGCTCCATAGCCTCGTTGGCCATCTTCACGACATGGAACTTGTCAATGATGATTTTGGCCTTCGGCAGCATCAACTCGATGGCATCCTTGTAGGGCTGCCACATGTCCATGGCCACGTATTGGATGGTTTCCTTGCCCTGCAAAGCAGCCAGATACTTGATGACAGTCTCTTTGTTGCGGTTGTGCAGTAGCTCAACGACCGTGTTGTTCTGGATGTTGGTAATTACGCCACGCGGCTTGATGAGGTGGATTTCGTCAATCCCCATCCATTTCGGCGTCTCGAACCGGATGGTGCGTTCCAGTTCGTTTACGTAGTCGCTGAAGACGGCTCGGACGGTGAATTCCGTGCAGCCAACTTCTTCTGCAATACTGGCGAAGGTGTGCCGGACGGCCTGCTTTCCCATCCAAGCCACCAGCCGAGTGGTCATGGCCCGCTTTTCATCCGTGTCGGGCAGTGGCTCATAGAAGGTCTTGGCGCACTCCCGGCAGCGATACCGGCGGGTATTGATGTAGATACCAACGCGCTTGCCGTGCATGGGCAGGTCTTTGACCATCTGCTCGCGGCGGCCAAATCCCTGTGGATTGCTCGCCTTGCAATGAATGCAGTGGGTAACAGCCTGCCTGACTTCGGCGTCAACGTGGTAATCGTGGTCGTTTTCTTGCAGTGCCGTGACCGCGTAGGACGGCAGGTTCAGGATGTTGGCAGGCAT
Source organism: Deltaproteobacteria bacterium (assembly GCA_009668975.1). GTDB lineage: Bacteria > Desulfobacterota > Desulfuromonadia > Geobacterales > Geobacteraceae > RPRC01. Next base: position 1,255 of record SBEG01000075.1, on the reverse strand, counting down.
TACATCCCGAAGTCTGGCGCTTTGAATTTATGCGTCGTGTGGTGCGTTTCCCGCTCGATGGAATGTATCTGCATCAGGTGCCAAACGCTTGCGTCGTCTCCCAAGTCCATGACCACCTTCTGCCCAGGCTGCACTTGCTCCAGAGATTGCTGCAAGGCAGGAATGCACTTCTCGACCAGTTTCTTGCGATTAGTTGGCACCACAACAGAGGAAATGCGCAGTCCATCGAAGTTCTGCTGGTAGTGCATGTTCTTGTCCGCCGTCAGCAGGACATCGAATCCAGCATCGTTGGCGGCACGAAGCAGCTTGCCATTCTTGACGTTTGCCCAACCTTCATCCTGGACGGTGGACACCTCGAAGGCTCCAATGCGCTCCAGCCAATACCGAAGCTGCCTTGGCAGGCATTCATCAACCAGAATGCGCATCAGGCAGCTTTCTTGAGTTCGAGGAGCGATTCAGCCTGCTGCAAGGCGGCAAGCGCCTTTTCACGGGTAAGCGTGGGATAGGAGTCCAGAATCTCGTCCAGCGTCAGTCCGTCGGCCAGGTTCTCGAACAGGACGGCCACGGGGACGCGGGTTCCGATGAAGACCGGAGTTCCGCCAAGGATTTCAGGGTCGCTCGTTACGACGTTTGCACTCATGAGGCACCTCTTAATTCCAGTTTGACCGGTCCTTTGCAGGGTTTGTTCTGCCCATCTACTCGACGCATGATGCCGCAATCCAAGCAGCACTTGCCATCGTGTTTCAGCCCCAGCTTAGCAACATCCACGAAAGAATGCCCGTTCTCCCGCAGCAAATCAACTTCGGCTAGGTTGTAGCGGGACATTTTCTGCGGTGATGTCACTTCTTTCCGGCCTTCTTCAGCCGCAATTGGGGTGCTGTTCATGCATCACTTTAGGATGTGTTGCATCGAGAGCCCAAAGAACATCGTGCCTGAGTTGTACCAGGCGCGGCGTGACGACCTGCATGCCGGAAATCTTGCCGAGCGTCAGGCGGGCAACATCAAGCTGCGCACACAGGTACTCGATTTGCAATTCTCGGTTGGTTTCCGGGTCGGGGTGAAGCTCGGGCAGTTCGGTGCCGTTGCCGTAAAACTCGCTGATTTGCTGTGCCATATCGGCCTCCTGATTAGTTCGATGACATCAATCATGTAACACGGTTTCATTATATGAGGACGCGTGACGCTTGTCAATCACAAATCACGGAATTCTACTGCCATGTATATTCGCCCCATCAATCACGAAAATCGGATACCC
>SBEG01000015.1 GCA_009668975.1 Deltaproteobacteria bacterium | reverse complement strand
GTAGTTAAGTCGGTTATAACGCCGGCCTGTCACGCCGGAGGCCGCGGGTTCGAGTCCCGTCGACCCCGCCAGATATTAAAAAGGTCATGCAACTGCATGGCCTTTTTTTATTGCTGGACCTCGCCTTCTTTCCAGTTCGAGACCCTCCCTTTCCCTTGACTTGCAAAGGGAAAAAACTTATTCTGCATTATCCGGGCTAATATATTAAGATTCTTTGTGTTTATCTTTTTACAGTTTGAACCGGCGGTCGTTCTTTTTCTAAATATTGCCCAAGTTATGTGGCTAGCAAGGTTGTGTCGCGTGAAAGTTTTTGTTGTAATTCCAACGTATAACGAATGTGATAACATCATCAGAATCATTCCGGAAGTGCTCGCCCAGGACCCAAGAATTTCCATCCTCGTTGTTGACGACAACTCTCCCGACGGGACTGGTGATGTTGTTGAGAAAATGGCTGAAAGCGATTCACGGATTTTTTTGTTGCGGAGGACAGGTAAACTTGGTCTAGGTTCTGCGTATCGTGAAGGATTTCGAATTGCTCTGCAGGAAGGAGCATCGTTTATTGTCGAAATGGATGCCGATTTTTCGCACGATCCGAAAAGTCTGCCGTCCTTGCTCAAGCAGGCGGAATCTTTTGATCTTGTTATCGGTTCCCGGTACAAAACAGGCGTTAGTGTCGTTAATTGGCCGATCAGAAGACTTCTCCTGAGTTACTGCGCGACTATTTATACCAGGATGATCACCGGACTCAATGTCTCTGATTGTACCAGCGGGTTTAAATGTTTCAGGCGAGAAGTTCTTGAGTCAATCAACCTGGATAAAGTCTGTTCTGACGGATATTCTTTTCAGATTGAAATGAACTTCCTCTGTATGGAAAAAGGCTTTCACATAGGCGAGGTACCGATCATTTTTATCGATCGGCATGCAGGGACCTCAAAGATGTCGAAGAAGATTGTTCGAGAAGCGGTAGTGATGGTCTGGAAATTGAGAATCGGTTCTTTACTCAGACGATTATTCCGCCCTGGAGTCGCTCGTGATAAACGAAATCTGGGCACTGTTCTGTGAGGTAGCTATTTGGGGTTGGATATGTTCAGCCGCTGGTTTTTTGTACTTTTCTTTTCCCACTCATGGTACTTTTGCAAGTAAACCAGCCATAGCATGGGGCGCCGCTTTTCTCCTTTCCTATGCCGCCTGGGGATTTGCCATGGTCCGTTTCTGAACGGCACCATCTTTTCACATCCTGCTGCAGATTAACGCGGCAAAGTACTTTCGTTGTGCCCTGGTAATTTGATCAGGTTCGCTGCTCCCTTACATTTTAGCGGGCTACATGGTAGTGCCCCATGAACCCGATTCCCTCGCAAGGTACAACCTATCTTTCTCCCGGAGTGTTTTCAATGATTCAACTTCACAATGTGTTCATGTCGTATCAGGGTGATGGTGCTGCTCTGAGCAATGTGACCCTGAAAATTCCCAAGGGTGAATTTGTCTTCCTGACCGGTGTTTCCGGGGCAGGCAAATCGACTTTGCTGAAGCTGCTCTACGGTGCTTTGAGACCTACGCGGGGGCAGATCGTAATCGATGGCGTCAATGTTACCAAACTCACTTCCTCCCAGTTGCCTTTTCTTCGCCGCAAGGTCGGCGTTGTCTTTCAGGATTTCAAGCTGCTCCCCTCACGAACTGTATTAGAAAATGTGGCATTGACGCTGGAAGTCATGGGCTGGGGTAAAAAGGATATCAACAAACGCGTCTACCATGTCCTCAAGCAAATGGGCATGGAGCACAAAATCAATTCAACACCACTCAGGCTCTCCGGTGGCGAGCAGCAACGTGTTGCTTTGGCTCGCGCCCTGGTCAACGAACCAAAGATTATTCTGGCGGATGAGCCGACAGGAAATCTTGATGAGGAGTCCAAAGAAATTGTTCTTTCCATATTGAGAGAGGCAAATGTGCGGGGCAGTACCGTGGTTGTTGCCACCCATGACAGAAGACTTATCGATAATTGTCACAAACGGCTTATTGTTCTTGATAAGGGTCGTCTCGTGGAGGATGCCGATGCCGCGTAAAAAGATTGCGAAAAGACCGAAACTTGCCCGAGAAGGTTTTAGCGGGCGCATCCATTATTTTGTGGAAAGGGCCTTTGTCAATCTCAAACAGAATCTTCTCGTCACCCTTTTAACAATCGGAACTATTACCCTGGCTTTTTTGATTCTCTCCCTGGCGTTGCTTATCTATGTGAATCTGGAACGGGTAACGGAAAACTGGAGCGATAGGGTGCAGGTGACAGCCTATTTCGAACAGAGTCTTTCAACGAGTGATCTTGTCTCCCTCAAGACAAAAATTCGCGCACTGGAAGGGACGGCGGACATTCACTATGTTTCTCAGGAAGAGGCGCTTCAAAAATTTTATGATCGCCTCAAAGGACAGGAAGCACTCTTGGACGGCGTATCCCCCGATGTCCTCCCGGCATCGCTTGAAATCCAGCTGAAAAAGGCGCACCGCGACAGCGAGTCTATTTCTCTTTATGTGGAAAGGCTGAAAAAGATACCGCTGATCAACGAAGTTCAGTACGGTGAGGAATGGGTGCAGCGCTTCAGTCATTTCATGGATCTGATACGTTTTGCCGGGCTGCTGGTGGCCGGATTTATTGTCCTTGCCGTGGTTTTTATTGTTGCAAATACTATCAAGTTGACTATTTATGCTCGCAAAGATGAGTTGGAATTGATGGGACTTGTGGGTGCTACCCGACTGTTTATCAAGATTCCTTTCCTCATCGAAGGGGTAGTGCAAGGTGTTATCGGGGCGGCACTGGCGATACTTTTTCTTTTGGGCGTCTACCTGGCTTTTCTCCAAAATGCCGACTTCTTTTTCAGTTTTAATACCATGGAGGCAGGGTTGCTTTTCCTTCCTCTCAACTACTTGGTGGCCTTGGTGTCAGCCGGCGCAGCCCTTGGTTTTCTTGGAAGTCTTGCATCCCTTAAAAGATTTATCAGTTTGTGACCATGCCAATTATTGTACTCATATTTCTAATTGTCATCTCCGGTTTCTCACCTTCCGCATGGTCTGCTGATGCCAAAAAGCAGCTCCAAGGAATTAAAAAAGAGATTCGTGAGAAAAAACGCCTGATCACCAAGACAGCTCAGGTGGAAAGCGCCGTATCCAGTGAGTTGTCAAAAATAGATCAAAGTCTACGGAGTAAGGAACAGAGTCTTTCAGTTCTTAACCGGGACATGAAAGCTGTTGAGAATGGACTTGAAAAAACCCGGTCCGAAATCGAAATTGTCGTGAAGGATGTCGAAGCCAGAAAGAAGTTGATTCAGAATCGTCTGGTTGCGGTTTACAAGGCCGGTGAGGTGGGTAACATCCGCTTCCTCTTTTCTTCAGAGTCTTTGCCCGGGATGCTGGAAAATCTCCGCTACATGAAATCCCTATTGGAGAATGATCGCCAGCGGGTAGCGGAATACAATGAACGAATCGGAAAACTAAAAGAGCTTAAGGCGAGTATCGAGCTGGATGTTCGCCGCAAGGAGAATCTCAAACAGAGCATCTTGGTCAAAAAACAGGAAATTGAGGCTGAGAAAGCGAGCAAGGCAACCCTGCTTTTGAAAGTCCGCGAGGATAAGAAAGCCTATATAGCGTCATTACAGGAGCTTGAGGCTAATTCCCGGCGACTGCAATCGATCGTGGAAAAACTTGAAGCAGCCAGCAGAAAGCGATATACTGCAAAAACGCGTAAGCGCGCTGTTCAGTCAGCGAAGAAAGAGGGTACTCCCTTTGTCCCGCCAGCTACTTCCACCGGTTTCGGTGCCCAAAAGGGCCGACTTTCATTACCAACACAAGGCCGGATTATTGGCTCCTTCGGCAGACATAAGCACCCTGAGTTCAGTTCATATACGATTAGCAATGGAATATCCATTGCTGCGCCTGCCGGGGCAGACGTACGTTCCATTTATCCCGGAACGATTGTCTTCTCGAATTATTTCAAGGGGTATGGAAATATGGTGATTGTGGACCATGGTGACGGGTTTTTCAGTCTGTATGCCCACAATTCCAAAGTTTTCAAACGGGTTGGAGCGAATGTCGGGAAGAATGAGCTTTTGGCGAGTGTCGGGGATGTTGATTCTCCTCGCGGCGCGATGCTCTATTTCGAAATCAGATACCAGGGAAAGCCGATAAATCCGGCTCCCTGGGTTCGATAGAATGAAAACGGTTAACTCAGCATAGTTCTGGAGGAAAAATGGTAACGAGAAGAAAAGGAAGCAAAATTGCCCTGTTGATAGCCGCCATTTCCGCCTTGGTTGTGGTCATCGGTTTCGGGGTGCAGCATCGTTGTGCCGCGGAAAGCGGGAATGATTATGAATCTATCGAGCTTTTTACCGATGTACTCAAGATTGTCCAGAAAAATTACGTGGATGAGGTTGACACAAAGAAGTTGGTCTATGGCGCCATCAACGGGATGCTCTCTTCGCTTGACCCCCACAGTTCCTTCCTGCCTCCTGAAATGTACAAGGAAATGAAAATTGAAACGAAAGGGTCTTTCGGTGGTCTGGGCATAGAAATAACAGTAAAGGACGGATTTCTGATGGTTATTTCTCCCATAGAAGATACACCGGCTTTTCGTGCCGGTATCAAGGCCGGTGACCAGATTCTTAAAATTGAGGAAAAACTCACCAAGGATATGACGATCATTGACGCGGTAAAACGTATGAGGGGGCCTAAGGGCAGCAAAGTCACCATAACAATCATGCGGGAAGGTTTTGATAAACCGAAAGAGTTCACCCTGGTGCGCGACATTATTCAGGTTAAGAGTGTCAAGTTCAAGACTCTCGACAATGGCTACGGCTATGTCAGAATTGCCCAGTTCCAGGAGAAAACCGACGAAGATCTTATCAAGGCACTGCAGGCTTTGAAGCAGGAAAATGGCGGATCTCTCAAGGGGCTCATCCTTGATATTCGCAACGATCCCGGTGGTCTTCTTGACCAGGCGGTCAGGGTTGCGGATCATTTTGTCGCTGAAGGAGAACTGATTGTCTATACGGAAGGGCGTGACCCGGATGCAAAGATGAGATTCGCCTCTCGCAAAGGGAAAAAAGAGATTGGCTACCCGATGGTGGTGCTCATAAATGGTGGAAGCGCCAGTGCCTCGGAGATCGTGGCAGGTGCCCTGCAGGACCATAACCGGGCAGTTATTCTGGGTACTCAGAGTTTTGGCAAGGGTTCCGTGCAGACTATTATTCCTCTGTCCGAGGATTCCGGTTTGAGGCTCACGACAGCCAAATACTATACTCCCAAAGGGCGTTCGATTCAGGCAAAGGGGATAACGCCTGACATCATCGTAGAGAGTCTCGAAATTACCGCTGCCGAGAAAAAAGACACCTTGAGCATCCGGGAAAAAGATCTTGAAAATCACATCGCAACGGAAGGAAGTGAGGAAAAGATCGATAAGAAGGATCAAAAGCTTCCGGCGTACAAGATGGATGAACAGTTCAAGGGAGATTACCAGATTCTTCGGGCCCTTGATCTTCTGAAGGGATGGGAAATCTTGAAGAGCATGAAGAAAACTGGATAGTGTGCAAGCTTTTCGGTAGGGGACAATACGTCTGAGCCCCGGAACGGCTAGCATTACCGGACCGGGGTTCAGACGATTAAGAGCTGATGAGCGAAATTACACTTTCTTCTTAGCTGTGCGGCCCGGTTTTTTTGGTGCCGCTTTTTCCGCTTTCAGTTTTGCTGCCCTGACTGCGCGTGCTTTTGCGAGATTTTCAGCCAGTCCCCTTTCTTGAGCCATTTTCTTTCTGCCTTCTGAGAAATTTTTGGCAGTCAAGGGTTGGCTGGATGGAATGTTAAACTGCTTGCGGTATTCGCCCGGTTTTAAGCCGTGTGCCTGAGCGAGGTGACGGGCGAGGGTTTTCATCCCGCCTCTGCCACAGATCAGGCAATAGACCTGGTCTGCCTGGAAAGCTTTTTTAAGGCTCATTGTTGGAGCTTTTTTTTCTGAGTCAGCGGGTGCTTCGAGAGTTGTTCCTGATACTTCAAGTTGCTGGAGTGCTGCATAAACTTTTTGAATCTCTTGCAGCAGCTCCTCTGTCGTCATTTCATTAACAGAGGCGTGTGATGAGACAATGTTGGCGGCAAGTTCAACCAGTGTTGCGGGCATTTTCTATCCCTCCTTAAAAGATGTTCAAATCGATATTCTCTTATTTAAACGTAAAAATGCTTAAAATCAAGCGAAATGCCTGGAATAAATAAAAAAATACTGACTTAACTCTTGTTGTAGTCCGTATTTTCCCTGTGAAACACTCTGGAGCAACTTCTTTCTACTGTAAGGAAAATTATATGCCTAAAATTGAAATTGATGAGCAGAGATGCAAAGGTTGCGGATTATGTACCATAGCATGCCCGAAAGGATGTATTGTCTTGAGTGAACAGATAAATAATTACGGCTATACACCGGCAATTCTGGGTGAAGCAAAACACAAATGTACCGGTTGTGCTTTGTGCGCCGAGATGTGTCCGGATCTGGCAATATTGGTGTTTAAATAGTTTGCTGTTAAGTTACTGTGTGGAAACAGACATGTGACCAGAAGCAGGGAGTATCTTTAATTTTATCGCATGCTGCATCATGACTAGTCGTTCTTGTGATTGTTTGGAGAATGACTGCGATGAGATTACGGTCAACAGGAGGGTGTTTTGCCAAATCGTTTGCTGGTAAAAGGAAATGAGGCCATCTGTATGGGGGCCATTGAAGCTGGCTGTCGCTACTATTTCGGCTATCCTATCACGCCACAAAATGATATTCCGGAATTCATGTCCCGGGAGATGCCCGGTTTGAAGGGTGAATTCATTCAGGCTGAGAGTGAAATTGCTGCGATCAACATGGTGATGGGGGCTGCTGCAACTGGTGCACGGGCTATGACCTCGTCATCCGGTCCCGGGATTTCCTTGAAATTGGAAGCCATTTCTTATATGGCAGGAATGGAGTTGCCGTGCCTCATTGTGAATATCTCCCGCTCAGGACCGGGACTTGGCGGGATTGATGCTTCCCAGGGAGATTACTTCCAGGCGGTCAAGGGTGGCGGACATGGTGGGTACCATATGGTTGTGATAGCGCCGGCGTCAATCCAGGAAATGTATGATATGACGATGCACGCTTTTGACCTTGCGGATATTTACCGTACACCGGTCATGATTCTCGCTGATTCCGTTGTCGGCCAGATGAAAGAACCCCTAATTCCGCACCCGCGACCGAAGAAAGAACTCCCGGCCAAGGATTGGGCCCTTCGCGGTACAGGGGGTGGTGAGCAACGGATCGTCAAATCTCTTTTTCTCGGTGACGGGGAACTGGAGGCGCATAACTGGAAACTTCATGCCAAATATCAGCAGTTACAAGAAAAGGAGGCTCGCTGGGAGGAGTATGAGACTTCCGATGCTGCTCTGATCGTTACCGGATTCGGGTCAGCTGCAAGGATTGCGAAATCGGCGGTGATGATGGCCAGGGAGGAGGGTCTCAAGGTCGGTCTGTTGCGGCCGATAACGCTCTTTCCATTCCCTGTGCAGGCTTTTGCTTCCCTTACCACTCGCTGCAAGAAGATTCTGGATATTGAGCTCAATACCGGACAGATGGTAGAGGATGTCAGGCTCTCTGTTGCGCGTGATGCGGAGGTCAACTTCTACGGCAGGCCTTCGGGAACCGGTTCTCTCCCGACCCCGGAAGAGCTTCTGGAGCAGATCAGAAAGTATCTTTAACACTCCCCTCAACGGCACTTTGCTGGTGATAAATTCAAGTACCACTGTCGAGGTTACAAAATGCAACAGGTATTCAATAAACCCGCAGCATTGAAAGATGTTCAAACCCATTTTTGTCCTGGCTGCCACCATGGGACAATCCATCGGCTGGTGGCAGAGGCGTTGGATGAGTTTGAGCTTCAGGAAAAGAGTATTGGTGTGGCATCCGTCGGTTGTTCGGTGTTTTTGTATCACTATTTCGATATTGACGTTATTGAGGCTCCCCACGGTCGTGCGCCAGCCGTTGCAACCGGGGTTAAACGGGCCAGGCCGGAAAGCATTGTCTTCACCTATCAGGGTGACGGAGATCTGGCGGCAATCGGTACGGCAGAGATAATTCACGCTGCTAACCGAGGCGAAGATATAACGGTTATATTTGTAAATAATACAACCTATGGTATGACGGGAGGACAGATGGCTCCAACCACGCTTCCTGGTCAAAAAACCTCAACGTCACCGTATGGCAGAAGGCCGGAAAAAGATGGTTTTCCGATTAGGGTCACCGAAATGTTAGCGGGGTTGGACGGCGTAGCTTTTGCGGCAAGGACGGCAGTAGACTCACCAAAACACCTCATGGATGCAAAGCGTCAGATTAAAAAAGCTTTCCAGTATCAGGTTGAAGGAAAGGGTTTTTCGTTCGTTGAAGTTTTATCTGCGTGTCCGACCAACTGGGGTATGAATGCTGTAGCTGCGAACGAAAGGGTCGGGAGCGAGATGTGTGAGTATTTCAAACTCGGTGTCTTTAAAGATACCTCGAGCCACTGATTTGTGGTTGAATGCCGATTAAGGAGCTAGGATTTCATTGAGTGAATTGGGGGATTGCGCATGAGGCATGATATGTTTATGTCCGGTTTCGGTGGTCAGGGGGTACTCCTTGCAGGTACTCTTTTAGCCCATGCTGCCATAATCGAAGGAAAAAATGTTTCTTTCCTGCCGTCATACGGAGTGGAAAAGAGGGGTGGAGCGGCACACTGCACGGTCGTTATCGCTGATGGGGATGTTGGCTCACCGGTCATTGGAAATCCTTCCGTCGGGGTGATTCTCAACCAGTTGTCCATGGACAAATATGCCGGGAAAATCAAGGCAGGTGGGATTTGTATCGTTAATTCTTCACTGGTTGAGCTGGCTGAATTTAATCGGGACGATGTTGAGATTATTTCACTTAACATGAATGCAATTGCGCAGAAGGTTGGGGAGCCTCGAATGGTCAACATGGTTGCGGTCGGAGCATATGCCGCAAGGACCGGGGTGGTCTCGCTTGCGGCTCTGGCCGAGGCTCTCAAGCTCAGTCTTCCGGAGCGTAATCATAAATATATCCCGGCGAATATCCGAGTACTGGAGGCGGGCGCGGCAGAGATTCCGCAGAATGGTGATCAATTGGCATTCTAGTCCGTGCAAGCGAAAAGGCTTGACGGCGACGCGTGACTTTGGTATATACCTATTCTGCCTGTTGGGGGATCGTCTAGCGGCAGGACTGCGGACTCTGACTCCGCCAACCAAGGTTCGAATCCTTGTCCCCCAGCCATCACTGGAGCCATCACTGGCAAGCAAAGATAAGATTGCAGGAAAATTTCGGTCCCATCGTCTAGCGGTTAGGACACTGGCCTTTCACGTCGGTAACAGGGGTTCAAGTCCCCTTGGGATCACCATTCATTCTGAAGCCCTCGCATCCACAACAGGAGACGAGGGCTTTTTTTTTTGCTCGTTCCCCCTCTTGGCTTACCGGTTGCCACGACCGCCTGAAAACACAGAATCTCCCTTGTGTCCTGATGGTTGTGCCGGTAGCTGGTTAGTTCCTTGCATATCCTCCCGTTGACATCCGAACTTCACTGGCTGCATGCAGTTTCCGGTGTTTCGTTTTGCCGGTTTAGGGGACCATGTCTCAATTCTCCTCTTGCCGTTTCAGCGTGCCTTTCCACTTGTACGACAAGGAAAATCAGCGGATTAGCGGTTGCTGTCGTTTTGAACCTATGTTATAAAGATTGAACCCGCGCAAAGTCTTTTTGATAGCGGTTTTACCGGTTTCCGGGGTGAATCGGGAAAACTATCTTTCTGGTTCGGAGTCCGGGAATGTTTGGAGTTGCAACGGCATTGCAGCAGCTTTTTTCGCTGCACCGGTCTGTGTCATGACCGTCTGGGAGCTTATATATGCTGGGGATTGATAAAATAATCGAAAATGCCCTACTTGAAGACATTCACACCGGTGATATTACCACCATGGCCGTTGTCCCGGAAAAACGCGCCGCGCAGGCGAGGTTGATCGCAAAAGAGCCGATGGTGCTGGCCGGTATTGAAGTCGCTGCTCGCGTTTTTGTCATTGTTGACCCGGAAGTACGTTTTAGCGCCCGCTTTGCGGACGGGGCACGGTTAATGGCCGGGGATGTCATTGCGGACATTACCGGTGATGCTGCGTCTCTGCTTCAGGCGGAGAGAGTGTCATTGAATCTCCTGCAAAGAATGTCCGGCATCGCAACGTTGACTGCCCGCTATAAAGAGGCGGTTGCCGGGACCACTGCGAAAGTCGTTGATACCAGAAAGACCACTCCTGGATTACGTCAGCTGGAAAAACATGCTGTTCGTGTTGGCGGGGGGAGTAACCATCGCACCGGGCTTTATGATGCTGTTCTGATAAAAGAGAACCATATCGCCGCTGCCGGCGGTATTTCCGTTGCGATTGCACGAGCCCGCGCCTTTGTTCCCCATACCATGAAGGTAGAAGTGGAAACGGAGAATTTAGACCAGGTAGCAGAGGCTCTTACTGCCGGTGCCGATATAATCATGTTGGACAATATGGACCTGCAAACGATGCGACGGGCAGTTGCCATGATCGATGGTCGTTCTCTGTGCGAGGCTTCCGGCGGAGTTTCTCTGGAAACCATTGCTGCAATAGCCGCAACAGGCGTTGATATAATCTCTGTTGGCGCGTTAACCCATTCGGCTCGTGCGATGGATATCTCCATGCTTTTGGGGGAGTAGTGAAGGAAACGGACACACCCAGTATCGATGGCAAAAAAAAGCCCCTCGAACAGAGAATGCTGGAACTCTTTCGTGGTAGAAATGAGCAAGTAATTTCCGGCGAAGAGCTCGGAACCGCACTGAAGGTATCTCGTACTGCTGTCTGGAAACATGTTAAAAATCTGCTTTCGCAAGGATATCAGATTGAATCCATACCCTCACGAGGGTACCGCTTTCTTGCCGCTCCAGATGTCCTTACCTCCCTTGAAGTAACTTCCGGGCTACAAACAACACGAATCGGTTGTCAGATTTCCAGTGTTCGGGAAACCGAGTCGACCAACCTCCTGGCCTTCCGTCTCGCGGAAAATTCCGCTCCGGAAGGTACTGTTGTGATTGCCGAAGCGCAGACCGGCGGGAAAGGCCGTCTTGGCAGGCATTGGGAATCGCCTCCCGGGGTAAACCTCTATTGTTCCGTGATTTTGCGTCCCCCCATGTCACCGGTCAGGGCTCCCCAGTTAACCTTTCTTTCCGCGGTTGCGGTAGCCAGGGCAATCGAAGAGGTTGCTCAATTGCAGCCGACGATCAAATGGCCGAACGATGTGCTGTTGAATGGCCGGAAGGTCGCCGGTCTTCTCAATGAGATGAGTGCCGAAACAGACACCATTCATTGCGTCGTTCTTGGAATCGGAGTCAACATCAACATGGAACGGGAGCAATTTCCGAACGATTTGCGCCAGCCTGCCACCTCCCTGTTCCTGGAGAAAGGCGTATCCATCAATCGTGTCGACTTTACCAAGGCACTCCTCACTTCTCTTGATGTGCTCTATGACGACTACCTGGCTCATGGGTTTACTGGTATCCGGGAGGAGTGGCTTGCGCGAAGTACGGTTCAGGGTCGAAGGGTCAGGGTCTCTTTCGGGAACGGGGAAACGGAAGGAGTGGTCAGTGGCGTCGACAATGATGGTGCGCTTCTGATTACTCGTGGGGATGGGACTCAGGAACGGGTGCTTGCCGGAGATGTCACGGTCCTGTAGCTGCCAACGACGCCTGCTGCCGGGGCGTTTCGTATTCATTGCTTATGTAGGAGAGTGTCTGCGTGTTATTTGTCATTGATGTGGGCAATACGAACATGGTGCTTGGCTTGTACGAAGGTGACCGCCTCGTGAGGGATTGGCGGATTGCAACCGACACAGCCAAGACTGTTGATGAATATGCAATTCTGATCCGCGAACTCTTTCACTTTTCAGGGATTGAGTGCGCTTCGGTTGCGGATATAATACTATCATCCGTCGTGCCGGCTTTGACCGGGGTTCTGGAACGGATGTCGCTCCGCTATTTCAACCTGAAACCTTACGTGGTCGGTCCCGGAATTAAAACCGGCATGCCGATCCACTATGAGAATCCCAAGGAAGTCGGCGCTGATCGTATCGTCAATGCGGTGGCTGCATACGAAAAATACAGCACTGCTCTCATTATCGTAGACTTTGGAACAGCGACGACCTTTGATCTGGTAAATGCCAAGGGACATTATTGCGGCGGTGTCATAGCACCCGGGATAATGATTTCCGCTGAGGCGCTGTTTCAGAAGGCAAGCAAGCTCCCGAGAGTGGATGTAGTCAAGCCATCCTCGATAATCGCAAAAAATACTGTTGGCGCGATGCAGGCGGGGATTTTCTTCGGCTATGTCGGGCTGGTGGACGAAATTGTCACGAGAATTAAATCGGAAAGCCGGGAGAATCCTCGTGTTATCGCTACTGGGGGACTGGCAAAATTGATTGCCGAAGAATCAAAAACCATCGAAGAGGTTCATGAATTCCTTACCTTGGAAGGATTACGGATACTCTATGAGCGGAATAGCCAAGCGGCGGCCGTCACCGGCTGATCTAGGAACTTCCGGACCTGAATAGACGAGTGGCTATATATCGTTATATTTTCAGTGGTTTCCGACGGTCCGGTGGTGGTTATGTTTCAGAATGCACGGATAATAGATTCGCAAAAACCGTTCACCCCGGCGAAAGCCGGGGGGGCAGGGGTTTGCAGCACATTGAAAAGACTGGATTCCGGCTTTTGCCGGAATGACGGAAAACGCCTTTCCGGACTTTTTGCGAGTGCATCAAGGTTGAAAACAGAATTACAGCAGAGATATTTATTTTGGGGGTGACAGAGAGATTTCCCTTCGGAGTCATGTAGGAGTTGTACTACCTATTACATAAGCAAGGGGGCTTTATGGCAAAATGTGACACCGCAAAAGTGAGAAACGTTGGAATTGTGGCCCATGGAGGTGCGGGGAAAACGTCCCTGACCGAGGCTGTCCTGTTCGCTGCCGGGACAATTGATCGTCTGGGGCGTGTTGATGACGGAACAACGTCAACAGATTTCGAACCGGAAGAGGTCAAACGGCACATAACGGTTTCATCCGCCATCAACCATGGTGAATGGAATGGTCATTCGCTGCACATTGTCGACACTCCGGGGTATGGCGATTTTATCGCTGATACCCGTTCCTGTCTCAGGGTTCTCGGGGGTGCGGTTGTCATTATCTCCGCTATTTCGGGCGTCAAGGTTCAGACGGAAGAAGTGTGGGAGTGGGCCAATGAGGCCGAGATTCCCCGCATCGCTTTCGTCAACAAAATGGACCGGGAACGCGCCAATTTTCTCCGGGCCATGGGCGATATGGAAAAGGCCTTGGGGGCCCGGGCGGTTGCCGTACAAATTCCCCTCGGGGCGGAAGAGAGTTTTGAGGGTGTTATTGATCTGGTAAAGATGAAGGCCTATCGATTTACCAAGGATCTTTCCGGTGCCTTCACTGAAATTGAAATCCCTGCTGCCTATCGAGCCGATGCGGAAAGCATGCGGGAAAAACTGGTTGAGACAGTTGCCGAGGCCTATGATGCATTAACGGAGAAGTTCCTCGAGGTCGGCGAACTCTCGGAAGAGGAAATTCTTGATGGTCTGAGGGTCGGCACCCTGCGCAATACCTTTACTCCGGTTTTCTGCGGTTCCGCGACCATGAACATCGGCGTGCCCCAATTGCTTGACTACATTTGCCACTGTCTGCCGTCTCCCCTTGACCGCGGAAGCGTTTCCGGGATTAATCCCAAGACCAATGAGGTTGAGGAGCGAGCTCCGGAAGAATCAGCGCCATTCTCCGCGCTGGTATTCAAGACCACCTCAGACCCCTATACGGGTAAAATTTCCGTTTTCCGGGTTTACTCTGGCGTGCTGAACTCCGATTCGACCATCTACAACTCGTCTCGCGACTGCATGGAGCGCATCGGACAGATTTACGAACTGGAAGGGAAAAAACAGAAGCCCATCAAACAAGCCGTGGCAGGGGATATCGTTGCTGTTGCCAAACTGAAAGAGACGGTGAGTGGCGATACCCTGTGCAGTGCCGACATGCCGATTGTCTACGAGCCGGCCACAACGCTTGAACCGGTTATTTCCTATGCCATCCAGCCCAAGACGAAAAATGATGAGGATAAAATCCACGGTGCCTTGCAGCGGCTGATGGAAGAAGATCCGACAATCACTCTGCGACGAGATGATCAAACGAAAGAATTGATCATCTCCGGAATGGGGCAGGTTCATCTGGAAGTAACGATAGAGAAACTGAAACGAAAATTCAGTGTCGAAGTGGAACTCAAAACGCCGAAGGTCCCCTATCTGGAGACGATGAAAGCAGCGGTCAAAGTGCAGGGGAAATATAAAAAACAATCCGGCGGCCGCGGGCAATACGGTGACTGCTGGGTTGAGTTTGTTCCGCAGGCCCGTGGTGACGGGTACCTGTTCGAAGATAAGATCGTGGGCGGGGTAATTCCCAAGACCTATATACCCGCTGTCGACAAGGGCATTCAGGAAGCCTCGCTCGAGGGCACTCTGGCCGGTTATCCGGTGATCGATTTCAAGGCCGTCCTCTATGACGGCTCCTTTCACACCGTTGACTCTTCGGAAATGGCATTCAAGATTGCCGGTTCCATGGCCTTCAAAAAAGCGATGGAAATGGCAAAGCCGGTGCTGCTTGAACCGATCATGAAGATGAAAATTACCGTGCCTGAAGATAATATGGGCGATGTCATCGGTGATCTCAATGCTCGACGGGGCAAGGTTGTCGGGGTCGAGCCGAAGGCCAATTCGCAAATCATCAGAGCTGTCGTTCCCATGGCGGAAATGCTATCCTATGCCAATGATCTTCGCTCCATGACCAGTGATCGAGGGCTTTTTACTGCGGAATTTTCCCATTATGAGGAGGTTCCCAGTCATATGGCCCAGAAAGTGATTCAAGAAGCAGAGCAGAACAACAAAGGGAAAGCAGCACATTAATTGAACGGCGACAGCGAAGGGGGAAGATCAGATGGTAAAAAAAGGGTTGTCCGTGAGCGAGAGGAAAAACGGTCTTGCCGGCTCCAGAGGGAGCAGCGTTAAAGGTATTCTGTTTCTTCTCTTTGCCCTTGCGGTCTGCTTTGGCTATTTTTACTTTTTTACCGATGTGTTGAGGACCAAGGAAGAGACGCCGGGTCAATCGGACGTTTATTCATCCGAAGTCAGAAAACCCCTTCCGGAGCGTCTGGTGCAAACCCCTGTAACTTCCGCGGAGGAGGCGGTTTCGCCTCCTCCCGAAACTCCTCCAGCGGGTAAAGTGATAACGGATTTAGCGATTCCCCCTGGAGAGCCATTGGTACAAAAAGTTGCAAAACCCGCACCGGCGGCAGAAAAGCCGGCAACTACGCCACTGAAGACGGGACAAACGAATAAAGCTGCTGCCGGCAAAAGTGAGAAACCAATCAAGGTGCCGGCAACAAAGAAAACGGCGTCGGCCAAACCGGCTTTGGACTCTTCAGGCAGCAGCAAAAAATCTGCCCAGCAGAAGCAACCCGATATAAAAACAACCTCATCGACGGATCTGGCCAAAGCTGGCTCCCGCCCGATTCCCGGAACAGGCGGGGAGACAAAGAAGCCCGTCGCCGGGCAAAAAATCGTGAGCGGGAAAATCGCCGAAATTCCGCTGAAGAAGGTAACGCCGAAACAAAGTGGGACTATCGACCAGGCCGGTACAAAAAAGGCTGGCGAGCACTATACCCTGGTTGTCGGGAACTATGTTCTCAAGTCGTCAATGAGTACCGCTAAGGCAAAGTTGGAGAAAGCAGGATTACAGACCAAAGTTGTGCCGGGAAATTTGAGAAGTGAGCCGATGACCAGGCTGCTTGTTGCGGAGGTTTCATCTGCTCAGGAAGCTCAAGAAGAACTTGCCAAGGTGAAGAAGGCCAGCAAGGATGCCTTTTTTCTTCGGGAAAACACTAAATTTGCGATCTATGCCGGTTCCTACTTTGACCAGGATAGGGCTGTCCAGGAACAGGAGCGTTTGCGGAAGCAGGGCTTTGTTCCGATTCTGAAAAAAACGCAGGCTCCGGTTACCACCTATTCGCTTTCTGTGGGGAGTTACCCGACGAGGGATAGCGCGTTGAAAAGTGCGAAAAGCTTGCAGAAACTCGGCTTTAAGCCCTACCCTGTTCTGTTGGCGAAATAAGTCCTTATGGCAGATTCAAAAAAAATAACCGTTAGCATATCTCGTGATGCCGCGCGTTATGTTCAGCCGGACACGCCAAAATCAGAGAAGCTGAAAGCCGTGCAAGGCGAGGTGAAATTTCTGCCTGCGGAGATTCCCCTTGTTCTCTATTATCTCTCTCGTGATCCTGATCCTGAAATAAGGTCTGCCGCGGTTTCAGGACTTCATGGGCTCTCCGGGCAACTGCTGCTTGAAATCTGTGACGATCGGTCTGTTCATCCGGGTATTCTGCTACTTCTGGCCAAAATTCACGGGAAGAAGCAGAAAGTCGCGGAAGTAATTTCTCTCAACCCCGCTGCAGACGATCAGACGCTCCGCTATCTGGCTGATTGTTCTCAGCAAACAAACGAGAATACCTCAACAAGTAGTGACCCGGAAAGCGAAACCGCCGAGGGCGACGCAAGTGAAGAAAGCTTTGCTGAAGAGCTGGAGGATGAAGTCGAAGAAGAATTTAAATCCACCTACCAGCTTGCCATGGATATGGGCGTATCCGAAAAAATAAAGATGGCCTTGACGGGAGACAAGGAGTGGAGGATGCTCCTGGTCAAGGACAAGAACAAGCTTGTTTCCGGTTCGGTAATCAAAAATCCCCGTATCACGGAGGGAGAAGTACTGATCATTACCAAGTGCCAGTTGAATAACGATGATATCCTTCGTGAAATATGTAATAACAAGGACTGGACGAAAAATTACCAGATCAGAAAATCTCTGGTGGAAAACTCCAAAACACCCATACAATATACTTTACGGTTTCTTTCCGGACTCACGGTCAAGGACCTGGGGTTGCTGGCAAAAAGCAAAAATGTTTCGTCTGTTATTGCGACACAGGCACGGCGGTTGCTGATGAATAAAGAGAAAGAGAAATAGGGAGGCTTCCCATGGCTCTGGTTAATGATGCAAAAAAAGAAATACACGCGAAAATTGTCTACTACGGACCTGCCAAGGCGGGGAAGACGACCAATCTTGAGTTTATCTACAACAAACTCAAGCCTGAGTACCGGGGAAAATTCAAGTTCCTGAATACCCCGGGCGGCAGGATGGTCTTCTTCGACTTTATGCGGCCGGAACTGGCTGGAATCAAAGATTACAGCCTCCATTTTCACATCTACACCGTTCCGGGTGATGTTGCTGACGATGCGGTCTGGAAGAATGTCCTCAAGGGTGTTGACGGCATCGTTTTCGTTGCGGACATGGATCCGGCCAAAATGCTGGAAAATCGCCGCAGTCTCGATGATCTTCGGGCTTATCTTGCTGTGCACAACACGAAACTGGAAGAACTCCCCTGCATTTTTCAGCTTAACAAAAAAGACCTAGCTGGGGATATGACCCCGGAGGATATGAAAAACCTGCTCGAGTCAGGAGAAGCACTGCTACTGCCGGCTGCTGCCCGCTCCGCCGAAGGTGTCCTGCCGACTCTTTCCGAAATGGTTAAGCTGATCCTGCAGAAGCTCCGAGATACACCTCTCGGGGAGGAGGAGCAGTCTTTGCGCTCGGCCGGAGAGCCTGCATCAGGTGAGGAGTTGGTGGATGAGCAGATAGAAACATCGGAACCGGCCGCGCTGAACGCCGGTATCGAAGAGCCGGTTGTCGAGGTGCCTGCTCGTGCGGAAGAGCACCTTGCGCTGAACGAAGGATTATGTGAGCAAGAAGTTTTGTTTGCGGAAAAATTCTCACTGTTGACTGAGTCACTGGAAACCGCGGACGACGAAACATCTCCAGCAACCGATTTTGTTCTGTCTTTGGGTAGCGAGGAAGAGGTACTGACAGAGCCGGAAGTCGAAATCTACGAGGAGCCTGAACCGGAGTCCTGGTCTACTGCTCTTTCTCCGTCAGTTGAAGTTTCGGATAGTGCATCTGTCGGCGAAGAGCCGCAGCCGGAAATTGCTCTTGACGGAACACTTGAGTCGATCGGGGACGGTCGCTACCGCCTGCCCCTGGTGATTCGTTATGCAGATAAAGAAAAGAGAGCCTGTCTTACCCTCTCCCTGGGATTGGAGTAGCAGGAGTCATCTCAGGCGGTGCCTGGATCGCGCTGCGGATCTTTTCCCGGCTTAAGTCAGAGCAGGTTTCTCAGAAGGTCGACGCAGTTTCGTGTGCTTTGCCGCTCAACGAGCGGCAAGGGTTGCACCTCTATCTTCCATTCAGCTTTCCGGGGGCTTTTCTTTTTCCTGAGCCCCCTTGCTATATACCAGCCGAATATTCATCCGGCGAATCAACTCTTCGATTTCACGTAACTTGTCTTCATATTCCTTCAGGTAATAGGCTTGCTTGGACTTGCTGTGGAAGGTAGTCCCTTCCCTCAGCATCTCGATGCGGATCTTTGCTACCTGCTTCATGGTTTCCAGTACTTCTCGCGCGTCAGCCATATTCCTGCCTATGTATATGCCAGAGCCCAAACCGGATCCTGGGAATGCGGCGGCCGGAGCAGCGGCATAGGGAAGCTCCCTCGCGGGGGAGATCATTTTAAATACGTGTCCTTGACGAAGACATTGATTTAAGCGGCTCGAGCAGGTGATAGGCAACTGCAAGCGCTCCCCTGCCGATCCCGATCTGCACATCATCCTCGAAACCATGAAAGTCTGATCCGCCGGTCATCGCGAGATCAAGCTCCCGGCAGAGACTTTCGAGAAAAATCATATCGTCTTTAAAGCAAAGGTTGTTGAACACTTCCAAACCATCCAGCCCCATCTGCTTCATCTCCCGGATAAGGGAATTCAGCACTCTCCTATCGTCGGAAACACTTTGGGGATGTGCCAGCACGGATACGCCGCCTAGTCTGACAATTTCGGCAAGAGCCTCCTGGAGAGGAAAGTAGCGCTTCGGTACATTGCACGGCAGCAAATAGCGAACGAAAGCATCCTGTACCGTGCGAGCGTAGCCACGCTGTACCAGCAACCGGGCAATGTGGAGCCGGCCGAGTGACTCTTGCGACGAATCAATCAATTCGTCGTAAGAGATACTCGCTTTGCGTTCGGAAGCAAGTTTGCCGTTGATTTTTTCAACAATTGCCTTGCCCCGTAAATCGCGGGCTTTGCGGAATTCAGAAAGCTTGGTGGCAAATGTTTTGTCCTGGTGGTTAATGTAGTAGCCGAGCAGATGGATGTCGTGATAATCACGGAAACCGATGGAAAGCTCAACCGCTGGCACCACTTCGATGCCAAGCTGGACCCCCATCACCTTGGCTTCTTCAATACCGGAAACCGAATCGTGATCGGCGATGGCAATCGCTTTCAGGCCTTTTTCCGCAGCCATCATGACGATTTGAGCCGGTGTGTAACAGCCATCCGAATGTACGGTATGAATATGGAGATCTACAAAATTTTTCATGAAAAATCCTCAGCTACGATGTTCTTTCAGTATAGGGGAGAAAACGCGAATCTTCAACCGCTGAAACGGTCGCCCTGATTTTCCTTTTGTGGATAGGAATTGCTTCCGTTACAATCAGTTTCGTTCCGGACTGTACAAGGGGGTGGTATGAAGCCAAAACAGATTCATGAAGCAATGGAAATACTGACTGATGCGGTTCGCAACTGGCAGACCCCTGCCGTTACCATAGTATCGCAACGCGAAGGAGATCCGTTCAAGGTGCTTATTTCTTGTATCCTTTCCTTGCGGACCCAAGATCGTACAACCGGACCTGCTTCGACGAGACTTTTTTCACTGGCGGATACTCCGGAGAAAATGGTGGAACTACCGCTGGAAGAAATTGAGCGAGTGATCTACCCGGTCGGATTTTTCCGCACCAAGAGTGAGACCATCCTGAGCATCTGCAGAATCCTCCTCGACAGCTATCAGGGGAGAGTGCCCGACGATCTCGACGAATTGCTGAAACTGAAGGGGGTTGGGCGGAAAACTGCCAATCTGGTGATAACACTCGGTTTCGGCAAACAGGGCATCTGTGTTGATACGCATGTGCACCGAATTTGCAATCGCTGGGGGTATGTAGCCACCAAAACCCCTGCAGAGACCGAATTTGCATTGCGGAGAAAACTTCCCCGGCGCTATTGGCTAAGAATCAACGATCTTCTCGTGACCTTCGGCCAGAATCTTTGCACGCCGGTCTCGCCGAAATGCTCCCGTTGTCCTCTCGCAAAAATGTGCGATCGGGTCGGGGTTGGGAACTCTCGCTAGAATTCCCTACAGAAATTTCCTTTCACTGGCAAAAGGGGGAATTCTTGCGTAAAACAAAAAAACGGTCCCTACATACGCTGGGACCGTTTTTTTGTTTTTGCCGTAAGAAGAACTGGACTTTCTACGAAAGGTTCCAGACGATCATTTCCCACATATCCCGCCAATCCTTGCCCATTTCCCGGACCACGGAAGGTTCGAAGCCGCAGTGCATCATGCATTGGGCACAGCGCTCGTCTTTGCCGACCCCATATTTTTCCCATGCGGTCTTTTCCATCATTTCCTTGAAAGTGGGGTAGTGGGCATCGGTGATCAGGTAACAAGGCGCTTTCCAACCCTGGGTATTGCGCGTCGGGTTGCCCCACGGCGTGCATTCCAGCTGCTTCTCTCCCATTAGAAAACGCAAATACATGGGTGTTGAAAGGAAACGATGGCGCTTGCTCATCTCGAAAACATCACGAAACTTGCGCTCGATATCACGGCGCTCCAGGAACAACTTTTCTCCAACAGCTTCGTAGCCGAAGCCGGGCGCGACGAGAAAACCGTCCACCCCGATGATGGAGAGGGTGGTGAATAGCTCATCGATCTCTTTCAGGTCGGTTTCCTTGAAGATCGTCGTGTTGGTACAGAGGCGGAAACCAAGCTGCTTTGCCTTGCGGATCGCGGAGATTGCTGTCGTGAAAGCACCCTTTTGTTCCAGAATACGGTCGTGGGTTGTTTCCAGTCCATCCATGTGCACATTGATGGTGAAATTGGGGTGGGGCTGCATATTGTCCAGGGCCTCTTCCAGCAAAATCCCATTTGTGCAGAGATAGATGTGTTTGCCCCGCGCCAGAACACCCGCGATAAGTTCATGAATGTGCGTATAGAGAAACGGCTCACCGCCGGTGATGGTGACCACCGGGGCCGGACATTCGTCAACGGATTGCAGACAGTCCTCAAGCGACATCTCTTCTGAGAGTGTCTCCGCGTATTCACGGATACGGCCACATCCGGAGCAGGCGAGGTTGCAGAGATGCGTTGGTTCCAGCATAAGAACAAGCGGGAATTTCTCAATTTTTCTCATTCTGTTGGAGAAGATATATTTTGTGAGATCTACATTCAACTTAAGAGGGAAACGCATTGATGACTGTTCCTTTCAACCATGGTAGTTCTTTTGTACTCAGTCCCTCTGTCTTCTTGTCAGAATCGGCAGATCCTCGGGCCATTGCTGATGCCGATGTAGATCGACAGCCAGCGAGGAAGGGATGTGCCAATGCTTCAAGTGTGGTGACAGCGAGATAGAGGAGTTATTCCAATTCCATATCAAGGCCTGGCTCGTCTTCGGTTGCTTAACGTACTCTTCAGTTCGTCTCGCCGCCTTGAGATCTTCCATTATCTGGAATTGGTATTATTTGACTCGGACGAATGGGTGGGCAGGCCTTTCCTTCCCGGAAAGGAGTGAACCTGCCGTAGCGGCAATGCCGTGTGCGTCGAGCGAAAGATCTTTGCGCAGTTGAGACTGGCTGCCTTGCTCGATGAAATAATCGGGGATGCCGATTCTTTTTACCTTGATACCGGTGATACCTTCTGATTCCAGGAGCTCAAGAATTGCGCCCCCGAATCCGCCCGCCAGGGCGTTTTCCTCGACTGTCACCAGGACACCCGTACGGCGTGCAACCTTGAGGATCAAGTCCTGGTCGAGCGGCTTCACGAAGCGGGCGTTTACGACCGTCGCCTTGATCCCGCGTTCGGTGAGCAGTTTTGCGGCGTCAAGGGCCGGATAAACGGTGGAACCGATGGCAATGATTGCCAGATCGTCTCCCTCGGCCAGAATTTCACCTTTGCCGATCTCAAGTGCAACGGGACTCAGGTCCATGGTGACGCCGTAGCCCGCGCCGCGTGGGTATCTGAGAGAAATCGGCCGGTTGGAATATACTGCCGTCTTGAGCATATGCTGCAACTCGTTCTCGTCTTTCGGCGCCATGACGGTCATTTCGGGAAAATGCCGCAGAAACGAGATATCGAAAACCCCGTGGTGCGTAGGACCGTCGTCACCCACCAGGCCGCCGCGATCAAGCGCCAGGGTCACCGGAAGCTTCTGGAGGCAGATGTCGTGGAATACCTGATCATAGGCTCTTTGGGCAAATGTCGAGTAGATTGCGGCAACCGGACGAAAACCGTCGGCAGCCAGACCTGCCGCGAAGGTCAGGGCGTGCTGCTCGGCGATACCCACGTCAAAAAAGCGTTCCGGAAAAGTGTGGGCAAACGAAGAAAGGCCGGTGCCATCCGGCATCGCCGCGGTGATGGCAACAATTTTTTCATCCTCCTCGGCAAGCCGAACCATAGTCTGGCCGAAAACAGCGGTATATGACTTTGCGCCGCCCGGCTTTGCTTTGAGCGTACCGGTCTCTATGTTGAAAGGGCCGATGCCGTGAAAAATATCCGGGTCCTTCTCTGCAGGCAGATAACCATTTCCTTTTTTCGTCATGACGTGGATCAGGATTGGTCCTTCGACATTCTGGCAATTGCGCAGGACATCAATCAGTTGCGGAAGATCATGGCCATTGATGGGCCCCACATAATCGAAGCCGAGAGCTTCGAAAAGAGTTCCCGGAGTGAGGAAACCTTTGAGGGAATTTTCTGCTTTTTTGGCAAAATGAAGGATGTTGGACCCGATTGCAGGGATCGATTTCAGGAGCGACTGCATTTCCTTTTTCAAATCCCGAAAATACTTTCCGGTCAATTTCCGGGAAACGAAGGAAGCAAAAGCGCCGACATTTTTCGAAATCGACATGTCGTTGTCGTTCAGAATAACGATGAGGTTTTTCCCCAGGTGTCCGGCTTGATTCAGCCCTTCAAAAGCGAGACCTCCCGTCAATGAGCCATCTCCAATGACAGAAATCACCTTGCTTTTTCGTGCAAGAAGGCTGTTTGCCGTTGCCATGCCGAGTCCAGCCGAAATTGAGGTCGACGAATGGCCTGCTCCAAAGGCGTCGTGAGGAGATTCGGAGCGCTTTGGAAAACCGCTGATTCCTTTGTATTGACGCTGGGTGTGAAAGACATCTCGCCGTCCGGTAAGGATCTTGTGCGTGTATGCCTGATGGCCGACATCCCAGATAATCTTGTCTTGCGGCGATTCGAAACAGTAATGGAGGGCAAGGGTAAGTTCCACGCAACCGAAATTTGACGCAATATGCCCGCCTGTGCAAGACACGGTTTGTAAAAG
Organism: Deltaproteobacteria bacterium; assembly: GCA_009668975.1. GTDB lineage: Bacteria > Desulfobacterota > Desulfuromonadia > Geobacterales > Geobacteraceae > RPRC01. The sequence goes on along the minus strand of SBEG01000015.1, from coordinate 70,436 downwards.
AAATCCACGAATTTCTGCGGCCAGCGCTGCGAGTTCTTCCGTGTTGAGAAGTTTCAGATCCGCAGGGCTGTTAATTTTATCGAGGAGTGGGTACATGAAAGACTCCCGCTGCGATTCAGGTTAGAGGTGTTGGATAAATAACGTATTCGATTGTACTAAGAAAGCTGCCCTACGTCTAGCAGTTGCTGGTCCGAGCGAGTGCGAGAAAGAGCGGATTCCTGCTGCTAGCGGGCGTATCCCTCTGCCCGGAACCAGTCTACGGCACTTTGCAGGGCTTTTTTGACCGGATGCTGGGGCAGGCCGAGTTCGGCTATCGCCTTCGAGGAGTCGAAAAACATGTGTTTGCCTGCCATTTGCACGCCGGCCAGTGGGATGAGCGGCTCTCTTCGGGTAAGTTTGGAGATCCCTTCATTGATGTATGCCGCAAGGAGAATGGGAGTGTAGGGAAGTTTCACCCTTGGCGCCGGTAACCCGGAAATTTCCTCCAAAAGGGTGAAAATGGAATTCAGCGTCAGGTTTTCGTTGCCGAGGATATACTTTTCGCCGATACGCCCGTGCATGGCGGCAAGGATATGTCCTTTAGCGCAATCCCGCACATCAATGAGATTGAGGCCGGTGTCCAGGTAGGCCGGCATCTTCCGGTTGAGGAAATCGACGATAATTTTGCCGGTTGGCGTCGGCTTGATGTCAAGCGGTCCGACGGGAGTCGATGGGTTTACGATGACCAGTGGCAGACCCTGACCGAGGAAGCTTTCGGCAACCTGTTCGGCAAGGAACTTGCTTTTCTTGTAGTGACCAACCATGTCGTCAAAGGAAACGGGTGTCTCTTCAGTTCCGGAAGTTCCATTGCCCGGATTACCGAGTGTGCCGACACTGCTGGTGTAGACGACCTTGTCGAGGTTTCTGGTAAGTGCGGCCTGCAGGATCGTACGCGTTCCTTCCACATTGATGGCATACATGGCTGCGGGATCACGGGTCCACAGACGGTAATCCGCCGCGGCATGAAAGAGTGTGTCGCAACCGGCAAGTCCGCTGATCAGGGAGTTCTTGTCACGAAGGTCACCTTCCCAAAACTCGATATCAAGTCCTGCAAGGTTTCTCCGGTCCGATCCTGGTCTGACGAGGGTTCTTACTTCACATCCTTTCTCGATCAGCTCCCGCACCAGGCTTGCCCCGATAAAGCCGGTAGCTCCGGTAACAAATACTTTTTTCATAGTGACAATCATTAATCTGTAGCGCCCGAACCGCGAGGCGGTATCAGGCAGCGGATGTCTTCAATTTAGTCGATATCTTCCAGAAGACCACGGTACTGCCCCAGTGCCATGAGCGGGAAGCAGTTTCGGTAGATATGGTACTTGATCATGAAATACTTGGGAAAGCCGGTTCCGGTGAACTGGTCTTCATTCCAGGTTCCATCCGGTTGCTGGGTCTGAATAAGGTAATTGATACCCCGGGAAATGGTGTCCGATTTTCGTTCACCTGAAGCCATCAGGGCAAGAAGCGCCCACGCAGTCTGGGACGGTGTGCTTTCTCCGACCCCGGCAAGGTCTTTATCATGATAAGACTCGCATGTCTCACCCCAGCCGCCGTCGGAATTCTGTTTTGCTTTCAGCCAGGTTACGGCTTTCTGGATATAGGGTTGCGCCGGGTCTTCTCCAATTGCCTGGAGCCCGCATAAGACAGACCAGGAACCGTAAATATAGTTAACTCCCCAGCGGCCCCACCAAGGCCCGTCCGGTTCCTGGGATTTTTTGATGAATTCAAGAGCCCGCACAGCCGCGGGGAAATCTTTCGGGTAGCCGAATGTACCCATGAGTTCCAGCATTCTGCCGGTCAGATCCGCGGTTGGCGGGTCGATCAGGGCTTCGAGGTCGGCAAAGGGGATTTTGTTGAGGATATGTTTGGTATTGTCCTTGTCAAAGGCCCCCCAGCCGCCGTTTTTGCTCTGCATGCCGAGACACCAGCGTATGCCGCGTTCGATGGCGTCGTCCTTGCTTTTGGAATCCTTGAGCTTGACATTTTTTATGGCCATCATGACGATACCCGAATCGTCAACGTCCGGATACCAGTCATTAAGAAATTCGAATGCCCAGCCTCCCGGTTCCAGCTCAGGAGATTTAACTTTCCAGTCACCCGGTTTGCGCACTTCCCGGTCGAGCAGCCATTGTGTGGCCTTTACCAGGGCGGGATGGTCTGTCGGCACCCCGGCGTCGATGAGTCCCTTCAGGGCCAACGCGGTGTCCCAGACCGGGGAGATGCATGACTGGAGGACGATATTATCGTCGCTTTCGATGCCAAAATTGGCAAGGGCGTCGAGGCCCTTTTGCACGGCTGGGTGATCATTCGAGTAGCCGAGGCAGTTGAGTGCCAGGATAGAATTGAGCATCGCCGGCTGGATTCCTCCCCAGTCGCCACTCGGTTCCTGGTGGTCGAGAACCCATTTTTCGGAAAGCGACATGGCCTTTTTCATAAAGGGCCTGATCGGGCTCCGCTCATAGATTTTCAGCAGGTGATCAACGCCGATGAAGATGTTTTTCCAGGTCAGGATTCCCTCTTCCTTGGTAAAAGTGTAGTCCGTCGGGCGTGGCGGACGAACATACAGTTCCTGTACCCGGGCCCACGGCGGCAGCTTGCGGACCGGCCGGGTCGCCATGACGATGGAGAGCGGCACGATGGTCGCCCGGGACCAGCTGGAAAATTCGTACATGTTCAGGTAGGCCCATTTTGGCAGGAGCGAAAGCTCAATGGGCATTGAAGGGACGCCAAACCAGGCGAATTCGCCAAAGAGGGCCAGAAAAATCTTCGTAAAGACCCGGGCCTTGATGATGCCGCCTTTTTTCAGGATGAATGCGCGCGCCTTTTCCATGGCCGGATGGTCGGCCGGGTAACCGGCGAGCTTCAGGGCAAAATACGCCTCAATGGTCGTGGATAGGTCTCCGGGGCCTTGATAATAAATGCTCCAGTACCCTTCTGCGGTCTGTTTGCTGAGAATGTAATTTGCGAGCTTTCTTTCCCGCTCCTTGTCCACCATACCGAGAAAGTGGAACAGCATGAGATACTCGGCGGAAATGGTTACATTGGACTCGAGTTCAGCCCACCAGTACCCTTCAGGAAGTTGTTCGCGGAAGAAAAAGTCACAACTTCTCTGGATGGCAACATCGAGAGGAGTTGTGTTTTCCAATGCTCTTTTTTTCCAGATGGAGGCCGGCAGGTGGTGAACTTTGGCGCTGATCTTTGAATTTTCCTTTTCGGGGTTCTCCGCAGCTATCCCGTTAAAGGAGGTTAATGCATTAGATATGGGGTATTTACAGGGTTTCATTCCAATTTGCTCCATTGAAAACCTTGGAAAGTCACCATATTTTCATGGGACATAGTTAGGCATTATTGTAAATAACTGAAAACTTCTACCATATTTTCACGAAAAGGTATACTCATTTTCAAAAACAATTTATCAAGTTTGATATGTTTTTGTAATGAAATCAGTCCGGTGTGAACTGATGGCGGGCCGTAGGCGTGGTTGATTTCAGGCAGGTCCTATGCTACCCTCAAACCGCTTTTTCTCAAGAGGAGGATGGAAACATTTATGCGAAACGTAACAGAGAAGGACCGGACCTTTTTCAGTATAATCGCCAGGTTTCCCCTGATCGTAGTCGTTATTGCCCTGATTCTTTCCGCAGTTTCGATCGTTTATACCCGCACGAACCTGCAGTTCCTGACCGGCCGGGATGATCTGATGCCGAAAACCAGTCAATTTCATCGTGACTACCGGGAATACCGGCAGGAGTTTGGCGATCAGGAAGACATCGTTGTAGTGGTTGAAAGTGAAGACCCGGGAAAAGCCAGCCGGTTCGGCAAGGAACTCTACGGAAGGCTTCTGAAGAAACAGGATGTTTTTCGAGAAGTTTTTTATCCCAACGGCCTGCCGTTTTTCGAAAAGAACGGCCTGCTGTTCATGCCATATGAAGATCTGGTGGCCCTGCGCGATAATCTGGTGAAAGCAAAACCGGTCCTGAAGGAGTTGTCCGCTTCTCCCTCGGTGCAAACCCTGTTCACTACACTGACCGCCCAGATGGAATCTTATCTGGCAACCCCGCCGGGAGCTCCCGGCGCGCAGGAGCAGCTGGCGAGCCTGACCTTCATGCTGGACAAACTTGGAACCGGCTTTGAGCAGTTTTCCAAGCCGGGTGGGTCGGCCTTTTCTCTGGAAAGCTTTTTTCTTGGCTCGGGCAGCAACGGGCAGGAGTCTGCCCTGATTAAGGCGGCTCGTCAGCAGATAATTACCATTCTTCCGGTGAAGGATAGTGGCAGCTTCGTTCCGGCCGAAAAAGCCATTGCTGCTGTCAGGGCGGAGATAAAGGCAGTTTCGGCTGATCCTTCGTTTGCCGGGGTAACGGCCGGTCTTACCGGTGTGCCGGTTCTCGAATATGAAGAAATGGCCACCAGTCAGCGTGATATTTCCCTGGCAACGATACTTTCCCTGGTCTTGACGGTTATCCTGCTGCTTTTTGCCTTCCGGGGGGTCGGCAATGCCTTTGCCGCCATGGTTTCACTCCTGGTTGCCATTGCTCTTTCTTTCGGTATGGCAACCCTGGTTGTAGGTCATCTCAATATTCTCTCGATGGTCTTCGCCGTAATGCTGATCGGAATTGGCATAGAATACGGGATTCAGATCGTATTGCGCTACCAGGAAGAGCTGGCCAAAGGACACCAGCGGCTTGAAAGTCTGAAAATCGCCCTGCTCAGGAATATCTGGGCAATTGTCATGGCCGCGGCGACAGTTGCGGCGGCATTTCTCACCTTTGCCTTCACCGATTTCAAGGGCGTTGCGGAACTGGGGATTATCGCTGCCATCGGCATCGTCATCTGTGTGCTGGTAACTTTTACCGTGCTGCCGGCGATGCTGATGATTCCGATCAAATATGGAAAAAAGAATCGCAAGGTTGTTGCGGAAAAACTTTCCACTACGGTACCAGAAACAGCAAATTCCTCGGCTATCCGGAGCATTATTAAAAAATTGCTCTTTGGCTACCCGCGCCTGGTTCTGGCCGCGTCCATCCTGCTCTGCCTCCTCTCGCTTTATCCGCTCTCCCGGGTGCTGTTCGATTATAACCTGATGAACCTTCAGGCCAAGGGACTGGAGTCGGTCACCTATGCCTACAAACTGATGAGGAGTTCCGAAAATTCAGGGTATTTTGCCGTTGCCATGGCCCGTTCACCGGAAGAGGCCGCGTCCCGGTCGAAGGCCCTGGAGGCGCTGCCCTCCGTTGATCACGTGGTGAGCGTCGCCTCGTTCATTCCCGAGGACCAGGAGCGCAAGCTTGCCCTGTTGGCGGATCTTCGCTCACAGTTGGCCGATATCAAGGCGGAACCGTACGAGGAGGACCTGCAGGTGATGGAGCTCCCCGCGGTCTTTGAAAAATTTCGCGAAACGGTTGAGCGCTTTGTCCAGAGACTGGAGCGGGAACAGCTTCCCCAGGCCAAGCCTGCTGCCGGGTTCCTTGTCATACTCGACAAATTTTTCGCCGGGCTGGAAAAGGAAAAGGACCGCAATGCACTCGGGATGCTGCGTGACTTCCAGGGAAACCTGCTGGCGGATTTCCCGGAGAAGATCCAAGCCCTGAAAAATTCACTCAATGCGGCTCCTGTGACGGCCGCCGACATTCCGGAAGAGTTGCGGAAACGCTTTGTCGGATCAACCGGTAAATACCTCCTGCAGATTGCGCCGAAAAAGGAAATCTTCGACCGGGAGCCACTCGAGGCTTTCCTGAATGATGTGCGCAAGGTCGAGCCGAATGCAACCGGAGAACCGGTGATGGTGTACGAATCCATGACCATTATGCGCGATTCATACCGCGGGGCATTTCTCTATGCTTTCCTGGCAATTGTGTTGATTCTGCTGATTACTTTCCGCAGTCTGCGTTATGCATTGATTGGTCTTGTTCCCCTGATCGTGGGTGTGTTGTTCATGGTGAGCGGCATGTGGTTTTTCGGCATTAACTTCAATTCCGCCAATATTATTGTCATGCCCCTGGTCCTGGGGATAGCTGTTGACTCCGGTATTTATATAATCAACCGCTTCCGGCGCGAAGGGGAAACCGGCTATGAGGTCGTTGTCAGCAGTACCGGTCGCGGGGTTTTCTACAATACCCTGACGATCATGATCAGCTTTGGCGCGCTGATGGTTGCCAGTCATCAGGGTGTTTTCAGCATCGGTGCAATCATGACCTTGGGCATGGTAGCCTGCCAAATTGCCTTTATTATAACCCTTCCGGCGGTTTTGGCCCTATTCGGCGAGAAACGCAGCCGGCCGGAAGGGAAGTGATCAGTGAGAACTGAGGGCCTTGGCGGTGCCGTGGGATTTTCCCATTTTTTTCTCCGGCGGGTGATTCGACCGGGCGACCGGGTGATCGACGCTACCTGCGGCCGAGGCCAGGATACGCTTTTTCTGGCCGGACTGGTGGGCAGTTGTGGAGAAGTCTGGGCCTTTGATGTCCAGGAAGAGGCCCTTGCCGAAACCGCCGAACGTCTCCGTTCGGCAGGTTGTTCGCCGTGGGTCAACCTGGTGCATGCCGGCCACGAGAGTCTTGCTTCGTATGTTCGAGAACCGGTGCGGGCGGTAGTGTTCAATCTGGGGTATCTGCCGGGCGACAGAGCCGGGCTGGTGACGCGTCCCGACACGACCCTTTTGGCCCTTGATCAATCAGTGCGGCTTCTCCTGCCGGGAGGAATGGTGGTGCTGGCGATTTATACCGGCCATCAGGGTGGCGATGAGGAGGCTGCCTGTGTTGAAGCCTGGGCGAGCGGTCTTTCTTCCCGGGAATTCAACGTCTGGAAGAGCCGTCAGCTGAATCGCTCGGATTCGGCACCCTATGTTGTCATTGTGGGGAAAGTCCCTCCGGGAAAGTGATTGCCGCTGCCCGCCATTGAGAAAGAGTGACAGGTTACGCCATGTGGTTCAAAATAATTCCTTTTTTGTGTATCGCTCCAGCCCTTTGCTACGGGTTGATTACCCTTGTTTGCGCCCGGAAATTCTTCTCCCGGAGAGTAAACGATACTGGCTGTCACCCTCCGGTGACGATCCTCAAACCGGTTAAAGGTGTGGATGCGGAGAGTTTTGAGAACTTTTCCTCCTTCTGTGTGCAGGAATATCCCCTCTACCAAATTGTCTTTGCCGTTGCTTTGGCGGAAGACCCGGTTATTCCGGTAATCAAGCAGCTCATCGCGGCATACCCTGAAATTGATATCGAGCTGGTGGTTGACGACCGGATTTATGGGCCCAACTACAAGGTCTGTAATCTGATCCATGCCTTTTCGCAGGCGAAGTACGACCTGCTGATAGTTTGCGACAGTGACATCAGGGTCGGTCCCCGGTATCTGCGGGAGGTCGCGGCCCCTTTTTACGACCCTGCTGTGGGACTTGTTACCTCTCTGTACCGGAGTCCGCGCATTCCGAATGTGCCGACCGCACTTGAGGCAATGGGTTTTACCTCGGAGATGATTCCCAATGTCATGGCGGCTCTCTGCCTGGAGGGACTCAGCTTCGCCCTCGGAGCCTCCATGGCGGTTCGCCGCGAAGCCCTGGAAAAGATCGGCGGTTTCCCTGCACTGGTTGACTACCTGGCAGATGATTACCAGCTTGGCAATATGGTCCATCGTGCCGGGTATCGCCTCGAACTTTCCGGGTATTTCGTCGAAAGTGTCATGAAGAGTGAGAGTCTGCGGGGGGTTCTCTCCCGCCAACTGCGCTGGGCGCGCACCATGCGTGCGAGCCGCCCCGCAGGTTATCTGGCTTCCGGAATCACTCTGCCGGTGCCAGCGGCATTCCTGGCACTTTTTCTGAGCGGCTTTTCTTCTTCCGGTTGGTTAGCCTTCTCCCTGCTGGGACTTTCGCGCCTCTGGTGCGGATTGCTCTTCAGCCGCATGTTCGTTCGTGACAACATATTTCCCCGCTACCTTTGGCTCCTGCCGCTGCGCGACATCCTGGCCTTTTTTACCTGGGCATTTTCCTTTCTTGGGAACCGTGTTGTCTGGCGTTCCCATGTCTTTCGTGTTCTTCCCGGCGGTAAGATCCGCGACTTGGGGAAGAAATCCTAGCGTACCGGTATACCTGTTCCTGCCTGGGGTACGTTTCGCCCCCTGACGCGCAGGAGAGCAATCAAAATTTTCGCCTTTCGTGCACCTCTCCTTGAGTATTAATATAATTGAATCTATCGGCTTTACATTTGGCAAAGCTCCCCTATACTTTCCAATCATGATCATTCTTGCAGGGGTGCCTATGCTGACTGCTATGCAGAATCTCGGTGAATATGTTCTTTCTCTATTGCGGGAAATGGGTCGCATGCTGCTGTTTATTATCTATGCGCTGTATAGGATTGTCCGCTTCCCGGGCCGGCCTGTTCACATTCTGAAACAAATCAACTTTATCGGTGCCAAGTCCTTTTTTGTCATCTTTCTCACCGCGGCCTTTACCGGCATGGTCCTCGGGCTTCAGGGCTATTACACCCTGACGAAATTCGGCTCCGAAGGAATGCTCGGCTCGGTTGTCGCGCTCTCTCTGATCCGCGAACTGGGTCCCGTTCTGACGGCACTCATGGTTACCGGACGGGCCGGAAGTGCCATTACCGCAGAAATCGGTATCATGCGCATTACCGAACAGATCGATGCCCTGGAGACCATGGCCTTGGAGCCATTCAAGTATCTCGTCTCGCCGAAAATTATCGCTGCGCTGATTGCCGTTCCGCTCCTCTGTGCCATCTTCGATATGGTTGGTATCTTTGGCGGGTACCTGGTCGGGGTCAAGCTCATGGGTGTTAACCCTGGCGCCTATTTTCACGAGATGCAGAAGAGCGTGGAGTGGAAAGACGTCTATTCGGGAATGATGAAGTCCCTGTCCTTTGGTTTGATCATTTCCTGGATTTGCTGCTACAAAGGGTACTATACGACCCGCGGTGCCGAGGGAGTCTCACGCTCGACAACTGCGGCGGTGGTCATGTCATCGGTCCTGGTTCTGGTCTGGGATTATTTCCTGACCTCGATACTTCTGTAGCAGCCCCGAACAGAGATTTTTCAGGGAGTAGGAATGATTGCATTGAGAAAGGTCAATAAAGCCTTTGGCCATCAAGTGGTGCTGGACAATCTTGACCTGGATGTTCCCAGCGGCAAGATTACCGCGATAATCGGACCGAGCGGCGGCGGCAAGAGCGTCCTGCTGAAACATATGATCGGTCTCTTGAAGCCGGACAGCGGGCAGGTACTGGTGGATGGCGAGAATATCGTGCCAATGGGCAGAGGCGACCTGAACAGGGTGCGTGAAAGATTCGGCGTGCTCTTCCAGAATGCCGCCCTGTTTGACTCCATGACGGTCTTCGAGAATGTTGCCTTTCCGCTGGAAGAAAAAACCCGCCTTTCACGGCAGGAGATCCGTGACCGCGTGCATCTGGCTTTGGAGCACGTTGGCCTGCACAGCGTTGACGACAAGTATCCCGACCAGATTTCCGGAGGCATGAAGAAGCGGGTCGGGTTGGCCAGGGCGTTGCTTTTGAACCCGGCCATCATCCTCTTCGATGAACCGACCACCGGGCTCGATCCGATCATCTGCAATGCCATGCACCGGCTGATTCTGGATACCCATGCCCAATTCGGTTTTACGGCGGTAATCGTCACGCACGAAGTTCCGGCAATCTTCGAAGTCTGTGATTACGTGGCAATGCTCTACCAGGGAAAGATACTTTTTCACGGGACGCCCGAAGAAATCCGGGCTTCCGAAGACCCGGCGGTACGTCAGTTCATTCAGGGAGAGCTGGAAGGGCCTCTGCAGTTTCTTTGAAACCAGGTTTTGTGGAAATATATACGGATACGGGTGAATCATGAAAAAGGCGACTTTGGAAATTTCTGTCGGAATATTCGTGTTGTTGGGAATTGTCTGTCTGGGATATCTTTCCATAAAACTGGGGAAGATGGAGCTGTTCGGGGGAGACTCCTATGGGGTGACTGCAAACTTCGATTCGGTCTCGGGCCTCAGGCAGGGTGCTTCCGTGGAGATTGCGGGCGTTGAGGTGGGGAGGGTGGACCGGATTGCTCTTGATCCGATAGACGGATATTCGGCACGGGTCAATCTCCGCATCAATTCCGGAATTGAATTACAGGACGACGTGATTGCCTCTGTTCGCACCCGGGGAATCATCGGTGATAAATTTGTCCAGCTTAAACCTGGAGGTTCCGACAGGCTGCTGCGCAACGGGGGGCGGATCCGGGAGACCGAAGCTTCCATCGATTTCGAGAGTTTGATCAGCAAATATATCCACGGTTCCGTGGACTGACAGGGAGGAAATCATATGAGATACTGTTTTCGAACCATGGCCAGCCAGCTGGCGTTGCTTCTGCTCCTTGCCGCACCGCTCTGTGCCGCCGAGATGCCGCAAGGAACACTCGTTCTTGGCCTCGACGACTGCATCCGCAGGGCGCTGACTTCCTCTCCCGAACTTGGTGAAACCCGTGCCGACATCGAACTGGCCGAGGCGAAGCTGAATGAGGCCAAAGCGCACCGCTATCCGCAGATCGAGTTTCTCGGGCTCTTGGGCCCGATATCCAAGGCTCGCGGGAACCAGGTCACCTCTTCGGATCGCATCGATCATCTTCATGGCCTGACATTCTTTGCCCGGGGTGATGCAACGCTTGTCCAACCGCTCTATACCTTCGGCAAGATCAGCGAACGGATGAGTGCGGCTACCCACGGGATCGAAGTGGATCGGGCGAAAAAAGCGCAGAAAGCAAACGAGATTACCCTCAAGGTCAAGGAGTACTACTATGGCCTCCTGCTGGCCCGGGAACTCAAGGCGCTGGTCTCGGAGGTGGGGGAATTGCTGAGTAAGGCGCGGGAAAAGGCCCGGACGCTTCTCGATAAAGGCTCGGACAATGTCGATGCACTCGATATCTACAAGCTGGATGCTTTTTCCGGCACGGTTCGCAAGTATACCGAAGAAGCCCAAAAGGGGGAATCTCTCGCTCTTGAGGCCCTTCGCGCCCAGATGGGGCTGCCGGCTGATGCGGTTTTCGATATCGCCACGCCACGTCTTACCCCTGATGAAAATATGACTGGGGCGGACCTTTCCTCTTATCTTGAAGCGGCAAAACTTAAGCGGCCCGAGTACAGGCAATTGAAAGAGGGGCTTCAGGCCCGCGCAGCTCTGGTGAAGGCGGCCAAGGCGGATTATTACCCCGACTTGTTTCTCGGCGGGTATCTCTCCGGCGCTTATTCTCCCGACCGTGACCGGGTAACCAATCCCTGGGTTCCTGACGAGTTCAATCATCTCTGGGCCGGGATAGCCTTGGGGCTCAGGTGGAAAATCGATTTCGGGATTACTTCGGCCAAGGTTGCCCAGGAACAGGCCCAGTACAATCGCCTGATGAGCACCAACGACTACGCAAATGCGAATATTCCGCTCCAGATTCGCAAGGCATTCCTGGAGCGACAGGAGGCGGAAAAGAGCATTGCCGCAAACCGGGATGCATACAGTAATGCCAAGAAGTGGGCAGTTGCCGCAAGCGCCAATTTCGACATCGGCATTGGCCCGGCTAAGGAGATCTTCGACTCTTTGCAGAGTTATGCCACGATGCGCTCGGATTATTTCCGTTCCATCTATAATTATAAGATGTCCTTGGCAAACTTGGACTATGCGGTGGGCGAAGCCCCGCTGGTAAAGTAAAATAACAAGGGAGATTCCGGACTATGAAACACTATCTATCTATCGGCATGATGCTGATGTTTGCGGTCGCTTTCGCCACTGCTTCAGCCTGGGCCTCGGTTACCGGCGATGTGAAGCAAACGGTTGATCAGGTTGTTTCGATTGTCGCCGACGCCAACCTCAAGAAACCCCAGAATGAAGCGAAAAGGAGAGCCGCTCTGAAAAGCACGATCGGCCAGATCTTCGATTATGGGGAAATGGCGAAACGTTCGCTGGGAGTACATTGGAAAAAGAGAAGCAATGCGGAGCAGAAGGAGTTTGTGGGACTCTTTGCCACTCTTCTGGAAAACTCCTATGCCAATAAGATTGAATCGTATCGCGATGAAAAGATCCTCTACGACAAGGAAACCGTGGATGGCGACTATGCCGAGGTCAAATCGAGGGTCGTCACCGCCAAACGGGATGAATATACCCTTGATTATCGGCTCCTGAAGGAAGGGGGGCGCTGGATGGTCTACGACGTGGTAATCGAAGGGGTCAGTCTTGTTTCCAACTACCGTAGTCAATTCAACAAGATTATCAGCAATCAAGGATATGCTGAACTGGTAAAGAAGCTAAAGACCAAAAAAGAAGAAATTACTGCCCCATAACTGCTTGGCGTTTTATCGTGTAACTGTGTGTCTAGAAAAGGGCGTGTAGCCGGTATGCGGTTATCCGTCCTTTTCCATTTCCTGTTCCAGCTGCGTTTCCGGGTTGAGGCGGGGAGCGAGGGCTTCTCTCCGCGGCTTTTTTTCGGGCCTTTCACTGAAGAATCTGCTACTATCGGCCCGCACAGCTACCCAGTATCCATCCGGAAATTCCTGATGGATACTACCTAGGTGACACAGCGCCTCTTCTCAGAGGTTTATCCTGTCTTCCGGAGGATCTATGAAAAGACTTCTACTTATTATTCCCTTGCTTGGACTGGCAGGTTGTTCCGCTTTCAGCACCAAGGGGCCATTCCCGCTCAAGCAAACAAGCCCCAGGACAGTCAAAGACTGCCGCAAGGTGGCGAAATTCCCTGGGCCGGCCGGGTACCGGATGTGGGGGCCGCCCGCGGCATTAGGCTCCTTTAAGTATGACACTGCCAAAAAGGCAAAAGAAATGGGCGCGACACATATCTATTGGGGGGAAGATGTTGAGGGGCTTGAAGGGGGGATCGTCGGTGTTGCGGTTGACTGCACCGGGGTTCAACTGGACGAAGGCTTTAACGATTATAGCGAATAAGCAAGACACTTTCTGAATCAATATTCCGGCCGGAGGAAAGAGCGGCTCACCCGGTGAGCCGCTCTTTCTGTCTACCTGTGTTTATTTCAGTTCCGAGGTGCAGTGGGGGCAGCGTACTGCTTTCAACGGAACAGCGGAAAGGCAGAACGGGCACTCTTTCGTGTCGGGGGCGGCTGCTACTGCCTCCGGTTCCCTTTTGAAACGATTGATCTGCCGGATTACGAGGAAGATGGCGATGGCAACGATCACGAAGTCAAGTATGGTATTGATAAAGAGACCATAGTTGATCGTTGCGGCTCCTGCCTTTGTTGCCTCTTCAAGTGTGGCGAAATTTTGGCCGGACAGGTCGATGAATAGATTGGAAAAATTTACCTTGCCGAGCAAAAGCCCGATGGGTGGCATCAGGATGTCTGATACGAACGAGGTAATGATTTTCCCAAAAGCGGCGCCGATGATGATACCTACCGCCATGTCGACTACGTTCCCGCGCATTGCGAATTCTTTGAACTCTTTCAGCATTTTATTTCCCTCCCAGGATTGTGTGAAGTGATACTTGACCTGAAAACCTGCCGGCCGCAGCGAAAAAAAGACTAATGAGAATCAGTCTACCATAACCGTCTTCGCTGTCAAAGAGTCTCTTGTTTTTCAGAAAGTCATATCATTTTTTACCGGATACACGGATGGTGCAACGGCGCCGGCAGCCGGGCTGTGCAGTGCGTCAGATATGTCAGGAATAGATCATCTTTCGCGTCATTCCTCCGTCTGCGATAATGTTTGATCCGGTCAGGAATGAGGCTTCGCATGCTACCAGATAGAGTACGAGAGAAGAAATATCCTCCGGAACTCCAACCCGGCCGGCGGGATGTTGCAGGTGATCTTCTTCTGAAAGAACGGCGGTGGTTCTCCGGCTCTTTTTCTTCCAGGGGCCGGTTTCGATCCAGCCCGGACTGATGCAGTTGACCCGAATGCCGGGGCCAAGACTCACTGCCAGTGCATGGCTAAGCGCCACGACGCCTCCTTTTGAGGCTGAATAGGCTTCCGTGCAGGCTTCCGACATAAAGGCCCGCGTGGAGGCGATGTTGATGATCGATCCGCCGGTGTTTTTCAAGTGGGGAGAGGCATGTTTCGCACAGAGAAATGTTCCGGTGAGGTTTACTCCGAGAACCCTGTTCCACTCCTCCAGGGTGAGATATTCCAAAGCTTTGTTGTGCGAGATGCCGGCGTTGTTGATGAGAGCGTCAATTCTGCCGAAATGACGCATGGTCTGCTGGAAAAGGTGTTCAACCTGTTCTTCCATTGAAACATCCGTCTCGATGAATACGACAGTGCCGAGAGAAGCGAGCTCCCGTGAAGTTTCTTCGCCGGCTTCCCGATCCGAGTCCGCAACTACTGTCGCCCAGCCCTTTTCCAGGAATGCTTTGACGATGGCTTTTCCAATGCCCTGGGCGCCGCCGGTTACGACGGCAACTTTACTGTTCTGAGTCATGATCTTCGCCTCCGGGTATGAGGTGCTGCTGTCTTCAGAGTGTAGCCGATTTACTGTGGAGTGGAAGATGTTTCATTGTTTTCGGCCGGCCGAATTTTCCAAAGAACTTGACAGTATCGTCTGCTTTTCTGTATTTGTTAGGCTATCATGGTAAAGTCATTGTGCACCATTCCCAATCTGCTCAGCTGCTTTCGGCTTTTCAGTGTACCGGTCTTGCTGATTCTTGCCTGGCGTGGCTCTGAGAAAGGATTTCTCCTGCTGCTGGTCAGTGCACTTTTATCCGACCTGGCTGACGGTTATCTGGCGCGCCGGCTTCATCAGGAATCGGAACTGGGTGCACGACTGGATAGTTGGGGCGACTTTGCCCTCTATATCACGACTCCATTGAGCGCCTGGCTTCTGTGGCCGGAGCTGATTATCAGGGAAGCGTCGTATGTAATTGTGGTGCTGGCGAGTTTCGTGCTGCCGATTCTGATCGGTTTCATCAAGTACCGTCGTCTCACCAGTTACCATACCTGGGGAGCCAAACTGTCCGCGGTCCTCATGGGGTGTACGACCCTGCTGCTCTTTGCGGGCGGCCCGGCATTCCCCTTTCATCTGGCGACAATGGTGCTGGTACTGACGCAGATTGAGGAAATTTGCATTACCATGGTACTTCCTGCCTGGCGCGCTAACGTGCCGTCGCTGGTCCATGCTCTCCGCGTTGCCAGGGCAGGGCGGCATTGATTCAGGACCTGAATAGTGCCTAAGACGCTTATTTACATACAACCGGAATTGCCGGTTTTGACCGCGACAGGGACTGAAGAACGGAGTTTCATTCTGCCAGTTTGTGCCGCTTAAAGGATATGTAGCAATGAAAAAAGACAGTGATGACCGGAAAAGGTCTCATCTCCGGCTGGTGGTAAATAACCCGGATAAAAGAAAGCCGGATCCATCCGCCAGTGAAGACGATTTTATTACCCTTGAGGACCTGGTTGTGCAAAGGGAAGGCCTGACGCCGCTTTTCTATCAGGATATGGAGCGCCTGCGAGGAAAGGCGTACCAGGCCCTGGAGAAGTTTCTCGCGGTTCGTGAGTGGCCGTATGGACTTGATCCTCACCATGGCCAACCGGTAGTGATTCCGGCTCTTGCCGTTTGTCCGAACGCGTTGGCCTTTGGGATGGTTCCTCAAGACGAACTGCTGGTGTTCATTGCCGAAGATGCCGGAGGCAAGGGGCTCTGTCTTTCGTTGGAGATGATCATGCCTTTCTACAGCGATGACGAATCGGTCATGGAGGAGGCGCTTCTCTACTCTCCGGTGCTGCAGTACGGGAGTCTCTTTATTGAGGAAAATCACCAGGACGGTCTTCTTGACCTGATTTACCGGCTGGGTTTTCCCCTCTATCCCCCGTTTCCTTCGGCGCGCGTTGTTGAGAGAATCTTTTCTATCGTTGCGCGCGAGGTGGACGATGCGTTGGAGGGCCTTGCCGAATATCCCGCACTGTGATTGGCTAGGGACTGACGGCCGGCCGGCCGGAAGGTTTGGCGGCGTCTGTTTGTGTTCCAAGAATGAAGCCCCTGAAGTCTTCTTCACCCGAGACAAAACGGACAATCTTAATGCCCATCCCCGCTTTTTTTACCAGATGAATCATGTTTGGCGGGACTTTTTTTGACCACCTGACAATACCGATCAGATTAACTCTTGTTTCATCCGGGAGTATAAGCTCTATCGCAATCCGGGTTCCGGGTCGATAGAGGTTCGTGGTCTTGATGAATAATCCGTCTTCGGTGACATCTTCAGTAAAGGCCATTCGCACCGGCTTTTCGTCACCGAAACGTAACGAGAGTCTCCTGCGAACCCTTTTGATAATCCTTTTCTCTGCCATTATCGTGCTCCTGACCAGGTCATTCGTGGAGAGACGGGCCAGGATGCCTGCGAAGTAATGTTCCGGCTTTTCTCTCGTTATTTCTGTACTTGTGATTGACAGACGGCAAGCTGTTTCCGTTTCTGCGAGGCAGATACGATGCGGCAGAGTAGCACAACTCCAGATAAAACTGAATACAAATTAAATTTAACTTATGTTTTTCTCGTGCAGACCGTTAGTACGCCCGCACTGGCCGGCATGAACCTGGATCAAGGTTATTGTTATTGCGTGCCCCGGAGGATTTGATGAGCAAACTTTTTTCGCCGCTAACTTTGGGAACGGTCACTTTTCGTAACCGTATTTTTGTCTCTCCCATGTGCCAGTATTCCAGCCGTGAGGGTTTTCCGACGGACTGGCACCTGGTTCACCTGGGCAGCCGGGCCGTGGGGGGCGCGGGTCTGGTGATGGTCGAGGCTACCGCGGTTGCTCCTGAGGGACGGATAAGTCCGGATGACAGCGGGATCTGGAGCGATGCCCAGGGTGAGGCGTTTCGTCCTATTGCCCGCTTTATTGCCGGGCAGGGTGCTGTTCCCGGTATTCAGCTTGCCCATGCCGGCCGGAAAGCCTCAACCGACAAGCCTTGGAATGGCGGCGGTCCATTGTCGATGGACGAGCGGGGCTGGCAGCCGGAAGCGCCAAGCGGTCTTCCCTTTGCCGAGGGGCATCCGCTGCCGAAAGAATTGACGATTCCCGAGCTGGATGTTCTTGAGGAGCAATTCCGTTTGGCTGCCCGTCGGTCACTGGCGGCCGGCTTTCAGGTTGTCGAGATACACATGGCGCATGGCTATCTCCTCCATGAATTCCTTTCTCCCCTGACCAACCACAGGACCGATGAGTATGGAGGAAGTTTTGAAAACAGGATTCGTTTTCCCCTGCGGGTTGTGCGGGCGGTTCGTGAAGAATCGCCTGCTGATTTGCCGCTTTTTGTGCGGCTGTCGGTTGTGGATTGGCTGGAAGGCGGCTGGGACCTGGGCCAGTCGGTCCTGCTGACCCGGCGGATGAAAACCCTGGGCGTGAACCTGGTTGACTGTTCGGCCGGCTTCGCTGTGCCTGAGGAGCAGATCCCCGCGGGACCGGGATTTCTGGTTCCCTTCTCTGCCGCCATTCGATCCGCAGTCGCCATTCCCACCGGCGCGGTGGGGTTGATAACCGACCCTGCCCAGGCCGAGCAGATTATCGCCACCGGTCAGGCGGACGTAGTCTCCCTGGCCCGTCAGCTGCTGCGTGATCCCTATTGGCCGCTTCATGCCGCCAAGGCCTTAGGGGTGGAGATGCCTTGGCCGGATCAGTATCTGCGGGCAAAGTAATGGCTGAGTTGTTATCGGGATGTGTGATGGAGAGGACACCGGAAACGGTTGAGCCCGGTTGCTACCGGCATTACAAGGGCAAGCACTACCAGGTGATCGGGGTGGCCCGTCATAGTGAAAGTGAAGAAGAGCTGGTGGTCTACCGCTGTTTGTATGGTGATTTTTCCCTGTGGGTGAGACCTGTCGAGATGTTTTTGGAGGAAGTACTCGTCGAAGGGCAAGCGATGCCGCGTTTCGCTCGCTGTGCCGATGTTTCCGTTGACAAGGACCTGAAATAATAAAGCGGTTGGGGGTACTTTCTGCTGGTATTGTTTGCGTGGCTTTCTTCTGATCAGTTTCCCCAGAGAATCTGCCGGTTTTTGAAGTCGATGTGATAGCGCAGATCCCGCAGAAAATCCATCCCCAATAGCCCGTCAAAAGGGACGGCCGGTCCCTGCTGATTTATTACCCCGACAATCATGCCTTTTCGCGAATGGGGACCGGCCGAAATCCTGGTGAGCCGAACCGCTGAAGCTTTGATCGTCCCGCCACCCACAACCTGAAATCTGCCGGAAGGCGCCCCGTCGAGGCGTATGCCGAGTCGCGCGGCAACGGCGGAATTGATCACGGTGACGGCAGCTCCGGTGTCGAGACCGAGCAGAACCTCCGCGGTCTGCTGACCATGATACAAGGTAACCGGGACCAGCACCAGATTGTGTTCGATGGTCACTTTGGTTACGGAATTCCCTGCTTCACCTCTCGAGCCGATTTCACGATAGCCGGATGGTTCTCGGTAGGCGGCAATTTTGGCCTCCAGTTCCGCGGCGAGGCGCGGATCGAGTTTTCTGAGTGCCAGTAATTCCCGCGCCGCTTTTTCCCTGTCCTGAAGCGCAAGGTATGCCTCACCCAGGTTGCGGTAAGCCTCCGCAAGTTCCGGTTGGAGCCGGAGTGCCGTGGCGAAAGCCGTTACCGCCTCATCCAGAATCTCGACATTGGCCGCTCCTTCACTGCTGCCGAACCTTAGTAAACCTGTGCCCAATCCCAGCCAAGCCTCGGCTCGTTCCGGATATCGTCGAGTTGCCTGCCTGAATGCCCTTACGGACTGCTCATACCTGTTTGCCCGGAGGAATTCGAAGCCCTGCCGCAGAAGATCGGTTTCGGCCATGGCGTTTGCCAGCAGTGGAGGTGCAAGGATTGTCAGCAGCAATAGCACGAGAGGATACTTCTTCATTGGCCCCGCTCCGGTTTTCTGATTTAAATTCAAGAAATGACGCACGCGACGAAGAATGCCGTCAGCTTATTCTCCGGCTGGAAGACAACTCTGGCTCAATGATACCCCGGTCCCCGCTTAGGGGCAACTTTTCGTCGGAATTATTTACCCAGTGATGAGCACCAAGTCGGGCCTCCTGCATGGCTCTCCCGTGCTGGTATCTCGGGGAACGAATTTTCTTGACAAATAAACGTACCTTCTGTAAATGCTGTTGCATTAAAATATTCTACACCATCGAAACGGCAAAACCCGGGTAACCGGGTGACGCAAAGCTACCTGTCCGTTATGAAGCGGATAGAGGGGTTACCGAAATGGCAGTCAGTTCGTCTTCAAAAACGAAGCCTGCCTCTGTTACTGGCGGGCTTTTCTGTTTTGAGAGTTGCGCTGCATTTTTGTGTTTCCGTGCGCAAATCGGCACGCCATACGCAGACATGCCGGATTCTCATTCCTCTCTCCCCTGCGGAAATCACTACGTCGACCTCGAGTCTTGCCCGTTCTTAATGGTTGCCTCCTGATGCTTGTCAGGAAAAAGGTTTGCCATGTTTTTAAAAAGCTTTCCGTGGAGAGTCGTGCTTATCGTGACGATGCCGTTGCTCCTGTTTTCGCTTTTGATCGGGGTACCTGTCAGCAAGGTTGAAGCCGGTGGGGTAGTTACCGCTGCCCAGTTCACTTCCGGCACTGTCCGTGCTTCAGAATACGGTACGTTAGCGGAGCGGCAGGCCCTGCTGCCGTCCCTGGTTCTCATTCTGCTCCTGATTGTGCTAGCAATGGGATTGCTTCTTTATCAGCACAGGGCGAGAGTGTTCTCCCGCCGGGAAATAGCTGATGCGGAAAAGAAGTCGCAAGAAGCTCTGGAGCTTTATCGATGCCTGCAATCAGAGTACGACGCGGTTCTTGATACGGTATCGGATCTCGTACTGTTTCTGAACCCGGAGCAGAAAATAACCTGGATCAATCTCCAAGCCGAATCTGTGTTGGGGACCGAGTATGCTACGATTATCGGCCGATCCTGCCATGAAATCTGGCATACCCTGATCGGGGACGGATTCCTTTGTCCTGCCCGCAAGTGCCTCCTTTCCGGCACCCCGGAGAGGAGTATCGGTTGGACCAGAGAAAAAAAGCAGTTCGAAATCCGTGCAGTTCCGGTCAAAGACAGCTGCGGCACTATTGTCAGGATCATTGAAATAGGGCGAGACATCACAGCGCAACGTTGTCTGGAACAACAACTTCGCCAGTTACAAAAAATTGAATCAATAGGCTGGCTGACGACCGGGATTGTCCATGATTTCAACAACATCCTGACGGGAATTATCGGCTTTGCCTATCTGCTGCAAAAAAAGGACACGGTTGACGATCAGTCACGCAACTATCTGGCAAACATCTCCACTGCTGCGGAAAGGGCCGAGATTCTGACCAGGACCTTTCTTGCTTTTACCCGGAGTCAGTCTGTCTCAATTGTTGCCGAAGATCTGAATGAGATTGTCCGTGGCGCTGAAGGTTTGCTTGACAGCCTTCTCGGTGAGGATATCGAACTTCGTCTCAGGCTTTCCGCTTCTGAAATCCCGGTTTTGGCGGACAGTCGACTTCTCGGGCAGGTCCTGCTCAATATTGCAGTTCATTGCCGCGCCGCCCTGCGTGCGGGGAATAGTTTCGTTGTTTCAACTTCCACGTGGCTGCTGCCGGTCGAAAACAGCGCTGGGGTTGATGACCTTTCCGGAGATTTCGCCTGTCTGCAAATTGAGATTCCCACGGGTATTGTCCCCACTCGGGGTTGGGAAGTTTTAGAGCAGGTCTTTCCTCTGGTTGGATCATGCGGAGAAGGTGAGGACTTGGGGCTTGCGGTTGCGAGGGGCATTGTCGAACAGCATGGTGGTTCAATCACCTTGACGAATGGGGCCGGTTCAGGAACGGTTTTCAGCATTTTTCTGCCGCTTCAGCGTGAAGCCGGCCTCAAGTTTTGGAAGGCAGATACCGCGAGTGCTCTCTCGGGCGGGAACGAGACCATTCTGATCGTCGAGGATGACCAGTGGGCTCGCAGCTTTCTCCGGGAATTATTTGAAGGGGCAGGGTATGGGATTGTCGAGGCAGGGGACTCAGCGTCTGCCATGGAAAAGTTTCGGCTCCATGGCGCTGCTATTTCGCTGGTTCTCAGTGATCTGGTAATTCCGCACATGAATGGCCGGGATCTCTGCCTGGAGCTTGCAAATATCCGCCCTGACGTGAAGGTGCTGTACATGAGTGGCTACCCCGTTGATGTAATCAGGGAGCGAGGAATAAGAGTCGATGATTGTACGGTTCTGCCGAAACCCTTCAACCCGGTGGAACTCCTCCATGCAGTTCGCTCTGTTCTCCAGAGTACAAGGTAACCTGGGTTCGTCATAGATGTTGACCTGGATAGCCGGCGGAAATCCCGTTCTTCTGGTCAGGGGCTAAAGATCTGCCCGAAGAAAGCCTCCATTTTTTTTCGAGTGTTCAAGGCCGTCCCATGGGTGCCTCGCAGATTCCCCTGAATCAGATCATCAACGATTCTGTGGTCGAGTTCGTTATTTTTTGCCCAGGTGTTGATGGTCATATTCAGGTCTTTCAGCTTTTCTTCAATAATCTTCAATCGTTGTTCGCTATTCATTTCATTATGCTCCGTGTGCAGCGGATTGCCGGGTGAATTCCCGTCAGCTCCGAGTAAGTTTACTTTCTAACTGGATTTATGTACATCAAAGCTCTTTTCAGCGTCACCGGGAAAAGAGGAAAAATGCTTATTTCAAAGGCGGTTGAGCAGGCGTGTCTGGAAGCCCCGGACCTTCAGCAGGAAACGTGGAGTGCAATAGTACCCCAATTTTGAGTTTCGATCAATCACTCCTGACCTGACCGGGAAAAAGACTGCATCGTTCTGGTGTCTCAAGAAAGGAAACCGGCGAATTGTTTCGCTCACTTCTTCAGTTCGTGCCAGATCAGCGCTCCTGCGCCAAGGACGCCCGCATTACTTCCCGGTAAGCCGGAGAGCAGCAATGGAATCCGCCCGCGATAAATTTGCAGGAGGTTTTCCTCCATGGAGCGGTGTGCCGCAATGAGCAGCAGATCTCCGGCAGCAGAAAGACCCCCATGGAAAATAAACGCTTCCGGGCTGGTGAGGGCTACCGCATCTGCCAGTTTAATGCCGAGGATTCGTCCGGTTACATCAAAAGCTTCCAGGGCAAGACAGTCTTGATTCTGGGCTGCCGTAAAGACCTCTTTTGCCGTAAGATCCTGGAAGCTGAATTTTCGGAGCACGCTTTCTTCCTTTCTTTCGGCCAGGAGGGAAAAGACGGTCCTGCAGAGACCGGGAGCAGAGACGTAGGTTTCAAGACAGCCCCGCTTTCCGCAGCCGCACAGCCGTCCCGCGGGGTCGACCACGGTGTGGCCGAGCTCTCCGGCAAAGCCGTCGGCGCCGTAGACAATTTCCCCGTTCACGACAATACCGCTGCCGAGTCCCGTTCCCAGGGTAATGCTGATGAAATTGCGCATTTCCCGTGCCACGCCATACTTCATTTCTCCGAGAGCCGCGGCATTGGCGTCATTGGTGACTGCCACGGGCAGATCAAACCGGGAGCGGAAGAGTTCTGCGATCGGGACCCTGTCGTCCCAGTTCAAGTTGACCGGACACTGAACGATTCCTGTGTAGTAATTGGCATTCGGTGCGCCGACACCGATCCCGATTAATTCGTAGCGTGCCGTAAACGGAGCAAATGACTGCCGTACTTCTTTGCAGAGAGATTCCACGAAATCTGCGGCAGGTTTGTCCGGTAAAGTCGGGACTGTCGTCTCAGCGAGACAACACCCGTCATGATCAATGAAAGCGAAAGAGGAAGTTGTTCCGCCGATATCTACACCGAGAACTACGGCCTTTTTTTTCATTGAGTTGCTCCCCTGGCTGGTACTTCGAATTCAGGATACATCATAACGGAAGATTCCATTTGTTCAATTGCGGCAAAGTTCTCAGCCTGTTTTGTTAACCTGAAAACGGCTGTAAGCCACAGAGGTCACAGAGAACACAGAGAACTTCCTTGTATGAATTACAGATTTGGTGAGCCTGAAGCAAATTCATATCTGCCTGGTTTTCCTCTGAGAACTCTGTGTTCTCTGTGGCTGAATGCTTTTTAAGGGATTAAGTTTTCTTGATCTGGGTCATGAGTCAATCGCCCGCGGTGTGGTAAAGTTACTTCAGAAGTAACGCATAGCGACGCGCCTTGAAGAACGGCACTGCCGTTCATGCTGGCCATTCAGAGTGAAAGGAGAATACTCAATGACAAAGACACAGGTTAGCCTGCTCGGCCAGGCATTGAATCTGAAGGATCTCGTATCGTACCAGGAAGGATCGGTTGTCAGCAAGACTCTCGTTGACCGGGGGATCGGTACGATAACGCTTTTCTCTTTTGACGCAGGGCAGGGGCTCAGCGAGCATACCGCACCGTTTGACGCATTCGTGCAGATCGTTGACGGGGAGGCGGAGGTTACCATTTCCGGAGAAAAGCACACCGTGCAAGCAGGTGAAATTATTATCATGCCAGCGGACAAACCCCATGCCCTGCGGGCAGAGAAGCGCTTTACGATGCTTCTGGTGATGATTCGCGCGTAACGCAGGAACGTGCGCCGAGAACTGCGGCAGGGGACAATCCCCTGCCGCTTGAGCCGATTCATTTCATTGAAAATTCAGGTGACTGATCTCCCGGAGGGAAATCCGTTTCGGTTGAAAAATGATAGTGTTCCCGAAACAAGCTGTCATTATTCACGGCAAAGGGGGACTTTTCCTCATGCAGAGCCTGCCGGCCAGGTCATCGATGAACTGCCGGGCGGAACGTCCCGAGCGCTGACCCTTGAACAGGGCCCAGCGGAGGGCTTCGCTGCGCAATTCGCTCCGGCTGATCTCGAGCTGCAGCCTTTCCGCGTAGTGCTCGACGATGGCAAGGTAGGTATCCTGGGAGAATGCGTAAAAACTGAGCGTCAGGCCGAAGCGATCCGCCAGGGAGAGCTTTTCCGAAATAGCTTCCTCGGGGTGAATCTCCTTGCCCAGATTATCGTTCATCGGCTCGGGCATGAGGTGGCGCCGGTTGGAGGTCGCATAGAGGAGGACATTTTCCGGCCGGGCTTCAATGCTCCCTTCCAGAATAGCCTTCAATTCCCGGTAGGTTGCCTCACCCTCCTCGAAGGACAGGTCGTCACAGAACAGAATGAACCGCCAGGGTGTTCCGCGAACCAGGCGCAGAATCTCGGAGATCTGGAGCAGATCCCCCTTTTGCACTTCAATGATCCGCAGGCCCTTCGGTGAGAACGGCTTGAGCAGACCCTTGATGCAGGACGATTTGCCCGTTCCGCGCTCACCCCAGAGGAGGACGTTGTTCGCGGGAAAGCCCGCCACGAACTGGGCAGTGTTCCGGTAAATCTCATCCCGGGCGCCGTCCACTCCCACCAGGTCGTTCAGGTCGAACAGGTGGGGGCGCTCAATTGGCTGCAGAAACCCTTTCCCCATACGTTTTTCCCAGCGGAAAGCGATATTTTGTTCAAACATCGGGGCGTCGCTGGCTGGCGGCAGGGCGGTCAGCTCCAGAAAAGTTTCAAAGCGGTCGAGTAGCCGGTCCACTTTGGTGATAATGTCATGCCAGTCTTTCGGGTCCTTATTTTTCATGAGCACCTGTCTTTTACCTGATCCAAGCTCGAGAGGCTTCTGTGGAGGCTGTTTACCGGCCAACCACAAAGGTTTCCCTGCGGGGGATTTTAATTTAAGCTCCCCTCCTTACAAAGAAGGACCCAAAGGGCCTAAAGGAGTTGGGAGTGGTTGGGTTTTATGTCATCTGAATTGCACTGCAGAATATTCCATCTCATAATTTTGCTTGAATCCGTTTGAATTCTACTGAGTTATCAGAATACGTTTTTACCGGCAGCTTGGCAATCTCCAACTGAACCTGTTGAATCCTCTCTGCCGTCAGCGGGTGTGAGGAGAAGAACTGGCCGATATTCCCCGGGTTGCTTTGGTGCAGGGACTCGAGTTTTTTCAGGAAAGTGAGCATGCCGCGCGGGTCGAACCCGGCACGGTACATGGTTTCCACCCCAAGATAGTCGGCCTGGCTTTCCATGCCGCGGCTGTAGGCCATAAATGCGCCCTGGCTGAAAAGCGACGCCGTAAGCTGGGCCAGCATGTTGGGGTCTTGCCCCAGCAGAAGCTGCAGTACCAGTGACGCCCCGTACTGCTGGGTAAGCTGCTGGGTGCCGTGGCGGGCCACCGCGTGGTTGATTTCGTGGGCCAACACAGCCGCAAGCTCCGATTCGCTTTGGGCCGTTTTAATAAGGCCGGTATGCAGGTAGATATGTCCGCCGGGCACGGCAAAAGCGTTCACGCTTGTGTCCTTGACCACCTTGAAGGTGAAGGTGAACTCCCTTGACCGGACCCCGGTGAGCAGCCGGTTGCCAAGCTGCGTTACATAATTTTGGACGGCGGGGTCGGTGACAAGTTGCCGCTGTTTTTCCACTTCAACGGAAAATTTTTCACCGAGCTGTTTTTCCTGCTCGAGGGAAACCAGATTGAAACCGCGGATATTGTCCCGGTTGACCGCGCACCCGGCGGCGATTCCGGTAATGATCAGCAGTATGCCAAGAAACAAAGTCTTTTTCATCGGGTGTTCCTCCTTCTGTGTCATGTTCGTTCAAGCTTTCGATTTACTTGTCTTTCAAGGTGCACTCCCGCTCCCAGGCGAGGTAGCCGTCGGCACGGATATTCCAGAATGATGTAATGCGTTCCGTGTACCAGCCGATGTCGTCGCATTCCTGCTCAATCAAGGCAAGAAACGCCCTGGAAATCAGCCCCGCCGAATATAGGAAGCGATAGAATTCCCGTATTCCGTTCAGATGCCCTGCCAGTTCTTCAACCGTCGGTTCCAGCGTGGAAATAATATACCAGGTTGCCGCAAATCTACGCACAACCCCGCTCTTTTCCAGAAGGAGATTTTGCTGCCGGGCCGATACCAGGTAATCACGGAGATAATAGTCGGCACTGTGCGCCAGCGAGCCTGCCGCCAGGGGTGGCATCCCTTTTTGCTGAAGATCCTGGTGAAAGTCTTTCAGGAGTTTCCGGCAGATCTCGTCAACGCGCAGTTCGTCTTCAATCGAGGCAATGTCGAAAGTGTTCTTGTCTAATTCAATCATCGGATAGACCTCAGATCAGTCCTTCGTCCGGGGGGCAGTCATCTCTGCAGACGCGGGTCGAGTGCGTCGCGGATCCCTTCTCCGAGCAGGTTGTACGCCAGGACGGTGACCAGAATGGCAAGCCCCGGAAAGAGGGAGAGCCACCAGGCGAATTCCAGATAATCCTTGCCGGAGGTGAGGATATTTCCCCAGCTGGGGGTAGGCGGTTGGACGCCGATGCCGAGAAATGACAGGGCCGATTCGGTCAAAATGGCGCCCGCGACACCAAGGGTCGCGGCTACGAACACCGGTGCAGCGGCATTCGGCAGGATGTGCCGAAAGATGATTCTCACGTTCGAGGCCCCAATGGAACGTGCCGCGGTAATATAATCCCGCTCCTTGATGGAAAGCACCTCGGCCCGTACCAGACGGGCCACGCCCATCCAACCGGTAATGCCGATGATCAGCATGATGTACCAGATGGACGGTTCAAGCAGGGCAATAACCGCCAGGATCAGGAAGAAGGTGGGGAAGCAGAGCATGATATCGACGAAGCGCATCAGGATGCTGTCCATCCAGCCGCCGTAATAGCCTGCCAGCAGTCCGACCACGGTGCCGATGGCAATGGCGATGCCGACGGCCACAAAGCCGACCTTCAGAGAGATTCTGGCGCCGTAGATGATCCTGGTGAAGACATCTCTCCCCAGCTCGTCGGTGCCCATCCAGTGTTCAAGCGACGGCGGAAGCAGGACATGGTAGGCGTCAATGGCCGACGGGTCGCACGGGGTAATGAATGGCGCCAGGAAGGAGAGCAGGAAAAGGCCCGCCACCACGAAAGCTCCGGCCATGGCGAACCGGTTCCGTCGAAAGCGCGGCCAGAAGATCGTCTGGAAATAGGAGGTTTTGAATGACATTGCGATAATCCTCACGCTCGCCCGTGGCGGATGCGCGGATCAGCGAACGAATAGCAGATATCCGCGAGCAGGTTTCCGATCAGGGTGAGAAATGCGCCGATGACCAGGATGCCCATGACCAGGGGGTAGTCCCGGGACATGACCCCGGTGTAGAAGAGCTGGCCCATGCCGGGAATGGCGAAGATCGTTTCGAAGATGACGCTGCCGCCGATGAGCCCGGGCAGGGAAAAACCGAGCAGGGTGACAACCGGCAGCAGGGCGTTCCTGAGCGCATGGCGGAAGATCACGACCCGCTCCGAAAGGCCCTTGGCCCGAGCCGTGGTGATATAGTCCTGGCGGATGACCTCCAGCATGGTGGAACGCATGTAACGCGACAATCCGGCCAGGCTGCCGAAGGTGGCAATTCCGACCGGCAGGATCAAATGCTTTGCCAGATCCCAGAACCAGGCGATCGGTCCGAGCTGGTCGCTGCCCAGCGAGTGAAGGCCGGAGATCGGCAGCCAGGCGAGTTTCACGCCGAAGAAATACATCAGGAGCAGCGCCAGCCAGAAGGTCGGGATGGCGAAGCCGAGAAAGACGAACACCGTGATGCCCTTATCCAGGATGGTATCCCGGCGCACCGCGGCCAGTATGCCGATCGGGATCGCCAGGCCGAACTCCAGGATCAGGGCAATGATATTGAGGCTGAGGGTGACCGGAATCCGCTCGACGATCTTGTCGGTGACCGGACGGTTGTCCGGCGCGAAAGAGCGGCCGAAATCGAGGCGGGCCATCCGTCCGAGCCAGCTGACGTACTGCACGTGGAGCGGCTGGTCGAGGCCGTAGAATTCCCGCATCTTCTGGCGTGCCTCGGCCGAGACCTTGGGATTCATGGCGGTCTGCATATCGACCGGTTCGCCCGGCGCCAGATGGATCACCGCAAAGGTGATCAGGGTAATCCCGAACATCAGCGGTATCAGCATCAGGATTCGTTTCATCAGGTAGGTGATCATATTAGTTCGTAACTCTTGGTTCGAATTCTGTTAAAGAAATCAAAGATTCGCTGACCACCCCCAGCCCCTCCTTGATAAGGAGTGTACAGGGGTGGTGCGATTTAATCCTTGTACACCTGCGCCGCCTTCGGCACATACCACTCGATGAAGTTGTACGATATTCCGGCCGGCGCCGGTTCGATGCCGTGGAAGCGGGAACTGACCACCGGCAGTGCGTCCGGTACGTAGAGGAAGGTGTAGGGCTGCTCTTCGGCCAGGATCTCCTGAATCCGATAATAGCACTTTTTCCGTACTTCCACGTCAAAGGTCCCGCGTCCCTTCTCGATCAGCCGGTCCACCTCACTGTTTTTGAAACCGATGAAATTCAGTTCCTTGGGTCCGGTTTTGCTGGAGTGCCAGACATCGAAGAGATCGGGGTCGGGGGTGATGCTCCAGCCGAGAATGACCGCCTCGAAATTTCCCGGATCGATGAACTGGCTGAGAAATGATGCCCATTCCACGACGCGGATCTTGACTTCGATTCCCACATCCTTAAGGCGCTGCTGAATGATCTGCGCTGTCTTTAAACGCTCTGCATTTCCCTGGTTGGTCAAGATCGTGAACCGGAATGTACGGCCGTCCTTTGCCAGGATGCCCGCGCTGTTCCGTTGTTTCCACCCTGCTTCGGCAAGCAGTTCCCGCGCTTTTGCGGGATCGTAGGCGAAATCCCTCACTTTTGCCGAATACGCCCAGGTTCCCGGCTTATACGGGCCATGGGCAATCTGCCCCATGCCCAAAAGTACGCCGTGGATTATCTCTTCCTTGTTGATGGCCAAGGTCAGGGCCTGTCGAACCCTTTTGTCCTTGAACAGCGGATGTCTTAGATTGTAGCCGAGATAGGTGTAGGCCGAGGCCGGATAGCGGAATTTGTTGAATCGCTCCTTGAATTCAGGGGTGCCGGTCTGACGCTGATACTGCACCGGGGTCAGGGACATCATGTCCAGTCCTCCCGATTTGAGTTCCATGTACATGGTGGAGCTGTCCGGAATAATCCGGTAGACGTAGCGGTCGATGTAAGGCCGGCCTTCGTAATAGTCGTGAAACGATTCCAGGACGACCTTCTGGCCGGCGACCCAGTCCTTCAGGCGGTAGGGTCCTGTTCCCACTGGTGCGCGGGAGAGCGGACTTTTCGTGATGTCCGTACCCTCAAGCAGATGTGCAGGCAGGATCGACATGCTCCAGGATGGCAGTGCCGGTGCAAAGGGTTTTTCATAGAGTACCCGGAATGTGTAAGGGTCGGGCGCCTCGGCTTTCTTTACCTGCTTGAAATCCTCCGCATAAGCTGTCGGGGTCTTGGGGTCGATGGTAACCCGGTAGGTGTACAGTACATCCCGGGAGGTAAATTCACGGCCATCGTGCCATTTGACGTCTTTGCGGAGGTGAAAGGTTATCGTGAGACCGTCGTTGGACACCTCCCATGATTTGGCAAGGTCGCCCACCAGGGCAAGGTCTTTATCGTACTTGAGCAGGCCGTTGTAGATGAGGCCGGCAACACTGTGGGAGGCGCTGTCGGCGGCAAGAATCGGAATAAGATTCGACGGCTCACCGATGGTTCCGTCGACCAGGCTGTCACCGTATGCGGGTGCAGCCACTCCTCGAACCGGTGCTGGCCGCTGTTCCGGGTTGTTATCGCAGGAGGCAAGAAAGGCCAGGGACAGAAAAAGAGCGAGGAAAGCCGAAAACTTCCCTTTCATTTCGCACCTATTGCCTTTTGGAGCTGGTTCAGTTTTTTTGCGACGCCCTTATTGTCCGGATCGATCTTCAACACTTTCTGGTAGAAGAGTTTGGCCCGGGGGTAGTTACCCTTGGCCACGTAGACATCTGCCAGGTGCTCGAGGATGGTGGGGTCGTTTTCCGCCAGTTTTACGGCTTTCTCGAGATTTGCAATTGCTTCATCGTAGCGTTTCAGCTTGAAGTAGACCCAGCCGAGACTGTCCCGGATGAAGCCGTCTTCAGGCCGCAGATTGACAGCTTTTTGCAGGTAGCCCAAGGCTTCATCCAGGTTTGTGCCCATCTCCGCGTAGGTATAGCCGAGGTAGTTGAGGGCCTGGGCGTCGTCCGGGTTGATGCTGAGGACCTTTTTCAGGCGAGAGATGGATGCTTCCCGGTTCCCGATTTTATCATAGAGGACCGCTATGCGGAATTGGATGGCGCTATTGTCTTCAAACTTTTTTTCCACGGCGGTCAGGGTTTTCAGTCCTTCGGCCGGGCGATCAAGTGTTTCGTAAACTCCTGACAGATACAGGTAGAGCTCGGGTTTTTCCGGATTCTTGGCAATCGAGTCCTTCAAGAGAGTTAGCGCCTGCTCAGTCTTACCCGTTTCCTTGTAAAGGAGTGCAATCTGACCCAGAGCATCGAAGTAGCTTGCGGAGGAAGCGGGTATTTTACCGAATTCTTCTATGGCCTTGTCGTATTCCTTTTTTTCCGCATAACAGGCCGCCAGATACAGCCGGATCGGGTCCGCTTCGGGATTTCTGGTGAGGATATCGTTGAATTCCTTGATCGCCTCGTCATATTTTTCCAATTCCAGATAGATCAGCCCGATCTTGCGCCGCACCTCGAGCCCTTCGATACCTTCAAAGGACAGGGTTTTCAGGAGCGCCAAGGCGTCTTCCAAACGCTGCTGCTGTATATACAACTGGACGAGGTGTTGCGCCACGTTCTGGTTCAAGGGGTTGAGAGACAGCACCTCCTGAAATATTCCGATAGCTTCGTCGAGTCGGGCGGTGTTTTCCAAAGAGAGCCCCAGGTCAATCAGGGCCTGCTCGAAGTCCGGTTTCAATTCGATGGCTTTCCGGTAATAATTGGATGCTTCGCGGTGCAGCTTCATCCGTTCGTAGGCTTTGCCCAGGTAGTAGTAACCGAGGGGGGAGTCGGGAGATTTCTTCAAGAGGTTTTTCAGAACCTTGACCGCTTCCTCGTAGTCGTATACTTTGAGATACGATACTGCCAGGTTGATGGCCGCATCTTCCTTGTTCGGGTCCAGTTCCTGCGCCTTGACAAAATGCGGTATTGCTTCCTGGTCTTTGCCCATGGCAGCCAGTATCATGCCGAGCAGCATCCGGGCGCGGCGAAAATCCGGGTCGAAATGAATTGCCGTTTCGCAGGCTTCAATGGCTTCCTGGGGGCTGTTGGTCTTCAGGTAAGCTTCCGCGACCTTTGTATGGAGGAATGCTGATTTCGGGTCTTCCGCAAGCGCTTCCCGTAGAAGCACGAGGGCGCCTTCGGGGTCTCCTTCGAGGATGCGCGCCCGCGAAAGCGAATAGACATACAAACCGCGGGATTCCTTCTTGGTTTCAATCATCCTGGGAGTCGGTGCGGCAGCTGGCCTTGTCTTCGCCGTTTGGCTGAGGGAACAGGCAGGCAGGAGTAACAGCATGAGGGTGGCACTGGCGATTATTGTTTTCATTAAGGTTTTCCGGCGCAAATAACCAGAGGTTCGTGAGCGGTTCGCGGAGAGTAGTGCTCTGTCCACGGATGTTTCCTGGTTCGTTAAGGTTAATGCTTCACTACAGTATCGAAGAATTGACAGACTGTTGCACAGAAGGTATTGGTGCGCCGTGATCAATGACTGCTTGTTTATTGTTCCCTCTCAGTTCCAACGATTGTGTGACCTGGAACTTCGTCACCGGCAATGATGTGGGACGGAGACATGTCATGTGTCGAGAATAGGGTAAACTTATTGACGTCACGGTCTCCGAATTTCTTTGGAATTATAGTGAAAAAGCTACCATAAATCAGTAGGAGCGTCAAATGAATATCCCAGGAATTTCTCTGTTGATAGCCATTGACGCTCTCCGGGATATTTTTCATGGAACCCAGATACCTTGATGCTTTACTCGATCCGGCTGCATATGATGAAGAGACCGCTTCGGTGGCTCTTATCCAGACCCATGTGTCGGTACTTTTTCTGACGGATAGATTTGTCTATAAGATTAAAAAGCCGGTTGATTTCGGCTTTCTCAATTTTCTTACCCTGGACCGGCGGCGCTTTTACTGTGAGGAGGAGGTGCGCCTCAACCGCCGGCTGTGCCCCGGCATGTATCTTGGCGTGGTGGAGGTCCGGGAATCTCCCGCCGGGGTCTGTCTGTTCGGGGAGGGCGCCGTGGTCGACTATGCGGTCAAGATGAAGCGACTTCCTGCCGGGCGGATGCTTGACCAATTGCTGGAGCAGGACGCGGTAGGCGAAGATGATATGCGCGGGATCGCCCGGATCATCGCTGATTTCCATCTCCATGCCGAGCAGAGCAAGGAAATCGACACCTATGGCAGCCTTGAGGTAATCCGCCGGAACTGGTCGGAAAACTTTCTTCAGATGGAACCGTTTCTTTCCCGGACCTTGTCCCGGACCGATTTCCAAGTCATCCGCGCATGGGTTGAGCGTTTCATGGCGGGACATGGGGAGCTTTTTGCCGAGCGGGTTGCCAACGGTTTCATCCGGGATTGCGATGGGGATATCCATAGCGAGAATATCTGTCTGGCCGACCGGGTGTATATTTTTGACTGTATCGAGTTCAATGCCCGTTTTCGCTTTTCTGATACCGCGGCTGATCTGGCCTTTCTGCTGATGGACCTGGAGTACCGTGGCCGGCGGGACCTTGCGGAAGTCCTCCTGCAGGAGTATTGTAAGCTGACCGGTGACTGTGGAATGACGAAGGTACTCGATTTCTATCGGGTCTACCGGTCTTTTGTCCGTGGCAAGGTGGAAAGCTTCCGGCTTGACGATCCACAAATCGACGAACGCGGAAAGGATTTCGCGCGGCAGAGTGCCCGGCGGCATTTCCGTCTGGCCCGAGGCTACATCAGACGCCGCGGCCTCTCCCCGGTCTTGGTCGTATTCAGCGGGCTGATGGGCGCGGGGAAGAGCACCCTGGCCCGCGAACTTTCCTTCGAACTCGGGCTTGAATTGCTCAGCTCGGACATGCTGCGCAAGGAACTTGCGGGTCTATCGAAGACATCTCGCTGCCATGACCGGTACAATCAGGGCATCTACTCACGGGAATTCACCCGGGATACCTATCGGGAAATGTTCCGCAGGGCGGAAGAAACACTGGCGGTTGGGCGCAGCGTCATTATGGATGCTTCCTTTTCCCGGAGCGCCGACCGTTCCGCGGCCGTGGACCTTGCCCGGCGGTTGGGAGTACGCTTTTGTCTCTTCCATGCCTGGTGCCCTGAAGAGGTCAGCAGGGAGCGGCTTGAGGAGCGGGAAGCTGAGGGAAGTGATGTTTCCGATGGTCGCTGGGCACTTTTTTCCCGGCAAAAGAACGATTTTGAATCTCTCGACCCGCAGCGGGAAAACTGGGTAGAGATTGATACCTCACTACCGCTGGAAGAGAGTCTCGGGCGTGTCTTGCCGATCGAGGAGGGATGTGAAACATGACGAAAAAAAGCAATCGCGTTGTCGGCAGGCCGGACAGCAGGTACCCGGACATCCCGGCCCTCGACGAATACACGCGAGAGATGGCAACGGCCAGCAAGATCCAGCAGTCGCTTCTGCCGGATGTCCCGCCTGCCATGCTCGGGGTGCGTATGGCCTGCTGTTCCATCCCTGCTCACGTTGTGGGCGGAGATTACTACGATTTTTTCCGCTGGGACGATTCGAGCCTCGATCTGGTCATTGCCGATGTGTCCGGGCACAACCTTGGTTCGGCCCTGATTATGGTGGAGACACGCAGTGTTCTCCGGGCCCATGCCTTTCGTTCCGGTAATGCCGGGGATGCGCTCGCGGTTCTCAATGAGCTGCTGTATGATGATCTGAGCCGGGCCGAACTTTTTATCAGCATGTTTTATGCGAAGTTCAGCTCCGAAACACGCTTGCTCTCGTATGCCAATGGCGGACACAATCCTCCGCTGTTGCTGCGCTGCGGACAGCCGGGCTATCTTGAGCTGGATGCTGAAGGCATGGTGCTGGGCGTTCTCAAAGGCGTGGAGTTCGAGGAAAAAAACCTGCTTCTCAGAGAGGGCGACGTCCTGACCTTTTACACCGACGGCATCACGGAATCCCCGAATGGTTCCGGGGAACTGTTTGGTAGCGAAAGATTGTATCAGGCGCTCTATGCCTACCGGGGCGCCCCACCGGAGGAGATTATCGAGGGAGTGCTCAAGCAGGTACACGAATTCAGCGGGCGAAAGACCCTGCGGGACGATGTTTCACTGGTGGTTCTGAAGATTGACTGATTAAGAGGAGAATTTTATGAAACTTGAGATAGCGGCAGACGGCGGTGTAAGTACTCTCCGCTTCAAGGGCGAGCGGCTTGACGCCCATAACTCCGAGGTCCTGAAATTGAAGCTCAAGGAAATCTTCGAAGGGGGAGCAAAGAATGTGCTGGTGGATCTGGCCGAGGTGCGGTTCATCGACAGTTCGGGCCTTGGAGCCCTGGTTTCCGGCTTCAAGAACGCTGTTGCCTGCAAGGGCTCCCTGGCTTTGGCCGGCTTGCAGGATCAGGTTCGCTCCATGTTCGAACTCACCCGGCTGAACCGGGTCTTCGATATCTATGTTTCCGAGGAAGAGGCGCTGGCCGCCCTGTCAGGGAAAAAATAACCGGAGCAAGTACGTGCCGTGCAGCTATAGAGGGCGTCATGGGAAAGAAAGTGCTGAAACTGGACTTGAGGGTTCCCAACCAGACCCGCTACCTGGAACTGGTTGGCCGGATCGGTGAAGATCTGGCCCGGGAGCTGAATAAAAAGGGCAAAGAGGGTGAAACCCTTGCCCAGCATCTGAACGTGGTGCTCACGGAAGCAATGGCCAATGCGATCCGCCATGCTCACGAAGATGACCCGGACAAAACCGTCCATATCTTCATTTCACTTTCCGAGGAAGAACTCATGATCCGGGTCTATGACCATGGGCCGGGATTCGATTTTGACGCGGCCTGTGCCCAGGATCCGGAAAAACTGGAAGAACACGGCCGGGGGATTTACATCATCAAATGTCTCATGGATACGGTCGTCTATCGTCAGACGCAGGAATATAACGTCCTGGAAATGTGGAAAAAGCTGCGCTAGGGATATGGGCAATTCACGAATTGCCCTTCTTGCGTGTCTTTGCTGCCGTACCGGACTTTGAAGCTCTTTTGTAGGAAACCACGATCATCGTCGTGCCGATCAGAAAGAGCGGGAGGCTCAGCAGTTGCCCCATGGTGAAGGCGCCGAAGAGAAAGCCGAGCTGCTGGTCAGGTTCCCGGAAGAGTTCCACAAAGGGCCGGAACAGACCGTATAAAGCGAGAAACACCCAGAGCACCATCCCCGGGGGCGCGTTTGAACGGCGCACCAGCCAGAGGATTACGAAAAGCACCGGTCCTTCGAGGATTGCCTCGTAGAGCTGGGAGGGATGGCGCGGCAGGGGGCCGCCGGTGGGGAAGACCACTCCCCAGGGCACGTCGGTAACCCGTCCGTACAATTCGCCGTTGATGAAGTTGCCGAGCCGCCCGAGGCCGAGGCCGATCGGGGCGGCCGGCGTGATCAGGTCGGCAATCTGGAGCATGCCGATTTTTTTCTTCCGGGAAAAATACAGGGCCGCCAGCACGGTTCCGATCAGTCCGCCATGGAACGACATGCCACCTTCCCAGACGGCAAACACCTTCAAAGGGTTGGCAAGATAGTACGAAACGTTGTAAAAGAGAGCGTAGCCGAAACGGGCGCCGACAATCAGGCCGACGGCCAGGGCGAAGACCAGGTCGGCGATGTCGTCTTTGCTGAGAGGCAGTTTTTTGCGCTTTGCACCGGAAAGAGCGGTCAGGTACACGGCCAGGAATCCGAGGATGTACATCAGTCCGTACCAGCGGACTTCCAGGGTGCCTATTTTAAAAAGGTAGGGTCTGATTTCAGGAAATTGCATGGGGTGCCCCTTCTGGATCTTGTCTCTTCCGGACAGAATGCCTGCCGGAATTTTTTCTATACATAGCAGTAAAAGAGGGTGCCGTCAATCGCGCCGACCGGCCAGGAACTGTTTCAGGGCCAGATCCGGCGCGAACTATTTCAGTGAAGAATCAAGGAGAAAAGAACGAATGAGTACTGACGACAAAAAAGTCATCTACACGATGATGGGTGTGAGCAAATTTTACGACAAGAAGCAGGTTCTGAAGGATATCTCCCTTTCCTATTTCTACGGAGCCAAAATCGGAGTGCTGGGCCTGAACGGCTCGGGCAAAAGTTCCCTGCTGCGCATTCTGGCGGGTGTGGACACCGATTTCATCGGCAAGACGATCCTTTCCGCCGGCCTGACCGTCGGTTTCCTGGAGCAGGAGCCGAAGCTCGACCCGGACAAGACGGTGCGTGAGATCGTCGAAGAGGCGGTGCAGGGTACGGTTGACCTGATGAACGAATTCAACCAGATCAACGAACGCTTTGCCGAGCCGATGTCCGACGACGAGATGGCGGCTCTCTGCGAGCGCCAGGCCGTGGTGCAGGAAAAGCTCGATACCCTTGATGCCTGGGACCTTGACTCCCGCCTGGAAATGGCCATGGACGCCCTGCGCTGCCCGCCGCCGGAGACCAAGACCGCCACGCTGTCCGGCGGCGAGAAGCGCCGGGTAGCCCTCTGTCGCCTGCTTCTCCAGCAGCCGGACATCCTGCTCCTGGACGAACCCACCAACCACCTGGATGCCGAATCGGTGGCCTGGCTGGAGCATCATCTACAGCGCTATCCCGGCACCATCATCGCCGTGACCCATGACCGCTATTTCCTCGACAACGTGGCCGGCTGGATCCTGGAACTGGACCGGGGCGAGGGAATTCCCTGGAAGGGCAACTATTCCTCGTGGCTGGAGCAGAAGGAAGAAAAGCTGCGGCAGGAGGAAAAGAGCGAGAGCGAGCGGCGCAAGACCCTGCAGCGGGAGTTGGAGTGGATTCGCATGTCCCCCAAGGGCCGCCACGCCAAGGGGCGGGCGCGCATTACCTCCTACGAGGAACTGCTGGGGCAGGAAGGCGAAAAAAGGGCCAAGGATCTGGAAATCTACATTCCGCCCGGACCGCGGCTCGGCAAGACCGTGGTCGAGGTGGATGGGGTCAGCAAGGCCTATGGTGAGCAGCTGCTGGTGGAGGATATGACTTTCAACCTGCCGCCGGGCGGCATCGTCGGCATCATTGGTCCGAACGGAGCCGGCAAGACTACCCTGTTCCGGATGATCACCGGGCAGGAAGTGCCGGACAGCGGCACCATCCGGGTCGGTGATACGGTGAAACTTGCCTATGTCGACCAGAGCCGCGATGCCCTTGACCCGGAAAAGAGCATCTGGGAGGTTATCTCCGAAGGGCAGGACATCCTGCAACTGGGCAAACAGCAGGTTAACTCGCGGGCCTATGTCTCGCGCTTCAACTTCTCCGGTTCCGACCAGCAGAAAAAAGTCGGCATGCTCTCCGGCGGCGAGCGCAACCGCGTGCACCTGGCCCGGATGCTCAAAGATGGGGCCAACGTGCTGCTCCTGGACGAACCGACCAACGACCTGGACGTCAACACCATGCGGGCCCTGGAAGAGGCGCTGGAAAACTTCGGCGGCTGCGCCGTGGTCATCAGCCATGACCGCTGGTTCCTGGATCGTATCGCCACCCATATTCTTGCATTCGAAGGGGACAGTAAGGTGGTCTGGTTCGAAGGGAATTACTCCGAATACGAAGAAGATCGGAAAAAGCGGCTCGGCGCCGCGGCCGACCAACCGCACCGGATCAAATACCGGCAGTTGACGCGGTAGCAGGACATTTCGGTTATCAGAGGTAAAAGGCGACGCTTTCGGGTGTCGCCTTTTTTGCGTCATGCTTCAGAGATCGAGCGGACTTTTCGGCTCCTTCACCGTTCTGACCGGAACGCAATGGGTGTAGATCATGGTGGTTTTGAGGCTGGAGTGGCCGAGCAGATTCTGGATCGTGCGGATGTCGTAATTGGCCTGGAGCAGGTGGGTGGCGAAGGAATGACGGAAGGTGTGTTTCTCAGAAATAGACGTACCTGTTCTGATCCATCACATGAATTCAGATACTTGAAACGGAAATCAAGGAAATACCTCAGCCATTTCCTGTAATTTGCATAAAGGTTGAGCGGAATCTCATGCATCTTGAGTACGGTCTCATAGTGACGCATAACAACATCAGGAACTGGGTGCATACTACCCCCCCCCTCATCTAATACATTAAGGCCGCAAAGTTGTCACATGGCAACCTATAGCGTCAAATTATTGATGTGTCAATAAGCTTTGCTAATAAAAGTATTTTTCGTGAGTGGCGACTGTGGTATAAGTGGCCTGAGGCACATGGCAGATCGGAGAAGTGAATGAAAACACGGGTAAAGTTAAAACCGGGCCAAAAAGGAACAAAGAAGTTGACGGCGCAATATGGTGATACGCTTGTTTGTGTCCGTTATCGCTATGATGCGGAAAATTGCAAGAAAATGAAAACCGTGGAGTTAATTGTCGATGAAAGCGACTGGATGCCACCGAAGGCAAGGTATCCGGCAGGAGTAATTGTGCCCTTGCGGATCGGCTCACAGGAGAAGTCGTTGCAGGAGCAAGTTCGGGAACTGGGCGGGCGTTGGGATCGTTCGCAGCAACTCTGGTTTATCCCTTACGCTTGCATCGCAGGGACAACGCTGGAAAAGTTTATAGTATTAGAAACCCGGAAGAGTGCAATAAAATAGGGAATGTTTATAATAATAGAAACCTGCCAGGTTTATACATATATAAACTTGCTTATAGTATTATTAATAGGTTTATGCATACATAAACCCGGCGCGGCCGGTCAATAACGAGTTATACAGAAGATGAATCAAGAGGTGCTTATGCCATGGTTTGCTGCAAGTGCCATAATGTTTGTGAAATACAAGGATGGAAAACAGAATGGCTATCCGGTTTGGGAGAACGTCCATCTCATCGAAG
This sequence comes from Deltaproteobacteria bacterium, assembly GCA_009668975.1. Classification (GTDB taxonomy): domain Bacteria; phylum Desulfobacterota; class Desulfuromonadia; order Geobacterales; family Geobacteraceae; genus RPRC01. The sequence goes on along the minus strand of SBEG01000015.1, from coordinate 31,581 downwards.
CAACCACACCTGAAGAAGCTGAACAGAAAGCAATAAAACGTGCGAAAGAAGATGAAGGAGATTCCTCAGGGTCTTTCGTATGGAACGATAGACCTGCAACGTGGATGTTTGCAGGCATTAGGAAGATTCTAGCCGTATCACATCCAGATTTGAATGGAACTCAGTTTGATGGCGCTGAAGTCACTTTTTCGGAGTTTGAAGTCACAACAGAGGCTGACCTTAATGCCCTTGTGAATGGAGAGGATGTTCGGATTCTGTATTGTGCAGACTAAGGATGTATAACTAGCGGCACGACCAGCCACAAAAACAGGCCGGTCAGCCTTATGGCGTTAGACCATAAGGAAAGAAAATGGGATTCCCACGAAAATTCAAAGAGCTTCTGGAGATAGAAAAGGAAGACGTCGAGAAACCAGAAGAAGCATGGCTGACGTATGCAGTTTGTGCAACGGAGAAGGATTCCTGCGGCTGGGGCGGGTGGATGCTTGAAGCAGTATGGAAAAACACTTCAGACAAAGAAAAACCACAATTTCTAAATGCAAATGATGAGCAGGTTTGCCCTAGATGCGGTCGTGAGACCTTTAGAACAGGCGCCAGTTATCGTTTTGTCCTCTCCTCTGACCAGACACCGACTGGGGCTATTCCTGACATCGACTACGAAGTGTTACCCATTGAATATGATAAGGACGAGGTCTAACAAGCGCTCAGACCGTGATCGGGCGATAAGGCTGCCCGGCAGGTCAAGCGCTGAGCCGTTGAGTGAAAAAATGAGTAAAACACCAAAATCAGGAACCATCGAAATTGACGGCATCGAGCTGGCCTGGGAAATTAGGCACCTTGGTGGGGCATCAAACATGTACGAGAACTATCGAGGGATATCTGTGAGTGTCGTACATACCAAAGGTGCCACAAAGGAACTAATTATAAATTTTCATTTTCAGGATTATTGGTGGGCGTTGCCACCCTCGAAACAGGAATTTGAGGATAGGCTAACAGCAACAATAAAAGAAGCGATTGCTGCTGGATGGGCACCGACAAGAAGAGGGAAGGCATTCATCTTTGAAGTGCCAAAGAGAGATAAAACTTCATAAGACAAAGAAGACAAAAGGCGAGCACTCAACCACTCGGCGGCACACGGTCTCCGCTTCGCTCCGCCGGTGCGCCTCGGCCCCGTTGACAGACGAAAAAGAGGGATAAAATGACACAGGAAAATGGACCTACATCAATTCTGGAGTTACTCCATCAGATTCTAGAACGGGGGGGCAGGTTCTCAAGTAGACCGAATTTGGAAATTGGCAACCTTCAACTTTGGAGCACTCAGGTTCGAGCGCAGTTGGCAAAGATTTATGGTAAAGAGTCGAAGCAACTTGCTCATTTCCAGACTGTCCCACGCAGCCTGACACCGCAAGAAATACAAGATGAAATGCAAATGAGATTGTCTCATTTGCAGCGGCTTGTTGCCGCATTCGAGGGACTGCCTGAAGCCATGAAAGATCCAATACGGGGTAAAAGAATTTTTATCGGCCATGGTAGATCTCCTTTGTGGCGAGAACTTAAAGACTTCATCAACGATCGCCTCCACCTGCCTTGGGACGAATTCAATAGAGAGGCGACAGCTGGCCACACCACAACTGCCAGACTGAAAGCGATGATGGCTGACGCAGCCTTCGCGTTCCTAGTTATGACTGCTGAAGAAGAACTAAGTGACACGACTATTCATGCGCGGCCCAATGTTATTCATGAGATAGGGCTTTTCCAGGGGCATTTAGGTGTAGAAAAAGCAATTGTTTTGCTGGAGGACGGCTGTTCTGAGTTTTCTAACATCATAGGCCTTTCTCAAATTCGTTTTCCCAAAAATGATATCGCGGCAAGATTTGAAGAAATACGCAGAGTGTTGGAGAGAGAAGGGTTGGTTTGATAGCCAACCATCGGGTGGTGCGGTGACCCCGCACACCCTCAGCCCCGTTGGCGAGAAGAAAGATATGAAAGATCATTTCCGGAAACTAAAGTGGACGATTCAGGCTCTCGCTCTGCCGCCGGAGGAGCAACTTCGCCTTTTCCCAGACTTTGTATGCAAAGCAGATGAACTTGCGCTGGAGTACCACGAAGCATTAGCCGTCATTAAAGGAAAATTTTGGGATCAATGCTCACCTGAACAAAAGCAATCACTAATCGAACTTGATAAATTCCTTGACCAGATGAGCGGGGAGGTAAACGCGTTATCTTGGACCGACGAGGCGTTGCGGTCGAGTCCCATTTGGGTTGAAGTTCGGCGCCTTGCCTTAGAAGCCCTGTCGGCCTTTGGCTGGCCTGTCGAGACGCCCCCTCTGGAACCGGCCGAGCGGGGCACCATCTATGTTTCCAGATAAGGGAACGCCAACCACTCGGCGGCACGCGGTCTCCGCTTCGCTCCGCCGGTGCGCCTCGGCCCCGTTGACCTGCGGAATGGAAGAATCTCCACAAATAAATTAAACCTGAACTTCTCTGTAGTGGATAAATAATCAATTGGAGGACAAGGTGAGACATGCCCGCATAAATGTAGGACTGATTTTTCTTTCACTCACAATAACCTATATTCCCGGCTGCGCTAGTCGCACTATGAACAACGTAATGTCATCTTGGAAGGGTGCTCCGCTTGAAGAGGCAATTCAGAAATGGGGATACCCAACACAAGAAAAAGTAGTTGCGAGCCATAAACTTTATTTATGGGAACAGAATAACGGAATTAGTGCTAGCGGCGGATGGTGGCCCGGCGCACGTAAATGGGGCGGCGGGTCAGTCAATATAGAATACTGCAATCGAATTCTTGAAGTTGATGACAGAGGAATAATTATCAATGGGCAGTGGGATGGTAACGATTGTCCGAAACTTTTTTCTGAGTGGGAGCGGGAGCGTAAACAATAGAAGATCGGCAAAACGGGGCTCCGAAATGTAAAGCGCCCAACATAGGACAAGAATTACTATTTGAAGAAAAATGTAGACGCCAACCAGACAGTTGGACGCCGCCTGCCCGAAAAAGATGGGCTGGCGGGTCAACTGCCGAGACGTTGAATAAATAATACCATACTTCTGATACCCGAAAAATCATTTACACAAAATTCATTAGTAGCATATAAGGGTCAGGTCTACAGAACGCAGAAAAAGTGATATTCATTAATAAGGATTATATCCAGCTAAGGAAGAGATCATGGCGCGACCGTTACGGATTGTATATCCCGGAGCATATTACCATGTCACCTCAAGAGGTAACGAGCGAAAGGATGTGTTCAAAAGTGGGAAGGACCGTGAAAAGTTTCTTGAGTATCTGGCTTCAGCTACAGAGCGGTATGGAGCAGTTATTCATGCCTATTGCCTGATGAGCAACCATTATCATCTTCTGCTGGAAACACCTGAAGGAAACCTGTCACAGATCATGCGGCATATAAACGGCTCGTACACGACCTATTTCAACATTAAACGCAAAAGGGCAGGTCATCTTTTCCAAGGAAGGTTCAAGGCGATACTGGTCGAGGCCGATGAATACGCGGTGGAACTTTCCCGCTACATTCACCTGAACCCGGTGCGTGTGGGTATGGCCGGGAAGCCCGGAGAATATCCCTGGTCGAGTTTCCAAAGCTACATCGGTCAAAGCAAGGTGCCGGACTGGCTTAAGACCGATTTCATTTTGAGCTATTTCGGCAAAAGTAAATTGGATGCGGGAAAAAAATATAGTGTATTTGTCGAAGAATTAATCGGAACGGAATACGATAGTCCCTTGCAAGACGCCATTGGGACCGCAGTATTGGGCTCACCTGAATTTATGGAGTCGGTCAGGGAGACGCATGTTGGCAAAAGAGAGCTGTCGCGAGATTTGCCCGCTTTGCGACAACTAACTATCCGACCAACACTGGATGCGATTATTGCAGCCGTTAATGCGGTATTCCAATCTGACAAAAAGTTGGCAAGGCAGGCAGGTATGTATCTATGCCACCGTTACAGCGGTGAACGAGTGCGGGAAATCAGTAATCTGTTCAAAGTGAGTGAATCCGCGATCACAGAGGCTGCGCGTACGTTTCCGATGAAAATGCAAACTAACAATAAACTTGCAGAGGAGGTCGAAAGGGTTAAGGCTATGCTTAAAAACTGTGATCTGTAGACCTGACCCTTTTGCTTCTCTGTAATCAAGTGCAGCACCCGTCAAACCGGCGTGCTCTCAGCCGTTATCGTTCTTGTAGTTCTTGATCTTCTCCAGCAGAATCGCTATCTTCAATTGATTTACGAACGACCTGCTTACAAAGGACAAGAAGACAGTGCCCAATAAAACCGATGCCATCTATGCTGGACCCCTGCAGAATATCATTGATTTTCAATTCGATGAACGTGTTGTCGCGGTCTTCCCCGACATGATCCAACGCTCGGTCCCCGGCTACGGAATGATTATTTCCAATATCGGCATTCTTGCCGCGAAATATGCCCAGGCCGGGAGTCACTGCTATGATCTGGGCTGCTCCCTCGGGGCGGCAAGCCTGGCCATGCGCCAGCGGATCACTGCGCCGGGCTGCGACATTATTGCTGTCGATAACTCTCCGGCGATGATAGAGCGTGCCCGTGAGCTCCTGGCTCTCGATAGCGAGCCGACCGTTCCGGTGACGATGATCTGTGCCGATCTTCAGGATGTTGCCATTGAAAACGCCTCGGTAGTCGTCCTCAACTTCACCCTGCAGTTCATCCCCTTGGCGCAGCGACTGGCGCTGGTTCAGCGGATCTTTGCGGGGCTCAGACCGGGCGGCATACTCATCCTCTCGGAGAAGATCGCATTTAGTGAACCGGAGCGGCAGCACTTTCACGAAGAACTGCATCACGACTTCAAGCGGGCCAACGGCTACAGCGATCTCGAGATCAGCCAGAAACGGTCAGCGCTGGAGAAGGTGATGATCCCCGAGACCCTAGCTTGTCATCAAAAACGGTTGCAGGCGGCAGGCTTCTCTTCTTCTGAACTTTGGTTCCAGTGCTTCAATTTTGCCTCGCTGGTCGCGATGAAATGAAATTCTACGAATCACTCTATCCGCAACTTGCCGCCATGGGTCAGGAGCGCTGGGCTGAGCAACTGCGAACGACCCTCTCCGAGGAACTGCTGCTCAAACGTTACGGCGATATGGCGGGCTGGCTGAGCGCTCTGCAGGCGCTGCCGGAGATTCGGCCGTCCCGGATTACGCTGCAGGACAAGGTAACCATCGGCTCCAGCGCTGATCTTGGCGACATCAACCGCGCAGAGCTGATCGCCCGGCTCCAGGCTTTTCACCCCTGGCGTAAAGGCCCTTACAATTTTTTCGGCATTGAGATCGATACCGAGTGGCGATCCGACTGGAAATGGGAACGCCTTCTGCCGCACATCCAGCCGCTGGCCGGACGCAGAGTCCTCGATGTCGGCTGCGGCAACGGCTATCACGGCTGGCGCATGCGCGGCGCCGGCGCCGAATTCGTCCTAGGTATTGAGCCTTTTCTGGTTTCGGTGATGCAGTTTCAGGTAATGCAACGTTACCTTAGCGATCCGCAACACCATGTCATTCCAATCGGCATCGAAGATGTACCTGCTGATCTTGCCTGCTTCGACAGTGTCTTCTCCATGGGCGTCCTCTACCATCGCCGCTCACCCCTCGACCATCTTTTCGAGTTGAAGGGCTGCCTTCGCCCGGGAGGGGAGTTAATTCTGGAGACGCTGATTGTCGAAGGGGACCAGGAGACGATCTTCATGCCGCCAGGACGTTACGCAAAAATGCGAAATGTCTGGTTCCTGCCGTCCAGTGCGGCACTGATCTTGTGGCTGCAGCGCTGCGGATTCACGGAGATTGCCTGCGTCAATGCCACCCGCACCAGCCTGGATGAGCAACGCTCGACGGAGTGGATGCGTTTTGAGTCGCTGGCGGATTTTCTTGATCCGGATGATGCGGAGAAGACGATTGAAGGGAACCCGGCACCGCTGCGGGCGATCTTTACCGCGACCAGGCCGTAGGGCACTGGGGAAAATGATAGCAGAGTTGTAGGTTGGGGTAGGCCTGCGTTCCACTCTAATCGTTTTTTCGTGTGAAAACGAGAATCCAGAGGCGACACTTTCGAGTGTCGCCTTTTTTGCCTGACTCTGCACTCGCCGTATTGCCTTACTTGACTCTTTGTGTATGTAAGGTTTAATTGGGTGAGGAGGGATCAGCTATGGCAGAGAGTAAACCAGCTTCCGGCAAAAACAACGGTCAGGCATACTATTCCATAAGCCCATCCGGGGAAAAATTTCCTCTGCCTCTGAAGGAAGATTATGAAAATGAAAACCTGCGGATCAGGGAGCTCTCGGAACGGGCACGTGGTGAAGGCAAGGAAATTGTCGTCGTCATGGGGGTGGGGTTTGTCGGTGCGGTCATGGCGGCAATCATTGCTGATACCGAAAACAAGCAGGGTCATCCGAGCAAGTTTGTCATCGGCTGCCAGCGACCCAGTACTCGAAGCTACTGGAAAATTCCGCTCCTCAACCGGGGAATTTCTCCGGTAAAAGCTGAGGATCCCGAGGTTGAAACGTTAATTTCACGTTGTGTCCTGGAAAAGAAGAGCTTTACCGCCACATACAACAATGACTGCCTTGAACTGGCCGATTGCGTGGTGGTGGATGTGCAGTGCGATTTCAGCAAAAACAGCCTTGGCAACATGCGTACCGGCGAAACTGATATGGCTGCGCTTGACGCGACCATGCGCATCATAGGAGAGAAAATTCGTCCTTCCTGCCTGGTGCTGATCGAGACGACCGTTGCGCCGGGTACGACCGAGTTCGTTGCCTGGCCTATTCTCAAAAAAGCCTTTGCCGAACGAGGGATTAAATCTGTGCCGCTTCTGGCCCACAGCTTCGAGCGGGTAATGCCCGGCAGAGACTACGTGTCCAGTATTCGCGATTTCTGGCGGGTCTGCGCCGGATGCAATGCCGAAGCTCGAAAAAGGGTGGTGAAATTTCTTGAACAGGTGCTGAATACCAAAGAATATCCGCTCACGGTCATGGACCGCCCCATAGAGTCAGAGACAACCAAAATCGTGGAAAATTCATACCGCGCAACCATTCTGGCTTACCTGAACGAATGGAGCCTGTTTGCCGAACGCAACGGCATAGATCTGATCAAGGTCATTAACGCCATAAAAATGCGTCCTACGCACAGCAATATCATCTTCCCCGGTCCGGGCATCGGCGGTTACTGCCTGCCGAAGGACGGAGGACTCGGATTCTGGGCGTATCGGCATATTCTCGGATTCGAGGATGGCAACAGCGTTTTCAAGATTACTCCGCTGGCAATCGACATCAACGATACGCGTGCACTGCATGTGGCCGAAATCACCCGAGACGCCCTGCGCAATATCGGGAGATATATTGCCGGAGCCGATGTCCTTATCTGCGGAGCAAGTTACCGGCAGGATGTGGGGGATACCCGTTACAGCGGCAGCGAGCTGGTCGTGCGCAAGCTGACAGAGATGGGAGCAGAAATGCGTGTCCATGACCCCTACGTGGACCATTGGTATGAGCTGGAAAACCAGGATTCCTATCCTGATCCGTCACATTCTTGGAAGCGCTTTTTCCGCAACCAGGACGGATTGAAAAAAATTGTGGTAAAGAAAGATCTGAAGAAGGTTCTCAAGGGGGTGGAAGCTGTTGTGCTTGCCGTTCCTCATGCTGCCTATCTGGAGCTGGAACCGGATGATGTCGTCGCCTGGGCGGGTAAACCGCTGGCCGTGATTGACTGTTATGGAATACTCTCCGACGAAAAGATCCACCGCTACTTCGAACTCGGCTGCGAAGTGAAAGCACTTGGCCGCGGGCATATCCAGCGGATCAAGGAAAGCGTGCGCAAAAAAGCCTGTCCGTAAGCCTCCTGCCGCTTCATGTTGATAATGCCGTAAACTATTTTCTCAGGGAATTCCATCCATCGTACTCCGGGCTGACAGCCTACTATCATATTCTCGAAGCCCTTCAGGGCCCGTTCACCGTTGTATGGATGAACCTTTGCCGGATCGTCGAGCCATTCTGAAATCTCCTGCACAGATGTTTGCATGTCATGCTTATAGTCCATTCCACCATGGCCGGAGATGGCCACCTGAATGGTTGCCTAACGCAGGTTTCAGTAATTCTAATGGATTTCTTCCTGAATATCTTCGATAATTACCCCATGAATGTAATCAACCGGACAAGTCCATATCAAGGCTTCGAACAGGGGCCGATCCGCCCTCCTAGCGAGGCGCAGAGCCTGCTGGTGCGAGTGACCAGGAACTGCCACTGGAACCGTTGCTCCTTCTGCCCGGTCTACAAGGGGGCCCGTTTCTCCATCCGGCCGGTTGAGCAGGTCCTGCATGACCTTGATTCCGTGGCCCACCATGTGGGAAACCTTGTGCTACTCTCTGCCGGTCCCGGCCTGCTCATGGAAGAGGATGTCAGAGAGGCCTTCAATGTCTTGCCGCCCGAAGAAACCGCTTCCTTCCGTGCGGCCCTCTCCTGGTACAGGTCGGGCATGGAATCGGTCTTCCTCCAGGACGCTGACAGTCTGGTGCTCCGTCCGACCCGGCTCATCGAGATTCTGCAGCATCTGAAAGAGCTTTTTCCCCTGGTGAAGCGTATCACCTCCTACAGTCGTTCGGACACCATCGCTCGCATGCCCGCGGACCAGTTGCGCGCTCTCGCGGAGGCCGGGCTCAACCGTATCCATATCGGCATGGAGTCAGGGTGTGACGCGGTACTTGCCATGATGAACAAAGGGGCCACGAAGGAAGTCCATGTCCGGGCCGGCCTGAAGGTAAAGGCAGCGGGGATGGAGCTCTCCGAGTACTACATGCCGGGGCTTGGGGGAATCGATCTCTGGAGGGAACACGCCCAAGACACGGCCGATGCCATGAACCGCATAAATCCCGACTTCATCCGGCTCCGCACCCTCGCCATACCCGAGCGGACGCCCCTGGCCGGGGAGGTCCGTGACGGACGCTTCAGGAAATGCCCTGATCCCCTGGCTGCGGAGGAGATACTGCTCTTTTTGGATATCCTCGAAGGGGTAACCGGATACTTGGCAAGCGACCACGTCCTGAATCTATTCCCCGAGCTGGAGGGCCATCTTCCCGGAGACTTGCAGAGAATGAGAGATCTGATCTGGGGCTTTCTCACTATGGAGCCGCACATAAGATTTATCTACCAGCTTGGCAGACGGCTCGGCCTTCTGTCACGACTCGGCGATGTCGATGATCCCGGCCGCAGGGCCGAGGTCCAGGAAGCGGCTCGAAGGCTCGGTGTGACCCCGGAGAATTTGGACGCGATCAGCGATGCAATTGTCAAGCGTTTCATCTGAAGTTCATGTACAGAGGCAGAGGTGCGGCACAAAAAAAGAAAGGGCTACCGCCCCGCCAGGATTTTATCTCAATTGAGCATATGCTTCCGCTTGGTGTCTGCCGTCAGTTTCAACTTGACAGAAAGGAGCAAAAAAACCTAGATTCATTCTGTGAGAATGATCGGGGTCCGCATAGTCACTATCGTGTTTCTCGTTGTGGCCATACTATCGCTGAGCGGCATTGTCGCTTCCGCGGAGCTGTTGGCTCTTGCAGGGGAAAGTAGCGACTGCTGCGATAAGAGTACGCCGGAACAGGATTCCGCGCCCTGTTCCGTTCCCGATTGTCCCTGTCCATTATGCCTGTCCCTTGATCTTGTGACGCTTCCTGTGTTTTTAAAGGTATCTCCCGCAGGGGCCGATCTCAGTCCCCGCCTGCAACTTTATTTCTTGTCTGAATTCATCAGTTCAATCGATTACCCGCCAGAGATTTTTCACTCCTAGACTCACAAGTAAACGTAGCGAGTTATCCTCATTTCGGCACATTCACGCGGTTGAAGAATTCCTCTGTCCGAAGCGCTTCCGTGTATCGTGTGCATTTCACGCGGCAATTAAACATATCACTGCTAGACAGGCGCTAGGCGGCGTGCCTCGCCCAATCTGGGCACGGTGCGCCGTGCCTGCCCCTGCAACAAAGTCGTGATATTTATTTGACGCAGCAATAACAAGGCAGAATCGTTCAGCAACAGGCCTTGTGTTCGTCCGTATTTCAATCTACCCAAGGAGTCTGACATGAAGAAATACCTTATTATTTCCGCGGCATTGGCTGTCGGAATTGTCATTATCTTCGCCTTTTCCAGGCAGAATGAGCCCAAGGCTCTAACGGTTACCGAAGTCGGCGCCGATCCGTCCGCATACTCGGGAACCATCACGGTGACCGGCGTCATGGCCGGCGTGTACCGGCAGGATTCGACCATTTTCGGCATCATGGATGTGAAAGAGTTGCAATGCAAAACCGCAAACTGCAACAAAGTGATTATGCCGGTCAAGTATCAGGGACCACAGCCTGTCCTTGGTGACGAGATCAGGGTAACCGGTAACCTGGTAAATTCCGGACCAGGCTACCTGTTCGTGGCGCAGAGCCTGAAAGTGGTGCGTAACCACAAGATCGGAGGGTAAATGACTCTCTCCAAGCTGGTATTCAGGAATATTACCCGCCGGCGGGGCAGATTCGTCTTTACCCTGCTCGGCATTACCATCGGCATCGCTTCGTTTGTCACCTTCCTCTCCATGGGCGGGAGCCTGAAAAGGGAAATCTACCGGGAGACCGCCGGACTCGGGGCAAATCTGCTGGTCATCCCCAAGGGTTCGTGTGGCTTTGAACAGCTTTCCATCCTGACCGGAGATCAGATGCCGACGCTCATTACCACGGCTGAAGCCGGCAAGGTCGCTGCCATCAAGGGGTTGACGGTGGTGCCGTTCCTCGCGCAGAAGACGGCCATCAACAACAGGCCGGTCTCCGTCAACGGTGTTCAGCCGGGCGAAACACTGGACTTCAAGGGCTGGGAGGTGGCGCGGGGCGGGTACTTCTCGTCGCCGGACGAGGAGGGGGCTGTTGTCGGAGCCGCCGCTGCCGGGCAATTCAAGCTGGAGCCCGGCTCTTTCGTTACGATCCGTGGTGAGCGGCTCCCGGTCACAGGAATCCTCCGGGAAACCGGCGGCAAGGACGATTTTACGATCTTTTTGACCATGCCGGTCGCCCAGCGGCTGTTCAAGGCCGTTGACCGCGTTTCCTATCTGGCGGTCAAGGTCGACAACCTGACTCTGATGGACAGTTACAGCGAAAAAATCAAAGAAACGGTTGAACTCGGCGTGGTATCCGATAAGCAGATGCTCAAGTCGGTACTGGCGATCACCGGATCGGTCAACATTACCCTGCAGCTGATCGCGGCGGTGGCCGTGCTTGCCGCGGCGTTCGGAATCGTCAACACCATGATGACGGCAACCTATGAGCGCAAAAGAGAGATCGGCATCCTCCAGTCCCTCGGTGCCCGGCAGAGCAACATCTTTACCCTGTTTGTCCTGGAATCAGGTTTTTACGGGGTCATCGGCGGCATCACCGGAGTGGCGGCCGGATTGCTGACATCGGTTATCGTCACTCCCTATATCAGCGAAAATGCCTTCACCACCCTGGTGAAGGGTTCCGGCTCCGGCAGTGCGATCGATCTGACGGTAATTGCCGGTTCGATCCTGTTCTCAACGCTGGTGGCCGTCATTGCCGGGCTTTACCCCGCCTGGCGGGCTGCCCGACTTTCTCCGGTGGAGGCGATCAGCTATGAATAGTGCACTTATCAGAACGGAAAACGTGGCAAAAGTCTACGAATCCGGCGACATTTCCACGGCGGCGCTCCGTGGCGTGACCATGGAAATAGCCAAAGGATCATTCACCTGTATTGTCGGGCCGTCCGGTCACGGGAAGAGCACCCTGATGCATTTGATCGGTGGTCTGGACCGTCCTACGGCGGGGTCGGTTTATGTCGATGGTACCGACCTTTGCTGCCTGGACAATCGTTCTCTCGCCCGGCTCAGGGGCGGAAAGATCGGGTTTGTTTTCCAGTTTTTCAATCTGTTGCCGGGCCTCACGGCAAAGGAAAATGTCGAGACGTCCATGATGCTGTCGGGGGTCCCGGAGAAGGAGCAGGCGGCTCGTTCCCGGGAACTGCTGGCGTTGGTGGGGTTGGCGGACAAGGCGGATTCGAAGCCGTCGCAACTTTCCGGCGGGCAGCAACAGCGGGTTGCCATCGCCCGGGCGCTTGCCAATGACCCCGACATCCTGCTGATGGATGAACCGACCGGTAACCTCGATTCCGCGGCGGAAAAGGAGGTCATGGAAATCCTTCATGCCCTTCACCGGCATGGCAAGACCATCGTTATTGTGACCCATAACAATGACATTGCCGGACAGGCGGAGCATATCATTCAGGTAAAAGACGGACAGATACTTTTGCCTTAATGGCTCAGATAGATAAAAAAGCGATACTTTCGAGTGTCGCTTTTTTTATTGATTCGCGGTAGGCTTGCGCGGCTGCTGTACCGGTGTCCCTGCTCATGCATAAGGTGCCTGCAGAGAGTATTTCTCCGCAGTGCCGTTTAGATCTTTCTTTTTCTCTCGCGGAAGTTCGTGTTATAAGTATCTGGCTTGAAGTCTGCTTCGGTGTTCATGCGACGAATTGCCGCGGGAATACTCAGTTTTAAATAGTGCTATTTATCGTAACTATACATCTGCATGTTTAAGATGTTTTTTTCAAGGTAATCTGGCTACATAACCCCTCCCGCTTGCGCGACGAAGCGCTTCAGCGCGCAGGCCCGGCCTCCCCTTAACGTAAGGGGAGGAGGTTGAAAATTCCCCCGCTTAGGTTAGAGGACCCACAGGGCCTAAAGGGGTTAGGGGGAGTTATGGCAAGTCGATGCTGAATAGTTACATTTTTTCAGGACCTTAATATTACCCACTGCACATCCGTGCAGTTACCTCTTACCGTAAGGACGCGCAATGGAAAAACTCACATACGGAACCTATGAAAGCACGCTGGAAAGAAGCCGGAAGCTGGAAGAGGATTTAACGAAAAATCCTGCAAACTACCGGGTGTTGACCGGAGACCGCCCGACCGGTCGTCTCCATATCGGGCATCTGTTCGGATCGCTCCAGAACCGGGTCAGACTGCAGAATCTGGGCGTGAACACGTTTATTGTCATCGCCGATTATCAGGTGTTGACGGACCGGGATTCCTTTGAAGCGATTTCCGACAATATCAGGCATCTGACCATTGATTACCTGGCCGCGGGAATCGATCCGGAGGGGGCGAATACGTTCATCTTTCCCCACAGTCATGTGCCGGAGTTGAATCAGCTGCTGTTGCCCTTTTTGACTCTGGTCACCATGTCGGAGCTCGACCGCAATCCCACGGTGAAGGAAGAAATCCAGGCCGCCGGTCTGAAGCGGATCAATGCCGGCATGTACACCTACCCGGTCCATCAGGCGGCGGATATTCTCTTTTGCAAGGGGAATGTCGTGCCGGTCGGCAAGGACCAGTTGCCCCATCTGGAATTGACCAGGGTAATTGCCCGGCGTTTCAATGAACGCTTTGCCGCGCAGAAATCGGTTTTCCCGGAACCGCAGCCGCTGCTGAGCAAAAGCCCGCTGATCCTCGGTCTGGATGGTTCCCAGAAAATGAGCAAGAGCAGGAACAACGCGATCATGCTCTGCTCCACGGAAGATGAAACGGCCGCCTTGATCAAAAAAGCCAAAACTGACGCAGACCGGGTGATTACCTATGATCCGGAGAATCGCCCCGAAGTATCGAACCTGCTGATGCTTCTCTCCCTCTCCACCGGGAAAACGCCGGAAACACTTGCCGAGGAAATCGGTGAAGGCGGTTCCGGGACGCTGAAGAAAGCGCTGACCGAATCGTTGAATGAATATTTGCGCCCCCTGCGCAAGCGACGGGCAGAGCTGGAACAGAACCCTGACTATATCACCCAGGTGCTGACCAAGGGGATTGCCGGGGCACGAAAAATTGCCGTTGAAACCCTTGATGAAGTGCTGGACGTCATGAATATGAAAATCTGATTCGGGTAGCTGCTCAAGCGGTTGTTGACAGAGAGGTATGATTGGGTGTAAAAAAATATTAATTTGTTATCGCTATTGATTGAGGGGCGAAAATATGGCGAGGGAAAAGCTTCGTCAGTTAAACATGGCCGTTTGGCGCAGCTTGAAGCTGTCCGGACGGCTTTTTTATTGGGCTCTGGAGAAAGTGGTTTTCATCATTTTGGCCCGGCTAAAGAAAATATCGAACAAGGAGAGTGGAATGGACCAGAGTAAAAATTGCCGGTATGGCTGTAGCAAACTGATGCTTCCTTTACTGATGTTGATGCTGGTGACGGCATGTTCTCCCGCACACATGACCAAAAAGCAGGACGGCTTGAATATCTTGACGGTCAAACCCGATCCGGGAAAGGCCGCCCTGGTGGTTGCAAGGACGACCAGTTTCGGCGGGGCGATCAATTTTTTCAACTACCTTGATCACAGGTTTATCGGCGTAACCAGAGGGAAAAGCTGCTTTGTGAAGACCGATATTGAACCGGGACTGCAGTATCTGATTACCCGAACTGAAAGTCTGGAAACCGGTAAAATCCTTTTTGAGCCGGACAAGGTCTATTATGTCCAGGAATCGCCCCGCATCGGCTGGGTGGTTGCACGCGTCACCCTGTCGCCGGTATCTCCTTTGCACCTGTCGGAGGAAATCGGAGAAGGTGGCTGTAGCTGGTATGTGATCGATGAAAATGATCGTGCCGAAGACCTGACGGATCACGAATACATAGAAGCTGTCACTGACTATGAGCGGGAAGTTACTGAGGGATATCATAAAGAGTTTACGGAATATGTCGGTTTTCCCGTCAAATAGGAGAGCTATCCTTGCCAATAGGGGGGACACGGTTGTCTATTCTGGTCTGCCTGGGATAACCGGTAGGAATTCTCCCTTCACCGATAGCCCACTTTTTTGACACAAGGGAGAACCGGAGATCACCATGAAGACTGTCTATAGTGCGGCGAACATTTCGCTGGTGAGTATTTTTCAGAATATCCTGGAAAGACACGGCATCAGGTGCCGGGTCAAAAATCACTATCTCTCCGCCGGGATGGGGGAGCTTCCTCCCATCGAGTGCTGGCCGCAGCTCTGTGTCGCTGATGAGGATTATCCGGAGGCGAAGCGGATAGTTGATGAGGCAATGGCGGAGAATCACCTGCAGTCATGGATTTGCGAAGCATGTGGCGAGGAAATTGAGGGTCAGTTCGCCGAGTGCTGGAAATGCGGTAAAAGGTGCCCTACCGAGTAGGCCGCTGTTGTGTATGCTGATCGCTATGCACTCTGAAGGGAAAGGAGCAGCGCCATGCCAACGCAATTTCGAAATCTCATTTTTGAAGGTGGCGGGGTCAAGGGGATTGCCTATGTCGGGGCAATGCAGGTGCTCGAACAGCGCCGGATCCTGCAGGATATCAAACGGGTCGGCGGTACCAGCGCCGGGGCCATCAACGCCCTGTTGTTTTCGCTTGGCTACACGGTCGCGGAGCAGCGCGAGATCCTGCAGTCCACGGATTTCAAGTCTTTCATGGATGACTCTTTCGGTTTTATTCGTGACATCCGGCGGCTGGCCACTGAGTTCGGCTGGAACAAGGGTGACTTTTTCTCCGGCTGGATCGGCCAGTTGATCAAAGCCAGGCTGGGCAGTGAGACTGCAACCTTCAAGGATCTGGTGGATGCCGGTCGTCCAGCTCTCTATGTGACCGGGACAAACCTTTCCAGCGGCTATTCCGAGGTCTTCTCCGCAGAGCGACACGCCGGGATGCCGCTTGCGTCGGCGGTGCGGATCAGCATGTCCATTCCGCTCTTTTTTGCAGCGGTCAGTAATGCCGGGAACAGTGATGTCTATGTTGACGGTGGTTGCATGGTCAATTACCCGGTCAAGATCTTTGATCGCGAACGCTACATCGACATGGCCACGGAAGCGAGCGCGGCACGTCGCACGGACTATTACAACAAGGAAAACGCGTTTTTCCTGCTTGACAACCCCGGCCGCAGCCCGTATGCCTATAACTGCCAGACTTTGGGTTTGCGGCTCGATACTGCCGAAGAGATTGCCCTGTACCGGTATAATGAAAAGCCCAAGACGAAACCGATCAAAAACTTCACCGATTATGCCAAGGCCCTGATCGGGGCGATGCTTCGTGTCCAGGAGAATCAGCACCTGCACGGCGACGATTGGCAACGGACTGTGTAAATCAATACCCTCGATGTGAGTACCACGGATTTTGATCTCTCCGATGCAAAAAAAGAGGCGCTGATCCGCGAGGGAATTTCTGGTGCGGAAACCTATTTTCGCTGGTTTGAAGATCCGCACGAGCAGCCGGTAAATCGTCTGGGATGATGCACGCCTGACCTGGTCGAGGGGTGAGACGGTGTCTTCTCTGCCATCGACCGGGTCAGGGTCATCCGGCTCGCCACGAACCTGCCTGGAATCAAGAAAAAACCGAGGAACATCCATGATTGAAACCTTGCTGGTTGTTGCCGGAATACTCTACTTGGCGCTGCAGCTAGAAGACAAATTCAGAATTCCATCTCCGCTCGGACTGTTAGCCCTTTCCTTTGTCGCTCATTACAGCTTCCGGCAACTGCCGGTGCTGACCGGTGATGCCGAGCATTTTGCGGCGCTGGTGATTTTTCTGCTGCCGATTCTACTCATCTCTGATTCCCTCGAATTAAAGGTTGCGGACCTGAAAGAGCATGGCCTGAGCCTGTTGTACCTGGCGGTGGTGGCGGTTGCCCTGTCGCTGGTGATGGCCCTGCTTGTCTCAAAGTGGATTTTTGCCGACTATAACCTTTCAGCTGCGGCGGTTATCGTGCTGTTTGCCATGGTGCTGGCTACCGACCCGGTTTCCGTTGTCAGCATTTTCTCAAAGTTTGAGCTCCCCCACCGACTGAAGATTCTTGCCGAAGGCGAAAGCCTTTTCAATGATGCCACGGCGCTGATCGTCTTTGTTTTTGTCGGGCTCTACGCATTGGGCGGAAACGAGCTCACTGCCGTCTATGTTGCCGAGGTGAGTACTGCCGTGGTCTTCGGTTCGCTGGCTGTGGGTGTGGTGGTCGGGTTTATCGGCCTGGTATTCATGAAAACCACTGAAAACCGCATCGCCGAGATGATGGTGCTGGTGCTGACCGGCTACGGCGCCTTTACCCTGGCCGAACATTTCTACCTGTTGCTCAACGTGTTGGGGGCCCATTCCCACCTGCATCTGTCCGGGATTCTCGCCTGTATTTTCGCTACAATCACCGTGCATCACGTGATGACCAAAGCCATTGCCGAGGAGAGCGACCAGATCAAGCGGGATGAGGAGGAGTTACAGCTCGAGGTTCGGCGGCAAGGGGTCTCGTATCCCGTAGTTGATGGCGTGTTGCGACGCATCAGGGCAACTATTGAAGAGCGGGATCGTCACCTGCGCACCAAGGAGGATGTGCAGCTGCTTGCACTGGTGGCCAACACGATCCTGTTCGTGGCCATGGCCGAGATGATCGACCTTACCCTGCTTCAAAAATACCGGACGGAAATCATGGCGATGTTTTTGGCCACCACGGTAATTCGTGCCGCCATGATGGCCCTGTTTGCCTGGATTACCAATAAGACCGAGAAGATGGAAAACGTCGGCCTGCGCTGGTGGGGGGTGCTGACCTTTGCCGGGATCAAGGGCGGGCTTTCCATTGTCATGCTGAGTATGATTCCCCCTTCCTTCGTGCATCTCGAAATGTTCAAGACGGTGGTGATTGGTGTCGTTATGCTTTCTACGTTCATCTATTCCGGGTTGTTGCTGGCTATCATCGGGATGCGCAAAAAAGAATTCCACATGGAGAAAGAGGAGGAGGCAGTCTGATGGTCGACAGAATGTCGCCAGTATGTAAGGCAGGCTTTAACCTCGTTTTATAAAGATTATTTTGCGAGAGGACACACATGGCTTCACGACAGGACCTCAGGCGCTTTCGGGCCAATCTGCTGGACGAGATGAATAGTGCCGCGCTGTATCGCGATTTGGCTGCCAATGAGAAGAATAAGGAATTGGCAGAGGTGTACCGGAGACTGGCCGATACGGAACAGGAGCATGCCGAGTCATGGGCCAAACGGCTCGAAATGGCAGGAGCCAAGGTGCCGTCCTTCCGGCCGTCCTGGAGAACCCGGACATTGGCCATGCTCGCCAGGCGGTTTGGGGTCGATATGGTCCTGCCGACTCTTGCTACCATAGAAAAAAATGCCGGCAGGAGCTATGACGATCAGCCGGAAGCGGCGGACATGGTTGATGAGGAACGCTCCCATGCGCGGCTGCTGACGCGGCTCGATGCTTCGGTGCGCGGCGGCCGGGGTGGGGCGGCAGTGGCCCAGATCGAAGGGCGTCACCGGACCGCCGGGGGGAACGCTTTGCGTGCGGCGGTGCTGGGGGCCAGCGACGGGCTGTTGTCCAACTTCAACCTTGTGATGGGCGTGGCCGGTGCCGCCCTGTCCGGCACCACCATTCTCCTTACCGGGCTGGCCGGGTTGTTGGCCGGCGCAATTTCCATGGCCATGGGCGAGTGGATCTCGGTGCAGAGTTCGCGCGAGCTATACCTGGAACAGATCGAGCGGGAAAAGGAAGAGGTCACTTCCGATCCGGAGGAGGAACTGGAGGAACTGGTCCTGATCTATCGGGCGCGGGGTCTCTCCGAGAAGGAAGCACGGGCCTTGGCCACCCGCCTGATGCGTGATCCGGAGACCGCCCTGGAGACCCTGGCGCGCGACGAATTGGGCATCGATCCCGACGAGCTGGGTGGATCGGCCTGGGAGGCTGCAATTACCTCGTTCGTGCTGTTTGCCGCAGGGGCGATTCTTCCCGTCATTCCCTACTTCTTCCTTTCCGGAGCCAGCGCTCTTGCGGTCAGTGCCGGGCTCAGCACTGCCGGCCTGTTCTTGATCGGCGCTGCCATCACCCTGTTTACCGGCCGCCCGGTTCTTTACTCCGGCCTGCGCCAGGTCCTGTTCGGTCTGGTAGCCGCCGGGGTGACCTTTTCCATCGGCAAGTTGATTGGTGTTGCCCTGGTTGGCTGAATATTTTAAAGAATTTCAAAGGCTTATTGTCATATTTGATCAGCCATGAACTTGGATTGAGCATGAAGATACGGTTTCTCGAAGCGGCGTCAGTGAATATACGAAACGGCAATGTTGTCACCAGCGAACGTTGGCGGGCAATTTTTGAAAGTCTCGGCCATCAGGTGGAGAATTTTTCCGCGGACGGCGGCCAGCCGTGCGACCTGCTGGTTGTCTTCAACGCCTACACCAACCGTCAGGCGATACGTGATGCCCGGAAGAGCGGGGTTGCCGGACGTATCGTCATCTGTCTGACCGGAACGGACCTATACCGGGATTTACAGGAAGATCCTGCGGCCCAGGATGTGCTGTACCTCGCGGACCAGCTGGTGGTCCTGCAGCCCATGGGCATCCCTGCCTTGCCTGCGGCCCTGCACGGCAAGACGATGGTGGTCTTCCAGTCGGCCGTGGCGCCCAGGGTCGTGGTTTCTCGCCCTGAAGATACTTTCGATGTGTGCGGAATCGCCCACCTTCGCAGCGTCAAAGATCCGCTGCGGACGGCCCGTGCGGCTCGCCTGCTGCCCCCGGAATCCAGACTGCGGGTCGTGCATGTCGGCAAGGCCCTGTCGGCCGAGTATGGAGAGGCAGTAATCCGGGAAGTTGCCGAAAATCCCCGTTTTCACTGGCTTGGTGAACAGTCGGCGGAGCGGACCGCGGAAATCCTTCTTGGCAGCCGTCTGCTGGTGGTGACCTCGCTGCTCGAAGGTGGCGCAAATGTGGTCTCCGAGGCCATTGTCTCCGGGGTGCCCGTGATCGGGACCGATATTCCCTGTCTGCGCGGTCTCCTGGGAGATAATTACCCGGGGCTCTTTCCGGTCGGTGACACCGGCCGGCTTGCCGACCTTCTGTATCGGGCGGAGGTGGATTCCCGTTTCTATGACCAGTTGCAGTCACGCTGCCGAAGGGAGGCGTACAAGTTCGACCCGAAACGGGAGAAAGATAGTCTGAAGATCCTGCTCGAAAGAATGTTTTCTGATTAGTGCCCTCCTCAACGGCAGAGAGTTCGCCACTGAATTTGGGTATGTGTGGCTGATTTACACTGTTTGGTATATAAATAGTAGTCAGTTGTGCTGGAAGTTGTGTGTATTTGTTGTTTTCCCTCCTTTGTTCTTTTCGCCTGAATTCACAAAAACCCACGTAACTCTTTAAAATTACATTATAAATCATGATAAATGCTTTTATTGGCAAGTGTCCGCTTTTTTTGGCACTCTGCTTGCTATATAGCTGGTTCACCAGTAGGTATTTTTTCTTTGCTCAGACAGGCAGCGTCGAATTCTGATTATATCGTTTCACCTAAACAGCTGCTGGTTGCTGCTCCGCGGCAACTCAGACAGCGTATACACCGGAGGAAAAGCTCTATGTGTCGCATTGGCGCCATAAAAAGTCTCAATTATGTGCACCCGAGCAAGGCCTTGCAGCTGATGAATTCTCAGCAGAAGGGTCATGACAACTCGGGCTTCGCCATGGTCATGCAAGACCTGGGCGGGATTTTCGAGAAGTACAAGCAATTCCCGACCTTGTCCCTTGCCTGTACCGACGAAGGATTGCAGATTGCCGAAGAAATTCTTGCCACCATCGGTTTCCGTCAGGTATTCGAGTGGATTCCGGAAACCAACCGGCTGCCGGGGATGGATATCCAGGCCATGCCGAACTATGTGTTCAGGACCTTCGACTACCCGGAGCAGTTCAAGGACGCACCCCAGCGTGAAAAAGAAGATCTGCTGACGAACACCCGGCTGCAGCTCCGTTTTGCCATGGAGAGGGACCAGATCGGCTTTGCCTACTCCTTCTGGCCGGACGTCATCACCCTGAAAGAAATCGGCGACCCTCGCGACATCGGGACCTTTTTCGGGCTCTGGGAGGCTGACGACTCCTTCACGGCGAAGAACATCACCGCCCAGTGCCGTCAGAATACCAACTACGCCATCGTTCGCTACGCGGCCCACCCGTTTTTCCTCCAGGGTTACGTAACGCTGACCAACGGTGAGAATACTTTCTATCAGAAAAACAAGGAGTTCCAGGCCAGTCTGAATCCTGCCTACATCGGTTTCGAGTCGGATTCTCAGTGCTTCCTCTATACCATGCATTACATGCACCGCCAGTTGGGCTGGCCGCTTTCCTACTACAAGCACATCATCACGCCGCTGCCCTTTGAAGAGGTGGTGCAGCGTGAAGACAAGGAAGAGCTGCTCGCCATCCGGCAGTCTTTGGCCAACCTGGAGATCAACGGTCCCAACACCATTATCGGCACCCTGCCGGATTTTACCATGTGGGTGGTCTGCGACGCCAAGAAGTTGCGGCCGATCGTGGTCGGATACACTGAGGATACGGTGGTTTTTTCTTCCGAGGTATGCGGTATCAACGAGATCCTGCCGGACAGGAATTGGGAAACGGACATCTATCCCAATGAGCGGGAGATCGTCGTGGTTGATAATAATCTGGAGGTCCAGCGATGGAAACAGTAAAAATAAATGATCTGGCCTGCAACGACCTTCCCTGGAAGGTGATTTACGACACGGAGCGCTGCACCCTGTGCGGTTCCTGCGTCGCGGCCTGTACCTTTGACGCCATTTCGCCGAAGGTCGAAAGGCGGCGCAAGTCATTCTCCGACACCGAAACCCCCGAACCGAAGATCAGGTTCAGTGCGACCCCGGTGATTGCCCAGAAAAATGTCCTGAAAAACTACTGCCGCGGCTGCGGCGTCTGCGAGCGGGTTTGTCCGAACAATGCGATCCGCGCGGAGCGCAACCCGGATTCCCGTTTTCAGGTGGTCTATCAGGCGGCCACCGCCACCGGCCCCAAGCGTGGCGGTCGTAACAACATGGAAGTGCAGGCCCGGACCCTCGACACCCTGCGTGTCGGCCGCATCTCCCAGATGACCGACCCGAGTCTGGATGCCCAGCGCCACACTTTCGATTGCCTGGCTCCTCTGGGCCGCATCCTGCCGGCAACTTCGCTGCCCTTTTCCGTCGGCCCCGACGGTGCGCTGCACAAGAACGGAACGACTCCGCCGACCCGCTGGATCTACCCGGTCATTATCGGCGATATGTCGATCGGCGCTCTTTCCTGGAGAATGTGGGAAGCGGTGTCGATGGCGGTTGCCTACCTGAACGAAGAGTGCGGGCTGCCGGTGCGCATGTGCTCCGGCGAAGGCGGTATGCCGGTCCGGCTCCTGACGAGCAAATATCTTAAATACATGATCCTGCAGATCGCTTCCGGTCACTTCGGCTGGAACCGTATCATCAAGGCCATGCCGCACATGACGGAAGATCCGGCCGGCGTGCTGATCAAAATCGGCCAGGGCGCCAAGCCGGGTGACGGCGGTCTGCTGATGGCCGCGAAAGTTGCCTCCCATATCCAGGCGATCCGCGGCGTGCCCAAGGCCGACCTGCTTTCACCGCCCAACCATCAGGGCCTCTACTCCATCGAAGAGAGCGTGCAGAAGATGTTCCTCTCCTTCAATGCCGCGTTCAAGTTCCGCGTGCCGGTAGCAATCAAGGTTGCTGCCAGTGCCACTTCGGTATCGGTCTTCAATAACCTGGTGCGTGACCCGTACAACATCGTCGGCGGTTTCTTCCTCGACGGTATTGACGGCGGCACCGGTGCTGCCCATGAGATTTCCCTCGACCACACCGGTCATCCGGTGGTCAGCAAACTGCGCGACTGCTACCTTGCGGCGGTGGCCCAGGGTCGTCAGGGACAGATCCCGCTGTGGGCCGCGGGCGGCCTCGGCAAGACCGGCAACCTGGCAGCGGACGCTTTCAAGATGTTCTGCCTCGGCGCCAATGGTGTATTTACCGGTAAGCTGATTCTGCAGCTGGCCGGCTGCCTCGGCAACGATCACGGTCGCTGCAATGCTTGCAACACCGGTCTCTGCCCGGCCGGTATCACCACCCAGGAACCGGTTCTGGTCCGTCGTCTCAACCCGGACCGGGTTGCGGAAAACATCGTCAACTACTTCCTGGGCATGGATCAGGAACTTCGCAAGCTCATGGCACCCATTGGCAACTCTTCTCTGCCGATCGGCCGTTCAGACTGCCTGGTCGCAACCGACAAGGCTGTAGCGGACCGTCTGCAGGTCCAGTACGTCTGCTAAGGAGGAATACATAAATGGCAGCCTTTATTTCAGGCTTTGATGAACAGAATAAAAGAATCTCGACGCAGCAGCTGCTGCAGAAGATTTATGCCGCTCTGGACCAGGGTGAAACGGAATTTGAAATCCTGGCTTCAGGACATCATGATATTGGCGGTCCTCTCTGGACCAAAGACGGGAAACCGCTGAAGTTTACCGTCAAAAACCCCGGCCAGCGCGTCGGCGCCTTCGGTCTCGAAGGCACCGAAATCGTGGTGGAAGGACCTGCTCCGGCTGACGTGGGCTGGCTCAATGCCGGCGCCACCCTGACCCTGAAAGGGGACGGCGGTGACACCACCGGACACTGCTCGGCCAGCGGCAAGATTTATGTCGGCGGCCGTGGCGGTACCCGTACCGGGTCGCTGATGAAACACGACCCGTCCTATGCGCCGCCCGAATTGTGGATCCTGAAAAATGTCGGTTCCTTTTCGTTCGAGTTCATGGGCGGCGGTATCGCCGTGATCTGCGGCTACGATTCCGAGCAGTTCGAGTCGGTGCTCGGCGACCGCGCCTGCGTCGGCATGGTCGGTGGTACCATCTACGTGCGTGGCCCGGTCAAGGGCTTGACCAAGCTTTGCTGGCAGTTGGATCTCGATGATGCAGATCGGCAGTTCCTGCAGACCAACATGCCGGTTTTCCTGGAGAAGATCGGCCGTCCGCAGTTGCTGGCTGAGCTGACCGACTTTTCACAGTGGAAAAAAATCGTTGCCATGACCTGGGAAGAGCGCCAGCGCAGCGAGCGCATCACCCTGCGCGAATTCCGTACCGGCAAGTGGGTCGAAGGCGGCATCTTCGGCGACGTGGTCACGGACGACTATGATCGTGTGGCCAACTTTGTCAACCCCGGCGATGACCGGCTGAAGATTCCCCACTGGCAGAACAAGAACTTCGGTGCGCCGTGCCAGACCGCCTGCCCGACCGGCATTCCGACCCAGGACCGCATCAACCTGCTCCGCCAGGGCAAGATCAAGGAAGCGCTGGAACTGGTGCTGACTTACTCTCCCTTCCCGGCCAGTGTCTGCGGCCAGGTCTGTCCGAACCTCTGTAAGGATGCCTGCAGCCGCCAGTTCATCGATCATCCAGTGGCGATGCAGGAACTGGGCAGATTGTCCCAGGAGGCTGCTCCGCCGGAGAAAAAGCCGGAGACCGGAAAAAAGGTCGCCATCATCGGTGGTGGACCGGGTGGTCTTTCCGCGGCCTGGCAGTTGAGCCTGCTCGGCCACAGTGTCACCCTCTTTGAAGGCGACAAGGAAGTGGGCGGCAAGCTCCGTCAGGCAATTCCGATGGAACGTCTCCCCCGTGAGATCCTCAACAGCGAGGTCGATCGGATCAAGGAAATGGGAGCGGACATAAAGACTTCCCAGAAAATCGACGAGAAGGTCTTCAAGAAACTGCAGAAGGACTTTGATGCCTTGGTCATTGCCAGCGGCGCCCATAATCCGGTGGTGATTCCCTTCCCCGGCCACGAGCGGCTGGTCAAGGGTCTGGAGTTCCTGAAGAGCATCAACAACGGCGAAAACCCCAAGGTCGGCAAGCGGGTCGTGGTAATCGGCGCCGGTAACGCCGGTATGGACGTGGCGCTCGGCGCCTATGCCATGGGTGCGGAGAAAGTGACCGCCATCGACGTGCAGCGTCCGGCCGCCTACCAGAAGGAAATCGACCACTTCACCGCCCTTGGCGGCGAGATCCAGTGGCCGACTTTTACCGAGCGGATCGATGCGGACGGCCTTCACACAAAGGATGGCCGGCTGATCGAAGCGGACATGGTGATCATCTCCATCGGCGAGCGTCCTGACCTTTCCTATGTGCCACGGGAATGGCTGACCGATCGCGGCATGATGGATGCCAATGAGTGCTGGCAGTCCACCCGGGCCGAAAAGGTTTTCGCCATCGGCGATACCATCAAGCCGGGACTCCTGACCCACGCCATCGCCAGCGGCCGTGAAGTGGCGGAATACATCGATGCCTATCTCAACGGCTGGGAACTGGTGCCGAAGAAGAAGCCGGTGATGATCCCCCAGGAGAAGTTGAGCCGCGAGTTCTTCATGCCCCAGAATCGCGGACGCTTCCGGGTCACCGATGCGAAGAACGAGGCCAGTCGCTGTATCTCCTGCGGAACCTGCCGCGATTGCTCCATGTGTCTGGAGACCTGCCCCGAAGGGGCCATTGTCCGGACGGAGAAGGAAGACGGTTCGGTGGAATACTCCTCGGACGACAAATACTGCATCGGCTGCGGCATCTGTGCCGGCATCTGCCCCTGCGGTGTCTGGGCGATGGAGAAGGTCATCCTGTAAAGTGCCGGGTGAAAAATCGGCGTGAATGCTTTGTCTTCATGTCTGAAAGGCGAAGAGAGCGGGGCGGGACCAATTGGTCCCGCCCTATTTTTTTAGTTCCGGGAGTTTATGCCCTCGTAAAAGCTCGTCATGCCCGCGAAAGCGGGTATCCAGGGTTTACAGAAGTTGATGAAATTCCTGGATTCCCGTTTTTACAGGAATGACGTGAGTCCGTATTTTGATCTTTTTGCGAGTGAATCAAGAGTTCATTCCTAAACGACCATCGTCGCTCTGAAGAGTGTTGTCATTCGATGGCTTGCTGGTAGACTATTTGCGAAGCGAAACAATCACAAACGCGTATGTTTATATCAGGAAAATCGCAGCCGCGGTTGGGCTGGAGCTTCCCCGAAGCCTCTCGTAATCGGTCGCCATCCTGCTCACGGATCAGGCAGTCTGCTGGGTTTAGCAATATCCTTTCTAACGCCATCTTGCAATGAAGCTGTACGAGAGACTCCGGGAAAGCCTCAGTCCAGCGCTTTAGTGCGTTTCTTGAATTGGGAAACAACGAGCTATACCTATGGAAGGCGCAAACCATGGAGAATAACTGTAACGGACGGCAGGAAAACCTTTACGAGACAGATGCGCTGGTTTCCCAATACTGCGAATTCCATTACGGTGACAGGTATTTTGGTGTTGAGAATTACCCGGCCCGTTGTGCCCGCCTGTGTTGCGAAATCATGGCTGAGCGGAATAGGGGGGCTGCCCTGGACCTTGGCTGCGCCGTGGGCAGGACCAGTTTTGAACTGGCCCGCGACTTTTCCTCAGTCACCGGCCTGGACTTTTCCCGGCGATTCATTGCTGTGGCTACGCGCATGGCGGAAGAGGGCAAAATTGCCTATGAAATCCCCTGCGAGGGAGAGTTGGTGGGCCACGTTGAACGGCGCCTGGCCGACTATGATCTCGACGCTGTTCGCCAGCGGGTAACGTTTTTTTCTGGCGACGCCCTGTCCTTGCCGCCGGAGTTTTCCGGTTATGACCTGATCTTTGCCGGAAACCTTATTGATCGATTGAAAAACCCCCGGTTATTTCTCTCCTCCATCCACCAGCGTCTCGTTTCGGGCGGGTTGCTGATTCTTACCTCGCCGTATACCTGGCTCAACGAGTTCACTCCTCGCTCGGAGTGGCTTGGCGGCTTCACAGAAGGTGGCAGGGATTTTACTACCCTTGAAGGGTTGAGAAAGTCCCTGAACCCTCATTTCAGGATGCTTGGCACGCCCCGAGACATCCCGTTCGTCATCCGCGAGACAGCCCGGAAATATCAGCACAGTATCGCCGAGATGACGATCTGGGAACGCTGCCGCTGACCGGGACTACTTCTCTATTTTAACAGCCAACCCTTTCCCCTGCGCCATTTTCTGTTAGGTATCCCGATAAAAAATTTAGTAATACTAAAAACAGATTGACATATCATGGGAAGTATCGTATACAGATAGTGTTACGAATTTAATAATCGTAATACTTGTTGATCGGTGTGATTTTGCCGGGAAAGGATGTTTCTCATGCATATGGCCGACGCACTCTTGTCACCCGCAGTCGGTGGAACCATGTGGGCAGTTTCAGCAGGGGCGATTGCCTATTGCTCCAAAAAGGTCCGCGCCCAACTCGATGACCGTAAAGTGCCGCTGATGGGGGTTCTCGGAGCCTTCATTTTTGCAGCACAGATGATCAACTTCTCTATTCCGGGAACCGGCTCCAGCGGTCATCTGGGAGGGGGGCTTCTGCTGGCGATACTTCTTGGGCCGTCGGCAGCCTTTCTTGCCATCGCCTCGGTGCTGGTTGTCCAGGCGCTGTTTTTTGCCGACGGAGGTCTTCTGGCCTTGGGCTGCAATATCTTCAATCTCGGTTTTCTCCCTGCTTTTATCGCCTACCCTCTTATCTACAAGAAAATTGCCGGAACAGATCCGGGCAGAATAAGACGTGCCGCTGCGGCGATTGTTGCTGCTGTGGCCGGACTGCAACTGGGCGCTTTCGGCGTAGTGCTGGAGACTACCCTTTCGGGTATTTCCTCCCTCCCGTTTACGACCTTCCTCGCCCTTATGCAGCCGATACATCTTGCCATCGGGGTTGTGGAAGGGTTCGTCACGGCAACAGTGTTGTCGTTTGTCTACGGGGCGCGACCAGAGATGCTGCTGCCCCCACGCGAATTTTCGCACCAGGTCTTCCGACCGGCAAGAGCCGTGCTGCTCGGCTTTCTGGCTGCGACGCTGCTGACGGCCGGAATGCTCTCCTGGTTTGCCTCGGAGCACCCCGACGGCCTTGAATGGTCAGTTGCCAAGGTGACGGGCAAGGAGGAGATTGCCAAGCCGGAAATGGGCATTTTTCCGGCACTGGCGTCACTTCAGCAAAAAACATCATTCTTTCCCGACTACTCTTTGCCTGGACCAGACGGGTCCTCTGCCGATGAGGATGCTGCGCACGGTGCCGCGGTTTCCGCTTCCGTTGTTGATCTTGGAACCAGTGTTGCCGGCATCGTTGGTTCGCTGCTGACCCTTGCGATTGTTTCGCTGGCGGCTTTTCTGCTGCGGAAACGCCCGAAGACAGCGTGAGGTCGTGACTCGGTACTCCCGGGTATCACCCTGAGAGGGTAACGCCCCTCTCTTTTTCGAGTATATCAATGGCACGCATCGACGCGGCATCTCTCGACATTACCCACCTCGACCGGCTTGCCCTGGGGGACACCTCTCTCCATCGCCTCGATCCACGGGCAAAGGTCCTTGTGACAGCAGTCTTCATAATTTCGGTGGTTTCCTTCGGCAAATATGAAGTTTCGGCACTTGTGCCCTTTGTTCTTTTTCCGGCGGTTATGATGGCACAGGGGAATATCCCGTTCAGCGTCATCGTTCGCAAGGCGTTATTCGTTCTGCCCTTTGCCGTGGCAATCGGAATTTTCAACCCGGTTTTTGATCGGGAAGTCCTTGTGCAGCTAGGGCCTTTGGGAATCAGTGCCGGTTGGGTATCCTGTGTTGCCATAGTCATCCGATCCCTGCTGACTGTCGCTGCTGCGGTCATCCTGGTCGCAGTTACCGGCTTCCCGTCGGTGTGCTGGGCACTGGAGCGGCTGGGCATGCCCCGGACCTTTGCCATGCAGCTGCTTTTTCTCTATCGCTATATTTTTGTTCTCATTGAAGAAGGACGGAATGCCTCACGGGCCCGGGAACTTCGCTCGGCCGGGAAGACCTCCATGGGGATGGCAACCTTCGGCTCTCTTGTCGGGCACCTGCTGCTCAGGACCTGGGAAAGGGCAGAGCGGATCCACATGGCCATGCTGGCGCGGGGCTTCATCGGTGAGTTTCATGCCCGACGTGACTACCGCTTCGGTCTGAAGGATCTGCTGTTCCTGCTCGGCTGGTCGTCTCTTTTTATCATTATGCGACAGTGGAATGTCTCCCGTATTTTCGGGAATCTTGTAACGGGACTACTTCGATGAGTCATCATATTGTAGAGGTAACGAAACTCAGGCATGTCTATCCCGACGGCACTGAAGCGCTTCACGGTGTTTCCTTCCGGATAACTCATGGCGAATCGGTGGCAATCATCGGAGCCAATGGTGCGGGAAAATCAACCCTTCTCCTGCACCTGAACGGTCAGCTTCTTCCCACTGAGGGGAGCATCCGTATTGGGGACTTTCCCCTTACCCGAGCAACTCTCCCGGAGATTCGCCGTACCGTGGGCATGGTATTCCAGAACCCGGACGATCAGCTCTTTATGCCGACGGTGTACGACGATGTCGCCTTCGGTCCCCTCAACCTCGGCTTTCCCCGTGAGGAGGTGGCGCAGCGGGTGCGGGATGCCCTGGAGCAGGTGGGTTCGGTCCATGTTATCAACAAGGCCCCTTACCATCTTTCGGGAGGGGAGAAGAAGCGGGTGGCCATCGCTACGGTGCTGTCCATGTCACCCGACATTCTGGTGATGGATGAACCCACCAGCGGTCTCGACCCCTGTGCCAGGCGGCAACTCATGCAGCTGCTCCGGGAGTTCCGCCATACCAAGATCTTCACCAGCCATGACCTGGACATGGTTCTCGATGTGTGTGAACGGACTATTGTGCTTCACGAGGGAGACGTTATGGCAGACGGACCAACCCGGGAAATATTCGCCAATGATCGGCTTCTCCAGGAGTGCCGGCTCGAGAAGCCGCTTTCCATGCAAGGGTGCCCGGTCTGCGGACGCCCCTCGTAGTCCTTAGCCTGGTGGCTGGTCGGGCGTCCCCCGTTTTCTGAAGATCAGAAAAGCGCGATAAGGCGGCGCAGACTTTTGGCCCAGGCAAGCTCGTGTTTGAAATTATCAGCAAGCTGAAGGGAAAGGATTGTAAGGATGAAGAGAAACTTTTTCTGGGTACTGGCGGCTTTCCTCTCAGTAGTGTTTGCCGGTCCGGCTATTTCGGCAGAGACTGAGACAGCTTCCATTCCTGAGACGGTTACCTCCGGGCATTGGTCCTGCCGTGACCTCGATGACTTGGAACAAAGGTATGGAAGCTTTTCTGCACTGTCCTCCCGTTCGGCGACCGGAGCACGCAGCTATTCTAGAAGCGATCTTGCCGCACGGCTTTATGGTGTTATTGAGAAGGTGGTGGAAAAGTGCGATGCAGGAGGCCGGGATGCCGTTCCGGCAGAAGACCTGAAGAAGATCGCCCGGCTCCATCAGCAGCTTCAAGAGCCGCTGATGGTACTGGAAGGATATCAGACCCGTCGGGAAACAATAGAAAGGTTGCTCTCTCCGGCTGATGAGCCTGCCGTTGAACTCACGTACGGGGTGAAAGGGTTTCTGCGCGGAGAAGGGGCCGGAAATCTCCGGCTCCCCGAACTTGGCTACAACCCGGGACATGCCGAAGGTCGTTTCCTTTACCGGGTCCTGCCCTATGTCTACTGGCATCCGAGCGACTACCTCGATATCCATCTGGAGGGGCAGGGCTACGGTTATAGCGGTGGCAGTCAGTACCTGGGGAAGTATTCTCTCTATCAGGGTTTTATCGAGGGCAAGCTGCCGGGGAGCGAGATCCTTTCCCTCAAAGTGGGCCGCCAGGAGCTGGTCTACGGCAGTTCCTTTATCCTCGGGAGCAATTCCTGGTTTCAGGGCTTGAGCTTCGATGCAGCGCGCCTGCGGGTGAAACCGCTCTCTGGCCTGATCCTGGATCTCCTTGGCGGCTGGTATGCAACGCCCTGGTCGGATGGTCTGAAAGGGAATCTGGTGGGAGGTTATGCCAGCTATGATTTTGGCGACGGAAAAGTTTTCGAAGTCTATGGCTTCAACGACACCGGTTCAGAGGAGCACCATGCGGGGGAATACCTCGCTATCTGGGGTTTCCGCGCCACTGCTGCGTTCGGGCCGTTGTCGCTGGAGCTTGAACCGGTGTTCGAGAGCGGCAGAACCCTGAACGGCCTGACCGGCGGGAATGACAGGATCAATGCCTGGGGCGGTCATGCCGAGGCAATTCTCGAAGCGGAGCTTTTCAACAGAAAGAATTCGTTTTTCCTCGGCTATGCCTATGGTTCCGGCGACAAGGATGCGGTTTCCGGCATTTCTTCCCGGCGGGAGTTCCGCAATGCCACGACCGATACCTCCCTGACCGGCGACATGAGCTTGATCGGTGATCTTTCCGGGGTCGATGCCGGGGAGCAACATGCCAGTGGCCTGCAGATTTTCAACCTGGGCTGGGGAATCGATCTGACGGAAGACTTGAACTTCTCCACGGCGTTTCGCTACTTCTATGCCAATGCGGTGGCGGACGGTATCAGCCGGCAGATCGGTCTTGAAACAGATTTCACCCTCAGCTATGCCGTGAACGACTCCCTGTCGCTCCTGGTCGGCTACGACCGCTTCTTCACCGGAAAATTTTTCCGCGATGCTACCGGCAGGGACAACGATATCAATTACGGCTATCTGCTGCTTGAATTTGATCTCTCCCGCGAAGTGCCGGGGACTCGTGCCATGAAGTGAGATAGTGCTTGACTATCTGCCGTTGTTTGCGAGTGGTTACGCATATAATGTAGTGTTTCTTAAATTTGCGCACTATATATTGTGGTTATCTGGTAAATACTCGTTGACATCCCGTGATCGGGGTGGTAGAAAAGCAGCATAATTT
>SBEG01000074.1 GCA_009668975.1 Deltaproteobacteria bacterium | reverse complement strand
AACTTTTCAGTCTCTCCACTCTGCCGTGGGTTTGGGGCCTCACAGCGAGTTCCCAATTATGTGGGCATCTTTGTATCGTTTCAGGCAAATCCCGCAAGATGGGGCAGCACACCACGACCTGAAAAACACCCGTTTTTATAAATATTCCGCAGGGGCTTGATAACCTCACAAACATGGCAGAGAGACTACGTTTTGAGGTTAGCGCAAGACGGTGAAAAAAGCAAGGAGCTTTTGGTGTTGGGGCCCTTATCAGCCCTCAATAAATGAGATCATCCGGTCGATCTCTCTCATCAGTTTTTCAAAGCCCGGCAGGGTCAGTGATTGGGGGCCGTCGGAGAGTGCTTTTTCCGGTTCGGGATGGACCTCGAGCATCAGGCCGTCGGCTCCGGCAACCAGGGCGGCCTTGGCCATGGGCGGCACCAGGCTTCTCTTGCCGGTAGCATGGGAGGGATCAATCATGACCGGCAGGTGCGACAGCTCCTTGATCAGCGGGATAACGGCCAGATCGAGAGTATTGCGGGTGGCTGTTTCAAAGGTTCTGATGCCCCGCTCGCAGAGGATTACTCCAGGATTCCCCTCTGCCAGGATATATTCGGCCGCGGCGAGAAACTCTTCGATGCTTGCGCACATGCCCCGCTTCAACAGGATCGGTTTTTTGATCTTTCCCAGCTCTTTGAGCAGTTCGAAATTCTGCATGTTTCTTGCCCCGACCTGGAGCATGTCTGCATACTCGGCGACCAGTCCCACGGTATCAGGGCTCATGACCTCGGTCACAAAAGGCAGCCCGCTGTCCCGTGAGGCCAGCGACAGGAGCTTCAGTCCTTCTTCTCTCATGCCCTGGAAGGTGTGAGGGCCGGTGCGTGGTTTGAAGGCCCCCCCGCGCAGCATGTCGGCACCGGATGCTTTCACCGCCCGGGCAGTCTTCAGGATCTGCTCTTCGCTTTCCACGGCGCACGGTCCGGCCATGATCACCGGTCGCTTCCCGGCCCCGATTTCCAGACCGGCAACCTTGACAATGGTATTCTTCGGATGAAAATCTCGCGAAACCAGCTTGTAGGGCTTCGAGACGTGGATCACTTCTTTGACTCCGGGCAGGGCGCGTACCGTGGCATCGTCCACATAGCCCTTGTTGCCGAGAACTCCGATGGCAGTCCTTTCACTTCCCGGGATGGGTGCCGCGGAATAGCCCATCAGTTCCACTGCCTTGATAATCGCTTCGATCTGTTTCTTTCCCGCATTATGGTTCATGACGATAAGCACGAGATCCTCCGTAGTGGGTGATGCCGGACTGTCGAATGCCGCCCTGGCTGGTGGAGATACAGTGAAAAAAGTACCATGAAATCTTCTTTGGTGGTAGTATTGTTTTCCGCTTGTCTCTTATGTAGAAACGATGGCGAGTTGTTCCTCCGGCCGGCTGCCGACAGCTGTCACGGAGGGAAAGGGAGAAATCATGCGACTCAAAGACGAACAGATCGACAGGGTGGCGGAAAGAATTCTGACCGACCTTGCCGAATCATCGCTCATTATCTTCAAGAAGGAGCGGTCCAAAGCTTCCAGCTGTATCAAGGATGTCATGCGGGCTGATATGGCCGCGGAAGAGCAATTGGAAAGAGATGCCGAGCAGCTTCTGGAGAAGACCCTTCGTGCGATGGGTGGCGGTGAGGAGATTGATCGCCACAAGATGCAGAAGATGATTAAAATTAAACTGGCGAAAGAACGCAAAATCGTTCTTTAGGGGCCTGTTGATTAACGTCGCGGGCCTGCCCCGCGGTAAGTTTTCGACAACCTGCCGCGAATGTCCCGTACAGGAGGGAAGCCATCATGCATATTTCCGAGGATCGAATTTCCCATATTGCCCACAAGATTCTGGACAAGCTCTGGGGGGACGATCTTGTTGATTTCCCTGATGAAAGACGCGCACTGGAGGCGATCAAGGCTTCCTTGACGCAGTATTTTTCCATCGCCGATGAAATTGATTCCCTGGTCAGGAAAAAACTCTCGTCCTATTCCCAGGCAAAAGTACCAGGGAGCCGGGATTGGGAAATCCTTTACCAGAAATTCTACCGGGAAGAGGCGGAGAAGAAGAAGTGGTGATGGTCGAGGCATGATTAGTGGCGATCACTTTTTTTAAATTTATAACTTGATTTTTCCCCGAGCCGTGTTTATATTTTACGACGTGATTAGCACTCAGTGGTTTTGAGTGCTAATTTTTTTCCAAAACAATTCCATATCCAAGGCAAGAAAGGAGAATGAAAGCTATGAATCTTAGACCTCTGCAGGACCGCATCATTGTGAAAAGACTTGAGGAAGAAAGCATGACCGCAGGCGGGCTCTATATCCCCGACACCGCGAAAGAAAAGCCCCAGAAGGGTGAAATCATCGCTGTCGGCAAGGGCAAGATCACCGAAGACGGCAAAGTTATTCCCGTTGATCTGAAGGTTGGCGACAAGGTTCTGTTCGGCAAGTACGCCGGTACCGAAATCAAGATTGACGGCGCGGATTTTCTCATCATGCGTGAAGACGATATCCTCGGTGTCATCGAGTAACGTCGGTCTCCTCAGTTCACCATACAAACAGAATACCTAATTTACCAAGGAGGATATTACGACAATGTCTGCAAAAATGATAAAGTTTGGCCAGGAAGGCAGAAATTCCATTCTGAGCGGGGTAAACACCCTCTCTGACGCAGTTAAAGTCACGCTCGGTCCCAAGGGTCGCAATGTAGTGATCGAGAAGTCCTACGGTTCCCCTGTTATCACCAAGGACGGTGTTACCGTTGCCAAGGAAATCGAA
>SBEG01000044.1 GCA_009668975.1 Deltaproteobacteria bacterium | reverse complement strand
TGCCGGTCCAGTTGTGGAAGTACTCGTGGCCGACCACCTCTTCGATGGCCTGGAAATCGTCGTCGGTGGCGGTCTCGGGGCTGGCCAGTACGTAGCGTGAGTTGAAGATGTTGAGCCCTTTGTTCTCCATGGCACCCATGTTGAAGTCATCCACCGCCACGATCATGAACAGGTCCAGGTCGTATTCCCGGCCGAATCTTTCCTCGTCCCAGCGCATGGCTTTCTGTAATGAGCGAAGGGCATGGCCGCATTTGTCGCGGTTTTTCTCCTGAACATAGATGCGCAGGGTCACCTCGCGACCGGAGCAGGTGGTGAAGTTTCCTTCGATGCAGACCAGGTCACCGGCTACCAGGGCAAAGAGGTAGCAGGGTTTGGGAAAGGGGTCGTGCCAGACAGCATAATGGTTGCCGTCAGGAAGCTCACCGCTTTCCAGCAGATTGCCGTTGGCAAGGAGCAGCGGATACTTGCTCCGGTCGGCAACAATGGTGACGGTATAGACCGCAAGCACGTCAGGCCGGTCCGGGAAGTAGGTGATGGCGCGGAAGCCCTCGGCCTCGCACTGGGTACAGAACATGCCATTGGATCGGTAGAGCCCTTCCAGGAAAGTATTGTCCTGGGGCCGGATTTCGGTGATAACCTCCAGGGTGAAGGCGGCAGGGACAGCGGAAATCGTCAGGCTTTCCTTATCCAGTGTATAGCGGTCGTTGCCGAGAGGCGTTCCATTGAGTACGAGACCGGCCAATGCGAGGCGGTGACCGTCCAGCCGCAGTGGCCGCATTCCCTGTGCGGGATCATAGTTTGCCCGGACGGAAACTCGGGAATGGACCCGGGTGGTTTCCTCGCCCAGTTCGAAGCGGAGCTCGATGGTCTCAACAAGATAGTCGGGAGGCGAGTAGTCTTTGCGGTAGATAGTGGCATGGGTTGTTTCGGTCATAGTGGCCTCGCTTTCTGATGAAAAAAGGGCGGGGTCTTTCGATCCCCGCCCCATTTTTGGCATAGTATAGCGTATCTTGAATATTTTTGAATTTATTTGGGAACTTTCTCCCAATCCTTGAGGAACTTCTCGATCCCGATGTCGGTCAGGGGGTGCTTGGAAAGCTGGGCAATAACCGAGTAGGGGATGGTTGCGATGTCGGCGCCGATCAGGGCGGAATTCAGGACGTGGATCGGGTTGCGGACACTGGCCACGATAATTTCCGCCTCGTAGCCGTAGTTGTCGAAGATTGTGCGGATCTCTTCAATGATCCCCATGCCGTCCTGGGAGATGTCGTCGAGACGGCCCACGAAAGGTGAAACGTATGAGGCGCCGGCTTTTGCTGCCAGCAGTGCCTGGAGGGGCGAGAAGATCAGGGTGACATTGGTCTTGATCCCCTTGCCGTGGAGAGTTTTTACTGCTTTAAGTCCTTCAGGGGTCATGGGAACCTTGACCACGATATTGGGGTGGATGGCTGCCAGTTCCAACGCCTCGCGGATCATACCCTCGTGATCAAGGGCAACCACTTCCGCTGAGATGGGGCCATCGACGATCTCGGTAATTTCTTTCAGAACTTCGATAAAATTGCGGCCGGATTTGGCGACGAGGCTCGGATTGGTGGTGACCCCGTCCAACACTCCAAGGGCATTGGCCTCCCGGATTTCATTTACATCGGCCGTGTCGATAAAAAACTTCATTTGCTTCCTCCTGATTCCTTTGCGTGTGTTGATGTATGTACACTATCCTGGTATTTTTCCAGGCATTCGGTTGAGCAGAAATAGATTCTTTCGCCATTGAGCTTGCCGATGACAGCATCTTCTCTGGTTACGTATACCCCGCAGACCGGGTCTTGGAATGTTTCAACCTCTCCTGTCCGGCGGGGTATCTCTGACGACCTTTTCCGGAAAAATCCCCTGATCAGCAGATAGAGGACGTAACCGGCAACGAAGAAAAAAAGCAGTCTTACCATGTGGCCTTCCTAAATTTTTGTTACCTGCCCGCCCGGCGGTAAATCGCGCAGAAGCTCGGCAGTGGTCTTCCCGAATAGGGGATGTGTTTGGTCGGGGGAGATTTCCGCCAGCGGCGCCAAAACAAATCGGCGATCGTGCAGCCGGGGATGGGGAATGGTCAGTGTCTCGCTTTCCAGCACAATGTCATCATAGATGAGCAGGTCCAGATCCATCGTACGGGGACCCTGGGGTATCGTTCTATCCCTTCGGAAAACCTCTGTTTCGATGCGCTGCAATTCGGCAAGAAGCTGGTGTGGTGTAAGTGAGGTTTCGAGCCGGAGGACAGCGTTCAGAAAGGGGTCCTGGGGTACGGGGCCGACCGGCTCGGTATCATAAAAGCCGGACAGGGCGGTGATGCGTGATGCCGGGATCTTGCCGATTTCGGCGATTGCTCTGAGGAGATTCAACTCCCGGTCGCCAAGGTTCGATCCGAGACCTACGTAGCTTACAAATTCCATGTGATTGAGTAGATCATAAATGAAATTTTTCGTCAACAATTCAGTAGATAAGGAATATGTTGACCCGTTTTTACGTCTCAGGCCCGGGAGCCTGGTGACCGGACTGGCCGTGAAATGGTCCTGGTCAACCCTCCCGCTGAGCAGGCTGTTAGCAGGTTGTTGAAAAACGTCGCGAGGAGGACGAGATGGTAGGCGCAAGCAAGTGAGGACGCGAGGCGTAGCAACGCTACGTTGAGTGTTGGAGCGAGCGGCAACACCCCAGATTGGCCCCGCAGTAGTTTTTCATCGCCGGTTAGAGCCTTTTATCGTCCCTGTCCGGATTAAAGATCAGATTGAGCAAGCCGCTCGTGATGCTGAATACCAGTGCGCCGAAAAAGGCGTTCCAGAAGCCGGCTACCGAAAAACCTTTCACCAGCCAGGAGGCCAGCGAGAACAGGCCGGCATTGATGAAAAGGGTGAAAAGCCCGAGGGTCAGTACGTTAATCGGCAGGGTGAAGAGCAGGAGAATCGGACGGAGAAAGGCGTTCAGCAATCCGAGTACCAGGGCGGCAATGGCCATGGTCTGCCAATTGTCCACGCGAATCCCCGAGATGATATTTACCACCACTACGAGTGACAGCCCATGGATCAGCCACCTGATAAAAAATCCTTTCATGCAATTCCCCCTTGGTCTCTACAGCACATTGTCTGGCGGGCAGTGTGCCCTTTTTGTCGAGGATACCGGGACTCTCTTTCGAGGCGAATACCCGGTTAGTATCCGGCATCGTGCTGCAAATGTCCAGCAATCCTGACACTGTCAGCGGATCTCTCCGTTTACAGGCTTTGGAAGTGAGTTATCATTGTCATAAGAAGCTTGACTGTACCTGCCGGATCGGGAATTTCCCCTTGACGGCATTGGTGAATACGCGGATAGATTCTTCTGGATGAGGATCCATTCGTATCCGGGAGGAATTCATGAATAGCCACTGGAATATATCAAAAGGGTATTTGCCCTCTGAACATGATGGATGTGCCATTATCTGCTACTGCAATAAAGTTGGCCGGCCGACTCACGGCAATCTGCAGCGAACCATCGAGGCACTGGTGAAAATGGGTCACCGTGCCGGAGAGATAAACGGCGAAGGGGACGGCTGTGGCGTCCTGACCGATATTCCGCGCCTGCTTTGGCGGGAGGCGTTGGAAGAGGCCGGCCGTTCCGGGGATCTGGCGGAATCAGCTTCTTTTGCCCTTGCTCACCTGCTGGTGCCGCGGGAGGCCCTGACGGAGCAGTCCGCGCTGTTGGAAAATATTCTGCAACGCTTTGCCGGCAGGGGGCTGGAAATTCTTACGGAACGTCCCGGACCGGTCAGGAGTGAGGCTCTCTCGGCCAATGCGCGTCGTTCGGAGCCTTTTTTCTGGCAGATCGCCCTGCGCTGTCCCGACCCGAAAAAAGCCCCCGCGATCCTCGCTGCCCTGGCCGTGGAGATAGAGCGGGAAACCCCGGTGCATGTTGCCTCCCTGTCCGGGCATGTTGCGGCGTATAAAGTTCATGGGGCACCCGAGATCCTGCCCCGATACTATCCCGAGCTGAAGCGGCGCGATTTCCTTTCTTCTCTCACCATCGGCCATAGCCGCTACTCCACCAATACCCTGCCGACGGTCTTGCGGGCCCAGCCTTTCGGGCTTCTCGCCCATAACGGCGAAATCAATACCATTGAACGGCTGCGTGACGAGGCCCGGATGATGGGCGTCGATCTGCCGTATGGCGGCAGCGATTCCCAGGATCTGAACCGTTTGCTGGAAGGACTCATGTTCCGTCACGGTTTTTCGCTCTTTGCGGCCATGGAGATGGTCTTTCCGCCCATTTTCAGCGAGATGGACCGCATGCCGGCGGCACTCGGGCAGATGTACGGGCTGTTCCGGCGTTTTCTTTCCGCCTCGGCCCAAGGTCCGGCAGCGGTAATCGCCCGTTATGCCGACCGCTGCGTCTTCAGTGTCGATGCCCTGGGTCTGCGCCCCCTCTGGTTCGGCGAGACTGAGGAAGAAATCTTCGCTTCTTCGGAACTGGGTGTAGTGCCACACAGCGAGATCCTCTCCGATCCCCGGCCCTTGTCTCCGGGGGAAAAGGTCGGCATTCGCCTCCTGCCGGGAAAACCGTTGCAGATTTACGATCACGGGGAACTTATCGCCGAAGTTCTCGCCACGATCGACAAGAGGACCGATCTGGCGGCCCATGGTCGCGAGCTTTTTCGCGGCGCTGATCTTCCTGAGGCTTCGGAAGAGATGTCTGCCCCGTTCCGCCGGACCGCGGGTCTCCGTCAGGAGAATCTGCTGGCGGCCAATGCCTGGAAGACCAGTGATCTTGCCACACTGAGACAGTCCGCGGCACAGAGGCGGGAACCGATTACCTCTCTTGGCTACGACGGGCCTCTGGCCGCCCTTTCTTCGCAACGGCAGAATATTTCCGACTTTTTCAAGGAACAGGTGGCGGTGGTGACCAATCCGGCCATTGACCGTGAACGGGAGATGGAGCATTTTTCCACCCGGGTCATGCTCGGTCCCCGGCCGGTCCTGCGCCGGGATGGTCACGATTCGGTGGTGCTGGAGATTCCTTTCCTGACCGGAGGGCGGCGCGAAGCGAAGGTGACCAGGGACCGGGAGGCCGGCCGCGAGGCGGGGACCTGTGCCCTGGAGGATCTGCTCGGTTTCTTTTCCTCCGGTCGCGGCCGCTACCGGGTTCTCAGCTGTGCACTCCGTTCCGCAGAAACGGTTGCCGATGCGCTGGAACGGCTCCGGAAAGAGGCACTGGCCGCTGTTTCGCGAGGCAGCCGGCTGCTGCTGCTCGATGATGGCTCGGCCTTTACCGCAAACGTGTCCTTCCTTGACCCGGGACTTGCCGTAGCGGTCGTGCACCGGGCCCTGCGTGACGCCAAAAGCGCGACAGGCGAAAGCCTGCGCCGGCGTACCTCACTGGTGGTCCGTTCCGGCGCGCTGCGGAATCTCCACGATCTGGTATTCCTCCTCGGCATGGGTGCTGATGCCCTCTGCCCGTACCTCATGTGGGAGTTGGCCGACGCCGAGGAAAACGGCCTGGCCAACCTGCTGTCGGTAGTGACAACCGGTTTGGAAAAGGTCATTTCGACCATGGGTACGCATGAACTGGGCGGCTATGGCCGGTATTTCGCCTCGGTCGGGCTTGCCGAGGAGGTGGCTGAGGTATTCGGCGTAGCCAATTTTTGTGGGTCAGCTGAAATAGGCCTGACCTTCCGCAGGCTGGAAGAGGATGGCCGGGAGCGTCGTGCCGTGGCCCGCAGCAGCAAAAGGCAGCCGGTGGAGAACCAGTTCCGGATCTACTCCCGGATCTGGAAAATGGTCGGGCAGGTCAGCAAGATGGAGGAAAACTTTGCCGAGCTGTCCCGCCTGATCCGGCAGTTTGAGATCGAACACCCCCTGGCGGTCCGCCACCTGGTCGATTTCCGCTTCCGCGAAGAGATTGCCGTGGATCCGGAAGAGGTGGACGTGTCGATCGGCAATCATGATCTGCCGATCCTCATCTCGGCCATGAGCTTCGGTTCCCAGGGGGAAACCCCGTTCCGGATCTACGCCGAATCGGCCCGGCGCCTGAACATCATCTGCATGAACGGTGAGGGGGGTGAAATTGCCGATATGCTGGGGAAATTTCGCCAGAACCGCGGGCAGCAGATCGCCTCCGGTCGGTTCGGGGTGACCATGGAGTACCTGAACTCGGTGGATTTCCTCGAAATCAAGGTCGGGCAGGGTGCAAAGCCGGGAGAAGGGGGGCATCTGCCGGGCTTCAAGGTGACGGAGAAGATCGCCGCTGCCCGGCATGCGGTGCCGGGGGTGTCGCTCATTTCGCCCTCCAACAATCACGACATTTACTCCATTGAAGACCTGGCCCAAATTATCGAAGAGTTGCGGACGGCAAATCCCCACGCCAGGATTTCGGTGAAGGTGCCTTCGGTGGCGGGGATCGGCACCATTTCCCTCGGTATTGCCAAGGCCGGCGCGGACATTATCACCATCAGCGGCTATG
Source organism: Deltaproteobacteria bacterium (assembly GCA_009668975.1). Taxonomy (GTDB): domain Bacteria; phylum Desulfobacterota; class Desulfuromonadia; order Geobacterales; family Geobacteraceae; genus RPRC01. The sequence continues at coordinate 13,628 of SBEG01000044.1, read as the reverse complement.
ACGGCGGTACCGGCGCGGCCCGCCGGCATGCGGTGAAATTCGTCGGTTTTCCGGTTGAAATCGGGGTGCGGGAAGCGCACTGCGCCTTAGTTGAGGCCGGCTTGCGCAACCGGGTGGAAATCTGGGCCGATGGCGGCGCTAAAACGGGTCGCGACGTGGTGAAGCTGCTGCTGTTGGGGGCCAATCGCGTCGGCTTCGGCACCATGGCCATGGTGGTCATTGGCTGTACCGCCTGCCGGGGCTGTCACATGGGGACCTGCCATGTGGGCATCGCCACCCAGATCGAGACCGACGAAGAAGCGCGGGAAAAGGGGCTGAAGCGGTATGTGCCCCGGGTGCTGGAGAACGGCATCATCTACCATACCACCTTTTTCCGGGCACTCGGCCGCGAAATACGGACCCTGACCGCCAAACTCGGTTTCCAGCGCACCCAGGATCTGGTCGGTCAAGCCCACCTCCTGGAGCAGGTCCGGGGCTTGGATCGTCTCGACCTCTCCGGTCTGCTGGCCCCGCCACCCCCCGGAGAAAGCCGCCGGGACGATAACGCGGTCCGGATTATCCGTAAGCCCCTGAATTATCTGACCTCACTGATTTCAGGTCTGGTAACGGAAGCCTTTGACGGCGGCGATGAAGTTGTTCACTACAATGACGGCACGGCTTCAAGTTCGGACCGGGCCATCGGCACCTATCTTGCCGGAGCCCTGACACGGGCCCACTCGGACGGTCGTCTCACCAAGGCCCGTGAGGCGCTGCTCCATTTCCGCCGCGATTCCACCCCCGGCAACGGCCTGGGCGCTTTCACCCGTGAACCGATTACTATCTACGTCGAGGGCGGAGCCCAGGATGGCGTGGGAAAATCGGCCAACGGCGGCCGGATTATCGTGCTGAAGGGCGAAAACCGCCATGGCGTGCGGGTGGGCGGGTCGGTCGGCAAAGGTTTGGCCTACGGCGCTCAGGGCGGAACTTTTCTCATTCAGGGAGACGCCGACAGCCGGGCCTGCATCCGCTTGTCAGGCGCCGATGTGGTTCTGGGCGGGCGTATCAGGAAACCGTTGGATGATTCGCGGGGACTGCTGGCCGACCGGGCCAACCTCAAGGGTTTTGCCTTCGAATACATGACCGCGGGCCGGGTCGTGGTGCTCGGTGATCCGGGACCCTGGATCTGTTCCGGCATGACCGGCGGTGTTGTCTACTGCCGTCTCGACGAGGAACTGGGCCTGGACCGGGCGGCACTCCGCCGCCGGATCGCCCGGGGGGCAACCGTGGAGATCCGCGACTTGGACGAAAACGACGTCCGCTCGTTGGAAGAACTGTTATTGCAGTACCATCGGGAACTGCTCCATTCCCACCAGGAGGAGGAAGCCGACTGGCTGGAAGGGGTGCTCAGTCATTGTCGCAGCGTTTTCGTCAAGATAGTTCCGGAACACATACCTGCGCCGCTGGCCAGCGACGAATAGTGCGCTGCTGCCGGGATATTCTTCAACGCTTTTGCAAGTCCGGGTTTCGCGAAATACCGGCTCTTTTGAAGTTCGCGAAACCCGTCACCATCCCACCCCGGCCTCCGATGCACACGACTCCCCTTCTTCGAAAGTAGTACTCTCCTCCTTATGGCTGTATAGGCTACGGGCAGCAGTGCTGTAATTTTCCGCAGGAATTAGAAGCCTCGTACCGAGTCTCTTTTAAAGTGTGTTTAATTTTGGTGGGTTAGCTAATATTAAGCAATGGCATGGCTTATGCTCTCCTCTTCGGTGAAAGATTCTGGCAGTCAGCTTTTCCACCAGCGTTACAAGACGAATTACCGATCAAGGAGGTGCCGGATGGCACAGAACGATGCGCGGGAAAGAATTTCCGCAACGGAAGCGGCAGAAGAATTGGAAACGACCCAATTACGGGTCCTCATGCTGATCAAGGAAGGTGCGCTTGACGGAATTCAGGTGGGCGAAGAGTGGTTCGTTACCCGGAATTCCCTGGACTGTTTCCAGTCGCATGGCGGCAATGCCCAGGTCCAGATCAAGTGCCGCACAGCCTGCGGCGGGAACTGCGGAAATCATTGATTGTTACTCACCGTCAGAAGGAGGGTTACACGATGCTCCTTTACGATTTCAGGCATTCTTTACCATACTTTACACTGGATCATTGCGTGATCTTCTTGCGGAAGCCGGAAAGTTTGTTACGATTTGTTGATCGAAGGACCAACAAAAGGAGGTGAAAAGGCTGATTTTCCTGTTCAACCGTGAGGGAGCATGGCTGCTCAATCACGGACAGATTCTTAGCGTCATCAGTACAAAGGGGACCGGACTATGACGGAAAATGAAAAGGAAATGATCGAAAAGCTGGTGGATGAAGCGGAAATATTACTTGAGGAAGATTACGTGAAGAAGGACCTGAAAGAGAAACGGGGGGTTACCAAACAATCCCTCTATGATGGTTCGAAAAAGCTCAAGCACGCTATTCCCAAAGGAAAACAGCTGAAATAAAAACCTTTTTCACAGAAACGGCGGTATCCCCGGTTGAGATTTCCCGGGAAAAGGAGCATTGGAAAATGGCGATTGTGAGGTATAACCCCTTGCGGGAATTGCGCGGCATGCAGGAGCAGATGAACCGGCTCCTTGATTTGGCCTGGAATCGTGAACCGGGTGAGGAATTGCGGGAAGGCGTCTGGCAACCGCTCGTCGATATTTTTGAAAATGACGAAGCGGTAGTGATCAGGGCTGAGCTGCCGGGTGTCGAGCAGGGCGCAATCGAGGTTAAAATAGAGGGCTCAACCCTGACTATCCGCGGAGAACGGAAGCAGGATTCGGAGGTACGTCAGGAAAACTACCACCGGATCGAAAGGCACTACGGCCCGTTTCAACGAAGTTTTCTGCTGCCGCAGACAATTGACCAGGACGGAGTGCTAGCTGCCTGCGACAAGGGGGTCTTGACCATCACCCTGCCAAAGAAACTGCTGACCAAGCCCAGGCAAATCACCGTCCAGGTGAAGTAATTCCAATTCCATATCAAGGACCTCTCTTCGTTGACTCGTCATCGGCTGCTCAGCGTACTCTTCAGTACACCTCGCGGCCTTGAGATCATCCTTGATCTGGAATTGATGTAATTCGGGAATGGTACACTGGAAGCAAAGCTGGCCGGAGCAATCCGGCCTTTTTTTGGACCTTGACAAAGATTCTCGGGGAGTCTGAGCGGTGCAGCTACAGATAGGGAGAAAAAAGTTTCGCCGTCCCATCCCGGAGTTTTTCGGGCAAGGGCCGGCTATCCATTTCAGCGAGGGTAATTTCCCGCGACCGGGAAAGCGTTTCCAGAAAATGTTTTTCCAGTTCACCGTTGAAGTGGCAATCGTAGATTTCCAGGTTCAACTCGAAATTCAGTCGGAGGCTGCGCGGGTCGAGATTAGCCGAACCGATCAGGCTCCAGAGACCGTCAACAATAAAGAGTTTGGTATGCACGAAGGGGGGTGGTTGATAAAAAATCCGGATTCCGCATTGGAGTAATTCCCAGAGATAGGAGCGGGTTGCCCAGTGGACCAGGGGCAGGTTATTGCGGGCAGGCAGGATCAGGGAGACAGCCACGCCGCGCAAGGCCGTGGTGATCAGGGCCGAGATGAGGGCGCGATCGGGGATGAAATAGGGCGTCATAATCTGTACCCGCTCGCCGACACAGGAAAGGGCGCCCATGATAATCCAGGAGAGTTTGCGGAATTCCTTATCGGGTCCGTCGGCAATGGCTCTCACCAAGGGCGTGCCCGCCGTTTCAAGCCGCGGGAAGTGCCGTTTGTCGTCAAGAAGCTTTCCGGTAACGAAGAACCAGTCTTCCAGAAAAACCTTTTGCAGGTCGTTCACCACCGGTCCTTCAATCTTGAAATGCATATCCACCACGGGCGAGGAGGTTTCCGGCTGCCCGACCATGTGGCGACCGCCGATATTCATACCCCCGCTGAAGCTCAAACGCCCGTCAATAATCAGAATTTTCCGGTGGTTTCGAAGGTTGAGCCGGCCACCCTGGCGCATGGGCAAAAAACGTGCAATGTGAACCCGGGACCCCTGCAGCAACTTTCGGGCGGTCGGCCGGGAATACTTCTCTCCCAGTCCGTCGACGATTACTCGAACCTCAACTCCCCGGGCGGCGGCGTTGGCCAGCGCCGCGACGAAAGAACGGCCGGTCCTGTCGCCGTCAAAGATATAGGTGCTCAGGTGGATGGTCGTGCGGGCCGCGGAAATGGCCTCCAGCATGGCGGGATAGGCCTGCTCGCCATTGTGAAATGCGCTGATTCTGTTGCCTGAGGTGAGGGCGGTGGTCACAACCCGGTCGGACAGGAGCCGAAGTTTCTTCAGTTGGGGGGCATCACAAGGGAAATCCTGGGAAGCGTTCACTTGGGTAAGAGTTTGGAATGCCTGGTAGCCAGAGAGGCGTCGGCCGCTTTCCTGCCAGCGGCGAGCCCTGCGGCTGATGCGGTTGATGCCCAAGAGCCAGTAGAGGAAGGGGCCGATCAGGGGAAGAGTCAGGCTGACCACTATCCAGCCCAATGCGGAGCGGGGATCGCGTTTCATGAGCAGCGCATGACCTGCCGCCAGTAAAGAGACTGATCCTGTTGCTCCGAATGCCAAAATCCAGAGAAACGTGTCCAAGGGACTCCCGTGCGAACCGAGATGATTACTGATTCCGGCTGAGTATAGTGCAAGCCGGGAAATGAGGTCAAGGGATGTCTTTAGACCGGGTGGTCCGCGGCCGGGACGTTGAAGAAAAAAGGGAGGGGGTTGCCGCCCCTTCCCTTTCTGCTTCGGATGCCGTGTAATTCTAATTCCAAATCAAGGCTCTCTCTGTGTTAGCTTGTCTTCGGCTGCTCAAGGTACTCTTCAGTCAGTCTCGCCGCCTCAATCCTCGCCACCTTGAGATCACCCTTGATCTGGAATTGGTCAAAAGATTTACTTTACGACAGTTTTTGCCAGTTCCAGGGCAACTTCCTTATACGGGTTCGCGTAGAGGATGATCAGACAGATGACCAGGACGTAAATCGCCAGTGACTCAATCATGGCGAGACCGATCATCATCGTGGTCAGAAGTTTGCCGTAGACGCCGGGATTTCGTGCGGTTCCTTCCAATGCGGCTTTTATGGCGTTGCCCATACCAATACCTGGTCCGATAACGCCAATGGCCATGCCGATGCCTGCTGCAAGAATACAAATGGTGATAAATAACATCCTGAGCTACCTCCTTGTAGTGTTTTTTCCTCAACTTTATAGGATTTGAAATTCAACGGTATTAATGGGCTTCTTCCAGCGAACCCTGGATGTAAATGATGGTGAGAAGCATGAAAACAAAGGTTTGCAGGAAAGAAACCAGAACACCCATAAGCATCATTGGCAGTGGCACGAGAAAAGGCACAAGCCCAAAGAAAATCAGCAGGATAAGTTCATGTCCATTCATATTGCCGAAGAGACGGAACGAGAGCGAAAGGGGGCGGCTCAGGTGGCCGATGATCTCGATGGGCAACATGGCGGGCGCCAGCCACCAGACCGGCCCGAGGAAATGCTTGAAGTACTTGAAACCGTGATTCTGGATGCCGACCACGTGCGTAGAAAGGAAAACGATAATTGCGCAGGCGATGGTGGTGTTGAGATTCGCCGTTGGCGGATAGAACCCCGGAATCAGGCCAATAACATTAGAAAACAGAATGAAAAAAGCCAGTGTTGCAATAAGCGGAAAGAACGACCGGCCCCGTTCTCCCATGTTTTCAACGATCATATTTTCAATCGAGCCGATGCAGAGCTCAAGGAAATTTTGGAGTTTTCCCGGTATCTTGGTAATGCGGGACCTGACCAGCAGGGCAAGAACGATGAGGATTGCCATGACCAGCCAGGCATGAACAATGGCATCGATTCCGGCTTGATCGGTCAATGGGTTCGGGCCTTCCGTGAGTGGTGAGAGGAGTTCCCGGAAGAATTGGAGAAAGAGATACGGATGAACCATGGTACGCTAACCTCCGTTGAGGGTTGCCATGTAAACGGTAACCATGATGATGGTAATTACCAGGATAGAGAGCCCCAGTAACAGACCGAATATGTTGATTTTAACGTAAATTATCAGAATAGAAACAAGTATTGCCAGAATAGCCAGGCGCAGAGCATAGCGAAGTTGGGTGAACCTGACCGCCTGCGGTGCCGGTAAGCTCATGGCGCGCTGGAGGGTTCGGTACAGCCAGTGGCTATTGGCGATTGCCGCAATTCCCCCGGTGGTCACACCGGCGGCAAATGAGGCGGAAATGAAAATCAGACCGCCTACGGCAAAAAATACCAGCAGGAGCGAACTGCCGATGGTCAGGACAGCGAAAAAATTATTTTCGTTTATTTTCACCTGACTCACTGTTCCTGATTTCTCTTCCAATTATTACGTAGATATTCCGAAATGCCGCAATGATTCCGATAAAAAGAAAAATGAAGAAGAAGAGGTGCTTCGTGCCGAACCTCTCGTCCAGAAAACGCCCGAAGATCACACCAAAGGCAATGGCCAGCACAACAGAGATTCCCATGCTGGATACAACGCCGAGGGTCTTTAGCAGGTTCCTTTTTTCTTCATCCATCAACTTTGTCCTTGTATCACAGTGAAACTAAAAAAAACAATAATTTTCATTACACTAAAAAACAGCTCGCTCCAACTTCAGGAAAGCGCCACGCAGGCCTTGTCCAAGTCCGCCACAGGCAGCTTCATATAATCCCGTTATGATTCTCGAATTTTCTAAGAACGAAGGTGCCGAACTCCGTGCTGGCGTCAGTGTACCGTTCGAAGTATTTTGAAAGCCTTGCGGGCTGCCGTTGCGGTTCGTTCGATATCCTCATCCGAATGAGCGATGGAGACAAAGGCAGTTTCGAACTGGGATGGGGCCAGGTAAATTCTCTGTTCCAGCATGGCCCGGAAATAGGTGCCGTAAGCCGCGGTATCGCACTGCGCTGCTGTTGTCCAGTCGTGAACCTCGTGTTTGCTGAAAAAGACACAGAGCATACTTCCGACTCGCGTGGAATAAATCGGGTATCCGGCCTCCGCGGCGGCACGGCTGATGGCATCGGCCACCAGGGCACTTTTTTCTTCAAGCCGCTGGTAGAAGCCCTTTTCCCGCAGGATTTCGAGGGTCGCGATCCCGGCTGACATGGCCAACGGGTTGCCGGAAAGAGTACCTGCCTGGTACACGCTTCCCGACGGTGAGAGAAGTTCCATAATCTCGCGTTTTCCGCCAAAGGCTCCGACCGGGAGACCGCCACCGATGATCTTGCCGAGCGTGGTAAGGTCGGGAGTTATGCCGTACACTTCCTGGGCGCCACCGTAAGCCACCCGGAATCCGGACATGACTTCATCGAAAATGAGGACGATTCCTTCCCGGTCGCAGAGGTTACGGAGTCCTTCCAGGAAACCTTTGCGGGGCGGTACTGTGCCCATGTTGCCGGCAATCGGTTCGATGATGATGCAGGCGACCTTTCCCCGGTTTTCGTCAATCAGGGCCTGGACTGAATCGAGGTCGTTGTATTCTGCGGTAAGGGTGTGGCGGGCAAAATCCGCCGGAACGCCGGGAGAGTCGGGAACGCCAAAAGTTGCGGCGCCGGACCCGGCTTTTACCAGGAGCGAATCCGCGTGGCCGTGGTAGCAGCCGGAAAATTTAATGATTGCATCGCGTCCCGTATAGGCGCGGGCGAGACGAATGGCACTCATGGTCGCTTCCGTTCCTGAACTCACCATCCGCACCATCTCGATGGAAGGCACCGCGTCAATAACCATTTCCGCCAGTTTTATCTCGAGTTCGGTGGGTGCGCCGAAGCTTGAGCCTTTTTGCAGGGCTGCCGTGACGGCCGCAATGACCTTGGGATTGCAGTGGCCGACAATCATCGGTCCCCAGGAACCGACATAATCGATGAATTCATTGCCGTCTACATCGACCATTTTTGAACCGGCTGCCCGTTCGATAAACAGGGGCTGGCTGCCGACCGATTTGAAGGCTCGAACCGGACTGTTGACTCCTCCGGGAATAACTGTTTTGGCTTTATCGAATAATAGGTCTGAACGGTCATGTTGCATAGAATCACCATTGAAGTGCGGATATTTTGGGAAACTTACCCGAGTCTGAAATCTTCGGCATAGCAGATGTAATTTCGGGCCGAAGTACGGATTCGTTCCAGTTCCTCGGCGGTCAGATCCCGTTTGTAGCGGGCCGGTGCGCCGAGCCACAGGGTACGGGGCGGGATGATCGTTCCTTCTGTTACCAGTGCCCGGGCACCCACGAGGGACTCTTCTCCAACCACGACTTTGTCCATGATCACTGCCTGCATGCCGATAAAGGCGCCGTTTTCAATGGTGCAGCCATGCAGGGTCACGCTGTGGGCAATGGTTGCAAAGTCGCCGATAATGAGCGGAGCACCCGAATCCAGCGGGTCCTTCCGGTGAGTGACGTGAAGCATGGAGAGATCCTGGATGTTGGTGCCGGTGCCGATCCTGATCTGATTCACATCACCGCGCACAACGGTATTATACCAGATACTGCTTTGCGGACCTATCTCGACGTCACCGATTATCACAGCGGTCTCGGCGATAAAGGAGGAGGGATCGATTTTCGGCGTGAATTCTTTGAACGGCCGGATCATGGTAAATAACCCGTCCTTTTCAGTCTCGGGGAACTGCCAGCATCCGGTCAAGGGCCCGTTTCGCGGGAATTCTGATCTCTTCATCCACGCGGACCTCAGGGGTCATGGTCTGCAGGGAGGCAAGAATGTCTTCCAGGGAGATCAGCTTCATGTTCGGACAGATCAGGGCCGGAGATGCAAGGATGAATTCCTTGTCGGGGTTCTCTTTTTTTAAACGATAGAGTATTCCTGCCTCTGTGCCGATAATGAAACGCTTTGCCGGACTCGTGCGGCAATAGTCATACATGCCGCTGGTGGAGCAGGCGTGATCCGCAAGGGCCGAGATTGCCGGATTGCATTCCGGGTGGCAGATGAAGGGGGCATCCGGGTATTCTTCCTTGAGACGGAGGACCTCTTCGGGGCGCAGCCTTTCATGGGTCGGACAGAAGCCGTCCCAGTAATGAAAAGTTTTCGTGGAGGTCTTGGCGATGAAACGTCCCAGATTGCGATCAGGAACAAAGAGCAGTTCGTTCCCGGGAAGCGACTCAACGACCCGTACCGCGTTGGCAGAGGTGCAGCAGATATCGGAAATAGCCTTGACTGCGGCGGTGGAGTTTACATAAGTGACAACCGGCACGCCCGGAAAGCGGGCTTTCATTTCCAGGAGGCCTTCGACAGTCACCATATCCGCCATGGGACAACCCGCGTCAAGTCGCGGCAACAGGACAGTTTTATCCGGAGAGAGAATGGATGCGGATTCCGCCATGAAATGGACACCGCAAAAGACGATGACGTCCGCTGCCGTTTTGGCCGCCTCAATGGAAAGAGCCAGTGAATCTCCCGTAATGTCGGCGATTTCCTGTACTTCATCCCGCATGTAATTGTGGGCAAGCAAAACGGCGTTACGTTTTTTCAGGAGTTCCCGGATCTCATTTTTTATATCTTGTTGATACATAGTGTGTCTTTTCCCTGTCAGCCGACTCGGGGAGCGGCAAAAAAGTTAGCAAAACATGGCAGATAGTAGCCAATGTTCGCTACTATGTCAAACTCTTTACTTGTTCAGGCCTTCTGAGCGCCTGCATTTGTCCAAAGCGCTTTTCGTACACATTCTTGACACCCCGCGGGAAAACCTCTATTATTTTTTAACGCAGATAATTTCCTGTACTGCCGAGCCGAAGGTGAAAAATATCATAACTATTCAGCATGATACAAATTTGTTATTTCCGATTGCGTCACTCGCGGATAACGGATGTTTTTGCACACGGTTCCGGTTGATGCTGAAAAGTTAGAAAAGGACCGGCAATCCCTCATTGGCATGTGTCATTTCGGTGAGGAGAGTGGTTCAAAAGCGAGGTTTATCATGTTTGGCTTCGGCATGCCGCAAATACTAATTATTCTTGCAATAGCGCTGATTATCTTCGGCCCTCAGAAACTTCCCGAGCTGGCCCGAACCCTTGGCAAGGCCCTGGCGGATTTCAAGAGGGCAACAAATGATTTCAAAGCTTCCATCGAAGAAGAGTCGCGGGCTCAGGAAGAACACGAAGCTGCGAAAAAAGCAGCGGAAAGTGTGAAGGCCGTCCCTCCGGAAACGGAGGAACAGGCTGAACCGGGAGCCAAGGTCGGCTGAGTTTTTCCAGCATACCCACAAAAAAAGGCGAATTTCTTCGCCTTTTTTTATGGGGTGGATTGTGGAGTTTACAATTCTTTCAGCAGGACCCTGGCTTTTTTTGCATCTTCGGACTGGGGATAGTCGTCCTTTAATTTAGTAAGCACGTAGCGGGCACTCTTCTTGTCGCCGATGTTCTTGAAAGACATGCCTTGTTTCAGCAGGGCCGCTGGCGCCTTGTCACTTTTCGGATAATTTTTGATGACTTCCTGAAATGCCAGAATTGCCTGCTCGTAGTTCTTTTCACTGTAGTATGTTTCGCCAACCCAGTAGTGGCCATTTGGGATGAGAGCATGGCTCGGGTTCTGCTCGACAAAACGGGTAAAGAGATCCCGCGCCTTCTGCATTTCGCCTGCCTTGAAAGCGGCAATGCCTGCCTCGTACACTCCCTCAGGAGTCGAAACATTCGGGGCGGTTGCCATGGACTGCTCGCCGAGCTTTTTCTCCAATTTTGACAGACGGTCTTCCAAGGCCACTAGCCGCCGGTCCATTTCATCCTTCTGAAACTTTCCGTCCTCCACACTTTTCTGGACAAGGATTTTAAGGTCGTCAGCCTTGCCCGACATCTCCTGCATGTCGACCCGAATGGTATCTTGAGCCGCCTGCAGGTCGGCCGTTCCTTTCCGCATCGCAGCCATCTCATTGCGGAGGCTCTGGACAGATATCTGGACTTCATCGTTGGCCATCTGCCGGACCCCGACCATCTCTTTTTCCAGCCGGACGATTCTTCTTCGCGCATCGTTCGTACTGCTCTCGAGACTCTGCAGATCTCCCCTGGTGGCGCATCCTGCCGCGGAACAGAAGAGGGCAAAGAGAATCACTCGTTGTAGAATCACCATAGCGTACCGTCTCCTTCTTCCCTAACGATCATATGTTTCCGCTGACTACGGATACAAAAAAGGAGCCATGGCCGGCTCCTTTTTTGTATCGTGCCTGCTTTACTTCACGATAACGAAGTCAACTCGCCTGTTTTTTGCCCAGGCGGCTTCGTTGTGCCCTGGATCAACCGGTTTTTCCTTGCCGTAACTGATGGTGTCGAGACGATCGGCAGGGACCCCCAAGGTCACCAGGTAGCTCTTGGCCGCCTTGGCCCGTTTTTCACCAAGCGCCAGGTTGTACTCATCGGAACCCCTTTCATCGCAGTTTCCTTCGAGACGGACCTTAGCGGTGGTCTGCTTCAGCAGCCATTGGGCATTCTTGTTCAAGGCATCACGGGCATCCTGGCGGAGCACATAGGAATCGAGGTCGAAATAGATGGTCTCAAAAGGCTCAACCGCTGTTGCGGTTTCCGTGGAGAGGGAATCATCCTTTACGACCGGTTCCTGGGCGACCGGAGTTGGAGCGGGCGTTGCTGACGAAGTATCGCCGGTTACTGCCGGAGCTTGTGAAAGGGCATCATCGTCCTGCACCATCTGTTTTTTTGTACAGCCCCCGGCGACGATGGTGAGACAGCCAAGCATGAGCAGCATTCCGAATAGTTTTTTCCTCATTGTTTCCTCCTTTTTTCCTGAATATGGAAGCTGATCTTCCGAAAATACAGCGTATTTCTCAAACGTGAAACAGTATACATAAAGTACGGCGGTTTTCCAAGTTTTAGCCTGTTAGAACTTCCTGCAAAGTATTACCAGCGGGGCGACCAGACCGGATGGGAATCGGAGTTTCCGCTGCGCGAGACCCTGGTTTGGCCGCTGCCGTCGGCGCGCATGACATAGATGGACTGACCTCCGCCACGGGTCGAACTGAAGGTGATGAATCTCCCGTCTGGAGACCAGCGGGGGTGCTCATTGCTGCCTTCGCTGGTGAGCTGCAGGTCATCGTTTCCGTCCGGGGTAATGGAATGGATCTGGAACCCTCCCGAGTGCTGCCGGCAGTAGAGAATCCGATCACCCTTCGGCGACCAGGATGGACTCACATTGTAGTCGCCGCTCGTGGTGAGACGGTAGGGATCTGAGCCGTTGGCGTTCATGACGAATATCTGGGGTTTTCCGAGACGGTCGGAGAGAAACGCAATCTTGCCGCCATCGGGTGACCAGGCCGGGGATGTTTCAATAGCGCCGGTGCGGGTGAGGCGGGTCAGCTGTCTGCCGTCCTTGCTGATGGCATAAATCTCGGCATTGCCGTCTTTGCTCAGGGCGAGGGCTATTCTGCTTCCGTCTGGGGACCATCTGCCGGTGATGTTGATTCCCGGATGGGCTGAAATGCGTGCTTCGGCCGTGCTGAAAAGGTCGCGGCGATAGAGGTTGGAGTTACCCTTTTTATACGAGGTATAGATGATTTCTCTGCCGTTTGGAGAGAAGTCCGGGTTGAGGTTAATAGAACCATTGGCGGTAATTCGCTGTACGTTATGGCCATCATAGTCCATGAGGTAGATTTCCTTATTTCCGGACTTTTTTGAAACAAAAGCAATTTTGCCGGTGAACGGACCCTTTTCCTTCGTCTGGAGGAGCAGAATCTCGTCGGAAAAGGAATGGGCCATTTTACGCGCGTCTTTATTTTTGCCGGAGTAGCGCTTTGCCAGTAGCTGCCGGCCGCTCGTTACATCGTACAGGCGAAACTCCATGATGGTGCTTTCGCCGTTGAGAAGATAGGCGGATTTGATCAGGTACTCCGCCCCTGCTGCCCGCCAGGGCGCCAGGTCGAATTCGCCCGGACGGATCCCGGATATTCCTCCTGCTCGGGTGGCATCCAAAATCGTGAAGCGTCCGGAAAGCTCCATATCAAATCGGAGAGCGTCACTGGCATTCCGGGTGATCTCACTGTTTTCACCGCCACCCTGGCTTACCGGCGGCGCAACGGCAAGTGCTATTTTGCGGTCAGCGGAGGCGGTAACTTCCAGGTATTCCTGGTCGGCACAGAGCATCGCCGGAAGCAGAAACAGCATCAGGAGAATCAGTATGATTTTCTTCACTTTTTCCCTACTCCTTCGGGCTTGAATATAAAGCCCTGCTGGAATTCCTTTCGTCCGGGCGGCGGTGGGAAGTTTTCCTCTGCCAGATTCACCGCCCGTGAGACCGAATCCTCAAAAACTTTGTCTCCGCTGGATCGTTCAATTCGGTAGCCGATAACCTTGCCTTGTCTGTCGATCGTGAGCCGTACCACGACCATGGGGTTACTGCCGCTGGAAGTGATGGTTTTTTCAAATGCGTCGCGAAGCCGCGACTGGATGTAGCTGCCGTAATCGCTGCCTGATTCAGTTCCCGTGCCGCCCGGCATTCCTGTCCGGCCGCTGCCCGCGGCAACCTTGGCACGAAGTCTGTCGATGGCGCTTTCCGTTTGTTGCCCTTCGACCTTCTTTTCCAAGCGGGCAAAGCGTTCCCGGAATTCCTTTTCGCTTTCGGCTTTCGGCTCGGGGGTTTTCC
>SBEG01000014.1 GCA_009668975.1 Deltaproteobacteria bacterium | reverse complement strand
AATTTTGGACGCCGATTACCCCCAAAAGTGGGTCATTATTGCATGCCGATTCACAATCGTACCTACCCTGTGAAAAATCAACTAGTTGTGAAATGGGCATTCGCCAACCTCCCCCGACTCTTGGACTTAATGCATTAAAATATAAAACCAATAACTGATTGGGTTGAGATCTTCTATCATATAATACAAGAATTAAGAAGCAATCCACTAAGTAACTGCTCAACGGATTAATTACTGTGATTTTAAATATAGGGCGCGCCTACGTTCATCCTCTTTACAACATGCTTCTGCAATCGCACCATCAAACTCAGAAAAGAGGTCGAATGGCAGAAAGCCTTCTTGAAACAAATCACCAAAAGAAACCCACTTCGATTTCGCCTTTCTTCGACGGATTTTACCAGTAGATGTTCTATACGCTTCAAAGTTACCTTCTTCAGGTTCAAGGAGTAACTCCATCGACATGGTTTGCGTTTCCCATCCTTTCATCAGTTTTCCAAGGTTTAAATCATAGTATTCCCATTCAGGAGTACGTTCATATACAATCCTAGCCCTTTTTTTAACTTTGGTTCCAAACAACTCAAGGATGAGATCAAATTCGACATTTCCTGTAAAAGCCGGATGGCTCTCGCTATATCGTTGAAGCTCTATTTCCTCCTCTTCAAAGTATGCCTCGTCAATATCATCAGTTTCTTTTGCTGCGGATTTGATTATAGAGCGAACATCTATTCCTAGTTCTTTTGCTAAACAAAGCAGTTCCTCCTTCTTGAGATAGCTGATCTCGGTTGATGAGAGCTTGTTTTGGGGATGGTTTCGCATTTCCTTCCGCAAGGCATTTCTTCCAGCAACTGGCAGTCTCATAGACAAGACCTCCTTTTTTGTCCTTGTCTTTGTCTTTGTCTCTGTCTTTATGTCTACCATTGACAACGATACTTGTCAAGGGTCATTATTTACAGGTCTTGCTATATACAATATTAGGATGTTGTGCGCTCCGGCAGCGGAAACTTCGATGGCCCTCTTGGCGTGATCCTGCCCTTTCACCTCGGAAAAATCGTCACCATACCCCGAAGCTTCCCGGAACAGTTCCCCGATATCGATCCGGCACGGCTCAATGGCTCGATCTCCGTTCAGGAACTCGACCACTTCCGCCAGCTCCCCGACTCCGACAACCTGAATCCCCTCCACCACCGCCGCCTCACGGGCGTTCTCCCGCGGCACGACGATGCCGGCAAAGCCGGAGCGCTTTGCGGCCACCGCCACCGAAAGACAGCCCCGGACCGGCTTGACGCCCCCATCCAGGGAAAGCTCGCCGAGAAGCAGGTACTCCTTGATTTTCTGTTCCTTGACCACCCCGGTCGCCGCCAGAATACCGATAGAAATGGGCAGGTCGAAAGCCGCCCCCTCTTTTCTGATGTCGGCAGGAGCCAGATTCACGGTGATCTTTCTGCTGGGGTACTCATAGCCGGAATTCTTCAACGCCGACTTAACCCGATCCTTGCTTTCCTTTACGGCACCGTCAGGAAGCCCCACTGTGGCGAACTGCGGCAACCCCTGGGAGATATCCACTTCCACATCAACCAGCATGGCATCAATACCGAGGAGCGAACTGCTGAAGACCTTGGCGAGCATAATACCTCCATAAGATTAACTACGGCAAACGTACTCGATTTATGAGAATTTGCCAAGCTAACTTTTGGGATTGTTACAAAAATGCAAGAAAAATGGAGGAAACAGGAAATCGATTGGATTGTGTCCGGGCGGCGGGAATAACCAGCGGGCGGGCAGCTGGAGGTGTTGCCACTAAACAGCCGCCGCCCGATGCAGGTCACGATATGGCATCAATCAGGGATACAGGATGTAGAAATCGGAGAGTTCGGAGGGTTACGACTCCGTCAAAAGTATCGCATCGGCGATCTGCCGCATGCTTTTGCGCTTGTCCATGGCAAGCTTCTGCATCCTTCGAAATGCTTCCGGTTCGGAAAGGCCGTGATTTCGCATCAATGCCCCCTTGGCCTTCTCGATGATCTTGCGGGTTTCCAGGTTTTCCTTGAGATCTTCTACCTGCTCTTTCAGTTCCTCGATCTCTTCGGCATGGGCGCAAGCCAGTTCGATGGCCGGCCAGAGGTCCTGGTCACGGAGAGGCTTGGCCAGGAAAGCCCCGATGCCGCACTCCCCCGCTCTCTTCACCGTATCCGGATCATAACAGGCCGTCAGCAGGATAATGGGGATTTTCAGTTTTTTCCTGATTTCCACGGCCGCGGAAATACCATCCATCTGCGGCATGGCCACATCCAGGATCACGATATCCGGAAGCTTGCTCACTGCCAGCTCAACCGCCTTGACGCCATCGCCACATTCCAAAATTTCATCAAATCCCAACTCGGAAAGCCTTTTTTTTAGGCTTTTACGCAGAATCGGCTCGTCGTCGCAAATAAGTGCGCTTCTCAATAATATCACCACCTTATATTAGCTTTTTCACTACAGAATCTTCTACCCGTCATTAGAACAGCATAAAGTGTTCCACTCACCAGCCACATTGACAGGAAAAGAAATCAAGGCCATACTTTGCCCACAAGCACGCGAAAACTCTACGTAGCATCCGTAAGAAGCTGTATTTTTCACCGACCGGAGACCTGGCAATGAACAAGAAACACATTATCATCGTAGTTGTGCTGGTGATCGTTGTCTCGGCGGCAGTCTATGCTGCCCTCCGGCTCAGAAAAACCGACGATGGAACTATTCGCGTATCAGGGAATATTGAAGTAACTTCCGTAGAAGTGAGCTTCAAAATCCCCGGCAGGGTCACGGAACGGCCGGTCGACGAAGGCGAACTGGTAGCAACCGGCGAGATTCTTGCCAGACTGGACCCGGCAGACCTCCTCCAGGAAGCGGCCAGCCGCCGGGCCGAGGCAGAGGCGGCCCGCGCACAGGTGACGGAACTCGAAACAGGCTATCGCAAGGAAGAAATTGCCCAGGCCGAGGCAGCCCTGCTAAGAGTTGAGGCAGAGGCTGAACGTCTCCGCGTCGACTTTGGCCGCCAAAAAAACCTCCACCGGAAAGAAGTCATCTCCACCCGCGACTTTGATGCCTCTCGGGCAGCCTACCAGAGCACCCAGGCGAGCGTCCGTGAAGCCCGGGAACGGCTGAATCTGCTCAGGAACGGACCGCGCAAGGAAACCATCGAGCAGGCCCGCGCCCGGCTCCGGAGTGCGGAAGCCCTTCAGGCCCTGGCGGAATCAAGGCTTGGTTACGCCACGCTGATTTCACCGGTAAGCGGTCTGGTGCTGTCGAAAAACATCGAGCCGGGTGAACAGGTGGCGGTGGGAACTCCGGTGCTCACCATCGGCCAGCTCGATGAAGTATGGCTGCGGGCCTACATCAGCGAAACGGACCTGGGAAAAGTACAGGTCGGCCAACAGGCGACCGTTACCACTGACAGCTTTCCCGGCAAGAAATATCCGGGAACCATTACCTTCATTTCGCCGGAAGCTGAATTCACCCCGAAAAGCGTGCAGACTGAAAAAGAGCGCGTGAAGCTCGTCTATCGTATCAAGATAACGATTCCCAATCGGGAGGGCGAACTAAAACCCGGTATGCCGGCGGATGCGGAAATTCAGATGAACAGGGAACAGGGTGCAGGGGACAGTGGACAGGGGGCAGAAAGAAAGGTTCAAGGCTGATGTGGAAAGGCACACCTTCAGCCTCGATGATCTGAACAAAAATTCTCTCAGGTATACGACATGGTACACAGTGCCCAGTACCCGGACAACCAGATGCCCGCAATCAAACTCGACAACCTCACGAAAAAATTCGGCGACCTGAGCGCGGTGTCTGCCTTGACCCTCGCCGTGTCCGAAGGCGAACTTTTCGGATTGGTCGGATCGGACGGCGCCGGAAAAACCACCACCATGCGCATGCTCACCGCAATCATGGAACCCACTGCGGGAGATGCCTGGGTCATGGGGCACCACGTGGTGAGCGAAGCGGAGTCCATTAAGGAGAAGATCGGCTACATGAGCCAGCGTTTCGGGCTTTACCCCGATCTCACCGTGCAGGAAAACATCCATTTCTACGCCGACATCTTCGGCCTGCCCCGCAAGGGCCGTGAACCGAAAATCGACGAACTGCTCTCGTTCAGCAACCTGACGCCTTTTCGGGAACGGAAGGCCGGAAATCTTTCCGGGGGTATGAAGCAGAAGCTCGGCCTGGCCTGCGCGCTGGTGCACACGCCCAAGGTACTTTTTCTCGATGAACCCACCAATGGCGTTGACCCGGTCTCGCGTCGCGATTTCTGGCGCATCCTCTACAATCTGCTCAAGGAAGGAGTTACCATCTTTGTCTCCACCGCCTACCTTGACGAGGCAGACCGCTGCAATCGCGTGGGCTTGCTTCATAACGGCCGACTACTTGCCTGCGACAGCCCCGAAAACCTCAAAAAACTGATGCGGGGCACGATTCTCGAAATACGCACGCCCCGGTCGCGCATTGCTGCCCGGCTGCTCAGAGAAAAGCTCGGCGAAGTATCGGTCACCCTGTCCGGGAACAAGGTACACCTGGTAACGCATGACCCTGACAGAACGAGCGAATCCGTGGCAGTATTCCTGCAAAAGGGGGGAATCCCCTTGCTTGCCCTGCGGGCAGTGGAACCGGCGTTAGAGGATGTGGTCGTCTCACTTCTGCAGCAAAATACTGATTCGGAAGGACAAACCCATGGCCATTGAATGGCACGAAGACCTTGCAACAGGCTCCATCGAAATCGACCTCCAGCATCGTGAGCTTTTCGAGCGATTCGGGAAATTTTCCGCGGCGTTCGACGAGGGAACGGAACCCCAGGCGCTCCTCGAGCTGCTCACTTTTCTTGAAGAGTATGCAAGGACCCACTTCAAGTACGAAGAGGAAATCCAGGAACGATATTCCTTCCCCGGCCTGGCAGGGCAGAGAAAGTCCCATGAATTTTTCATGAAAGATATCGCCGCGCTGCGGGAGAAAATCGAAACCGGCGGCCCGACACACGAACTTGCCACATCTCTCAAAGGGAAAATGATCCGCTACCTGATCCAGCACCTGCGGAACGACGACCGGAAACTGGGCGATTTTCTTCGTGAGAAGACTCCGTGAACAGTGAAGCGCCTGCCGTCACGCTCAAGGACATTACCAAGAGCTTCGGTGACTTCGTTGCCGTGGACCACGTCAGCCTCGAGGTAAAGAAAGGTGAGATTTTCGGTTTTCTCGGGCCGAACGGCGCGGGCAAGTCCACAACGATCCGGATGCTCTGCGGGATTCTTTCCCCCACCAGCGGCTCCGGGTCGGTTGCCGGATTCGATGTACATCGTGACGCGGAAAGGATCAAGGAACGCATCGGCTACATGAGCCAGCGTTTCTCCCTCTATGAAGACCTCACCGTGGAAGAAAATATCGACTTCTACAGCGGCATTTACAAAATACCTCCGAATAAGAAAGCGGAGCGCAAGGAGTGGGTGCTCGAAATGGCCGGGCTTCGCGCCCACCGCTCCGCCAAAACCGCTATTCTTTCCGCGGGCTGGAAGCAGCGCCTGGCCCTGGGCTGTGCCATACTCCACGAACCTCCGATCATCTTTCTTGATGAGCCGACCTCCGGGGTTGATCCGATCAGCCGGAGAAACTTCTGGGACCTGATCTACCACCTTTCAGAACAGGGAACAACGATCTTCGTCACCACCCATTATTTGGATGAAGCGGAATACTGCGACCGTTTGGGACTCATCTATCGCGGCCAATTGATTGCCCTGGGAACGCCGGAAGAGTTGAAGAGCGGTTTCATGACGGAAGACGTTATCGAAGTCAGCTGTGACAACGCCCAGGAAGCTATGGAGTTCATCGAGGAGCTTGAGGGTGTCAGACATGCGGTGCTGTTCGGCAGAAAGTTACATGTCGTAGTTGAAGACGCCGACCGTGCCCTGCCCGCCATGCAGGAGATTCTGGCTGGCCAGGGTATCGCGGTGCATGGCATGGAAAAAATCCTGCCGTCCCTGGAAGATGTCTTTGTCTCCATCATCGAGGCGCGTGACCGGCTGGAGGTGCCGCAGCAGGTTTATAAGAAGTGAGGGGAGGAATACGGGGTAAAGGTGGTACAGGGTACGAGGTACGGGGTACAGGGCAAGGGGCTGGGTACTTTTTGGTCTGTTGAATTTTGGAGTACTATGAATCTCTTACGCATCAGGGCGGTCGCAAAAAAGGAATTTCTCCATATTATCCGTGACCCCCGGAGTCTCGGCATGGGCATTGCCATGCCCCTGCTGCTGCTCTTTCTCTTCGGCTATGCCTTGACCCTTGATGTGGACAGGGTTCCCCTGATTGTCTGGGACCAGAGCAACAGCCAGGAGAGCCGGGAACTGTTGGGCCGTTTTTCCGGATCCCGCTATTTTGACCTGCGGTCCGCCACGGATAACTACCGCGCCATCGAACGGGCCATCGACACTCGCGATGCTGTGATTGCCCTGGTCATCCCGGCCGATTTTGCCCGGCGCGTCGCTTCCGGCAGAAAGACCTCGGTGCAGGTGCTGTTGGATGGCAGCGATCCCAATACCGCGACCTACGCTCTCGGTTATGCCCAAAGCATTGTTTCGGGCTTTTCCCGGGATATCGTGCTCCGCCAGATCCGGAGCAGCACCGGCAGCGAAGCGCGGCTCGCGCAGCTTGATGTGAGGCCGCGGGTCTGGTTCAATACCGACATGGTCT
Organism: Deltaproteobacteria bacterium; assembly: GCA_009668975.1. GTDB lineage: Bacteria > Desulfobacterota > Desulfuromonadia > Geobacterales > Geobacteraceae > RPRC01. Next base: position 88,015 of record SBEG01000014.1, on the reverse strand, counting down.
CGAGAAACTATATTTTCCCCGGACTCATCGCCGTGATCATGATGATCATCGCCGCACTCCTCACCTCCCTGACGGTTGCCCGGGAATGGGAAACCGGAACCATGGAACAACTCATCTCAACCCCGCTCAAAGGGCCCGAACTGATCCTGGGCAAACTCATCCCCTATTTCACCATCGGTGTACTTGATTTGATCCTCGCCGTTTTAGTGGGGGAATTCATCTTTGACATACCTTTCCGCGGCAGTCTCCTCCTGCTCTTTGCCCTCTCGCTGATTTTCCTCGTGGGAGCTCTCTCCCTCGGAATCCTGATCAGCATCGTGACAAAAAACCAGCTTGTGGCCAGTCAACTGGCGCTGGTGGTCACCATGCTTCCGGCCTTTCTCCTGTCCGGTTTCATCTTCCCCATTGAAAACATGCCTGCCCCGATTCAGGGCATAACCCATATCGTGACGGCCCGCTATTTCGTAACCATTCTGCGGGGAATCTACCTGAAAGACGTGGGTCTGGGAGTCATGGCCGGACCGGTGGCCCTGCTCGTGGTCTTCGCCGTGGTGGTGCTGGCACTTTCAGTTCGGAAGTTCCGGAAGAAAATCGAGTAGACAAAAGCACAAAGGTTTTCCATGTTCGAACGTTTGAAAGCCATGCTGGTGAAGGAATTCATTCAGGTCTTCAGGGACCCGAAGATGCGGATCATCATCTTCATCCTCCCGGTATTCCAGACCATAGTTTTCGGCTATGCGGTCAATACCGATGTCAGGGACATCAAGACCGCGGTCTACGACCTCGACAACAGCCCGGCGAGCCGGGACCTGATCGCCCGTTTCGCCGGATCCGGCTACTTTCGAATCATCGAGCATGTGTACGGTGACAGGAGAGTGGAGGAACTGATCGATCAGGGCACGGTCAAGGCCGTGCTTAGAATGAACAGGGGCTTTGCTGCAGAGCTGGGCGCCGGACGGGCCGCAGCGTTGCAGATTCTTCTGGATGGAACCGATTCCAACACCGCCGGTATTGTCCTGAACTATGCCGGAAAGATTGCCGCCGACTACAACGACCGGATCCGTCTGGAACAGGCGGCGCGGGCCTTCGGTCCCTCCTTCCGGGTCGGCGGGGTGGAGATGGCAAGTCGCGCCTGGTTCAACGAAAACCTGGAGAGTCGCAACTTCTACGTCCCGGCCGTGATCGCGAACATCGTCTTCATTATCACCATGCTCCTCTCCAGCATGGCCGTGGTTCGCGAAAAGGAGATCGGTACCATGGAACAGATCATCGTTACCCCGATCCGCCGCAGCGAGTTCATCCTCGGCAAAACCGTGCCCTTTATCCTGATCGGCTTCATCGACGTGGCCCTGATCACCCTGGTGGCAGCTTTCTGGTTTGGCGTTCCGATCCGGGGCAACATTCCCCTGCTGTTCGGGGCAACCGCCCTGTTCCTCATGAGCAGCCTCGGCTTCGGCCTGCTGATCTCCACGGTCAGCAGGACCCAGCAGCAGGCCATGATGAGCGCCTTTTTCTTCATCTTTCCGGCCATGCTCCTTTCCGGGTTCGCCTTCCCGATCGAAAACATGCCGGTGACCGTGCAGTGGCTCACCTTTCTCAATCCGCTCCGCTACTATCTGGTGATCATTCGCGGCATCTTTCTCAAGGGGGTTGGATTGGCTATTCTCTGGCAGCAATTTTTCGCCCTCTTCCTCCTCGGCATCGTGATACTCGGCTTTGCCGTGAGCCGTTTCAGGAAGACACTATAATACCAATTCCAGATCAAGGATGATCTCAAGGCGGCGAGGCGTACTGAAGTGTACGTTGAGCAGCCGAAGACGAGCCAACGCAGAGAGGGCCTTGATATGGAATTGGAATAACCTGCCCGTCTCTTTCCGGTTGTTTCGCCGGCGGTATCCGCCCTTGACAGATCGGGTTAATTTATGGATAGTTTATTCAGCCGGAATTCAGACACCCGACAGCAGCAATATTCGATGTGAGTTCCGTCAACAGGTGGTTCAGGAAACTACCTTCAACTGCTGTGGCGCTGGGAGCGGAGACGAGACGTGCATGACGTGCAAAAAAACAAGGTAGATCTTTCCATTCTCTATGTGGAAGACGAACTGATCACCCGGATGACCATTCACAAGATCCTGGCAGCACGCTACACAACAATTTACCTGGCACAGGACGGCAAAGAAGGCCTGGAATTTTTCGAGCAACATCACCCCGACATCATCATTACCGACACCCGGATGCCGGTCATGGATGGCCTCAAGATGTCGCAGGCGATTCGTGAGGTCAACCGGCAGGTCCCGATAATTTTCACCACCGCCAACGAGGATTCCGAGTTTATCGAAGCAACGATACGACTCGGGATCACCCGGAACATCATCAAACCAATTCTGCTCAAAGATCTTCTCGCCACCGTCGAAGAAGTCGCCAACAAAATCCTTGCCAACAGAACCCGAGCAACTGAAGGATAGTCCCTTTCAGCCCCCCGACACAGCCAGACTTCCCGCTCCTTCATGCCTCACCCGCCTGGTTTTTCCTGCATATGAGCTCCAGTACATTTTTCCCTGTAACGTTGGCACGAAAACGTCTATACTTTTTTCCCAAAAAATCTTGATATGGCACGGGAGGGAATGTATGGGCCTGCAACTTGAGGGAAGTGGTGATGGCGTGAAAGGCATGATGAAAAAGGTAGTGCCGAGGATACTTGGCCTGCTGGTCGTAGCGGTTGTGTTCTTCGTGTTTCTGAATCCCTTCGTGATCATCGGGGCGGGCGAACGGGGTGTGGTGCTCAATTTCGGTGCGGTTTCGCCGACGGTACTGAACGAGGGGCTCCATTTCCGGATACCGATCATGCAGAAAATTATCAAGCTGGATGTGAAAGTGCAGAAGTCCCAGACCGATGCCGAGGCGGCCAGCAAGGACCTCCAGGAAACCTTCTCCACCATCGCCCTGAACTTCCACATCCTTCCGGAAAAGGTCAACTGGATCTATCAGAAACTCGGGGCCGATTTCAAGGAAAGAATCATCGACCCGGCGGTGCAGGAGGTGGTGAAGGCGGTTACCGCAAAATACACCGCGGTCGAAGTCATCACCCAGCGGGAAAAAGTCCGTTCGGAGATTCGCGAACTGCTGAAGCAGCGCCTGAATGCCTACAACATCATTGTCGACGATTTCTCCATCGTCAATTTCAAGTTCTCCAGCCAGTTCACCCAGGCGATCGAAAACAAGCAGACCGCCGAACAGCTTGCTCTCAAAGCTCAACGCGACCTGGAGCGGATAAAAATCGAAGCGGAGCAAAAGATCGCCCAGGCTCAGGCCGAAGCCGAGGCACTCCGCCTGCAGAAGGAAAACGTCACAACGCCCCTGGTGAAACTGCGACAGATTGAAGCAACCTTGAAAGCGATTGAAAAGTGGGACGGGCACCTGCCGAAGGTCACCTCAGGGGTGATCCCGTTCATTGACGTGAAGAACCTCGATAGGGAATAGTTTTTAAGGTTGGAGCAGGGGCGCGGCACGCCGCGCCCCTGCCAGGCTGTTGAAAAACTTCAAGAGGAGGTCGCGCCTGCGCGCTGAAGCGCTACGGCGCGCAAGCGAGGTGCAAGGCGCAAGCGAGCGAGAAGCCGAGGCGTACCGTTGGGTACGTTGAGGTTTTGAGCGAACGGCAACGCAGCAGATCGGCACCGCAATAGTTTATCGGCTGCCTGCTACAGCGTTACCTTCATATAGTCGGCAACGGTATGTATATCCTTGTCGCCCCGCCCGGACAGGCAGACGACGATGGTCTTGTCCTGCGGCAGGGTCGGCGCCAGCTTCAGGACATGGGCAATTGCATGCGATGATTCCAGCGCCGGAAGAATCCCCTCTTCTTCGGTTAGGATTCGGAAGCCATCCATAGCCTCTTCATCGGTGATGGAAACATAGTCGGCCCGGCCCGTATCCTTCAGCCAGGCATGCTCCGGCCCGACCCCCGGGTAATCGAGACCGGCGGAAATGGAATGGGCATTGGCGATCTGGCCATCATTGTCCTGAAGGAGATAGGTCTTGTTGCCGTGCAGCACCCCGACCTTCCCGGCACAGAGCGGAGCGGCGTGCTTACCAGAGGAGATCCCGTAGCCGGCCGCCTCGACACCGATCATCCGCACCGTTTCTTCTTTGAGGAAGGTAAAGAAGAGCCCCATGGCGTTGCTGCCGCCGCCGACCGCGGCCACCAGGTAGTCCGGGAGCCGCCCTTCGGCCTTCTCGTGCTGGAGTTTCGTTTCACGGCCGATAACCGCCTGAAAGTCACGCACCATCATCGGGTAAGGATGGGGACCGGCCGTCGTGCCGATCACGTAGAAGGTCGATTTCACGTGGGTCACCCAGTTGCGCAGCGCCTCGTTCATGGCGTCCTTGAGCGTGGCGGTGCCGGAAAGAACCGGCGTGACCGTGGCGCCGAGCAGCTTCATGCGGAAGACGTTCAAGGATTGGCGATGGATGTCCTCCTCGCCCATGAACACCTCGCACTCCATCCCCATCAGGGCGGCGACCGTTGCCGTGGCGACGCCGTGCTGGCCGGCCCCGGTTTCGGCAATGACCCTCTTTTTGCCCATGCGTTTGGCCAGAAGTCCCTGGCCGATGGTGTTGTTGATCTTATGGGCGCCGGTGTGGTTCAGGTCTTCCCGCTTCAGGTAAATCTTGGCGCCACCGAGCCGCTTGGTCAGCTTTTCGGCAAAATAGAGCGGATTCGGCCTGCCCACATACTCCCGCAGATAGTAGTCGAACTCCTCTTTGAAAGTCCTGTCGTTTTTAAATTCCTGGTAGGCCTTTTCCAGCTCCAGCAGGACCGGCATCAGGGTTTCCGGGACAAATTTCCCGCCGAACTGGCCGAAATGGCCCGCTGTATCCGGTATTTTCATTACTCCTCCACTTGTTATCGCAACGGAATTCTACAATCCCTTTGCCCGCTTGATAAATTCTTTGACCTTGGCATGGTCCTTTTTGCCCGGCTCTGCCTCAACCCCGCTGGAAACGTCGATGGCGTACGGCTTCACCGTTTCCACCGCCTCGCGGACATTACCCGCGTGCAGGCCTCCGGCCAGGATGATCGGGCCGAACTGTTTGGCAATCCGGGCGGTCTCCCAGTTACAGGTAAGACCGGTGCCGCCGTAGGTGCCCGGCACATAGGCATCGAGAAGAAAACCGGACACCGGGTAATTTTTGATATTTTCAAGACTCGAAATATCGCGGAGCCGGAAAGCCTTGACAATCTTATGGGGTAAGCCGGTACAGAAATCCGGCGTCTCGTCCCCATGAAGCTGCACCACCTGAATGCCGCAGCGCTCCACCGCAAGGTTGATCGACTGGATGGGATTATTCACGAATACCCCCACCGGCACCACGAAGGGCGGCAGCTTCTTGATGATTTTCTCCGCGGCCTCATAAAAAATACAGCGCGGGGAAAGATCGTAGAAAACGAAACCGAGCGCATCCGCCCCTGCATCAACCGCCTGGAGAGCGTCTTCCTCGTTGGTAATGCCACATATTTTGACTTTCACCATACCTCATTCACCTTGCAGGGCATACCGGTCCCGCCCGCACCGGTGCGGCGGGAGGTATCCGGAAAAAACGCGAACGTTACAGGGAAACCTTGGGCAGACGGTCGAGCGCCTCGCGAATCTTCGTTTCCGGGTATTCGTAATCCTCCAGTGCCCCGGAAAGGTAGGCGTCGTAGGCGCCCATGTCCAACTGGCCATGGCCCGAAAGGCCGAAGAGAATGGTTCTTTCCTTCCCTTCTTCTTTGGCCAGAACCGCCTCGTCGATGGCGGCCCGGATGGCATGGGAAGATTCCGGCGCAGGAATGATCCCCTCGCTGCGGGAAAAGAGCAGCGCCGCCTCGAAGCAGGCGTTCTGGGTGTAGGACTTCGCCTCGATCTCACCGGCATGGCAGAGCTGGGAAACCAGGGCCGATTCGCCATGGTAGCGCAATCCGCCCGCATGAATGCCCGGCGGCATGAAATCGTGGCCTAAAGTGTACATCAGGGAAATCGGCGCCATCTTCGCCGTATCGCCATAATCATAGGCGTAGACACCCTTGGTGAGGGTCGGACAGGAAGCGGGCTCAACAGCGATACAGCGAACGGTTTTTCCGTTCGCGCGGTCGGCAATGAAGGGGAACGAGAGACCGGCGAAATTTGAACCGCCGCCGCAACAGGCAATGACCACATCGGGATAATGTCCGGCAATCTCCATCTGCTTCTTGGCTTCCAGGCCGATGACGGTCTGGTGCAGACAGACATGATTCAGCACACTGCCGAGAGCGTAGTTGGTATCGTCATGGGTTGCGGCATCTTCCACTGCTTCCGAAATGGCAATTCCCAGGCTGCCCAGGTTCTCCGGGTCGTGGGCGAGAATGGACCGTCCGGCATTGGTGAACTCGGATGGGGACGGGATTACCCGGGCGCCCCAGAGCTGCATCATGCTCTTGCGGTACGGCTTTTGGGTGCAGGAAACCTTGACCATGTAAACGGTGCACTCCAGGCCGAAGATACTGCAGGCCAGGGCCAGGGAACTGCCCCATTGTCCGGCGCCGGTCTCGGTGGCGAGGCGGCGGATTCCGGCCTGCTTGTTGTACCAGGCCTGGGGAATGGCGCTGTTCGGTTTATGGGAACCGGCGGGAGAAACCCCTTCATGCTTGAAATAGATTTTGGCCGGAGTCCCCAGGGCTTTTTCCAGGCGATGGGCACGGAAGAGCGGTGTGGGCCGCCAGAGACGATAGATGTCCCGCACTTCTTCGGGAATGTCGATCCAGCGCTGCTGGGATACCTCCTGCTCGATCAGAGACATGGGGAAAATCGGCAGCAGATCTTCCGGGGTGACCGGCTGCATGGTCCGGGGATTTATTACCGGAGCCACAGGTCCGGGCATGTCGGGAATGATGTTATACCACTGTTTCGGGATCTGATCTTCGGGAAGCAGGATTTTTGTTATCATAGTATCTCCTTCGGAATAAAGGGAATTACAAAATAAAAAACAGCTGATCAATCTTTCAGGCTTCGCCCCTGAGTTCCCGGAGCTTACGGCCGAAATCCTTCTCCCGCATCAGCGACTCCCCCACGAGAAAAGCCCGGGCTCCTGCTCCGCGCAGACGCTCGACGTCAGCCCGGCTGGTGATGCCGCTCTCGGCAACCGCAAACCGCTCCGGCGGCATCAATGCGCAGAGTCGCCCGGTCGTGCCGAGGTCGGTGACGAAAGTATGAAGATTCCGGTTGTTGATGCCCACCAAAGGGCAATCGGTCGCCAGAGCCATCGCCAGTTCCCGCTCGTCATGGACTTCCAGCAGGACATCCAGCGCCAGCTCGCCGGCCAGGGCCAGAAAATCCCGCAAACGGCTCAGGTCAAGCATCGCGGCAATCAGCAGCACGGCGTCCGCCCCCGCGACCCGGGCCTCGTAAATCTGGTAGGCGTCAAAGATAAAATCCTTGCGCAGCAGCGGAATTCCCACCTCGTTGCGAATCGCGGTCAGGTAGTCAAGATGACCGAGGAAAAAATGCTCGTCGGTCAACACGGAGAGACAGGAAGCGCCGTTTGCCTGATAGGTTCGGGCAATGTCAAGCGGGTCAAAATCAGCCCGGATGAGGCCCTTGCTCGGCGAACCTTTTTTCACCTCGGCAATCACGGCGGTCTGCCCGGCAGCATCCGTTGCGCGAAGCGCCTTCAGGAAACCCCGTACCGGCGGGCAATCGGCAAGCCGCGCCTGCAGCTCGGCAAGCCCGGCCCGGGTCTTTGCCGCGGCAAGCTCACCCTGTTTATAATCAACGATCTTTTTCAGAACATCGGGAGTATCAGTCATCGTGGTTTACTTTTCCATTCCATGAAAGGGGTAAGGCCTCTCCGCTGCTGACGCAGCAGCCGGCCTTGAGGTCCAGCACCATGAACACGAGATTTCTTGCAGACAACCCCTCCAAACCTCCCCTTGACAGGGAGACTTGAAGGCTTCCCCCCTGTCAAAGGGGGATTGAGAGGGGTTGATTTCGGGTGTTACAGGGTACTATTGATTCGTCAAGGCGACCAACTTATCCAGCTGGGCCATGGCCCGGCCGGAATCAATGGTTTCCGCAGCCAGGGCAAGCCCTTCGCCAAGCTCTGCCACTTTCCCGGCCGCCAGCAGCGAAAACGCTGCATTAACCAGCACGATATCCCGCTTTGGCCCGGCGTTGCCGGAAAGTACCGCCCTGACAATGGCGGCATTGTCCTGGGCATCACCACCACGCAACTCATCCAGGGAACAGCGATTAATTCCCAGTTCTTCAGGCCTGAAAAGCCGGGTGGTGACCCCTTCGGGCGTGACTTCGGCAATCCGTGTCTCACCGGTCAGGGTTATCTCGTCCATGCCGTCGAGGCCATGTACCACGAAGCCCCGCCGGCAGCCGAGTTTTCTCAGTACCTGGGCGAGCTTTTCGGTGAGGTCCTCCCGGTAGACCCCGAGCACCTGGCACTGGGCTCCGGCCGGGTTGGTCAGGGGGCCGAGAATATTGAAAATGGTCCGGATGCCGATCTCGCGGCGCGGACCGATGGCATGCTTCATCGCCCCGTGCAGGGCCGGCGCGAAAAGGAAGCCGATACCGATCTCGGCGATACAGCGCTCCACGGTATCCGGGGTCACATCCAGGTTCACACCGAGGGCCTCCAGGACATCGGCGCTGCCGCAGGATGAGGAAACCGAGCGGTTGCCATGTTTCGCAACCTTGACGCCGCAGGCGGACACCACAAAAGCCACGGTCGTGGAAACATTGAAGGTATTGGTCCCGCTGCCGCCGGTGCCGCAGGTATCGAGGATGGTTTCCAGATCCAGGTTGATCTCGTCGCGGTCCAGGTCAAGAACATTTTTCCCGACCCTGATCCGGACAGCCCGGTCACGCATGACCCGCGCCGCGCCGGTGATCTCTTCCACCGTCTCGCCCTTCATGCGCAGCGCGGTTATCAGAGCGGCGGTCTGGGCCGGTGTCGTCTCACCGGACATGATCTGATCCATGACCTCAATCATCTCGGACTCGGTCAGGTTTTCCCGTTCGACAACTTTTGCAATGGCTTTTTTGATCATGACAATCCTTTGAAAAGGGGAAGAGGTAAGAGGTGAGATGTAATACTGAAAGCACTAACTTGTCAGGTCTCACTCCTCACGCCTCACCGGTTTCGACTCATCTCCAGAAAATTCCGCAACAGATCCATGCCGCCCACAGTCAGGATCGACTCCGGGTGAAACTGAATGCCCCAGAGCGGCAGGTCCCGATGGGCAAGGCCCATGATTTCCTGATTCTCAACCCAGGCGGTAACCTCCAGGCACTCGGGAAGAGTGGAGCGCTCCACAATCAGCGAATGGTAGCGGGTTGCTTCGAAAGGATTCGGCAGTCCCTGGAAAAGCCCCTTGCCGTCGTGGTGGATGGGAGAGGTCTTGCCGTGCATCAGAAAACTGCTCCGGATGACATTGCCGCCAAAGGCAGCCCCGATAGCCTGGTGGCCGAGACAAACCCCGAGCAGCGGAATCTTTCCGGCAAAGTGCCGGATTGCCGGAACCGAGATGCCCGCCTCGTTCGGAGAGCAGGGGCCGGGCGAAATCACGATCCGCTCCGGCGCGAGGCGCTCGATCTCTTCCAGGGTGATCCGGTCATTTCGGTGAACCACCACATCCTCGCCCAGTTGGCCGAAATACTGGACCAGGTTATAGGTAAAGGAATCGTAATTATCGATCATCAACAACATAGGATGCAAATTCTCCTTTTCAGGAACGAGGATCGAGGACCGGGGATTCAAGGTTTTTCCTCGCTCCTCACACCTCACACCTCGGACCTTTTATTCCAGCCCTTGTTCCACCAGCTCGATGGCCTTCACCACGGCCCTGGCCTTGTTGACCGTTTCCTGGTATTCCGTCGCCGGATCGGAATCGGCGACGATGCCGGCCCCGGCCTGCAGGTGAATCCTGCCGTCCTTCACGACCAGGGTGCGGATGGCAATGGCCATGTCCATGTTGCCGGAGAAGGAGAAATAGCCCACGGCGCCGCCGTAAATCTCGCGGCGGACCGGTTCCAGTTCTTCGATGATTTCCATGGCACGAACCTTTGGCGCACCCGACAGGGTGCCGGCCGGAAAGGTTGCCCGCAACACGTCGAAGGCGTCTTTTGCCACATCCAGCTCGCCCTGCACGTTGGAAACGATGTGCATGACATGGGAATAGCGTTCCACCACCATCAGCTCGGTAACCCGGACACTCCCGGTTTTACAGACGCGGCCCAGGTCGTTACGTCCCAGGTCCACGAGCATGACATGCTCGGCCCGCTCCTTCGGATCTTCCAGCAATTCAACGGCAAACAGCTCATCCGCTTCCCGGGTCGCGCCGCGCGGACGGGTGCCGGCGATCGGCCGGAGCTCCACCCGCTCGCCTTCCTTGCGGACCATGACCTCGGGTGAGGCCCCCACCACCAGGGTATCGTCCAGCCGGAGAAAGAACATATAGGGCGAAGGGTTCAAGGTTCGCAGAATCCGGTAAATATCGAGAGGATCAACGGTCAGGTCGGCGGAAAAACGCTGGGAAAGCACCACCTGAATCACGTCCCCGGCCTTCACGTATTCCTTGGCTTTGACCACCGAATCCTCAAAGACTTCGCGACTGACGTTGGAGAGGAAGGCAACCCGCTGCGATGCTGCTGCTGAGGTGGCTGGCTGCAGCGGGGTTTTCATTTTCCGGATGATGGCGTCAATCTTGGCCTGGGCCTCATGATAGGCGACTTCCGGAGACTTTCCCTCTTCCAGGTGGGCGTTGGAGACGACCTTGATCTTCTGGCGGACCGTGTCGAAGATCAGGATGGTGTCGGTGATAACGAGGTAACTGTCATAGGCATCCAGCTCGGTCGGCTTGTCCAGCGAAACCCGCTCGAAGTAGCGGACCATGTCGTAGCCGATGTAGCCCACCGCACCACCGAAAAAGCGCGGCAGACCGTCGACCTCGACCGGTGTATAGCGCACCAGGTAGTCCCGGACGAATCCAAGCGGATCCGCGGTTTCCTGACGCAGACAAGTGCCGTCGGCCAGCAGCGTCTCGACGAGATTCCCCTTGGAGCGGATAATGACCTCGGGGCTGGAGCCGAGAAAGCTGTAGCGCGCCCACTTCTCGCCCCCTTCGATACTCTCGAGAAGGAAGGAAAACCGGCCGTCATCGATCTTCTTGAAGGCGCTGACCGGAGTATCCATGTCAGCCAGAATTTCACGGTATACGGGTATCAGGTTACCTTGGCTTGCAAGGGAACGGAAAGTTTCGAAATCGGGTTGATACATGGCTTCTCCGGCAAGATGGCGGGCAAGGTCTGACGAGCAAGCGCCGAGGCCCTCAAAGATAATCGCGACCATTCGGCGGAAAACGCCTGCGAACGGTCATAACTAGGCTTTCTGCAAGGGGATTACACTACCATAGCAGCTTCAGGGTGTCAAGAAATGGGAGGGAACAGAGATGCAAGCCGCAGGGGATTACTTTGAAGCAATCAGGCGTCTGCCGTGGAACGCTACAACATGCTCAGGACACGTTTTCTCAGCAAATCCAGATTCGCTGAGCCGAGAAACCTGTACCTGATGACGCCGCTCCGATCGATAAGGTACGTCGTGGGAAGTGCAACGACATCATAACGTTTCGCCATCTCTTTGTCGATATCCAGCAGGAATGTATAGGAAACGCCGAAACTCCGGACCAGTCGCTCCACGATGTCCCTGCGTTGGCCTATGTTGACCGCCAGGATCGCAAGCCCTTGCCCCCGGTATTTCGTGTACAGCGACTCCATGCCCGGCAACTCCTCGCGACATGAACTGCAGCCGCCTTTCCAGAAATGGAGTATGACCACCTTGCCCCGATAATTGGCGGGGAACCTTACAACCGCCCCGTTAAGGTCACGCAGGGCCACAATCGGGGAAACATCTCCGGCCCTTAATGGAGGTTTGTCAGCTGCCGTTACGGTGGATGCCGGAGGACAGAGAAATAAAGCAGTAAACAGCAAAGCCGAAAGCCTGACGAGAAACTTCGATTGCATCATTTTCCCTTTTCAAATGCTGGCACAGTAATCCTATAATGATTTCTTGAGATATTTCTTGCCGGCGAGTTTCACGATCTCCACGTTGTCCCCCGAAACAATCCGGACCTCAACTTTGACTGTCTTACCGCTTTTTACGAACCTGTCCAGCACCTTCGGCACGGGGTTGAGGATAGTGAAGATCGCGGAGGGAACCTTGCCACGGATAATGTAGCCGTGACTCGCTTGAGCAATTTCCCCGGTAATAATCATTTTTCTCACGGTACGATCTTGTGGGTTGGCGTATTTCGCTCCGGCGAGCATCACGATCTCCACGTTGTCCCCCGACACAATTTGTACCTCAACCTTCACCGTCTTGCCGCTTTTAACAAATGGGTCCAGCACTTTTGGATCTGGGTTGAGGATCGTGAAGATTTCCGCGGGAGTCTTACCGCGGATAATGTAACCATGTGATCCCGTTGCTATTTCCCCGGTGATACTCATGGTTCGCACGGTACGATCCTGAACTGCCTGTGCTGCCGGTGCCCGGGTTGCGGACAAACCCAAAAACACCATAAAAACAATGGCCGAAACAAGATACAGGGGCTTTCTTACCATGATATTCCTCCTTTTACTTCGGTGATGAACAGCGGATTCAGTCATCCGTTATGACCGATGACCTTTTGAGTTCGAAATTCCACTTCCAGATTTCATAGAGTACAGGATAAACCATCAGCTCCAGAATAAAAGAGGTAAAGACTCCGCCGATCATCGGCGCGGCAATTCTTTTCATGATATCTGAGCCTGCACCCGTAGACCACATTATGGGCACCAGGCCGAAGGCCATGGTAGCAACCGTCATGAACTTTGGACGGAGACGCTTGACGGCCCCTTCGAGGATAGCCTGCCTCAATTCAAAAAGGTTACGAAGCCGTCCTTCTTTCTTTGCTTTTTCATAGGCCAGGTCAAGATAGAGAAGCATGAAGACACCAGTTTCCGCATCGACTCCCAGCAGGGCGATGAGACCGACCCAGACGGCGATACTCATGTTGTAACCGAGCAGATAGAGAAACCAGACCGCGCCGATGGCCGAGAACGGCACCGCAAGGGCAATGATGAACGTCTTCGTCATTGACTTGGTGTTCATGTACAGCAGCAGGAAGATCAGGAAAAGTGTCAAGGGAATCACCACCGTCAAACGCTCCTTGACTCTCTTCATGGCCTCGTATTGACCGGTCCAGGTCATCGAGTAGCCGGCCGGAAGTTTCAGAGAATTTTTCAACATGTCCGAAGCCTCAGCCACATAGCCTCCCGGGTCTCGATCCCCGATGTCGACATAGACGTAACCCGTAAGCTGCCCGTCCTCATTACGGATCATCGCAGGCTCGCTGACGGGCGTTATGTCGGCAAGCTCGCCCAGAGCAATCTGTCTCCTGCCCTCCAAAGCCGGAACCTGTAAACGCTCCAGAGCTCCGAAGTCCGTCCTGAAGTCCGGCTGGTAGCGGACATTGACGGGGTAGCGCTCCCGGCCCTGCACCGTGGTCGTGATATTTTCGCCGCCGATCGCGTTCTGCACCGCCTGCTGAGCATCCCCGATACTCAGTCCGTAGCGTGCCAGTTCCTTTCGCCGCCATTTGATGTCGATGAAATATCCGCCGCTCGTGCGTTCCGCAAACACACTCCTGGTTCCCGCAACGGAGCGCAGCTTCTCCTCGGCCTGAATGCCGATCTGTTCGATTTGTTTCAGGCTAGCGCCCGAGATCTTGAGCCCCACCGGGGTCCTCACCCCGGTGGTCAGCATATCGATGCGCGCCTTGATGGGCATGGTCCAGGCATTGGACAGACCGGGAATTCTCAAGGCATCGTTGAGCTGACGCACGAGCTCTTCCCGCGAGAGGTGATCCGGGGTGATGCGGCGAAACACCCCCTTGAGCCAGTCGGGTGCCCAAGAGGAATACCAGGTGTCGACGTGGCGCCACTCCGATTGCGGTTTCAGCATGATCACCGTCTCAAGCATCGACAGCGGAGCGGGATCGGTGGAGGAATCGGACCGTCCGGCTTTGCCGAGAACCCTGTCCACTTCCGGGAACTGCTTGATGATTTTGTCGGTCACCTGCAACAGTTTTTGCGCTTCGGTGATGGAAATCCCCGGCATGGTAGTCGGCATGTAAAAGAGCGCCCCCTCATCGAGTGGGGGCATGAATTCCGAACCGAGCCGTTGAAAGGCAGGGACCGTGACCAGCATCATGGCCAGGGCCGCGCCGATGACGATCCGCTTGTGGTCGAGCGACCATTTCGCCGCGGGTTCATAGAACCGTATCAGGCGACGGCTGATGGGGTGTTTGTGTTCCGGCCTGATGACCCCCACGAATACGGCGCTTGCCGCCCGGCTGAGCCAGAGCGGCCTAAAGCTGAAGTTCTTCAAATTCGTGAGAAGCAGCCTCAGCGCCGGATCAAGGGTAATGGTCAGAAACGCGGCAACGACCATGACGAGCGTTTTCGTATACGCCAGGGGTTTAAAGAGCCGGCCCTCTTGCGCTTCGAGAGTCAGTACCGGCAGGAACGAAACGGCAATCACCAGCAGGGCGAAGAAACTTGGTCCTGCCACCTGTTTGATTGCATCGACAACCACCACCCGATAGTCGCCCTGTTCACCGTTCTGTTGCCATTCCTCAAGCCGTTTGTGGGTCTGCTCGACAACAACAATGGCCGCATCCACCAGCGCGCCGATAGCGATGGCAATGCCGCCGAGCGACATGATGTTGGCGGTAAGCCCCATCGCCTTGAAGGGAATAAAGGCGATGAGAACGGCAATGGGAATGGTGATGACCGGGATGAGGGAACTGGGGGGGTGCCAGAGGAAGATGAAGATAACCAGCGAGACCGTGAGGATGATCTCGATCAGCGTCGACTTCAGCGTATCTATGGCCCGCCGGATAAGGTCGGAGCGGTCATAAACAGGCACCACCTTGACTCCGGCAGGAAGGCTGGGACCAATCTCTTCAATTCTCTTTTTAACGCGATCAATCACGGTCAGGGCATTCTGCCCCTGCCTCATGACAATAATCCCCGAAACGACATCGCCGTGGCCGTTCAAGTCGGCCACGCCCCTGCGATAGTCAGGGCCCAATGTCACCTCGCCGATATCCCTGATGCAGATGGGTGAACCATCGTCTGCTGATTTCAGGACAATATCGCCGAAATCATCGACAGACTTTGCATAACCCCTGCCGCGCACCATATACTCGGTTCCGCCAAACTCGAGCAGGCGTCCGCCAACCTCCACGTTGCCGGCCCGCACTGCCTCGACAACCCGGGAGAGCGGAATTTCATAGGCCTGAAGACGGTTTGGGTCCACATTCACCTGGTACTGCTGGACGAAACCGCCGACAGTCGCAACCTCGGCGACACCAGGGACCGCTTTCAGAGCATAGCGGAGATACCAATCCTGCAGTGAGCGCAATTGCGCCAGGCTGTGGGAACCCGATTCATCCACCAGGGCGTATTGATAGACCCAGCCGAGGCCGGTCGCATCTGGTCCGAGTTCGGTCCGGACGTCCCGGGGCAGGCGGGGAATGACGGTAGAAAGATATTCGAGAGTACGCGATCGCGCCCAATAGATATCGGTATCTTCTTCGAAAATGACGTAGACAAAGGAAAAGCCGAAATCGGAAAATCCCCTGACCGCCTTGACCCGAGGCACGCCGAGCATAGCGGTCACGATGGGATAGGTGACCTGATCCTCAATGATATCGGGACTCTGATCCCAGCGCGAATACACGATGACTTGGGTTTCGCTGAGATCCGGAATCGCGTCGAGGGAGACGCGCTGCATCGACCACCAGCCCAAGATACAGGCAACGGCGACAAGAATGAAAATGATCGGCTTGTTTCTGACTGAAAAGTCGATAATTCGATCAATCATTTCCTTGCGCGCCCCCTGTGCCGTCCGGCATTGCAGCACCCGGCGCTTCATCAGTTCTCTCGACATCAGGGGCAAGGCTGCCCTGTCCGTTTTTATCCGGCTTTTCACCAACGGTGCCGGGGAGATCCGGTTTCCGTCCGGAGGTATTCTTCGCCCTATCCTTCAAGCCGAGATATTCAGCTCCCGGGAATTTCCCCCAGCCGTGCCAGTCCTTGGCAGGCACGGCTTTACTCTCTTTCCCCGGTCCGTCACCGGCAGCGTTCTGTTTCTTACCCTGCCCCTGAGCATCGTGCTTTAGTTCCGGCTTTACGGCTCGTTCCTGTCTCGTCGTGACCGACGGTTTCTTACCGAGATACTTTTCCGGTTCTTTCACGAAGGACCGCAGGCACTCCCGGGAACAGAAATAGTAGGTTTTCCCGAATTGCGTAACGGTCAAACCAGCCATTTCCGCTTCCTTCCGGTAGATACTCATGCGACAGACCGGGTCTACGCTCACCAGGGAGCTCGAACTCTCATCCCTTGCGGAATTAACAACCGGAGTATGCTCCAGCGGAACAGGCTCCCCTGCGATTTTTTCCGGCCCGCTGACGAAACCGGCGTCAACGCCGGAAGCGGCGGTTTTCATCCTGCTTTCGGAATCAACCAGGAAGTTGCCCGAGACAATAATCTTTTCTCCCGGCAGCAGGCCACCGGTTATTTCGACCCGCCGGCCGAGCCGCCAGCCCGTCTCGACCTGACAAGGCTCAAAGGTACCCTTGCCGGTTTCCACATAAACGATTTTTTTCGCTCCCGAATCGATGACGGCATCGGCTGGCACATGCAGAGACGGCGGCATCGTGAGGGGAATCTCGACATCCACGAACATGTCGGGTCTCAGCTCGTAGCGGGAGTTGTCGACATCAAGCCGCACCTTCAGCGTTTTCGAAACGGAATCGAACAGCGAAAGCACCTCACTCACTTTGGCGCTGAAGGTCTTTCCCAACTGGGCATGCTTAACCTTCACCGTCATCCCGGGCCGCAGATGCCGCGCCTCGTGTTCGTAGACGTTCGCATAAACCCAGACTTTTCCGATGTCGGCGATGCTGTAAAACTCTTCTCCTGCCTTGAACCACTGGGACAGCGTGACGTTTCTGCTCAGAACGACACCACGGCTCGGCGCCCTGATCTGCAGATAGGGCCGGGCCTTCCTGGTGTTGGCAAGCTCTTCGACCTGGGCATCGCTGATCCCGAGATTCTGGAGGGACTGCACGGCAAGACGGATCTGGTTGTCGGCAATATCGCCCTGCTGGTGGCGGAGATCGCCGCCCAGTTGCTGCTTGATGCGGTCCACATTGTCCAAGGCGATCAGATAGGTCAGCTGTGCGTTATAGTAGGCGGGAGCGAGGGCCTCGGCCAGGATCTGATTTTTGCCGACAATACTGCCCGTGGTCACGTTGGAGAGTTTCTTGATCCAGCTGTCGGTCGAGGCATTCAGGCGAAAAACCCGGGTTTCGTCCGGCACGACCCTGCCGTAGAGACGCAGGCTATAACTCATTGGCAATTTTTCTACCGGCGCGACCTTCACGCCGATGAGTTGTTGGCGCTCCGGACTTATCCTGATTGTCCCGGGAGAATGCGGCGACGAGGAGCTATCCATTCCTTCGCCGTCATCCGCATAGACCGGCTCAAGCGCCATTCCGCACGGCGCAACACCCGGCTTGTCCGATCTGAATCCCGGATTCATGGGGTCCGTGTAATAGAGGATCTTGCGTTCAGCCTGCTGTACCGCGGGTGAGTCCGGTCGATCCTGCACGTAACGTCCACCGGCCCAGAAAGAGATGGCGGCGATGGCAATTAAAATGAGCCCTGCGCTGACTTTTTTCATGGCAACCTTATTTTGGTAATCGCATTATAAATATGCCCCACGCCTGCAAAGGGCTAGGAAGTCGAACGCACTTTACTTGGAGGGGCCCGAAGGCCCCTCTCTGCTCCTGACACTGCTTGGTTTGACCAACTGCTAGAAGGTAGGCTGCCTGGTCGGCATTACCGTGTAGTTGCGCATCATCTCGTTATCTTCGTGATCGAGGATATGGCAATGCCAGACATAACCCACGCCATTGATGAGTTCGGTGGGATTGAATGGATAGGTGTTCGATCCCGCCTGCGGCACACATGAGGTCGGCAGTGTCCCCGGAGGAGTCGGCACGGCACAAAGCGGAGCACCGGTAACGGGCGCGTCTTGCGGCGCCCAGCGGATTGCGATCCGGGTCACCTCACCAGGGTACATGATGGCGGTATCCTTCCAGCCCATTTCGTACGGCAGCGGCAATTTCCGCATCCCAATGTTCAACAACGAGTTGATCGGAGGGTTCCCGCCGATGGCGCCATCAGCATTCTTCATGCTGTAGGGGTTTGGCGGCCCGGCGCCCGGGAGCACGCCATTGCCCACCAGCAGCGCGTCATACTGGTTGATCCAGGGAGTCGCCCGGAACGGCGTGCGGTCCAGAATCTGGTAGCTCACCAGGTGGGTGTGCATCGGATGAGCATCGGCGGTGATGTTGATGATTTCCCAGATCTCGGTGTCACCAACCGCCGGAAGTTCCGTTTCACGACAGACCCCGGCGGCGCTGCCCGGGGGAGAACCTGCCGGACAGCCGGAGGTATTCAGCAGCAGGTTGAACTTGGAGTTGTTGATAACCAGTTCGAGCGGTCCGCCGGCCCCGATCACCTCATTCAGGGTCAGTTGACGGGTGATGTTTGTCCCGGCGACGAAACCGGTGGCAATCGGCTCAAGCGGGGTTGGCCTGATCGGCGTCCCGTTTGCGATGGTGGTATTGGGCAACCCGGAGGCATTCGCCACCACCGTGAACTGCATGATCGTGTCGGTGCCGTTTCTGGTGGGCCTGGCGCCGCCGGGGAACGGTGTCCGCGCCACATTCTTCATGACTACCTTGGTCCCGACTCTCAGGGCGCTGAAGTCGACGATGACCTCATAGCGCTCGCCCGGGCCGATGACCACGTTCGGGGTCAAGACTGCATTCACGAGATAGCCGTTGTCCGTAGCGATGGCGATGAATTTCACCCCCTTGTTCATCGATAGATCATAGAAGCGCGCATTGGAGCCGTTCAGGAGACGGAAGCGGTACTGGCGGGGCTCCACGTTCAGGTTTGGCCAGGTCTTGCCGTTCACCACGATGGCATCGCCGATGAACTCGGGGATCCAGAAAGGGTGGACGGTCGGATTCGGCTGTGGGTTCGAGGCCAGGTTGTAGAAGAGCTGGCCGGTCGTATCAAAGCTTCTGTCCTGGATGATGAGCGGGATATCATGCTGCGGAAACGCCGGCATGGCGGCAAGCGGCGGATTATCCGGGTCAATGAGGATGTAACCACCTGCCAGGCCCGCGTAGACATTCAGCCGCGTGATGCCCAAGCCATGCGGGTGGAACCAGAGCGTTGCCTCCTGCTGACCGTTCGGATAGGTGTAGGTGCTGCCAGGAAAACCAATGCCCGTTTGCGCATTGTCTTGTGTGAACCAGGCATCAGGACCACCGTCAAAAGCCGGTGCTACCTCGGCGCCATGGAAGTGTACCGCATCGGGCAACGGCCCAAGGTAGGGCGGCAAGGTGCCGCACTGCAGGTTGGTATAGTCGCCGGTAATGGGATCGGGTGCGCAGTTGATGCCGGTCGGGTTCGCCCAGTCGATCGTCATGTCAATGGGCAGGAGCTGCTGGACATTAGACACATTTCCGGCAGGCAACTCATTTGAATAGGTAGGATAGGCCGGGGTCTCCCGTTGGGCCACCACGACCGGGCCGAGATAGCTTGGGCGGACTGCCGGTTGTGCAGCCACATCGCCATCCGTCAGGTAGCCCCAGACCCAGGTCGGCCCAAGACCAAGCGAAACGGGTAGTATTTGCGCCTGGAATTCTCTCATATGGATGTTATAGGAAGGTGTCGAAGGAATTCCCAACATAACGCTCGGAGTTGCGTTCACGACGGTGATATCACCTGCGACTGGAAGCTGCTCGACGAACTTAGGTATGGAAGTTCCCGGCAACAGGACCTGAGTTTGCGTATCCGGAAGTAGTGCGCTTGCGATATTGGTAGTGAATAGCAGCAGGAATGTCGTTACGAAAATGCCTTGAATTACCTTGCACATTTTGTCCTCCTTTCTTGCTTTCTGTCCCCTGTCAATGCAATCAGAAATTTGGTCGTTGACAACTCATTGAAAATACTTCTGTTGCCACATTTCAGATTTTTCCCTTTTTACCGAATATTTTCATTTTTGCGGTCATTCCATTAAGTTGATTTTCCGTTACTTGTCCCCGCCTCCTTTCTCCTCCTTTTCGATTGAGAGCAGTTCCAGCTCGAATACGAGCACTGTATTAGGGGGGATTTTCTGCCCGAGACCACCCCTTCCATAAGCGAGATGAGGCGGTACGAAAATCTGCCACTTCGAACCTGCCTTCATCATTTGGAGAGCTTCCGTCCAGCCCTTGATGACACCGTCGGCCTGAACAGTCTGCGGCTCGCCCCTGGCGTATGAACTGTCAAATTCCTTCCCGTCAGTAAACGTACCCCGGTAATTCACCCTGACCCAGTCTTCCGGTGTGGGAGTATTTCCGTCTCCCTCCTTAAGAATCTTGTACTGAAGACCGCTCTCCGTGGTCCTGATACCGGTTTTTTTCTTGTTCGCCCCGAGGAACTTCTCCGACTCCTCCGCGTTGCGCACAATTTGCTCCTGAATCTTTCTCAATTCGTATTCACGGGCCCTCTTCTTCAGAGCCGCAACCTGGGTTTTCATTTCATCCAGACTCAACCTGGGCTTTTTACCCTCGATTGCATCGCGCATACCCTGCACGAGTTTTGCATAATCGGCCTCAAGGCCACCATTCTTAATACTGAGACCAATCTCGTATCCCATGCTGTAACTTTCTTTCTCCTTTTGTACCATCGGCCCCGGCACGGGACCATCTGCGGAGACAGGCGGAACTGACGACAGAAAAGCAACACAAAAAAACAGCAAAAGTGACAGCCTCACAATTGACCTCCAATAAATTGTAATCAAAGCCAGGACTCACTGTGTTGCGGCATTTTCAGGGGGCAGGCAATGCAGTTTTTCAGACACCAAGGCAACCAACCAGTACCTGTGGATTTAATTAAACCAAGAAACACGGCACTGACTAGGCAATTATTGCTTAAATAGCAATGGGATTATTGCTCTTCAGCAGCAACGGTAACTCGTTGATGCGATATTTTTGTGTTTCGGTAGGCCGTCGGCGTCAACCCGGTAGCTTTTTTGAATTGTTTGTTGAATTCGCTTAACCCTTTAAAACCTGACCGGAAGGCAATTAGAGTAATCGACGTATTGCCGCCTTGGAGCAGCGTCATGGAAATTTTTATCCGCAGGTTCAGGAGATACTGGATTGGTCCCATCCCGAAGTGCTTCTTGAAAACTCTGCAGAAATGATATTTACTCATACAGGCCACTTCCGCCACATCATCCAGACAAATGGGCATTCCATAGTTTCTTTTAATATATTGAACGGCACGGACCACACGCTCATCGGCGGCAACTAAGAAGCGTTCATACTCGGAATCACAGATCTCATCTACCGGCCTGAAATTGTCATGTCTACCCTGAGAATTCTCTTTCAAACAGAGAATCTTGGCAACTGACCGCAAAAACTCCTCCGGGTCGAGTGGTAACCGGAAATAGTCACGAATTCCTATTTTGAAGGCCTGGAGCAAAAAATTTTCCGTACTGCTCTCAACAACAAAAATTACCGGAATTGAGGGATGAGCTTTCTTGATATTCCTGAGAATCCTTATGGCGCTGTCGGTGTCGCCTTTGCACTCCATAATTACCAGAGCGATCTCCCTGGCCCCCAGGATTTGCTCGACTTCGTCGACCGAACAAACCACAAAACTATTTCCTATGAGTGTAAAATAATCAGGACCTTTTTCTAATTGCTTGACAACAACAATCTTTGTCACTGCAGCACCCATGTTTGTAACTTTTTGTAAAGCTAGTGACACACTGAATTATTTACAGACAAATCCATTTGTGCAAGCGAGATATAAAATTTCTAAAAAGAAAAAGTTCCATGGCACTTGCAAAATTCAGGTTGAATGATTATCGTACCAAACGATGGGCACTCGCTGCCCGCAATGCATTTTGTAAACCAATGAGGAGAATTATTACCCATGACCAAGACCACCAAACAATTCCGGACCGAGGTCCAGCAGCTGCTCGACCTGGTAATCCACTCGCTCTATTCCAACAAGGAAATCTTCCTCCGGGAACTGATTTCCAACGCTTCAGATGCGATCGACAAGGCCCGCTTTGAATCCCAGACCGACAAAGCGCTGCTGGAAGACAACGCTGACTGGAAAATCAAGCTGATCGCCGACAAGGAAGCCGGCACCCTCACCATCCGCGACAACGGCATCGGCATGACCGCCGAAGAGGTGGAAACCAACATCGGCACCATTGCCCAGTCCGGCACCAAGGCTTTCCTTCAGGCCCTGAAAGAGCAGAATATCCAGGAACATCCGGAGTTGATCGGACAATTCGGCGTCGGTTTCTATTCCTCCTTCATGGCCGCGGACCGGGTCACCCTGGTAACCCGCCGCGCCGGGGCGAAAGACAGCGCCATTCGCTGGGAGTCCATCGGTGACGGCACCTACACCATCGAAGAATGCGAGAAGGAAACCCGCGGCACCGACATCACCCTGCACCTGAAAGAAGAAATGAAGGAGTTTCTCGATGAGTGGCGGATTCGCTCGATCATCAAGAAATACTCCGATTACGTGCAGTATCCGGTGACCATGGACATCACCCGGGAAGAACTGCCCCGGGGGGTTGACGGCCAGCCGATCGAGGGCGCCGAAAAGATCAAGAAAACCGAGGAAGAAACCCTCAACTCCATGAAGGCGATCTGGACCCGGCCCAAAAGTGAAATCACCGAAGACGATTACAACGAATTTTACAAGCACATCTCCCACGATTACAGCAACCCCTTCAGGACCATCCACTATTCCGCCGAAGGCACCAGCGAGTTCAAGGCCCTGCTCTATATCCCCGAGCACCGGCCCTATGACCTGTTCATGCCGGAACACCGCAAGGGCGTGCAGCTCTTTGTCAAGCGGGTCTTCATCACCGACAAATGCGACAAACTGCTGCCCGACTACCTGCGCTTCATCAAAGGGGTGGTCGATTCCAGCGACCTGCCGCTCAACGTCTCCCGCGAAATCCTCCAGGAAGACCTGCAGATCCGCAAAATCGAGAAGAACCTGGTGACCAAGATTCTCGCCACCCTGGCGGAAATGAAAGAGAAAACTCCGGAAGACTACCTGAAGTTCTACAAGGAATTCGGTCCGGTGCTGAAGGAAGGGATCCATTTCGACCATGCCAACCGGGAAAAGCTCCAGGAACTGGTGCTCTTCGAGAGCACCAAAACGGAAGCGGGCGCCCCGGTCTCGTTGAAAGAGTACGTGGAAAGAATGCCCGAGGGGCAGAAGGAAATCTACTACATCACCGGCACCAGCCGCGCCGCGGTGGAGAACTCGCCCCACCTGGAAATCTGCCGGAAGAAAGAGTACGAAGTCCTCTTCCTCACCGACCCGATCGACGAGTGGCTGGTACAGGCGTTGACGGAATATGACGGTAAGAAACTGAAGTCGGTACTGTCCGGCAAACTGGAACTCGGCAGCGAGGAAGAAGAAAAGGCCGAGGGGGAAAAGAAGAAGGAAGCGGAAAAACAGTACGGCGACCTGCTGGCCTTTATCAAGGAAAAGCTCGACGACCGGGTCCAGGAAGTACGCCTCTCCGGCCGGCTCACCGACAGCGCCTGCTGCCTGGTGGCCGACGAATACGGCATGAACGCCAACATGGAACGGATTCTCAAGGCCATGAACCAGGACGTGCCCGAATCGAAGCGCATCCTGGAACTCAATCCGGATCACGCCATCACCAAAATCATGCAGAAACTCTTCGACAAGGACAAGGGGAACCGCAAGCTTGACGATTACTGCGAGCTGCTCTTCGACCAGGCCCTGCTCACCGAAGGCTCACCGATCAAGGATCCGCTCCGCTTCACCAAGCTGATCAGCGAACTGATGGTTGCGGCCGGAGAGTCCAGCGTGGAGCAGGAATAGCCACGAAACACATCCAGCAATCCCTCCGAAAACGAGAAAAGGGGTGGCCATCCGGCCACCCCTTTTCTCGTTCCAATAGTCACACGTCCGTCAGTTGACTCCCCGCCGCGGCATCCCGGGCAGAGACGCACGCACGGTATTCTGCTCCGGAGTGGCTTCCATCAGCACTACCCGGTCGGCAACCATCATCTTGAATGCAGCCATATTTACCCGGGAAACGGGCCGGGCGGGCGGTGACTTGACCGTCAACGGATTAACCGAAGCTCCGTTTCTGAACATCCGGAAATCCAGGTGCGGACCGGTAGACAAGCCGGTACTGCCAACGTAGCCGATCACCTGACCCTGCGCCACCTTTTTCCCCGGGCGAATGTTCTTGCCAAACTTGCTCAGGTGATTGTACATGGTTACCCAGCCGTTCGGATGGCGTACCTTGACACATTTGCCGTTGTAACGCTTGTAGGCGGCAAAAACGATCGCTCCGTCACCAACTGTGTGAATGGGAGTCCCTTTCGGTGCAGCATAGTCGATGGCCGGATGGGCCTTGACCCGCCGGGTAATGGGATGACGGCGACGCATGGTAAAACCGGAGGAGATCCGGCTGAAGGAAAGCGGCGCCTTCAGGAAAGCCTTGCGCAGACTCTGGCCATTCTCGTCGTAATAGTCCGCGTCCCGCTTTCCGTCCTGGAAGTAAAATGCCTGGCTGACCCGATCCTGATTGGTGAAGCGTGCCGCCAGCAGGCGGCCGTCGCCCGCGGGCTTTCCATCACGGAAACGCCTCTCCAGCACCACTTCAAAGGAATCGCCTTCCTGGATATCCTGAAAAAAATCGATATCCCAGGCAAATACCTCGGCAAGCTGCATGGCCAGCCGTTCGCTTTCACCGATTTTCAGTACCGCCTCAAAAAGGCTCGATTCGATCGTCCCCCGCACTGAAACGAGTTCTACCGTATAGGGAATCGGTTCCCGGGAAACGGCAAACCGGCCTCCGTTGCGGACCACCACCAGTCTGTCAGTATCGTCGATATCACAACTGAAACGCTTGAAGTCGCCATCCTGGCGAGTCAGCCGGTAGGGCCTCCCGGCACAGATTCTGGCAAGAGGAAAAACACTCTGCGCTTCAATCGCCAGCTCGTGGATCTCCTTCGGGCTGAAATCATCCCCCAGCAGGGAAGAAATCGTCTCACCGGAACGAATGATTCCGGTCTTCATTTTGATCCGGTCACGGGGTTCTGCAGCGCTCCTCTTCTCAGAGACCTGCTGAGAGGTACGCTGGCCGGAATTATCCCCTCTAATGTATTTTACTGTCAGATACGAGGTTGCTGCGATGCAAAGGATCATAATTGCAGGCAAAAATCTTTGCAAATGATTGCCAATAGGTCGGCGTGGAGGCTTGTACATAATCTTCTCCTCGTTCGATTTTTTGGCTCACGTCAGAGCTCATAGCTTTGCTCTCTGGTGAAATTTGGCGGATTTCCAGACGGGCAAAAGCTTCGGCATGCTATCAGCATTTCACACCCGGTGTCTACCCCGCGCCTCTGTAAAAATATGTAAAGCCGTGACAACTGGTCCTCACTAGGAGGCGAACTGAAGGGTACGTTGAGCAGCCGGAAACGAGCCAACGCAGAGAGGGCCTTGATATGAATTGGAATAACCCGCAATAACGACAAAAGGGGTGGCCGCAGTGGCCACCCCTTTCGTCGTTCAAAGCACTATCTTTCCTAAGCTGTTCACACCACCTCCACCCGCGCCGACGGATTCATCGGATTCGTGCGGACAGCCAAGGAAAAGAGATAGGGATAATCGTTCATCAGGTGTTCCATGTAGCGGAGCCACTCTCGGGTCAGGGAGGCATACACCCGCCGTATGTCACCAGCCAGGTGGTCAAAGTCGGATTGGGGCAGACCTTCCAGGCGCTGTCGCGCATCAAGTTCCTCGGTGAGATGAAACACCGCCCAGAGGAGATCGGTGAACTCGTCATGCTCCAGGAGGTTCTGGTTTTCCAGAAGGCCGAGCAGGAAGCTCCTTTTCTTCAGCAGAAAAGCCTTCATTGCCGGCAGGTCGCCCTTGAAGCAGTCCACGCTGATCTCGGTTTTTTTAAAGAATGCAATTGCTTCACGAAAATCGTGTCGTGACCAGGACCCGTCGACCCGGAGACGCACGGTAATGTCCGCCTGGTTCCGCAGGAAAACGGCGGTTTCGCGCAGCAGATCAGTTCCAACCTCACTGAAAAAAACGCCGATCACCATGTTCAGTTTCCGAAGCAGCGCCGTCCGCTCACGTTCCTTCAGGATCTTCTCGATCATCAAGGTAACGAAAAGCACATAGACCGGCAGAAATGCCAGGTTCCCCATGAAGCTGGAAGCAATCTCCCCAGCTCCGCCGAATATCAGATAGTCGGTACCGTAAATAACCAGAGAAATAATCAGAAGCAGAACGGCGAGATGTATAGTTCGCAGATGAAAAAGTTTCACAATGTGGTTTCTCCCGATGCTTGATGAGATGGAACAGTTTACATGAAAGGACTCCACGATATATTCACGAGGAACCCAATCAACCGGAAAACGGCATAATATACGGGAAATACTGGAGGATTTGAAGTGGAATTTGAAAGCCGGATCTCTGGATGATGTTTAAAGACCTGCCAGGTTTTGAAAACCTGGCAGGTCTGGTTTAGCCGCCTGTCAGTAGTGGCAACTTCCTGAATCACTCCTCCGGCCCCTGCCACTCCCCGCCCTCCCAGAGCTCAAGCGCCGTCCGGGCCCGGAAACCGAGCAAGCCCGGCTCCCGTGCCACACGTCGCAAGGCAGACAGGGAGCGTTCGCAGTCGTAGCGGAGCGAATAGACAGCCGCCATTCCCGCCACAACCGGGTCGTTGTCATCAACCAACTCCAGCAAGGCCTGCCTGCCGCTTTCTCCGGAGGCGATAATGGAGCGGTGCAATCCGGCGATCATGCGGGCGTGAAGATTTGCCCGCTCCTGGTCCATTTCTTCCATTGCCTGGCAGTGCGCCGTGGCAGCAGCGGCAAAGCGGTGCAATAGTCGTATCAATGTATCGTTTTGCATAATGCTCCTGTTTGACAACAAGAATTCGGCTTTTTGCCCTCATTACCCCCCAGCGGAAACCGGGTAGAATTCCAGCACCTCATGATCGCCACTCTTCACCCGCCGGCACCGGTAGGGTGCGCCGAGCGCAAGGAGCAGGTTTACCAGCTTCTCGTACTTCTGAACGGTCGGATTCTCAGGCGGAACCGAAAGAAATGCCTGGACCGCGCTATCGAGAAAGCCGGAAAAGTTGACCTTTTTCTTGAGGTATTTGACGGACTGGGCAATGATCAGCACGGCGACGAAGAACTTCTCCACGGAGGGGAGCTCGGCATGTGTCATCAGTTCGACGGTGGCCTCGTATTCCTTGTTCAATTCTTCCATCGCCAAAGCCGGAGCACACTCCATAAACCAGTGGCCGACAAACCAGTCGCCAGCGGCGTTCAACACCGGCGATACCGCTGGCAGGAGGTTCTTGTCCAACCCTGCAAGGGGAAAGCCGTTGGAAAAAAAGGGATGGACCCGTTCACAAAGCAGCGCATGCCCCAGCTCATGGAGGTAGAGGAGTTCGTGGGCCGGACCTTCTTGCGGCGGCGTCTCGGGCAGATAGAGAGTGTGGGTGCAAGTCGAAGGATTAGAAAAGATACGGATCGGACCTGATTCCTGGGGCAGCTCCTGTACCGGCCAAGAGAGATCATCCCGGATTTTTTTGAGCAGATTTTTCAGTTTTTTTGTTTTCACGCCGATTACTCCTCTCAGTTCCAGAGAGCTGCACTATTTCCCAGTCAAGCCGATTTACCACCGGCGAAACCCATAATAAGGGAAAAGATCATGGATTTGTACTAGTTTATTGAAGGACAGGGTAATGCTGAAGGGCAGATACCTGGAGCAAATCTGGTCAAAACTTCAACCGATACTTTCCTCCTTTATTAAGAAAATACCAGCTTAGGAAATATTTATTGAATTAGGCATATAAGAATGGTAATTTCCGAACGCAAACTGTGTACACTATTACATAAGGACACCGCTAAAATTCAGATTTATTAAACATCAACACGAGATTGAATTATGGGGGCAGGTGAATGCTACATGCAATCATCCCTGAAATAAAGAAGCGTTCCCGTTGGCTTTGGCTGACAGGAGCGCTTTTTTTGTTTGTAGTCCTGGCTGCAGTGGCATTGAACCGGAAGCCAACAAAGGAACACCCTGATCTGTTGAGTACAGCGGAAAGGGCCTGGCTCAAGGATCATCCGGTCATTCGCCTGGCGCCCGATCCGGACTTTCCCCCGGTCGAGTATTTTGACAGGAACGGCAGGTACCAAGGCATAACAGCGGATTACGTTGCACATATCGAAAAAAAGCTCGGCATCCGCATTCAAATCGTCCATCTACCTAACTGGGATGAAATCATCAGTAAAGCCAAAAGCAGACAGATCGATGCGTATGTGGCGACGAAAACCCCGCAACGCGCCGAATACCTGCTCTTCACCAGCCCTTTCCTTGAATTTCCCGTTGTGATCATCGCCCGCGAGAAAGTCAAAGGCACTCTCACGCTGGAAAAACTGACCGGAATGAAGGTTTCGGTGGTGTCCGACTATGCGGCGCACAATTTCATCGCTTACAACTATCCGAAAGTACACCTTGACCTGACAGCCGATGTTCAAACCGGATTGCGGAAAGTCGCCTTCGGCCTGAGTGACGCTTTTGTTGAAAACCTAGCGACGGCAACCTATTACCTCGAAAAAGAGGGAATTACCAATCTTCGGGTCGTCGGCGAATCCGGATATTTTTACCGGATGGGTTTTTGCACGCGGAAAGACTGGCCGGAGCTGAACGGAATTCTGGAAAAGGGTCTCGCCGCAATCAGTGCCGATGAGAAAGAAGCCATTTATAAAAAGTGGCTGTCCGTGGAACCCCGGTCGCGACTTACCAGCAAAGAAGTCCGGACAGGCTTCCTGGCAGCTTTCATCATGATACTGCTGAGTGCCGCCGGCATCATTGCCTGGAACAGGGCCCTTGCACGGCAGGTCAGACTGAGGACCGGGGAACTTGAGACTGAGCTGGTCGAGCGCAGACGTATGGAAGAAGAGCTGGCGCGTGCCCGCGACGAACTCGAAAGACGCGTCGAGGAGCGAACGACAGAACTGACGGAAACAGTTCAGGCGCTGCGTTTCACCCAGTTTGCCGTTGACCGGTCGGTGGATCAGGCATTCTGGATCACGAATGATGGACAGTTCTTTTACGTCAACGATGCGGCCTGCCAGGCACTGGGTTACACACGCGACGAGCTGGTGATGATGTCGGTACCGGATATCGACCCGACCTGCCCTCCAGAGAGGGTTGTCCACTTATGGCAGGTTCTGCACGAGAAGGGCACGGATACCTTCGAAACCTGTCATCGTGCAAAGGATGGCCGTGTCTACCCGGTGGAAATCCGTTCCAATCTGCTGGTTTTCGACGGCAAGGAATACAATTGCTGTTTCGTGACGGACATCACCGAGCGTAAGCAAGCGGAGGAACAGCTGAGAAAGAGCGAGCTGACCCAGCGAAAACTGGCCTGCGCGCTCGCCCAAAAGAACAAATTCATGCGCACCCTGATCGATGCCATACCTGATCTCATATTCTACAAGGACTGCAACAGGGCGTACCTTGGCTGCAACAAGGCTTTCGAGGCCTTTGCCGGACGCTCGGAAAAAGACCTGGTGGGCCGCACTGACCTGGATATCTTCAGCAGGGACGTTGCCGATGCGTTCCGGGAAATGGACCTGGAAATACTGTCGACCGAGGAATCCCGGCGCAATGAGGAATGGATCGATTATCCGGACGGACGACGTGTTCTGCTGGAGACGCTCAAGACGCCCTTTTTCGACCTGGACGGGGAAATTCTCGGAGTTGTTGGCGTAAGCCGCGATATCACCGAACAGAAGCGGGCCATCGCGGAACTGGAACTGGCCAAGTTCCTGGTGGATAAGGCAGCAATCGGCATACATCGAATCTCGGAGGAAGGAAAGATACTCTACGCCAATGAGTATACCTGCCGGACTCTTGGTTATACCCCTGAAGAACTCTGTTCGATGACGGTTTTTGACATTGATCCTACCTTCAACCATGAGGCATTCCGGGACCACCGGAAAACTACGCAGGCCTCAGGCTCCAGGACCTTTGAATCGCGGCATCTCCGCAAGGATGGCTCGACCTTCCCGGTAGAGATAACGGTCACGTATCTGGAATCGCAGGATAAAGAACAGAGTATCAACGTTTCTTTCGTAAAAGACATCACTGAACGCAAACGGGCGGATGAGGCGCTGCTCTTGTCCCAGTTCTGTATCGACAAGGCGGGAATAGGCATTTATCAGAGCGATGAGGCCGGCACTATCTTCAATGTGAACGAGCATGCCTGCAAGAGTCTCGGGTATTCCAGTGAGGAACTGTGCGCGATCAGCGTTTTCGATATAGATCCGGAAATAACCCGGGAGAAAATGCTGGAGCTGAAAGAAATTCTGGATGAAGGGGGCCCTGCGACTTTTCAGACAACTCACCAGCGCAGGGACAGCACCACATTTCCCGTTGAAATCACCGCCAACGTTCTGGATTTCAGAGGAAAGAGGTACGGCATCTCATTTGTCAAGGACATAACCGAGCGCAAACGGGCGGAGGAGGCGTTACGGGAAAGCGAGTCGAGCGTAAGGCGGAAACTGGAGAGCATTCTCGACCCCGAAGGCGATATCGGCGAACTGGACCTTGCCGACATTCTGGATGCCCCGCAGATCCAGTCGTTCATGGAAAACCTCTATCGCATCACCGGCCACAAAATGAGCATAATCGATCTCAAGGGACAGGTGCTGGTGGATGTGGGCTGGCAGGATATCTGCTCCAAATTTCACCGTATGCATCCGGAAACTCTGAAGAAATGCCTTGAAAGTGATTCGGACCTCACGATTGGCATCCCGCAGGGAGAGTTCAGGACGTACCGCTGCAAAAATAACATGTGGCACCTGGTGACCCCAATCATTGTCGGGGGAAGACATATGGGCAATCTCTTCATGGGGCAGTTCTTTTTTGCCGGCGAGGAGATCGATTACGACCTTTTCCGTGCGCAGGCGAGAAAGTACGGCTTCCCCGAAGAGGAGTACATCGCCGCACTGGAAGCCGTGCCCCGCCAGAGCGAAGAACTCGTGAACATGGGGAAGGCTATTTTCCTGGGGCTCACCGACATGTTTTCGAGGCTCAGCTATGCCAATATCAAGCTGGCGCATTCATTGGCCGAGCGTGACAAACTGACGGAAACACTGAGCAAAGCCAATCTGGTGGTGGAACACAGTCCGGTAGTGCTTTTCCGCTGGAAGGGTGACGATGCGTGGCCCGTTGAGCTGGTTTCCGGAAATATCATCCAGTTCGGTTATACCCCTGATGAGTTTCTTTCCGGAGCCATCGCTTATTCTTCAATACTGCACCCTGACGACCTGGAGCGCGTAACCCGGGAGGTCCACGAATTTTGCAATGACGGAGCCGGCCAATTCCGCCTGGAATACCGGATCAGGACCAAGGGCGGGGAAATCCGCTGGGTAAACGAACATAGCAATATCGAACGTGACGCCGCGGGAGGCGTCAAAAACTTCGAAGGGATCATCATCGACGTCACCGAGCGCAAGCGAGCCGAGGATGCGATCCGTGCGAGCAGGGAGAAATACCAGGCGTTAGTGGATTCCTTCGACGGGCTTATCTATATATCTTCCCGGGATTATCGCATCGAGTTCATGAACAGGAAGCTGATCGAACGGACAGGCCGCGATGCCGTTGGCGAATATTGCTACAAGGTCATTCACGACGTGGATTCCGTCTGTGCCGGTTGCGTCAACGACCGGGTATTCGCCGGGGAAACGGTCCATCGGGAGATATTCAGCCCCAAGGACAATCGCTGGTATTACGCGGTGAATATTCCCATCCGTAGTGCTGACGGGAGAATGTCGAAGCATACTATGATCATCGACATAACCGAACGTAAACTGTCCGAGGAGGAGCTTCAGCGGCAGAAGCAGCTGCTTGAGGATCTGAACGAAACCCTTGAGCTCAGGGTCGAGGAAGAGGTAGCGAAAAACCGGGAAAAAGATGTCATGCTCATTCAGCAGAACCGCCAGGCGGCTTTGGGGGAGATGCTGGATCATATCGCCCACCAGTGGAAACAGCCGCTTACTTCCCTTTCACTTGTCATCCAGGATCTGGGAGAAACCGCGTCAACGGGGGGACTGACACCTGAATTCACCAAAGAAACCGTCTGTATCACCATGGCCTTGCTGGATCATATGGCACAAACCATGGATGTCTTCAGGGGATTTTACCGGCCGGATAAAGAAAAAAAGGTGTTCAACATCAAAGAATCCATCGACCAGGCCCTCGCTTTCATCGCGCCGGCCCTCAGCTTTCACTCCATAGCGGTTGAACTGGATGCCGATCCCGGATTGGCCGCGTTCGGCTATCCAAAGGAATATGCCCAGGTGCTTCTCAACATTCTGGCCAACGCGCGGGATGTCTTCAGGGCACGGGGAACGGCAAATCCCAGGGTGATAATACGTGCTTTCGCGGATGGCGCCAGGACGGTCGTCACGGTAACGGACAATGCCGGGGGCATTCCCGAGACAATCATCGACAAGATCTTCGATTTTTATTTTACGACCAATGAATCGAGCGACGGCAGCGGGATCGGGTTGTATATGTCAAAAAATATCATCGAGAAAAACATGGGCGGGACGCTGTCTGCCGCAAACACCGGCAGTGGTGCACAATTCAGGATAGAGGTCAAAGTAGCGTGATGTTTTCCAGCAGCAAAAAGTATCTCTCCGCACAAAGACCTGCCAGGTTTTGAAAACCTGGCAGGTCTGGTCTGAGCTTCAGCCGATCCATCTCAGTCATTTTTCCCTTATTTCAAAAGTGCAGCTCCTGCACCTAGCATGGATATTCCGGGAAGTCAGAGCAACCCGGAAAAAAGCGCTTCCAACGCGGCTGATATCTATCCGTGCTGTCGAGAGAAATAACCACTGAGGTCGCCCGGCCGACATCAAGGGAGCGATCGACTAATCCGAAGTATCGTGAGTCCGCACTGTTGTCGCGGTTATCGCCCATCATGAAATAGGTTACCCTCGGGAATAGTCACCTACGGCCTACTTCGCAGCAATCGCAGAGATCTCCACCAGCACATCGCGGGGCAGACGCGACACCTGCACCGTTGCGCGGGCAGGCGGTTTTTCTTTGAAGAATCCAGCGTAGACGGCATTCATGGCAACGAAATCGTTCAGGTCCTTGAGGTAGACCGTCGTCGACACCACATCATCCGGAGTCATGCCATTCGCGGCCAGTACGGCCCTCAGATTCACCAGCACCTGCTGTGTCTGTACTTTGATGGGTCCGGTTATCACCAGATTGGTCCTGGGATCAAGCGGGATCTGCCCGGAGAGGAACAGCAGGTTACCGAACCTGACGGCTTGGGAATAAGGCCCAATGGCCGCTGGTGCCTCCCCGGTGGAGACCACTTCCCTGGCTGGAGCAGAGGAGCAACCTGACATGCCAAGGGCAGCTAAAGCGGCAACCAGCAGAAACAAAAGAATGGATCGCCTCATTTTCATGGGCAATTACCTCATTTTCGAGAAAGACGCCAAGTACAAACACCTGCCAGGTTTTCAAAACCTGGCAGGTCTGCTCTGAACTTCAGCCTATCCTTCATACCGCGCACCGCCAAAGGCCAGCAGCGGGTAAAAGATTATCGGCAAAATGAACAGTCCGATCCCGAACAGCGTCCCTTTGCCGAACTTTTTCGCCAGGGCGAGCATGGCCAGGAGGTGAAATACCAGGCCGACAAGAGGGATCAGCAACAAAATCAGCCACCATCCCGGGACACCGGAGATCAGGAGCAGGATGTAGATGTTGTAGATCGGCACCAGGCTCTTCCAGCCGGCCTGGCCCGCCTTGGTATAGACGACCCACATCGCGATAATAATTAGGAGGCTTACGGCCCCCAGCACAAGTAGAATGGTAACGACGCTTCCGGCAAACAGGGCATTGACTTCCGGGATGGCGGTTGGCAACCCCTGAGGCGCTGCTGCCTGGTCAGGGACTGGAGTAGGAGCAGGAGCAGCATTAGACGGTTGAGCCGCTTCAGTCTGAACCGTTTGCTCCTCGGCAGGCGGGGCCTGAACAGGGGCCGGTTCCGGATTTGCCGCTGGAGCTGCAGCAGAAGGATTTGACGGAGCGGGAGCGGCTTCAGCAGTACGAACAGTCGTCGCTGCTTTGTCTGACACAGTTGCAGCGGCAATTTTATTACGCTTCACCTTACGCGGTTTTTTTACGGCCTTGACGAAAGTCCGGCGCTCATCAATCTCGCTCCGGGCGAATTCGAGCACCGTGTCCCGGTTGATCTTGACGACAACCTTGTCACCACGACGCCAGAATGATTCGCAATCAATCATACTGCCGTCACTCAGATAAACCTGCTTACCAAAACAGATCCCGGCCAGCATCAGCCACACAAACATCACCAGAACCGAATTTCGTAGAAACACACCCATCCTACCCTCCTCCTGTGACCTTGTCATAATATCAAAACACTAAAAAACAAGAACGCCCCCCGACCTATTTATGCTTTTCGGACAGCATCATACTTCAAATAAACCGCCTTTGTATTCATACTCTATGTGTCCCTACCTTGTCCACTGTTGTACACGCCGACCCGACACCTTTATTGGTCAGGTTCAATGAAAACCCGGCCCCTTTTTCCCGCGATTTCCCACCGAAGCTCAAACAGTGCGAAGCAGCTTCAGCAGCTCCTCCGCCGCAGGTCCCGAAGAAGCCGGGTTCTGGCCGGTCTCCAGCTTGCCGTCCACCTGGACGTGGGGAGCCCAATCGGCAGCCCGGCTGAAGATGCCGCCCCGTTCCTTGAGACGGTCTTCCAACAGGAAAGGCACGACCGCGGCCAGGCCCACCGCTGCCTCTTCTTCATTTGTGAAACCGGTCACACGTTTGCCCTTGACCAGATACGCGCCGTCCTTTCCTCTCGCATTGACCAGCGCGACCGGCGCGTGACACACGGCAGCGACCGGCTTGCCGGCCTTCACAAAGGCTTCGATCAGGGCGATGGAGAGCGCGTTGCCTGCCAGGTCCCACATCGGGCCATGCCCGCCCGGGTAGAAGATTGCATCGAATTCGTCCGCGGATACCTCTGCCAGCTTCTTCGTCTTTGCAAGTTCAGCCTGAGCGGCGCTGTCGCCGCTGAAACGCTTCGTTGATTCCGTCTGGTTCTCGGGCAGAGCGCTTTTCGGATCGAGCGGCGGCTGACCGCCCTTTGGTGAAGCCAGCGTGATCGCAGCCCCGGCATCCTTCAGCAGGTAGTAGGGCGCGGCAAACTCTTCCAGCCAGAAACCGGTTTTTTCTCCCGTATCACCGAGTTGATCATGAGATGTGAGAACAATGAGAATCTTCATGGCGAACCTCCTCTGAGTGAGAATTGAGAACCTGGGGTCACCCATTAGCCCAATTTCACCGGTGGTACTTCCCGCGCCGCAGGCGCTTGCTCGGCTTGGACTGATTATTTTACTGAGGAACTGCAGATTCACGGAGTACCTGAGGTGACTCACCTCGGTGCGCTGAAACGAGGAGCGGCCGGCCGATGCCGACAAGGGCTATCAGTGCACAGACCCAGCCGATCCAGTCCCCCAGGAGCGCATAGACGGTGCGCCCTTGCATCATCGGCACCCTGCCGACCAGTGTCTCCCTGGTCCAGATTCCGCTGCGTGTGACGATACGCCCGACTGGGTCCACGAAGGCCGATATGCCGGTGTTGGTGGAGCGTACCAGGGAGCGGCGATGCTCGATTGAACGGAAGGTGGCCAGGGCAAGGTGCTCAACCGGTTCGGTCGTTTTGCCGTACCAGGAGTCGTTGGTCAGGTTGAACATCACATCGGGAATGCGCCGGTCGGGCCGGCCCCGCATCAGGGAGCGAACATGGCCGGGAAAAATATCTTCGTAGCAGATGTTCACCGACAACAGGTACTTTCCGAACGGCAGCGGCTCGCGGCTCTTTCCCGGCTGGAACCGGCCCGGCACGGGCAGCAGTGAATACAGGGCCGGGAAGGTCTCGCCAAAAGGGATGTACTCGCCGAAAGGTACCAGCACCATCTTGTCGTAGATGCCGAGAATCCGGCCGGCGCCGTCCGCGAGCAGGGCAGAACCATACGGGGGGGCCGACCTCTCCTCCCAGAGTTGCAGGACAGCACCGAACAGGGTGGGCGTGTGCGTATCACCAAGCATTTCGGTTGGCAGGCTTCCCTCGCGGGACATCAGCCTGACGCTGACGACGGATTCCGGCCAGACAATCAGGTCGAGGGGCTGGCTGGCAACAAGCGACCGGGACATCTCCTGGTGCTCACGGAGCAGGTTTTCCGGGTCATGGCGCTTGTCGCCCGCGCCGCGGTTGGTCTGAATCATTCCGATGGTCAGATGTTCGGCAACTGCGGCCTGGCGGTCCACGGCGCTGATGCGGACCTGGCCGTAGATCAGCACCGCTGCCATGACCGCCACAAGGACCAGCAGTTGACGCATGGCGCTTCGCCGGTTCTGGAACCACTGTTCAAGCACCGCAAAGAGCGTGGAATTGAAGTACACGAGGATGAAGGTGACCCCGAGGACACCAGTCAGATCCGCTACCTGGGTCACGAGGGGGAGCTTGTACTGGCTGGCACCGAGGTAATTCGGGAACAGTTCAGGCCAAAACTTCTCCAGGGCAGTCCATACCACCGGGGAAACCCAGGCCACGCTCCAGCCGGTATCGCGGATTATCCGCCGCGTGGCCCACGCCCAGGCGGCGACCAGGAAGCCGTTGGCCGCGGCAAGCAGCAGCAAACCGAGGACGGCAAGCGGCCAGGCCAGCCCCGCGAACTCCTGGAACATCTGGACGGCCCAGTAGAAACCGCCGATGTTCATGACGATGCCTGCGAGCCAACCGATCTGGAAGGCCCGGCCGGGGCGCTGGTCCCGGATCGCCCACAGAACCGGCAGAAGGCAGAACCATTCGAGGTAGAATTGGTCAAAGCCTGCGTAGCCCACAAATATGAGCACACCGCTCGTTATCGCGGCAATCCAGGGCAGTGCTGGTGTAATGGAATTGTTGGCTGTCACGCTCTGTCCTTAGTTTGGCTGTCGATTGGAAACAAGCATAACTCCGGCTGCCCGATGACCGCAGGAAAGCGTTTGGGCGCCTTGATTTGCAGCTGTTTGCTGACGTTCAATCTGCCGAATACCACGTGAATATCGCCGCATAGAAATAGGGGGATACCATACGTATTTCCCCTGATTTCAGCTTTTAATTGGTATGGTGTCCCTGTATTTCCACAGCCATGAAGATGAATCGAATTCAGTTCCAGAAAGGTATAAGCCTGAATCACTTCCTTGCCAGGTATTGCATGAGCAGCAATGCGAGATAGTTCTTGAGGATGCCTAAGCGTTGTTTTAAATTGTCAAATGTGACAAAGTAGCCAGTCAGTTAATCCAAAACCAGGAAGGAGTTTATTATGTCCGATGACAAGTACACATCAATCGTAAACCTTGACTTTCAGTACGCACACAGGTTCATGAAATGGCCAAGAGAAGCAAAGCACCTTCACGGGCACTCAGGTCTTCTAACCATTGAACTTGAAGACACCGTCGATCCGATAACGGGATTTGCACACGCATGCAAGGATGGATTCAAAAAAGCCTGGGAAGTCTGTGACCATTTCCATCATGCAACATTGTTTCAAGAAGGCGACCCTCTTCTTGACGCTGTTATTGCCGTATACAAAAAGGAAGGCATCAATAACGACCCAGAGCATTGTGTTCCACTCAAAAAGATAGACCACCCACTTGCTTGGTCATACCCGGAATACAGAATAGTTGTGACGAAGAAGGTGTCTACTTGTGAGAATCTATGCGAGCTCTTTTACGAACTTCTCAAAGACAAGATGCCGATCAAGAAAATAACGTTCCGATCTTCTTCCATGAACGCGGCAACGAAAACGTTCAAGTAATAGCGGAAATCGTGTCTCAACAACAGGGTACAGGCGACGGGCTACCCGCCCGCACCTGTACCCTCGATGTTCTGACAGACATAAGCTGGAAGAGAAAGGGGGACAGATTTATTTTAAGAGAAAAGAGAGAGAGAAAAGCAGAGAAAAGGGGACAGATTTATTTTAGGATTTTACCCGGTCGTCCCTGCCCGCGAAATTCTACCCTTCTTTTTATCTTTTCCTCAACTTCATCCACAAACCTAGCGCTGCCAGTTAATTGACCCCGTTGAAGAGATTGTCGGATCAACAGCAACTCACCTTCCGGAATAGAACTCTTTATCCACTCTGCGTATTTATCCGCCCGTTTCCTTTTTGTATGAGCTAGTCCCATGTAGTAAGGATCAAAATCCACCCACTCTTCGATATCTTGTCCAACTTTCGTTCTGTAGCTCGACCACCGGTATTCTCCTGGCTCGGCAACCATGCCGGCCCGAACCGGGTTCAATTCCACGTATCTGTAACAGGCCAAAAGATATTCGTTAGTACTGATCGGACTCGACTTATAACGCCCTTCCCATAGACTTCCGCTACGCTTTTCGACCTTGTTCACCAGCCTTGTCTGCCGTCCAGCTATACGCTTCATCAGTTTCGAGAGGTTACTCTCTTCTTCACCGGGATCGATTATCAAATGAACGTGGTTGGTCATCAGGCAATACGAATAGACCTTGCAGGATAACTTGTCTTTCCAATTACGTAGGTTATCGAGGTAATACAAATAGTCGTCGTCAGACGAAAATATTACCTGCCTGTTGTGTCCCCTCTGGATTATGTGGTGGGGGTAATTAGTAATAACAACTCTAGCTGTTCTCGGCATGCACGAGTTGTATAATAATTTATTTTAATTGCAATTGCTAAAATAAATCTGTCCCCTTTTCTCCTAAAGATATTTTCGGCGAGGAAAGAAAACTCTTAACCTTTTTTCTTCCTTGTCTTTGTGAAATCCGGGGGACGTTCTTGCTTTAGTGCTTTAACGGAGGCATGGACATTTAATGCAATAAAACAAGAACGCCCCCGCCAACCACCTCCTGACCCCACTGACTCCATTGACTCGAATCCTGTAGGTAACTTTAAAAGTCAAAAAGGTTCAAGTTCCTTGTGTAACTACCGATAATGAAAATATTCCGCTATCTTGTGTCACTTATGCAAAGGTACTTTATTTTGCAGGCCCATTGACTTGACCCTATTGACTTCTGTTCGGGACAATTGTGTTTGCACAAGGAGATAACCATGTCAGCGAAAACTGCAGAACAGGCGCTGGGGCGGCTGATCACGGCAGCGCTGCGGCTTCTTTCCGGCATGGAGCTGCACTGCTTTGCCGAGCTTGCTGGTCGGCTCGATTCTGGCCCGTACCGGCTGGCAATTAATTACCAAAGAAGAGGGATACCCCATGGCTAACGACGATCCAACCAAAAACAGTAATTCCATGTTCAACGGTACGCTAAGTCGGCGCGACTTTATCAAAATCTCCGCCGGGACGGCAGTTGCCCTTTCTCTTGGCCTTTATGGATGCGGCACCAGCACCAGTGACAACAACACTCTCGTCAACCAGACTGTCGAGCCTGTCTTTTTTGTGCATATTTCCGACTCACACTTTGGCGGGGACACCACCTTGGGCGAGAGCCAGGATCCTACGATGTTAAAGGTGATTCCCAAGGAGCTTATGTCGGCTTTGGTCAACGAAATTATTCCGGTGGTAATGCCGTTGGCAACCATCCACACTGGTGACCTCGTCAACGAGGGCTACCAGTTGGAACCCTGGCAGAGTTACCAGGATGTATTCGCGAACACCACTATGAAGTACCCGGAAAATTATATCGAGATTCCCGGCAACCATGACGCCAAGGTCAGCATTACAACGGTGAATGGAGAGGATATCGGGGATGGCAGGGAGCTTTTTGTCCAGCATTCCGTGATCGGCCAGGCGCTCGGCAATAGCGGCGACAAATACGGCCTCACCGAGCTTTCCAGTCCAAGCGGCACGGTACGGCTGGTCCGTACAAACACCTCCACCTCCGAGAAAGAGTCGCTGACAGCGAGAAATGAAGAAAATATCAATGGCTACTTCACTTCAGCACAGCAGCAGGCACTTCTCAACGATCTGAGCAACAGTCAACCGGCGATGTTTAGCGTTGTACTCGGGCATCATCCCATCACAGGCCCAACCCCGATAGCAATAGGCAATGATCTCATGACAGATCTTGTGACCGCTGCCGATGCGCCCATCTATCTCTGCGGGCATGTCCATAAGCCTGATATCATGTGGTCAGGCAAGACCATTGTTATCCAGGCCGACACCTTCGGTCGCCATGGTGAACCGTCCAGTTTCTATCTGGTTGCCTATGACAGTGGCGTAATAGCGGCGAAGCTGATAACCATTGATGCGACACCACCTTTTAATTTCGGCTGGCCCCTGGTCTTCATCACTTCGCCGGCCAACAGTTCACTCGGCAATACAGACAGCGACCTCGGCAATGTAAATGACGGGACAGTACACCCCTATAACAATTCCTATACTGCAGGCAACCCGAATGCAACCCCCTTCACCCCGGATGCTACGCCAACGCTGCGGGCCATGATCTTTTCGCCAAGCACAAATCCAATCACATCCGTTTATTACAGCCTGGATGGTGGACCGTTAAGTCATGAGCTTAAACAGACCGTTGGAAGACCCTGGGAAGCGCTTCTCAATCTGCAGGGGCTGCAACCAGGAAGCCACACGATCACGGTCCAAGCAAAATCAAGCGATGTACAAATTGGAGTTGATACCATCTCGTTCACTGTTTCTTAAACAAGCAAGCCAAACAAATGGAGTTTTGTCACGTCAAATGAAGGAATGATGGGGGATGCAGCTGATTAGTTGATTACGCAGAGTGGTGGGGTCAAGTCGTGACGGCCTGTTGCCCAAACGACATCATTCTAGCCATAACTAGCTGAAATGGCCAGCAACAAAGGCACACAGACAAACCACGACAAAGAACATTTCCCAATAAAATTTACTCTATAATTGCCGCTCTTCATTGTCAAAACAGAATAATGATCCACATCAGGAAAACCAGAAAAACCAGCAGAACAGCAACCCAACTCAGGTCACCCGCAACGCTTCAACAATATTCTTCCGCGCCGCCCGAAAAGCCGGCAGCACCCCACCGACAAAACCCATGATGAGAGAAAAGAGCAGTGACTTGTAGAAGATTTCAAAGGTAAGTGTAAAACTGAAGGCCAGCTCCGAAAAGGTCTGGAAATTCATCGTGGAAATGGTGAAGAGTTGCAGAAAGGAGGCAAAGAAGAGCCCGATGCAGCCGCCGACCAGGCCGAGCAGCAGGGACTCCATGAGGAAGGCCGCGAGGATACTCCCGCGCTGAAAACCGAGCGCCCGCAGGGTGCCGATCTCACCCGTGCGGTTGGCAACGGCGGAATACATGGTGATCATGGCGCCGATGATGGCGCCCAGGGAAAAGATCACGGTTAGAGACATACCGAGGATGCGAAGGAATTTGGCCATCATCTCCGACTGGTCGGCATAATACTTGGTCTCCCGCCGCGCCTCCAGGGTCAGGCGGGGATCGCTCTCGAGCCGTTTTTTCACCGCCTCAAAGGCAGACGAATCGGCCAGCTTGAAGATCACCGAGGAAAAGACCGGCCGCCGGAAGGCCTGCATGAGCTGATCGGCATCGCCCCAGATTTCCGAACTGAAGGCGCTGTTGCCCGCATCGAAAATCCCCACCACCGTCCAGTCGCGCATGCCGAAGCGCAGGTTCTCCCCTACCCCGCCGCCCCGAAAACGCCGGGCAATGCTGGTCCCGGCCATGATCTCCGAAGAGCCGGCCTTGGGCATCCGCCCCTGCACCAGTTTCACCTGCGGCCGCAGCAGCAGCGATTCCGGCTGGATCCCGCGGATAACCACCTGGGAGGTTTTGTTGGTCCCGCGCTTGGGGAGATTGATCAGCACCAGCAGCTCCTTTGCCAGGAGACGGCGGCCCCGGACACCGAAGGCAACCTCCGGTTCCGTTTCGACTATGGCGGCCTGGAGACGCTCAATGCCGCTCTGCACCTCCGAAGCGGAGCCCTTGCGGATGACCACGACATTATCCGGCGAAC
Organism: Deltaproteobacteria bacterium; assembly: GCA_009668975.1. Lineage (GTDB taxonomy): Bacteria > Desulfobacterota > Desulfuromonadia > Geobacterales > Geobacteraceae > RPRC01. The sequence goes on along the minus strand of SBEG01000014.1, from coordinate 45,698 downwards.
CGGTATCCACCAGGGTCTTCCTCAGCCCCTCGGAGAGCATCAGAATCGAGGCAAAGACGAACACCACCAGGGCCATGCCCGAGGCGGTCAGCACGGTCGTCAGGCGCCGGGTCCAGAGATTGCGGAAGCTGTAGGAGAATGGGATGGCCATGGTTGATTCCTGGATTCGATAGTCCGTCAGTTAGTTCAGACCTGCCAGGTTTTGAAAACCTGGCAGGTCTGGTTTCAATGCTACGTCAGCCGATCCTCCTCAACCCATCGGCAATACGAATAGTCACCGCCCGCCAGGTGGGAAAAACCGCCGCCACAATTCCGACGATCAGCGCCGCCGCCACATCCAGGTAGATAGTCGAGGTCGCCACATTGAAGGTTGGGAAAAAATTTGACAGGGTACTGCCGAAGGCTTTGGCCGCGGGATAGGTGAGGATGATCCCCAATACGCAGCCGGTCATGGTGATCACCAGCGATTCGCCGAAGATCAGGCCGGCAATGTGGTAGCCGCGAAAGCCGAGAGTCTTGAAGACCGCGTACTCGCCGATCCGCTCCCGCGCCGTCATGGCCATGGTGTTGGCGACCACCGCCATGATAATGATGATCACCACGAACGACACCAGCTGGATGGCGATGACGATTGCCTCGGTCATGGAGATGAAGCCGAGCTGGAAGGCCTTTTCCGTTTCGGTCAGGGTCTCGGCCAGGGAGTTCTTGAAGGCCCCGTCAATGGCCAGAGCAATCTCCGCCGCCCGGTTCGGGTTGGTCACCCCGATCATGTAGAATCCCACCTGATTGGCCCGCCGCGGCACGGTCTTCAGCATGGTTTCATTGAGGTACTCCCAGTTGAAGAACATCTGCGTCTCATCGACCGTTTTGTCCCGACCGCGATAGATGCCGCGCAGTACGAATTCCCAGTCACCGGGAAAAATGGTTCCCTTCAGGACGATGGTGTCGCCGAGCTTCCAGCCGAACCGCTCCGCGAGCTTGCGGCCGACTACGCAGCCCTTGCGGTCACGGCTGGCCGCGGCGAGTTGCTCCGGGGTGAGAACAAACTCGGGATAAAGCTTCAGATAATTTTCGATCTCGACGGCAAAATTGGGAAAGAAGTTTTTTTCGTCAATATAAACGCCGCCGAACCAGTTACCGTAGGAAATCGCCTGGACGCCGTCGATCTGGCGGATGCGGTCCTTGTAGGAAATGGGCAGGGAAAAAATCAGGGAAATGGCGTTCCGGGTGACGAGCCGGCTTGCAGACGAGGCATCGACCCCGGCATACCAGGCGCTGATGACCGTGCGGAGCATGCCGAACGATAGTATGGCTATGGTGATGCCGAGAATGGTAAGAGAGGTGCGGAGGCGATGACGGAAGGCATTTTTCCAGAGCAGCTTAATGAGATGCATCGCTCAATTCACCCTTTTCCAGATACCTGATGACATGGGCCTTCTCGGCCGCACGGGGGTCGTGGGTGACCATGATGATCGTCTTGCCCGATTCCCGGTTGAGCCGGTCCATCAGGTCGAGTATCTCTCCAGCGGAATGGCGGTCCAGGTCACCGGTCGGTTCGTCGGCCACCAGGATGGTCGGATCGGTGACCACGGCCCGGGCAATGGCGACCCGCTGCTGCTGACCGCCGGAAAGCTGCGCCGGGTAGTGATCCATCCGGTCGGCAAGCCCCACCACCCGCAGCGCGGTCTCCACGTGGGCGCGGCGTTCCTGCCGCGAAAGCCGGGTCAGGAGCAGCGGCAACTCGACGTTTTCAAAGGCGGTCAGGACCGGAATGAGATTGTAGAACTGGAAGATGAAGCCGACATGCAGCGAGCGCCAGCGGGCCAGCTCCGTTTCGGCCAGGGTGGTGATTTCCACCCCGTTGATCAGGATGCTGCCGGTATCGGCGCTGTCGATCCCGGCCAGGAGATTGAGAAGAGTGCTCTTCCCCGAGCCGGACGGCCCCATCAGGGCCAGGAATTCACCGTCGGGGATATCAAAAGTGATGTCCTCCAGAACCGGGATAATCTGGCTGCCCCTGCGGTACGCTTTGGACAGGTTCCGTATCTGGACTATGGCCGGCTTTGCTTGGTTCATAGGGTTATTTTTCCGGAATGCTGATCCGGGAGCCATCCCGCAGTTTGTCAGCGGGGCGCAGGACCACGCTGTCCCCGGCCTTAACGCCGCTGATCACTTCCTCCAGGTCACCCACCTTGTTCCCGAGCTTCACCGGAGTCTCCACGACCCGGTTGTCCTTCACCAGGAAGACGACCTTCCGGCCGTCCCGCTCCACCACCGCCTCGGGGTTGACCGTGGTCCGCGGCTGCTCTTCCGCCTTGGCCACCGGCCGGGAAAGGAAGGCCACCTTGGCGCTCATCTCCGGCAGGATCCGCTTGTCGATATCCAGAAACTTGACCTTCACCAGCACCGTGGCCTTGCTCCGGTCCGCGGTCGGCACGACCATGTGGACCAGCCCGCGAAAACGGAGGTCCGGAAAGGCATCCAGCTGGATCTCGCACGGTTGTTTAACCCGGACTTTTTCCAGGTTGGATTCCGAAACATCCACCTCAGCCTGCAGGGAGGCCATATCGGCAATGGTCACGACCGCCGCCTTGGCATCGGCAGCCGCGCCGAGCGGGGTAACGATATCCCCCACATCGGCATTCTTGGTCAGCACCACCGCATCAAAGGGCGCCCGGATCTGGGTAAACTCCACCGCGACCCTGGCCGCATCGAGGGCGGCCGAGGCGGCCCGGATATTTGCCTCGGCACCGGCAACCGCGGCCCGGGCCCGCCGATAGCGGGCCTGCGCCGCATCAAAGTCCGCCGCCGAGACAATTCCTTCGGCCAACAGAGCCTTGAAGCGCTTAAAGGAAAGCTCGGCATCGTGCAGCTCGGCCTTCGCCTGATCCAGCGTCGTGCGGATACTGTTCAGATTTGCCGCTGCCTGGTCTTGGCCGGCCAGGACGTCATCATTTTCGATCCGGGCCAGCACCTGGCCCTCGCGAACGATGCTCCCCTCCTCGACGCCCAGCCAGATGAGGCGACCGGTTGCCTTGGAAGCCACCGCCGCCTTCCGCTGGGCAACGACATAGCCGCTGGCATTCAGCAGGGTAAAGCCCTGGGAAGGATAGGTCTGCTGGACGCTCACGATCTCAACGGTAGCCGCGGGCCGCAGCAGACCGCTGAAAAAGAGGCCTGCCGCCAGGGCAACCAGTACAATCCCCGCGATCCAGTAGCGCCTATTGCGGGACGTTCCGGTACGGGGTTCGATTGCTGTCTTGTCTATTTTCAGTTGGTCCAGATCGTCGTGTGCCATAGAGAGTCTCTGCCACCTTCCAGGTACGGATAATTGTCTTGAAAACAACCGGATATCAAGTATGTACTATCATCATTTAGATTCCGTGGGAAGCCAAAACCAGCCAGGGCTCGGAAAACAGTTCACGAGAAATTGCAGTTGTGGTCATCACCGCTCCTCGATCTCGAAACTCACAACCTCCACGTCCGGCCGCTCCGCCACCAGCCATTCCTCCAGCTCTTCGAGGGTCTTCCGGGCCAGCACGCGATTCTCGCTGACAATAACGAAACCGAGCAGGGCCTCGCCATGCCGGTCCTGAAGATCCACCTCGGCGGCGGAGACATTGAAGGTATTCCGCGCCCGGGCAAGAATGCTTTTCACAATCCCCCGCTTCGTCTTGAGGGAGCGGCTCTGCAGGTGAAGATAGAGACTTGCGGCAAACACATACATGGAGGCGGCTCCCCTGCCCTGCCGGGAATGTTGTTTTGACTCCCCTTGGCCTTCGGGTATACTGAAAACACTTCACAGCGAAAGTCATGCTGCTCGAACAAAAAAAACTGCCCCTGAACGATAAGGAGAACAAGATGCACGCACTACTCAAATGCCTTGCCCTCAGCGCACTTTTTCTTGGCGTGCTGGCCTGCAGCACCATCCAGGGAGACGAAAGAACAACGAGCGATTCCTCGGCCACCATGGCGCCAACCGCTGCCTATCCGAAAATCGTCCTCTACACCACCTCCTGGTGCCCCCACTGCAAGGAAGCGAAGGACTATCTCACCAGCAGGAAGATCCCGTTCACCAACCTGGATGTGGAAGACGATATCAGCGCCTGGGAGGACTTCTCGGAAAAATACCAGGCCAAGACCGTGCCCCTGATCGTGATCGGCAACGACCAGGCGATTCTCAAAGGTTTCAAGCGCGAAACTTTTGAGAAAGCCCTGCAAGAAGTGCAGAAATGATGAGCTTCATTCTCTCGCTGTCCCAGGAGGACACCTGACATGTGCCTGATCCTCCTTGCCTACCGGGTGCACCCGCACTACCCGCTGATCCTGGCTGCCAATCGCGACGAATTCTACCAGCGCCCGACCGTCCCGGCCGCTTTCTGGGAGAGCGAACCGCAACTCCTGGCCGGCAGGGACCTGAAATCGGGAGGCACCTGGCTGGGGATCACCCGGACCGGCCGGCTTGCCGCCCTCTCCAACTTTCGCGACCCGCACAGCGTACGGGACAACGCTCCGTCACGCGGCGGACTGGTGACGGACTTCCTGCGCGGGATCATGCCACCGTCCGAATATCTGCAAATTCTGCGGCAGCACTCCCAGGACTACAACGGCTTCAATCTCATTTTCGGCGAGCGGGAAAACCTCTTTGTCTACTCGAACAGGGGAAACGTCCCACCCCTGCTGCCGCCGGGCATCCACGGTCTGAGCAACCACCTCCTCGATACGCCCTGGCCGAAGGTCACGCTCGGGAAAAGAGCCCTGGCAGAGATTCTCGCCCACAGGAAACAGCCTGCCGTTGAAGAAATTTTTGCCCTGCTGGCCGATTGCACGCTTCCGGATGACAGCCTGTTGCCGGACACCGGTGTCGGACTCGAAACGGAACGGCTCCTCGCGCCCCTGTTCATCTCCGGTCCGACCTACGGCACCCGCTCGTCAACTCTCATCATGATCAACGAAAATGCCTTGGTCACCTTCAGCGAACGCACCTACAATAGAAAGTCAGGCCAGAACGTGACCGCCACCTTTCACTTCACCATCGAAGATTAGGAGCCTGTCCCCTGTTCCCTGTTCCCTGGTCACTCCTCCCCAACCGCCGAAAGAATCAGACCTTATCCCAATTGTCTATGCCGATCTGCGTCAGACCATCCCGCAAGTCTCGATAAGCCGCATCGAGCGACCGGGCCCGCTCGCCCTCGTCACCGCCGGTGACCGTCAGGGTAATATCAAGTTCCGGCGTTTCGCCGATGGTCCTGGCCAGGGATTTGATATAGACGCGCGGGTGCTCCGGCACCACCCGGCTCAGCACCGGCTCCAGCAGGGATTCGTCATTGCAGCGGACGGTAATGGCCCGGGTGTGTGAGCCGCCATTGCCGAAGGTCTTGGCCAGAAAAGGCTCCAGCGAGGTGGTAATGATCCCCTTCAGTTCCGAAGGCACTCCGGGCAGGCAGATAATGGTCGTGCGGCCGGCTTTAAAGAGGACGCCGGGGGCTGTGCCGACCGGATTATGGAGCGGTTCCGCGCCAAGCGGCAGCCAGGCCATCTTTTCCCTGGCCGGATTCAAGCCGCCCTGCGACATGATCCCCTGTGCGAACAGCTCATCGTAGCGCTCTTTCACCATCTCGCGGGCTTTTTCATCGAGCTTGAGTTCCAGACCGGCGCCATCGGCGACCGCGGCAACGGTCAAGTCATCCGCGGTCGGGCCGAGCCCGCCGGAAGTGAACAGCACCGACACCCCGCGGACAATGGCCGAACGGACCGCTCCGGCGATCTCCTCCGGGACATCGCGGAGCATGGTGGCCCGGGCCACGTAGCCGCCCCGGCCGTTGATCAATTTGCAGATCCAGTTGGTGTTCGTATCCTGGATATCGCCGATCAGGATCTCATTACCGACCACTAGAATCTCTACGGAACCCGCATGAGACATGGAACCTCCTTGTAACGATGTACCTGGTAGTGAACAAAAAAAGCTATATGCCACAGAGGACACAGAGAAGTCAAAATCCTGTCTATTTTCTAAAATAAACTCTTGTTGGGGACTTTCAGGATACGCTTGATTCTGCCTTTCCTCTGAGTCCTCTGTGTCCTCTGTGGCAAAAAAAGCATTTTAGCTTGAACGATCCGAAGTCTCTCCCCGGAAATGCAGCAGGGATTATTTTACCATAAAATTTCTCTGTTCGGCGATTGGGGAAAAAATCTACGGAAGTCACGTAGGCGAGATGGCAGGGAAATGAAAGCGAAGAGTGTTGGGGAAATGCCGTGACCAGGGGGGCTAACGTGCCCCCTGGACCGAACGTGGAGATTGAACAGTGTTACGCGACGCTGCTCTTGGTGATGAGGATGACGCCGATGCAGACCAGGATGGTTCCGGCCCAGCGCATCGGAGTTACGATCTCCCCGAGGAAATATTGCGAGAGAAAGGCAACCAGCACATAGTTCAGTGCCTGCATGGGCAAGGCCACGGTAAGGTCTTCCCAGGAAAGTACCGCCAGCCAGAGAAAGAAGAACACGGCAAGCATTGCCGTGCCGAGCACCAGCTTGGGGCTGGTCAAGGCCTGGTAGCCTGCGGACAGCAGCCCGCGCAGATTCATCGCCGAAAGGTCGCCCAGTTCCTTCATTCCCTTGGTAAGCAGCAGGTCACCCACCGTACCGGCGGAAACGGCAATCAGCATCACGACAACAGTTTTAAACATCGTTGTATCCCTCTCCCCGGTAGGTACCGAGTTGTATTCCCTGTTCAGTTATTTTCTCACGCACTTTGGGGCTGGTCAGTGCCGCCAGTTCTTCTTCGTGCAGATAGTCGGGCATCCAGGCCGCCAGTTCCGGGTCCGGCAGACAGCCGGGATGGAAATAAATTTCCGTACAGCCCGGTTTCAAGCAATCCAGGACTTTCAGCAGGTACGCCTCCGTCATTTTGCCGGAGTTGAGCAAGCCCTTCACCTCATCGCTATGGAAGATGCCGAGTTTTTTCAGTACCGGCCGGCAATTTTCCGCCAGGCGGGCAAAGATGAAGGCATCGAGCCGCCGGCCGAAGCGCCGAGTTCCATCCGTGGCCGGGTCCTGCGCCAGGTTTTCCCGGGTAAGGCGAAAGCTCTTGATGCCGTATTTCGGCATCAGTTCGGTCAGGATGGCGAAGACCGTGGGATGCATGTGAATGTTCAGGTGACCGTCAATATGGCTCAGGGGCAGGCCGGTTTCCCGGAAACGGAGGATCTGCGCCTCGATCTCCCGCTGCAATTCACTCCGCAGTGAGCGGCAAAAGAAGTAGCGCATCCCGGTCAGCACCGGATCGGTTGGGAAATTCCCCTCGCGGTCCACCAGCCCGGGCAGCTCTTCCGGCGGCAGCACCGCCTGCCCCTGCAGCAGGGTCAGGTGCAGACCGACCTGAAGTCCGGGATTTTCCCCGGCCAGGGACACGGCTTCAGCAAAGGCCCGGCCTTTCACCATCAGCGAGGTGCTGGTGAGAATTCCCTCTTGGTAGGCCCGGATCACGGCCCGGTTGGCTCCGCCGGAAAGGCCGAAATCATCGGCGTTGACGATCAGCTTCTTTATGGCTGGGTCGCGAAGAGCGGTCATCGTTTACTAGCAGGAAGAGCAGCGGGACTGCTTGCGCTTCTTCATGTAGGCCAGGTACTGCGCGCCTTCCTTGAGGAGCTTTTTCCGGTCTTCACTGCTGGTGATCATTTTCAGAATGCTGCGGGCGATATACTTGGGCCGGAAATAGAACTTGTTGTAAAAAGTCTCCACGGCATCAAAAATCTCGCGGTTGGAAAGATGGGGATAATTGATGACGCAGGTCTGATGGCCGGTTTCATCGAGGAAACTGTCAGATGAGATCCAGCCTTCCTTTTTTGCCAGGTCGTAGAATTCGGTGCCCGGATAGGGCGAAGCCAGGGAAGCCTGGATGGAGTTGATGTCGAGTTGTTTGGCGAACTCGATGGTCTCGCGAATCGTCTCCTGCGTTTCGCCGGGCAGACCCATGACGAAGGCGCCGTGCACGGACAGGCCGAGCTTCTTGCAGTTCCGGGTAAATTCCAGGGCCTGCGCCTTGGTGACCCCCTTCTTGATGTTCTTCAGGATCTGATCGTTTCCGGTTTCATAGCCGACCACCACGTGACGGAGTCCGGCATCGCGCATGATCCTGAGAGTCTCGTAATCGCAGTTCGCCCGGGCATTGATGGTCCAGGAAACGCCCAGCGGCTTGATTTTTTCGGCAACGGCACGGGCATGCTCGCGGTCGGCGGTGAAGGTATCGTCGTCAAAGGAAATTTCTTTGACCCCCGGCAGATTCTCCACGATCCACTTCACTTCCTGGTAGACATTTTCCGGGCTGCGGGTCCGCATGGTGCGGCCGGAAAAGGTCTGCGGCCAGAGGCAGTAGATGCAGCGCGACGGACAACCGCGGCTCGAATAGATCGAAACGTACGGATAGAGAAAGTGGGGAATGACATATTCCGATATGGGCAGGTCCCGATGGTAAATCTGGCTGGCAAAGGGGAGCGCGTCCAGGTCGGTGATCGGCGGCCGGTCCGGGGTGGAAATAACTTTGCCGTCCTTCTGGAAGCTGATGCCGTCCACCTTCTCCCAGTCCAGTCCCTCGGCCAGTTCCTTCACCGAATAGTCGAACTCGCCGCGGCAGACGATGTCCACCGCCGCGCCGGCCCGCTGGAGCGATTCTTCCGGCAGCACCGAAACATGCGGTCCGGTCAGTATGGTAACGATGGACGGCTTCCGCTCCTTGATCCGGCGGGCGGTCTCCACATCAATGGCAAAGGTCGGAGTGGAGGTGTACATCACCACCATATCGTAGTCGGCAGCTATGCTAATGCAGTCGTCCAGGGTCAGTTTCTGCACCGGCGCATCCACTACCCGGCTCCCTTCGATCATCCCGGCAGGAAAACAGAGCCAGGTCGGATACCAGAAAGAGGTGACTTCGCGTGACGCCTGGTAACGGGCACCGGCGCCACCATCAAAGTCTTCGAAAGTGGGCGGGTTCAAAAACAACGGTTTCATGGGTTCTCCTATTGAGAATATCTTCTCGGTACATGCTTTTTTCAGGTTCAAAACAATCTAGTAAAATAAAGGGCGGCATATCTTTTGTCAAGGCGAAAGGAGCGGTCAGGTTGCCGCAACAAGCGCGAACCAAAACGGAAAGAGCGTAAGGTCCGGATTGCGGACGCTGCCATTCTCTGGTAGAGTACCGGTCACCTGAAGCGGGAGGCACGGGATGAAGCAAGAACGCATTGGTATCGTCATGGCGATGCAGGAAGAGATCCGGCCGGTCCTGCGGAGGCTCGGCAGACACCGCAAGGAACGGGCGGGACAGTTCCCGCTCTACCTTTTCCAGCGGGACGGACGACAGCTGTTTCTCATTGAATCCGGCATGGGCACAAAAAGGGCCAGCGCAGCAACCGAAGAGCTTATTTCCCGAGCACAACCCCGGCTGATCATCACGGCGGGACTTGGCGGAGCTGTCCGGCCAGGGTTGAACGTCGGTGACCTGGTACTCGCCGGGCAGGTCCTGGCCCTCGGCGAAGGGCTCACCACTGAAATTGCCGGCATTGCCAACGAAGCGCTGCTCCGGGTCGTACATGAATCAGTCCCCGGCCAGCCGTTTCGCATTGTGGACGGCACAACCGTCACCACCAGCGTCATCGTGAACAAAAAACTGGCGGATCAACAGCTTGCCCGTGACATCGTGAACCCGGTCCTGGACATGGAAACGAGTGCCGTGGCCGAAATCGCAGAACGCAAGGGAATCCCGCTGGTTGCGGTCCGTGCCGTCAGCGATGCGGCTGATGAGGAACTCCTTTTCTCACTGGACGAACTGACCGATCGGGAACTGAATATCCGCATCGGCAAGGTACTTTTTACGGTCGCGAAAAAACCGCGCATCCTGCCGCAGCTGATCCGCCTGGCAAAAAACTCGAAACTGGCCGCGAACAACCTGGCAATCATCCTGGAGCAGCTGACGCACCTGGTCTGATTCGCCGATACCCCGCCTTCTGAGGACGGGCAAGGAAACCTTTTCATGGAAATGCTGCTTTTTGACCTGGACAACACCCTCTACTCGCCGGAACGGGAGCTTTTTACCCTCATGGACGAGCGCATCAACCGCTACATGAACGAAGTCGTCGGGATCCCGCTGCCGGACGTTGATGCCTTACGACGTTCTTACTGGCAGCGCTACGGCGTCACCATGCAGGGGCTCATGCGCCACCATGCGGTTGACCCGGAAGACTACCTGACCTATGTGCACGACATCGACATTTCCAGCCGGCTGCAGCCCGATCCGGAGCTGCGGGAAGCACTTTCGGCAGTGCCGCTGCGCAAGGTGATCTTTACCAACAGCTCAAGGGACCACAGCGAACGGGTCTTGCAGGCCTTGGGCATTGCCGGCCAGTTTGAAGAAATCTACGACATCCGAGTCGCCAATTATCTGCCGAAGCCGAGCCCGGAACCCTATCATGCGGTGCTGGAACGGATCAATCTTCCCGCCGCCCGCTGCATCATGGTCGAAGACTCAGCGAATAACCTCCTTACGGCTAAGGCTCTCGGCATGGGCACCGTCCTGGTGGGCGCTCTTCCCGGCCCTCCGCACGTTGATGTCCAGATCCCCACCGCGGGAGAAATTTCCGCTGCCTTATCCCACTGGAATTCCTAGCTAAGAGCAACCTTACCGGGCTATTTCTTCCCCCCGTTACCGGCAGTCACATACGGATAATCCCTCACATGCTCCGCCAATTCCTCCCTGCTGTAGCGGTTCGCCCGGCGGACCAGGAGCACGGTTACGATGACAACCGGCAGGGTGAACATGAAAATCCCGGTCATGGCCATCAGCGTTTCGCCGATACTGATCGTTACGGCATAATTGAAGACCAGGACAGAAAGGTACAGCAACGGCCCCAGCAGGGAGCGAAAGGGGAAATTCGCAATCCCGGCCGGCTTTTCCGTATTCCTGGCCACGCGGGCATCGATGCGCTGGAGGGCGAATACCAGGACCAGGCTGACAATAAACCAACCGATATAATTTGACAGCGGCACACCGAAATGCCCGCCCACTTCGCGGTAGCCGTAAATCTGGCCGAGAAACCAGCGATTGCCCTGGAGCGCCACCGGATCGATGACGATGTCGAGGAAAACCTGGTAGAAAGCACCGAGCAGGAGCACGGCGAAGGAACGGCGAATCGACCGCGTCTCCAATGTCACCAGGTTCCAGCGCCAGGTCTTGATCGGGGAAACCGTCAGCAAGGCAACCGTATAGCTGCAATAGGTCAGAAAGACATAGGAGAGGGAATCAAAGAAAGGTACGCCGGCGATCCAGAGTTCCTGGGTCTTCGTCGTATCGATGTAGAAATACCAGCCATAGGGAATACCGGTATTGATCGAACTGTACTCGGAAACAAAGGCGATCAGGTAGCCGGCCACGGTGAAAGTCAGCGTTTTTTTCCAGCCGAGATGGGTCACGGCAGCGACCAGGTACACCGCAAGAAAAGCGAAGACGTAGGGCCTCATGGTAATGGTGCCGACCGCTATCCGTACAAAATCATCCATTGTTCCCCTCCTGATAAACAGATGGCGCGGCAAAATGCCGCGCCATCTGAAAATTGAATCCGTGTAGTGCCGACCGGCGCATCGTAGAATTTACGACAGGGTAAGCTGATTTCGCAAGAAATTAAAACAGACTGCCGACAATGCTTCCCAGCACTGAAATGGCGCCACTATCCCCCAGGCCCTCGACCGCCTGTTCGGTCTTCTTCAGGGTTGCGGTTGCATCCCGATAGAGCTTGTCTTCATTGACCAGTTTACCCATGGTGCCCTGGCCGTTGTTGATCTTCTCGGTAATTTCCTTGATATTTTTCGAAGCGCCGCTGAGCTCGGTGTAGAGGGTCTTGTCATTCACCAGCTTCGCCATGGTGCCATCACCGTTGTTGATCTTGCCGGCGATCTCCTTAACTTCTTTCATGCCGTCATTGATGTTGGCCATGGCGCTTTTGGCTTCCACATAGAAGGCATCATCATTAACCAGCTTGCCGATCGTGCCCTCGCCTTTATTGATCTTTGCCGTGATGTTCTTGAGGTTGGCGGTAGCCTCATTGGTATTGGCATAGAGGGTCTTGTCATTCAACAGCATGGCCAACGAGCCGTCACCACGGTCAAGCTTGGTTGTGATGCTGCTGAGATTGCTGATGGAGCTGCGAAGGCCGGGACGGTTTTCGTCCAGCATGGTGGACATCTTGCCCATGACCTCAGCCTGGTTCTTGTTGAGGTCGGTAATCAGGGTCTTTGCCTCGACCGTAATATCCCCGAGATCCGACATGATCGTATCAACCGTCGCGGCTTCTTTACCTTCAACCGTTGCACCGGGCGGCAACAGGGGCTCTGTTTTCGAACCGAAAGACAGGCCAAGGAACTGTCCGCCCAAGAGGTTGGTCATGCGGATACTTGCAACAGAATCTTTTCTGATTTCCGTGCCTTTTTTCACTTCGAAGTCGATTCTCACCTTATCTTCAAGCACATCGATTTTTTTTATCTTCCCGACGTCAACCCCGGCCAGCCGGACAGAGTCACCAACTTTCAGTCCGGTCACGCTGGTCAGAAACGTCTTGTAGGGAATGGCCCTTTCGAAGGGATTCCACTGTTGACCCAATTCAAGCATGACGCCGAATAGAATAAGTCCGAGAATGAAAAAAAGACCGACCTTTTTTTCCGTTGAAAGTGCCACGGCAGCTACCTCCTGTCTGTAAAGAGCCGCCAGAGCAGCTCTCCATGCAAAGTCCGTTCGTGATATCGGTTTGGCGCCACTCCGGGAGTGGACAGCGAATGGTCCGAATACCTCGCAGGATAAAAGTTATTACAAAAGTACCCGGGTCAGCAGGTAATCTGCAGCCAGGATCAGGATGAACGAAAGAACCACGGCCCGGGTCGTGGAACGCCCGATACCACGTGCGCCACCCGAGGTGGCAAAGCCGACATAACAACCAACCAGAGCAATAATCCCGCCAAAAACAAAAGATTTTATCAGTCCTGCCCCAATTTCCTTGAACTTCAAGGCAACCTTAAGACTCTCATAGTAGGTGGCATAGGAAATGAAAATCTTCGGATGGAGATGACTGATCAGGGCCCCGCCGGCCATACCGACACAATCGGCATAGAGGGTCAGGATCGGCAGACAGACAATACAGGCGATAAAGCGCGGCATTGCCAGGTAACGCACCGGATCGATATCCAAAGTCTTGAGCGCATCAATTTCCTCATAGACCGTCATGACGCCCAACTCGGCGGCAATGGCGGAGCCGATCCGGCCCGCAACAAGAAAGCTGGTCATTACCGGCCCCAACTCACGCACCATGGAGAGGCCGACAATGGTCCCGATGATGTCCTGGGTCCCATACTTCGCCAACTCGGAACCGGTCTGCAGCGCCAATACCATACCGACGAAGAAACCCATCACCGAAGCAATGGGCAGTGTTTCATAGCCGATCATCGCCATTTGCGAAAAGATGCTCTGCAGATTCCGCGGTGCCTCTCGAAAAGAATACACTGTCTGGCCGAGCAGCTTCAACATCTCGCCGACGATCTGCATAAAGTAGAGGATCTTTTTCCCGATCCTTTCCAGGACTCCCATCACTTTTCACTCCTTGTGTCCATCCCTGCCTTCCGTTGTTCAGGCAGGGCGGGTTTACCCCACTCAAGCCCGAACGGGAGCCACAGAAACCGGAGTTCATTGGTATCGTTTTGTTTGCGGTAGCGGATCAAGCCCTTCAAGAAAGCCAGGTCAGTTCCCTTCTTCTCCGAGCGATAGGAAATAAAGGGAAACAGCTCATAGGCCAGATCATCGCTGCGGCTCTCGTGCCAATAGAGATTCCAGAGGAAAGATACCGCAGAATCTCCGGCATCGTTCCACTTCTGGATATAGAGCCGCCAAAGCGGGGCCCAGCTGTTCTCAATCCCTTCCTTGTTGAGGATCGGTTCGACCGGTGCAGGAAAACTTACCGTCTTCACACCCCGCTCATCACTTCGGTAGGTAAAGAAAGGCCAACAGGAAATCTTGCTGCGTGACTTGCCGTCAATCGTCCAGGTTTCCGTGGCATCGGAGTAGAGAAAGAACAGGACCCGGTTGCGCTCCAACTGATAGCTGTCCGAAGTCAGCTCCTGATGGCTGAATAAAGGCCACAGGTACCAGCGTTTCAGGCTGTTTTTGCGGCGATCCACGCTGTAGAAGGGCAAGTAACGGTCGAGATTTCGCTCTTCACTGCGGATCGTGACAACAAATGGCCAGAAATAATCACGTTCTTCGAGTTTTTTCTCCGAGTCGGAGATATGGCCAAAAAATGGCCACAGGTAATGTTTCTCGGTTCTCTTCCGCGAAATTGAAGATGTATAAAAGGGAAAAAGGTAAAACTTCCGGGTCGGTGAATCGGTATCGAGACCCAGTTCTTCCTGAAAATACACGGGCCATAGAGCAGAGCGCTTACGGTAGACGCCTTCCTTCTCCGCCTGTCCATACAGGGGCCAGATCTGGAAACCGCTTTCTTTTTCCCCCTTGATGAGGGAGAAAAAAGGATAGAGATAGTTGCGGGTCTCGGTGCCGTTTTTTACCGTACGCCCATAAAGCGGAAAGAGGACGTAGTGGTATTCATCCTTCCAGAAGCGGTCGTAAATGTCCCCGTAAAAAGGAAACACCGAGACATAATGCCCATGCTTTTCCGAAGTTCCACTGATGTAGAAAGGAAACAACATCGGCCCGCGCCGCTCCTCGACACCAGGCAGGGGTGTTCTCTTCTGGAAGAGCTGCAGCACCTGGAGATACTTTCCCTCTGCCCAGGTTTCTGATGAGGCAATAGGATAGAGGTAAGCCGTACGAGAAGTATCATCAACGGCATCTTCAGTCCGGTAAAAAAACGGTCTGACTGCCGTTGTTTCCGTTTCCCCGTTCCGCTGAAATTTCAAAAGCGGCCCAAGGATCGATAAATTTCTGAAGCCTTGTTGCGGGCTCTCCCGGTAGTCGAAGAACGGCCAAAGGGTAATGATGGACCCTTCCTCTTTTTCCGGCTGTTGCTCCTCGGCGCAAAGGGGCGAAGCAACAGTCAGAACGAAGAGAAAAATGATAAAAAATATTTTACCACCCATGGCCATGTTCATGAAAATCCGTACACCGTGTGAATGCAGGGAATTCCCTGTCAGTATTTCTTGTCGGCATAGTCGACCCAGCCGCCGGCCAGTACCAGTGCCTTGTCAAAGGGTGCGATTTCGAAAGAAAACGTCTCCTTCCGGCCGCCTCCTTGTACCGTAATGGACAGGGCGTCAAGGTCAATGGCAATCGTGCTGTCAGGACAGTCCTGATAGGAAAAGAGCGCATCGATAACCTCTTTTTTCAACTCGATTGCCGCCATGCCGCAGTTAAACATGTTCTGACGAAAGATCCGGGCAAAGGACTCGGCGATCACCGCGGTGATACCGTTCACCTCAAGCACCCAGGGGGCGTGTTCCCGCGAGGAGCCGCAGCCGAAATTCGCCCGGGTAACGATTACCCTGGCGGCTTTCGTGGTTTCACTCTTCGGATCAAACCCGGAAAGTTTCAGATCTTCCAGAATATACGGCTTCAGATCTGCCTTGGTTATTTCAGTCAGATAACGGGCCGGAATGATTTCATCGGTGTTTATGTCGTCACGGTCTAGGAAAAGAACGGGACCGCCAAAGGTTTTCATATTTCCTCTCCTGAGTTGATTGAATTTTCACCGCCTCCCAAGAATGGTGACGGGCCCCTTCATTTGCGGGGATAAAACCTTGCGCCGTGCCGGAGCAGGCCCCGGCACGGCGGAATGTTCCGGACCGAAGCGTCCGGAGCGGGTCTTATTCGGGAAGGTATTTCCGCGGATCGGCAATTTTCCCTTCAATTGCCGCGGCAATGCTGCTGGCAGGCGAAAGAAGGTGGACCATGCCGCCCTTGCCCATTCTGCCCTGGAAATTCCGGTTGGTGGTGGCCGCGCAGACCTCGCCCTCGGCCAGGACCCCGGTGCTCATGCCGAGACAGGCGCCGCAAGTGGGGTTGGTGACACAGAAACCGGCCTGCATGAAGATGTCGATCAACCCCTCTTTCAGGGCATCCTGGAAGATCTTCGGCGTTGCCGGGGAAAGGATGCCGCGGACCTTGGGATGAAGGGTTCTGCCCTTCAGCATCGAAGCGGCAACCCGGAGGTCCTCGATCCGTCCGTTGGTGCAGGAACCGAGATAGATCTGGTCGACCGGCGTTCCGGCCATCTCCGTAACCGTCTTGACCTGATCAGGCTTGTAGCCATAGGTGACCAGCGGCTCCAGAGCGGAAACGTCAAAATCGTAGATCTTGTCATAGCTGGCATCTTCATCGGACCACCAGGTGCGATATTCGGCCAGCGCGGCCTCTTTTGACGGGAACTGGTCCATGATAAACGGCCAGAGGTAGTCGACGGTAACTTCGTCCGGCATACAGATGCCCGAGGTTCCCCCCGCCTCGATTGCCATATTTGTCAGGGTCATGCGGGATTCCATGGACATGGCATCCACCACCGGCCCGCGGAACTCCATGACCCGGTCAGTGGCGCCGTTCACGCCCAACTGGCCGATCACAAAGAGGATAACATCCTTGGCATAGACCCCCCGGGGCAGAGTACCGTTGAGGTTGATCCTGATCGTCTTCGGCTCACGGAAGGCACAGACCCCCTTGAGAATACCGACCTCAAGATCCGTCGTTCCGACACCCGCGGCAAAGGCGCCGAAGGCACCGTGGGTACAGGTATGGGAATCGCCCATGATAATGGTGTAGCCGGGACGAATGAAACCTTTCTCCGGAAACAGGGCATGGCAGACGCCGTTCGCGCCCACATCGAAAAAGTCCCTGATTCCCTGCCGCCGTGCCCATTCGCGCAGGATTTTCGCCTGGGTGGCGGTTTTGCTGTCCTTGCTCGGGGTCACGTGGTCAATGACCGCCTTGATCTTGGTTGGATCAAAGACGCGATCTTTTCCCCGTGCCACCAGATCGGCAATGGCAATGGGCGTAGTTATCTCGTGGCACATGACCACATCAAGACGAAGCACCTTGGCTCCGGGAAATGGCTCTTCAACCAGATGGCTGGCGAAAATCTTTTCTGCTGTTGTCTTTCCCATCTCTATGTTTCCTTTCATTTCTCTCTACTTACTGCTGCTTCCGGCCGCGTCAAATCAGACAAGCCAGTCAACATGCGCAGGGGAAACAGACGCAACTATCGGCATAATCTAATCAAAACGAGACGATAAATCAAATTAATAATCACAAACAAGCTTCTCTGTTTACCACGTAACCTGAACAATGCTATACTTCGCGACCATTGTAAAGGAGCTAACCACTGAGATGGAACTGAAATTTTCGCGGGACAACGCAGAAGTCGATGAAATCATCGACCTGCTCATGGAAAAGGCCGGGGGCATTCATCATGCCCCCTCGGTCCGTGAAATGATTCTCACGGCGCTCAAGGCCGGCCAGGAAAGCGACTATCTCGCCGACCTGAAACTTCTCAATAGCACCATGAAGGAGATGCGCTACACCAACAAGGTCTTCGCACCCTATCGGCAGAAAAAAAAGGTCACGATTTTCGGCTCCGCCAGAACCGGGCGGGACGAGCCCATGTATGCCAAATGCGTCACCTTCAGCAGGCTCCTGGCGGAAAAAGGCTACATGATCATCACCGGTGGCGGCGGCGGCATCATGGAAGCGGGCAATGAAGGCGCCGGGGCAATGAACTCATTTGCGGTAAATATCAGGCTGCCCTTCGAGCAGATGCCCAACCGTGTCATGCTTGCCAATCCCCGACTGATAACCTACAAGTATTTTTTCACCCGCAAGGTCGCCTTTGTCAAAGAAACGGAGGCCATTGCCGTCTTTCCCGGCGGTTTCGGGACACTGGACGAAGCCATGGAAGTCTTTACCCTTATTCAGACCGGCAAGACCTCGCCGAAACCGCTGGTACTTCTGGAGGACGAAGATGGTTATTGGACACAGTGGTTTGAATTCGTCAAGGAATGCCTGCTGGGCAAAGGCTTTATTTCCGGAGAAGATTTCTCCATCTTTACCATAACCCGGGATGTCAACGAAGCAATCCAGGTGATCGAGGACTTTTACCGCAACTACCATTCGCTGCGCTTTGTCAACAGCCATCTCATTTTTCGCCTGACAAAAGAATTGAGTAAGGAAAATATTGAACGCCTGGAAGATGAATTCCCCGAGATCCGGCTACCTGGCACCCGGATCTGTGCCTGCGCCCCTTTTCCGGAGGAGTCGGACGAACCTGACCTGCTGAAGTACCACCGGATTTCCTTGCGATTCAACCATCAGCATTATGGTCTGCTCATGGCCTTTATCGGAAGGATAAACACTTTCTAAAATTTGGCTACCGGATTCGCTCAAAGAATTTTGTAGTTATGATCAGACGTCCGGTTAGGTCTTTGCAATAGCCCTGGTGGCCGTGGATTTATCCCACGGGTGAAAAAACATCCATTTTTTCATTCGTCACGTATGTGACGAGGTGAAATCTGCCTCTCATTTCCGGGGAATGAATTCCCCGGCTACCATCTAACTGTCGCTACACGACGTTCGCAAAAATCTTACCGGACAAAACTGAGTTATGATTCCGGCCCATTTGATTTCCGTCCCGCCCTGCGTGCAACGAGCGGCTATTCACGAAGACTTTTAACATAAAAACGAGGCCATTTTTTCCCGAAAATTTGCTTGACATCTCCGCGCCGCCCTGCTATGTCATGGCCTAAGTAAGTTTCGGAAGTTATCGCCGGGTGATAAAAGCGTGCTGAAGGAAAAAAATCCTCGTTGCTTTTCTGCCTCAAAACTCCGGAAACTTAAGATGTCAGCGTTCCGTGTAATTTCGGGACTGAAGTTCCGGAAGCAAGAAAGGGGGTAGGAAAATGGCTCAAGGTAAAGTTAAATGGTTCAACGATGCAAAGGGGTTTGGTTTTATCGAGCAGGAGAACGGTGAAGACGTTTTCGTTCACTTCTCCGCCATTGAGGCCGACGGCTTCAAGACTCTCGCCGAAGGCGAACCGGTAACCTTTGAAGTGGTCAATGGTCCGAAAGGACTTCAGGCTTCTAACGTCAGAAAGATGTAAGTTTTTTCATCTCGTAAGACTGAAAAACCCGCTGGCATTGTCAGCGGGTTTTTTTTATTTTCTCTCTGATACCAATTCCAGATCAAGGGAATTGGTATCAGGCGACACCGGCCAACTCCAGCCGGCCGCCCCAGCGCCGCAGCAGCTCTTCCCGGAGCAGAAAATTTTCCTCGCTCGACAGCCGCGGGTCCTGTTCAACGAGTGCAAAGGCCTCCTGACGGGCCTCCTCAAGAATCCTGGCATCCCGGAGAATACTGGACACCCGAAAATCGGGCAGCCCGGCCTGCCTGGTACCGAGAAAATCCCCCGGACCGCGCAGTTCCAGGTCCGCCTCGGCGATGCGAAAGCCGTCGGTCGTGCCCTCCATGACCTTCAGCCGCCGCTGCGCCTCCTCGGATAGCTTTCCTCCCGCCAGCAGGATGCAGCGGGAAAGCTGGCTCCCCCTCCCCACCCGGCCGCGCAGCTGATGAAGCTGGGACAGGCCGAAACGCTCGGCGTGTTCCACTATCATAACCGTTGCATTTGGCACATCAATACCAACCTCGATAACCGTGGTTGCGACCAGGATGTCGATTTCACGCGCCTTGAAGGAGTGCATGATCGCCTCCTTCTCTTCCGGCTTCAGCCGGCCATGCAGCAATCCGATGCGCAATTCCGGAAAAATGTCGACCGCCAGATGCTCCGCCACCTGGGTTGCCGCCTTGAGCTCCGATTTTTCCGACTCTTCCACCAGGGGGCAGATCAGATAGGCCTGCCGACCCGCACGAACCTCCTCGCTGATCAGCCGGTAGACCTGGGCCCTCTGCGACTCGAAACAAACCTTGGTTGTCACCGGCGTTCGTCCCGGTGGAAGTTCATCGATAACCGACAGGGAAAGATCGCCGAAAACCGTCATGGCCAGAGAGCGGGGAATCGGTGTCGCCGTCATCACCAGGATATGGGGGTTGACGCCCTTTTTCTTCAGTACCCCGCGCTGGAGAACACCGAAACGATGCTGTTCATCGATAATCCCGAGTCCGAGGCGCTTGAACTCAACCTTTTCCTGGATAACCGCCTGGGTCCCGACGATAATCTGCACCTCGCCCGCTTCGATTGCCGCCAGCGTCGCAGCCCGCGCCTTCCCCCTGATGGCGGAACTGAGGAGGCAAACCGTGATTCCCAACTGTTCGCAGAGCTTGTGGATATTCAGGTAATGCTGCTCTGCGAGCAGTTCCGTGGGAGCCATGATGGCTGTCTGACAGTCATTCTCCACCGCGAGCAAGGCGGACAGCAGCGCAACAATCGTTTTGCCGCTGCCCACATCGCCCTGCACAAGCCGATACATGGGGCCGGGCGAAGCCATATCTTCCTTGATCTCGGAGAGAACCCGTTTCTGGGCGGCAGTAAGGGCATAGGGAAGCAGCTTGAGCAGGGGCCGGGTATGCTGATGCGTGATGGTGAAGGAGATGCCCTCCTCAAAGGAAGTACCCTGCTTCTTCATGGCCAGACCAAGCTGCAGAAAAAAGAGTTCATCAAAGACCAGCGTCCGGTGAGCCTGTGAGGCATGATTGTTCAGTTCGGCAAGGTCGGCGGCATCCCCGGGAAAATGAACTTCCTGCAGCGCCGCGGAGACCGGCAGCAGCGAACGCCGCCGCACAATCGCAGCGGGTACTTGGATGGTGAGTGACGAGGAATAGGTATCAACAACCTCTTTCAGCACCTTGCGCAGGGATTTCTGGTGGAGTCCCTCGGTAAGCGGGTAAAACGGCACGGTCCGGCCAAAGTTTACCGGGTCCCCGGCCACCAGCGCAGCAACGTCGTCACCGGCCTTGAGCCATTCCACTTCCGGATGGTGGATTTCCCTGCGGGAACCATACACTACCACTTCTCCGGTGAAGATCCCGCGCTTGCCCGGCTGCCAGATTCCTTGCATGTAGCGGGGGTTGCACTGGAACCATTTCAGCACCAGGCTGCCGCTGTCATCGCTGACCAGCGCTTCAAAAAACCTGCGCCCCCCTTTGCTCGCAACGGAATCAGCGGTTTTCACCTCGGCGGAAAACACCTCCACGCAGCCGGGACGCAGCTCCGCGATCCGGCGAAGTTTCCTGCGGTCCTCGTAGCGATTCGGCAGAAGGTAGAGGGCATCTTCCACGGTGTGTATTCCTTTTCGCGCGAGCAGTTCCGCCATTTTGGGACCGACACCCTTGATGAAGCGCATGGGGGTTTCCAGGTTTTTTCGACGGATCGCGTCCCTGAGACGCTCCGTCACGCCCGGCCCGGATGCTGCCGGCGGGCGGGACAAAACAGCCCGTTGCCCGTCCATCTCGATCAGGACGGAATCGCCGCTTGCAAGCCCCAGTCCTTCCAGGATATCCTCGGGCAGCGTCAACTTTCCGTTGTCGGCAATCTTCACCACTGGCATCTGCAGACGTCCTCATCTGGAATAGTATTGAATTCGATGCGCGAAGCCGGCCAATCGCGGAATCAGCCCTGAATCTGCATCTTTGGCGCCGGATACCTTCTCCCGACGATTGTCTGATACTTGACGCGAAGAGCGTCCATGTCACCTTCAAGGAATTCGAGTTTTTCGCGTGTTTTCTCCCCCTGCAGGTAGCCGTCCACCAGACTCTCCATCAGCTTGTTATAGCGTTTGCGGGAACTGCCATGGGCAAAGTTCCGGCCCGGGAAACGCCGGATATCGCCGTCAAAGTCGGGAGAAATATGATAGAGCTCGTGAAAAACCGTGACCAGTTTCTCGCGCAGGGAGAGATTGAAAAAGCGTGGGACGAGAAAATAGATGATGTAGAGTATTTCATTGTTCCGGTGGGTCACGGCCGGCATGGTGCAGGTAAAGACCCGCCGGGCCCGCCTCACTTCCCGGCTGCGTGAACCGCCCGGAAAGCGCAGCGGGTGAATCTTTGCATAGGTGCCGTGAACACCGCCGCCGCGGGTGGAGGAAACACAGAGAAGAACCTTTGCCGGCTCGATGTGACGGAAGTCTTCAACCCGGCAGACGATATCCGCAACCAGTTCTTCAAGGGACCTGGTAAGATTCAGCGTGCTCACGGGGCAAGCTGTTTCATCTTATGGCAGAAGAGGCAGCGGTTCTTCGGGGGGTGCCCCTTTGGCAAAGGCTGCAGGGTGTCGTTATGGCAGGCTTCACAGCCCTTTTCCGTTTCACTCTTGCTGCCGGTTTTTTTAAAAACCTCATAGGCGGCGCGATGAGGCTCGTCAAAAGGAACCTTTTTGGTCGTTTCCTCTCCCGAAATCAGGATAATAATGACAAGGACCGCGACCACAAGGGCAATAAACATCCAGTCTTTAGAGCTGATTTTCATCGTAGTATCTCCCTGGGAGCCACGTAACACTTGATTTTCGCAGGCAACCCCTCCAAACCTCCCCTTGACAGGGGAGACTTCAAGGCTTCCCCCCTGTCAAGGGGGGACTGAGGGGGGGTTGAATTTAGCTGATACATTGTACTAGTGTTTCGGTGGGTTACGGCTGAAATCAACCTAACCCACCCTACGATTTAATGCCATCTTGATTGCAAATCTGCATAATTTCCAGTTGGAAGGATTCGTACGGAACCCTACCCCATCACCGCACAGCCAATTGCCCCGTTATGTTGCGGACTGTCCGGAACAATAACAGAAAATCCTTCAATTTCCAGCAGTTTGACCAGAGCACGATCAAGAGCCACGCCACCGGTCAGGACAATGGTATCGGACGGAAAACGCTTGAGCATCGGGATGACCCGTTTGACTAGCGTCTGGTTGACCCCGGCGCAGAGACGGGCCACCGGATGCCCGCGCAGAATCTGGCCGATCAGTTCCGACTCGCCGAAAATTCCGCAGGTGGCATCAAGCCGCACCGGCTCAGCCCAGTGGGAAGAAAGCTCGTTCAGGTCAACCTCCAGAATTGCCGCCATGTTTTCCAGGTAACGGCCGCTGCTGGCGGCACATTTGTCGTTCATGACAAAATCCTGCAATCTGCCGTTGCGCACCAGGGCAACTTTGGTGTCCTGTCCGCCCATGTCCAGCAGAGTGAAATCCCGCAGCCCGGTCTGAAAAAGCGCACCGGCGACATGGGCCCTGATTTCGGAGACAATCCTGACACCTTTCAGATTCAGGGTATTGCGGCCATAACCGGTGGCGACAATGGCAGCGGCTGCCAGCTCCTCGGCAGAGAAGAAGCCGGTTCCGGCCAGGTCGAAGGTCAGGTCATCCCCGTCCATCCGTCCAAAGCGCTTATAAAAGGACAGCGTATCAAAACTCTCCCGGCGCGCAACTTTCCCCTCCTGTACGAGGGCGAACTTTACCTTCCGGCTGCCAAGGTCGATACCGATCCTCATTTTTGCTCTCCCAATAGTTCAAGAAAACTTTCGATGCGGATTTTCGTCCGGGCATCTAGTGGTCCGGGCTTGTCACCCTCCAGGGTGAGAATCGGCAGGGAAAGCTGCTGACGCACTACCATGTCCTCAATCTGCCGGAAACAGAAGGACTGGACGTAATGGATCACGCCATCGACCCGTCTTTTCTTGATCTCCTGCCTGATATCCGCCAACCGGTAAAAGATGTCATAGGGATAGGTATAGGCCCGGTAGCGCTCCACCAGATCGCGAATCCCGTACGGCATGGAAAATTGCCGCTGCGTCTCATTGAAAACAACTCGTGCGCCATGGGATTCGAAAAAAGGATAGAGGTCATCAATGATGGGTGGGACCCCGACATACGCCAGGCGAATGCTGTCCTGATAGGGAGTACGGCCGGCTATTTCAGCGAGAAACCGGTCAACCTCCGCTTCGAAAGTTTTCGCAGAGCCGTTCATATCCGAGGATGCCACCTGGAAATAGTGATTTTCCGCTCCCGAGACGAGCCCATCCTCCCAGGTCAGACGATCAATCTCCGCTATTTTTCGCCGGACGGACTCCAGACTCTCGCTGGCGCGATTCACCTCATCCCAGCCAACACCGAAGTGTGCCATCATCCTTTCAATTTCGTCACGAAGCGCCTGGGAGTTCCGGTCATGGGGGTAGGCAAAGGGGATGGTCGTGATGCCATGCAGGGAGAGAACCTCCATGAGCGCCCGGGTATTGCTGCAATCTCCTTCGGTGACCGCCACCAGTTCGCGGATGCCGCTCTCGATCACGGCGCCATAGATGCCCTTGATCCAACCGCAGATGTTGCGGGGGAATCCCTGCGCCTCTGCCGCTTCGATGAGTTCCAGGCTCCTGCCGCCGGTTATGAAAAGGTTATTCAGATCGACAGGGATTCTCTCTGCCGCAAGGAGTATTTCCAGGGGAATGGTTGTGGTAAATCCGGTTCTGTTCACGCGGTCCTATTCGGTCTTGACAAAATTGAAGTAAAGCAGCACTCCGCCGATCAGTAAGCCACCAAAGACAAACGGCAGGGTCGAGGAAAGGTTGAGTTCCTCACCCGCTGGCGGAAAGGCGAAACGTACCAGTAGCATGACGGAGATTACGGAAAAGAGCCCGAGAAGGACAAACTTCGAGCGTTTAATAACCGCATAGAAAAATATGACCAGGAACGCCCCGATCAGCCAGGGATTTTCCATGGCACTTTTCAGGGTGATCTGCTGTAAGAACTTGATGACATTTTCCGTTTCAAATGGAGAGAGTGTTTCTTTCGTTTTCGCAAGCAATTCCTGTTTTTCCATTTCACATCCTCCTACGGATAATCTTTATATCAATAGCAAATTTCAGCCTGCAATTAAAGGAGAATATTGCCGATAAAGCGGCTCGCGGGGAAGAGGGAACTCCCGGGACGACAATCCCCTTGACAAAATCGGTAAATACATATTAAATTTACTGATTTAGCGCTGGAATTCTTTACAGTTCAATCAAGCTCTTAGATGCCCTGAAGCCTGACGTGAGGTCACTTCCGGAACAATGAGATAGCCACCAAAAATAAAGGTCTGAACAACGTGTCCTGGAAAGCAATCGGCATATTCGACTCAGGTGTGGGCGGACTTACCGTTCTGAAGGAAATAATCAAATCCTTGCCGCAGGAAGACACCCTGTACCTGGGAGACACCGCACGGGTCCCCTATGGAACCAAGTCCCCGGAAACGGTAACCCGCTACTCCATGGAAATTACGACATTCCTGGTGCAGCGGGATATCAAATTACTGGTTGCGGCCTGCAACACCGTCTCTGCCGTCTCCCTCGAAGCTTTGAAAAAGCGGTTTTCCCTGCCGATTGTCGGTGTCATAGAGCCGGGAGCCCGCCGGGCCGCTGCCGTTACGAAAAGCGGAAAAGTCGGCGTCATCGGCACCGACGGGACCATCCGCAGCAGTGCCTACTCAAAAGCGATCAAAAGAATCAACCCAGAAATCGAGGTCGTCACCCGGGCCTGCCCACTCTTCGTTCCCTTGGCGGAAGAGGGCTGGATCGATAACGATGTTGCCCGCCTCACCGCGGAGAGATACCTGCGAGGTTTAAGAAACGAGGGGGTCGACACCCTGGTTCTCGGCTGCACCCACTACCCGATACTGAAGGATACTATTGCCGCAACCATGGGCGAAGGCGTACAACTGGTCGATTCGGCCGCGGAAACCGCCCGCACCGTTGCGGAAATTCTGCGAAACTCCGGTCTGATCAGGCCGCCCGCGGAACGAGGCAATCACCATTACTTCGTAACCGACGTACCGGCGGGTTTTCTCAAAGTCGGCAATCGTTTCCTCGGTGAAACATTGCATGACGTCCACCAAGTGGTACTCGAAAAAGAAGGATGTGCAACATGATGAAACGGACCCGGCCCAAAAAACATTTTTATGCACGAACGGTATTGCTGATAGCATTTCTTGCCGCGGCGGTCATGCTTGGCTCAATGATGCTGCACAAATACCTGGCACGACACCAGACGCCTCAGGGCCCGGTGCTGCCGAAGCCGGCCGGGACCGTTCCCGTCACACTCTTTTTCTCAGCCACCGACGGCAGCGGGTTTATCCGCGAAGCCCGTGAAATCGAAGGGTCCTGCAGTACCGACATCTCCCCCTGCATCCGTGCCATCCTGGAGGAACTTGCCAATGGACCCCTTGGTGACCTGGCAGCGACCATTCCCCAGAACAGTACTTTCCGTTCGATTCAAATCCAGGGTGATACCGCGGTAATTGATCTTGACACAACCCTTGTTGAGGGACTGCCGAATGGCAGTTCCGCGGAAATGACCGCAGCGTATTCAATGGTCAATACGGTAACATTCAACTTCCCGGCAATAAAAAAAGTCCAGTTTCTCGTTGAAGGCCGGAACGTCGCCACTCTGGCTGGCCACCTCCAACTGGACAAACCGCTGGAGCCGGACTTTCAAATGGAAAAAGACCAGGATAACAGTTCAATCGATGGATCTCCCGCTAGCCCGGCAGCCATTACCGCACCCGGAGGAACCGACAAATGAAAGCCCCTTTTTTGGAAGTCATCAGGGAAAGAATCCTCGTACTGGATGGCGCCATGGGAACCATGCTCCAGGAACGGGGCCTCAAACCGGGGCAATCCCCGGAAGAACTCAACCTCACCCTGCCCGAGGTAGTTGCCGGAGTACACCGTGCCTACCATGATGCCGGGGCTGACATTATCGTCACAAACACCTTTGGCGGAAACCGCGAAAAACTCTCTCACTATGGGCTGGAAGGTCGCCTTCGGGAAATTAACCGGGCCGGCGTCACGATTGCGCGGGAGATTGCCGGTAACTCCGCCTACGTCGCTGCCTCAATCGGACCGACCGGCAAATTTGTCGAGCCGGTCGGAGATCTTTCCTTCGATGCCATGGCTGCCATTTTCCGGGAACAGGCCGAAGCTCTGATCGAGGCCGGAGCGGATCTCATTACCCTCGAGACCTTTCTCGACATCAAGGAAATCCGGGCCGCCGTCATCGCCATCAGAGAGCTGTCCGCCACCATTCCGATCATTGCCATGCTGACCTTTGACGATATGGGAAGAAGTGTTCTCGGAACCCCTCCCGAGGCGGCAGCCATCACCCTTGATGCCGTGGGCGCCGACATTATCGGCTCCAACTGCGGACTTGGCGTTGACGGAATCTACGAGATCCTCCGTTCCATGCGGCGCGTAACTGAACGTCCGCTTATTTCCCAGGCAAATGCCGGACTGCCGATCCTCAAGGACGGAAAGACCATCTTCCCCGGAACGCCGGAAGAAATGACGGCCTATCATGACCGCATGCTGGAACTGGGCGTCAGGATAATCGGTGGCTGTTGCGGCACCACTCCGGAACATATCCGCGCCATACGTGACGCACTCAAGGGCAAAGAGCGGCCCTTCTCAGCTGTCGCCGCCGAGCCAGGGCTAACCTGGCTTTCCAGCCGCTCCGGGATTGCCGCAATCGGCGACAACCAACCGGCCGCCATTATCGGCGAACGCATCAATCCGACCGGAAAAAAGGCCTTTGCCGCCGAATTGCGGGAAGGCAAGATAAGCTATATTCGCCGTGAAGCCGCCGAGCAGACAGCTGCCGGGGCAACGCTGCTCGACGTCAATGTCGGCACCCCGGGAATTGACGAGCCTGCCACCATGGAGCAAGCCGTTTTTTGCGTCTCCGGTGCAGTTACCGTTCCGCTGGTACTGGATTCTTCCAACCCGGAAGCGCTCGAAAGAGGGCTCAAGGCCGTTGACGGCAAACCGTTGATCAACTCGGTAACGGGAGAAGAAAAGAGCCTCCAGCGCGTACTGCCTCTCGTAAAGAAGTACGGTGCGGCGGTTATCGGCCTGGCCCTGGACGAGAAGGGTATTCCGGAAACCGCAGACGGGAGAACAGCCGTTGCGGCCAAGATTCTCGACGCGGCACGGAAACTCGGTATTCCCCGGCAGGATCTCATCATCGACTGCCTCACCCTCACGGTCAGTGCCGAACAGAAGCAGGCAGTTGAGACCCTGGCCGCCATTCGACAGGTCAAGGACAGTCTGTCCCTGAACACGGTACTTGGGGTAAGCAACATTTCCTTCGGCCTCCCTTCGCGTCCGCTCATTTCATCCACTTTTTTCGCCATGGCCCTGCAGGCCGGCCTCGATGCCGCGATCATCAATCCCAAGGAACAGGCAATGATGGATGTCTGGCGGGCAGCCATGGTTCTGCTGCAGAAAGATCCCCGGGCAGCAAGCTATATCGAGGCATACCGTGACAAGCAGACCACAGATACCTCCGAGGCACAGGCTCCCGCCACGCCACTCGATATCAAGGGTCTCCTGTCCCGCGCCATTATCGATGGCAACAAGGAAGGTATCCGCGAGCTCGTTGAGCAGGCGCTGGGTGAAGGACTCACCCCACTGCAAGTGAGCAACGAAGGCTTGCTGCCGGGACTGGAAGAGGTGGGACGCCGCTTTGCAAAGAACCAGGTTTTCCTCCCCCAGGTTATGCTTTCCGCGGAGACAATGCAGACCGCTTTCGCTCGTCTCAAAGAAGAAATGAACCAGGGCTCCTTTGCCACCGCGGGGAAGATTCTGATGGCTACTGTTGAAGGGGACATTCACGACATCGGCAAAAACATCGTCTGTACGCTCTTGGAGAATCACGGATTTGAAGTTATTGACCTGGGGAAAAACGTGCCCGCAGCACGAATTATCCAGGAAGCACGGGAGCGAAAGGTCGATGCGGTCGGCCTCTCCGCCCTCATGACCACAACCATGGCTGAAATGGAAAACGTTATCCGCAAGCTTCACGAGGAAGGCGTAAAAACCTTCACCATGGTGGGCGGGGCCGTCGTAACCGAGGACTACGCCAAGGAGATCGGCGCCGATCTGTACGCCCGGGACGCCATGGAAGCAGTTGCCAGGGTTAAGGACCTTCTCGAGAAAACACCCTAATGAGCTGATTTTTCAGTTTTTTCTTTCTTGCATCATTTTTTTCAGCATGCTATTTTTTCCGGCAGCAGCGGTTTCGCTGCGGTTGCACATACAATGAATACCAATTCCAGATCAAGGATGATCTCAAGGCGGCGAGGAATGAGGCTGCGAGGCGTACTGAAAGTACCTTGAGCAGCAGAAGACGAGTCAACGCAGAGAGGGCCTTGATAAGGGAATTGGAATTAGCCGACATCGCCGTCAGGAACACGAACAATCATGGTACCTGGGTATAATCACAATATTTTTTACAAAGGTGTGGCCTTCCACATCCAGACGGAAGACAGCGGTATCAGGAATCCTCTGATCACGACCCTGCTTTATCGCGGTGGGAGCATCATTGCCTCAAAGAAAACCGATTATTCCGACATCATCACGGCGGATATGCTCGAAAAGGTTGTCGAAGACCTGATGAAAGAGCAGCACAAGGAGATGCTCCGCCGTCTGAAATCCGGAGAATTCGACAGTCGCATCGCTTCCATCCCCGAAGCCGGCTCTCCACAAGAGTCTTCCCCGGTTTCCCCGACAGCTTCCCAAACCGAACTCCCTGCAGCCTCCCCTTCCGAGCAGGAAAAAAATACCCAGCCCGAAAAAACACTTGATGAAATTATTTTCGAATATCTGGCTTCTACGAAAGACTGAGAGCAGTCTCACAGCAAGAAAGGACCCGTTTTGGAGAAAGAGAAGATTGAACTATTGGTAGAAAAGGCCCGCGAACTGCGGGTCTCAATCGTTAAAACGCTCCACAAGTCCCAGTCAGGACATACCGGGGGCTCACTTTCGGCAATTGATATTGTCGCCGCCCTGTATTTTCACGAAATGCGCCATGACCCGGAGAACCCCCAGTGGGAAGAGCGTGACCGTTTTGTCCTGAGTAAGGGACATGCGGCACCGGCACTTTATGTGACCCTCGCTAAGGCCGGCTATTTTCCAGAAGAAGATCTGATGATGCTTCGTCGATTGGGAAGTCACCTGCAAGGACACCCTGACAGCAAGGGCACACCGGGGGTTGAGGTTTGCACCGGGTCACTCGGCCAGGGTCTCTCCATGGCAAACGGCATGGCCTTGGGCCTGCGCCTGAACAACAAGGGCTGCAGAGTGTATGCTCTCATGGGAGACGGGGAACTGCAGGAAGGACAAGTCTGGGAAGCTGCAATGGCGGCTCCTCACTATCGACTGGACAATCTCTGCGCACTGGTCGACGCCAATGCGCTGCAGATTGACGGCGAAGTGGAAAAGGTCATGAATGTCTTCCCGATCGCCGATAAATTCCGTGCCTTTGGCTGGCATGTTATCGAGATAGACGGTCATGACATGAAGGCAATTGTAGAGGCCTTTGCACAGGCAAGGAACATCAAGGGAAAACCGACCATGATTGTTGCCACGACCGTTAAAGGGAAGGGAGTTGCCCGTTTCGAGCACAAGGCATCGTACCACGGTGTCGCACCCAATGACGAGGAACTGAACGAAGCCCTCATGTGCCTGGGCTGTTTCGAGTAACCGAGAAAAAGAGAGGAAGTGCACCATGAAGGCTACGAGGGACGCCTACGGCGAGATGCTCGCACAGCTGGGCGAAGAAAATAAAGATATTGTCGTACTTGATGCGGATCTGTCCGGCTCCACCAAGACAGCCGTTTTTGCCAGGAAATTTCCGGAACGATTCTTTAATATGGGGATAGCCGAAGCCAATATGGTTGGTACGGCGGCCGGTCTTGCCGCTGCGGGTAAAATCCCCTTTGTCTCAACATTCGCTATTTTTGCGGCAGGCCGGGCCTGGGAACAGATTCGGCAATCGGTTGCCTATCCAAAGGCAAACGTCAAGATTGTCCCCACCCACGGTGGAGTGACCGTTGGCGAAGATGGCGGCTCACACCAATCGGTGGAAGATATCGCTATCATGCGCGCCATTCCAAATATGACGGTCATTGTACCGGCCGATGCCGCAGACACGCGCGGAGCGGTCGCAGCCGCGGCAGCGCACAAGGGACCGGTCTATATCCGGCTTGGGCGCAATAAGGTCCCAGCGGTATTCCCGGACGATTATCAATTTGTTCTTGGCAAAGGGTGCGAACTCGCTGCCGGTACCGATATGACTTTTATCACCACAGGCATCATGACTGCTCAGGCACTTCAGGCCGCGGCACAGCTCGAGAAGGAAGGCATCTCGGCTCGTGTCGTTCACATAGCGACCATTAAACCGCTTGACCAGGAAATCATACTTGCCGCGGCTAGGGAAACCGGTGCAATTGTTACCGCGGAAGAGCATTCGATAATAGGCGGGCTCGGATCCGCGGTTGCGGAATTCCTTGCGGAACAGCACCCGACCCTGATCAAGCGAGTCGGCGTTCACGACCGTTTCGGCACATCCGGAAAGGCGGAAGAGCTGCTCAAATATTTCAGCCTGACCCCTGAGGATCTTGTTGAAGCGGCAAAAGAAGTTCTTGAAAAAAAACAGACCGTGTAAAAGTCCTGAAACAGCCCCGCTGAAACGTAGCAGTAGTCATTAAATAAAGAAGGGTCGCCCAATCAGAGCGACCCTTCTGGCATTACACCCCTGCCGTACGGAGGCCCACTGTGTACTCAGACGATTTTGATGAACCTATGCCTGCTGATGGAACCGTCCCGTTCGAACTCCCTGACTGGATTGCCTGCGCACCTTTCGAGCACTACCTGGGAATGAAGATTGAAGAAGCTGCCGAAGGCCGAGCGGTTCTCTCCATGCCGTTTCTGGTCAAACTGGCGCAGGGAAAAGGGCTGATGCATGGCGGCGCCGTAACCTCACTGGCTGATACCGCCGTTGCCATGGCCATCAAAACGGTTATTCCCGAAGGGTGCCATTTTGCAACTGTCGAGCTGTCCCTTTCCTTTCATGCACCGGTCAGAAGCGGAACGGTCCGAGCAATTGCGACCATTGTCGAGAGGGATGACCGAACCATAAAGGGCACGGCAGAGGTCTTCGATGATAAGGGAGTCAAGACGGCCACGTTCCATTCCACCTTCCGGATAATGAGACCAAAATAAAACGGGCAGGAGAAAACCAACCTCCCGCCCGGCAACAATACCTTCCTGCGTGACTCTTGACAGTAAATCAGAACGAAACCAGTTCATAGCTTCGCGTACCCAATCCCAGTTTTTCAGCATGCTCCAGTTGGATTGACCAGTCGATGTCAGGGTACACGCCGCGAAACTTATCCTCACCCGGTTCAAACCCCGAACGCAAGGCCGTGTTCCTGTTACCGGGGGCGGCATTGACCAAATCCGCACAGGCCTGATCAAGTGCCACCGGATCGGTTGATGCACAAATGCCGATGTCGTTCACAATCGGCGCATCCGCATGCCCATAACAGTCGCAGGCAGGCGAAACCTGGGTAATGAAATTCAGGTAAAGTGCTGACTTTTCCTTGCCCAAAACTGCCCCATGGGCATACTCCGCCATTTTTTTCATCAGCACCGATGCTGCCTCATTCCATTGAACCGATACCGCCTTGTGCGGGCAGAACGAGACGCAACGGCCACAACCGACGCACAGGTCAGGATCAATGCAGGCAACTTCGGGGGTCACGATTATGGCACCATGCGCGCAGGACTTGAGGCAGGCCCCACACGCGGTACACAACTTCTCATTAATCACCGGACCTAAAGTGGAGTGCTGTTGCAGTTTACCGTCCCGGCTAGAACAACCCATGCCGAGGTTTTTCAAAGCCCCGCCAAATCCGGTCAATTCATGACATTTGAAATGTGATACGGCAACAAGTGCATCAGATTCGACTATTTCTGCCGCAATCTTGACCTTTTTAAAGATTTCTCCGGCAATCGGCACATCAACCGCTGATTGCCCTCTCAAACCATCACACATTATCAGGGGAGCGCCGACAACTGCATAGGCAAAGCCGTTTTCCACCGCACAGGTCAAGGCCGCAACCGCATTCTTTCGTTCACCGGGGTAAAGTGTTGACGAGTCTGTCAGGAACGGAAGGCCACCGCATTTCTTGACTTCTTCCACCACTCTCCGAATAAAGACCGGACGGACATAAGCATGATTGCCCTTCTCTCCAAAATGAATCTTTACCGCAACCAAATCTCCGGAATGTACGAAACCTGCAAGCCCACTCTTTTCCATGAGCTTAGCGATTTTGTCAAAGAGATTGCCCTCTTTTGAAGTTCTCATATCTGAGAAATAGACCGTGCTCGGCATAGAATGCCTCCAATTGGGTTCGAAAGTAAAAAAGTAGAAAAAAAGGACTCGTCGAAGATAGGGACAAAATATCAGCGAAGCAGATGCGCTATACGAAGGAAGTTCTTCAGGATTTTACGAGAGACTGCGGTATACTCTTCCTCTTTTCGAATAAAGTCTGCAAGAATCCACGATGCGTCATCAACCACACCGGAACTCTCAATCCAGGAAGTAACAATATCCCTGGTGACTTCCGGATGGAATTGGAGCCCATATTGACGTACGCCATATCGAAAAGCTTGCTGAGCACAGTTTGCGGACGATGCGAGACAGACAGCCCCTTCAGGAATTTCGAAACTGTCATTATGCCACTGGAAAGTAGTAAAGATCTCGGGTAATTCGTGAAAAAGAGGATCAGAGGCCCCAGGCGGCAGAACCTCAATTGAATGAATACCCAACTCTCCATTTCTCTGTGAATGGACTGATGCCCCTAGGGCATCCGCCAGCAACTGGCCCCCAAGGCAAATACCCAAGAGCGGCACTTCCTGAATTACCGCCTGCCGAATATACGACCTGACAGCCAGAAGATAGGGAAATCGACTGCTGTCATGAACCCCCATTGCGCCGCCCAAAACAATGAGAGCAGAGGTTTTCGAAAGAGACGGGAAATCCTCACCGGAGTATGACTTGATGATTCTGATAGGAAGCTTGTATTCTCGAAGCCATTCAAGGAATTTTCCCGAAGGAACATCTTGGTCGTTTTGTATCAGAGTGAGCATCTGTGCATCCAGGATAATCGAGGTTTACTCACATGGCTGAAAGCTGGTCCTACATATGCATTGGAAGAAACCAGCTTTCCTAGTCATTATTGTTGGGGGAAATGTAAGAAAACAGACATCTATCAACAGGGGATTGTCAGTTGGCAACGTCAGTTGTAACAATTTCAATGGGATCATTAACCTTGACGACGCCTCCACGAAGCACTTTTACGAAGATTCCCTCGCGAGGCATGACGCAATCACCAGCTTGATGGTAAATCGCACAGCGAGTATGGCATTCTTTACCGATCTGGGTCACCTCATTCAAGGTCTCACCAATGACCAACCTCGTGCCGATAGGCAATGATGGAAGGTCTATCCCCTCGGTAGTGATATTCTCAGCAAAATCACCCGTGGTAACATCAAGCCCTTTAGCCTGCATCTTTTTGATACTTTCCAGCGCAAGAAGGCTGATCTGTCGATGCCAATCTCCTGCATGGGCATCTCCGACTATTCCATGATTTTCACGGACCAATACTTCGGACACGGGCTTTTTTCGCTCACCCTTCTGTTCACTGACACATACAGCTACCACTTTAGCAGGCATACAATTAGCTCTCCAGAGTAAATTTATCTGTTAGCCACCAACTTTTGACATGGAAAAAGGTTGATGGGATTGTTCCTTGTTCGTAATAAGATACTTACCAGGTTTTTCTGTGACAATTTTCCGCAGGATCTCCTGCAGGGCCGGGACATTTCCAGCACGCAGGTACGGCTTCAGATCGACCTCCGCATCTGCAAAGAGACAGTTCTTTACCATCCCCTGAGAGGTAACCCTGATGCGATTGCAGTCTTGGCAAAAATGTCCTGAAACAGGCGTAATAACACCAACTGTTCCTAGCGCACCGGGAATTTTGTAATCTCGAGAAGGGCCGGCCATTTCACCCCGGACAACTGGCTGTAAAGTATATTTGTCGGCAATGCGGGCCAGAATGTCTTCACCTGAAACTACACGTGATTCCCAGGTGGTGTCTTGCTGAGTGGGCATATATTCAATAAAGCGGATGGAATACGGCTTTGCTATCGTCAAAGCAGCAAAATCCAGGAACTCGTGATCATTGACACCACGCATTGCCACTACATTGATTTTTATTGGAAATCCAATTTCTTCGGCCCGACGTATACCTGCCAGCACCTTTGAAAGATCAGCGCCGCGAGTTATGCGGGAAAAATTCTCGGGACAAAGAGAATCCAGACTGATATTCAAGCGCTGGACGCCGGCCGCCTTCAACTGAACAGCCATATCCTCAAGAAGAGAGGCATTCGTAGTCAGAACCAGCTGTCTAAGCTCTGGAATTTGCGATATTTCCTTGAGAAAAGAGACAATTCCCGTCCTAACGAGTGGCTCCCCTCCTGTCACACGTATTTTTTCAATTCCCAGAGGCACAACGGTGCGAGCAAGTAGCAGAAGTTCTTCATAACTCAGGATCTCTTGATGACAAACCTTACTGACGCCGCTTTCCGGCATACAGTAAAGGCAACGAAAATTACAGCGGTCCGTCACCGACAACCTGAGATAATTTATTTTTCTACCATAAGAATCAACAAGAGACATACAGGAACCTTTCACACCAGACACATTCCCACAACTACGGGCAATCGCACCTGAAACATATGACTAGACAAGTTCAGCACTGCACACAATTCTTGTTTGGGACAGAGGTATTATAGGCAACAAGCAGAATTAAGTATACATATAAAAGTGCGGGCACCCCCAGAAGGAGTGCCCGCATTATACTACATCATGACAAGAAAGAATTTAGAAATTCCAGAACTCATCAATTTCTTCGCCGGAGAAATCCCATACTGCGTTGTGCGGTGGGATAGGCTCTTCGAAGAACTCAGGGAGACGGTCGCTGAGGTTAGTCATGCCGGCAGCCATGTTGAATGCACGCTCTGTTTTGAGAATAGACTTGCCAAGAGCAACAACGTCATCTGCGGTCAGGCTCAGGCCATAACGGGCGTTGATCATCTCGTAGATAGCGGTGAAACACTCAGGAATGTCCAGAGCAGGGAAAGCAACGAAGATACAGAAACCGGTACTGTCAACAGCTGCGGTAGCAATGGACAGGTTTCTGGACAGTTCTACCTGACCTTCTTTTGACAGAGGATCAACAAAACCACCAACTTTCAAGATGTTAGTAGCGATGGTGTAACCAGCAGTGTGGTCAGCACCCATGGTAGAAGTAGCATAGGTGATGCCGATACCCTTTACGGAACGGGGATCGTATGCAGGGATACCCTGGTTCTTAACAACCGGGATCCTGGTGAGGCCATAGGTTTTACCTACGGAACCGGCACCGTTACCGAGAATACGTCCAAGAGGAGTGCCTTTGCGGATATCTTCGTCAAAGAGACGATAGGTTGCCTTACCGTCACCCCAAGGAATAATACCGGCTTCCATGGCAACGCTCATGAGAACAGCGCCCTCAATGGAGTCAATGCCGACATCATCCATAACCCAGTCGTTCTTGGCGATGTCATCAAGGTCAGCGATGTTACAAGCGCAACCAAAGCCCCAGATGGTCTCGTACTCAAAACCGGAAGTGATATACTTGCCGTCTTTGTCGGTATAGATCTGGGAGCACTTGATGATACAACCAGCATGACAACCGTGAGCAGTCACACCGTTCGGACGGGAGGCGATGGTATCGTGTACGGTCTCACCACAGATTTTCTCAGGATGCTCAACAGTACCGAAACGGAAGTTTTTGGTCGGGAGACCACCGGCTTCGTTCAGAATGTTGATCAGAACGTCGGTGCCGTATGTCGGGAGGCCCTGACCGGTAACGGGGTGGTCAAGCATGGCCTTGGCAAAGATTCTTGCCTGAGTTTTGAACTTCTCCGGGTCAGCGATGCTGACACCAGGTCCGCCAGTCTCGTCAACGGTGATGTACTTGATTTTTTTGGAGCCCATAACAGCACCAGCGCCACCACGGCCATGGCTACGGATGTTGCCATCGGGGTCTTTTACGGAGATATTGGCAGCAGCCATTTTGAATTCACCAGCAGGACCGATAGCAAGGACGCCGAGTTTCTCGCCCATTTTTTCGCCAACCGCTTTCATGACTTCATAGTTACCTTTGCCGATGTACTGAACGTCTTCTTTAATCGTTGCGCCGTTGTTATCGATGTGGATGGCGTACCATGTATCCTTCTCAGGCATACCTTCGATAATGACAGCCTTAATGCCAAGTCTTTCGAGTTTCTGAGCTGCTGTTCCACCAGCGTTACTTTCTTTGATACCACCGGTCAGAGGGCTTTTGAAGCCAGCGGAAAGACGACCAGAGTTTGCAGCAGCAGTAGCAGTCAACAAGCCCGGTGAAAAAACCAGCTTGTTGTATTTGCCGAGAGCATCGCACATGGGCGGTACTTCTTTAGCAACGACAGTCGAGGTAAGACCGCGACCACCAAGGCCAGCCCACTCTGCAGGCACTGCTTCAACAGCAGTAGTAAGGTTCGACATGTTAATACGGATAATCTTGTCTCCCATTCTTTCCTCCATTCCCATTCTTTTTTTCAATTTTTGAAACTGCCCGGGTCAACACAATGAAAGAAACATACCACAAGTCAGAAAAAAAATAAAATCATTATTATCGAAGTTTGGAACCTTGTTTGATTTTCGAGTAAAATTCCCGATGAAACCTTGCCTTTTCAAATTAATAACCACGCTGGATAGAACATTGCCTCCCCTTTAGCAACCGCCATACCGCCAATTACGTTATAAAAAAAATAATACTATGGTGTACCAAAACATGACATAACAGACAGACCGAATAATTTTGAAACACAATTTGTCCAGATGGATACAGCAGCATTCAGAACATTCTATTACATCGTATTTCTTGATGCATACACTTTAATTTTGTGGCGGCGTCGAAGATTGCCATGAGTACAGGCATTTAGGGAAGGAACCATTACAAACAACAGTTTTTCATCGGAGATAAAAGTTGGGGGGATGGCTTTCGCCATCCCCCCAGAGTTAATCAATGTACTTCAAGACAATTACATTGCGGACTTGAAGATATCGATAACCTGCTCAAGAGTAGCTGTACGAGGATTCATGAGCTGACAAACGTCTTTCTTTGCGTTTTCAGCCATAACCTTGAGGTCCTGCTCTTTTACGCCGAGAACGGTGAGGTTCGGCGGAATACCAATCTGAGCGGACAGCTTCTTGATAGCGTCGATAGCTGCCTGTGCGGCATCCATAGTCGACATATTTTCAGTTTTGACGCCCATTGCTTTTGCGATGTCAGCAAAACGTGCAGGAGCGGCAATCAGGTTGTACTGCTCAACGGCCGGCAGCAGGATGGCGTTGCAAACACCGTGCGGCAGGTTGTAGAAACCACCCAACTGGTGAGCCATGGCGTGAACGTAGCCAAGACCAGCGTTGTTGAATGCCATACCGGCAAGGAACTCAGCCCATGCCATATCGTCACGTGCCTGGAGGTCGGAACCGAGGGCAACTGCGCGAGGAAGAGCTTTAGCGATCAGTTCGATGGCCTTGATGGCGCATGCGTCGGTGATCGGCTCAGCGATTGTAGAAACATATGCTTCAACAGCGTGGGTAAGAGCGTCCATACCGGTTGCTGCGGTCAATGCGGGCGGTTTGCCGAGCATAAGGACCGGGTCAACGATACAAACCTGTGCGGTTACACGCCAGTCAACGATAGCCATTTTAACATGGGTATCGGTGTTGGTGATGATGCAGAAACGGGTCATTTCGCTGGCGGTACCAGCAGTGGTGTTGATTGCGATGTAAGGAACAAAGTTCTCAGTAGAAACATCGAGACCTTCGAAGTCACGAATGTCTTTACCGGGGTTGGACATCATGAGGCCGATACCCTTACCGCAGTCATGGGAGCTACCGCCACCCAAGGAGATCAGGGAGTCGCAGCCGTTGTCTTTCCAAACTTTAACGCCGTCACGTACGTTTATGTCGGTAGGATTGGGCTCAGCGCCGGAGTAAAGAACATAATCAACGCCTTCGGCCTTCAGGTAACCACCGATGATATCGGCAACACCCATTTTCGCCAAGCCAGCGTCGGTTACAAGCAGAGCTTTTTTGAAGCCCAAGGATTTAGCTTTGGGGCCTGCTTCCTTAGAGCAACCTACACCAAGAATACTGATAGTCGGGATAAAGAAAAAGAAACTCTGTTCTGCTAAAGCCATTTGTCAATCCTCCATATTTTATTTTTTTCCATCAAAACACATCTGGGCAAATGCCCACTTACTACATCAACGAGAAGCACAATAGCATACAAGAACACAATACTGCAATGCCCTTCTTAGTACTACCACCCCCTCTCTCGGTAAAAATGTGAATCCAATAAACAAGTGTTTTACTAACTGCAAGTCCGGTGCCACTAACTACTTTTTTTTAGGATTCTGTCAATTGCCCGAATTATAGAAGAAAAGCAACATTCGTTTTTTATTACCCGCCAACTCAACCAATCCATTTTGGAACATGTCGTCTAATTATAGAGCACTACCGACTTCCAATCTTTGCGAAATTGTTTATAGCATACCGAGTTAAAATCGGCTGTCAAGTGCTCAAACTATTTTTTATTTCATTTTGAAATGGCATTCTATTTTTCTAAGCCTTAGCATGTTTTACCCGACAAAGGAGCCAATTACTTACCGTCAACGAGTCAGCAAGTTTTACTGCGACGGCCCTTACTCTGAAAATATCAAATAAGTACAATACACGGTTTGCTGGCAC
This sequence comes from Deltaproteobacteria bacterium, assembly GCA_009668975.1. Lineage (GTDB taxonomy): Bacteria > Desulfobacterota > Desulfuromonadia > Geobacterales > Geobacteraceae > RPRC01. The sequence goes on along the minus strand of SBEG01000014.1, from coordinate 6,003 downwards.
AATTTTTTTTACGGCTGATTTCTCACGGCAGATGAAATCTTTTCTTCATTATTTTTCTTACCGGCACTGCACACAGATAATTACAGCAAATACACTTGCGTAAGATCATTTTGGAACACGGATTCTTACCACGTGCTTTACGAACAGAACAAAACACAGGGGCATGTCAGCAGAATTTCAACTTAATAGGCGCAGCTACTTCATTTTTGTACTGACCGCAGGCTCAATACCGAGGTGGCAAATGTTGAATAGAAAAAAAGGGGGGATGAACAATCCAGCTTATTTAAAGGCTCTGAATGAAAATGAGATACTTGAAATATGCCTTACCGAAGCTGACCGGACGGACAGTAGCAAGGCCTGACCGATATACGTGGAAGAATTGTGGAATGTATCGCAGCAAATTGACAAAAAAATGTAAAAGACGAAAGAATTGTTAAATAGTCACAACCAAGAGAGGGAACCTGGCGCTGGCAGGATTACGGAATCTATCATTTTTACTTGATGTCATACTCCTTGATCTTTCGATACAAGGTGTTTCGTCCCACACCAAGTTTCGCTGAAACTTTAAGAATATTTCCCTTATAAAGATTTAATGCCTGAACTATTGCATCCCTTTCGATATCCTTCAAAGACTTTACATCTGTAATTCGCTCACCAATTTTCGCCGGTCCAGGACTGTCAAAATGCAGGAGTTCAGGGACCAGCACGCCATTATCTGTAATGAGGTTAAGTCCCCGCTCGATGGCGTTTTCCAGTTCGCGGATATTACCGGGCCAGCTATATGTTTTCAGTTTGTCGTAGAAATCGTCGGTTGCGGAGATATTTTTTCGATTAAGCTTAAGTGAGAGCTTTGTGATGAAATGTTTCGCCAATAACGGGAGATCATCCATCCTGTCACGGAGAGAGGCAATATTTATGGTGATAACATTGAGTCGATAGTAAAGATCCTTTCTGAAATTTCCCCTTTGGACCTCTTCCTTAAGATCCTTGTGGGTCGCGGCAATTATTCGAATATCTACATTGATCTCGCCGGAAGAACCGATTCGAGAGATCTTTTTTTCCTGGATGACGCGCAACAGCTTCACCTGAGTATAAAGAGGAATATCCCCAATCTCATCGAGAAAGATAGTCCCGCCATTTGCAAGTTCAAACTTACCAGCCTGGCCGCCCTTTTTGGATCCGGTAAAAGAGCCCTCCTCATAACCAAACAGTTCACTTTCGATCAAAGTATCGGGCAGGGCGGCACAATTGATTGCAATAAAAGGACGGTCCTTACGGGCACTGCCATTATGTATTGCCTGTGCGAAGAGCTCTTTGCCCGTTCCGCTTTCTCCTGTCAAAAGTACAGTCGAAGGACTCCCGGCGGCAATTTTCCCCCATTTTTTGGCATTTGATACTGACTCACTTTGCCCTATGATATCGTCAAAAACGTATTTCGCCGTCAGCGAACCGCTCCGCCTTCCCGACTGACGCTCCCGATTCTCCCGCAGAATGGCAAGCGCCCCGATCGTGCGCCCTGTATCATCACGCAAAGGGGACACAGACTGATTTACTTTTTTCCCCGTGTCCTCATTGAACAACTCATGGTCTCGATATTCAACACCTGTTGACAAGACCTGCAGGATTGCGGAGGGCTTCTTCAGAACATTTGCGATATGCTTGCCGATGGAAAGCTTAGGATCTGCGCCGAGGAGTTTGCCGCCGTATGAATTCAACTGATTAATCACCCCATTGCTATCAACCGCAATTACTCCGTCAGAAATGGTTTCAAGCAGGGTGTTGGAAAAGCGGTAGGAAACATAGAGCTTACTGGTCGTCTTATGAAGCCGCAACTGGTTCTCTATTGCACTGACCGCAGCAACAACAAGACTGAGCGTATGCGGGTTAAATGCTTTATAGTCCCCGGTAATATCAAGGACACCAACCATTTGGCCTTCGGGATCAAAAATAGGGGAGGCAGAGCAGGTCAGATAATGATGGGGTTGGCAGAAATGCTCTCGGGCAAAAATTTGGATCGGTTTTTTTTCCATGATTGCCGTGCCAATTGCGTTTGTCCCCTTAGCGGATTCACTCCAGAGGCCTCCCGGGCACAGCTGTATCTGCTTGGTTTTCTTCAGTATCTCGGGGTCTCCGATCGCTTCGACGATCAGCCCGTCATTGTCCGTCAGCACTACCTGAAAGCCGGATCCTTTGACGAAACCATAGAGATTGTGGATGAAAGGGCGGGCTATCTTAATGAGGTGTTGGGATGCCTGCAGGACATCCTTTAATTCGTTACCATCTATATCAGTGTCTTGCTGTCCATACGGGTCAACTTTGAAATTTCTACAGCGCTGCCAGGAATGGGCAACCTCAGGCCGCAGCTTGTGGGCATCCAGAACATCATTTGTAATATAGCGGTTCCAGGCTTCTTCAATCAGATGAATGACTTGAGCTGTCATCTATGTAACCCCTTTACCTTCGCTAGCTACCGAGGCTCAATTGTTCTGCATGATATCGCACTAAGCCGCGCAGTGACTCACGAACATTTTATTCCCGCTAAATACCCACCTTTTTCTAACATTGATTGCATGCCTGCACATTGTATACATTACTTAAAAATAAAAATCTAGTATTATTTCCTTGTGGTTATAATCAGTTATGCAATTTTAAAGAAATGCGGCACCTCTATCCCTTGCCTTTCACTGATGGAGATTGATCAAAAATAGAAAGGCCCAAGAAGCAAAAACCCGTTAAAGGTTTGAGGCTCTTGAGCCGATCAAATTGCAATTCGTCACCAGAACATGGTCAACTTGTGCGTGATTTAACGACAGAATATAATCAGAGATCTTTCAGAATATCCAGCCTTTTTTGCTCATATTCCTCGTTGGTTATCATTTTTTTATTCTTAAGATCGTTCAATATCTGCAGCCGCTCCTCAACCGATTTCTGCGCGCCATAGTAAGGAACTGCCGCTGGCACTTGGGTAGTGGCAGCCTTTTCGCCCATGGCAGCACGCGCTTCCATCGAAGCGAGATCCAGCACGACCCAGTCGGTTCGCTGACCTTCAGGACCGGAATGAAACTCCTGGTCAGGTTGAATCAAGAGAGCCCAGGTGTGTACCGTAGGTTTGGAACGGGAACCAGGGGCAAGCGGGTAGAGACGACGATCCGCATTGGGCCAATATTTGCCATGGATCTCTCCGAAAATAATATTCAGCTTCCCTTCACGATAAAAAACCCGGCCGGAGGTGTACATCTGTTCTTTTGCCAACCCGTAAACAGCTTTGAAGTTTCCAACCACTGCAAAGGCCACATCCTCTTCTGGTCCGGCTTGAGATAAAGCTGTCGGGAGATAGCGGGCAAGAACATCAAGCTCAGCTTCTTCAAAAACCGGCGAGGAGCCTTCCTTGCCCGGGGACATAAATTCGAGCGAATTGAAAGCCATTCGTATCTGCCCTTCATCAAGAGAAACAGGATGGCCATTTACCGGCGTCTTAGCCCCCTTAACACTGTCCTGCTTGATGATCCTGACAAACTGGTCTCGTGATTTGAACAGCTGCTTACTGTCCGTGTTACTGGTAATCGATTTGAGCGTGGAGCAACCTACTAACCCAACGCAAAAAATAAATACGATCATTAGCTTCCAAAAGTTGGTCGGTAGCGGAAACCCAACAGCATCATTATTCATTACATGCTCCTTGTCTAAAATTTGACTTGTAGTCCAGGAAATATCGTACCGCCAGCAACCTCTTGGCAGTCATGCAAAAAACTAGCGCAGAGCGCCGAAGCTGTCATAATTCCCGAACAGTTTAGCGTGACCTGTATAGCACTAGAAAGCAGAGGAAGTCAAAGAAAAAGGGCATCCGTCTGGACTCAACCCGTAGCGGACAGATTCTGTACAATAAGTACTACAGATACAAAAACAGGGGCCCCTTTCAGGGCCCCTGCGTCACCATTACATTTGAATGTCCTTACGACTACCAGACGAAAACGGTACCGAGAGAGACAATGTTCTGGGTCTGACGTGCGCTGTCATAATAGGAATCGCGCGCCCAGGTATACTCACCTACCAAGGTCAGGTACTTGTTGACGGAGTAGTAACAGCCGCCGGTAACAGCCTGCTTAGACTTGATGCCGTTAAACCCGACAGTTGCTGCATCTCTATCGGTTTTGTCAGCATAGTTGATACCATACTGAGCACCAAGCTTGGCTGCGCCGATAGTATAGGAGGCATGTACCAAGCCACCATAAGTAGTGCGCTCTTTCAAGTCGGCGTCAAGGGCATTGCCATCGTCTTGAATAAGGGTCATACCAAGGCCTTTGCCGCCAAAACCGGAGAGCAGCAATTCAACAGGACCCATCCATGCCTGAACACCACCTGCTCCGCCGATACTAGATACTTTGTGCTCAGAGAAATTGAATTTAGCTTCCTGATAGAGAGCGGAGAGCCAGCTGCTGATCTTCACACCACCGAATTCCTTGGCATAGGAGATTTCCGTTTCAAAACGGGGCTGATTGATTGTTGTTGCTCCATCAATCTGGCTCGGGTCCGCGATCGCAAAAGCGACCTTGAATCCAGCCATATCAGGAGTGGTGTAACGGAACTGGGGGCCAAAAGATGTATAGAGGTAGCCATAACCGATATGACCGAGGTCAACACCGCCGCCAGTCATATTGAGAGGCACACCATTACCGATCAGAGTCATGTCAGTAAGGATGTTTTTACCCTGATAGAGGTTCAATGCACGGCCAACGAGGAACTGGCCGAATTTACCATCTGCAGTGAAGAATACCTCACGAATATCGAGCGATGTCCCGCTGTCAATTGGTGAGCCAGGTCCGAGGCCGGTCCTGGTGCCGTTGTTCTGAACCTGCGGATAGAGGCCAATCCTGGCAGCATAGTCAACACCATCAATGGTAGGAGACTTTACATTAAAAGCAAAAATACTCGGCAGCAGACCGGTACGAATACGGAAAGACTGACGTTCACTGGCAACGCCGGTATCTGCAGCAGGAAGAACGTTTCCGTTTTTATCCTGCAACTGGTCCTTGGCATCATACACCATGAACACGTTGATCATACCATCGTAGCTCATCTGCCAGCCATTTTCGCCACCGACAACAAAAGCTGCCTTGGCGGGAGTGCTTGCCACCAAAAGCAGGGCGGCAAAACCCAGGAAACCAATAATCGCAGTACTGATTTTAGCTCTCTTCATTCTTTTCCTCCTTCTTCATGGTAATTAAAAATAGGTCGCTCCTTCATAGCTGAAGGTTTCCACCAACTCTGGGTACTCAACTAACGGGAGACTAAAAACACAACAGAAAAGCACCTTCAGAGGTCTTACCTCAATCGCGATACTCAGGCAGCGCGAATTTTTCTCCCCCTCACCCTACATAACAGACAAGCTAGCTGCCAGCGCTCTTGAGACACCCTGAGAATTGCCGTCAGGGATCAATCAAAAAGACCAGCATGAGGCAAACTCTCTTTACGACACATTGATTCGTGTCGAATTGATTTACACCTCCTTTCCTGTTGAAAAAATTATTACCAAAACATCGTTTTGTGAAAGCAATATACATGCCAGTGAAAAAATACGTCTTTTCAACACCCCCCAGAACTCGGAGATGCAGCTTAGTGTTCATTTTAGAGACTTTTTTTACCGTGCACAACATACAACAGAAAATTTAACCTGTATAGACCTTTTTTTACATTGTAACCAGAGAGAACACAGTTCTAATATAGAACACTTAAAGCAGGCACTAGCGGCAACAAGATTGTCGCAAAGCCATAAACAGCAATTTTACCACCAGTTGCCGGGCAAACTTATTTAAAAATCCAGAGCCAATCAACACACTCAGGCCCCTACCCTCAACCTACCCGGAACCTCTTATATATTGAGACACAACACACCCACACTGCGCCAGATTGAAAACGCGGGCAATTCGAAACACCCGCCCACCGCGGCAGCAAAAAAAGTACGATACCGCTTTTGGGACACCAGCAGAAGCCTCTACCCCACCC